>NZ_JBIVMG010000004.1:0-805908 GCF_044752965.1 Streptomyces sp. NPDC088553 | reverse complement strand
GGTTACATTCCGAACCCGGAAGCTAAGCCTTTCAGCGCCGATGGTACTGCAGGGGGGACCCTGTGGGAGAGTAGGACGCCGCCGAACAATTTTTAGCCTCAACCCCCGGACCTTGTCCGGGGGTTGAGGCATTTTTGCGTTGGGCTACTTTCAGCCAAAGATTGATGCGTGCATGACATCTCATGCCGGCTGTGACACGCTCCGTGGCGCACTCCGAACCCGGGCGGCTCGGCCGAGCGGCCTCGGTTCCCCCCACCCACAAGCTGTGGCAAGGAGAGCGATATGAAGTACACCCCCACCCTGACTGGCTTGGCCGCGCTCGTGATGGCGGTCGGCATCGGTGTTCCCACGTCGGCCTATGCGAGCGGTGCCGTCGCCGGCGCGGAGGTCGACGGCGTGATCGTCGTCTCTGGGAACACCTGTAATTGGACCGGCGCCGACGCCAGTGCGACTCCGCCGGGCGCGCTCACCGTCGACCGGTCCACGATCAACAAGCCGGGCGGGAATCTGACCTGCGGCGGGGGCATCACCGCCTCGCTCAACAACAATCCGGCCTTCACCTTCGACGACGCCGCCGGTACGGCGACGACGGACGTCATCGACCTCACGGGGAAGCAGTCGTTCGTCTCCTGCCGCTACAAGGTGACGAACATCGTCTGGAACCGGGACGGGGCCACCAGGAAGTACGTGAACACCCCCTTCACGGCCACCAAGGTCTCGGGCTCGTTCCTGTGCCCGGGTTCCTTCAGCGCCGCCGCCGGGGAGGCCTCCGTCGTGTTCCGTTGATTCAGCGCGCCATGCGTGATCGATGGTCGGTACGGCGCTGCTTGCCGTGCCGGCCATCGGCGCTTCGGGCTCTACAGGCGGCCGGCCGCCTTGAGGGCGAGGTACGCGTCGGCCAGGGCGGGGGCGAGGGCGTCGGGAGAGGCGTCGACGACCGTGACGCCGTGGCGGCGGAGCTGGTCCGCGGTGCGGGAGCGCTGGAACTGGGTCTGGGTCGCCGCCGCGGCCTCGTAGACGCCCTCGATCGTGCCGCGGGTCGTCGCCATGCGGGCGATGTGGGGGTCGGAGACCGAGGCCAGCAGGACCGTGTGGCGCTGGGCGAGCTGCGGCAGGACCGGGAGGAGGCCCTCCTCGATCGGAGCGGCGTCGAGGCTCGTGAGAAGGACGATCAGCGAGCGGCGGGGAGCGCGTGCGAGGGCGGTCGCGGCCAGGCCGCGGGCGTCGGTCTCCACCAGCTCGGGTTCGAGCGGGGCGAGTGCGTTGACCACGGCGGGGAGGACGTCGCCGGCGGAACGGCCCTGGACCTGGGCGCGGAGGCGCCGGTCGTAGGCGAGGAGGTCCACGCGGTCACCGGCGCGGGACGCGAGCGCGGTGAGCAGGAGTGCCGCGTCCATCGAGGCGTCCAGGCGGGGAACGTCGCCGACGCGGCCGGCCGAGGTGCGGCCGGTGTCCAGGACGATCAGGATGTGGCGGTCGCGCTCGGGGCGCCAGGTGCGGACGGCGACCGTGGTCTGGCGGGCGGTGGCCCGCCAGTCGATCGAGCGGGTGTCGTCGCCGGGGACGTACTCGCGGAGGCTGTCGAACTCCGTGCCCTCACCGCGTGTCAGGACGCTGGTGCGGCCGTCGAGTTCACGGAGCCGGGCCAGGCGGGACGGCAGGTGCTTGCGGCTGGTGAACGGGGGCAGGACGCGGACGGTCCAGGGGACCTCGTGGTTGCCCTGGCGGGCCGCGAGGCCCAGGGGGCCGTACGAGCGGACCGTGATCCGCTCGGCCCGTCGGTCGCCGCGGCGGGTCGGGCGCAGGCTCGTGGTGAGGCGGCGGCGTTCGCCGGCGGGGACCGTCAGGCGGTGGCGCGAGGAGGGCTGTTCGGTGCCGGGGAGCCAGCTGCTGGGCGGCCAGGCGTCGCGGAGGTGGGCGCGGAGGGGGCGGCGGGACCGGTTGGTGACGGTGAGCTGGATGTTTGCCGCGTCACCGAGTCGAACGGATGTATCACCACTTCGGGTGAATTGGAGCGTTCGTACTGGCGCCGCCAGGAGGTAGTCGCACAGAATTGCGAGTGAGAGGGGCGCGTTCACCGCGAGCATTCCCGCCCAGCTGGGGGCGAGGATGCCGACGGGGATCGATCCGAGGGCGGCGAGCAGCGCTGTTCGTCCGGTGAGGGCCATGGGGCGCCGTTCTCAGCGGGGGACGGGGACGTGGGCGAGGATCGAGTTGATGACGGAGTCGGGAGTGACTCCTTCCATCTCGGCCTCGGGCCGCAGGTGGATGCGATGACGCAGGGTGGGGAGAGCGAGGGCCTTCACGTCGTCCGGGGTGACGTAGTCCCGGCCGGTGAGCCAGGCCCAGGCGCGGGCGGTGGAGAGCAGGGCGGTGGCGCCTCGGGGGGAGACCCCGAGCGTGAGTGAGGGGGATTCACGCGTGGCACGACAGATATCGACGACATAGCCGGCGATCTCGGCGGAGACCGAGACCTTGGCGACGGCTGCCCGGGCGGCTTCGAGCTCGGCGGGGCCCGCGACGGGGCGGACACCGGCGGCCTTGAGGTCACGGGGGTCGAAGCCCTCGGCGTGACGGGTGAGGACCTGGATCTCGTCCGCGCGGGTGGGCAGAGGAACCGTCAGCTTCAGGAGGAAGCGGTCCAGTTGGGCCTCGGGGAGCGGGTAGGTGCCCTCGTACTCGACGGGGTTCTGGGTCGCGGCCACCAGGAAGGGTTCGGGCAGGGCGCGCGGGGTGCCGTCGACCGTGACCTGACGCTCCTCCATCGCCTCCAGGAGGGAGGCCTGGGTCTTCGGGGGCGTGCGGTTGATCTCGTCGGCGAGCAGGAGATTCGTGAAGACCGGGCCGGGCTGGAAGGAGAACTCGGAGGTCCGGGTGTCGTAGACCAGGGAGCCGGTCACGTCGCTCGGCATCAGGTCGGGGGTGAACTGGACGCGCTTGGTGTCGAGTTCGAGTGCGGCGGCGAGCGAGCGGACCAGCAGGGTCTTCGCGACGCCGGGTACGCCTTCGAGGAGGACGTGTCCGCGGCAGAGCAGGGCGACGACGAGACCGGTGACGGCGGGGTCCTGGCCGACCACGGCCTTTCCGATCTCGGTGCGCAGGGCCTCCAGGGAGGCGCGGGCGCTGTCCGAGGTCGTGACGGTCTCGGGGGTCGGGGCGCTCATGAGGTGCGTACCTCTCTTTCGAGGGCGTCGAGTTGGTCCGACAGGCGGATGAGAGTGGCGTCGTCGGCGGGAGCCGGGCCGAAGAGGAGGTGCTGGGGGTCCGCGGTGGTATCGGGGAGACGGGCGGAGAGCGCGGGGAGGAGGCGGTCGGCGGAGTGGGCGTCCTGGACGGGGACGCCGAGCAGCGGGGCGATCCGGGTGCGGGTCGCGGTGCGCAGCACGGAGGCGGCGCGGTCGCGGGCGTTCGCCTTGCGGTAGAGGCGGGCGCGGCCCTCGGTGGTCTCGGAGGCGCGGAGGGCGACGGGGAGGCGTTCGGTCACCAGGGGGCCGAGGCGGCGGGCGCGCCAGATGGCGGCGAGCAGGGCCGCGATCGCGAGCTGGAATGTGCCCCAGAGCCAGCCGGAAGGGATGAGGGAGAGGAAGTTGCCCGTGGTGCCGTCGTCGGGTGCGTCGGCGGTGGCGGAGGCATCGGTCAGGGAGGGGAGGTACCAGACGAGATGGGGCCGGGAGCCGAGGAGTTGCAGGGCGAGCGAGGCGTTGCCCTGCTGGTCGAGACGCTTGTTGTAGAGGATGTCGGGCGAGCCGAGGAGGACGGTGTCGGTGCTGTTCTGCCCGGGGAGGCGGAGCAGGGTCGCCAGGCCGTCGGAGAGGTAGCAGGAGTCCGCGGTGGTGCCGGGGGTGGTGAGGTAGCGCTCGCCGCCAAGGTCGGCGCTGCCGGCGCGGGTGGCCTCCGCCAGGGTGCAGGAGGGGGTGCGGTTCTCCACTGGGGTGCTGGTGGAGCTGGTGACTCCTGGGGCGAGGGTGTCGAGGGAGGGCAGGCCCGCGCCGACGAGGACCGTGCGGCCGGTGGAGTTCGTCATGCTCCGGCGGAGCGTGGACTGCTGGGATCGCGTCAGCAGGTCGGGTGTGGTGACCAGGAGTGTCGTGTCGGGGTCGGTCGCGGCGGTGGCCTCGTCGAGGGTGGTGACGAGGGTGAGCTCGATGCCGTGGGACCTGAGGAGTTCGGCGACGGCCCGGCTGCCGTTCGGATCGGCGGAACGGGGGTCGAGGGAGCCGTGGGCGTCGGAGGACCGCAGGGTCGCGAGGGCCAGGCCGCCGATGAGGATCAGGGCGAGGACGAGGGCCGCGCCGCGGGCTCGGGTCCAGAGCTGGCGGGCGGAGGGGGCGGTCGAGGTGGTGCTGGTGGCCGGGCGGCTCATGCGGGCGTCCCGGTGGAGGCGGTGTCGAGGGTGGGACGGGTGCGCTCCAGGGCGGTGTCCAGTTCCTCGACGCGGCGGTACGCGGATTCGTCGGCGGTGCGGCCGCCGTATGTGACGTCGTCGAAGACGCGGACGGCGAGGCGCAGGTCGTCCGCGTGGGCGGGGAGGGAGCGGCCGGCTTCGGCGGCGGCCTCGTCCGCGGTGCGGCCGGGGCGGGGGTCGAGCAGGGCGCGTTCCTCGAGGGAGCGGACGATGGCCCGGGTGCGTTCCTGGACGGCCTGGTTCCAGCGGCCGGCGGAGGCGTGGCGGGCGGCGGCCGCCCGGTGGTCGCGGGCGGTGCGGGGGCCGTCCGCGAAGAGGGAGTCGCCGGTGGTGCCCGGTGCGCGGTGGGGGGTGCCGAGGCGCCACCAGAGGGCGGCGACCGCGGCGATCACGACCAGGACGACCACGACGAGGCCGATCACGCCGCCGGGCGTGGCACCCGACGCGGCTTCGAAGAGGTCGCCGACCCACTCCCAGAAGCGGTCGAGGCCGCGCTGGAGGAGGTTCGGGTCGTTCTCGTGGTACATCGGCTTGGACAGCTCCCGTTCCGCCGCCTCCTGTGCGGGGACGCGGGAGATGTCCAGCGGGATGTCGTCGTCGGCGCGGAGTCGCGCCAGTGCCGTGGTCGTTCCCCCCGTGACCGTCACGGCATCAGCCTCCGACGGTCTGGGTGCCCGGGGCGGGGCCGTAGCCGGGGATGCCCGCGGCCCGTGCCAGTTCGAGGTCCAGGGCTTCGCGGCGGATGCGCTGGTCCACGTAGAGCAGGACCGTGACACCGGCCGAGATCGGGTAGGTGATCGCGCTGGTGATCACGCCGCCGATGCCCGTGATGATCAGGAACGGCCAGCCGAAGGTGGTGGACGTGCCGGAGAGCATGTCGGAGAAGCCGTCTCCGTCGACCGCGATGCCGAGGATGGTGAACGGGATCGCGATGATCATGGAGAAGATGAAGATCAGCAGCTGGGTGAGGATCGTGATGCCGAAGATGCGCCACCACGCGCCCTGAACCAGCTTCGCCGAGCGCTTCAGCGACTGGATCACGCCGCCGCGCTCCAGCATCAGGGCAGGGGAGGCCAGGTTGAAGCGGATCATCAGCCAGACGACAGCCACCAGGCCACCGATACCGCCGAGGAGGGTCAGGGCCGCACCTGCGGCGCCCCCGATCAGAAGACCGGGGAGGAGGCCGACCATGACGATGGCCGAGCTCATCGCCGCGAGCAGCAGGGTCAGGCCGATGAGCTGGAGGAGCCGCGGTCGGGCCTCCTGCCAGGCGGCGCCGAGCGAGACCGGGCGGCCGAGGACGGCGCGGCTGATGACGACGGTCAGCAGAGCGGCGCTGACCAGGGACGCCATCAGCGTCACGAGGAGGGCTGGAGCCAGGCCGATCAGGGACGACTGAGCCGCGTCGAGGGACTGCTCCAGCGCTTCGGCGGGGGTGGCGTCCGGGATCGGCGACGGTACGTCGGGGGCGAGGTACTGCTGGGCCAGGATGTTGGCGATCTGGGAGATCACCGCGACCGTGACCGTGATGGCCAGCACGGTGCGCCAGTAGGTGCGGAGGGTCTTCACCGCGCCGTCGAGGATCTCGCCCATGCCCAGAGGGCGCAGCGGGATCACTCCGGGCTTCGCGGCCGGCGGCCGGCCCCAGTGGGCGTTCGGGGGAGGAGCTCCCCAGCCCTGACCTCGGCCGGGGGCCGGAGGCGGGGTCTGGCCGGTCGGCGGGGACCACTGGCCGGCGGGCGGCTGGTCCTTGGACCACTGAGGGGCGGAGCCGTTCGCGTCGGCCGGAGCGGCGGGCCGGGGGACCCCGGAGCCGTTCTGGTCGTCGGAGGGGGCGGATCCGGGCGAGGTCCAGCCCGGAGTGTCGTTCACGGTCGTCCACCTCGGAGGAATGGTCGCGGTGCCGGATCGGCGAACCGGCTCGGTCACGGCGGCCGACACCTGACACGGCGGCGGGCCGGGTGCCATCGTGCCACGCGGGACCCGCCCGTGGGCCGGAGCGGCCATGACCTTCGTACCTTTGTCCGGACCTTCATGGTGCGAGCGGCAGACGGCACGCTGCGCGGACACCCGATCATCACGCGCCCACCGTGCGGTGGCGGGCGGAGCGGGGCGCGGTCGACGGGATCGCGGTCCAGGCTGGGGGAGGCGCTGGGGGCAGGTCGCGGCAGGCAGCGACGGGCTCAGGGGATGTGGTCGTAGTGCCTCATGAAAGACCCCCCGTCAGCGAGGTTCCGTCGACGAGGGGGGCTATGACATCCATCACTGACATCAGTCTCGTGCCGGCCCGTGAGGTGTGGCGGTGCGGACTCCTGTGCCGTCTGCCGTCGGTCCCAGGCAGCGCCTGTTCACGGTGTGTGGGTCGACGGCAGAACCCGGTGACGCTGCTCAGGGCACGGGTCGGGGTCACGGCGATGGTGGACTCGTGGGCGCCGTCAGGGCGGAGGGAGCCAGGACCCACAGCAAGGCGCGGCCGGTCAGTGGGGTCGTGGCGATCAGGGTCAGGTAGACCTCGATGACCGATCCCTTGCCGGTGAGGACGTCCAGGTCCTCGGAGAGACGCGACAAGAGATAGATGACGGCGTCGACGATGAGCCAGGAGGCCAGGTTCGCGCCGATCCACCAGGCCCAGCGGCTGGTGACCTTGCGCAGCACCATGGCCTGGGAGAGGCCGAGCAGGGGACCCAGGGCCAGGCTCTGGCTGGCGGCCAGCAGGTAGGCCGTCGAGACATCGTCGCCGGACTCCTGGGCGGTGATCACCGCAGGCATGATGACGAGCAGCCAGGCCAGCAGCGCCGGGCCGACATTGGCGGTGACCCACACCTTGCGCGGGATGGGGACGCGTCGGCGGACGACGAGCCATTGCAGTGCTCCGAGCACGCCTCCGAACAGGATGGCCCCGAGAGTGGCGATCACCAGTGCCACGACCAGGTGACGGCTGACCAGTTTCAGATTGAGCGCGTCGCTGCCGACCAGTGCCAGTGCGAAGCCGACGGTCAGGACGATGACGAACGCGATCGTGTTGTAGCCGATCCACTGCCAGTACAGGCGAGCGTCCCAGCCGCTCGGTGAGACCGACTTGAGGCCCGAGTCGGAAGCCGCCATCACTCACCTCATCCCGCGTCCTCGGGGCGGGAGGACGCCACATCCCACACGGTCCGCCCTCGGGCGAGGCGGCCATCCCGGTGACTGCCTGGTGCGCCTGCCACCCTGACCGCCACAGCACGGCGACGTTGAAGCCACGAGCAGACGCGCGACGCGATCACCGCATCGGAGCATCGGGAGGGAACCGTGGACAAGACTTCACGCAAAGGCCGGCGGCAGACAATCCGCGCCTCGCTGCGTTCGCTGCTGACGGCGGGAATCCTCGTCGCCGCCTACTACGTGCTTCCTCTGGACTCGGCCTTCACCGCCGGCACCGTCGTCGCGCTCGTCGGCGGTATGGCGGCGGTGGCACTGCTCCTGGCATGGCAGATCCGAAAGATCACCCGGTCCCCGCGTCCCGAGCTGCGGGCGGCGGAGGCCCTGGGGACGACCCTCCCGCTCTACCTGCTCCTGTTCGCGACGGCCTACCACCTGATGGAGCGCAGCGCCGCGGACAGCTTCAGCGAGGCACTGTCTCGGAGCGACGCGCTGTACTTCACCATGACCGTCTTCAGCACCGTCGGCTTCGGGGACGTCAGCCCGCGCAGCGAACCGGCCCGGCTGCTGGTCACAGGGCAGATGACGCTCAACCTGCTGCTGATCGGTGTCGCTGCCCGGCTCCTGGTGTCGGCGGTCGAACAGGGCAGGGTGCAGTCGGGCCTTTCGGGGACGGGAAGCCGGACCGATGAGGCGTGACCCTCGGCCGGGGGGTCGTCCTGCTAGCCCTCGGACTCGATCTCTGCCTCCGCGACGGCGATGGCGATGCCGAGCGCCGCGGCGATGTTGCCGGCCGCCGTCATGACGCGGGCCGTGCCCACGATGGGGGCGATGGCGACCAGGACGTCCTGGAGCCGCTCGGCGGTCACGTCCGCCTGCATGGCCGGGCCGATGTGAGCGGCGTAGGAGATGGGGGGAGCGTCCGAGGCCGCGAGCGCGGCGATACGGGTGAGGATGAGCATGTCTGGCGGCAGGCCGCACCGTTCGATCGAGTCGACGGTCATGGCGGCCAGCGTGTCCAGGACGGGGGTTTCGGATGCTACGGACATGCGGAATCGCCTCCTGAGGCGATGGCGGCATCGAGATCGGGTGGGGGAGGCGGAGCGGAGCGGCGTACCCGGGCACCGCGCTCTCTCCTTCCACCGTAGGAGCACTCCGAGCGGGGCGCCCCCGGAGCCTCGGGGCGGGTGGAGTGCTCGGAGACGCCTCGGAGCCGTGGTTCTCCGCCGACCGATGCGGCCGCTCTCGACCGTAGGCCGAAGCCAGTGGCGCGGGGTACGGTTCTGGGCGGCCACGGGGGCCACGGGGGTGACATCCATGACTGACATCAACACCCACGGACACGGACGGTCATCAGGAACCGTTCCTGGACGATGCCGCAGGTCAGTGAGGTATCTCACCAGCCGCCTTAGGACTGATACGGAAATGGGATGATGTCGATATGAAGGGACGCGTTCTTGTCGTCGACGACGACACCGCACTGGCCGAGATGCTCGGCATCGTGCTGCGGGGTGAAGGGTTCGAGCCGTCGTTCGTCGCGGACGGTGACAAGGCGCTTGCCGCATTCCGGGAGGCCAAGCCTGACCTGGTGCTGCTCGACCTGATGCTGCCCGGGAGGGACGGCATCGAGGTGTGCCGCCTGATCAGGGCCGAGTCGGGTGTGCCGATCGTCATGCTCACCGCGAAGAGCGACACGGTCGACGTGGTCGTGGGTCTGGAGTCCGGGGCCGACGACTACATCGTCAAGCCGTTCAAGCCGAAGGAGCTCGTGGCCCGTATCCGGGCGCGGCTGCGGAGGTCCGAGGAGCCGGCGCCCGAGCAGCTCACCATCGGTGATCTGGTCATCGACGTGGCGGGGCACTCCGTGAAGCGGGACGGGCAGTCCATCGCCCTGACCCCGCTGGAGTTCGACCTGCTCGTCGCGCTGGCGCGCAAGCCGTGGCAGGTGTTCACGCGTGAGGTGCTCCTCGAGCAGGTCTGGGGCTACCGGCACGCGGCCGACACCCGGCTGGTGAACGTGCACGTCCAGCGGCTGCGCTCGAAGGTCGAGAAGGACCCCGAGCGGCCGGAGATCGTGGTGACCGTGCGGGGCGTCGGATACAAGGCGGGACCGAGCTGACATGAGTACAGGCAGTACTGCTCCGAAGCCCGGGGACCCGGGAGACCGTACGGGGCGGGCTGCCGGACCGGGGTGGGGGGGCTCGCGTTCCGGCCGTCCGCCCCGCGGCGGACGGTTCTTCCGTGACGGAACGCCGGGGGGACCGGTCCTCCGGCTCTTCGCGCGCTGGGTGCGCCGGCCGTTGCTGCCCGCTGTGCGGCTGTGGCGGCGCAACATCCAGCTGCGGATCGTCGCGGGCACCCTGCTGATGTCGCTCGGTGTGGTGCTGCTGCTCGGCCTGGTCGTGATCGGCCAGGTCCGCAACGGGCTGCTCGACGCCAAGGAGAGGGCCGCCCAGAGCCAGGCCGCCGGCGGATTCTCCGCCGCCCAGGACCGGGCGGCGACGACGCCCTCGGCACCCGGTCAGCAGGACGGCGCGCGGGCCGGTGCCTCCGTGAACTGGCGCTCCACACTGGTCGAGCAGCTCGCCAGTGGTGGTCAGAGCGCCTTCAACGTGGTCGCGCTCTCCCTCGACACCAGTGAGGCCGCGAGCCGCGGCGCCCGTGCCTCGGGGGAGGTCGACCCGACCACCAGCATCCCCGCGAAGCTGCGGCACTCGGTGGCCCAGGGCACCGACACCTTCCAGCAGTTCACCCGCATCCACTACACCAGCGGGAAGCCGTCCGAGGCCGGTCTGGTGATCGGCAAACGGCTGAACGACGCCGAGGGCACCCAGTACGAGCTGTACTACCTCTTCCCGCTGACCCAGGAGGAGGACTCCCTCACCCTGGTCAAGGGCACCCTCGCGACCGCCGGGCTCTTCGTCATGGTGCTGCTCGGTGCCATCGCCTGGCTCATGGTGCGCCAGGTCGTCACCCCCGTACGGATGGCCGCCGGGATCGCCGAGCGGCTCTCGGCCGGCCGCCTCCAGGAACGCATGAAGGTCACCGGCGAGGACGACATCGCCCGGCTGGGCGAGGCCTTCAACAAGATGGCCCAGAACCTCCAGCTCAAGATCCAGCAACTGGAGGAGCTGTCGCGGATGCAGCGGCGGTTCGTCTCGGACGTCTCGCACGAGCTGCGCACCCCGCTCACCACGGTCCGGATGGCGGCCGACGTCATCCACGAGGCCCGGGTCGACTTCGACCCGATCACCGCCCGCTCCGCCGAACTCCTCGGTGACCAGCTCGACCGCTTCGAGTCGCTGCTCTCCGACCTCCTGGAGATCAGCCGCTTCGACGCGGGAGCGGCCGCCCTGGAGGCCGAGCCGATAGACCTGCGGCAGGTCGTACGCCGGGTCATCGGCGGCGCCGAACCCCTCGCCGAACGCAAGGGCACCCGGATCGTGGTCGTCGGCGACAAGCAGCCCGTGGTGGCCGAGGCGGACGCCCGCCGGGTCGAGCGGGTGCTGCGCAACCTCGTCGTCAACGCCGTCGAGCACGGCGAGGGCCGGGACGTGGTGGTGAAGCTGGCCGCCGCCGGCGGGGCCGTCGCCGTCGCCGTGCGCGACTACGGCGTCGGACTCAAGCCGGGCGAGGCCACGCGGGTCTTCAACCGCTTCTGGCGCGCCGACCCCGCCCGCGCGCGGACCACCGGCGGCACCGGCCTCGGCCTGTCGATCGCGGTGGAGGACGCCCGGCTGCACGGCGGCTGGCTCCAGGCCTGGGGCGAGCCCGGCGGAGGTTCGCAGTTCCGGCTCACCCTGCCGCGGACCGCGGACGAGCCGCTGCGGGGCTCCCCGATACCCCTGGAGCCCGAGGACTCGCGGCGCAACCGCGAGCAGGCGGCCGCCGGACGCGCCCAGGACAGCGCCCGCCTCACGGCGGTGCCGGCGCAGCCCGTCGGCGACCGGCAGCAGCTCCCCGTACCGCCGAGGCTGCCCGCGCCGCCGCGGGCGACCGCCGACCCGACGGCCCTGCCCGGCAGCGGCGCCCGGGTCGTGGCGCGCGCGGCGGCGGAGAACGACGGCGGTGGGGCGGGCTCGGCCACGGCCGACGCGCACGGGAACGCGGAGCGGGAGGACGGGACACGTGGGCGCTGACTCCTCAGAGGGGCACGCGGGGCGGGGCTTCCGAAAGGGGCACACGGTGTGGGGCATCCCGGGCTTCCGCGCGGGGCACGCCGAGCCGGGTCCTCGGCCGGCGCAGGGCCCGACGCGGCGCCCGGCGCAGGTCCCGGGGCAGGGCCGGAGTGCGCGCGCGGTGGTGCTCGTCGCGTGCGGCGGGCTCCTGGTGACCGGGTGCGCGACCATGCCCGACAGCGGCGACGTCCAGGCCGTCAAGGGGGCCAACCAGGGGGACTCGCAGGTGCGGGTCTACGCGGTGGCGCCCCGGGAGAACGCGGACCCGGACGAGATCGTCGACGGCTTCCTGGAGGCCATGACCAGTGACGACCCCGGCTTCGCCACGGCCCGCAAGTACCTGACCAGCCAGGCGGAGCGGACCTGGAAGCCGGAGGAGAGCATCACCGTGCTCACCACGGCGCCGAACCGCGACCTGGCCGACCGCAACGCCGATCCCGACAACCAGGGCCGTTCCTACCCGCTCTCCGGCCGCAAGATCGCGACCGTGGACGCCCGGCACGCCTACCAGCCGATCAGCCCCTCCGCGTACCTGCAGTCGATCCATGTGGTGCAGCAGCCCTCGGCCAACGGCAAGGGCAAGGAGTGGCGCATCGACAGCCTGCCGCCGGGCCTGGTGCTCGGCGAGGCCGATTTCCTGCGCAACTACAGGTCGGTCAACAAGTACTACTTCGCCTCGGGGGAGGACTGGGTCGTCGCCGACCCGGTCTACATCCGGCAGCGCCAGGACCCCGTCACCCGGATGGACCCGGTGACGCAGACGGTCAGGGCGCTCCTCGAAGGCCCCACGAACTGGCTGAAGCCGGCCGTCGACTCCAGCTTCCCCTCCGGTACGGAGCTGCGGAAGGGCGTCACCACGCTCACGCCCGACGACCAGTCCACGCTGAAGGTGCCGCTGAACGGCAAGGCGGACCTGGTGGGCGGCGAGCCGTGCCGGCGGATGGCGGCGCAGCTGCTGTTCACGCTGCGCGACCTGACCTCCGTGAACGCCGAACAGGTGGAGCTCCAGGGGTCGAAGGGCCAGGCGCTGTGCCGTCTCGGCAAGGGACAGGCGACCGACCAGTTCGCCCCCGTGCGGAACACGGACCGGGACGAGAACCCGTACTTCGTCGACGAGCACCGCAAGCTGATGATGCTGGTCGGCGCGGGCAAGGAGTCCAACGCGCCCCTGGAGGTGCCCGGCCCGCTCGGCAAGGGCACGCTGCGGCTCGGGTCGGTCGCCGTCGACCGGGGCGAGACCCGGGCCGCCGGGGTCGGGGAGAGCGGCCGCGAGCTGTTCGTCTCCTCCATCACCACCGAGGAGGAGACGGCCCCGGTGGTCCTGCGCAGCAGGGCCGCCAAGCCCACCGACCGGCTGTCCGCGCCCAGCTGGGACGGCCGGGGCAACCTGTGGATCGCCGACCGCGACCCCGCCGCGTCCCAGCTGTGGATGGTGCCCGACGGCACCGGTGACCCCGTCAAGGTGCGTACGCCGTGGCTGGCGGACGACGCGAGGATCGAGTCGCTGCGGGTCTCCGCCGACGGGGTCCGGATCGCGCTCGTGGTCACCCGGGGCGGGGACACGACCCTGCAGATCGGCCGGGTCCAGCGGCAGACGTCGGGCGACGAGCCGGTCGTCTCCGTGCTCGACCTCCAGCCCGCCGCGCCCCGGATGGAGTCGGTCACGGCCGTGTCCTGGGCCGGGCCGAGCCGGCTCGTCGTGGTCGGCAAGGAGGCGGGCGGCGTCCAGCAGATCCGCTACCTCCAGACCGACGGCTCGACCTCGGCGACCTCGGTGCTGCCCGGTCTGAACGGGGTGACCTCGGTGGCCGCGCCGTACAAGGGCTCCGTGCCGGTGGTCGCCGACTCCGGCAACGACGGCATCGTGCGGCTCGTGCCGGGCACGAACTGGCAGCCCGTGGTCAAGAACGGGACCTCGCCCGTCTATCCGGGGTAGCGGACGCCCGCCTTCCGGATCCGGGTACCTGACGTACTCCGGGGGTACCCGTGAGGGTTTTCCACAGGGGTGGCCGAGGCGCCGGGGAAGGCGCACAGTGGAGCCATGCGGGGGTGGTGGCGCGAGATCGCCGGACTGGTGCTGCCGGTCGCCTGCGGAGGCTGCGGCAGGCAGCGCACCGAGCTGTGCCCGTCGTGCGAGGCCGCGTTGACCGGGGCGGGGGAGGGGCCGCGCAGGGTGCGGCCGTCGCCGGAGCCGGCCGGGCTGCCGGTCGTCCACGCCGTCGCGCCGTACGCCGACGCCGTACGCGAACTGCTCATCGCCCACAAGGAACGCGGGGCGCTCACCCTCACCCGCCCCCTGGGCGGGGCCCTCGCCGTCGCCGTGGAGGCCGCTGCCGGGGGCACCGAGGGCCTCGCGGCGCGACCGCTGCTCCTGGTACCGGTGCCCTCCTCACGGCGCTCCGTACGGGCGCGTGGCCACGATCCGACGCGCCGGATCGCGCTGGCCGCGGCGGCCCGGCTGCGGGGCGCGGGGCGGCAGGCGCGGGTCGTGCCGGTGCTGCGCCAGCGGCGTCACGTGGCGGACCAGGCGGGTCTCGGGGCGCGTGGCCGGCTCGCGAACCTCTCCGGCGCGCTGGAGATGGTGCCCGGCGGCGGGCGGCTGCTCCGGGCGGGAGAGGTGGTGCTCGTCGACGATCTGATGACCACGGGTGCCTCGCTGGCGGAGGCGGCGCGCGCCCTCGGAGGCGTACACCCTTCGTTCATTCCTGGAATACCGCATGGCTTACCGGGTGGTTCGGCGCAGCGCGGATTCGAACAGCGGGCGGCGGCTGTGATCGCATCCTCTCCCGCTTCGTTCGAAATAAACCGGAACTCGCAAGGAACTTGGAACGTTGCAGGTGGTGAGTGGTGAAAGCACCCGAACGGAGGTATGTCGCGGTAGCGGGTGCCGACACCCGTCCGAAGGGGCTATGTTCGGTTGTGAGGAATGGCGAAAGCCATCGCCTAGCCGAATATGGTTGCGCCTACAGGACAGGAGTTCAGGGCGAATTAACCTCTTGTCGATGGGGTGGGGATCTTGTCGACTGGGGAGGAGAGGTGAAACTCGCCAAGTCCGAGCTCCGGTAACCACCGGAGTCTGGTGCAAAGGGAGATGCCCTGCGGCCGAGAGAGCCGACCAGGGCGATCCGGGAACGGAGTTCTGCGTGGACATCGTCGTCAAGGGCCGCAAGACCGAGGTGCCCGAGCGGTTCCGCAAGCACGTGGCCGAGAAGCTGAAGCTGGAGAAGATCCAGAAGCTCGACGGCAAGGTGATCAGCCTCGACGTCGAGGTGTCCAAGGAACACAACCCGCGGCAGGCCGACAGGTCGGACCGCGTGGAGATCACCCTCCACTCCCGAGGCCCGGTGATCCGGGCGGAAGCCGCGGCGGCGGACCCGTACGCCGCCCTCGACCTCGCCAGCGACAAGCTTGAGGCACGACTGCGCAAGCAGCACGACAAGCGGTACACCCGCCGTGGAAACGGCAGGCTTTCGGCGGCGGAGGTCGGGGACGTGGTGCCCGGCGCCGCCCAGCTCAACGGAGACGGCCAGCTCGTCGCCGACGAGTCCGACAAGGTGCCCACCACGATGATGGGCTCGATCGAAGTCCAGGGCGAAGGCCCGCTGGTGGTCCGCGAGAAGACCCACCGGGCCGCACCGATGACGCTCGACCAGGCTCTCTACGAGATGGAGCTGGTCGGACACGACTTCTACCTCTTCGTCGACTCCGACACGAAGCAGCCGAGTGTCGTCTACCGCCGGCACGCGTACGACTACGGCGTCATCCATGTGGAGAGCGACCCGCTCGCCGAGGGTGGCGGCGCCGGTGGTGCGCTCGGCGGCTGACCGCCGTCTCGCGCCCCCCACACCCCAATTGCCCCTCACGGTGCCCCTGGAGCGCTCTTCGCGCCCCCAGGGGCACCACCGTGCGCCCGCGGATCACCCCGTTGCCGCCGGAGCATGAAAGCATGGCGTGCACGCCAACCGGTGCTCCCTGAGTAGCGGTTGGAGGACCGGAAACGAATTCAGGCCACGGCCTTCAGGGGGAGGAACGATGGCGGACAGCTTCGGGCCGGTGCTCAGCGGGCGCGAGCACGGTGGTGCGGTCCCGGAGGGATCGGAATCGGACAGCGGCGCATTCCGCAAGGAGCCGATCCGAGTCCTCGTCGTGGACGACCATGCCCTCTTCCGCCGCGGACTCGAGATCGTCCTCGCGCAGGAGGAGGACATCCAGGTCGTCGGGGAGGCCGGTGACGGGGCCGAGGCCGTCGACAAGGCGGCCGATCTGCTGCCGGACATCGTCCTGATGGACGTACGGATGCCCCGGCGCGGCGGCATCGAGGCGTGCACCTCCATCAAGGAGGTGGCCCCCAGCGCGAAGATCATCATGCTGACGATCAGCGACGAGGAGGCCGACCTCTACGACGCGATCAAGGCGGGGGCCACCGGCTACCTCCTCAAGGAGATCTCCACCGACGAGGTCGCGACGGCGATCCGCGCGGTCGCCGACGGCCAGTCGCAGATCAGCCCCTCGATGGCGTCGAAGCTCCTCACCGAGTTCAAGTCGATGATCCAGCGCACCGACGAGCGCAGGCTCGTGCCCGCGCCCCGGCTGACCGACCGTGAGCTGGAGGTCCTCAAGCTCGTCGCGACCGGGATGAACAACCGGGACATCGCCAAGGAGTTGTTCATCTCCGAGAACACGGTGAAGAACCACGTCCGGAACATCCTGGAGAAGCTGCAGCTGCACTCCCGGATGGAGGCCGTGGTCTACGCGATGCGGGAGAAGATCCTCGAGATCCGCTAGCCGGCCGGGCTAGCCCACCGCCGCCACCAGGTCCTTCGCCAGTCCCGGGGAGTCCACCCGCTCCACCCGCACCGCGTCGCAGCCGACCCATTCGGCCGCCTCGCGCAGCGCCCGCGCCACCGCCGGCACGGCCTTCGGGCCGTCGAGCGTCACCTGACGGGCGACGAGCGTCCCGCCCTCCCGCGCGGGGTCCACCCGGCCGACCAGACGGCCGCCGGCCAGGACCGGCATCGCGAAGTAGCCGTGGATCCGCTTCTGCTTCGGCACGTACGCCTCCAGGCGGTGCGTGAAGCCGAAGATCCGCTCCGTGCGGGCCCGCTCCCAGATCAACGAGTCGAACGGCGACAGCAGGGTCGTACGGTGCCGGCCGCGCGGCTCCGAGGCCAGCGCCGCCGGGTCCGCCCAGGCGGGCTTCCCCCAGCCCGCCACCGTGACCGGCACCAGGCCCGCCGCCTCGACCACCGCGTCGAACTGCTCCCCCTTGAGCCGGTGGTAGTCGGCGATGTCCGCGCGCGTGCCCACGCCCAGCGCCTCGCCCGCCTGGCGGACGAGCCGCCGCACGCACTCGGTGTCGTCCAGGTCGTCGTGGAGCAGCGCCTGCGGGATCGCCCGCTCCGCCAGGTCGTACACCCGCTTCCAGCCGCGCCGCTCGACCACGACCACCTCGCCGTACATCAGCGCGCGCTCGACGGCGATCTTGGCGTCCGACCAGTCCCACCACTCGCCCTTGTTCTTCGCGCCGCCCAGCTCGGTCGCCGTCCGCGGCCCCTCGGCGCGCAGCTGGTCGATCACCTTGTCGTACGCCCCCGCCGACAGCTCGTGGCCCCAGTGCGGGCGGTCGCGGTAGGCGCGCCTGCGGAAGGCGAAGTGCGGCCACTCCTCGACCGGCAGCACGCAGGCGGCGTGCGACCAGTACTCGAAGGCGTGGGAGCCGGTCCAGTAGGCGTCCTCGACCGTCGTACGGCCGACGGCGCCCAGGCGCGCGTACGGAATGAGCTCGTGCGACCGGGCGAGGACGGAGATCGTGTCGAGCTGGACCTGGCCGAGCCCGCGCAGCACGCCGCGCACCCCGGCGCGGCGGTCGGGCGCACCCAGGAAGCCCTGGGCTCGCAGCGCGATCCGGCGGGCGTCGTCGGCGGACAGTTCGGCGGCGGGGCGCGGCACAGTCGTCATGGACCGCACCCTAGGCCCCGGCACTGACAGTCCCCTCGGCGGACGGGTGGGGCCGGACTCGGGAGGGGGCGGCGGGGCGGGGGCCGGGGTTCGGGAGGGGCGGCGGGTCGGGGGACGGGGTTCGGGAGGGGCGGCGGGTCGGGGGGCGGGGTTCAGGAGAGGGGCGGCAGGTCGCGGGCCGGGAGGTACGGCAGAGGGCTCGGGAGGCCGAAGTCGGAGGGGAGCAGGGCCGCGATCCAGCTGTCCCGGAGCGTGCCCTTGTTGGTGAGTCCGGCGCGCTGGGCGCCCTCGACGACGAAGCCGACCCGCTCGGCCACCGCGCGCGAGCCGGTGTTCCCGATCTCGGCGCGCCAGACCAGGCGGGTGCAGCCGAGCCCGGTGAAGGCCCAGTGGGCGACGGCCCGCACGGTCTCGGTCATGTAGCCGCTGCCGCGGTGCTCGCCGGCCAGCCAGTAGCCGACCTCCCAGACGCCCAGGCCGCGACTGGTCAGGGCGACGGCGGCGAGCAGCGGGCCGCCGGACAGCGGCTCGACGGCGAAGGCGTACTCGGTGTCCTCGCGCCAGCCTTCGGGCACGAGGCGGTTCAGGAAGAGCTCGGCGTCCTGCCGCGTATAGGGGTCGGGGACGACGGTCCAGCGCCGGATGTCCGGGTCCTGACAGATGGCGTACACCGCGTCGACGTCCTCGGGGACGAAGTTCCGCAGGCGCAGACGGTCGGTGGTGAGGGTGATCGGATCCATGCCGGGATTGTGGTGAGCCGCCGGACCGGAAGCGAACACTTTTCGGGTGGGGCGGCACCTTCCGCCCACCTCGTGCGTTCTCTTTCCGGGCGGACGTACGGCTCCGGCACTGTGGGCCTCCCTTCGCGAGGGCGGTCTCGCTTACGATGGCCGTTGCGGTGGGGACCACCTGCCGTGCCCGCGCTCGCGTCCATGACAAGACCCAGTGCCAGGCCCGACCGGCAAGGAGACCAGCCTCAGTGTCCGTCTTCAACAAGCTCATGCGTGCAGGCGAAGGAAAGATCCTGCGCAAACTGCACCGCATCGCGGACCAGGTCAACTCCATCGAAGAGGACTTCGTCAACCTCTCCGACGCCGAGTTGCGGGCGCTCACCGATGAGTACAAGCAGCGGTACGCCGACGGTGAGAGCCTCGACGACCTGATGCCCGAAGCCTTCGCGACGGTCCGCGAGGCCGCCAAGCGCGTTCTCGGTCAGCGCCACTACGACGTCCAGCTGATGGGTGGCGCCGCGCTCCACCTCGGCTATGTCGCCGAGATGAAGACCGGTGAGGGCAAGACCCTCGTGGGTACCCTCCCGGCGTACCTCAACGCGCTCTCCGGCAAGGGCGTGCACCTGATCACGGTCAACGACTACCTGGCCGAGCGAGACTCCGAGCTCATGGGCCGGGTCCACCGCTTCCTGGGCCTGTCCATCGGCTGCATCCTCGCCAACATGACGCCGGCCCAGCGCCGTGAGCAGTACAACTGCGACATCACGTACGGCACGAACAACGAGTTCGGCTTCGACTACCTCCGCGACAACATGGCGTGGTCCAAGGACGAGCTCGTCCAGCGCGGCCACAACTTCGCCTGTGTCGACGAGGTCGACTCCATCCTCGTCGACGAGGCCCGTACGCCGCTGATCATCTCCGGCCCGGCCGACCAGGCGACGAAGTGGTACGGCGACTTCGCCAAGCTCGTCACCCGCCTCTCCAAGGGCGAGCCCGGCAACCAGCTCAAGGGCATCGAGGAGACCGGCGACTACGAGGTCGACGAGAAGAAGCGCACCGTCGCCATCCACGAGGCCGGTGTCGCCAAGGTCGAGGACTGGCTCGGCATCGACAACCTCTACGAGTCGGTGAACACCCCGCTCGTGGGCTACTTGAACAACGCCATCAAGGCGAAGGAACTGTTCAAGAAGGACAAGGACTACGTCGTCATGGACGGCGAAGTCATGATCGTCGACGAGCACACCGGCCGTATCCTCGCCGGCCGCCGCTACAACGAGGGCATGCACCAGGCGATCGAGGCGAAGGAAGGGGTGGCGATCAAGGACGAGAACCAGACCCTCGCCACGATCACCCTGCAGAACTTCTTCCTCCTGTACTCGAAGCTCTCCGGCATGACCGGTACGGCCATGACCGAGGCCGCCGAGTTCCACCAGATCTACAAGCTGGGCGTCGTCCCGATCCCGACGAACCGGCCGATGATCCGCAAGGACCAGTCCGACCTGATCTACCGGACCGAGGTCGCCAAGTTCGCCGCCGTCGTCGACGACATCGCGGAGAAGCACGAGAAGGGTCAGCCGATCCTCGTCGGCACGACCTCCGTCGAGAAGTCCGAGTACCTCTCGCAGCAGCTCTCCAAGCGCGGCGTGCAGCACGAGGTCCTCAACGCCAAGCACCACGACCGCGAGGCGAGCATCGTCGCGCAGGCCGGCCGCCGCGGCGCCGTCACCGTCGCCACGAACATGGCCGGTCGCGGTACGGACATCAAGCTCGGCGGCAACCCGGACGACCTCGCCGAGGCCGAGCTGCGCCAGGCGGGTCTCGACCCGGTCGACCACGTCGAGGAGTGGGCCGCTGCCCTCCCCGCCGCCCTGGAGCGCGCCGCGAAGGCCGTGAAGGCGGAGTTCGAGGAGGTCAAGGAACTCGGCGGGCTGTACGTGCTCGGTACCGAGCGCCACGAGTCCCGTCGTATCGACAACCAGCTGCGCGGTCGTTCCGGCCGTCAGGGCGACCCGGGCGAGTCCCGGTTCTACCTCTCGCTCGGCGACGACCTGATGCGTCTGTTCAAGGCGCAGATGGTCGAGCGCGTGATGGCCATGGCCAACGTGCCGGACGACGTGCCGATCGAGAACAAGATGGTCACCCGGGCGATCGCCTCCGCCCAGTCGCAGGTCGAGACCCAGAACTTCGAGACGCGCAAGAACGTCCTGAAGTACGACGACGTCCTCAACCGGCAGCGTCAGGTCATCTACGCCGAGCGCCGCCGCGTCCTGGAGGGCGAGGACCTGCACGAGCAGATCCAGCACTTCATGGACGACACGATCGACGACTACATCCGCCAGGAGACCGCCGAGGGCTTCGCGGAGGAGTGGGACCTCGACCGTCTGTGGAACGCCTTCAAGCAGCTCTACCCGGTGAAGGTCACCGTGGAGGAGCTGGAGGACGCGGCCGGGGACCGGGCGGGCATCACCGCCGAGTTCATCGCCGAGTCCATCAAGGACGACATCCACGAGCAGTACGAGACGCGGGAGAAGCAGCTCGGCTCGGAGATCATGCGTGAGCTGGAGCGCCGCGTGGTCCTGTCCGTCCTGGACCGCAAGTGGCGCGAGCACCTCTACGAGATGGACTACCTCCAGGAGGGCATCGGCCTGCGCGCCATGGCGCAGAAGGACCCGCTGGTCGAGTACCAGCGCGAGGGCTTCGACATGTTCACCGCCATGATGGAGGGCATCAAGGAGGAGTCCGTCGGCTACCTGTTCAACCTGGAGGTCCAGGTCGAGCAGCAGGTCGAGGAGGTCCCGGTGCAGGCGAGCGGTCCGTCGCTCGACAAGGAGGACGCGGTGCCGGCCGGTGCCGGGCGTCCGGAGATCCGCGCCAAGGGGCTCGACGCCCCGCAGCGGCCGGACCGGCTGCACTTCTCCGCGCCGACGGTGGACGGCGACGGCGGTGTCGTCGAGGGCGACTTCGCCTCGGACGACGTCGACGCCGGTGACGGGATGACGCGTGCGGAGCGCCGCAAGGCGCAGAAGAACGCGGGTGGCGGCGGGCGTCGTCGCAAGAAGTGACGTGGGGCCGCTCGTGCGGCGCCGTTGAGTTCGTGCGGTGCCGTCGAGACGTTGACGCGGCGCCGTGGAGATCTTGCTGGTGACGCGGTGCCGTTGAGACGGTGCCGTTGACGCGGTGAGTCCGTTGCGGAGGGGTCGGTTGCCCGGTGGGCGGCCGGCCCCTTCGTCATGCCCGGTGGGGTGCGGGCCGGGCCGCCGCACCCAGGCCGTCGAGCTCCACCGCGGCGCAGCGCCAGCGCTGGTCCTCGCCGCGCTCCAGGCGGAACGCCATGGCCCGTACGCGGGCACCGGTGGCGATCGTCGCGAAGGCCTCCACCGCGGTCCGGTCGTCGTCCACCTGGACAGAGCAGCGGCGCAGGACCGGGCGGGGGCCGAGTGAGCGCAGGGGCGTCTCCGGGGCGATCCGGACGAGCTGTTCGTACGCCTCGCCGACGGTGTGGCCGAGCATCCAGTGGACCGGGCGTTCGCCGCTGAGCACGGCGAGGAGGCGCTCGGCGAAGACGGTGTGCGGCGGGAGGGCGCGGGGGCTCGTACGGGGGTGGCCCGTGCGGGGGTGGGTGCCCGCCGGGCCGCGGGGGCGCGTGCCCGCGGGGCCGCCGGGTGCCCTGCGGGGGCGAGGGCTGCCGGTGGTGGTGAGGGTGGTGGTGGTCATGGTGAGCCTGCCCCTGTCGTCGCGTCACCGAGCGATACCGGTCGGTAACTTTCCGTTGGGGATCTTGTACGGGTGGGCTCGGACGGGCCGCAAGAAGCCCGCCGCCGCTCGACGGCTCGAAAACGGAATCACCTATCAGGGTGACGCCAAGGAAAATCGCCTCCCGGGGGTCCTGAGAAGGGCCTCCCGCAGTGGACGCACGCCGACTCCGACCGGCCACCCCGAAGGGGGACTCCGCACGTATCCTGAGGGCCTCTCCGTCTACGAAAGCGGCCAGCCATGCGCGTGTACGTCCCCCTGACCCTCCCCGGTCTCGCACAGGCGCACAAGGCGGGCGAGCTGGGCCCCGGTCCGTTGACCGCCTATGCCGTCACCCCCGCCCTGCGCGAGTGGTACGTCTCCGACGACATCGAGGAGCTGGAGTACGCGGCGCTCAACCGGGCCGCGTCCGCCTCCCTGCGACTGCTCGCCGGGGACCCCGAGGCGCCCCGGCGCCGGATCGTCGTCGCCGTCGACGTCGCCGACAAGGACGCGGCCACGGACCCCGACGGGGCGCTGACCGTGAGCTCCATCGGCGAGGTCCGGATCGCCGGGCCCGTACGGCTCGCCAAGGCGGCGGCCGTGCACGCGGACGCGGACGACGCGGAGGCGGACGTGACGGCGGCGGCGGACGCGCTGGGCGCGGCGGACCAGGGGGACGACGACGCGCAGTTCGTCGTCGACGGGGCCGAGGACCATGAGCTGCTGTGGTTCGGGGTGCAGGAGATTCCGGGGCTGCTGGGCTGACGCCGCCGGCTTGGATGTCTGTCGGTGGGGCCGGGTACCGTCTCCCCATGGGGAAGCACGACGGCTTGCGCGGCAAGCATCTGGTCTGGGACTGGAACGGCACACTGCTCGACGACATCAGTGCGGTCATCGGGGCGACCAACGCGGCGTTCGCCGAGCTGGGGCTCGACCCGATCACTCTTGAGCGGTACCGGGAGCTCTACACGGTGCCCGTGCCCAAGTTCTACGAGCGGCTCATGGGGCGGTTGCCCACCGACGCCGAGTGGACCGTCATGGACGGCGCCTTCCATCGGCACTACTGGGAGCGGGCCGAGGCCTGTGTGCTGACCTCCGGAGCCGCGGAGCTGCTCGCGGCGCGGCAGGCGTCCGGGTTCACGCAGTCACTGCTGTCGCTCGCGCCGCACGCGGAGCTGGTTCCGCTGGTGCGGAGGCATGGGATCGCGGAGCGGTTCGTGCGGATGGACGGGCGGGTCGACGCGTCCACGGACGGGAAGTCGGGGCACATGGTGCGGCACCTGGCCGCGCTGGAAGGGGTGCTTCCCGAGCGGGTCGTCGTCATCGGCGACGCGGCGGACGACGCGATTGCCGCGCGGCACGTGGGGGCGCGGGCGGTGCTTTATACCGGGGGGTCGCACAGCCGGGCCTCGCTCTCGCGAGTCGGGGTGCCGGTGGTCGACTCCTTGGAGGAGGCGGTGGCTGTCGCGGAGGAGCTGGTCTGACGGGGTCCGCCCGGGGGTGGGCGGGCTCGCGGGCCGGGTGCCGGCCGGTGGGGGGGTTGTGCCCACCCTCCCCAAGGCTCCGTCCGGGGGACCCCCACGCCCTGCGGAACGTATGCCCACAACCCCTGGGCGGCGGTGTGTCGCCCACAACCCCTGGGCGGCGGTGTGTCGCCCACAACCGCCGGGCGGCGGTGTCGCCCACGGCCATGCCGACAGGCCCCCCGCGTCAGGCCTTGGCTCGGAGGACCTTCAGGAATTCGCGCATCCAGGTGGGGTGGTCCGGCCAGGCCCTTGAGGAGACCAGGAGGCCGTCCACCACCGCCGCGCTGTCCTGGAAGGTCGCGCCGGCCGCCTGCATGTCCAGTTCCAGGGCCGGGTAGGCCGTGACCCGGCGGCCCTCCAGGCCGCCGACCGCCGCCGTCAGGAGCGGGCCGTGGCAGATCTGGGCCACCGGCTTGTCCGCGTCGAAGAAGGCCTTGAGGATCTTGCGGAGCTCCGGGTCGTTGCGCAGGTACTCCGGTGCCCGGCCGCCCGGGATCACCACCGCCACGTACGCGCCCGGGTCGACCTCCGAGAACGCCAGGTCGGCGGGCCAGGTGTAGCCCGGCTTCTCGGTGTACGTGTCGAAGCCCGGCTCGAAGTCATGGACGACGAAGCGGAGCTGCTTGCGGGCCGGGGCGGCGATGTCGACCTCGTAGCCCTCTTCCAGTAGCCGCTGGTAGGGGTACATCACCTCCAGCGACTCCGCCGCGTCCCCGGTCACGATCAGGATCTTCGCCATGGCTCTCCCAGATCACAGATGGTCGGTCTGCCGTGCTGTGCCCATGCTCGCGTACACGCTGCCCGCGGCGGGGCGCTTTGCCAAGAGGACATGTGTCGCTGTCCAGAACGTCAAACTTCCACCCCCTCTTTTGTACACATACGGACCATGACGGTTCGGGGGGCGAGGGCGATAGGCTTTTGCCGTGATCAGCGCGATACGCCGAGGGGGCAGTGAAGCCCCCGGCTGCCGCCCGACCCGCTACGGCGGCCGGGCCGACAGCGCGTTCGCCGATCCTCTCCGTCCGGGCGCGCCGCTCTCCGTGGCCGATAACGACCCGGGCATCTCTCATTCGGGCATAACGTCGTCTTCGACCGGAATCACCGCGTCGAGGCGTCGCTGTGTCCTTTCTTCCACCGACGTCACGCAACGGCGCGCGACAGGAGTCAGAGGACATGCAGACCAAGCTGGACGAAGCCAAGGCCGAGCTGCTCGAAAGGGCCGCCCGGGTAGCTGAGCACAGCCCGGTCGGGGGGCGACTTCCGACGGGCCCGGAGGGTGCCGGGGAGCGCCCGGACCGGGACACGGTGCTCGAGTACCTCCAGCGCTACTACCTGCACACCGCGCCGGAGGACCTCGGCGACCGGGACCCGGTCGACGTGTTCGGCGCGGCGCTCTCTCACTACCGCCTCGCGGAGAACCGTCCGCAGGGCACGGCGAACGTGCGCGTCCACACCCCGACGGTCGAGGAGAACGGCTGGACGAGCAGTCACTCCGTCGTCGAGGTCGTCACCGACGACATGCCGTTCCTGGTGGACTCGGTCACCAACGAGCTCTCGCGCCAGGGCCGCGGCATCCACGTCGTGATCCACCCGCAGGTCCTCGTCCGCCGCGACCTCACCGGCAGGCTCATCGAGGTCCTGTCGGCGCAGATCCACGGCGAGCTGCCGCACGACGCGCTCACCGAGTCGTGGATCCACGTCGAGATCGACCGGGAGACCGACCGCGCCGACCTCAAGCAGATCACCGCCGATCTGCTGCGTGTCCTGTCCGACGTCCGTGAGACGGTCGAGGACTGGGAGAAGATGCGCGACACCGCTCTGCGGATCGCCGAGGGCCTCCCGGCCGAGCCCACCGCCTCCGACCTGCGTCCGACCGAGGTGGAGGAGGCCCGCGAGCTGCTGCGCTGGCTCGCCGACGACCACTTCACCTTCCTCGGCTACCGCGAGTATCAGCTGGTCAACGGTGACGCCCTGTCCGCCGTTCCCGGCACCGGCCTCGGCATCCTGCGCTCCGACCCGCAGCACGCGGGCGACGACCAGGGCCACCACGCCCACCCCGTCTCCCCGTCCTTCAGCCGGCTGCCCGAGGACGTCCGCGCCAAGGCGCGCGAGCACAAGCTGCTGATCCTGACGAAGGCCAACAGCCGCTCGACCGTGCACCGCCCCTCGTACCTCGACTACATCGGCGTGAAGAAGTTCGACGCCGACGGCAACGTCGTCGGCGAGCGCCGCTTCCTCGGCCTGTTCTCCTCGGCCGCCTACACCGAGTCCGTGCGCCGCGTTCCCGTCGTCAAGCGCAAGGTCCAGGAGGTCCTGGCGGGCGCCGGCTTCTCGCCGAACAGCCACGACGGCCGCGACCTGCTCCAGATCCTGGAGACGTACCCGCGCGACGAGCTCTTCCAGACCCCGGCCGACCAGCTCCAGTCCATCGTCACCAGCGTCCTGTACCTGCAGGAGCGGCGCCGGCTGCGCCTCTACCTGCGCCAGGACGAGTACGGCCGCTACTACTCGGCCCTCGTCTACCTGCCGCGCGACCGCTACACGACCCGTGTCCGGCTGCGGATCATCGACATCCTGAAGGAGGAGCTCGACGGCACCAGCGTCGACTTCACCGCCTGGAACACCGAGTCGATCCTGTCCCGGCTGCACTTCGTCGTCCGCGTCCAGCCCGGCACCGAGCTGGCGAAGCTCACCGACGCCGACGTCGACCGCATCGAGACCCGGCTCGTCGAGGCCGCCCGCTCCTGGTCCGACGGCTTCGCCGAGGCGCTCAACGCCGAGTGCGGCGAGGAGCGTGCCGCGGAGCTGCTCCGCCGCTACGGCAACGCCTTCCCCGAGGGCTACAAGGCCGACCACTCGCCGCGCGCGGCCGTCGCCGACCTGGTCCACCTGGAGGCCCTCGCCCGGGCCGGCGGTGGCAAGGACTTCGCGCTCTCGCTCTACGAGCCGGTCGGCGCGGGCCCCGGCGAGCGCCGCTTCAAGATCTACAAGACGGGCGACCCGATCTCCCTCTCCGCCGTGCTCCCGGTGCTCAACCGGCTCGGCGTCGAGGTGACCGACGAGCGGCCGTACGAGCTGCGCTGCGCCGACCGCACGCACGCCTGGGTCTACGACTTCGGTCTGCGGATGCCCGTCGCGACCGGCAACGGTGGCGACTACCTCGGCGACGACGCCCGCGAGCGCTTCCAGGAGGCCTTCGCCGCCACCTGGACCGGCGAGGCCGAGAACGACAACTTCAACTCGCTCGTCCTCTCCGCCGGGCTCAACTGGCGCGAGGCGATGGTGCTGCGCGCCTACGCCAAGTACCTGCGCCAGGCCGGTGCGACGTTCAGCCAGGACTACATGGAGGACACCCTCCGCAACAACGTCCACACCACCCGGCTGCTCGTCAACCTCTTCGAGGCCCGGATGGCCCCGGAGCGCCAGCGCGCCGGCACCGAGCTGATCGACGCGCTCCTGGAGGAGCTGGACGCCGCCCTCGACCAGGTCGCGAGCCTGGACGAGGACCGGATCCTGCGGTCCTTCCTGACCGTCATCAAGGCGACGCTGCGGACGAACTTCTTCCAGGTCACCGAGGACGGGAAGCCGCACTCCTACGTGTCGATGAAGTTCGACCCGCAGGCCATCCCGGACCTTCCGGCGCCCCGCCCGGCCTTCGAGATCTGGGTGTACTCCCCGCGCGTCGAGGGTGTCCACCTGCGCTTCGGCAAGGTCGCCCGAGGCGGTCTGCGCTGGTCCGACCGCCGTGAGGACTTCCGTACGGAGATCCTCGGCCTGGTCAAGGCGCAGATGGTGAAGAACACCGTCATCGTGCCGGTCGGCGCCAAGGGCGGCTTCGTCGCCAAGCAGCTCCCGGACCCGTCCGTGGACCGGGACGCCTGGCTGGCCGAGGGCATCGCCTCGTACAAGACCTTCATCTCGGCGCTGCTCGACATCACCGACAACCTGGTCGCGGGCGAGGTCGTGCCGCCGGCCGACGTGGTCCGCCACGACGAGGACGACACCTACCTGGTGGTCGCCGCCGACAAGGGCACCGCGACCTTCTCCGACATCGCCAACGGGGTCGCGGAGTCGTACGGCTTCTGGCTCGGTGACGCCTTCGCCTCCGGCGGCTCCGCCGGATACGACCACAAGGGCATGGGCATCACCGCCCGCGGCGCCTGGGAGTCCGTCAAGCGGCACTTCCGCGAGCTGGGCCACGACACCCAGACCCAGGACTTCACGGTCGTCGGCGTCGGCGACATGTCCGGCGACGTCTTCGGCAACGGCATGCTGCTCAGCGAGCACATCAGGCTCGTCGCCGCGTTCGACCACCGGCACATCTTCATCGACCCGAACCCGGACGCGGCCGTCTCGTACGCCGAGCGCCGTCGGCTCTTCGAGCTGCCCCGCTCGTCCTGGGCCGACTACGACACCTCGCTGCTCTCCGCGGGCGGTGGCATCCATCCCCGCAGCGCCAAGTCGATCCCGGTCAACGCGCAGGTCAGGGCCGCCCTCGGCATCGAGGACGGCATCACCAAGATGACCCCGGCCGAGCTGATGAAGGCCGTGCTCCACGCGCCGGTCGACCTGCTGTGGAACGGCGGCATCGGGACGTACGTCAAGTCCTCGGCCGAGTCGAACGCAGACGTCGGCGACAAGGCCAACGACGCCATCCGCGTCGACGGCCAGGACGTCCGCGCCCAGGTCATCGGCGAGGGCGGCAACCTCGGCGCGACCCAGCTGGGCCGTATCGAGTTCGCCCGCACCGGCGGCCCCGAGGGCCAGGGCGGCAAGGTCAACACCGACGCCATCGACAACAGCGCCGGCGTCGACACCTCCGACCACGAGGTCAACATCAAGATCCTGCTCAACGGGCTCGTCGCCGAGGGCGACATGACCGTCAAGCAGCGCAACAAGATCCTCGCGGAGATGACCGACGAGGTCGGCAAGCTCGTCCTGCGCAACAACTACGCGCAGAACACCGCCCTCGCCAACGCCGTCGCCCAGTCGCCGTCCCTGCTCCACGCCCACCAGCGCTTCATGCGCCGGCTGGGCCGCGACGGGGCCCTCGACCGGTCCCTGGAGTTCCTGCCCAACGACCGGCAGATCCGCGACCTGCTCAACAACGGCCGCGGTCTGAGCCAGCCGGAGCTCGCCGTCCTCCTCGCGTACACCAAGATCACAGTGGCCGACGAGCTCATCGGTACGGAGCTGCCGGACGACCCGTACCTGCGCGGGCTGCTCCACGCGTACTTCCCGACGCTGCTGCGCGAGAAGTTCACCGAGGCCGTCGACAACCACCCCCTGCGCCGCGAGATCATCACCACCGTCCTGGTCAACGACACCGTCAACGCCGGTGGCTCGACCTTCCTGCACCGCCTCCGCGAGGAGACGGGCGCGTCGATCGAGGAGATCGTCCGGGCGCAGACCGCGGCCCGGGTCGTCTTCCGCCTCGGCCAGGTCTGGGACGCCGTCGAGGCCCTCGACAACCAGGTGCCGGCCGACGTCCAGACCCGGATGCGGCTGCACTCCCGCCGGCTCGTCGAGCGCGGCACGCGCTGGCTGCTCAACAACCGGCCGCAGCCGCTCCAGCTCACCGAGACCATCGAGTTCTTCGCCGAGCGCGTCGAGCAGGTCTGGGCGCAGCTGCCGAACCTGCTGCGCGGCGCGGACCTGGAGTGGTACCAGTCGATCGTGGAGGAGCTGACCGAGGTCGGCGTGCCGGAGGAGCTCGCGCTGCAGGTGGCCGGCTTCTCCTCCGCCTTCCCGATCCTCGACATCGTGGGGATCGCGGACCGGACGGGCAAGGAACCGCTGGCGGTGGCCGAGGTCTACTACGACCTGGCCGACCGGCTGCGGATCACCGACCTGATGGACCGGATCATCGAGCTGCCGCGCGACGACCGGTGGCAGTCGATGGCCCGTGCGTCGATCCGTGAGGACCTGTTCGCGGCGCACGCGGCGCTGACCGCGGACGTCCTGGCGGCCGGGAACGGCACGTCGAGCCCGGAGCAGCGGTTCAAGGACTGGGAGGAGAAGAACGCGGCGATCCTGGGCCGCGCGCGGACGACCCTGGAGGAGATCCAGGGCTCGGACACCTTCGACCTGGCGAACCTGTCGGTGGCGATGCGGACGATGCGCACGCTGCTGCGTACGCACAGCTAGTCGCCGAGGCGATGACGTGAGAAGGGCCCCACCGGTCGTCCGGTGGGGCCCTTCTCCCGTGCGTGCCACGCGGCTTCCCGAGGTCTACGCGGCGTCCTCGGGCGGTCCGGTGACCGTCGACGTCCACAGGCGGCGGGCGGCGAGCAGGGCCGCGGCGAGCAGCAGACCGTTGCGGAGGACCATGACGGTCAGCCCCTGGGGGGTGCCGGCGACGACGTGGTCGTACAGGACGGGGTACGCGAGGGAGCTGAGGGCGGCGGCCGGGAGCAGCAGCAGTGCCACGGGGCGCATCACGGTGTCGCGCGAGGTCAGACAGACGGCGGCGAGGCCGAGCAGCCAGATCATGTACTGGGGGCTGATCACCCGGCTGGTGACGGTGAACAGCAGGACGGCGGTGAGGGCCGCGTCGAGCGGGGTGGCGGCGGTCCAGCGGTGGGCCCGTACGCGCCACAGCAGCAGCCAGCCGAAGGCGATGACGGTGAGCAGCAGGGCGAGGTGGCCGAGGCTGGAGACGTACGGGCCGACGTACTCGAAGGCCCCGTAGCGGAACTCGACCCTGCCCGGCCAGCTGCCGCCGGCCTCGGCCAGCGCGAGGGCCGTGCCGCCGAGCGACTCGATCTGGATGCCGCGGCTGCCCTGCTGGCGCAGGAAGCCGAGGGAGTCGGAGAAGAACAGCGCGAGCGTCGCGAGGAGGGCGAGGGCCGCGACGACCGCGGCGGTCCACGCCTCGCGGGTGGTACGGCCCCGGGGGGTGCCGATCAGGGCGAGCGCGGGCCAGACCTTGACCATCGCGCCGATGCCCGCGAGCGCCCCGCCGAGCTGGTGGGCGGCGGTCGAGCGGGCGGTGAGCGCGAGCAGCGCGAGCACGGCGAGGGCGGTGGTCTGGACGTCGTACCGCGCGAGCGGCAGGTGCAGGAGCAGCGGCAGCCCGCAGACCCAGATCCAGGTGCCGTGGGTGAGCCGGGCGCTGTCGGCGCGGGCGAGTGCGGCGGTGACGACCGCGTCGGCCAGGAGGGTGAGCGCGACGAACGCCTGGACGTAGGCCAGCCAGGGGAGGACGCCCGGCGACATGATCACGAGCCCCGCGCCGGGCGGGTACTGCCAGGTGACGTCGCCGGGCGGGAAGGTCCCCTGGGCGAACTGCTCGTACCAGTGCTGGTAGAGGTCCACTTCGCGGCGGACGCCGCCGATGCCGAGGGTGTCGCGGAGGAGCAGCAGCAGCATGCCGACGCGGGTGATCAGCCAGACGGCGGCGACGGCGAGGTAGGGGCCGCGGCCGACCGTGACGAAGGTGGCGGAGGTGAAGGTGTCCGAGTCGAAGGGGGACCCGGTGAGCCTGGGGGGCTCGGCTCGGGGCCCTGGTGGCGGCTGCGGGTGATCGTTCGTCATCCCTCCGCACTGTAGCCCTTAATGTCTTATTTGCCCTTTTCTTTGGCCCCTGTTCCGGCTCCTGTCGCGGTGAACTCCTCGTACGCCGCCACCACCTCCTTCGCCGGGCCGTCCATCCGCAGCGTGCCCGCCTCCAGCCACAGGGCCCGCTCGCAGGTCTCCGTGATCGTCGAGTTCGAGTGGCTGACCAGGAAGACCGTCCCGGCCTCCGCCCGCAGTTCGTCGATCCGCCGTTGGCTCCGGCGGCGGAAGCGCGCGTCGCCGGTGGACAGGGCCTCGTCGATGAGCAGGACGTCATGGCTCTTCGCGGCGGCGATGGAGAAGCGCAGCCGCGCCCCCATGCCGGAGGAGTACGTCCCCATGGGGCGGGAGATCGCGTCGTCCTTCTCGTTGATGCCGGAGAAGTCCACGATCTCGTCGTAGCGCTCGCGGACCTCCGTGCGGCTCATGCCCATCGCGAGACCGCCCAGGATCACGTTCCGCTCGCCCGTGAGGTCGTTCATGAGGGCCGCGTTGACGCCGAGGAGCGAGGGCTGCCCATCGGTGTACACCTGGCCCCGCTCGACGGGCTGGAGGCCCGCGATGGCCTTCAGGAGGGTGGATTTCCCAGATCCGTTCGAACCGATCAGGCCAATTGCCTCGCCCCGGTACGCGACGAAGCTGACGCCCTTCACGGCGTGGACCCGGCGTCCGGCCGGCCGCTTCCCGCCACGCCGGAGCATGCGGCTGAGCGCGGCCGTCGCGGCACCCCGGCCGCCGCTGCCGCCGCCGTTGACCGTGTAGGTGATGTGGACTCCGTCGACCACGACGGTCGGGGAGGGTGCGGTCGTGGGGGGCGGGGTGGGGGTGTCGAGGGGCGTGAGGGTGGGGGTGGGGGTGCTCTGCGGGTCAGCCACGGCCGTACGTCTCCTCCGCCTTCCAGAACCAGATGAAACCGCCCCCGAAGGCCAGCAGGGCCCAGCCGGCGGCGAGTGCCCAGACGTGCGGCGGCAGCTGCGCCGAGGTGTAGCTCTCGATGAGCGCGAAGCGCATCAGGTCGATGTAGACCGCCGCCGGGTTGCACTGGAGGGCGAGCACCACGCCGTCGGGGAAGCGTCCGCTCGCCGCCAGGTTCTGGATCGACCACATCGCGCCCGAGGCGTACATCCAGGTGCGGAGCACGAACGGCATCAGCTGGGAGATGTCAGGGGTGCGGGCCGCGAGCCGGGCGAGGACGAGCGCCACGCCCGTGTTGAACAGCGCCTGGCAGAGCAGCGCGGGGACGGCGAGGAGCCAGCTCCAGGTGGGGAACTCGCCGAGCGCGAACAGGATCATGGCCAGTGCGGCGAGCGAGAGCAGCAGTTGCTGGAGCTGCTGGAGCGACAGCGAGATCGGCAGGCTCGCGCGGGGGAAGTGCAGGGCGCGGACGAGGCCCAGGTTGCCGCTGATCGCCCGGGTGCCGGCCAGGATCGTGTTCGAGGTGAACGTCCACACGAAGATGCCGGTGATCAGGAAGGGCACGTAGTCGGCGACGCCCTCCTTGGCGTCCATGAGGACGCCGAAGATCAGGTAGTAGACGGCGGCGTTGAGCAGCGGCGTCATCACCTGCCAGACCTGGCCGAGGCGCGCCTGGCTGTACTGGGCGGTCAGCCGGGCGGTCGCGAAGGCGGTGATGAAGTCGCGGCGGGACCAGATCTGCCGGGCGTAGGCGGGCAGCGAGGGACGGGCGCCGCTGACGGTGAGGCCGTGGCGGCGGGCGAGTTCGCGCAGGTCCTCGGTGGAGGCCGCGTGGGGTGAGGCCCTCTGGGTCTCGGGGGGTGAGGCCTCCTGGGTCTCGCGGGGTGAGGCCTCCCCGGGAGGGGGCTTCTGCAGGGGCGGGGGAAGCGTCTGGGTGGTCACGGGTGGGCGCTTTCGACGAAGGGTGCGGGCATCCTCGGCGATGGAACGGGTCCGTATCGTCGCTACGGGGAGACTAGGATGATCCCACGTCGGAACGCAACCGTATCGTCGTGACGCCCTCGGGGCGTCGCCGTTGGTTAGGATGCCGTTCATGACCGATCCGACCCCCCGCCGCGCCCCCGCCGGAGCGGCCGTACTGCGCGAGGACGTGACCGAGGCCATCCGCGCCGCCGTCTTCGAGGAGCTCGCGGCCGTCGGCTTCGCCCGGATGTCCATCGAGGGCATCGCGCGCCGCGCGGGAGTCGGCAAGACCGCCGTCTACCGGCGCTGGAAGTCCAAGCTCGCCCTCGTCCTCGACCTCGTCGGTGCCTTCGCCGCCCAGGGTCTGCCGGCGCCGAACACCGGCTCCCTGCACGGGGACGTGCGCGCGCTCCTCCAGGTGGCCTCGCACGCGCTGCGCCACCCCGTCGCCTCGCAGGTCATCCCGGACCTGCTCGTCGAGGCGGCCCGGCAGCCCGAGATCGCCGAGGCCGTCACGGCCGCGCTGCTCGACGGCCAGCGCGGCGTCATGGCCCAGATCGTCCGCGAGGCCGTCGCCCGCGGCGAACTCCCCGAGGGTGCCGACCCGGGCCGCGCCCTCGACCTGGTCGTCGGGCCGCTCTACTGGCGCGTCGTCGTGGTCCGTACGCCGCTGCCCCCGGGGTACGTGGACGATCTGGCGCGGTCGACGGTCGCGGCGCTCAAGGCCTGAGCGGGCGGAGCCCCGTCGGCGCGATCATCGTCGGCCGGGTCAAGGGGGGCCTTGTGTCGCCCTCGTGACGTGGTGTCAGCTGTGGGTCGCGGGGGTCAGCGGGGGCACGGGCGTCGCCTCCACCGAGCGGGCGGCACGGTCGAGGGCGCTGGCGAGCAGGGCCAGGTCCGTCGGTCCGTTGCCCAGCTCGCGGACCGGACGGCGGGTCGGCGGATCGCCCATCCGCTCCCACTCCAGTGGCACGACGGTGGGGCGGAGCGTCGCCGTCCGGGGGATCCGGCCGGTGACACGGCCCGCCTGGAAGGGCGTCACCCGGCCGTCCGGATGGCCGAGGCGCCCGCGCCCGGCGGCCGGTACGTCCGGACCCGCGGTCACCGGGGGCGCGTCGAGCACGATCCGCAGCCGGGCCCCGTGGGCCAGCTCCGTGTCGGCGGTCCGGTCGGGACGCGCGGAGGTCGCGACGAGGTGCACACCGAGCCGCTCGCCGTGCCGCGCGACGGCCTCCAGGGCCCGCACGACGGAACCGGCGGCGGGCCGCCCGGAGGCGCCGAGCGCCGGGGCGACGAGGGCGTCGAAGTCGTCGACGAGAACGATGAGCCGGGGGAGGTGGGCGGGACTGCCCGGGGCTCGGCCGGACCCCTGCTCACCGACGGCGGGCCGGGGGATCCGCCCGGCGGTCTCCTCGCCGGAGGGGCGGGGCACGCGGCCGCCGGAGCGGTCGGCGAGGTCGCCGTCGCCGGGCCGGGACACGCGACCGCTCGGGTATCCGCCGAGGTCACCTTCCCCGGGCCGGGGGACGCGTCCGCCGGCCCGGCCGGCGATGTCCTCCGCCCCGGTGCGGGACACGCGCCCGCTCGGGCGGTCCGTGAGGTCGCCGTCGCCGGTGCGGAGGGTGCGGCCGCCGGAGCGGTCGGCGCCGTCCCGGCGCGGCAGCCGCCCGCTGGGCGTATCGGTCAGGAAGGCGTCGGCGGCGGCCCGCGTCCGGGCACCGGACCGCTCGTCGAGCGAACCGTCGCCGGGGCGGGGCACCCGTCCGCTGCCGTGGCCGCCGAGGTCCTCGGCCCCGCCGCGTGACACCCGTCCGCTGCCGTGGCCGCCCAGGTCCTCGGCCCCGGTGCGGGACACGCGGCCGCTGGGGTGGTCGGTGAGGTCGTCGTCGCCCGTGCGCAGGGTGCGGCTGCTGGGACGCCCGGCCGGGTCCTCGGACCCGGGGTACGCCATCCGGCCGCCGGCCCGGCCGCCGAGGTCCTCGGCACCGGGGTACGCGCTCCGCCCGCTGGGCCGGCTGTCGAGGTCTCCCGGGTACGCGCTCCGCCCGCTCGGCCGACCGTCGAGGTCTCCCGTGTACGTGATCCGGCCGCTCGGGCGGCCGCCGAGGTCGTCCGAGGGGGGGTACGGGCCGTCCGCGCGGCCGCTTCGTGTGCTCGGCAGCGAGCCGATCGTGCCGTCGCCCGTGCGCAGGGTGCGGCCGCTCGGGCGGTCCGTGAGGTCGCCGGAGTCCTGGAGCCGGACGGTCGCGCGGGCGCCCTGGGGCACGGACTCCGCCGCGCTCGGGGCACGCTGGCCGATCAGCCGGTCGGCGGCGGTCGCCGCGGTCGCCGCGCGCGGCCCCCGGCGGTCGGCGAAGTGGCCGTCGCCGAGCAGCTCCGCCCGGCGCTTCAGCTCCGCGCCCAGGGCCTGCGCGAACTCCCGCATCCGCACCGGGTCGGAGGCGACCAGATGCTCCGTCACGTGCGGCAGCTCCGTACAGACCGCGAGCCCTTCGCCGCGGTCGCCGCCCGCCCCGTCGACCAGGAGCAGGCCGAGCCGGTCGGGGCGGCCGCCGGCCGCGAGCGAGGCGGCGATCGAACGGAGCAGCTCCGTCCGCCCGCTTCCCGCGGGTCCCTCGATCAGCAGGTGCGGGCCCTCACGGGTGAGGTCCACGGCCAGCGGGCCGCGCGGCCCCGCGCCCAGGACGGCGGTGCCGTCCCCGGCGGAGGCCCAGCGGGCCATCAGGGAGGCGGGGGTGGCGCGGGCGAGCCCGAGTTCGTCGAGCAGGCGGGCCGACGGGGGCAGCGCGGCGGCACGCGCGCCGGGCGCCGCCGCCGTGTCCGAACGCAAGGGGGCGAGCGCGCGCCCGAACCGCTCGGCCCAGGCGACGGAGACCGCGTCGACCACGCCGACCGTGCCGTGGCCCGCGACCCGTCCGCCGGAGGTCCTGAGCAGCCGCAGGGCCGTCGCCACGTCGCCGCTGAGGAGCGCGGCGGCCCCGCACTCGCGGAACGCGAGGGACGCGGCGCACGCCGTCTCGTAGGTGGCGGCCACCGGGGAGACCGGGGAGGCCGAGGGCGCCTCGGCGAGGCACAGGAGATGGATCCCGGCCGCCGCTCCGGCTCCGGCCAGCCGCGCGACGGTCTCGCGCAGGGCCGCCGACCCGGGGTCGCCGTCGACGATCACGACCGTCGTCGGCCCCTCGTGGCGGGCCGCGGCGTCGGCGACGGACGCGCGGTCGGCGCTGGGCCAGCCGGGGCCGAGGGGGCCGTCGTCGAGCCGCCGGGTCAGCTCCGCCGTACGGGCCTGGGCCTGCTCGCGGTCGTACGCCAGGAGCAGCCGGCAGTCCTGGCCGTGGGCCGGCCGGACGTGCGGGAGCCAGCCGAGCCAGCCCCAGGACCGGCGCCGCTCGTCCAGCGAGCGGTTCCGGTCGGCGCTGATCAGCACGATCTCCAGGTCGGAGGGGGAGTGCAGGGCGGCGAGCTGCGCGACGACCGAGCGGGCGAGACCGGCGAGCCGGTCGGCTGGGCCGGCGAGGCCCAGCGACCCGGCCTCCCGCAGTCCCACGGTGACCGGGACGCCGGAGAGGTCGGCGCGGTCCGTGGTGCCGAGCCGGACCACCAGGGATTCGGGATGGTCCTGGCCGCGCTCCCAGAGCCGGGGTCCGGGACCGAGGGCGGTGAGCAGGACGGTGGCCGGGTCGGGCCAGGTGTCGGCCAGCGGCACGGGCGCGGGGGAGCCGTCCCGGGCTCCGGAGCCGAGCCGGGCGCCCGCGTGGGTGTCCGGGGCCGTACGGGGGTCGGCGGCTGGCGCCGGGAGTTCCTCGCGTCCGCCGGCCAGGCGCCGGGCCCAGGCGCCGAGGCCCCGCTTGCCACCGCCCCCCGCGCGCGGAGGGCCGGCCTGGGCGGGGGGAGTGTCGCCGGGGGACGGTCGGGTCCTGCTGTGCGCCTCGCCGCCGTCGGACCCGTCGTGGCCGCCGAGGTGGTCGCCCGCGCGGGCGTGGCCCGCGCCGGGTGAGTCCGCACCGCGGTCGCGGGCACCGCCCGGACCGTACGGGTCGTCGTACGCGCTCTCGGTGGGCCCGCCGAGCGGGACGCCGCGCGCCCCGCCGTGGGTGGTGTCGTCCAGCGCGCCGTCGGCCGCCGAGCGGGGCACGCCCGCGTGGGCGGGCCGGTCGTCCGTCGCCGGAGCCCGTCCGTCGGCTCCGGGCGGTGCCACGCGCAGGTGGCCCTCGCCGTCCGGGGCCGTCGCCCTCGTCTCCGTACCGCCGAGGTCGTCGCCGGGACCGGTCAGCCGGAGGGCGGACTCGCCGAGGCGCAGCAGCGCGCCCGGCCGGAAGGCGACCGGGCGGTCGCCGACCGGCGTGCCGTCGAGGGTCGTGCCGTTCGTCGAGCCCCGGTCCGCGACCGTGACCCGGCCGTCCTCGCCGACGGTCACCGTGCAGTGCGCGCGGGAGACGTCCGGGTCGTCGAGCGGTACGTCGGCGTCCACGGAACGGCCGATTCTGATCGCTCCGCCGTGCAGCAGGTGCACTCCGCCCGCGTCGGGGCCCGCCACCACGTGCAGCCGGGCCGCGGCGGCCTCGCCGACGCGGTCGTCGGGGCCGGGGACCTGGAGGGAGAGGACCGCGCCGTCGACCAGCGGGGGCTCGCCGAGCACGCACCGGCGGCCGTCGAGCCGCTCCGCGCCCGCGTAGAGCACGGTGGTGCCCGAGGCGGAGGTGTCGGGGCCGGTGACGGCGGCGGCGAGATTCGAGGCCACGGCGGCCAGGGCCGTCCCGGCGGGGGCCGTGACGAGCACGTCGCAGGTACGTCCGGCGCCATGGCCGGCGTACGGCGCGAGGACGGTCAGCCGGATCTGCATCGCCGTCAGCGGTCCCTTCTGCGTGATGCCCGGCAGGGGAACCGCCCTGTGACTCCCCCCACCCGGCACGGACGCGTCGCCCGGTACAGGTCGGCACGGCGCGGGGGCTCCCGACCCCACCGATGCGACGTGCTGGAGGCATCCTCGCACCTGCCACCGACAACCCGCCCCCGGGTCGGCCGGAAGTGATCTTGAATGGTCGGCTGTGGACGCAAAAGTGCCTGGTTGAGCATGCCTTCGGAACATGCCCCGCAACCGTCCCGCCTCCTGAAGCGTCTTCTTTCGGACAGACCGGACCCACCCGGGCCCGCCCGGCGACGGCACGCGTCGACACCGGCGACGGCACGGCACCGGCCCGCCCCCGGCGGGCCTCGGGAATCGGAATCGGCCTGTGGACGACCGGTCGGTACCCCGTTCGGCGGCACTAAAGTGGGTCGGACACCCGGACGGGTCACAACAGAGAACAGGGACCCAGGGAGCATCACCGGATCACCCCAGGACCACGATCAGCAGGGAGCGCGTGACGTGCGGCCTATCGGCAGCAAGTACCTGCTCGAGGAGCCGCTCGGCCGCGGCGCCACGGGCACCGTCTGGCGAGCCCGCCAGAGGGAGACGGCGGGCGCCGAGGCGGCCGTGCCCGGCCAGCCCGGCGAGACCGTCGCGATCAAGGTCCTCAAGGAGGAGCTGGCCAACGACGCGGACATCGTGATGCGCTTCCTGCGCGAGCGGTCCGTGCTGCTCCGGCTCACCCACCCCAACATCGTGCGCACCCGCGACCTGGTCGTCGAGGGCGATGTCCTCGCGCTCGTCATGGACCTCGTCGAGGGCCCCGACCTGCACCGGTACATCCGCGACAGCGGCCCGCTCACCCCGGTCGCCGCCGCCCTCCTGACCGCCCAGATCGCCGACGCGCTCGCCGCCAGCCACGCCGACGGCGTCGTCCACCGCGACCTGAAGCCGGCCAACGTCCTGCTCGCCGAGCAGGGCGGCCAGATGCACCCGATGCTCACCGACTTCGGCATCGCGCGCCTCGCGGACTCCCCGGGGCTGACCCGCACCCACGAATTCGTCGGCACGCCCGCGTACGTGGCGCCGGAGTCCGCCGAGGGCCGCCCGCAGACCTCCGCCGTCGACATCTACGGCGCCGGCATCCTGCTCTACGAGCTGGTCACCGGCCGGCCGCCGTTCGCGGGCGGCACCGCCCTCGAGGTCCTCCACCGGCACCTCAGCGAGGAGCCCCGCAGGCCCTCGACCGTGCCCGGGCCCCTGTGGACGGTCATAGAGCGCTGCCTCAGCAAGGACCCGGACCGGCGGCCGAGCGCGGTGAACCTCGCGCGCGGTCTGCGCGCGGTCGCCGCCGGCATCGGCGTGCACTCCACGCCCGCCCAGATCGAGGCGGCCGAGGGCGTCGGCGCGCTCCTCGCCCCGGACCCGGCGCCCGCGCCCGTCCCGGAGACCCCCGAGGCGGGTGCCGCCGACCCCACCCAGGTGCTGCCCAGCGGTGCCGGGATGCCGCCGCGGTACGACCCCGCCGGCGCGACCAGCGTCATGCCGACCAGCGGCTCGGCGGGCGCCGCCGACCCGACGGCCGTCATGCCCCCCGTACCGCCGCAGCCGCCGCAGGGCGCGCAGTCCGAGGAGCCGCACCCCTGGCAGAGCCAGCTCCGCGCGGCCCGCGACCGCAACGAGCAGACGCAGGTGCAGTACCTGGACCCGAGCCAGGACCCGCTGCGCCGCCGCCCGCAGCGCCAGCAGCCCCCGCAGGACCAGCGACCCGGCCAGTACGGGCAGCAGGGCCAGCAGGGCCAGTACGGGCAGCAGCCGCCGCAGCCGTACCAGCAGCAGCGTCCCGCGCAGCAGCGGCCGCAGCAGCCGTACCCGCCGCAGCACCAGCAGCAGCAGCACCAGCAGCACCAGCCGCAGCAGTACGCGCCGCCGCCCGCCCCGCAGCAGTACGCGCAGCCCCAGCAGCAGTACACCCCGCCGCAGCCGCCGCCCCAGGCCCCGGCGCCTGCCCCGCGCGAGCCGCGGCCGCCGCGTCAGCGCAGCGCCAACCCGGTGCGGATCCCCGGCCTCGGCTGCCTCAAGGGCTGCCTGGTCATGATCGTGCTGTTCGTGGTCGCGGGCTGGCTCGTCTGGGAGCTGACCCCGCTCCAGGACTGGATCGCCGAGGGCAAGGGCTACTGGGAGGCCATCGGCGACGGCATCGCGAAGGTGACCGACTGGTTCTCCAAGATCGGCGAGGCGAGCGACTCCACCGGCGCTACCGGCGGTAAGACCGGGCAGTGACGGCCCGGGACCACGTAATACTGCCGATTTATCGACTTCCGAGGGGTGATTTCCCCTCGGAAGTGACGTCCGGCGGCTGCGGACGCGTAACTTTGCACGCGAACCGCAGCCGCTGAGGGAGCAGTCTTGGCACGGAACATCGGCAGCCGCTACACCACCCACCAGATCCTGGGACGGGGCAGTGCAGGAACGGTGTGGCTCGGCGAGGGGCCCGAGGGTCCCGTCGCCGTCAAACTGCTGCGCGAGGACCTGGCCTCCGACCAGGAGCTCGTCGGCCGCTTCGTCCAGGAGCGGACCGCCCTGCTCGGCCTCGACCACCCCCGCGTGGTCAAGGTCCGCGACCTCGTCGTCGACGGCAACGACCTGGCCCTCGTCATGGACCTCGTCCGCGGCACCGACCTGCGCACCCGCCTCGACCGGGAACGCAGGCTCGCCCCCGAGGCCGCCGTCGCGATCGTCGCCGACGTCGCCGACGCCCTCGCGGCCGCGCACGCCGCCGGGATCGTCCACCGGGACGTCAAGCCGGAGAACATCCTGCTCGACATGGAGGGACCGCTCGGACCCGGCGGCGCGCACCCCGCCCTGCTCACCGACTTCGGCGTCGCCAAGCTGATCGACACGCCGGGCCGCACCAAGGCCACCCGGATCATCGGCACCCCCGACTACCTCGCCCCCGAGATCGTCGAGGGCCTCCCGCCGCGCGCCGCCGTCGACATCTACGCCCTCGCGACGGTCCTGTACGAGCTGCTCGCCGGCTTCACCCCGTTCGGCGGCGGCCACCCCGGCGCCGTGCTGCGCCGCCACGTCACCGAGACCGTCGTCCCGCTGCCCGGCATCCCCGAGGAGCTGTGGCAGCTGATCGTGCAGTGCCTGGCCAAGGCCCCGGCCTCCCGGCTGCGCGCCTCCGAGCTCGCCACCCGCCTCAAGGACGTCCTGCCGCTGCTCAAGGGCATCCCGCCGCTCGACGTGGACGAGCCGGACGCGGAGCCGGCGCCGGAGACGTACGAGGAGGACACGTACGCCACCGGCACGGGCGCGGGGGAGCCCGGTCCGCGCCGGGCCGCCGTCCCGCTCGTCCCCGGCGCCTCGCCCGACTCCAACCGCGACACCCACACCTCCATGCGCGTCCCGGCCCCCGACGAGCTCTCCGGCGGCCCCCTGGGCACGGCCCGCGCCCCGCGCCCCGCGGGGGCCCGCAGACCCGGCTCGGCCCGCCACAAGGCCGAGACGGTCCGCAAGCGCCGGATCACCCTCACCATCGCCGCGGTGGTGGTCGCGGGCGCCCTCGGCGCGGGCGGCTACCTGGCGGCCTCCGGGGACGCCGACACCCCGCCGCAGGACTCCAAGCAGTCCTCCCTGCCGTAACAGCGGCGGCGAGCCGTTACGCTGGACGCGTGGCAGTCGTCGATGTATCAGAAGAGCTGAAGTCCCTCTCCTCGACCATGGGGTCGATCGAGGCCGTCCTGGACCTCGAGAAGCTGAGGGCGGACATCGCCGTGCTCGAAGAGCAGGCCGCGGCCCCGTCCCTGTGGGACGACCCGGAGGCGGCGCAGAAGATCACGAGCAAGCTTTCGCACCTGCAGGCCGAGGTCCGCAAGGCCGAGACCCTGCGCGGGCGCATCGACGACCTCGCGGTGCTCTTCGAGCTCGCCGAGGAGATGGACGACCCGGACACCCTCGCCGAGGCCGAGACGGAGCTCACCTCCGTCCGCAAGGCCCTCGACGAGATGGAGGTCCGCACCCTCCTCTCCGGCGAGTACGACGAGCGCGAGGCCCTGGTCAACATCCGCGCCGAGGCCGGTGGCGTCGACGCCTCCGACTTCGCCGAGCGGCTCCAGCGCATGTACCTGCGCTGGGCGGAGCGCCACGGCTACTCGACCGAGATCTACGAGACCTCGTACGCGGAGGAGGCCGGCATCAAGTCGACCACCTTCGTGGTGAAGGCGCCGTACGCCTACGGCACGCTCTCCGTCGAGCAGGGCACTCACCGCCTGGTCCGCATCTCGCCCTTCGACAACCAGGGCCGTCGCCAGACCTCCTTCGCCGGTGTCGAGATCCTGCCGGTCGTCGAGTCCTCCGACCACGTCGAGATCGACGAGTCCGAGCTGCGCGTCGACGTCTACCGCGCGTCGGGCCCCGGCGGCCAGGGCGTCAACACGACCGACTCGGCGGTGCGCATCACGCACCTCCCGACCGGCATCGTCGTCTCCTGCCAGAACGAGCGCTCGCAGATCCAGAACAAGGCGAGCGCCATGAACGTCCTCCAGGCCAAGCTCCTCGAGCGTCAGCGCCAGGAGGAGCGGGCCAAGATGGACGCCCTGAAGGACAGCGGCAGCTCCTGGGGCAACCAGATGCGCTCGTACGTCCTGCACCCGTACCAGATGGTCAAGGACCTCCGTACGGAGTTCGAGGTCGGCAACCCGCAGTCCGTTCTGGACGGCGAGATCGACGGCTTCCTGGAGGCGGGCATCCGCTGGCGCAAGCAGCAGGAGAAGTAACCCCGGAACACGGCACGTTCGGGCCCCGCACCGTCACGGTGCGGGGCCCGTCGTCGTTCCACGCCGTGTCCTCCGGCCGCTCAGCGGATTCGCTGACGCAAGCGGAAACGGGGCTGCCGGGGAGCTTTGTCGACAAGGGAACTGGCAGTGCGGGGCCCGGAGTTCTGGGTTTACGTCACAGTTGCATCCCCGCATGTGGGACACGTCGTGATCTTTCGGGCATCGCACGCGCAACGACCTTGACGCCTCATCGGAAAATCGGAAGGGTGGCGTACTGGCATGCGCATTTCTGGGGCGCGTGCGAACGGGGGCGGGCCCAGCAGTGAGCCGCCTCTGTCGCGTGCCCCGAGCGCTGCCCCATGACGAGATGAGCTACTGGGGGTAGCAGCCAGATGACCAAGCAGATGCGAGTCCGTATCGCGCGCATCGCCGCCGGTGCGGTGATCGCGGCCGGTGCGTCGCTGACCGCGGCGGGTGCGGCGCAGGCCGTGGGTGCCTTCGGTGACGAGGTTCCGAACAGCGTGACCTCGGATCCCACCGTGTGCATTCCGGGCACGGCCGGGTGCGAGGAGACGGAGACGCCGCCGGTGACCACGCCGCCGGTGACGACGCCGCCCGAGACGACCCCGCCGGTGACCACGCCGCCGGTGACCACGCCGCCGGAGACGACCCCGCCGGTGACCACGCCGCCGGTCACGACGCCGCCGGAGACGACCCCGCCGGTGACGACCCCGCCGGTGACCACGCCGCCGGAGACGACCCCGCCGGTCGAGACCACGCCCCCCACGGGCGAGACCACGGCGCCGGGCCCGGGCGAGACGACCAGCCCGACCGACGACACCACCGACGGCACCGACGGCACCGACAACGGTGACGCCGGCACCTGCACCGTCGACCTCGACGGCGCCGAGTGCGTGGACGGTGGCAACAACAACACCGACACCAACAACGCCGGCTCGCAGCCCGTGCAGCAGGGTCAGGCCAAGGAGGAGCTCGCCGAGACCGGTGCGGCCGAGACCTCGTTCCTGATCATCGGCGCCGCGACCATGATCGCCGGTGGCATCGGCTTCCGCATGCTGCCGCGTCTCGTCGGCGGTGGCCGCGCCGCCGTCTGATCCGGCCGTGAGCGTGGATCCGTACGGCGTATGACGTACAGCGCATGAGGAAGGGCCGGGGAGTCGCTCCCCGGCCCTTCCTCATGGTTCCGGCTCGTGTGGACGCCGCACGGTCCCGCTAGACCGTACGGACCGCCGCGAGCAGGGCGATCGCGGCCAGCAGGGCGATCGCCAGCGTCAGCAGCATCGCGGGCGAGAGACCGCCTTGCGGGGTCAGTCGCTCCCGGTTCGCGCGGCAGACGGGGCAGCGGCCCTCGGCGACCGGGGCCGCGCAGTTGGCGCACACCAGTCGGTCGTAGGTCATGCGCTCTCCTCCTCCCGCACTGGGTTTCACACCAGGACAACGCCCGGCGGTGTCCGGACGTTCCCCCTACCACTCTGCCAGCTCGACGGCGTTTCGGCGCGCCCCACCGGATCGCCACCGTTCCACCGTGAGGGCGAAAGGGATAAACGTCGCAAGCCGGAACCGCGACTGCGCGGGTCTTCCCCGGTCGCGTAAGGTCACGCACACCTACTCCCGGCCGACCGTGGTGCATCCGTGATCCGATTCGACAACGTCTCCAAGTCCTATCCGAAGCAGAACCGCCCCGCGCTCCGGGATGTATCCCTGGAGATCGAGAAGGGGGAGTTCGTCTTCCTCGTCGGTTCGTCCGGCTCCGGAAAGTCGACTTTCCTGCGGCTGCTCCTCCGCGAGGAGCGCGCCAGCCAAGGCCAGGTGCACGTCCTCGGCAAGGACCTGGCCCGGCTCTCCAACTGGAAGGTGCCGCACATGCGGCGTCAGCTCGGCACCGTCTTCCAGGACTTCCGCCTCCTTCCCAACAAGACCGTCGCCCAGAACGTGGCCTTCGCCCAGGAGGTCATCGGCAAGCCGCGCGGCGAGATCCGCAAGGCCGTGCCGCAGGTGCTCGACCTGGTCGGGCTCGGCGGCAAGGAGGACCGGATGCCGGGCGAGCTCTCCGGCGGTGAGCAGCAGCGCGTCGCCATCGCCCGGGCCTTCGTCAACCGCCCGATGCTGCTGATCGCCGACGAGCCCACCGGCAACCTCGACCCGCAGACCTCGGTCGGCATCATGAAGCTGCTCGACCGCATCAACAGGACAGGGACCACCGTCGTCATGGCGACCCACGACCAGAACATCGTCGACCAGATGCGCAAGCGCGTCATCGAGCTGGAGAAGGGCCGCCTCGTCCGCGACCAGGCCCGCGGCGTCTACGGTTACCAGCACTGAGCAGGTAGGGGACTCAACACACCATGCGCGCTCAGTTCGTGCTCTCCGAGATCGGCGTCGGTCTCCGGCGCAATCTCACGATGACGTTCGCCGTCATCGTCTCCGTGGCCCTCTCGCTCGCCCTGTTCGGCGGTGCGCTGCTCATGCGCGAGCAGGTCAGCACGATGAAGGACTACTGGTACGACAAGGTCAACGTCTCCATCTTCCTCTGCAACAAGGCCGACGCGGCCTCGGCGGCCAAGTGCGCCAAGGGCGCGGTCACGGCGCAGCAGAAGGAGCAGATCGAGGCCGATCTGAAGAAGATGGACATCGTCGACACCGTCATGCACGAGACGGCCGACGAGGCGTTCAAGCGGTACAAGGAGCAGTACGGCGACACCGCCATCGCCTCCGTCGTGACGCCGGACCAGATGCAGGAGTCGTTCCGGGTCAAGCTCAAGGACCCGGAGAAGTACAAGGTGGTCGCCACCGCCTTCGCCGGCCGTGACGGCGTCGAGTCGGTCGCTGACCAGCGGGGCATCCTGCAGAACCTCTTCGACCTGATGAACGGCATGAACATCGCCGCCCTCGGCGTCATGGGGCTGATGCTGGTCATCGCGCTGATGCTGATCGTCAACACGGTCCGCGTCTCGGCCTTCAGCCGCCGCCGCGAGACCGGGATCATGCGGCTCGTCGGCGCGTCCAGCTTCTACATCCAGATGCCGTTCATCATGGAGGCGGCGTTCGCCGGACTCCTCGGCGGCGCGGTCGCCTGTGTGCTGCTGCTCGTCGGCCGGTACTTCCTCATCGACCACGGCATCGCGCTCGCGGAGAAGATGCAGCTCGTCAACTTCATCGGCTGGGACGCCGTCCTCGCCAAGCTGCCGCTGGTGATCGCCATCGGGCTGCTGATGCCCGCCGTGGCCGCTTTCATCGCGCTGCGCAAGTACCTGAAGGTGTGAGAAGACCCCGCTGACGGCGGAGGGCGTCGTACGGGCAAAGCCCGTGCGGCGCCTTTGCCTTGTCCTAGAGTGGGCGCCATGCCGGCCGGCACCGACCATTCCTGTATCCGGCCCCGCGGAGTGCTCCGTGGGGCCGTTCTGACGTTGGTCTTCGCAGGGGTCCTGGCCACCGCCGCCGCTACCGGCTCGCTGCCCCGGCAGGAGACCGCGGGGCGCACGGGGGCCACCCTGCGCGCGGGTGAGGGGTCCCGGGACTCCGCGACGGTCGACAGCGCCGCCCTGAACCGGGCCGCGGCCGACGCCATGGCGGACGGCAAGTCGGGCAAGCAGGCGGCCGAGGAGTTCGTCAGCCGCAGCGGAGACCGCTGGGGCGCGGTGTACGACAAGAGGGAGTACGCCGAGTTCGAGCAGGCGCTCGACGGCACGTACACCGGTGTGGGGCTCTCCGCCGGCCGGGCCGCCGACGGCAGGGTCCGGGTGACCCGGGTGCAGAGCGGCGGCCCCGCCGAGCGCGCCGGGCTGCGGGCCGACGACCGGCTCGTCTCCGTCGACGGCCGCCCGGTCGACGGGCTCTCGGTCTCCGAGGTCGTCGCCCTCCTGCGCGGCGACGGCGTCCCCGGCTCCACCGTCGCCCTCCGGGTCGAGCGCGGCCGCGCGGCCTGGACCCAGACCCTGCACCGGGCCAGGCTCGCCACGGATCCCGTCACCGTCCGCCGCCTCGACGACGGGACCCTGCTGATCCGCGTCGCCGCGTTCACCAAGGGCGCGGGTACGCGCGTGCGGGACGCGGTACGCGCCGCCCCGGCCGGCGCCGGCGTCCTCCTGGACCTGCGGGGCAACGCCGGCGGCCTGGTCGCCGAGGCAGCCGTGGCGGCCTCCGCCTTCCTCGACGGCGGTCTGGTCGCCACGTACGACGTGGAGGGCGAGCAGCGCGCCGTGTACGCGGAGGGCGGCGGCGACACCGGCAGGCCCCTGGTGGCGCTGATCGACGGCGGCACCATGAGCGCGGCCGAGCTGCTCACCGGAGCCCTCCAGGACCGGGGCAGGGCCGTCACGGTCGGCTCCCGCACTTTTGGCAAGGGTTCGGTCCAGATGCCGAGCGCCCTGCCGGACGGCTCCGTCGCCGAGCTGACCGTCGGCCACTACCGCACCCCGGCCGGTCACGCCGTCGACGGCCGGGGCATCACCCCCGACCTGACCGCCGGGGAACGGGCGGAAGAACGGGCGAAGACGGTATTGAGTGGCCTCGGAGGGGGCTCGTAGTGCGAAAATGACCGCACTATGGCAAAGGGACTCGTGAACGTGCAGGGCAAGCCTGCGAAGAAGAACCAGGACAAGGCGCCCGAGCGCAAGATGATCGCGCAGAACAAGAAGGCGCGCCACGACTACCACATCGTCGACACCTACGAGTGCGGTCTGGTGCTCATGGGCACCGAGGTGAAGTCGCTGCGGATGGGCCGCGCCTCGCTCGTCGACGGCTTCGTGCAGATCGACCGGCACGAGGCGTGGCTGCACAACATCCATGTGCCCGAGTACATGCAGGGCAGCTGGACCAACCACTCGGCGAAGCGGAAGCGCAAGCTGCTGCTGCACCGCGAGGAGATCGACAAGCTGGAGGCGAAGTCGCAGGAGACGGGTCACACGATCGTGCCCCTCGCGCTGTACTTCCTGAACGGCCGGGTCAAGGTCGAGATCGCGCTCGCCAAGGGCAAGAAGGAGTTCGACAAGCGCCAGACTCTGCGCGAGAAGCAGGACACGCGCGAGACGAACCGGGCCATCGCGGCGGCCAAGCGCAAGCAGCGGGCGGCCCAGGTCGGGTGAGCCCCGCTCGGCGCTGTTCGGCGGAGCGGCGCGGTCGCGGGTAATACGCTGGCGACAGCACCCGTCGGTCACGTACGATGGGTCGTGCCCACCTCGCAAGGGTGCGCACTTTGAAAAATAAACATGGGGATGATCGGTTTCGACAGCGGATACCGATGCAGGGGAAGCGTGCCGAGGAAGCGGCAATGATCTCGTTAACCATATGTCGCAACCAATAATCGCCAACTCCAAGAGCGATAACTCCCGCTTCGCCCTCGCTGCCTAATTTTAGGTAACGACAAGAAGCCTCTGTGAGGAGCGTCAGCCCGGGGGTGGTCCCGACCCGGATCCTGGCGTCATTTAGGGATCTAAACCTCTCACCCCGGTCACGGGGGTGAGAGGGAAATCAAACAGTGACTGAGCCCGTCGGAGACTTGTCCGTGTGATCTCCGGGGCCGAGAAACTCGTAGCGGACTGCGCACGGAGAAGCCCTGCTTCCGTACCGTTGGACGCGGGTTCGATTCCCGCCATCTCCACCGAGCGTCCGGGAGGTTTGCCTCCCGGACACCTCATCCCATGTGGGCGAAGGCCCGGCAGTCACCGACTGCCGGGCCTTCGTCATGCCCGGCCGCCCACCCGGGCCGCCGCGCACAGCGTCAGCGCCACGGCGGCCGCGGTGGCGGGGGCCAGGAAGCCGAAGGACGCGAACGGCGCGTGGTCGGCGGCCCAGCCACCGGTGGCGGAGCCGGCCGCGATGCCGCCGAGCAGGGCGGTCACGGCCAGCGTCATGCCCTCGTTGAGCTGGGACGCCGGGGTCAGGCGCTGCACCAGGCCCATGCCCGTCACCATCGTCGGAGCCGTCGCCATGCCCGCCAGGAGGAGCCCGGCGGCGAGGGCGAGCAGCGAGCCGGTCGAGGCTGCGAGCAGCGGCATCGTCATCAGGACGGCCATCGCGGCCAGGCAGGTGCGGAGCCGGAAGGTGCGGCGGGCGTGGCCGTAGAGGAGGCCCGCCGCGCAGGAGCCGGCGGCCTGGAGGGCCAGCACCGGACCGGCGAGGGGGCCGTCCACGTACGCCACGGTCACCACCTCCATGGAGCCGAAGACCGCGCCGGTGGCGAGGAAGACCGCCAGGAGCGGGGCCATGCCGGGGACCCGCAGCGGGGAGCCCGTGACGGTACGGGGTGAGACCGGCGGCTCGGTGGAGCGCTGGGCGGCGAAGACCAGGACGCCGGTGAGGAAGAGGGCGGCGCCGACGAGGGTGCCGGCCTCGGGGAAGAGCGTGGAGCAGAGCAGCGCGGCGACGACCGGGCCGAGCATGAAGCAGAGCTCGTCGGTGGCCTGCTCGAAGGCGTTGGCGGTGTGCAGGGCGTCCCGGTCGCCCTTGAGGAGATGGGCCCAGCGGGCCCGGGACATGCCACCCGTGTTGGGTGAGGTGGCGGTGAGCGCGGTGGTGGCGAACAGGGCCCAGACGGGCGCCTTCTCATGGACGCAGAGCAGCAGCACCAGATGGCCGAGGACGGCGTAGACGGTGGCGGGGACCGCGATCCGCGCCTGGCCGTACCGGTCGACGAGCCGGGCGATCCAGGGGGCGGTGAGGGCCCCGGCGGCCATGCCGGTGGCCGTCACGCCGCCCGCGAGGGCGTACGAGTCGTAGGCCGCCGCGATCATGATCACGGCGCTGACGCCGAACATGCCCATGGGCAGCCGGGCGATCAGATTGCCGACGATGAAGGCGGGGGCGCCGGGGACGGCGAAGAGGCGGAGGTAGGCGTTGCGGGGGGTGTGCGTGTGCGTGTCCGTGTGGCCGGAGGTGTGGGTGGGGCGGCTGAGAACGGCGGTGCGCCGGTCGCGGTAGCGGGGGGCGAGGGCCGGGCCCGCCGGGGTGAGGGTGAGGTCCGGTTGCGGCATGGATCAAGGCTCGCCGGAGGGGGCCGGGCGGGTCCAACACCTGTTCGGTGGCCATTCACGCGGCTGTGTTGTTAAATGCGGCGATGTCCTCCCCGGTGCCTTCCCGCGTGCCGGCGTCCGCCGCATCGACGTCTCCCGTCTCGGCGTCCGCCGTGCCGACGTCTCCCGTGCCGGTGTCCGTCGTGCCGCGCGACATCGACCCCCGCCTCCTGCGCGCCTTCACCGCCGTCGCCGAGGAGCTGCACTTCACCCGCGCCGCCGCCCGCCTCTACGTCGCCCAGCAGGCCCTCAGCCGTGACATCCGGCGCCTGGAGCGCGAGCTGGGCGCCGAGCTCTTCGTACGGACCACCCGGCAGGTCTCCCTCACGCCCGACGGCGAGCGCCTCCTCCCGTACGCGCTCCGGGTGCTGGCCGCGCACGACGAGCTGACCGAGGCCTTCCTGGCCGCGCCCCGGCCGCTCCTCGTCGACCTCAACAGCCCCGGCCTAGCCCCCGAGAACGTGCTGCGCCGGGCCCGTGAACTCGCCCCGGACCAGGAGCTGATGGCCCGCTACGAGAGCGGACTCACCGGCGCCGTACGGGAGATGTTCGCCGGGCGGCTCGACACCTCCTTCGGCCGGTACGGCGGGCTCGACGCCGGGCTGCGGGCGCGGCTCGACTCCCAGTTCGTGCGGTACGAGCGGATGGCCGTGATCCTCCCCGACGACCATCCGCTCGCCGACCTGACCGAGGTGCCGCTCGCCGGTCTCGCCGGGGAACGGATCTACGCGGGCGCCGGGAACGACCGCACGCCCGAGTGGACCGACCTCGCCGCCCGGCTCTTCGCCGGGCGCGGCATCGAGATCGCCCCGCCCGCGCCGCTCGCCGTCGGCAAGGAGGAGTTCCGCCGCATCATGGCCAAGCACCGCAACCCGGTGCTCGCCGTCGTCGACTTCCCGCCCATGCCGGGCTGTGTGCTGCGGCCGCTCGTCGACCCCGTACCCCTGTCGCCCTTGAGCCTGGTGTGGCGCAAGGGGCTGCGCCATCCCGGTCTGGACGCGCTGCGGACCGCCGCCGCCGAGATCGGCGCCCGGGAGGGCTGGCACGCCCGCCCGGCCGGGTCCTGGCTGCCGGAGGGGGAGCCGGGGCTGCCGGGCGCCTGAAGGGGAGCCGGGACTGCCGGGGGCCTGAACGGGAGCCGGGGCTGCCGGGCGGCTGAGGGTGCGGCCCGGGGCGGCACGCATCGGGTCCCGGTCCCGTCCACCCCTGGGACCGGCGAATGAGCCGAAGGGGCGCGCCGGGGGAACGGACCCGAGCGCGCGGAGCCTCCCGAGGAACGAGGGAGGTGAGCACGGTCGGGTCCGTGAGCCCGGCTCCAGCGCCCCGGAGGCGAACCGAGCCCTAAAGAGACGGGGGCGCTCACAGGGGCTTCGCGCTCCGGGTGAGAGCAAGGTTCCGCTGACGTCACCTCGCGGCACCGGGCCGAAACGCGGCCTCCCTAGCGTCGGGGACAGGTGGACCGGGGCTGTGGACGCCCCAGGACCCGACACCCGCGGAGGTACGACATGGGCGGCCGGTGGATCGAGCAGTGGGAGCCGGAGGACGAGACCTTCTGGCGCGAGAAGGGGGAGCGGATCGCGCGGCGGAACCTGCTCTACTCCGTCATCTCCGAGCACATCGGCTTCTCGATCTGGAGCCTGTGGTCGGTCATGGTGCTCTTCATGGGGCCGCAGTACGGCGTCGACCCGGCCGGCAAGTTCTTCCTGATCGCGACCGCGACCTTCGTCGGCGCGCTGATCCGGATCCCGTACACCTTCGCCGTCGCCCGCTTCGGCGGCCGCAACTGGACCATCCTCAGCGCCCTGCTGCTCCTGCTGCCCACCGGCTTGGCCTTCGCGGTGATGGAGCCCGGCACCTCGTACACCACCTTCGTCCTGGTGGCGGCGCTCACCGGCGTCGGCGGCGGCAACTTCGCCTCCTCGATGACCAACATCAACGCCTTCTTCCCGCTGCGGAAGAAGGGCTGGGCGCTCGGGCTCAACGCGGGCGGCGGCAACATCGGCGTCCCCGTCGTCCAGCTCGTCGGCCTCCTCGTCATCGGCACGGCGGGCGCCCTGCACCCGAGGATCGTGCTCGGCGTCTACCTGCCGCTGATCGTCGTCGCCGCCGTCTGCGCCGCGCTCTTCATGGACAACCTCGCCCCCGTGAAGAACGACGCCGGCGCCGCGAAGGAGGCCGTCCGGGCCCGCCACACCTGGATCATGGCCTTCCTGTACATCGGCACCTTCGGCTCCTTCATCGGCTACAGCTTCGCCTTCGGCCTCGTGCTCCAGACGCAGTTCGGCCGCACCCCGCTCCAGGCCGCCTCGCTCACCTTCATCGGCCCGCTGCTCGGCTCCCTCATCCGGCCCGTCGGCGGCTCCCTCGCCGACCGCCACGGCGGCGCCCGCATCACCCTGGGGACCTTCGCCGCGATGGCCCTCGCGACCGGAGTCGTCATCTACGCCTCCGTGACCGAGTCCCTCCCGGTCTTCCTCGTCGGCTTCATCGGGCTCTTCGTCCTCAGCGGCCTCGGCAACGGCTCCACGTACAAGATGATCCCGGCGATCTTCCTCGCCCAGGGGCACCGCGAGGGCCTCGCCGGAGAGGCCGCCGAAGCCTACGGGCGGCGGCTCTCCGGCGCCGCGATGGGCCTCATCGGGGCGGTCGGCGCGCTCGGCGGCCTCGGCATCAACCTCGCCTTCCGCCAGTCCTTCCAGACCTCCGGAACCGGCACGGCGGCCTTCGTCGCCTTCCTCGCCTTCTACGCGGCCTGCATGGTCGTCACCTGGGCGGTATACCTTCGGGTGCCGTCCGCGGTCCCCTCCACGGTCCCGGAGAACGCCGGGGACGTCACCGAGCCGGAGCCCCGGCCCGGTTACGCGAAGGTGTGATGTCCGGTGCCCGGCGCGGACCGTAACGATCAGGAAATACGGGCGAACCGAGACCGTCACGCGTCCCCGTCAGGCTCTCACCCCATGGACGAGCAGCAAGAACACGGCCCCGCCGGCCCCCTCGCCGGCTTCACGGTCGGCGTCACCGCGGCGCGGCGCGCGGACGAACTCATCGCGCTGCTGCGCCGGCGGGGCGCGGCCGTCGTCCATGGACCCGCCCTGCGGATCGTGCCCCTCGCGGACGACACCGAACTCCTCGCCGCCACCAAGGAACTCATCGGCCACGCCCCGGACGTCGTCGTCGCCACGACGGCGATCGGCTTCCGGGGCTGGGTCGAGGCGGCGGAGGGCTGGGGGTGCGGAGAGGAGCTCCTCGCCGTGCTGCGGGACGTCGAGCTGCTCGCCCGGGGACCCAAGGTCAAGGGAGCCGTACGGGCCGCCGGGCTCACCGAGTCCTGGTCGCCCGGCTCGGAGTCCATGGCCGAGGTCCTCGACCGGCTCCTCGGCGAGGGCGTGGCGGGCCGGCGGATCGCGCTCCAACTGCACGGGGAGCCGCTGCCAGGATTCGTGGAGGCGCTCACGGCCGGCGGCGCGGAGGTCGTCGGCGTCCCCGTCTACCGCTGGATGCCGCCGGAGGACATCGGGCCGCTCGACCGGCTCCTCGACGGCGTCCTGTCCGGGGGCCTGGACGCGGTCACCTTCACCAGCGCGCCCGCCGCCGTGTCGCTGCTGTCGCGGGCCGCGGAGAAGGGCGTACGGGCCGAACTCGTCACCGCGCTGAGGCACGACGTCCTCGCGGTGTGCGTGGGGCCCGTGACGGCGCTCCCGCTCCAGGCGGAGGGCATCGACACGTACGCGCCGGAGCGGTTCCGGCTCGGGCCGCTCGTCCAGCTGCTCTGCAAGGAGCTGCCGGCCCGCTCGCGGGTCCTGCCCGTGGCGGGCCACCGGGTGGAGGTCCGCGGGCACGCCGTCCTCGTCGACGGCCTCCTGCGGCCCGTCCCGCCCGCCGGGATGGCCCTCCTCGGACTCCTCACCCGCCGCCCCGGCTGGGTGGTCTCCCGCGCGGACCTGCTGCGGGCGCTGCCGGGGGCGGGGCGGGACGAGCACGCGGTGGAGACGGCGATGGCGCGCCTGCGGGCGGCGCTGGGGACGCCGAAGCTGATCCAGACGGTGGTGAAGCGGGGGTATCGGCTGGCGCTGGACGCGGCGGCGGACGCGAAGTACGACGGCTGACCCGACCGCGCCCTTGGCCAGCGGACCCGCGCCCACCGGGGCCCGCGCCGCCGGGCCCCCGCCCGCTGGGACCGGCCCCCGCCCGGCCCGCGCCCACGGGGGCCCGCGCCGCGCCTGTGGGGGCCGCGCGGGAGCCCACCCAGTCGGGGCGGCGGGGGCGGGGTTCCGGGAGGGTGGGCCGGGGCAACGGAGGCGAGGCTGCGAGGGGGGGCGCGGCGTACGGTGGGCTCGCCTGACACGGTGCCTTCCGGTGGCGTACGCTCGACGGCTGCCCAGTGCACGTCAGAAGGGGGCCTTAGGTGGCCGCGCAGGAAGCCGTGGACACGGTCAGAGACCGTGAGATCGGTGTCGAGCAGGAACATCTGGATCACGTCTACCGCCGACTGGAGGAGAAGATCCACGAGGCGGAGTTCCTGATGAACGACGCCGCCCAGCGGGGCCAGGTCGGCACGCCCGGCGCGCTCGCCGAGCGCGACGCCCAGGTCTTCCGGGCCGGCATCCACCTCAACCGGCTCAACAACGAGTTCGAGGACTTCCTCTTCGGCCGGATCGATCTGCTGGAGGGGAAGGACGGGAAGAAGGGCCCGGACGGGGCCTACACCTCCGTCGAGCCCGCGGAGGACGCCGTACGGCCCGACAGCACCGCCGAGATCGGCGAGACCCTCCACATCGGCCGGATCGGCGTCCTCGACTCCGACTACGCGCCGCTGGTCATCGACTGGCGGGCACCCGCCGCCGCGCCCTTCTACCGGTCCACGCCGGTCGATCCGGGCCGGGTCGTACGGCGCAGGGTCATCCGTTCCAAGGGCCGCCAGGTCCTCGGGGTCGAGGACGACCTGATGCGTCCCGAGCTCCGGGCCACCCTGGGCGGGCGCGAGCTGCCCGTGATCGGCGACGGCGCCCTGATGGCCGCGCTCGGGCAGGCCCGCAGTCACACCATGCGGGACATCGTGTCCTCCATCCAGGCCGAGCAGGACCTCGTCATCCGCGCGCCCGCCGCCTCCGTCACGTACGTCGAGGGCGGGCCCGGGACCGGCAAGACCGCCGTGGCCCTGCACCGGGCCGCGTACCTGCTCTACCAGGACCGGCGGCGGTACGCGGGCGGCATCCTGATCGTCTCGCCGACCCCGCTCCTCGTCTCGTACACCGAGGGCGTCCTGCCCTCCCTGGGAGAGGAGGGGCAGGTCGCCATCCGCGCGGTCGGCAGTCTCGTCGACGGCGCCGAGGCCACCGCCTACGACGACCCGGCCGTCGCCCGGATCAAGGGCTCCTCCCGGATGCTCCACGTGCTCCGCAAGGCCGCCCGCGGCGCCCTGGAGACCCCCGCGCCGAAGGTCCAGCCGGAGCTGGGGGAGGAGGAAGAGGCCGCCGCCCCGGCCGGCACGCCGACGCGGCTGAGGGTCGTCGCCTTCGGCCGCCGTCTGGAGCTGGAGGCCGACGAGCTGCGGCGCATCCGGCACAACGTCCTCGGCGGCACCGCCCCCGTCAACCTGCTGCGCCCGCGCGCCCGCAAGCTGCTCCTGGACGCCCTGTACGCCAAGTCGGGCGCGGTCGGCCGGCACAGCGACCCCGAGCTCGCCGCCGAACTGCGCTCCTCCTTCGACGAGGACGTGTCGACGGAGGACTCCTTCCTCGGGTTCCTCGACGCCTGGTGGCCCGAACTCACCCCGCGCCGGGTCCTCGACGCGATGGCCGACGAGCGCCGGCTCGGCCGCTGGGCCCGCCGGATCCTCAACCCGGGGGAGGTGCGCCGGCTCGCCCGCTCGCTGCGCCGCACGGAGCTGTCCGTCCACGACGTGGCGCTCCTCGACGAGCTGCACACCCTGGTCGGGACCCCGGCCCGGCCCCGGAAGAAGCGCGAGTACGACCCGCTCGACCAGCTCACGGGCCTGGAGGAGCTCATGCCCGTACGGGAGGAGACCCAGCGCGAGCGGGCCGAGCGGCTCGCCGCGGAGCGCACCGAGTACGCGCACGTGATCGTCGACGAGGCGCAGGACCTCACGCCCATGCAGTGGCGGATGGTCGGGCGGCGCGGCCGGCACGCCACCTGGACGGTCGTCGGTGACCCGGCGCAGTCCTCCTGGTCGGACCCGGACGAGGCCGCGGCGGCCCGTGACGAGGCCCTCGGGTCCCGGCCGCGCCGCCGCTTCGAGCTGACCGTGAACTACCGGAACCCGGCCGAGATCGCCGAGCTCGCGGCCAAGGTGCTGGCCCTCGCCATGCCGGGCAAGGAGTCGCCGCGCGCGGTCCGCTCGACGGGCGTCGAGCCCCGTTTCGTACCGGTGGGGGAGACGGCGGGGAAGCCCGATCTGGCCGAAACTGTTCGGTCCGAGGCGCGGCTGCTCCTGGAGCGGGTCGAGGGCACCGTCGGTGTCGTCGTCGCCATGAACCGGCGTCAGGAGGCGGCCCGCTGGCTGGCCGAGCTGGGCGACCGGGTGGTGGCGCTCGGCTCCCTGGAGGCGAAGGGTCTGGAGTACGACGCCACGGTCGTCGTCTCGCCCGCGGAGATCGCGGACGAGTCCCCGGCCGGCCTGCGGGTCCTCTACGTGGCCCTGACCCGGGCGACGCAGCAGCTCACGGTGGTCGCGGCGGCGGCGGACATGCCGGACGAGGCGGGGGTCCCGGACCTGCTGAGGGACTGATCCCGCGGGGCGGGAGGCGCCGATTTCAGGTCAACCTGTGGCGCTGGAATCACCGACCAGGGTGGTTTGTTAGCCTTGTCGTGGCACCGGCTCGATCCAAGCCCCCGGGCCCAACCTTCGTCCCTCAGAGGGACCACTTGCCGCGAGGCGAGCATGGCGGGTCGGTGCCACTTAGACGTACGTACGAAGTTGAGGTCCTCGTCACCCCTGGTGACGGGGACCTCTTCTGTTTCCCGACAGTTTCTCGTATGGTGGAAACTACTTTCCGAAAACAAAATGACCGCATTACCTGCTACCGGCAGGTAGGTGCGACCATCGGAGGGCGCCGCCGGGCAACCAGCCGGGGCGGCGTAGCAACGAAGCTCAGGGAAAGCAGAGGAACTCGGCCATGGCAACGGCGCCCAGCGTCTCGTACTCGATGACGGTCCGGCTGGAGGTTCCCGCGAGCGGAACCGCGGTCTCCCAGCTCACCACGGCGGTGGAGTCCCACGGCGGATCCGTCACCGGCCTCGACGTGACCGCCTCCGGCCACGAGAAGCTCCGTATCGACGTCACCATCGCCGCGACCTCCACGGCGCACGCCGACGAGATCGTCGAGCAGCTGCGCACCATCGAGGGCGTCGTCCTGGGCAAGGTCTCCGACCGTACGTTCCTGATGCACCTCGGCGGCAAGATCGAGATGGCGTCCAAGCACCCCATCCGCAACCGTGACGATCTCTCCATGATCTACACCCCGGGCGTCGCCCGCGTGTGCATGGCGATCGCCGAGAACCCCGAGGACGCCCGCCGCCTCACCATCAAGCGCAACTCCGTCGCGGTCGTCACCGACGGCTCCGCCGTCCTCGGCCTCGGCAACATCGGCCCGATGGCCGCCCTGCCCGTCATGGAGGGCAAGGCCGCCCTCTTCAAGCGCTTCGCCGGCATCGACGCCTGGCCGATCTGCCTCGACACGCAGGACACCGACGAGATCGTGTCCATCGTCAAGGCCATCGCCCCCGGCTTCGCGGGCATCAACCTGGAGGACATCTCCGCGCCCCGCTGCTTCGAGATCGAGGCCCGGCTGCGCGAGGCCCTCGACATCCCCGTCTTCCACGACGACCAGCACGGCACCGCCATCGTCGTCCTCGCCGCCCTGACCAACGCCCTCCGCGTGGTCAACAAGGGCATCGGCGACGTACGGGTCGTCATGTCCGGTGCCGGCGCCGCCGGTACGGCCATCCTCAAGCTGCTCATCGCGGCGGGCGTCAAGCACGCCGTCGTCGCCGACATCCACGGTGTGGTGCACGCGGGCCGCGAGGACCTGGTCGACGCCGCGCCCGGCACTCCGCTGCGCTGGATCGCCGACAACACCAACCCCGAGGGCGTCACCGGCACCCTCAAGGAGGCCGTGGTCGGCGCGGACGTCTTCATCGGCGTCTCGGCCCCGAACCTGCTGGGCGCGGACGACGTCGCCGCGATGGCGGAGGGAGCGATCGTCTTCGCGCTCGCGAACCCCGACCCGGAGGTCGACCCGGCCGCCGCGCGCCAGACGGCCGCCGTCGTCGCCACCGGCCGCTCGGACTTCCCGAACCAGATCAACAACGTGCTGGTCTTCCCGGGTGTCTTCCGCGGTCTCCTGGACGCCCAGTCCCGTACCGTCAACACGGAGATGATGCTGGCGGCCGCCACGGCCCTCGCCGACGTCGTCACCGAGGACGAACTGAACCCGAACTACATCATCCCGTCGGTCTTCAACGACAAGGTCGCGGGCGCGGTCGCCGGAGCCGTGCGCAACGCGGCCAAGGCGGCGACCGGAAGCCCTGCGGCGTCCGGGCGCTGACGGCGCGTCGCGATTCGCGGAGTCGTAAACCCGCCTTTAGGGTGGCGTTTCGGCTCCGCATGGTTTTCGCGGAGTCGACAGAACGTCACCACCACGGGGCTCTGGCGCTTTTCGTGTGACCCCAGGGGGTGCCGGATTGGCGTTCCCGCCGCTGGTGGGGGCAGGATGCGTGTTTGGGCGCGAGGGTCTGTCATTAGACCCGGGTCCGGGGACTGTCCGAAGGCCCTGGCAGCATCGGCTTCGCTGTACCCAATCACGCGGCTTCCGCCGCGTGGCACGCCTCACAGGCAAGAAGAACACGGGAGTAACAACATGAACCGCAGTGAGCTGGTGGCCGCCCTGGCCGACCGCGCCGAGGTGACCCGCAAGGACGCCGACGCCGTGCTGGCCGCTCTCGCCGAGACCGTCGGTGAGGTCGTCGCCAAGGGCGACGAGAAGGTCACCATCCCCGGCTTCCTGACCTTCGAGCGCACCCACCGTGCCGCTCGCACCGCTCGTAACCCGCAGACCGGCGACCCGATCAACATCCCGGCCGGCTACAGCGTGAAGGTCTCCGCGGGCTCGAAGCTCAAGGAAGCCGCCAAGGGCAAGTAAGGCCGCCAAGGCCGCGTAAGGCAGCCTGGAGGCACAGAAAGGGCGGCCACCCTGTCAGGGGGTGGCCGCCCTTTCGTTTGCCCGTCAGAGGCCCGTTGACGCGGTCGGACGCCGGGCACGCGCGCGGGGAGCGGGTCCCCGTGCGCGTACGAGCTGGTCGGACCAGCCCGTACAGGCCGGTCGGACCCGCGCGTCCAGGCCGGTCGGACCAGCCCGTACGAGCCGGTCCGGTCGGCGCGTACGGCCGGTCAGACCAGCGCGCTGCCCGGGAGTTCGACCTTGGCGCCGAGCTCGACGAGCTTCTCCATGAAGTTCTCGTAGCCGCGGTTGATCAGCTCGATGCCGTGCACCCGGGAGGTGCCCTGCGCCGCGAGCGCCGCGATCAGGTACGAGAAGCCGCCGCGCAGGTCGGGGATGACCAGGTCGGCGCCCTGGAGCTTCGTCGGGCCGGACACGACCGCCGAGTGCAGGAAGTTGCGCTGGCCGAAGCGGCAGTCGGAGCCGCCGAGGCACTCGCGGTACAGCTGGATGTGAGCGCCCATCTGGTTGAGCGCGGAGGTGAAGCCGAGCCGGGACTCGTACACCGTCTCGTGGACGATGGAGAGGCCGGAGGCCTGCGTCAGGGCCACGACCAGCGGCTGCTGCCAGTCCGTCTGGAAGCCGGGGTGCACGTCCGTCTCCAGGTGGATCGCGTTGAGCGAGCCGCCCGGGTGCCAGAAGCGGATGCCCTCGTCGTCGATCTCGAAGGCGCCACCCACCTTCCGGTAGGTGTTGAGGAAGGTCATCATCGAGCGCTGCTGGGCGCCGCGCACGTAGATGTTGCCCTCGGTCGCGAGCGCCGCGGACGCCCAGGAGGCCGCCTCCAGGCGGTCCGGGAGCGCCCGGTGGGTGTAGCCGTCGAGGCGGTCGACACCGGTGATCCGGATGGTCCGGTCGGTGTCCATGGAGATGATCGCGCCCATCTTCTGCAGCACGCAGATGAGGTCCTCGATCTCGGGCTCCACGGCGGCGTTCGACAGCTCGGTGACGCCCTCGGCGAGCACCGCCGTCAGCAGCACCTGCTCGGTCGAACCGACCGAGGGGTACGGCAGCCGGATCTTGCAACCGCGAAGGCGCTGCGGGGCCTCCAGGTACTGCCCGTCGTCCCGCTTCTCGATGGTCGCGCCGAACTGGCGCAGCACGTCGAAGTGGAAGTCGATGGGCCGGCCGCCGATGTCGCAGCCGCCGAGGCCCGGGATGAAGGCGTGGCCGAGGCGGTGCAGCAGCGGGCCGCAGAAGAGGATCGGGATACGGGACGAGCCGGCGTGGGCATCGATGTCGGCGACGTTCGCCGACTCGACGTGCGTCGGGTCGAGGACGAGCTCGCCGGGCTCCTCGCCCGGACGGACCGTCACGCCGTGCAGCTGGAGCAGCCCGCGGACCACCCGGACGTCACGGATGTCGGGCACATTGCGCAGGCGGCTGGGGCCGCTGCCGAGCAGCGCGGCGACCATCGCCTTGGGCACGAGGTTCTTCGCGCCGCGGACGCGGATCTCGCCCTCCAGCGGGGTTCCGCCGTGGACGAGCAGTACATCGTGGCTGTCTGTGCCGGTCATGAATCTCGCGTTCCGGAGTGGGTCGGTCGGGTGGCCAGTGAAAAGGGTAAGGGGCCATGAGACCTCTCTTGGGTGCCTCGGGGGGCCTGTCAGATGTAATGAATTCGGCACAACACCCTCTGTTCCCATGATCTTGCGGAGCGTTACCGTCCGCTTGTGCCGCCCGGGCGCCGTAACGGGCCCGCCCCGTCCCCTCTGATCTGCGACGGTCGGCGAGTTCCGGACATCGCGTCCCTCCGTGGCGTCCGAGACCCCCCGCGAACGCCGAAGATGCGGGATCATGTGTCGCATGACCGAGGTGTCCTCGCTCACAGGACGGCTGCTCGTCGCGACCCCCGCCCTCGCGGACCCGAATTTCGACCGCGCGGTGGTGCTGCTGCTCGATCACGACGACGAGGGCTCGCTCGGTGTGGTCCTCAACCGGCCGACGCCGGTGACCGTCGGCGACATCCTCGCCCCGTGGGCCGGCCTCGCCGGCGAACCCGGGGTGGTCTTCCAGGGCGGCCCCGTCTCCCTCGACGCCGCGCTCGGCGTCGCGGTGATCCCCGGTGACGAGGGGCCGCTCGGCTGGCGACGGGTGTACGGGGCGATCGGCCTGGTCGACCTGGAGACCCCGCCCGAGCTGCTCGGACCGGCCCTCGGGTCGCTGCGGATCTTCGCCGGGTACGCGGGCTGGGGCCCCGGCCAGCTGGAGACCGAGCTCGGCGACGGAGCCTGGTACGTGGTCGAGTCGGAGCCCGGCGACGTCTCCTCGCCGCAGCCCGAGACGCTCTGGCGGCAGGTGCTCCGGCGGCAGCGCGGCGAGCTCGCGATGATCGCGACCTACCCGGACGATCCGTCCCTGAACTGAGGCGACCGGGCCGGCGGGCGCCGCCCGGCGCGCCGGTGGGTGAACTCCTGGGTGCGCACATGTGTCCGATGGCGGACGCGATGCGTACGATGAGCCGACTTTCCTGAGCCATTGTGCGCATCAGCCGCGCCCAGACGATCAAGAGATGACAAGTGCCTGTCATAACCGCCACCCGGGTCGGCCGGGTCCCGAAGCAGGCCGCCGAGTCGGTCGGATCCGCGCTTCCCGCCCGCCTCGACTCGCTCACGAGTCTGAGGTTCTTCGCGGCCTTCGCGGTGTTCGCCCACCACTTCACCGGAGTCGGCGGCAAGACGGGTTATGGGCGGGCGCCGTCCATCTTCCCGTACTCGGAGATGGGCGCCCACGGCGTCACCTTCTTCTTCGTCCTCTCGGGCTTCCTCCTGACCTGGGTGTACAAGCCGTACGAGCACCCGATCGCCTTCTACATCCGCCGGGTCGCGCGCATCTGGCCGGCGACCCTGGTCGCCGCGGTGCTGGCGTACTACGTCTTCTACGTGCGCGCCCACGAGGCCGTCGAGTGGAAGTCGTTCATCGCCTCCCTCTTCCTCGTCCAGAACTGGCTGCCCGAGGCCACGCCGACCCTGCCCGGCAACCCGGTCACCTGGACCCTCAGCGTCGAGATCCTCTTCTACGCGCTCTTCCCGCTGCTCGCCCGCTTCGTCGTCCGGATGCGCACCCCGCTCCTCGTCGGACTCACCATCGCCGGTCTCCTGGCGATGTGGGCCGTCGCCTGGTGGTCCTTCGACAACCTCGACGGCGAGACCGCCCGCTGGGTCATGCGGCACCCCGCCGTCTACCTGCCGCAGTTCCTCCTCGGCATGACGGTCGCCCTGCTGATCCGCCGCGGCCTGCGGGTGCCGCTGCGCCCGATCGTGCCGCTGGCCCTGCTCGGCGTGTACGTCTACGCCTACTTCGAGCTGCGGGAGCGCCTGTCCCCGGCCTACGACGCGCAGCTGGAGTACACACTGCGGCCCACCCTGGCCGTGCTCGCCGCGCTGATCATCATCGCGTTCGTGCAGCGTGAGCTCGCGGGCCACAAGGGCGTCCTCAACAAGAAGCCGCTCATCCTGCTCGGCGTCTGGTCGTACAGCTTCTACCTGCTGCACCACTCGGTCAGCCGCTTCGCCACCTACGAGTGGGGCCGGATCCCCGACCGGGACTCGGCGCTCTTCACCATGCTCGGGATGGGCCTCGTCATCCTCGTGATGTCCTGGGCGCTCTACCGCTTCGTCGAGGAGCCGGCCAACCGCTGGCTCGTCCGCCGGATCCCGGCCCGCTGGCGGCGCACCGCTCCGGTGGCCCCGGACGCCCGGTGACCGCCGTGACGGAGGGCTCTGTCCCGCCGCGGGCGTGGGTACCCTTGGGTCCCATGAGCACTCTCGAGCCCGAGCGCGGGGCAGGTACGGGAACCCTCGTCGAGCCGACGCCGCAGGTGTCCCACGGTGACGGCGACCACGAGCGCTACGCCCATTACGTCCAGAAGGACAAGATCATGGCGAGCGCCCTCGACGGGACCCCCGTCGTGGCGCTGTGCGGAAAGGTCTGGGTACCGGGGCGCGACCCCAAGAAGTACCCGGTCTGTCCGATGTGCAAGGAGATCTACGACTCCATGGGCGCCGGCGGTGGCGACAAGGACAAGGGCGGCAAGGACAAGTAGAGGTGTCCTGACGTCCGGGAATGTCGGGGACGGCCCCCGTCGCGCGTACTTCGGTACGGGTGACGGGGGCCGTTCCGTTTCCCGGTGCGCGGCTGTGTCGCTCTCCGGAGTGCGGCCGTGCCGCTCTCCGGAGTGCGAGCGGGCGCTCTCCGGCGCGCGGCCATGGCGCTCCCGGTCCGCTGAGCCGTTGCGCAGGGTGCGTCCGCCGGTCACGGAGTGGTTGAGGTGGTCGAGACCTCTTGTCGGGCCGCCGGAGGCGCGCCTAACCTCACGCGTGTTGTGCAGAACGAAACGCGCATTGCGCATGTTGCAACGCACGCATCCGGAGGGGATCCGTCATGAAGCTTCCTCGCGTCGCCGCCCGCGTCACCGCCCCGGCCGCCGCGCTCCTGCTGGCCGGCCTGACCGCCACGGCCTGCGCGCCCCAGACGTCCGACGGCAAGGCCACGACGGACGAGAAGACCGGCACCCTGCGGGTCTGGCTCTTCCAGGAGGTGAGCAACAAGCCCAAGGAGCAGGTCGTCGCGCAGGCCGTCGCCGCCTTCGAGAAGCAGCACCAGGGCGCGAAGGTCGAGGTCGAGTACATCCCCGTCGAGACCCGCGCCCAGCGCGTCAAGGCCGCCTTCAACGACCCCAGGTCGGCCCCCGACCTCATCGAGTACGGCAACACCGACACCGCCGGATACGTCAAGGACGGCGGACTCGCCGACATCAGCGCCGAGTTCGGCGCCTGGGACGAGGCCAAGGACACCGACCCCACCGCCAGGCAGTCCGTCACGGTCGGCGGCAAGGTGTACGGCGCCCCGTTGTTCGTCGGCGTCCGCGCCCTCTACTACCGCACCGACGTGTTCGGGGAACTCGGCCTCACCGCCCCCAAGAGCCAGGCCGAACTCGTCTCCACCGCCAAGAAGATCCGCAAGGCCAGGCCCGAGCTGTACGGCATCGCCGTCGGCGGCGCGTACACCTACGGCGCCATGCCCTTCGTCTGGGCGGCCGGCGGCGAACTCGCCACCGCGAACGGCGACGCGTACAAGGCCGCCGTCAACAGCGAGGCCGCCCTCAAGGGCATCAGCACCTACACCTCGCTCTTCGGCGACGACAACTGCCCCGCCGCCAAGTGCGCCCAGATGGGCGGCAACGCCACCGTCACCGCCTTCGCCTCCGGCAAGGCCGCCATGGCCATCGGCGGCGACTTCAGCCACGCCGCCGTCGAGGCCGGCACCGTCAAGGGCAAGTACGCCGTCGTCCCGCTGCCCGGCACCACCCCCGGCTCCATCGCCCCGGCCTTCGCCGGCGGAAACAACATCGGCGTCCTCAAGAGCACCTCCCACCGCAGCCTCGCCGTCGACCTCCTCAAGTCCCTCACCGGCAAGGAGACCCAGGGCAGGCTCTTCGACGCGATGGGCTTCCTCCCCACGTACACCGACGTCCGGACCGCCGCCGCCCAGCGGCAGCCCTTCGTGAAGCCCTTCATCGACACCCTCGGCGCCGGCACCAAGTTCGTCCCGGCGTCCCCCGGCTGGGGTCAGATCGACGCCTCCCTCGTGCTGCCCACGATGTTCCAGGAGGTCGTCAGCGGCCGTAAGGACGTCAAGGCGGCGGCCGACGACGCCGCGAAGAAGATGGACGCGGCCTTCGCGCCGGCGGGCTGAGCCGCATGACGACCCAGCTCACCGTCACCCAGAAGCGGCCGGGTGCGACCACGCCCCCGGCCGCCCCCCGGCCGGCCCGGCGCGGCGGCCCCAGGGGCCACCGCCCCTGGACCCCCTGGCTGTACCTGCTGCCCGCCCTCGCCGTCCTCGGCGGACTCCTCGTCTACCCCGTCTACCAGCTCGGCCTGATCTCCTTCCTGGAGTACACCCAGGCCCAGGTCAGCGGCGGCGAACCCACCTCCTTCAAGGGCTTCGGCAACTACACGGCCCTCTTCGCCGACCCCCAGTTCTGGCAGGTCCTCCTCGCCACCGTCCTCTTCGCCGCCGCCTGCGTCGTCACCACGCTCGCCGTCGGCTGCGCCCTCGCCGTACTCCTCACGCGCGTGCGTGCCCTGCCGCGGTTCGTCCTGATGATGGCCGCGCTCGGCGCCTGGGCCACGCCGGCGGTCACCGGCTCCACGGTCTGGGTCTTCCTCTTCGACCCCGACTTCGGCCCCGTCAACAAGCTGCTCGGGCTCGGCGACTTCTCCTGGACGTACGGGCGGTACAGCGCCTTCGCCCTCGTCCTCCTCGAAGTCGTCTGGTGCTCCTTCCCGTTCGTGATGGTCACCGTCTACGCGGGCATCAAGGCCATCCCGTCCGAGGTCCTGGAGGCCGCTGCCCTCGACGGCGCCTCGCAGTGGCGGATCTGGCGCTCGGTCATGGCGCCGGTGCTCCGGCCGATCCTGGTCGTCGTCACGATCCAGTCGATCATCTGGGACTTCAAGGTCTTCACCCAGATCTACGTGATGACGAACGGCGGCGGCATCGCCGGCCAGAACCTCGTCCTCAACGTGTACGCCTACCAGAAGGCCTTCGCCTCGTCCCAGTACAGCCTGGGCTCGGCGATCGGCGTCGTCATGCTGCTGATCCTGCTGGCCGTGACGCTCGTCTACCTGCGCCTGCTGCGACGTCAGGGAGAAGAACTGTGAGCGTCCCGACCGTTCTCCGCGTCCGCCGCCCCGGCCGCCTCGCCGCCGAGGCCGTCACCCTGCTCGTCGCGGCCGCCGTCGCCTTCCCGCTGTACTGGATGGTCCTCTCGGCCTTCAAGCCGGCCGGTGAGATCCAGTCCACCGAGCCCCGGCCGTGGACGCTCTCCCCGTCCCTCGACTCGTTCCGCCGGGTCTTCGAACAGCAGGACTTCGGGCGCTACTTCCTGAACTCGCTGATCGTGGCGGGCACGGTCGTCCTCGCCTCCGCGCTGATCGCCTTCCTCGCGGCGACGGCCGTCACCCGGTTCCGCTTCAGGTTCCGGACGACGCTCCTGATCATGTTCCTGGTCGCCCAGATGGTGCCGGTCGAGGCCCTCACCATCCCGCTGTTCTTCCTCATGCGGGACGCCGGCCAGCTCAACACCCTCGGCTCGCTGATCCTCCCGCACATCGCCTTCTCACTGCCGTTCGCGATCTGGATGCTGCGCGGCTTCGTCAAGGCGGTCCCGGAGGCCCTGGAGGAGCAGGCCCAGATCGACGGGGCGAGCAGGACCCGGTTCCTGTGGCAGATCCTCTTCCCGCTGGTCTTCCCCGGCCTCGTCGCCACCAGCGTCTTCTCGTTCATCTCCACCTGGAACGACTTCCTCTTCGCGAAGTCGTTCATCATCAGCGACACCTCGCAGTCGACCCTGCCCATGGCCCTGCTCGTCTTCTTCAAGCCCGACGAGAACGACTGGGGAGGCATCATGGCCGGCTCGACCGTGATGACCGTCCCGGTGCTCGTCTTCTTCGTACTCGTACAGCGCCGCCTGGTCTCGGGACTGGGCGGGGCGGTGAAGGACTGACGCGATGCCCTACCCCCTGGACCTGATTCCGGCCCCGCTCTCCGCCGAGCGCACGGGGAGCGCCCCCGGGTACCTCACGCTCGACGAGCGGACCACCCTCGACGCCGGACCCGGCACCGGGTCCACCGCCCGCTGGCTCCGCACCGTCCTCGGCGCCGCCACCGGACTTCCCTTCGCCGACGGGACCGGCGCCCACGCCGTACGCCTGCGGATCAGCGAGGACGTGGAGCGGGAGCTCGGCCCCGAGGGCTACCGCCTCACCACGGAGGACCCCGCCGCCGCCGTCGTCATCGAGGGCGGCGGCCCCGCCGGGGTGTTCTGGGGCGCCCAGAGCCTCCGCCAGCTGCTCGGCCCCGAGGCGTACCGCGGGGCGCCCGTGAACGGCGGCGCCCGGGACCTCCCGTACGTCACCGTCGAGGACCGGCCCCGCTTCGGCTGGCGCGGCCTCATGCTCGACGTCTCCCGGCACTTCCTGCCCAAGGACGACGTCCTGCGCTACCTCGACCTGCTCGCCGCCCACAAGCTCAACGTCTTCCACTTCCACCTCACCGACGACCAGGGCTGGCGCATCGAGATCAAGCGCCACCCCCGGCTCACCGAGGTCGGCTCCTGGCGGGCCCGCAGCAAGTGGGGCCACCGCGCCTCGCCCCTCTGGGACGACACTCCGCACGGCGGGTACTACACCCACGACGACATCCGCGAGATCGTCGCGTACGCCGCAGAGCGGCACATCACCGTCGTCCCCGAGATCGACCTCCCCGGACACTCGCAGGCCGCCATCGCCGCGTACCCCGAGCTCGGCAACACCGACGTCGTCGACACCGCCGCCCTCACCGTCTGGGACACCTGGGGCGTCAACCCCAACGTCCTCGCCCCCACCGAGGCCGTCCTACGCTTCTACGAGGGCGTCTTCGAGGAGGTCCTCGACCTCTTCCCGGCGGCCACCTCCCCCTTCGTCCACGTCGGCGGCGACGAGTGCCCCAAGGACCAGTGGAAGGCCTCCCCGGCCGCCCAGGCCCGCATCAGGGAACTCGGGCTCGCCGACGAGGACGAGCTCCAGTCCTGGTTCATCCGCCACTTCGACCGCTGGCTCACCGCCCGCGGCCGGCGGCTCATCGGCTGGGACGAGATCCTGGAGGGCGGCCTCGCCGAGGGCGCGGCCGTCTCCTCCTGGCGGGGATACGGGGGCGGGATCGCCGCCGCCGAGGCCGGCCACGACGTCGTCATGTGCCCCGAGCAGCAGGTGTACCTGGACCACCGTCAGGCGCCGGGCGAGGACGAGCCGATGCCCATCGGGTACGTCCGCACCCTGGAGGACGTCTACCGCTTCGAGCCCGTCCCGCCGGGCCTCTCGCCGGAGGCCGCCGCCCACATCCTGGGAACGCAGGCCAACGTCTGGACCGAGGTGATGGAGAACCGGTCCCGCGTCGACTACCAGGTCTTCCCGCGCCTCGCCGCCTTCGCCGAGGTCGCCTGGTCCGCGCTGCCCGCACCGGAGTCGCGCGACTACCCGGCCTTCGCACGCCGGATGCGCACCCACTACGGGCGCCTGGACGCCCTCGGCGTGGACTACCGTCCGCCCGCCGGACCCCACCCCCGGCAGCGGCGCCCCGGGGTCCTGGGACGCCCTCTGGAGGGCACGCCCCCGATCGTGTGAGGGACCCGACATCCCCCTTCACCCAAGAGCGGCGAAACGGAAGTTACCGTCACTCGTCGGGGCGTCCCGGACGGAACAGTCCTTCGCGGGCCCTCGCGCCGGACCGCTCGGAAGATGTGCCAGAGTTGCCACGTCCGGCCTGTGAGCACGTACGGTACGCCCACACGCAGGCGCGACCGCCGGGCACATTCGGGGACCACCGGGACACCGGGAAGGGGCAGCGGGTTGACCACGCACGCACCACAGACGGCGCAGTCCGTGACGCTGCCCGCCTCGCTCGACGAGGCCGTGGCAGCGCTCACGGCCATGCCGGCCGCCGTCCCCGTCGCCGGTGGCACCGACCTGATGGCAGCCGTCAACAAGGGGCAGCTCCGCCCCGCCGGACTGGTCGGCCTGAGCCGCATCAACGAGATCCGCGGCTGGCAGTACCAGGACGGCCACGCACTGCTCGGCGCGGGCCTCACCCACGCGCGCATGGGCCGCCCCGACTTCGCCGCCCTCATCCCCGCGCTCGCCGCCGCCTCCCGCGCCGCCGGGCCGCCCCAGATCCGCAACGCGGGCACCCTCGGCGGCAACGTCGTCACCGCCGCGCCCACCGGCGACTCGCTGCCCGTCCTCGCCGCCCTTGAGGCCGACCTGGTCGTCCTCGGGCCGCTCGGCAGCCGCGAGATCCCCGTCTCCCACCTGCTCGCCGGCCGCGACCTGCTGGCCCCCGGCGAACTCGTCGCCTTCGTCCGCGTCCCCCTGCTCCACGCCCCCCAGGTCTTCGTCAAGGCCACCGGCCGGACCGGACCGGCCCGCGCGACCGCCTCCGTCGCGGTCGTCCTCGACCCGGCCCGGCGCGGGGTGCGCTGCGCGGTCGGCGCCGTCGCGCCGATGCCGCTGCGCCCGCTGGAGGCCGAGCGCTGGATCGCCTCGCTGGTCGACTGGGACAACGACCGGGGACTGGCCCCCGAGGCGCTCGCCGCCTTCGGCGAGTACGTCGCCGCCGCCTGCATCCCGGACCCGCCGGGCGACGAAGTGTTGCCCCCGGCCGTACTGCACCTGCGGCGCACCGTCGCCGCACTCGCCCGACGGGCACTGGGGAGGGCACTCTCGTGAGCAACGAACAGCAGCGTCAGCAGCGGAACTCCGGCGGCTGGGAGCCGATCCCGCAGAGCGAGGGGTACGACGGGGACGCCACCGCGTTCGTCCAGCTGCCGCCCGACTTCATGCTGGACGGCGTCCCCCTGGAGGCGCCCGGCCACGGCTACGTACCGCCGATGATCACCCCGCTGCAGCCGCTCGACCCGGCGGTGGCGGACCCGTCGGCGACGGGCACGTGGAACGTCCACCTGCCGACGCGGGCTGAGCAGACGCAGTACTTCGACGGGACGGAGTACGCGGAGCAGGGCGGGTACGGCGAGCAGGGCGGGTACGCGGGACAGGGCGGGTACGCCGACGAGCAGGCCGGGTACGCCGAGGGCCGGGCCGGGCACGCCGGGCACGCGGCCGGGCACGCCGGGCACGCCGGGCGCACGGAATACGCCGAGCACTTCGAGCAGGACCCGCACGCGACGTCCGAGTGGCGCTTCACGGAGGTGACGGAGGCGACGGCACCCGCCGGCTCCGGCGCCACAGGGCAATGGGAGATTCCGGGCGTACCGGGCATGTCCGAGGCGGCCGAAGAGGCGGGCCCCGCCGAGGAGTCGGGCGACTTCGCCGCCTCGGCCGTCCGGCCGTACGCGGAGGCACCGGCGACCCTGCCGGGCGGCGCCCCGGCCCCGTGGGCGCTGCCGGAGGAGCCGGCCGCGGAGGCCGCGGCGGACACCGCCGACACCGACGCCGCGGCCGAAGCCGAGGGGGAGCGGGGCGCGGGCCCGGCGAACGGGACGGCGGAGCCGGAAGAGGCGGAGGCGCGGGAGCAGGACACGGAGCCGGACGGCGCCGACGCGTCCCACGTGTCCGACCCGTCCGATGTGTCCGGCCCGTCCGGTCAGGCGCCGGAGGCGTACACCGCCTCGGAGGCGGACACCGCCCCCGAGCCCCCCGCGGCGATCCCCGCCGCACCCGCCACGCCCGACGCGAGCCTCGCCGCCTCCACCGACAGCGACGAGCACCCCCACACCTCGTACACCCTTCGGGTCAACGGCGCCGACCGGCCCGTCACCGGCTCCTGGATCGGCGAGTCGCTGCTCTACGTCCTGCGCGAGCGCCTCGGCCTCGCCGGGGCGAAGGACGGCTGCTCGCAGGGCGAGTGCGGCGCGTGCAACGTGCAGGTCGACGGCCGGCTCGTCGCCTCCTGCCTGGTCCCCGCGGCGACCGCCGCCGGGAGCGAGGTACGGACGGTCGAGGGCCTCGCGGTCGACGGGGAGCCCTCGGACGTGCAGCGGGCCATGGCCAGGTGCGGCACCGTCCAGTGCGGCTTCTGCATCCCCGGCATGTGCATGACCGTGCATGACCTCCTTGAGGGCAACCACGCCCCCACCGAACTCGAGACCCGCCAGGCGCTCGCGGGCAACCTGTGCCGCTGTTCCGGCTACCAGGGCGTCCTCGAAGCCGTACGCGAGGTCGTGTCCGAGCGCGAGGCGAGCGCCGCGGCCACCGCGTCCGAGGCCGCGGAAGAGCCCCGGGTCCCGCACCAGATTCCCCACCCGCACGACGGAGGCATGGCGTGAGCGACGCGATCACCGCCGTTCCCACGATCCCGGTCCTGGACACCCCCGGGGCCCTGGGTCAGGAGCCGGCCGCGCACGGCCTCGGCACCTCGCTCCCGCAGGCCGAGGCGAGGGCGAAGACCGAGGGCACCTTCCCGTACGCCTCCGACCTGTGGGCCGAGGGGCTGCTCTGGGCCGCGATCCTGCGCTCCCCGCACCCGCACGCGCGCATCGTCTCCGTCGACACGAGCGCCGCCACCGCCATGGCGGGCGTACGGGCCGTGGTGACGGCCGCGGACGTGCCCGGCGCGGCGACGTACGGCCGACGGGTCGCCGACCGGCCGGTGTTCGCCGCCGACCTGGTCCGGCACCACGGCGAGGCGATCGCCGCCGTCGCCGCCGACCACCCCGACACGGCCCGGCTCGCGGCCGCCGCGATCGCCGTCGAGTACGAGGTGCTCGACCCGGTGACGGACCCGGAGAAGGCGTTCGCCGCCGAGGCGCTGCACCCCGACGGGAACCTGATCCGGCACATCCCGCTGCGTTTCGGCGACCCCGACGTGACGGGCGAGATCGTCGTCGAGGGCCTGTACCGGATCGGGCGCCAGGACCCGGCGCCGATCGGGGCCGAGGCGGGCCTGGCCGTACCGCGCCCGGACGGCGGGGTGGAGCTCTACACCGCCTCGACCGACCCGCACACCGACCGGGACCTGGCCGCCGCCTGCTTCGGCCTTCCGCCCGAGCAGGTCAAGCTGGTGGTGACCGGCGTGCCCGGCGCCACCGGCGACCGCGAGGACCCGGGCTTCCAGATCCCGCTGGGCCTGCTCGCGCTGCGTACCGGCTGCCCGGTCAAGCTCACCGCCACGCGCGAGGAGTCCTTCCTCGGCCACGCCCACCGGCACCCGACCCTGCTGCGCTACCGGCACCACGCGGACGCGGAGGGACGCCTGGTGAAGGTGGAGGCGCAGATCCTGCTCGACGCGGGCGCGTACGCCGACTCCTCGTCGGAGTCGCTCGCGGCGGCGGTGGCCTTCGCCTGCGGCCCGTACGTCGTCCCGCACGCCTTCGTCGAGGGCTGGGCGGTCCGTACGAACAACCCGCCGTCCGGCCATGTGCGGGGCGAGGGCGCGATGCAGGTGTGCGCGGCGTACGAGGCGCAGATGGACAAGCTCGCGGCGAAGCTGGGTGTGGACCCGGCGGAGCTGCGCATGCGGAACGTGATGTCGACCGGCGACATCCTGCCGACGGGCCAGACGGTGACCTGCCCGGCCCCGGTGGCCGAACTCCTCGCCGCCGTGCGCGACTTCCCGCTCCCCGCCCTGCCCAAGGACACGCCCGAGGGCGAGTGGCTCCTGCCCGGCGGCCCCGAGGGCGCGGGCGAACCGGGCGCGGTGCGACGGGGCGTGGGCTACGCGCTGGGCATGGTGCACATGCTGGGCGCGGAGGGCACGGACGAGGTCTCCACGGCGACCGTGCGGGTCCAGGACGGGGTGGCGACGGTCATCTGCTCGGCCGTGGACACCGGTTCGGGCTTCTCGACGCTCGCCCGCCAGATCGTGCAGGACACGCTCGGCATCGACGAGGTCCACATGGCTCCGGTCGACACCGACCAGCCGCCGGCGGGACCCGCGGCCCACGGCCGCCACACCTGGGTCTCCGGCGGGGCGGTGGAGCGGGCCGCGAAGATGGTCCGTACGCAGCTTCTCCAGCCGCTGGCCCACCAGTTCGGCATGTCGACGGAGCTCCTCCAGATCACCGACGGCAAGATCACCTCGTACGACGGGGTGCTGTCGACGACCGTCACGGAGGCGATGGACGGCAAGGAACTCTGGGCCACCGCCCAGTGCCGCCCGCACCCGACGGAGCCGCTGGACGAGGCGGGCCAGGGCGACGCGTTCGTCGGCCTCGCGTTCTGCGCGATCCGCGCGGTGGTCGACGTGGACATCGAACTCGGCGCCGTACGCGTCGTGGAGATGGCCGTCGCCCAGGACGTCGGCCGCGTCCTCAACCCGGCCCAGCTCGCCACCCGCATCGAGGCGGGCGTCACCCAGGGCGTCGGCGCGGCCCTCACGGAGAACCTCCGCACCGCCCGTGGCCTGGTCCGGCACCCCGACTTCACCGGTTACGCACTCCCGACATCCCTGGACGCCCCGGACATTCGCATCGTGAAACTCGTCGAAGAGCGGGACGTCGTCGCGCCGTTCGGCGCGAAGGCGGCGAGCGCGGTCCCGGTCGTCACCTCACCCGCCGCAGTGGCCTCAGCGGTACGCGCGGCGACGGGCCGCCCGGTCAACCGCCTCCCGATCCGCCCCCAGGCAGCGGTGGCCGTGCCCAATTCGTAACCCTGTGATGTCCGTTGCTTGTGCAACCCGGAGGTGCGGACTGTCGTCGTTCCTGACTACAGTGGAGTTCTGGACTTGGCAGTACGGCGGACGGTTGTTCGACGGGGGAGGAGCGCGGGCATGGAAGCCTACGTGGACGGGGGCGGGTACGGGATGCGGGCGATGAGCGCCGATGCGGTGCGCTACAACACCGAGACGATGACTGAGTTCAAGGCGAGCATCGACGGTCTGATCGAGACGCTCACCTCATCAGCGGCCGACAAGGGCAAGTTGAACGCCGAGCCGATAGTGCGCGCTCAGTTCGGCGGAGGCGGCGCGGCCTGGAGCGAGGCGCACGGCGTCCACTCGTCGTACACGACCGTCCTCAAGCAGCTGACGGACCTCTCCGGCCTGTTGCAGGACTGCCTGGAGGGCCTCGGCATCGCGGTCGTCGCGTCCAAGGACGGCTTCGAGCAGATGGACGACGACATCAAGCAGAAGATGATCCGCATCCATCAGCGGACCGAGGACGCCAAGGCGACGGCGGACCGCGAAGCGGGCCGTGTGCCGGAGGGCCAGGGCAGCCAGGGCACCGAGAGCGACAGCCCCTTCAAGTAGGGCGGCACGGGCAGATCACAGGGGACACGGGGAAGAGGCGAAGAATGAGTCGTGCACACGAAGGCGGAGGCGGCGGAGGCGGCACCACCGACTTCCAGTCCATGACGCACCAGCAGATGCTGGACTGGCTGGACGAAGCCAGCGAGCCGGGTGTGAGGCTCGCGGGTGACCGCTTGAAGGAAGCGGCCGAGCAGCTGCACCTGATCGCCGACCAGCTCAAGAACCGGACCGGCCGGGTCGACTGGAAGGGCGAGGCGGAGAAGGCGTTCACCGAATGGGCTGAGAGCGTGGTGAGCTCGACGCGCTCGCTCGGCGACTACAGCTCCCACTCGGCCGAGTGGATGCACCGCACGGCACAGGCCATCGCCAGCGCCAAGAGCGCCACGCCGCGCTACACCTCCCACGAGTCGGCCAAGGCGAACCTGGAAGCGGCGCAGAAGTACCGCAACGACCCCGACTCGGCGACGATCGCCCGGAACGCCCAGAGCTCGATGTCCGCCAGCGAGGACCTCCAGGCCATCCTGGACAAGGAGAGGGCCAACAAGCAGGCGGCGGCGGACGAGATGAAGAAGCTCTCGTCCACGTACCAGTGGTCGAGCTTCCAGATGACGAGCATCGCACCGCCGACGTTCCCGCCGCCGCCGGGCGAGTTCGTGCCGGAGGCGGGCACCGAGCGCAGAGGCGTGGGATCCGTCGACCCCTCGTCGAGGACCGGAACCCACTCCACGGGCACGGGTACGGAGACGACCACGGGGACGCACATCGCGCGCCCGCGACCGGAGACCCCCGGCACCGAGTCCGACACGCGCATCGTTCCGCCGACGGGCGACCCGACCGGGCCGACGCACGTCATCCGCCCCGAGGTCAGGCCCGACGTCCCCGTGGACCTCGGCATCGACAGCGTCGACACCAAGACGCCGCCGACCACGCTGCCGGGACCCACGACGCAGACCCCGGGCACGCCGCCGCCGATCACCAAGCCGGACGGCAGCGCGCCTCCGTTCGTGACCACGACCGGCATGCCCCCGCTCCCCTCGAAGGGCGGCCCGGGCGTGCCGCCTCCCACCGGTCCCGTCACCGGCGGCACGCGCAACCCGATGAACACCACCGGCCCGCGCGGCCTTCCGACCGGTCCCGGCCCGCTGGGCGGTCCCCGCGAGGGCATCAGCGGCGGCAAGGCCGTGCCCCACGCGCAGGGGCGTCCCCAGACCGGACTCCCGCGCAGCACCGTCATCGGCGCCGAGCCGGGCCGCAACGGCTCGGGCATGGGCCGCGCGCCCATGGGCGGCGGCATGGGCGGCCCGATGGGCGGCGGCATGGGCGGCGGCCAGAACGGCATCACCGGCGGACGCCGTCTCGCTGGCGAGACCGGCGGAGTCGTCGGCGGCAAAGCGCAGCGCGCCGGCGCCACCGGCGGCGCCGCGCGTCCCTTCACGCCCGGTGGCTCCGGCCTCGTGCGCGGAGGCTCCACGCAGCGGCCCGGCGAGCGCGAGGAGACGAACGGAGAGCGTCCCGACTACCTGGTCGAGGACGAGGAGACCTGGCAGCAGGGGCGCCGCGTGGCGCCGCCCGTCATCGACTGATCAGCGCGAGGAAGCAGATGCGTACCAGCAGTATTCGTCGGAGCCGTGCCCGAGTCACCGCCTCGGCCGCCTTGGGGATGCTGCTGGTGGGCATCGCTTCCGTACCCGCCCACGCGGCGGGTGTCCGCGACCGGCAGTGGCACCTGGACGCCTTCGGCGCCGAGGAGATCTGGCAGATCAGCACCGGCAAGGGCGTCACGGTCGCCGTGATCGACAGTGGTGTGGAGCAAGGGATCCCTGACCTGAAGGGCCAGATCCTCAAGGGCAAGGACCTCGCCCCGGAGGAGGAGGGCGACGAGTTCACCGACTACACCGGCCACGGCACGGGCATGGCCGCCCTCATCGCCGGTACCGGCGCGGCGGACGGCGGCAACGGTGCCTTCGGGCTGGCTCCGGGAGCCAAGATCCTCCCCATCCGCATTCCAGGAGCGGACGCCGGCGACAAGAGCCAGGCGGCGGCGGACCGTGAGTTCAACACGGTCATGCCCGAGGCCATCCGCTTCGCCGTCGACTCCGGTGCCAAGGTCCTCAACATCTCGCAGGGCGCAACCGCCGGCTCGCAGCAGCTCACCGACGCCGTGAAGTACGCCCTGGACAAGGGTGCGCTGGTCTTCGCCTCCGTCGGCAACACCGGCGACAAGACCAACAAGCTGGAGTACCCGGGGGCGACCCCCGGAGTCGTCGGAGTCGGCGCCGTCGACAAGAAGGCGACCCGCATCCCGATGTCCCAGTACGGCCCCCAGGTCGACGTCGTGGCCCCCGGCAAGGACATGGTCGCCGCGTGCAGCGGCGGCCGAGTCTGCACGACGACCGGTACCAGTGACTCCACCGCCCTCGCCTCCGCCGCCGCCGCGCTGATCTGGTCGAAGCACCCCGACTGGACCAACAACCAGGTCCTGAAGGTCATGCTCAACACCATCGCCAAGCCCTCCCAGGGCGAGGCACGCAGCGACTTCATCGGCTACGGCGCCGTCCGGCCGCTCCGGGCGCTGAAGACTCCCGGCGACCCCGGCCCGGCCGGCGTCCGGCCCATCAAGGACCTTGAGGAGCCCTTGACGGCCGCGCCGTCGGCCTCGGCGTCCGCATCGGCGGACTCGGCGACGTCCGCACCCTCCGCCCCCGCGCCCGCGCCCGCCCCGGCAACCCAGGCGTCGGGCGACGACGGGGGCAACACCGGCCTCTGGATCGGCCTCGGGATCGGCGCGGCCGTGTTGATCGGTGCCGCGATCGCCGTGCCCGTACTCCGCTCGCGGCGGAGCTGAACCCGACCCGCCTCCTGTGAACACCGGGCCGGTCCAAGGCGGCCCGGCCGGTGAAGACGCGGTCGTGACGGGGGCGGGGGCGTCGGCTCAGGTGCCGAAGACCGGCATGGCCGCGAGGTTTCCTCCACGGGCGACGAAGACGCGATGGGCGTCACTCACGAGCCGGTAGGGGCCCTGGCCCTCCATCGTCAGGGGGAACAGGTGGTCGCCGGTGGTCTTGTTGACCACCGTGACGGAGCTGTCGTCCGCCTCCGGGAGCCAGACAGTCATCCCCTCCACGGCGGGCGCGGTGATGGTGGTGCCCAGACGGTCCATGATCTGCGTCCAGGCGGGGCTCGCGACCTGGGTGTCGGGCACGGCACGGAAGAGGCGGGCGTTGTACCCGTTGACCGCGATGACGGAATCGCCGTCGGCGGTCGGAGTGCCCCAGCCCACCTCCCGCCCGGTGGCGCCGAAGGCCTCTTCCTTCCAGAGGAAGTCGCCGCCTTCGAGGCGCCGGGCCACCAGGTTGGGGCCGCCGAGGTACACGGTGTCACCGCTGATCGAGGGGGCCTGGCCGTGGGTGCCCTGGCCCTTGAGCTGCCAGGCCGTCTCGCCGGTGGCGGTGTCGAGGACGGCGACGTGTCCGTCCCTGCCGTGGATCACGAGCCGCTTCCCGCCTGTGACCGCCTTCGCGGGACCGGCGGCGGACCGGGGGGACGTCATGGGGCGCGTCCAGGTGGTGGCGAGCGTCCAGGCGTCGACGGCGCGCAGCTCGTTGTCCTTCGTCACCAGATAGACGTGGGTGGCGTCGGCGGCGAGGACCTCGTCGACGTCCGACCCGGTCTCCCAGACGTGGCTGCCGGTGGAGGCGACGAAGGCGTGCAGGACACCGTCCTTGTCGGCGCCGACGACGAGCCGGTCGGCGACGGAGACGTAACCGGCGGCCGCCTCGATCTCCTCGGCCCGCCACCGCTCCTTTCCGTCCGTGACGGAGAGGGCGAGCAGCCCGCCCGTCTTCGCGTGCGTCAGTACGACGTCCCTCACCGGGAGAAGCGTCCCGCCCTCGGGGGCGGCGACGTCGAGAGGGCCCCACAGCGTCTTGGGGGCCTTGCCGGACGTGCTGTCGATGAGCGAGATGAAGGCGGCCTCGGGTGCCGGCGCGGCCGGGGGCACGTCGGCGGTCGGGGACTTCGCGCCGTCTCGGCTCAGCCACCAGGCCCCGGCTCCGCCGCTCGCACCCAGCACGGCCACGCCCACCGCCGCCGCGGTGAGGAAGCGGCGCCGGGACGGCGCGGCGGGCACGGCGGTGTCCGCGGGTGCCACGAGGCGCTTCATGGCCGTCTCGCGCCGTTTGACGTCCTCGGCGAGCGGACCCTTGCGCCAGGCGCGGTCGGCGCCCTTCGGCGGGGCGAAGGCCTCGGCGATCTGCGGGGGCGCGGGGCGGTACGCCGGGTCCTTCGCCAGGCACGGGCGGATCAGGTCCTGAAGCTCCGTCGGGACCAGGCTCAGGTCCGGTGTCCCGTGTACGACCTCGTACTGGACGGCCGGCACGTGTGCGCCGTCGAAGGCGCGCCGCCCGCTCGCCGCGTACACGAGGACCGCGCCGAGCGAGAAGACGTCCGACGCCGGGCCGACCCGCTGCCCGAGGACCTGTTCGGGAGCCCCGTATCCCGGGGTGACGGGGATCTGGCCCGTCGTCGTCAGGGTGAGGCCGTGCTCGGGGCGGGCGATGCCGAAGTCGATGATCCGCGGGCCGGTCGAGGTGAGCACGATGTTCGCGGGCTTCAGGTCGCGGTGGACGAGGCCGGTCGTGTGGATGTCGTGCAGCGTGCGGGCGAGCTGGGCCGCGAGGGCGCGGACCGCCGCCACGTCCATCGGGCCGTACGCCCGGACCGCCTCGTCGAGCGTCGGCCCGGCGAGGAACTCCGCGGCGATCCAAGGCCGTCCGCCCTCGGTCTGCGCCCCGAGGACCCGTGCGACGCCCGTGCTGGTGACGGCCCGGGCCATGTCGGCCTCGCGGACGAAGCGCTGGGCCAGGTGCTGGTCGTGGGCGAGTTCGGGCCGCAGGACCTTGACGGCGGCGGGTGTTCCGTCGCCGTCCCGGCCGACGTACACCTTGCCCATGCCGCCCTCACCGAGGACACCGAGGAGGCGGTACGGGCCGAGCCGGAGCGGGTCGCCGGTGGCGAGGGGCTGAGTGGTCACGTGAGCTTCCAGGTCGGTGGGAAGGGCGGGGCGGGACTGCGGGGAGGGCGGGACGGCGGCCGGCGGGTCAGGCGAAGGGGATGGCGACGACGGACGACGCTCCGGCCCCGAGGATCCGGGTGCGCGCCTTGTCGACGACGTACCGGCTGGCATCCGTCGAGAACACCCAGGCCGAGCGGTGGGTCGTCCGGTCGACCGCGCTCAGACCGCCCCGGACCGGCGCGTACACGTATTTCTTCCCGACCACCGGGACCATGAGGAGTTCCGGGGTCAGGCTGCGGCCCGAGGAGACCTCCTCCCAGCGCTTGTCGCCCTTGTCGGCGCCGAGGACCACGAGTCCGCGGCCGGCCTCGTTCACGTGGACGAGGCCGTCGGCGACGGCCGGCATCCCGTGGAAGGAGCCGGCGCCGTACTTCCAGGCGATCCCGCCGTCGGTGAGGCGCAGCGCCCGCACGAGGTCGCCGCCGAGGTAGAGGTGCCGGTCGTCGGTCGCGAGCTGTCCGGGCCTGAAGCTCTGGGATTCCTCCATGGGGAGGGCCCGCTGCCACAGTTTTCGGCCGGTGCGTACGTCCCTCGCCTGGACGACGAAGGACTCCAGGTCGCCGCTGTTCTTGCCGAGGATCAGCCGGTCGCCGACGACCTGGGAGAGCCAGGGGCGCACGCCGTCCCACTCGTAGGGGTGGCGCCACGCCTCCTTGCCCGTGCGGAGATCGACGGCGATCAGGTGCCAGCCGGTCTCCCGCTCCTCCAGTGTGTCCGACTGCTTCCCGAGCCGTGAGGCGGCGAAGAGCCGTCCGCCGGAGGCGCTGAGGAGAAAGGTGCCGAACTGCGAACCGTCGAAGCCTTTGACCCCGATCATCCGGGTGGCCTCCTTGCCGGTGCGCGCCGCGACCGTCCGGATGCGCAGGACGCCCGGACCGTCGTTGGGGCCGCTGGACATGTAGAAGTACGTGCCGTCCGTGGCGACCTGCTGGGGGTCCACCATCGGGTCGGTCCACAGCTCGGTGCCGTTCCGCGTGTCGAGGGCGCGGAAGGAGACGGTCTCGGTGAATCCGACGACGTCCCCGGCGATCAGCTGCGTCGTGCTCTCCTCGCGGTCCAGGGACTCGCCTCGCCACAGAGCGGCGGGCGCGCCGTCCGAGGCGGTGGTGGCGGGGATCGCGGTGGGGCCGGTGGGAGCGGGGGCGCCGGCGGAGGGGGTGTCGGTGTCCCGCGACCCCAGCCACGCCCACACCCCGCCCCCCGCGCCCGCCACCCCGAGCAGCGTCGCGCCGCCCACCGAGAACAGGCGGCGGCGGGAGATCGGCGCGGAGGCCACCGTCTCCGCCGCGGCCGGCCCGGCCGAGCCCGCCGGGGCCGGCAGGCGGTGGGGTGCGTGGAGCCAGACGTCCGTGGCTCGGCGGGCGATGTCGGTGAGGAGCAGGGGCGGCAGGTGGTCCGCGAACTCGCCGTGCCCGTCGTGGAACCGGTCGATCAGCACGCCCGTGGTGGGGCGGGCCGAGGGGTCCTTCGACAGACAGGCCGTCAGGAGCGGGAGCAGTGCCTCCGGTACGCCGGTGAGGTCGGGCTCCGCGTAGCGGACGCGGTACAGGAGGTCTGCGGCGGAGCCCGTACCGAAGGGGCCGTGGCCGGTCGCGGCGAAGACCAGGACGCCCGCCAGCGCGAACACGTCGCCGGCGGGCGGGTGTTCCTGCCCGCTCGCCTGCTCCGGGGACATGAACGCCGGCGTGCCGGCCGCCGCTCCCGTACGGGTCAGATGCTCGTCGCCGGCCGCCCGCGCGATGCCGAAGTCGATGATCTTCGGTCCGTACGCGGTGACGAGCACGTTCGAGGGCTTGAGGTCCCGGTGCACCACGTCCGAGGAGTGCAGCTGCGCCAGCGCCCCGGCGAGCGCCGCGCCGAGGGCGCGGACCGTCGGCTCGGGGAGCGGGCCGCCGAGCGCCACCGCGTCGTCGAGCGGCGGGCCGAGGACGTACTCGGTGGCCAGCCACGGCGTCTCTGCCAGCGGGTCCGCGTCGACGACGGCGGCGCCGTGGCGCGCGCCGATGATCCGCGCGGCGTCCGTCTCCAGCCGGAATCGGGCCCGGAACGCCGGGTCGGTGGCGAGCCGCGCGTGCACGGTCTTCAGGGCGACGGTCCGACCGCCGGGGGTGCGCGCCAGATAGACCGTGCCCATGCCGCCGGAACCGAGGCGGGCGATGAGCCGGTACGTGGCGACCGCGGCCGGGTCGTCGTGGGTCAGGGGCGACAGCATGGATGAGGTCCGTCAGGTCCGGGGGAGGGCGGGAAGGAGGAGGGAAGGGCGCGCTCGGGCCTCAGGCCCGTGCCGGCACCGGGAGTTCGGCGGCGAGGAGTTCTGAGGACTGGCGGGCGAGCGCCGCCACCACCCGGCCCGGCAGCCAGCCCGGGGCGAGGAGCGAGCCGGCCGAGTTCAGGACCGTCCCATGGGTCGTCGGCGGGGCCGCCGCGGTCATCAGGGCGGCCGCCGTCGGCCGGTCGGCCGGGTCGCGGGCCAGACAGGACGCGATCAACGGGCGTAGGGCGGGCGGCAGTTCGTCTCGCTCGGGCACGGTGTGACCGGTGGCGGCGTACGCGAGGACCGCGCCGAGCGCGAAGATGTCACCCGGCGGGCGCGGGCGGCCTCCCGAGGCCTGTTCGGGGGCGAGTGCTCCCGGGTCGAGGCCGGGCAGGCCGGTGCGCGGCTCGCCGTCGGCCGAGGCGGCCCGCACCGCGCCGAAGCAGGTCAGCCGGGGTCCGTCCGCGGTGAGCAGGACGGCGGCAGGGGACACCCCCGCATGGGTGAGGCCCTGGCCGTGCGCGGCGGCCAGCGCCTCGGCGAGGGTGGCGGCGACGGCCCGGACGGTGGTCTCGGGCAGCGGGCCGCCGTGCACGGCGAGCGCCACGGGCAGCGGGAGCGCCGGCACGTACGGGCTCGCGTACCAGGGGGCTTCGCCGGGACCGGCCACGCTCGTCACCGGGGCGACCCAGGGGCCGAGGAGGCGGCGGGCGGCGTCGGCCTCCGCGGCGAACCGGGCGGGATCGGTGCCGGGCAGCGGGGTGCTGAGCAGCACGGTGTGCTCGCCGTCCTCGGTGCGGGCCACGAACCGGCGGCAGGGCAGGACGGTCCGGGGCGGGTCGAGGCGGGTGATCAGCCGGTACGGGCCGATCCGCCGCGCGGACTCCTGACGCGCCGAATCCGGCCGCGCCGATTCCTGCCGTACGGATTCGTGCCGCGCAGATTCGTGCTGTGCGCGCGACTGTTCCACCGTTCGTGCCCCCCGTCGTCCGTGCGCCCGTGGTGACGGGGCGGGGACGAGCCTATCGAGACGCGGAGGGGAGGTTGAGGCGAGGGGGCGTGCGGGGCAGGTGCGACGAGAGGTGGCCGTGGGGGGTGGAGGTCCAGGAAGTCCGGGCTGTCCCGGTTGCGAACGTGAAGTGGTCATGCGGGCATCGTGAAGATCCCGCGAGGGTGGCTGATTCCGGGTGAGCAGTGCTCCGACGCGGCACCGGGGGACTACGATCGGCGTGTTTCCGTGCGCGCGGAACTTGCTGGGGCGAATCCGGAACGATCACCGTCACGGGGGAGAGCATGTCGTTCGAACAGGAGTGGGCGTCGGTACGGTCCACGTCCACGGCCGATGTGAGCATGAGGCTCAACCAGGTCGCCCCGGAACCCGGTGGCGGCAACGCCGACCTCGGCGTCGACCAGGACAAGCTCGGCGCCATCGGCAGCGCCGCCTACGCGCTGCACGGCCGGCTCGTCAAGGACGGCAACCACGCGCGTACGAGTACGACGGAGGCGGCGACCGGCATGTCCAGCCACGGCTTCCTCACCGGGGCCGCGATGTCGACCGTGCAGGAGACCTGGGGCTCGCAGCTGAACACGCTGCTCGACGCCTGCGCCAACATCTCCAACCACCTCGACTACAGCGCCGCCTCGCACGCCAGGGAAGAGGCGGACATCCAGGCGGCGCTCGCGGCCTCCAGGATCAACGAGTACTTCAAGTAGGCGGGGGAGAGCTGCTGTGCTGACCTACGACAACGTGTACCAGGCCCCGCTCGACAGGATGAAGTCCGCGGCCGATGACTGGTCCGCGATGAAGGGCAAGCTGGACACGCTTGCGTCCGACGCCCGTACGACGATGGCGGCGAAGGCCAAGGACGACTACTGGCGCGGCGTGAACGCCGAGGTCACGAAGCCCTTCGTGGACAAGACCGCGAAGGAGTTCGAGGACGCGGCCAAGGCCGCCGACGGCATCCACAAGGTCCTGGAGGACGGCTACAACGCCTTCAAGAAGGCCAAGGACGAGCTGAAGAGGATCGCCGATACCGAGGCCCCCGGGAAGCGCTTCCGGGTGACGGCGAACGGCAAGGTCGAGGCCGTGGAACCGCTGTCCTCCACCAAGGACCAGGGCATGCGGCACGACCCCGATTTCCAGGACATGGTCCGCAAGGAGAACGCCGAGATCGCGGCGATGCAGCAGCGGATCGACGCGATCGTCGAGACCTGCGACGACGCGGACGTCGCGTGCTCCAACGCCCTCAAGGCCAACATCACCGGCGACAGGCACAACTTCACCGCCCCGAGGTACGCGAGCCTCGACGCCGAGGAGGCGCAGCGCGCCGTCGACCTGGCGAAGAAGGGCCGGGACATCTCCCACGAGGAGCTGATGCGCCTCAACGAGCTGCTCAAGGACAACAGCGGCTCGAAGGAGTTCTCCCGGACCTTCTACGACGGCATGGGGCCGAAGGGCGCCCTGGAGTCCTTCGGCCAGCTGTCCACGGACACGTACGACTACTCGAAGGTCGACAAGGAGCGCCTGGCGGACGTCCAGGACCTCCAGCGGAACCTGGGCCTGAACCTGGCGACGGCGACGCAGGGCGGCGACGCGTGGACCGAGAAGTGGTCCGCCGACATGCGCAAGCTCGGCACGGAACGGATCCCGCTCGCCAAGTACGACAACAACCCGGCGTTCGGCTACCAGCTGCTCGGCGGCATCATGCGCTACGGCAGCTACGACCCCAAGTTCCTGGTCCCGATCGCCGAGCACGTCACCCAGCTCCACGCGAAGGACCCGTACCTCTTCGCCAACAGCAAGCCGATGATCGGCGGCGGGCCGGCGAACCAGTACAACCCGTCGGGTGTGAACGGCTCGGGCTTCGACCCGATGATCTCGATGCTGGAGGCGCTCGGGCACAGCCCGGAGGCGTCGAAGGAGTTCTTCTCGAAGGACGAGGACTCCATGGTGTCGTACAACAAGGACGGCAGCGTCGGCGGCGAGCTGAACCTCGGCAAGGGCAAGGACGGCAAGGACGTCGAGAGCTACCTCGACTTCTTCGCCCACGACAAGTACGAGTTCTTCTCCGACATCGAGGGTCACAACCCGGACGACCTCACGAAGACCATGGGGTACATGCCGGACGCCCTCGGCCACGCCCTGGAGTCGGCGACGCTCGGTCACGCCTGGGACGACCCGTCGCCGGAACTCAAGCGCGACGACACCACGGCCAAGATCATGCAGAGCGTCGTCGAGACGTACGGTGGCGACGCCGAGCTGCTCAAGAAGTGGCAGCCCACGATGGCGGACAGCCTCGGCAACATGGGGGCCGGCTACATCGACGACCTCAACTGGGCGCTGGACAAGAACGACGGGGACAGCGTCTTCAAGCCGACGAAGGACCCTTCCGCCCACCCCGAGTTCGGGCGGGAGGACGCGGTGAAGTTCCTGAGCACCCTCGGCCAGCACCCGGACGCCTACGCCACGGTCTCCACGGCCGAGCGCCTCTACACCACCAGTGTCCTCGAGGCGCAGGTCGGTCCGGACGGCAAGATCGACGAGGGGCGGGCGCGGGGCGCCGTGTACACGGGTGCCACCCTCCAGGGCCTGCTCGACGAGTCCCGCGGCGCCCAGGTCGAGGCCGAGGGCATGAAGAAGCACGAGGAGTACGAGAAGGCGCAGGCCGCCAAGGCCGGTTGGGTGGAACTCGGCGCCACGGTGGGCATCGCGGCCGGAGTCGCCTTCCTGCCGGCCACCGCCGCGGTCGGCGCGGCCGCCATCCTCGTACCGCTCGCCGTCGACACTGGTTCGGGCGTCATGGAGCAGCTCGCCGGGCAGGTCATCGGCGACTGGTCGGACAAGTCGGTCGAGGACCACAAGGACAAGACCGAGGACCAGATCCACGAGGACAACGCGGCCATGTACACGGCCGGCCGGTACAGCGCGGAGTCCCCGATGGAGCGGTTCCTGTACGAGCACCGCGGTCAGGTGAGCAGTGACTTCCGCCAGGACATGATCGAGTCGGTGAGCAACGGCTACGGGACGGGCAACGACCACGCCAAGCAGACCGGCAACGCCCCCGAGACCGGCTGATCCGCCGATGCCCACGAGGAACGACATGGGAAGAACGCTCGCGTCCGTCACCGTCGGCCTGGCTCTCTGCCTCCTCCTCACCTCCTGCGGTGGCGGCGAGGGCGAGGAGCCCAGGGTCACCGCCGCGCGGCAGTGTGACGACACCCTCTCGCCGGAAGCCGCCGATGCGCTCGAATCGGTGCTGGGGGCCGAGGAGTTCCAGCCGGTGAAGAGCGGCGGGCTCCAGCAGAGCGTGCGGGATCTGATCGGGGACCAGGAGAAGCTGGACAGCTGGGAGTCGCATCCGTCGATGTGCAGGATCGCGCCCGTCGAGGGGAAGACCGACCTCGCGGTCGAGTTCAACCTGTACAGCGGCGACGCCGACCTGTACGCCGGGGCGAAGCTGCCCGCCCGGCGCTTCTACGGGATGGGGCGGGAGACGAGCTCGGACAACAAGACGGCGTATCTGTTCCTGGAATGCTCCAGCCCGCAGCTGAAGGGCTCCGGCGAGGTGCCTGCCCGCATCAAGGGCATGCTCCGGGCGCACGCCTCCCGCGAGGAATCCCTCCCGCCGAACACCGCCGCCACTCGTGAGGCGTACGTCGCGATCCTGCACTCCGTGAGCCTGGCGGTGGTGAGGAAGCTCGGCTGTGAGAACGACGCGGGGCTGCCCGAGAAGCCGGTCCTCACGGAGAGGAAGTGAGGGGAGGCGCGAAGGACCCGGGGCCGCGAGCAGGATCGTGCCCGGGCCGTATGAATCGTGCCCGGGCCGTGTGAATCGTGCCCGGGCCGGGCGACGGGACGCGGCCCGAGGGCCGATGTGGAGACCGTGATCGGATTCGAACCGACGTAACCGGCTTTGCAGGCCGGCCCCTCAACCACTCGGGCACACGGTCGTGTGGTGCAACGAGTACGACCGTAGGCGGGGGCCGGGAGGGGCTCAAGGGGTTCCGGGGCCGTGCCACGCGACTGCAACGGCGCTGCCACACGGCGTTCACAGTCGTACGTCCAAGGGCTGAGCCGGCCTGGGACTCCTGACAGGGGTCATTTGGTTCTTCACCTCTTACTCTGGGGGAATGAGCGCCCTCGAACCCCGCGACGCCGAGGCGGACGCAGACATGACCGGCCCCCTCGGCACCGGCGACACCGTCGTCACCAAGGGGTCCGTCCTCGATCCCGCCCACCGGGCGCTCAGCATCGGCATGGTCTCCGTCGTCCTGCTCATCGCCTTCGAGGCGACCGCCGTCGGCACGGCCATGCCCGTGGCCGCCCGCGAGCTGAACGGCATCCCCCTCTACGCCTTCGCCTTCTCGGCCTACTTCACCACCAGCCTCTTCGCCATGGTCCTGGCCGGGCAGTGGTCCGACCGCCTCGGGCCGCTCGCCCCGCTCACCGCCGGCATCAGCGCCTTCGCCGCCGGGCTGCTGCTCTCCGGGACCGCCGGCGCCATGTGGCTGTTCATCCTCGGGCGAGCCGTCCAGGGCCTGGGCGGGGGGCTCGTCATCGTCGCGTTGTACGTGGTCGTCGGCCGGGCCTACGCCGAGCACCTCAGACCCGCGATCATGGCCGCGTTCGCCGCGAGCTGGGTCGTCCCCTCCGTCGTCGGACCGCTCGCCGCCGGAACGATCACCGAGCACCTCGGCTGGCGCTGGGTCTTCGTCGGCATCCCCGTCCTCGTCGTCTTCCCGCTGGCCCTCGCCCTCCCCGCGATCCGCCGTACCGCCTCGGGACCCGCCGACCCGGCCGCGCCCGTCGTGCCCTGGGACCGACGCCGGATCCGGCTGGCGCTCGGCATCTCGGCGGGTGCGGCGCTCCTCCAGTACGCCGGCCAGGAGCTGCGCTGGCTCTCGCTGCTGCCGGCGGCGGTCGGCATCGCGTTCCTCGTGCCCGCGGTCCGCGGGCTCCTTCCGCACGGCACCTACCGGGCGGCCCGCGGGCTGCCGTCCGTCGTCCTGCTCCGCGGCATCGCCGCGGGTGCCTTCATCGCGGCGGAGTCCTTCGTGCCGCTGATGCTGGTCACCCAGCGAGGCCTGAGCCCCACCCTGGCCGGGCTCTCCCTCGCCGCGGGCGGCCTCACCTGGGCCCTCGGCTCCTGGATCCAGGCCCGGCCGTGGACGGAGCCGTACCGGGAACGGCTCGTCGTCCTCGGCATGGTCCTGGTCGCGATCGCCATCGCCACGGCGCCGACCGTGCTGATCGCGGCCGTGCCGGTGTGGGTGGTCGCGGCGGCCTGGGGGCTCGGCTGCCTCGGCATGGGGGCCGTGATCGCCTCGACGAGCGTGCTGCTCATGAAGCTCTCCGCGCCCGAGGAGGTCGGCGCGAACTCCGCCGCCCTCCAGATCTCCGACGGCCTCTCGAACGTCCTGCTGCTCGCCGCGGGCGGCGCGGCCTTCGCGGCGCTCGGCGGCGGCGCGGTCGGCCACGCGGTGACCTCCCACGCCTCCACGGGCTCCCACCCGGGTGCCTTCGCGGCGGTCTTCCTGCCGATGGCGGGGGTCGCGGCGGTGGGCGCGTGGGTCGCTACGCGACTGAACGGCGCGCAGGGGGCGTAGCCGGAAGTAGGGGCGGGCCCGCGCGGGGGGGGGCCGGTTGCCACGCGGGGGCCGGCGACCGGGGCCGGTGCCCGCGCAGGGCCGGTGCCCGCGCAGGGCCGGTGCCCGCGCGGGGGTCGGCGGCCGGGCGGGGGTCGGCGGCCGTTCACGGCCGGTGCCCGCTCCCGGCCGGTGCCTGCGCGGGGGTGGGCGGTTGGGCAGGGCCGGTGCCCGCTCACGGCCGGTGCCCGCGCAGGGACCCTCGTGCGGCCGGGAGTCAAAAGCCTTCGTCGAAGGGCCGGCGGCCCACGTACGCTCGCGCCATGCGTGACATGACCCTTCCCGTCGGCGACCGGTTCGCCGACCTGGCCGACGCTCGGGGTGTCGCCCCGGAGGTGCTGGCCGAGCAGGTTCTCGAGCGGTTCCTGGACGTCGAGGCCGGGCTCGTACGACAGCTCGCCTCGCGTCTCGCCCTGCGGCACGACTCCCTCCTGAGGAGGCTCGGCGAATGAGCACGTCCACGACCACCCGGTTCCTGACCGTCGCCGAGGTCGAGGAGATCGCCCGGATCGCCTTCACCGGCGACGGTCCGCCCGAGCTGCGGGCCCCGGGGCTTCTCGAGTCCGCCGTGCACCGGCCCAGGGCCCGGATGTTCGGCGAGAGCGCGTACACCGACCTCTGGGAGCAGGCCGCCGTCCTGCTCCACGCGCTCGCCGCCAACCATCCCTTCGTCGACGGGAACAAGCGCGCCGCCTGGCTCTCCGCCGCCACGTTCCTCGCCGTGAACGGAGTCGATCTCGACGAGGCCGACCAGGACCGGGCATATGCGCTGGTCATCGATGTCGCAGCCGGCACCGAGGCAGACATTCCGGGCATCGCGCAGCGGCTTCGGGAGCTGTGAGGACTCTCTCAAGCGGCCTCGCCACGCCCTCGCCGAGGGCGGGGCGAGGTACCCGCACCGGTAAGGTGGCCCGGTTGTCATATCTGGACGAGCGTCGAACCCGGAGATCGTGACTACTACCACCACCTCCTCCCATCACCTTTCTCCCGCCTTCCCAGGACGGGCCCCGTGGGGTACCGCCGGCAAGCTGCGCGCCTGGCAGCAGGGGGCCATGGAGAAGTACATCCAGGAGCAGCCCCGTGACTTCCTCGCCGTCGCCACACCCGGCGCCGGCAAGACCACCTTCGCCCTGACCCTCGCGTCGTGGCTGCTGCACCACCACGTCGTGCAGCAGATCACCGTGATCGCGCCCACCGAGCACCTCAAGAAGCAGTGGGCCGCCGCCGCCGCGCGGATAGGGATCAAGCTGGACCCGGACTACAGCGCCGGGCCGCTCAGCAAGGAGTACGACGGCGTCGCGATCACCTACGCGGGTGTCGGCGTCCGGCCCATGCTCCACCGCAACCGCTGCGAGCAGCGCAAGACCCTCGTCATCCTCGACGAGATCCACCACGCCGGAGACTCCAAGTCCTGGGGCGAGGCCTGCCTGGAGGCCTTCGAGCCCGCCACGCGGCGTCTCGCGCTGACCGGCACCCCGTTCCGTTCCGACACCAACCCCATCCCCTTCGTCACGTACGAGGAGGGGAACGACGGCATTCGGCGGTCCTCGGCCGACTACACCTACGGCTACGGCAACGCCCTCGGCGACGGCGTCGTCCGGCCCGTCATCTTCCTCTCCTACAGCGGCAACATGCGCTGGCGCACCAAGGCCGGCGACGAGATCGCCGCCCGTCTCGGCGAGCCGATGACGAAGGACGCCGTCTCGCAGGCCTGGCGGACCGCCCTGGACGCCAAGGGCGACTGGATGCCGAACGTCCTGCGCGCCGCCGACCAGCGGCTCACCGAGGTCCGCAAGTCCATCCCGGACGCGGGCGGCCTCGTCATCGCCTCCGACCAGGACTCGGCCCGCTCGTACGCCAAGCTGATCCGCGAGATCACCGGCACCAAGGCCACCGTCGTGCTTTCCGACGACACCGGCGCCTCGAACCGCATCGACGAGTTCAGCGAGAGCAACGACCGCTGGATGGTCGCCGTCCGCATGGTGTCCGAGGGCGTCGACGTGCCCCGCCTCTCCGTCGGCGTGTACGCGACGACGATCTCGACCCCGCTCTTCTTCGCCCAGGCCGTCGGCCGTTTCGTGCGTTCGCGCAGGCGCGGAGAGACCGCCTCCGTGTTCCTTCCGACGATCCCGAGCCTCCTCGGGTTCGCCAACGAGATGGAGGTCGAGCGCGACCACGTCCTCGACAAGCCCAAGAAGCAGGGCGAGGAGGACCCGTACGCCGAGTCCGAGAAGGAACTCGCCGAGGCGGAGCGCCAGCAGGACGAGGACACCGGCGAGCAGGACATGCTGCCCTTCGAGGCGCTGGAGTCCGACGCCGTCTTCGACCGCGTCCTCTACAACAGCGCCGAGTTCGGCATGCAGGCCCACCCCGGCAGCGCCGAGGAACAGGACTACCTCGGCATCCCGGGCCTCCTCGAACCCGACCAGGTCCAGCTGCTCCTCCAGAAGCGCCAGGCCCGGCAGATCGCGCACAGCCGCAAGAAGCCGGACGAGGAGGCGGATCTGCTCGAACTCCCCGCCGAGCGCCGCCCCGTCGTTTCCCACAAGGAGCTGCTGGAGCTGCGCAAACAGCTCAACACCATGGTCGGCGCGTACGTCCACCAGACCGGCAAGCCCCACGGTGTGATCCACACGGAGCTCCGCCGGGTCTGCGGCGGACCGCCGAGCGCGGAGGCCACCGCCGGCCAGATCCGGGAACGGATCAAGAAGGTGCAGGAGTGGGCCACCCGGATGCGGTGACCCCTTCCCCCCACCCCGCCCCCGAGCGTGACTGAGGCCCGTACGACGGCGTTCGTACGGGCCTCACTCGTCCCGCGGCGGCGGAACCGGTGAAGGAGCCGCGGCGGGACCGGCGTCGGAGACCGGCCCCCACGGTCGGCCTCCGGGCCCTTCCACGCTACGTGCACGACAAAGCCGATCTTGTCCGCCAAAGTCCCGCATGCGACCGACGAAGGTCCCGAACCGTCTCTATTCGCTCGTCGGCGCCCGGATTCTGGACGAGGTCTTCCGCTGAGCGGAGCGGGTCGCTACTGTCCCGGCTCAAAAGCAATCGCCCCGTGGCAGCGCCGCCGCGGAGCGCAGCCGGTGTACCCCTTCCTGCCGGCGGCCTCTGACGTGCGTCGCCGACGGGACCGGTGACGCGACCCCCGTGAGAGCCCGCCGCCACTCACTCCGAAGGAGAGGGCGTCGTGACCGCGGAGACCTCCCAGACGCTCGACCGGGGACTCAGAGTCCTCAAACTGCTCGCCGACACCGACCACGGCCTGACCGTCACCGAGTTGTCCAACAAACTCGGTGTCAACCGGACCGTCGTCTACCGGCTGCTCGCCACCCTCGAGCAGCACGCCCTCGTCCGCCGCGACCTCGGCGGACGCGCCCGCGTCGGCCTCGGCGTGCTCCGGCTCGGCCGCCAGGTCCACCCCCTCGTGCGGGAGGCCGCGCTCCCCGCGCTGCGCTCGCTCGCCGAGGACATCGGGGCGACGGCCCATTTGACGCTGGTCGACGGTGCGGAGGCACTCGCGGTCGCGGTCGTCGAACCGACCTGGACCGACTACCACGTCGCCTACCGGGCCGGCTTCCGCCACCCGCTCGACCGGGGCGCGGCCGGCCGCGCCATCCTGGCCGCCCGGCAGGGCAACCTGATCGAACCGGGTTTCACGCTCACCCACGGCGAGCTGGAGGCGGGCGCGAGCGGCGCGGCCGCCCCGCTCGTCGGCGTGACGGGTGTCGAGGGCAGCGTCGGCGTCGTGATGCTCGCGGACGCGGTGCCGGAGCGGGTCGGGCCGCGGGTGGTGGACGCGGCCCGGGAGGTCGCCGACGCGCTGCGCTAGAGCGCGCGGCGGCCGGGGGTGCGGCGCGGGCCCTTCCGTGGCCGGTGCCGTCCTCAGGGGATGTGCCCTGTGCCCATGACCAGGGTGCCCAGCGGAGTCCGTTCGTGGTGGACCGATCTGCCTGTTCTGGTCGTGGTGATCAGGCCCGCCGCTCGCAGGGCCGCCGCGTGGGCCGAGGCCGTCGCGTTGCTGATGCCCGTGCGGCGGGCGAGGTCGGTCGTCGTGCGGGGTTCCGTCAGGGCCTTGAGGACTTCGGTCCTCGTGCGGCCCAGGACCGCCGACAGACCCCCGGGCTCGCCCCGCGATCCCCGGGAGTCCTGGGGCCCCCGGGACTCCGGGGTGGGCGGAACGCCCCCGCCCGCCGGGTACGTGAGGACCACCGGGCGGTCCGGCAGGTCCTGGACCAGCGGGCCTCCCCTCCAGTGGAAGGTCGGCAGCAGGACCAGCCCCCGGCCGTCGAGGCGGACCTCGCGGGCTTGCGGAGCCTCTCGGACCTCGCCCGCCTCGCGGTCCTCACGGTCCTCACGGGCCGACGGGACCGTCGGCCACCTCCAGACGCCGTCCCGCAGCCGTGAGCCCGGGGCGACCGTCCCCAGGGCGGCGGCCAGACCCTGCTCCGCCGCCGTCAGCGCGTAGCGGGTGAACTCCGCCCGGTGCAGGTCCTGGACCAGCGGCCACACCGGCGCGAGGACCGTCTCGTACGCCGCCCGCTGGGCCCGGTGGAGCGTGCCCCAGGCCGCCGCGTCCCCGTGGTGCAGTGCCCGGACCCAGGGCGGGACGGGGCCCTGTCCCGCGTACACCCGTTCCAGCTCGGACCGTACGAACTCCGGCCGCGCCGAACGGATCAGCGCGAAGCCGTCCTCCCGCGTCCCGCCGAGGACGTCGAGGAAGCGCGGGGCCGCCCTGCCCGGCACCAGCTCCGCGAGCGGTTCGGCCGCCCCCGGCAGGGCCCGCAGCAGCCTGCCCCGCCAGCGGCCGAAGAGCAGCCCCTCGTGCGGGGCGCCCAGCATCAGCAGGGCCGCGTGCAGCTCGGGCACGGGGGACGGACGGGGCGCGAACCGCACCCGGACCATGTCCTCCGCCGTGAAATGGATGTGGAGCACCGCACCGACCCCCGTTCGCGCCAGCCTTTCGGGCAGGGCCGCAACCTTCGCTCCGGTGTCCCGTCCGCTCCCAGGATGACGCCCATGACCATGACACCTGATCACGCGTCCGGTGGCCACGCCCCCGCCCGCCGTACCGTCGTCGCCGGGGCCCTCGCGGGGGCCGCCGCCCTGCTGCTCGGCACCCGCGCCGCCTCGGCCGCCCCCGCCCGCCCCCTCGTCCTCCGGCTGCCCGCCCCCACCGGCCCCCACGCCGTCGGCGCCACCGTCCGGCACCTCGTCGACCCCTCCCGCAACGACCCGTGGGCGCCCGCCATCGGTGTGCGGGAGCTGATGGTCACCGTGTTCCGGCCGGCGGCCTCCGGCCGGGGTCTCCCGCGTATGCCGCAGCTCACCCCCGATGCCGCCGGAGTGTTCACCTTCCTCGCCCCGCTGGTCCGCCCGGCCCTGCCGGCGGCCGGCGTCGACTGGGCGGCCACCCTCACCCACGCCCGGACCGGTGCCCCGCCGCTGCCCGGCCGGCGGCCGGTGCTGGTGTACAGCCCCGGCGGCGGGGACTCCCGGGCCCTGGGCGGTTCCCTCGCGATCGACCTCGCCTCGCACGGCTGGACCGTCGTCACCGTCGATCACCCCGGTGACGCCTCCGAGGTGGAGTTCCTCGACGAGCGGCCGGGGCGCGAGCGGGTCCGGACCACCGTCCTCCGCCCCGACCTCGACGCCGGGACCTTCCGCACCATGATCGACACCAGGGTCTCCGACCTCCGCTTCGTCCTCGACGCCCTCCGCCTCGACCGGGTCGGGCTCTACGGGCACTCCGCGGGAGGCACCGCCGTCGCCCAGGTGCTCCACGAGGACCCGAGAGTCGCCGCCGCGGTGAACCTGGAGGGGTACCTCGACCTGATGGACGGCGCACTCCTGCCCGTCGCCCGCGAGGGGACGGACCGGCCGCTGCTCCTCGCCGGCACCGACGGCTTCCGCGACGCGCGCCTCGACCGCTCCTGGTCGGCACTGCTCGGCCACGGCGGACCCGTCGCCCGACGGCAGCTCGCCGACAGCCACCACTGGGTCTTCACCGACTACGCCGCCCTGGTGCCACAGCTCGCGGCCGTCGGCCTGACGACCGCCGCCGGGCGGGCCTCGATGGTCGGCACCGTCGACCCCCGGGTCTCGGTGCCCGCCGTACGGAAGCTCGTACGCTCCTTCTTCGCCCGCCACCTGCCCGTGCCCGGGTCCGTGCCCGGCTCCGGGTCCGTGCCGGCGTCCGGGTCCGTGCCCGGCTCCGGGTCCGTGCCGGCCTCCGGGCGCGCACCCGGCTCCGCGCCCCCGGCCCGGTGGGGGCGGTCACCCCAGTAGATTGGGGGCGTGCTCTCCAGTCTCTCCCGTCCCAAGGTGCTCGCGGTCTGCGCACTGCCCGTCGTCGCGCTCTTCGCCGTCGTCGGGCTCGCGCCGTTGCCCTATGCCATCGCGCAGCCCGGTACGACCGCCGACGTGCTCGGCAAGGACAAGGGGCAGGAGGTCATCACGATCACCGGCGCCCCGGTCCGGCCCTCCGAGGGGCAGCTGCGGATGACGACGATCGTCGCGACCGGGCCGTCCACGGACGTGGACCTCGGGGACGTGGCCGACGCCTGGTTCCGTACGGACCGGGCCGTCCTGCCGCGCGACTCCGTCTACCCCCCGGGGAAGTCCGACGCCGAGGTCGAGAAGCACAACCTCGGTCAGATGAAGGAGTCGCAGGACGCGGCCACGCTCGCCGCCCTCGACCACCTCGACGAGGACCCCGAGAAGGTGAAGGTGGACCTGCACCTCGCCGACATCGGCGGACCCAGCGCCGGGCTGCTCTTCTCCCTCGGCATCGTCGAGAAGCTCGACGGCGACGGCGCCGGCGGTGACCTCACCGGTGGCCGGATCATCGCCGGTACGGGGACGATCGACCCGGACGGCTCGGTCGGCGCCGTCGGCGGGGTCTCCCTGAAGACCCAGGCCGCCGCGCGGGACGGGGCCACCGTGTTCCTCGTACCGAAGGCCGAGTGCTCGGACGCCCAGGCCGAGCTGCCGAAGGGGCTGCGACTCATCCCCGTCACCGCGCTCAGCGACGCGGTGGCGTCCCTGAAGGCTCTGGAGCAGGGGCAGGACTCGAAGGTTCCGGCCTGCTGACCGGTTCGCCACCGGGTTCGCCACGAGAAGGAGTGCCGTCCTCGGACGTGCGCTCGGGCGGCGGGACGTTCATGGCCCGCCAGGCCGGGAAGACCAGCGGCGAGAGCGTGGCGAGGAAGTAGAGCCCGCCGATCCCCAGCAGCGTCGCCGTCAGTCCGACGCGCTCGACGAGGAAACCCGCCGTCAGGCCGCCCAGCGGGGTCGTCAGCAGCACCCCCGCGGTGCTCGCGCCCATGACGCGGCTGCGCAGGGCGTCGGGGACCTGCTCGTACATCACCGTGGTCAGGATCGGGTTGAGGACGCCGACGCTGAATCCGGCCGCCGCGAGCGTCACGAGCAGGGGTGCGGTGGTGTCGGTGAGCGCGGCCCCCACGTACGGCGGGGCGCCGCCGAGCAGGAAGCCCGCCGTGAAGACGGCCCGGCGCGGGAAGCGCTGCCCGACCGCCCCGTAGAGCAGGGCACCGGCCAGGGCGCAGCCGCCGAAGACCGACACGAGCAGGCCCTGGGTGGCGGGACCACCCAGCTCCTGGCGGGCGTGGACCGGAAGCAGCACCGAACTCCAGCTCTGGCTCAGGCCGTTGGTGACCATCACCATGACGGTGATGCCGAGCAGCAGCCGCGCGCGGAACAGGAAGGCGTACCCCTCGCGCAGATCGGACCGGTAGCGGGCCGGGGAGAGCCGGGGGCCGTCCCGCACCGGCTCCGCCGACGGCACCCCGCGCAGGCCCGCGGTGACGAGCAGCGCGGAGAGGCCGAAGGTCGCCGCGTCGAGGACCAGGACCGTGTCGGCGCCCATGAAGGCCACGAGGAGTCCGGCGACGGCGGCGCCCGTCATCCGGGCCCCGCGCGCCACGGCGTCGTACAGGCTGGCGGCCCGGGGGAGCGAGGTCCCGGCGCGCCGGGCGAGATCGGGGACCAGGACGTGCCGGGCCATCTCCCCGGGCGCGTGGAAGAGGCCGGTGACGGCCATCAGGGCGCACAGCATCCAGAACTCCAGGACGCCGGCGTGGTGCAGCAGCGGGATCGCGGCGAGCGCGAGCCCGCAGACCAGGTCGGAGGCGATGCTGACCCGGCGGCGGCCGATCCGGTCGATGGCCGGGCCGCCGGCGATCGCGGAGACGAGGACGGGCAGGGCCGCGCAGAAGGCGACGACGCCGGCCTTGCCGGGGCTTCCCGTGGTGTCGAGGGCGAACCACGGGACGCCGATGAGCGTGAGTGAATTCCCTGTGATGGATACGGCGTTGGCGGTGAGGACGGTCGTGAGAGGGGCCCGGTCCCGTGTCGTGGTGCCCGCCCTCGGCGTACTCGGTCCCGTGGTGTCCGCGTCTTTTCCCCCCGGAGTGGTCATGCGGCCAGGGTGACCGGGCGTCGGTGTGCGGGCGTGGCCAGGCGAAGGCCCAGTTCGACCAGGGTCCAGCCGAGTTGGACGCGGAGGGTGGGGCCGGGGACGCGCGGGGCGGTGGTGGCGGCCGCGCGGTGGAGTTCGGCGGCGTGCAGCTGGTGGAGCTGGAGGTGAATGTCGGCGTGCATGACTCCGTGGTTCCTTCCGTCAGTTCTCGTGCTGCGGGAACGCGTGCAGATGGATCCGTACGCGCTCGGCGTCCGGCGCGTCGGCCTCCTCGATGCCCCGGTACGTCTCGATGAGCGCGTGCAGCTTCTTGTCGAGCTCGCGGAGCTTCTCGGGAGGCAGGCGCAGGGTGAAGTCGCTCATGTCGGACACGCCGAGCCAGGAGTCGCCCCAGTCGTGCCGGGTGCCGAGGTAGGTGCTCAGCTCCTGGGTGTGGATGGTCGCGATCTCGTGGACGTAGAGGTCGAGGGCGCCGCGGACCTCGGGGTCCGGGTTCCGGGAGAGCGACTCGTCGACGGTCACGCCCTGCTGGGCGGCCTTCCACCACCGCTCCCGTCCCTTGCCGCGCGTCGGGTCGTCCTCGACGAAGCCGTGGGCCGCGAGCTGGCGCAGGTGGTAGCTGGTCGCTCCGCTGGACTCGCCCAGCCGCTCCGCGAGTCGGGAGGCGGTGGCGGGCCCGTGGGCGCGCAGGGCGCGCAACAGCTGGATGCGGAGGGGGTGGGCGAGCCCGCGCAGGGTGCGCGGGTCCAGGGGGCGGGTCGGGAATCCTTCGGGCTCGGGCATGGTCCGAGCGTAGAGTTGCAAAGGACTAGTTGCAAGGGGTTCTTTGCAACTAGTCCTTTGCAGCCGCTTGCCCGGATCGGCTCCCGGGGTCGCGCGTCGCTACTCCTGCGCCGCCTGCTCCACCAGCGGGATGATCCGCAACGGCACCGGGTTCTCCATCACGATCGCCGTCGACGCCCGCACGATCCCCTCGAACGCCACCACCTTGTCGATCACCCGCTGAAGGTCCGCGTTCGAGCGGGCGACGAGGCGGCAGAGCATGTCGCCGTGGCCCGTCGTCGTGTGCAGCTCAAGCACCTCCGGCACCGTCGCCAGATGCCCCCGTACATCCGCTCCCTGCCCCTGCTTGATCTCCAGGGTCGCGAACGCCGTCACCGGATAGCCGAGCGCCGCCGGGTCCACCTGCGGCCCGAAACCCCTGATCACCCCGCTCGCCTGGAGCCGGTCGAGCCGCGCCTGCACCGTCCCCCGCGCCACCCCGAGTCGCCGGGAGGCCTCCAGGACCCCGATGCGCGGCTCGCGTGCGAGGAGCGTGATGAGCCGGCCGTCCAAATGATCGATCGCCACAGCGGTCTCCCCATGGTCAGGATGTACAAGTCGCACGGCCATACTCGCCTGTCCCTGTGCAACATGACCAGTGGATCTGCGAACTCTTGCGCACCTTGCAGAACGGCGGGACATTGCTGCCATGACTGAGACCATCGATCACACCCCCTCCACGGCGCGGCAGGCCGATCCCTTCCCCGTGAAGGGAATGGACGCGGTCGTCTTCGCCGTCGGCAACGCCAAGCAGGCCGCGCACTACTACTCCACCGCCTTCGGCATGAAGCTCGTCGCCTACTCCGGACCGGAGAACGGCACCCGCGAGACCGCCAGCTACGTCCTCACCAACGGCGCCGCCCGGTTCGTGTTCACCTCCGTCATCAAGGTCTCCACCGACCGGGGCCGCTTCCTCGCCGACCACGTCGCCGAGCACGGCGACGGCGTCGTCGACCTGGCCATCGAGGTGCCGGACGCCCGCGCCGCGTACGCCTACGCCGTCGAGCACGGCGCCACCGGCCTCACCGAGCCGCACGAGGTGAAGGACGAGCACGGCACCGTCGTCCTCGCCGCCATCGCCACGTACGGCAAGACCCGCCACACCCTCGTCGAGCGCTCCGGCTACGACGGCCCCTACCTCCCCGGCTTCGTCGCCGCCAAGCCGATCGTCGAGCCGCCGGCCAAGCGCACCTTCCAGGCCATCGACCACTGCGTCGGCAACGTCGAGCTCGGCAGGATGAACGACTGGGTCGGCTTCTACAACAAGGTCATGGGCTTCACGAACATGAAGGAGTTCGTGGGCGACGACATCGCCACCGAGTACTCCGCTCTCATGTCGAAGGTCGTCGCGGACGGCACCCTCAAGGTGAAGTTCCCGATCAACGAGCCCGCGATCGCGAAGAAGAAGTCGCAGATCGACGAGTACCTGGAGTTCTACGGCGGCGCCGGCGTCCAGCACATCGCCCTCGCCACCAACGACATCGTCGCCACCGTGCGCGCGATGCGGGCCGCCGGTGTCTCCTTCCTCGACACCCCCGACTCGTACTACGACACCCTCGGCGAGTGGGCCGGCGAGACCCGCGTGCCCGTCGAGACCCTGCGCGAGCTGAAGATCCTCGTCGACCGCGACGAGGACGGCTACCTGCTGCAGATCTTCACCAAGCCGGTCCAGGACCGTCCGACCGTCTTCTTCGAGATGATCGAGCGGCATGGCTCCATGGGCTTCGGGAAGGGCAACTTCAAGGCGCTGTTCGAGGCGATCGAGCGGGAGCAGGAGAAGCGCGGCAACCTCTAGCCACCACCCGCACGGTCGAGGGCCCGGGGCCACCCCCCGGGCCCTCACTGTGCGCCTGCTGCGGCCAGCCCACCCCGCTCGCACGAGGGGCGTGCGCGGCCGTCCCGGCCCGCACGGTGGGCCATCCGATCCGGCGGGCCCCGGCCCACGCGGGGGGTGGGCCGGGGCGCCGTCCAAGGGCGCGCGCTACGACCGTGGGGCCGACGCAGCCTTCCGTGGCTTCGGGGCCGTGCCCGGACCCGTCCCCCGCCCCCTCCCCGGCTCCGGCTCCGGCTCCGCGCGGAGTTCCTTCGGGAGTTCCTCCGACGGCTCCCCGAGCGCCGCCACCGCCTCCGCCGCCCTCGGCGCGAGCAGCGGCGAGAAGTGCGGGTTGATCCGCAGCGCCTCCGCCACGTGCCGCCGGGCCGGCCCGTGTTCCTCCAGGGCCCGCTCGATCTCCCCCCGGTGGTACGAGAAGAGCGCGCTCCGCAGGCCCTCCTCCGTGGCCCGTGTCGCGTACTCCAGCGCCTCCTTGGGACGGCCCGCCCGGTACAGCGCCCACCCCAGCGCGTCCGCCACCCGCACCGAGCGGTGCCCCCGCGCCCACTCCGCCCGCATCCGGGTGACCGCCGCCGCCGCGTTGCCGTGGTCCGCGTCGAGCAGCGCCTTGGCCACCTCCCCGTCCGCCCACGTGCCGGTCCGCAGCCGCTCGTACAGCGCCCGCGCGTCCCCGGTCAGGCCCAGCGACTCGGACAGCTCACCCGCCTCCAGGACGTACTCCGGCAGCGGCAGCCGGGCCAGCGCCGCCCGCCAGTCCCGCAGCGCCTCGTCGGTGCGGCCCAGCGCCGCCAGCGCCCGCGCCCGGCCCGCGAGCGAGGGCCCGTGGTCCCGTACCTGTGCCAGCGCCGCCCCGAACCGCGCGAGCGCCTCGTCCGGTTCGCCCCGCTCCCACTCCAGGTCCCCGAGCCGCGCCAGCGCGGCCGCCTTGTCCGGGGCCGTCTCCGCGAGCGCCACCGCGTCGAGGGCCGCCGCGTCGGCGTCCTCGCGCCAGCCCCGGTCGCGGTAGGTCTGCGCGGCCCGCGTCCGCACCATCGCGCCCGCGTGGAGCCCTTCCAGGGACTCCATCGCCTTCTGGGCCCCCTTGTAGTCCCCGAGACCGTTGTACGCGTCCATCAGGACCGGGTACGCGGGCCAGTGGCGCGGATCCGCCTTCCGGACCTTCTCGCCCCACTCCTTGGCCGCACTCCAGTCGCCGCGCGCCCCCGCGAGCGCCCCCAGACCCAGCTGGGCGGCCGTGTTGCCGCGCGCGGCGGGCCGTTCGGCCAGCGAGCGCCGCAGCGCCTGCTCGGCGCGCGGGTAGTCCCGCACGTCGCCGAGGCGCGCGCCCCGCTCCGTGTACGCCGCGCCGAGCTCCGCCCAGGACGCGTCGTCGTCCGGGTGGGCGCGCAGCCACTTCTCCCGATCGGTGATCAGCGCGGCCAGGTCCGGGAGCGCGGCCTGCGCGCCCGCGTGGGCCGCGATCGTCGCCCGCTCCGCCGGACCCGGCGGGGGCGGCGGCCCCTGGTCGAGGAGCTCGGGGACGTAAAGGAGTGCCGTCGCCGCGAGCACCGCGCCCACTCCGGCCGCGAGGACCGTCCTCGACACGTTCTGCGTCTTCATGGCGCTCACTGTGCGCCCGCCCGCACCTGTACGAAGAGCACACGAAGCGCCCGCCCCGGCGGGTTCACACCGATGGCCCCGGGTGCCACGCTGGAGGCATGGACGATCTTCTGACGCGGCTGCGCGCCGGGCTGCCCGCCGAGGCGCTGCTCACCGATCCGGACGTGACCGCCTCGTACGCGAACGACATGGCGAGCTTCTGCGAGGCCGGCGCCCCGGCGGTCGTGGTGCTGCCGCGCACCGTCGAGCAGGTGCAGCACGTCATGCGCACCGCGACCGAACTCCGCGTCCCCGTCGTCCCGCAGGGAGCGCGCACGGGCCTCTCCGGCGGCGCCAACGCCTCCGAGGGCTGCATCGTGCTCTCCCTGGTCAAGATGGACCGCATCCTGGAGATCAACCCGGTCGACCGGATCGCCGTCGTCGAACCGGGTGTCGTCAACGCGGTGCTGTCACGGGCCGTCGCCGAACACGGCCTGTACTACCCGCCGGACCCGTCCAGCTGGGAGACGTGCACCATCGGCGGGAACATCGGCACGGCCTCCGGCGGCCTGTGCTGCGTGAAGTACGGGGTGACGGCCGAGTACGTCCTCGGCCTCGACGTCGTCCTCGCCGACGGCCGGCTCCTGACCACCGGCCGCCGCACCGCCAAGGGCGTCGCCGGCTACGACCTGACCAGGCTCTTCGTCGGTTCGGAGGGCAGTCTCGGCATCGTCGTCCGGGCCGTGCTGTCGCTCAGGCCGCAGCCCCCGGCGCAGCTCGCGCTGGCCGCCGAGTTCCCCTCCGCGGCCGCCGCCTGCGCGGCCGTCTGCACGATCATGGAGCGCGGCCACACCCCGTCGCTGCTCGAACTCATGGACCGGACCACCGTCCAGGCCGTCAACAGGATGGCGCGCATGGGTCTGCCCGACACCACCGAGGCGCTGCTCCTGTGTGCCTTCGACACCCCCGACCCGGCCGCCGATCTGGCCGCCGTGGGGGAGCTGTGCGTGGCGGCGGGCGCCACCGAGGTCGTCCCGGCCGCCGACACCGCCGAGTCCGAACTCCTCCTCCAGGCACGCCGGCTCTCGCTCACGGCCCTGGAGACGATCAAGTCGGCGACGATGATCGACGACGTGTGCGTGCCGCGGACGCGGCTCGCCGAGATGCTCGCCGGCACGGCGGCGGTCGCGGAGAAGTACGACCTGACCATCGGGGTCTGCGCGCACGCCGGCGACGGCAACACCCATCCCGTCGTCTGCTTCGACCACACCGACGAGGACGAGTCGCGGCGCGCGCGGGAGTCCTTCGACGAGATCATGGCGCTCGGGCTCGCGCTCGGCGGCACGATCACCGGCGAGCACGGCGTGGGCGTCCTCAAGAAGGAGTGGCTGGCGCGGGAGCTGGGGCCGGTCGGGCTGGAGCTCCAGCGCGGGATCAAGGCCACCTTCGACCCGCTGGGGCTGCTCAACCCCGGAAAGCTCTTCTGACACCGGGGACCCGCGGGGTCGCAGGGACAGGGGGCTCACAGTTCGCCGTCCTGCGACTCGTCCGACGGCCACGGGTCGCGCAGCCACAGCTCGTCGGCGATCACGGTGGTCGCCAGGAGTTCGGCGAGTCCGTCGTCGATGCCGAGCCGCTCGGACTCGGTGCCCGGCGGCACCGCGCGCAGGGTCCGCTCCAGCCAGGCGGACACCTGCGCGGAGGGGGCTTCGAGCAGGGCGTCGCCGTCGGGTGAGGAGAGCGCCATCAGGATGACGCTGCGGCCGTCGACCTTCGTGGGCCAGATCCGCACGTCACCGTGGCCGCAGGCCCGGAACACGCCCTCGACCAGGAGTTCGCGCGCGAACGTCCAGTTGACCGGGTGGTCGGTGCCGATGTGGAACGTGATGTGGACGGCGTACGGGTCGTCCGTGCGGTACGCGAGCCGGGCGGGGACGGGGACGGCGCGCTCGGGCGAGAGCACCAGCTTCAGCTCCAGCTCGCGCTCGACGGTGGTGTTGTCGGTGTTCTGCATGGTCGTACTCCCTCTCGCGGACCGGCCCCGTGCGGGCCTTCACCAGGAGAGAGCGGGGCGCCCACGGCTCATTACGCGACTTCGGGAAGTTTTTTCGGGAAGTTTTTCCTGGCCGGGAGCAGAGGCGGGTCCAGGGGCGGGTCCAGGGGGCATGTCCGGCCCGAACATCACCGGGAGTGATCGATTCCGGTACGTGTCCTCCTCGAAGGCGGGCTTTCTCACGGGCTCTTTGTTCCCTCGGGGACGTTCTTCGTTACTGTCCTCCTTGGGCGCGGCACGCCCGGCACGCGGCCGCGCGGATCAAGGGCGTTGTGACTGAACGGAGTCGGGGCAGTGGCTACTCCTCCTGGAGGCGGCGGAGAGGTACCGCAGGCGGGGTACTACCCGGACCCGTCCATTCCCGGGTACATCCGGTACTGGAACGGGGGCGCCTGGGTTCCCGGTACGAGCAGGCCCGCGCCCACGGACGGTGAGGTTCCGCCGGGTCCGCCGGCCTCGGCGATCCCGGCCGGCCCGATCCTGGCCTCCGGCCCGGCGCCCGCGCCGGCCGCCGCGCAGCCGGCCCGGCCCGAACCGGAGCCGGCCCAGCCGCACCAGCCCGCGCAGCAGCAGCCGCAGCAGCAACTCCAGGAGCAGCGACAGCAGCAGCTCCAGCGACAGGAGCAGCGACAGCAGCAGCTCCAGCGACAGGAGCAGCCGCAGCTCCCCGAGCAGCCGTACCAGGCGCAGTCCGCTCCCCCGCTCGAACCCGTGCGCCCCGCCGCCTCCGTACCGGCACAGGCCCAGGCGCCCGCGCAGCTCCCCGCCCAGGACCGGGCGCCCGCCCTGGCGCCCGTCCCCACCGTGGAGGAGACCGGACCCGTCTTCTTCGACGAGGAGCCGGCCCCCGCGGAACCCGCCTCGGCCTGGCAGGCGGACACCTCCCGCCAGACCGGATTCGGCGGCGACCTCGACCAGAAGGTCTCCTGGGGCGCGCCCCGGACCCCCGACCCGCGCACCCCGGCGGACTGGCCGGTCGCCGGTGCAGGTGAACCCGAGTCCGAGAGCGCGGCGCGGTCCGCCGCCCCGGCGACGGACCCCCGGGCCACCGGGGGAGCGGCGCGCCTCGGCGGGATGCCGGTCACGCCGATCCCCACCCCGACGCCCGCAGCGGCTCCCCAGCAGCCGCAGCCGACCCCGCAGGCCCCCCGGCCCCAGCCTGCTCCTCAGCCGGCCCCCGAGCCCGCCGCGACGGTCGCTCCGGCGCCCGCCCCCGTACACCCGGCGCCCGCCCCGGCCCCGGCGCCGGCGCCCTCCTGGGCCCAGCAGGCCCAGCCGCAGCCTCAGGCACAACAGCCGCAGTCCCAGCCGCAGTCCCAGGGTCCGCAGCAGCCCGTCGTCCCCTGGAAGCCGCCCGTCGACGACCTGTTCGTCCAGGCGGCCCGCGCGCAGGCCTCCGCGCGCCCCGCCGGGCTCGGCAGGCGGCTGATCGCCCGGCTGGTCGACACCCTCGTCCTGGGCGCGCTCGTCGGCGCCGCCGCCTTCCCGTTCGTGACCGCCGCCCTCGACCACATCGACGGCAAGATCGAGGCGGCCAAGCAGTCCGGCGTCACCGTCCAGGTGTGGCTGGTCGACGGCACGACGTCCGTGCAGTTCGGCATCGCGCTGGCCGCGTTCTTCGTGATCGGCGTCCTGTACGAGGCGCTGCCCACCGCCAAGTGGGGGCGCACGCTCGGCAAGAAGCTGTGCGGGATCGAGGTGCGGGACATCGAGGCGCACCAGCCGCCGCGGTTCGGGGCGGCCCTGCGCCGCTGGCTCGTGTACGGCGTCCTGGGGCTTCTGGCCATCGGCGTGCTCAACGTCCTGTGGTGCCTCGTCGACCGCCCCTGGCGGCAGTGCTGGCACGACAAGGCCGCCCGTACCTTCGTGGCCCGCGGATCCCCCGAACGGGCGGTGATTCCTTGCGGGGGCGCCCGGCCCGGGATGCACTGCCCCCATGAGCACCGACCAGCCGCCGCCCGGCCAGCCGCCCGAGGAGGACCCGTTCCTCAAGAGGCCGCAGGAGCCTCCGCCGCCCTCCGCCGGCCAGCCGCCCCCGTCCGGACCGCCCCCGGAAGGGCCTCCCCCGGGAGGGCCTCCGCCCGGAGGCCCGCCGCCGGGAGGTCCGCCGCCCGGGAGTCCGTACGGCCCCTCGGGCGGCTCCCCGTACGACAACGCGCCGCCGCCCCCGCCCCCGTACGGCGGCTACGGCGCCGGGTACGGAGGGACCGATCCGCTCTCCGGGATGCCGCCGCTCGCCGAGTCGGGCAAGCGCATCATCGCCCGGATCATCGACTGGCTGATCGTCGCGATCCCGCTGGCGATCATCGGCATCCCGTTCAAGATCTACTCGCGGGCGACCGAGGACGGCAACGACTTCGGTGACACGGTCAACAGCCTCAACGGCGGTAGCCAGCTGGTCTTCCAGCTGATCACGATCGTCGCGTTCGTCGCGTACGACACCGTGATGGTGGCCAAGAACGGCCAGACCCTCGGCAAGAAGTGGCTGAAGCTGCGGGTCGCGATGCTCAACGACGGCACGACGCCGCCCATGAGCCAGTCGCTGCTGCGCGCGGTCGTCCTGTGGCTGCCCGCCCTGATCTGCTGCGCCTGCCTGTGGCCGCTGCTCCTGCTGATCCTCATCCTGGTCGACAAGCCCTACAAGCAGGGTCTGCACGACAAGGCGGCCAAGACGGTGGTGGTCTCCGTCCCGCAGTAGCCGGAGCGGCGTCGTCCGCGCGGATCCGGCGAAGACGGCGTTCTACGGACGAGGTGTCACGAACCGGTCCGGGTATCGGCTCCCGCGCCCACGCGCGCGGTCGGTACCCGGACCTCTTCGTGCGCGGTGGGCGGCGGAGTCGGCGCGACGGTCTTGACGCCCGACGTCCGCAGGGGCATCGTCACGGCCACGAGCAGTCCGAGCAGCAGGCCGGCGAGGCTGATCGCCGTGATGCCGAGCGTGGTCGTCGTACCGGAGAGCAGCAGCAGGGCGACGGTCGCGAGCACGACGGTGGCCGAACCACAGATGAGTTGCGCGGCGTTCGGACGCTGCATGACACGTACCGCCCTCTCAGGACAACGGTTCGACTCTAAGACCGTGGATGCCCGGGGGGAACCGAAGTAAGCGTGACCTCACCCACGATGCGGGGGCACGGGGTGCACGGGGGGCGCACGGAGTCGTGGGTCGTGTGATTTTTCCCCGTAAGGTGCCCGTCGATCGTCCGATAATCGGAATTCACCTCCCGCATAGTGCAGTTGGTATGTGCAAGTCAAGATCTGTCTTTTCTTGTCTCCCTCCGGTCGAATGTCGTCACTTGTGACGCGCGACCCGCCGGACGGACACCCCACCTTCGGTCCGAAGCGCGGGCGCCGGGGAGGACATATCAAGTGACCAACAGACGACGGGCGATCAGAACGTCCGCAGTTGTTGTGGCGCTCGCGGCCACCGCCGCCACCGCCTCGACCTTCACCACCGCATGGGCCGACAACCACGGCAGCGTGACGCCGGCCGATGTCCGTCACGACCCGGCGCCCGGCGCCGGGATCGACAAGACGGCGGTCGACCACGACCTCGAGGGCCCCTTCAGCGAGCAGCAGGAGCAGCAGCGCAAGGCTGCCCTGGAGCAGGTGCTGAGTGGCGAGTCGAAGGTGGAGCGCCGAAACGGCTCCCAGGTCGTCAAGCTCGACGACAAGAAGTACGTCGAGCTCGGCCGTGAGAAGACCGACAAGATCTTCACGATCCTCGTCGAGTTCGGCGACAAGGTGGACAACACCACCCTCGTCGACCGCGCCGACGACGAGACGACCGAGCCGAAGCCGAAGTACGGCGGCACGCCCGGTCCCCTGCACAACCAGATAGCCCAGCCTGACCGTGCGCACGACAACTCCACGGAGTGGCAGGCGGACTACAACCAGAAGCACTTCCAGGACCTGTACTTCGGCACCGGCAAGGACGCCAAGGGACAGCCCAAGCAGTCGCTGAAGACCTACTACGAGAAGACCTCGTCCGGCCGTTACTCGGTCGACGGCGGCGTCTCCGACTGGGTCAAGGTCGAGTACAACGAGGCCCGTTACGGCTCGAACTACTGCGGCAACAGCAACTGCTCCAACGTCTGGGACGCCGTCCGCGACGGTGTCACGGCGTGGACCGCGGACCAGAAGGCCAAGGGCCGTACCGACGCCCAGATCAAGGCCGACCTGGCGCAGTACGACCTGTGGGACCGGTACGACTTCGACGGCGACGGCAACTTCAACGAGCCCGACGGGTACATCGACCACTTCCAGATCGTCCACGCGGGCGAGGACGAGTCGGCGGGCGGCGGCGCCCAGGGCGGCGACGCCCTGTGGGCCCACCGTTGGTACGCCTACGGCACCAACGCGGGCAAGACCGGCCCGGCGAACAACAAGGCCGGCGGCACGCAGATCGGTGACTCCGGCATCTGGGTCGGCGACTACACGATGCAGCCGGAGAACGGCGGCCTCGGCGTCTTCGCGCACGAGTACGGCCACGACCTCGGTCTGCCGGACCTGTACGACACCTCCGGCCTCAAGGGCGCCGAGAACTCGACCGGCTTCTGGTCGCTCATGTCCTCCGGCTCCTGGCTCGGCCGCGGCAAGGACGCCATCGGCGACCTGCCCGGCGACATGAACGCCTGGGACAAGCTGCAGCTCGGCTGGCTGAACTACACCAAGGTCGCCAACGAGGCCCGCAAGTGGAACTCCACCCACAAGCTGGGCGTGGCCGAGTACAACACCGAGAACCCCCAGGCGCTCGTCGTCGAGCTGCCGAAGAAGGCCGTCACCACCGATGTCGTCGCGCCCGCCGAGGGTGCCACGCAGTGGTGGAGCAACATGGGTGACGACCTCAAGAACACCCTGACCCGCTCCGTCGACCTGACGGGCAAGACGTCCGCCTCCCTGAAGCTCAAGGGCTGGTACGACATCGAGCTCGACTACGACTACCTCTACACCGAGGTGTCGACCGACGGCGGCGCCAACTGGACGGCCCTGGACGGCACCGCCGACGGCAAGCCGCTCCCGCGCGACGCCAGCGGCGCCCCGGCGCTGACCGACGTCTCGGGCACGCACAAGGAGCTCGTCTACGGCCTCGACGCCTACGCGGGCAAGAAGTTCGACCTCCGCTTCCGCTACCAGACGGACGGCGGCGCCGGCGGCAAGGGCTTCACGGCCGACGCCATCACGCTGACCGCCGACGGTGCCACCGTCTTCGCGGACGGCGCCGAGAACGGTGACAACGGCTGGGCGGCCAAGGGCTTCTCGCGGGTCGGCAAGGGCTTCACGAAGGAGTACGAGCAGTACTACATCGCGGAGAACCGCCAGTACGTCTCGTACGACGCCACCCTCAAGGTCGGCCCGTACAACTTCGGGTTCACCGGTGACAAGGCGAGCTGGGTCGAGCACTACCCGTACCAGAACGGTCTGCTCATCTGGAAGTGGGACCTCTCCCAGAAGGACAACAACACCGCGGTCCACCCGGGCCAGGGTCTGATCCTTCCGGTCGACTCCCACCCGACCCCGCTGAAGTTCAAGGACGGCAGCCTGATGCGCAACCGCGTCCAGGCCTACGACTCCACCTTCGGCACCTACCGGACCGACAGCCTCCTGCTCCACAAGGCCGACGTCGCGGCGTTCGTCCCGTCGCTGCCGGGCAACCCGGTCTTCGACGACCGCAAGGGCACGTACTGGCTCCAGGAGACGGCGCGCGCCGGTGTCCAGGTAACTGACACCAACACCAAGATCCAGGTCGTCAAGGAGCCGAAGAACGGCGAGACGATCACGGTTCGCGTGGGTCCGTCCACGAAGTAATCGATAAAACCGCAGGTCAAAGCATGATCGGCCGTCGCCCCTCTAGCGGGCGGCGGCCGATCGTGTTTAGGTGCGTCTGACGCTTCAGACCGATGTTCTTATTGACAGTCGATCCACGGGGGAGTGGTTCCGCATGCCCAACGGAGGGTTCTGCAAGTTGCCGGGAGGCAGCGTGGTCGTCGCGATAGGGCTGCCCAGCCCGGCCCGCGACGGCGCCAGCGTCCGCTTCCTGGTCCACGCCGCCAACCGTGCCCGCGCCCTGACCCGGCTGCGGAACCTCGGGCTGCGGGCGGTCTACCTCCGGGGCAACACCGAACCGCCCACCCCCGACGAGATCACGGCCGTCCTCCACCACCCCGACGGCCTGCTGTGGAGATCCGCGCCCGGCGCCGCCCAGGAGCTCTGGCACCCCGTACGGTCCCTCCCCAGGGAACCCGCGGCCTGAGGTCCGCCCCGCCGTCCGGGCCCCGCGGGACCGCTCAGGCCACCACGGGCTTGCCGGTCAGCTCCACACCCGCCGTCCGCAGCTCCTCCAGGGCCCGGTCCGTCGTCTCCTTCGCGACGCCGGCCGTCAGGTCGAGCAGCACATGGGTGCGGAAGCCCTCACGGGCCGCGTCCAGGGCCGTCGCCCGCACACAGTGGTCGGTGGCGATGCCCACCACGTCGACCTCGGTGACGTCCCGCTCGCGGAGCCACTCCGCGAGCGTCCGCCCGTTCTCGTCGTGTCCCTCGAAGCCGCTGTACGCCGCGTCGTACGCGCCCTTGTCGAAGACGGCGTCGATCGCCCCGCTGGCGACGGCCGGCGCGAAGTTCGGGTGGAACCCGACCCCCTCCGTACCCGCCACGCAGTGCACCGGCCAGGAGCTGACGTAGTCGGGCTCCTCACCGGCCGACGCGAAGTGCGCGCCCGGGTCGACATGGTGGTCGCGGGTGGCGACCACGTGCCGGTAGGCGCTGCCCGCCGTCTGGCCGACCAGGTCGGTGATGGCGGCGGCGACGTCCGCGCCGCCGGTCACCGCGAGGCTGCCGCCCTCGCAGAAGTCGTTCTGAACGTCCACAACGATCAATGCGCGGTGCATGGCGGGTGTCCTTAGCGCGTCGGGGAGGGGTGGGACCGAGCCTAGAGACTCGGCCCGCCCACCGGGAGGGGGCGGGTCCGGTCTCCGTGGGACTCCGGGGGTGCCTCTGCTCCAGAAGTACCCCTAGAGGTACTCCGTCGGCAGCACCGGCTCGCCACGGGAGAGCTGGATCGCCGACATCGGCAGCCCGGCGCGGGCCGCGATGTGCCGGGACCGCGCGGCCTCCAGGGGTTCCCGGGCCACCACGTCGCCGCCCTTGACCAGCTCGACCAGGAGCTGGTGGTCGGCGAGCTCCGGCGGCACCGGGCCGGTGCCCACGACCTCCGCCTCGGCGACGCCGTACGCGTCGGGCCGGCGCGCCGCCCACTTGCGCCCGCCGACGGAGGCCTTGCCGCCGAGGGACTTCTTGGCGACCGGGGTGAGAGGGGCCTTGAGGTCGGCCGAGGAGGCGCGGGCGACCAGTTTGTAGACCATGGAGCAGGTCGGGTGGCCGCTGCCGGTGACCAGCTGGGTGCCCACCCCGTACGCGTCGACCGGGGCCGCCGCGAGGGAGGCGATGGCGTACTCGTCGAGGTCCGAGGTGACGACGATCTTCGTGTCCCGCGCGCCCAGCTCGTCGAGCTGCTGGCGGACCCGGTGGGCGACGAGCAGCAGGTCGCCGGAGTCGATCCGGACGGCGCCGAGCTCGGGCCCCGCCACCTCGACGGCGGTACGCACGGCCTCGGTCACGTCGTAGGTGTCGACGAGCAGGGTCGTACCGCGGCCGAGGGTCTCGACCTGGGCGCGGAAGGCGTCCCGCTCGCTGTCGTGGAGGAGCGTGAAGGCGTGGGCGGAGGTGCCGACGGTCGGGATGCCGTAGCGGAAGCCGGCCGCGAGGTCCGAGGTGGAGTCGAAGCCGCCGACGTACGCGGCGCGGGAGGCGGCGACGGCCGCCAGCTCGTGGGTGCGCCGGGCGCCCATCTCGATCAGGCGGCGCCCGCCGGCCGCGGCCGACATGCGGGAGGCGGCGGCGGCGATGGCGGAGTCGTGGTTGAGGATGGAGAGGATCACCGTCTCCAGGAGCACGCACTCGGCGAAGGAGCCCTCGACGCGCAGCACGGGCGAGCCGGGGAAGTACACCTCGCCCTCGGGGTAGCCCCAGATGTCGCCGGTGAAGCGGTAGCGCGCGAGCCATTCCAGGGTCGGCTCGTCGACGATGCCGCGCTCGCGCAGGAAGCCCAGGACGGCGGGGTCGAACCGGAAGTTCTCGACGGCGTCGAGGACCCGGCCGACGCCCGCGAGGACGCCGTAGCGCCGGCCCTCGGGCAGTCGCCGGGTGAAGACCTCGAAGACCGAGCGTCGGTCGGCGGTGCCGCCCCGGAGGGCCGCCTGGAGCATGGTCAGCTCGTACTGATCGGTGAAGAGCGCGGTCGACGGCACGTCCACCGGCAGCCCAAGGTCCGCAGCGTTCATGTCAGCGATGCTAGCGCAGAAATCGTCAGAGTGACGAATAGTGGCGCGAGCGGGTGACGGGCAGGTGACCCGTTTGTGCGACGGGCCCTCCGGGGTGGCAGCATGGGGTGAGTGAGCGTCGCGCCTATTGAGATCGAACGTACGGAATCGGCCGAGGAGGTCTCCGCGGTCGTCGAACCCGACGTGCCCTGGGTGACCCTCGTGCACAACGATCCGGTCAACCTGATGAGCTACGTGACCTACGTCTTCCAGGCGTACTTCGGCTACTCCAAGGACAAGGCGCACAAGCTGATGCTCGACGTGCACCACAAGGGCCGCGCGGTGGTCTCCAGCGGCACCCGCGAGGAGATGGAGCGCGACGTGCAGGCGATGCACGGCTACGGCCTCTGGGCGACCCTCACCCAGGACCGCGGCTGATGGCCGGCCGCTTCGAGAACCTGCCCGGCGGCGGCGCGGCCGTCGCCCTCGACGACGTCGAGATCTCCATCCTCCGCTCCCTCGCCGTCCAGCTCATGGAGCTGATCGGACCGGGCGACGAGCCCGCCAAGGACGCCGACCCGCTGGCCGCGCTCTTCGCCGAGGGCCCCAGCAAGCCGCCGTCCGACCCTGCCCTCAAGCGCCTCTTCCCCGACGCGTACGGGGACGACAGCGAGGAGCTGCGCGCGGCCGCCTCCGACTTCCGCCGCTTCACCGAGAACGACCTGCGGGCCCGCAAGCGCGAGGACGCCCTCGTCGTCGTCCGCGCCCTCGACGCGCTCTCCGCCGACGCGGCGGGCGAGGGCGGCGCCGTCCTGAAGCTGACCCCGGACGAGTCCCGCGCCTGGCTCGGCGCGCTCAACGACCTCCGGCTGACCATCGGCACCCGCCTGGAGGTCACCGACGAGGAGGGCGAGCAGCTGTACCGGCTGCCGGACTCCGACCCGCGCAAGCCGATGGTGATGGCGTACCTCTGGCTGGGAGCGCTCCAGGAGTCCCTCGTCGAGACCCTGATGTCCTGACGGTCCTGACGGCCACCCCCTCCGGACACCCCTCCGTGAGGGGGTGTTCGCTCAGCGGACGCTCAAATCCGGATAACGAATGCGTTATCAGAGCGTCCGCTTTGGCGTCTTGAATCCCTTTCGCCCGCCGATTGATGTGGCGTGCGCCACACGCAACTCCCTCGATCGCGCGTCAGCCCGTGATAAATCTTCACGACCGCTCGGGGACGCCACCCCTGTTCCCGAGGGCGCTTTGACCGGCTGACCGCCGGTAGCACTCCATCCACATCCGGGGGGATCAGGATCTGATCCGCGGCAGACGCACTCGCAGTCGCGCGGATCAGCATGGAGAAAGGCGCACCACCATGACCTCTGTGCAGGTCGACAAGCAGCACGACGGCACCGACGGGGCCGTGGACGGCGGCGAGGGCTACCAGCGTGGCCTCGGCGCCCGGCAGATCCAGATGATCGCGATCGGCGGTGCCATCGGCACCGGCCTCTTCCTCGGCGCCGGCAAGGCCATCGCCAAGGCGGGGCCCAGCCTGATCCTCGCGTACGCCATCGCGGGCCTGGTCATCTTCTTCATCATGCGCGCCCTCGGCGAGCTCCTCATGTACCGCCCCGTGTCCGGCTCCTTCGCGGAGTACGCACGGGAGTTCGTCGGCCCGTTCTGGGGCTTCGTGACCGGCTGGACGTACTGGCTCTTCTGGGTCGTCACCGGCATCACCGAAGTCACCGCCGCGGCCACCTATATGACGTACTGGTGGGACATCCCGCAGTGGATCTCCGCGCTGGTCTTCACGTTCGTCCTGTACGGCGCCAACCTGATCTCCGTGAAGCTCTTCGGCGAGCTGGAGTTCTGGTTCTCCATGGTCAAGGTCACCGCCATCATCGGCATGATCCTGATCTGCGCCGGCATCCTCACCATCGGCTTCTCCGACGCCGGCGACACCGCCTCCGTGACCCACCTGTGGGACCAGGGCGGCTTCTTCCCCACCGGCATCGGCAACACGCTGATGACCCTGCAGATCGTCATGTTCGCGTTCCTCGCGGTCGAGCTGGTCGGCGTCACCGCCGGCGAGTCCAAGGACCCGAAGACCGTCCTGCCCAAGGCCATCAACACCGTGCCGTGGCGCATCGCCGTCTTCTACGTCGGCGCGCTGATCATGATCCTGTCGGTCGTCCCGTGGACCGAGTTCCAGCCGGGCGTCTCCCCGTTCGTCGCCGCCTTCGAGAAGATGGGCCTCGGCGTCGGCGCCGCCATCGTCAACTTCGTGGTGCTGACCGCCGCCCTGTCCTCCTGCAACTCGGGCATGTACTCCACCGGCCGCATGCTGCGCGACCTCGCGCTCAACGGCCAGGGCCCGAAGGTCTTCACCAAGCTCACCAAGAGCGGCACCCCGCTGCTCGGCCTGACCTTCTCGGCCTCGCTGATGCTGGTCGGCGTCTGGATCAACTACGTCGCCCCGGGCAAGGCCTTCGAGTACGTCGTCTCCTTCGCCACCATCTCCGGCATGTGGGCCTGGATCATGATCCTCGTCTGCCAGATCCGCTACCGGGCCAAGGCCAACCGCGGCGAGCTCCCCGAGTCCACCTTCAAGGCTCCCGGAGCCCCGTACACCAGCTGGTTCGCGCTCCTCTTCATCGGCATGGTCATCGTGATGATGGGCATCGACGAGGGCGCCCGGGTCTCGCTGTACGCCGCCCCCGTCTGGGGTCTCATCCTCGGCGTCTCCTACCTGGTCCTGAAGTCCCGCAACCCCGAGGGCGCCGCCTTCGCCAAGCGGTCCTGACCGGACCCCACGGGCGATCGCCCCGGGCCGTCCCCAAACGGGCCTGACCTCGATCGTCTCGGCATACGGGCCGTTCCGTACCACTCCCCGGTACGGAACGGCCCGTCGGCTTATCCTGTCGGCATGCTGACCATCACCCGGGCCCTGTACGACCAGATCGTGGAACACTCCCGCGCGGACCACCCCGACGAGGCCTGCGGCGTCGTCGCGGGCCCGGCCGGCACCGGCCGCCCCGAGCGGTTCATCCCGATGCTCAACGCCGCCCGCTCGCCCACCTTCTACGAGTTCGACTCCGCGGACCTGCTCAAGCTCTACCGCGAGATGGACGACCGGGACGAGGAGCCCGTCATCGTCTACCACTCGCACACCGCGACCGAGGCCTACCCGTCCCGCACGGACATCTCGTACGCCAACGAGCCCCAGGCCCACTACGTCCTCGTCTCCACCGCGGACAGCGACGGCGCCGGCCCCTTCCAGTTCCGCTCCTTCACCATCGTCGAGGGCGTCGTGACCGAGGAAGAGGTCAAGGTCGTCGAGGAGTACGACGCCTGAGACACTGACCGGGACCTACGGGCGGCAGGACCCAGGAAGCCGGTGCGAATCCGGCACGGTCCCGCCACTGTGACCGCCTCCTCCGGGAGACGGGAGCCAGGAACTGACCTGCCGCCTTCTCACCACCGATCGGGGACGTGGAAATCCCCGGAGGAGGCACCTTCCGCCATGTCCTGGCCCCGCCGCACCCGGCTGCCCCTGACGCCCCTGCTGTCCGCCGCCGCCCTGCTCCCGCTGCTCGCCGCCTGCTCGGCCCCCGCGACGGAGACGCCCGCCGCCAAGGCCGCCCCGGGATTCCCGTACACCGTCTCCAACTGCGGTGTGACGACCACCTTCAAGGCCCCGCCGCAGCGCGCGGTCACCATGAACCAGCACGTCACCGAGGTCATGCTCGCCCTCGGCCTGGAGAAGTCCCTCGTCGGCACCGCCTACCTCGACGACGCGATCCTCCCCGCCTACAAGAAGGCGTACGACTCCGTCCCCGTCCTCGCGAAGGAGTACCCCTCCAAGGAGGCCCTGCTCGCCGCGAACCCCGACTTCGTCTACGGCGGTTACTCCTCCGCGTTCGCGAGCAAGGACGGCCGCGGCCGCGACGACCTGAAGCGGGCGGGCATCGACACCCGGCTCAACACCGAGTACTGCCCGTCCGGTTCGCCCTCCGTCGACGACCTCTACCGCGAAGTCGACGAGATCGGCCGGACCTTCGGCGTGCCCGACCGGGCCGGGAAGTGGGTCCGGGAGGCGCGGACCACCGTCGCCGCCACCGAGAAGCGCCTCAAGGGCACCGCGCCCGTCTCCGTCTTCGTCTACGACAGCGGCGACAAGACCGCCTTCACCGCCGGCGGCAAGGGCATCGGCAACGAGCTCATCACCCGCGCCGGCGGCCGGAACGTCTTCGCCGACCTCGACAAGGCCTTCGGCGACGCCACCTGGGAACAGGTCGTCGCCCGCAAGCCCGAGGTCGTCGTCATCTACGACTACGGCTCCACCACCGTCGAACAGAAGAAGAAGCGGCTCCTCGACGACCCGGCCCTCAAGGACGTGCCCGCGATCAAGAACCGCCGGTTCGCCGTGATGCCGCTCTCCGACACCGTTCTCGGCGTCCGCGTCCCCGCGGCCGTCGACAAGCTGGCGGCCCAGCTCCACCCGACCCGATGAGCCCGGAGACCCGCGCCGCGGGGTCCGTGCGGCCCGGGCCGTCCGCCCGGCCCGCGGGTGCCGGCGCCGGGCGACCGGGTCCGCCCCCGCGGACGGGGGGCGGGACGGTGCGGTACGCGGTCGTCGTCGCCGGGCTCCTGCTCGCCCTGGCCACCGCCGCGACCGCCTCGCTCGCCCTCGGCTCCGTCCGCATCCCGCCCGGCCAGGTCCTCGACGCCCTCACCGGACGCGCCGCCGACCCCTCCCCGTACCGCACGATCGTCCTCGACGTACGGCTGCCCCGGGTCCTGCTCGGCGTGGTCGTCGGTGCCGGGCTCGCCGTCGTCGGCGCCGTCCTCCAGGCCCTCGTCCGCAACCGGCTCGCCGACCCCTTCCTCCTCGGGATCTCCTCCGGCGCCTCCGCCGGAGCCGTCCTCGTCCTGGTCGCCGGCGGGGGAGCGGGCCTCGTGGGAGGCGTGACCACCACGCTCGCCATGCCCGCCGGCGCCTTCGCGGGCGCCCTGCTCTCCCTCGTCCTCGTCTACGGGCTCGCGCGCCGCGGCGGCACCCTGACCAGCACCCGGCTCGTCCTCGCCGGCGTCGCCGTCTCCTACATCCTGTCCGCCCTCGCCACCCTGCTCCTGGTCGTCGCCGGACGCCCGGAGCAGTTCCAGGAGGCCATGTACTGGTCCCTCGGCGGCCTCGGCAGCGCCCGCTGGGACACCCTGGTCCTGCCCGCCGCCGTCCTCGTCGTCGGCGTCGGCGCCCTCCTCACCCTCGCCCGCCCGCTCGACCTGCTCCTCGTCGGCGAGGAGGGCGCCACCGTTCTCGGCCTGGACACCGCCCGCTTCCGCGCCGCCGTCTTCGTCCTCGCCTCCCTCGTCACCGCCGTCATGGTCGCCGCCAGCGGAGCCGTCGGCTTCGTCGGCCTGATGGCCCCGCACGCCGCCCGGCTCGCCGTCGGCGCCCCGCACCGCCGGCTCCTCCCGGTCGCCGCGCTCGGCGGAGCGCTCGCCCTGGTCCTCGCCGACCTCGGCGCCCGGACCGTCGCCGCACCCCAGGACATCCCCGTCGGCATCCTCACCGCCCTCACCGGCGGACCGTTCTTCCTCTGGCTGATGCGCCGCCGCCCGGAAGGAGCACCGTTGTGACCGAACTGAGCCTGCACGGCCTCTCGTACGAGAACCGGCTCCGCTCCGTCGACCTCACCGTCCGCCCGGGCGAGACCGTCGGCCTCATCGGACCCAACGGCAGCGGCAAGACCACCCTCCTGCGCTGCGTCTACGGCACCCTCACCCCCACGTCGGGCCGCGCCCTCCTCGACGGCGACGACCTCCACGCCCTCGGCCCCAAGGCCCGCGCCCGCCGCGTCGCCACCGTCCCCCAGGACAGCACCCTCGAATTCGAACTCACCGTCGGCGAACTCGTCGCCCTCGGCCGCTCCCCGCACAAACGGTTCTGGGAGGGCGACACCGGTGCCGACCGGGAGCGCGCCGAGGCCGCCCTCGCCCGCGTCGGCCTCGCGGACCTCGCCGACCGCCCGTACCCCACCCTCTCCGGCGGCGAACGCCAACGCGCCCTGGTCGCCCGCGCCCTCGTCCAGGACCCGGCCCTCCTCGTCCTCGACGAACCCACCAACCACCTGGACATCCGCCACCAGCTCGACGTCCTCGCCCTCGTCCGTACCCTGGGCACCACCAACCTGCTCGCGCTGCACGACCTCAACCTCGCGGGGGCGTACTGCGACCGGATCTACGTCCTGGAGCGCGGAAGGCTCGTCACCGGCGGCACACCCGCCGAGGTCCTCACCCCCGCCCTCCTGGAGGCCGTCTACGGGGTGGATGCCGAGGTCATCCCGCATCCCAGGACGGGGAGCCCCACCGTCCTCTTCCAGCACCGTCCGGCAGTCGGGCAGGAATCATCCACCATGTGAGATCACATTCCGAAACCCGGACCGGGAATCGATACGATGAGCCCATGGTTTCCCACGACGTGAGCGAAGAGACACCGGGCACAGTCCTGCTCGTCGCGCGCCTGCACGTCGACCTGTGCCGCCTCGCCAGCGCGATCTGTTCGTCCCGCGCTGCGCTCTGAGCGACCGGCCGAGCGCACTTACGTACGACCCCCCTCCGCGCGGGGGCCCCAGCAGCGCGCCCATCACGCCACTTCCGACAGGAGCCCACGCCATGGCCATCGAGGTCCGCATCCCGACCATCCTCCGCACCTACACCGACGGCGAGAAGGCCGTCGAGGGCAGCGGTGCCACCCTCGCCGAGCTCTTCGCCGACCTGGAGTCGCGCCACACCGGGATCGAGGCCCGCATCGTCGACGGCGGCAAGCTCCGCCGCTTCGTCAACGTGTACCTCAACGACGAGGACGTCCGCTTCCTCGACGGCATCGACACCAAGCTCACCGACGGCGACAACGTCACGATCCTGCCGGCCGTCGCCGGTGGCATGGTCTGATCCACATGCGCTACGACTCCTCGCTGGCGGCGGTCGGCAACACGCCGCTCGTCCGCCTCCCCCGGCTCTCGCCCTCGGACGACGTCCGCATCTGGGCGAAGCTGGAGGACCGCAACCCGACCGGCTCGGTCAAGGACCGCCCCGCGCTCCACATGATCGAGCAGGCGGAGAAGGACGGCCGTCTCACCCCCGGCTGCACCATCCTGGAGCCGACCAGCGGCAACACCGGCATCTCCCTGGCCATGGCCGCCAAGCTCAAGGGCTACCGCATCGTCTGCGTCATGCCCGAGAACACCAGCGAAGAGCGCCGCCAGCTGCTCTCCATGTGGGGCGCCGAGATCATCTCGTCCCCCGCGGCGGGCGGATCGAACACGGCGGTACGCGTCGCCAAGGAGATCGCCGCCGAGAACCCGACCTGGGTGATGCTCTACCAGTACGGCAACCCGCACAACGCGGGCGCCCACTACGCCACCACCGGCCCCGAGATCCTCGCCGACCTGCCCTCCATCACCCACTTCGTGGCGGGCCTCGGCACCACCGGCACCCTCATGGGCGTCGGCCGCTACCTGCGTGAGCAGAAGCCCGACGTCAAGATCGTCGCCGCCGAGCCGCGGTACGACGACCTCGTCTACGGCCTCCGGAACCTCGACGAGGGCTTCGTACCGGAGCTGTACGACGCCTCCGTCCTCACCACCCGCTTCTCCGTCGGCTCCGCCGACGCGGTGACGCGCACCCGGGAACTCCTCCAGCAGGAGGGCATCTTCGCCGGTGTCTCGACGGGCGCGGCGCTGCACGCGGCGATCGGCGTCGGCAACAAGGCGGTGAAGGCGGGCGAGAGCGCGGACATCGCCTTCGTCGTCGCCGACGGCGGCTGGAAGTACCTCTCGACCGGCCTCTACACGGCCAAGACGACAGAGGAAGCCATCGCATCGGTCCAGGGCCAACTCTGGGCGTAAGGCGTAAGGCGTGAGGCGTAAGGCCCTCGCGCCTGAACCCGCACCCGCGGGCCCCGCACCTCGAAAGCCCGCAAGACGCTACCGCGCCAGATGGCGGACCCGGTCCCAGAGGACCGGGTCCGCCATCCCCGCTTTCCGCCGGAACTCCGAAACCGGCACCTCCCGAAGCTCATCCGTCTCCAGGAAGCTCGGCCGTCCCTGCGCGTCCCCCACCGCACCCGGCGGCAGCGCGATCACTCCCGGCCGCTCGTCGTGGTACTTGCTGGTGATCTTGGCGACGAGCGCGCTGTCCCCCCGTACCGACAGCACGAGACAGGGCCGGTCCTTCGACCCGGGCCCGTCCTCGAAGGGCACGTCCGCCCACCAGATCTCCGCGGCCCGCGGCAGCCGCGACGGAGCCTTCCGCGGCCCGGCGGGCCGACCGGGCGGCCGGGTCGACGGCCGGGTCCGTCCCGACGGGCGCCCCGGCGATCGTCCCGACGGACGGCGAGACGACCGCCGCCACCCGTCGGCGAGCACCACCACCAGTGCGATCACCACGACCGCGACCAGCGCGGGCCACCACGACGTGTCCATACCTCAAGACGGTACCGGCGCACGACTCACTCCGCCGACGCGGCCCGCCATCCATCCGAACCGGTGACAGAGCCCGTGAGTTCGCCCACAACGGGCCACCGCGAAGGAGCGACAGGCCCTGGAGCGCCTTACGCTCGACAGACCGCACAGCCTCCCCCTTCCTCAGCGCGCTTTCCGTATCCGTCCACGGAGGTTCACGCTCCATGAAGCTCACCGTCGTCGGCTGCTCCGGGTCGTTCCCGTCCGCGGATTCGGCCTGTTCGAGCTACCTCGTCGAGGCCGACGGCTTCCGGCTGCTCCTCGACATGGGCAACGGCGCCCTGGGCGAGCTGCAGCGACACATCGGTCTGTACGACCTCGACGCGATCTTCCTCAGCCATCTGCACGCCGACCACTGCATCGACATGTGCGGGTACTTCGTCGCCCGCTACTACCGGCACGAGGGCGGACGCTGCGACGCGATCCCCGTCTACGCCCCGGAGGGCGCCGAGCAGCGCCTGACCACGGCGTACGCGGACACCCCCTCGCCCAGCTCGATGAGCGAGGTCTTCGACTTCCGCACCCTGAAGTCGGAGGCCTTCGAGATCGGCCCGTTCTCCGTCCGTACGGAGAAGGTGTGCCATCCGGTGGAGGCGTACGGCATCCGGGTCGAGCACGACGGCCGCTCGCTGACGTACTCCGGGGACACCGGGGTCTGCGAGTCGCTGCACAAGCTCGCCGAGGGCACCGACCTGTTCCTCTGCGAGGCCTCCTTCACCCACGGCAAGGAGGACATCCCGGCCCTCCACCTCAACGGCCGCGAGGCGGGCGCCGAGGCGACCCGCTCGTCGGTGGGCCGGCTCGTCCTGACCCACATCCCGCCGTGGACGGACGGCGAGCAGAACCTGGCGGACGCACGTCAGGTGTACTCGGGCCTGTCGGAGCTGGCGCGGCCGGGCGCGGTCTACGAGATCTGAGGCCGTCCCCCGGCCACGGGGAGCTCGGCCGGGGGAGAGCGTGACAAGGGGAAGGGCCCCGGAACCGTACGTACGGTTCCGGGGCCCTTCCGTGCTGCGGGGCGAGGCTCACGCCTTGGTGAGGTCCTCGACCTCCTCGTCGGGCTCGCGGCCCGGGGTCATGATGTTGAACTTGGTGATCGCGAAGCGGAAGACCACGTAGTAGACCGCGGCGAACGCCAGGCCGAGCGGGATGATCAGCCACGGCTTGGTGGCGTACGTCCAGTTCAGGAAGTAGTCCAGCGCGCCGGCGGAGAAGGTGAAGCCGTGGTGCACGCCGAGGGCCGAGGTGATGACCATCGAGGCGGCCGTGAGCACCGCGTGGATCACGTACAGCAGGGGCGCCAGGAACATGAAGGCGAACTCGATGGGCTCGGTGATGCCCGTGACGAACGAGGTCAGGGCGAGCGAGAACATCATGCCGCCGACGACCTTGCGGCGCTCGGGGCGGGCGGCGTGGGTGATCGCCAGGGCGACGGCCGGGAGGGCGAACATCATGATCGGGAAGAAGCCCGACATGAACTGGCCCGCGGACGGGTCGCCGTGGAAGAAGCGGGGCAGGTCGCCGTGCCAGACGGCGCCGGTGGAGTCGGTGAAGGTGCCGATCTCCTGCCAGGCCACGGTGTTCACGAACTGGTGCATGCCGACCGGGAGCAGACCGCGGTTGATGGCACCGAAGACGCCGGAGCCGAGGGCGCCGAGGCTGGTCATCCAGTTGCCGAAGTCGGTGATGACGTTGCCGACGGGCTCCCAGAGGAGGCCGAAGAGCACACCCATGATGGTGCCGACGAAGGCCATGAGGATCGGGACGAGACGGCGGCCGTTGAAGAAGCCGAGCCAGTCGACCAGCTTGGTGCGGTGGAACCGCTGCCAGACGACGGCGCCGAGCAGACCCATGATGATGCCGCCGAAGACCTTGGGGTCGTTGTACGTCGCGGCGACGTCGACACCCTTGTTCGCGGTCGTGTTGACGACGGCCTCGGTGACCGGGAAGGCCTTCAGGACGCTCGAGTAGACGAGGAAGCCGACGAGGGCGGCGAGGGCGGTGGAGCCGTCGGCCTTCTTGGCGAAGCCGATCGCGATGCCGACGCAGAACAGCAGCGGCATGTTGGCGAAGACCGCGTCTCCGGCGGAGGCGAAGACCGTGGCGACCTTGCCCCAGCCGAGGCCTTCGGCGCCGAACACGTCGGGCTGGCCGAGACGGAGCAAGATACCCGCGGCCGGCAGCACGGCGATCGGCAGCTGCAGGCTGCGACCGACCTTCTGCAGGCCCTGGAACAGGCCGGATCCGCGCTTCTTCGCGGGAGCGGCGGCCTGGGCGGTGGCCGTACTCATCAACTTCCTCCAGTAAGGCAAGGCGCCGCCAGAGGACAGTGAAAAGGGGGGACGGCGACGTCTCGTGGAACGCGGTGGTCTGGACCGCGTGGTCTACACCAATGAGTGGTGTAGACCAGTTGTAGCACGTGAGACTTAGATAAGGAACCTGCGAATTTTGTGTGCTCAGCCATAGCTGGAAATGCACGACATAAGGCCCCCGGACCGTCAGGTCCAGGGGCCTTTCGCGGGCCTTACGAGAGGGGCGAAAGCCCCGAAACGGTCAGGCTCTGCAGGGTGACCCGGGGGGCTACTTGACGTTCTCCCGCTCCATCTCGTCCCCCACCTCGTCCGGCTCGCGGCCGGGCGTCTGGAGATCGAACTTGGTGATCGCGAACCGGAAGATCGCGTAGTACACGACGGCGAACGCGAGACCGATCGGAATGATCAGCCAGGGCTTCGTCGCCAGGTTCCAGTTGATCACGTAGTCGATCAGACCGGCTGAGAAGCTGAAGCCGTCCTTCACGCCGAACGCCCACGTCACCGCCATCGAGACGCCCGTCAGCACCGCGTGGATCGCGAACAGCGCCGGCGCGATGAAGAGGAACGAGTACTCCAGCGGCTCGGTGATACCGGTGACGAACGAGGTCAGCGCCACCGACAGCATCAGACCGCCGATCTCCTTGCGGCGGTGCGGCTTCGCGCAGTGCGTGATCGCGAGCGCCGCCGCCGGCAGCGCGAACATCATGATCGGGAAGAAGCCCGTCAGGAACTGACCGGCGTTCGGGTCGCCCGCCAGGAACATGGGGATGTCGCCGTGGACCGTCGTACCGTCCGGCTTCTCGTACGTGCCGAACTGGAACCAGATGGGCACGTTCAGGAACTGGTGCAGGCCGATGACGAGCAACGCCCGGTTCGCCAGGCCGAAGATGCCCGAACCCCATGAGCCGAGCCCCACCAGCCAGTCGCTGAAGCTCTCCAGCGCGTCACCGATCGGCGGCCAGATCCACAGGCAGAGCGCGGCGAAGGCGATCGCCACGAACGTCATGATGATCGGGACGAGGCGGCGCCCGTTGAAGAAGCCCAGCCAGTCGACCAGCTTCGTCCGGTGGTACCGCTGCCACAGGTACGCGGTGAGCAGGCCCATCACGATGCCGCCGAAGACACCGGGATTCTGGTACGTGTACCCGGCGAAGGAGTCGTCGACGGCGAGGCAGCCACCGCTGATGTCCTTCGTGCCCGCCGGGCAGTCCTTCGGGAACTGGCGCAGCACGTTGAAGTAGACGAGGAAGCCGACGACGGCCGCGAGCGCGGTCGACCCGTCCGCCTTCTTCGCCATGCCGATCGCGACGCCGATGCAGAAGAGGAGCGGCAGGCCGAGATTGCCGTCGAGAAGCGCACCGCCCGCGCCCGCCATCACCTTGGCGACGTTGTCCCAGCCGAGCCCGTCCGCGCCGAAGACGTCCGGCTGACCGAGCCGGTTGATGATGCCCGCGGCCGGCAGCACGGCGATGGGCAGCTGAAGGCTGCGCCCCATCTTCTGCAGCCCCTGGAAGAGTCCGCCCCACAGGGACTTCTGCGGCCGCGCCGCGGCGCTGTCCGTACTCATCGGCGTCCTCCCTGCCCGGAACAAGCCGGGTCCGCGTCTCGTTGCACACTGGTGTAGACCAGTTGCGATAGGCTCCCCGGAGCCCGCTGAGGACAGGCCGCCGGTGATCGTCATCATTCGGCAGAACGGCGGCACTCGCTCGCGAAGTTGGGCCAACCGTGGGTTACCGTGACAAAGCGGACCGCAGGTGCGCCGAGATGCGCGTACGCGCGAACGGAACGGACAGGGAGAAACACATGGCCAGCAAGGCTGAGAAGATCGTCGCCGGGCTCGGCGGCATCGAGAACATCGAAGAGGTCGAAGGCTGCATCACCCGCCTGCGCACCGAGGTCGTGGACCCGTCCAAGGTCGACGAGGCCGCCCTCAAGGCCGCCGGCGCCCACGGCGTCGTCAAGATGGGCACCGCGATCCAGGTCGTCATCGGCACCGACGCCGACCCGATCGCCGCCGACATCGAAGACATGATGTAAGCAGCCGCATCAGCTGAAGGGCCCGTTCCGGCAGGGGAACGGGCCCTTCGTCCGTCCCGCTACGCTCGTCCCATGTCTCGTATCGACGGCCGTACCCCCGAACAGCTCCGCCCCGTCACCATCGAACGCGGATGGAGCAAGCACGCCGAGGGCTCCGTCCTCATCTCCTTCGGCGACACCAAGGTCTTCTGCACCGCCTCCGTCACCGAAGGCGTCCCGCGCTGGCGCAAGGGCAGCGGCGAAGGATGGGTCACCGGCGAGTACTCCATGCTCCCGCGCGCCACCAACACCCGCGGCGACCGCGAATCCGTCCGCGGCAAGATCGGCGGCCGCACCCACGAGATCTCCCGCCTCATCGGCCGCTCCCTGCGCGCCGTCATCGACTACAAGGCGCTCGGCGAGAACACCATCGTCCTCGACTGCGACGTCCTCCAGGCCGACGGCGGCACCCGCACCGCCGCCATCACCGGCGCGTACGTCGCCCTCGCCGACGCCGTCACCTGGGCCCAGGGCAAGAAGCTCGTCAAGGCCGGCCGCAAGCCCCTCACCGGCACCGTCGGCGCCGTCTCCGTCGGCATCGTCGACGGCGTCCCCCTCCTCGACCTCTGCTACGAGGAGGACGTCCGCGCCGAGACCGACATGAACGTCGTCTGCACCGGCGACGGCCGCTTCGTCGAGGTCCAGGGCACCGCCGAGGCCGAGCCCTTCGACCGCGACGAGCTCAACGCCCTCCTCGACCTCGCCTCCGGCGGCTGCGCCGAACTCGCCGAGATCCAGCGCAAGGCCCTCGAAGGAACCCTCTGACCCCGCACCGCGTCCTGACGGGCGGGCCCGTACGGATAAGCTCCGTGCGCCCGTCCGTCGTTCGCATGTACGCATCTGGGGGAGGACCCGCCTTGAAGCGCCGTCTCGCACTCGCCGTGGCCACGGCCGCCGCACTCACCACCGTCCTGAGCGGCTGCGGAGCCCTCGACAAAGCAATGGACTGCGTCAAGACCGCCGACGCGATAGCCACCTCGGTGAGCAACCTTCAGCAGGCGGTCTCCAACGCCTCGAACGACGCCACCCAGATCGAGGAATCCCTCAACTCCATCTCCACGGAACTGGGCAACCTCAAGAACACCACGGACAACGCGGACCTCTCCAAGGCCGTCGACGACCTCACCAAGGGCGTCGACACCGTCCGCGCCGCCGTCAAGAACGGCGACACCACCCCGGACATCACCCCCATCACCGACGCGGCCACCGAGATCGGCAAGGTCTGCACCCCGGGATAATCGGTGACATGACCCGTCTGATCCTCGCCACCCGCAACGCGGGCAAGATCACCGAACTCCACGCGATCCTCGCCGACGCAGGTCTCGACCTGGAACTCGTCGGCGCGGACGCGTACCCGGAGATCCCCGACGTCAAGGAAACCGGCGTCACCTTCGCCGAGAACGCCCTCCTCAAAGCCCACGCCCTCGCCCAGGCCACCGGCCTGCCGGCGGTCGCCGACGACTCCGGTCTGTGCGTCGACGTCCTGAACGGCGCCCCCGGCATCTTCTCGGCCCGCTGGTCGGGCACCCACGGCGACGACCGCGCCAACCTGGACCTGCTCCTGGCCCAGCTCTCCGACATCGCGGACGAACACCGAGGCGCCCACTTCGCCTGCGCGGCGGCCCTGGCCCTGCCCGACGGCACGGAACGCGTCGTCGAGGGCACCATGCCGGGCACCCTCCGCCACACCCCCGTGGGCACGAACGGCTTCGGCTACGACCCGATCCTCCAGCCGAGGGGCCACGAGGTGACCTGCGCGGAACTGACCCCGGCGGAGAAGAACGCGATCAGCCACCGAGGCAAGGCGTTCCGGGCCCTGGTCCCGGTGGTGAGGGAACTGCTGGGCTGAGGGCCCGTATGCGAACGGCCCAGCGTCACTCAGTGCGCTGGGCCGTCGTACGGTACGCCCGGTCGGATTCGAACCGACAGACACGACCACCTAAAGATCGCCGCTCAGCCCTTGGCGTACGGGCGCGTACTCGACCCCCTACTTTACCCGCCGTCCTCCCCGGCACCAGGTGTCGGTCGTCGCATGGCAGTTGGGGCAGAGCAGTCGCGCTCGTCCTCCTCGCGTCCCCTCACCCGTACGGATCTCGTACGGACCAACGACCCGAATATCGGACGGTCGCGTCATATCGCGTACGACGAACGGAACGGCCCGCACCGGGACGTACGGTGCGGGCCGTTCCGACGGCGGGGCGACGGGGTCAGAACCTCGGTTCCGGGGCCTGGGACATCACCATCTCCGCCGCTTCCTCCGGGGTCTCCACCGACGGCGGGGACCCCTCCAGGGGCTGCTGGGCCGTCTCCTTCATGCAGGCGACCGCGATCACGCCGACGAGCGCCGCGCCCATCGCGTAGTACGCCGGCATCAGATTGCTGCCGGTCGCGCTGATCAGGGCCGTGATCACCAGCGGGGTCGTACCGCCGAACAGCGACGCCGACAGGTTGTAGCCCACCGACAGGGAGCCGTAGCGGACGTCCGTCGGGAAGAGCGCCGGCAGCGCCGCCGACATCGTGCCGAGCAGGCAGACCAGCGACAGGCCGAGCATCAGCATGCCCGCCGTGATCGCCGGTACGCCGCCCTGGCCGATCAGCAGGAACGCGGGCAGCGACAGGAAGAGGAAGCCCAGCATGCCCGCCATCAGCACCGGCTTCCGCCCGAAGCGGTCGTTCAGACGGCCGACCTGAGTGATGATCAGCATCAGCAGGACCATCACGAGCAGCAGGATCAGCAGGCCGTGCGTCTCGCTGTAGCCGAGCTCGTCGGAGAGGTACGTCGGCATGTACGACAGCAGCATGTAGTCGGCGATGTTGTACGCGCCGACCAGTGCGACGCAGAGGATCAGCGTCGGCCACTGCTGCCGGAAGATCTTCGCCAGGTCGCCCTTGGTGGAGGTCTCCACCGCGTCCGCCGCGTCGGAGGCGCGCGCCGAGTCGCTCTCCAGCTTCTGGAAGGCGGGCGTCTCGTCGAGCCGCAGCCGCAGATAGAGGCCGACCAGGCCCAGCGGACCCGCGACCAGGAACGGCACGCGCCAGCCCCATGCCTCCATGGTGTCGGAGCCGAGCCAGCCGGTGAGCGCGGTCACCAGGCCCGCCGCGGCGACATAGCCCGCCAGGGTGCCGAACTCCAGGAAGCTGCCGAAGTAGCCCCGGCGACGGTCGGGGGCGTACTCGGCGATGAAGGTGGAGGCGCCGCCGTACTCGCCGCCGGTGGAGAAGCCCTGGAGCATCCGGAAGAAGACCAGGAGGACCGGCGCCCAGAAGCCGATGGAGGCGTACGACGGGATCAGGCCGATCGCGAAGGTGCCGACGGCCATGAGGATCATCGTCAGCGCGAGGACCCTCTTACGGCCCAGCCGGTCACCCATCGGGCCGAACACCATGCCGCCGAGCGGCCGGACGAGGAACGCGACCGCGAACGTCGCGAAGGACGACAGCAGCTGGACGGTGTCGTTGCCCGACGGGAAGAAGACATGGCCGAGGGTGACGGCGAGGTAGGCGTAGATGCCGAAGTCGAACCACTCCATGGCATTGCCCAGCGAGGCCGCCTTCACGGCCCGCTTGACGGCCGCCTCGTCGGTGACCGTGATGTCGGTGCGCCGCAGTCTGGGCCGGCGCCGCCGGGTGACGGCCTTGAACAGCAGCGGGTGGCGCCTCTGGGCCTCGGGATCGGCGACTGGCCCGTCGCGGTCGGTGGCCGGCATGGCCGTACGTCCTCTCTCCGGGAAAAACTCCAGAGGACCTTCTGCACGGTCATGCCGATCACAAACGGAAGTCGCCCAGGATTGGGACGTCCGTCACGTCACCCGGGCGGCGGTTCAGGCCTCGATGGAGAGGTCCCTGAGGATCTTGGCCACGTGGCCCGTCGCCTTCACGTTGTAGAAGGCGTGCTCGACCTTGCCGTCCTCGTCCACGACGACCGTCGAGCGGATCACGCCCGTCACCGTCTTGCCGTACAGCTTCTTCTCGCCGAAGGCGCCGTACGCCTCCAGGATCTCCTTGGACGGGTCGCCGACCAGCGTGACCTTCAGGTTCTCCTTCTCGCGGAACTTCGCCAGCTTCTCGGGCTTGTCCGGCGAGACTCCGATGACGTCGTAGCCCGCCGCCGCCAGCACGTCCAGGTTGTCCGTGAAGTCGCACGCCTGCTTCGTGCAGCCGGGGGTCAGCGCCGCCGGGTAGAAGTAGACGATGACCTTGCGGCCCTTGTGGTCCGCGAGGGAGACCTCGTTGCCGTCCGCGTCGGGCAGGGTGAAGGCGGGGGCGGTGTCGCCGGGCTGCAGTCGCTCGCTCATGGCTGGCTCTCCTCGGGATGGTTCGCGTACGCATTCAGAGCCTAATGGGGGTCGGGGACAGCCCGGCGGCGAGAGAGCTGACAGACTGTCCACAAGGACCGATCAACGACCGGATCCCGACCCACCCGGATCACGACTACGGAGGCAGCGCGGTGTCGGAGGCCAGGACCCCTGCGCAGATCGAGGCGGACATCGTCCGCCGGCGCGAGCAGCTCGCCGTCACTCTCGACGAGATCGGCATTCGGATGCACCCGAAGACGATCATCGGGGACGCGAAGGCCAAGGTCGCCTCGACGGTCGACCAGACCGCCGGACGCGCCTTCGTCGCCGTCAACCGGGTCGTCTCGGACGTGAAGGCACGTTTCACTCATGAGGACGGCGCCCCCCGCCTGGAGCGCGTGGTGCCGGCGGCCCTCGTCGCCGTCGCGGTCATCGGGCTGCTCGCCGCCTCCTCCCGCAAGGGCAAGGGATGACCTTTCCGGGGATGACCCCTCCCCGCCTCGGGTGCCGTGCCCGGGCAGGTAGGTTCACACCGTGAGCGAGAACACGCACGACAAGCTGCCCATCCGGATGCTCCACGACCGCGTCCTGGTCCGCACCGACTCCCCGGAGGGGGAGCGGCGCTCCGGCGGCGGCATCCTGATTCCGGCGACCGCCGCCGTCGGCCGCCGCCTGGCCTGGGCCGAGGTGGTCGCGGTCGGTCAGAACGTCCGTACCGTCGAGATCGGCGACCGGGTGCTGTACGACCCCGAGGACCGCGCCGAGGTCGAGGTGCGGGGCGTGGCGTACGTCCTGATGCGGGAGCGCGATCTGCACGCGGTGGCCGCGGACCGCTTCCAGGGGACGACGGACTCGACCGGGCTGTATCTCTGACCTCATGTGCCCCGGAGGGCCTTGGTGACCATGGTCACCAAGGCCCTCCGCCGTCTTTTGCTAGCCTGGAGACACCCGACGAGACGCGCCGTACCGGGATTCCGACAAGACGACGCACCCCTGTTGTTCCGTCTCGCGGAGGTGTTGTCGTCATGGCCTGGGTCCTTCTTGTCGTCGCGGGTCTGCTGGAAGTCGGCTGGTCGATCGGGATGAAGTACACCGACGGCTTCACGCGACTGTGGCCCAGCGTGTTCACCGGCGCCGGGATCGTCGCCTCGATGGTCCTGCTGTCGCACGCCGCGAAGACCCTGCCGATCGGTACGGCGTACGGCGTGTGGGTGGGTATCGGCGCGGCCGGTGCGGCGGTGCTCGGCATGGTCGTGCTGGGTGAGCCGGCGACCGCCGCCCGGATCTTCTTCGTCTGTCTGCTGCTGGTCGCCGTCGTGGGTCTGAAGGCGACGTCGGGTCACTGACCGGGGGTGCCGCGGGGCGGGCGGGGGCCGCGTGACGCCGCTCCCGGGCCTGCCTCGCCCAGCTCGTACGACCCCTCAGGGGCGCCATCCGGAGCACCGGAGGGATCGGGGGCGGCTGAGGCGTCAGGAGCGGCGGAGGTGTCCCGGGCGGTGTCCCGGGCGGCGGACGCGTCACGGACAGCGGAGGCGTCAGTAGCGTCCGCGGCATCCGTCGCATCGGGGAGCGGCGGGACCGGCGGCGGTTCCTCCGCCCCCGGCATCAGTTGGAGCTCGAAGTCCCGCGGTGCCGTTCCCGCCAGTGCCGCGCGGGTGAACTGGGCCCAGATCTCGGCGGGTGTCCCGCCCCCGCTGACCCGGGCCTGTCCGAGCGCGCCGTACAGCGGTTCCTGCCGGCCCGACTCGGGGTCCTGGCCCATCAGGGCGACGACCGTGGCGAGTTCCGGGGTGTAGCCGGCGAACCACGCGGCCTTGTCGTCCTCCGCGGTGCCCGTCTTGCCGGCGGCGGGGCGTCCGACGGCCTGCGCGACCGTTCCCGTACCCGTCTCGATGACGCTCCGCAGGATGGCCGTGGTGGTGTCGGCGGCCTCCCGGCTCACCGCCTGCCGGGACGCCGGGGTCGGCACGGCGATCCCCTGACCGTCCCTGCTGAGGCCCTCGACGAGGGAGTACGTCCCGTGCCGGCCGTGCGCGGCGAGGGTCGCGTACGCCGTCGCCATGTCCAGGACACTGGCCGTGGCCGCGCCGAGCGCGATGGAGGGGGAGGCGGTGAGGTCGGGGGTGGAGCCGGGCAGGCCGAGGTCGACGGCGGTGCGTCGTACGTGCCCGGGGCCGACGTCGACGGCCATCTGGGCGTACACGGCGTTCACCGACAGGTCGGTCGCGGCGCCGACGGGGATCTCGCCGTAGCTCGCGTCGTCCTCGTTGGCGGGGTCGTACGGGGCGCCGCTCCAGCCCTCGACCGGCCGCCGGTTGCTTCCGTCGTACACCGTGTACGGGGTGATCGGTTCGCCCTGCTGGGTCTGGGCGCCGCTCTGGACGGCGGCGGTGAAGACGAAGGGCTTGAAGGTGGAGCCGACCTGGTAGTCCCGCCGGGTGGCGTTGTTGACGTACTGCTGGGTGTAGTCGACACCGCCGTACAGGGCGAGGACCTTGCCGCTGGCCGGGTCGACGGCCGCGGCGCCGACCCGTACGTACCGGTCGGCGGCGGCGCGCGCCGGGTCGAGCTTGGAGATGACCCGCTCCTCGACGGCCTGGACGAGCGCGTCCTGCTTGGCGGGCTCAAGGGTGGTGGTGATGCGGAAGCCGCCGCCGGCGAGGGTCTTCTCGTCGACGATCCCGTGCTCGGTCAGGTACTCCTCGACGGCCTGGACGAGGTAGCCGCGCTGCCCGGAGAGGCCCGTCGCGGGACGGGCGGTCTGCGGGGTGGGGAAGCGGGCGGCGGCGCGGTCGGCGCGGGTGAGCCAGCCTTCCTTGACCATGCCGTCGAGGACGTAGTTCCAGCGGGCCACGGCCTTGGCGCGGTTCTCGGGATGGGTGGTGACGTCGTAGGCGCTGGGGGCCTTGAGGACGGAGGCGAGGTACGCGCCCTCGGCGGTGTCGAGGTCCTCGACGTCCTTGCCGTAGTAGGCGCGGGCGGCGGCCTGGAGGCCGTACGCGTTGCGTCCGAAGTAGCTGGTGTTCAGATAGCCCTGGAGGATGTCCTCCTTGCTCTTCTCGCGGCCGAGCTTGATCGCGATGAAGAACTCCTTCGCCTTGCGGGTGAGGGTCTGCTCCTGCCCCAGGTAGTAGTTCTTGACGTACTGCTGGGTGATGGTGGAGCCGGACTGGCGGCCCTTGCCGGTGACGGTGTTCCAGGCGGCCCGGACCATCGCCTTGGGGTCGACGGCGCGCGAGGTGTGGAAGTCGCGGTCCTCGGCGGCGAGGACGGCCTGCCGGACGGCGTGGGGGACGCGGTCGAGCCGCACGTTCTCGCGGTTGACCTCGCCGTCGCGGGCGAGGGTGCTGCCGTCCCGGTAGAGGTAGACGTTGGACTGGGCGAGGGCGGCGGAGTTGGCCGGCGGGATCTCCACCAGGAGGTACCCGGCGGCGAAGGCGCCGAAGAGCAGCAGGGTGCCGAGGAGCAGGAGCCCGAAGAGGGTGCGCAGGAGGCGCCGGGGACGGCGCTGCGGTGTGCGCGGTGGGGGAGGGGAGAGGGTGGGGTCCCTCGGCTCCCAGCCCGTGGGGCGGGCCGGCCGGGGGGCGTCGGAGTCGCTCGTACCGGAGGAAGGGGGCATGGCAAGTCATATTGCCCCTTAGGGGGCGAAACTCCTGAATGCGACCCGAAGGTGACGGGAAATCCGGTCGCGGCGCGAGGGCGAGCTTCGCTAGGGTCGTGCGCTTCGGCGTTTTTCGGGTTCTCTACGGACTTCGGTGCTTCAGGGCCTCAGGGACTCAGGGGCTTCGGTGCTTCACGGCCGTCGGCGCTTGGGGGACTTCGGTGCTCCACGGACTGGAGAGGAGAAGCCGCATGCTGCGGCTGTACGCGACGGTGGCCGCGGGCGGCTTCCGGCGCCATGCGACCTACCGGGTGGCGACGGCGGCGGGGGTGTTCACCAACTCCGTCTTCGGCCTCGTCCTGTCGTACACGTACATCGCCCTCTGGGACGAGCGCCCGCACCTCGGCGGCTACACGATGGACGACGCGCTCGCGTACGTCTGGATCGGGCAGGCGCTGCTCACGGTCTGCGGAATGATGGGCGGCGGCTTCGAGGACGAACTGATCGAGCGGATCAGGACCGGCGACATCGCGGTCGACCTCTACCGCCCGGCCGACCTCCAGACCTGGTGGTTCTCGGCCAACCTGGGCAGGTCCGCCTATCAGTTGCTCGGCCGCGGGATCGCTCCGATGGCGGTCGGCTGGCTGGTCTTCCGCTTCACCCTGCCGGCCGGACCTGGCTCGTGGCTCGCCTTCCTGCTGGCGGTGGCGCTCGGCTCGACGGTCGGTTTCGCGCTCTGGTACGTGGTGGCGATGAGCGCGTTCTGGCTGCTGGACGGCCAGGGCGTGGTCCAGGTGGCCTGGCTGGGCGGCCTGTTCTTCTCGGGGATGCCGCTCCCGCTGAACGTCTTCCCGGGCGCGCTCGGCGAGGTCGCGCGGGCACTGCCGTGGGCGTCGCTGCTCCAGGTGCCGGCCGATGTGTACCTGGGGAAGTACGAGGGCTGGGGCCTGGCGGGGGCGTACGCCTTCCAGGGCGGCTGGGCGCTGGTGCTGCTGGGGATCGGCCGGGCGGCGCAGGCGGCGGCGACGCGGAAGGTGGTGGTGCAGGGTGGCTGAGGTGACGCCTACTCCGGTGCGGTCCGGAGGCGCGTACGGCCGGGGGCCGGGCCAAGGGCGGGGACAGGCGCAGGAGCGGGGGCGGGGACAGGGGCAGGGGCAGGGTCCCGCTCCCGGCCGCCTGGGCGACTCCTGGCGGACGTACCGGATGGTCGCGGGGATGTGGATCCGCTCGACGATGACGTACCGCGCGTCCTTCCTGATCACGCTCTTCACGAACTTCTGCGTCACGTTCTTCGACTTCGTCGTGATCCTGCTGATGTTCGGTCAGGTGAAGGGCCTGGGCGGCTTCACCTTCGCCGAGGTCGCCCTGCTGTACGGGACGGCGGGCACGGCGTTCGGGATCGCGGACCTGACGATGGGCTCGCTCCAACGGATGGGGGCGCGGGTCAGGGACGGCTCGCTCGACACGTTCCTGATGCGCCCGGCGCCGCTGCTCGCGCAGCTCGCCGGGGACAAGTTCGCGCTGAAGCGGTTCGGCCGGGTCACCCAGGGCCTTGTCGTCCTGGTGTGGAGCCTGTGCCTGCTGGACGTGGTGTGGACGCCGCTGAAGGTCCTGCTGCTGCCGGTGGCGGTGGTGTCCGGCGCGGTGATCTTCGGCGCTGTGATGGTGCTGGGGGCGTCGGTGCTGTTCTGGATGCAGGACGCGGCGGAGGTGACGAACTCGTTCACGTACGGCGGGAACACCCTCCTCCAGTACCCGCCGACGATCTTCGCGCAGGACCTGGTGCGGGGCGTGGTGTACGTCGTACCGCTGGCGTTCGTGAACTGGCTGCCGGCGCTGTACGTACTGGACCGGCCGGCCCCGGCGGGGGTGCCGGAGTGGGCGGCGTTCGCGTCGCCGCTGGTGGCGGCGGTGTGCTGCGGGGTGGCCGGGGCGGCGTGGCGGGCCGGGGTCCGCGCGTACCGATCGACGGGAAGCTGAGGGCGGAACATGGCGTCGCACACGACGACCGACACGACGACCGACACGACGACCGAGCCGTTCATCGAACTGGAGAACCTGGAGAAGGTCTTCACGGTCCGCAGAAAGGCGGGCCTCCTCCGCCGCGAGAAGAAGGAAGTACGAGCGGTCGACGGCATCAGCTTCACCGTCGAGCGCGGGGAGATGGTCGGCTACATCGGCCCGAACGGCGCGGGGAAGTCGACGACGATCAAGATGCTGACGGGCATCCTCACCCCCAGCGGCGGCCGGCTGCGGGTCGCGGGCATCGACCCCGCGCGCGAACGCACCCGTCTGGCCCAACGGATCGGGGTGGTCTTCGGCCAGCGGACGACGCTGTGGTGGGACCTGCCGCTGAAGGACTCGTACCGGCTGATGCACCGGATGTACCGCGTCCCCGACGCCCGCTTCCGCGAGAACCTGGACCGGTGCGTGGAGCTCCTGGAACTGGGGGAGCTGCTCGACGTGCCGGTACGTCAGCTGTCGCTGGGGCAGCGGATGCGCGGCGACATCGCGGCCGCTCTCCTCCACGACCCGGAGGTCCTGTACCTGGACGAGCCGACGATCGGCCTGGACGTGGTGTCGAAGGCGAGGGTGAGGGAGTTCCTGAGCCACCTCAACACCACGGAGGGCACGACGGTCCTTCTGACCACCCACGACCTCACGGACATCGAGCAGCTGTGCTCGCGGGTGATGGTGATCGACCACGGGCGGCTGATGTACGACGGGAAGCTGTCGGGCCTGCACGAGGTGGGCGAGAGCGAACGGCTCCTGGTGGTCGACCTGGAACGGGAGCTGCCGCCGATCGACGTCCCGGGCGCCCGCTTCGTACGGTCGGAGGGCCCTCGCCAGTGGCTCGCCTTCCCGGCCACGGCATCGGCGGCCCCACTGGTGGCGGCGGTGGCGGCGACGTATCCCCTGCTGGACCTCTCGGTGCGGGAGCCGGACATCGAGACGGTGATCGCGAAGATGTACGGGGGAACTCGGGACGAGCGCCGGGAGTCCCTGATGTAGGAGGTCAGGCCCATGGTGAGTTTTTCGTACACGGCGGCGGACGAGGAGAAGAGCAGAGGCGTCCGCCGCATGAAGTCGCTGGCGACGGCGCTGCTGCTCGCCGTGGCGGTGATCTACGCCCTGGCGACCTGGGCGGAGAACGAGGGCTGGGGGCCCTGGACGGGCTATGTCGCGGCGGCGGCCGAGGCCGGCATGGTCGGCGCGCTGGCGGACTGGTTCGCGGTGACGGCACTCTTCAGGCGCCCCCTGGGCCTGCCGATCCCGCACACGGCGATCATCCCGACGAAGAAGGACCAGCTGGGAGCGTCGCTGGGCCAGTTCGTGGGAGAGAACTTCCTCTCCGCCGACGTCGTACGGGGCCGGCTGGCGGCCCTCGGCATCGGGAGACGCCTCGGCGGGTGGCTGGCGGACCCGGCGCACGCGGACCGGGTGACGGCGGAGGCGTCCACAGCCCTCCGGGGCGCGCTCACCGTCCTGCGCGACTCGGACGTCCAGGCGGTCGTGGGCGAGGCGATCACCCGGCGGGCGGAGGCGGCGGAGATCGCGCCGGGACTGGGCAAGACGCTGGAGAAGATCGTCTCGGAGGGGGCGCACCACCGGGCGGTGGACCTCGTGTGCACCAGGGCTCACGACTGGCTGGTGACCCACGGCGACTCGGTGATGGACGCGGTGCAGGGCGGCGCCCCGGGTTGGACGCCCCGCTTCGTGGACAAGCGCATCGGCGAGCGCGTCTACAAGGAGCTCCTCCGCTTCGTGACGGAGATGCGGGACATGCCGGCGCACCCGGCGCGCGGCGCGATCGACCGCTTCCTGACCGACTTCGCGGCCGACCTCCAGGCGGACACGGACACCCGGGCCCGCGTCGAACGCCTGAAGTCGGACCTCCTGGCCCGCCCGGAGGTCCAGGACATCATCGCCTCGGCCTGGTCCTCGGTCCGCAACCTGATCATCGCGGCGGCGGAGGACGATCGCAGCCAGCTCCGCCTCCGCGCCCGCGCGTCCCTGATCTCCCTGGGCAACCGCCTGTCGACGGACACCCGCCTCCAGAAGAAGGTGGAGGGCTGGGCGGAGGACGCGGCGGCCTACGTGGTCACGACGTACCGGCACGAGATCACGTCCCTGATCACGGACACGGTGGCCGGCTGGGACGCCACGCAGACCTCGAAGAAGATCGAGGCGAACATCGGCCGCGACCTCCAGTTCATCCGCATCAACGGCACGGTGGTGGGCGCACTGGCGGGCCTGTTGATCTACACGGTGAGCCATGGGGTGGGGGGCTGAGGGGAGGACGGGGGCCGGCGCGCCCAAGGGCCGACGGGCCGGGGACCGCTACTTCCCGAGGGTGACGGCCACCGGCGAGGGCTCAGCCCCGGTCGCGGGTGACGGCCACCGGCGAGGGCTCAGCCCCGGTCGCGGGTGACGGCCACCGGCGAGGGCTCAGCCCCGGTCGCGGGTGACGGCCCAGGAGGCGGCGGCCATGCCCCCGGCGACGGAGAACACGGCGGGCCAGGCGCCGATCTTCTTGGCGAGCGGATGGGACCCGGCGAAGGCGGCGACGTACGCGGTCCCGAGCCCGGCAGCCACCTTGGCCCCGCCGACCTTCTGCCACTCCCGCGCGGCAACCCCACCGGCCACGGCGAGCACCGCACCCCCGAGGGGCCGCTTCTTGGTCCACCGAGCAACGGCGTAACCGCCTACGAGCCCGGCGGCGGCTACGACGGGGGAGGGGATGCGGGGCACGGTGTCACCTCTGGTTCGAATCGATGTCTTTCCGCATGAGCCTAACGAGGACTCCCATCAGGTGACGGCGGGCCCTGTGGAGGGACACCGCGCCCTGTCGAGAGCGGCGCCGACTGCCACGGGCGCCGCTCTCGATCGAAGGTCAGGCCAGCAGGTCCGCGAAGAATCCGATCCGAGAGTCCTCCGGGGTGCCCACGAGCAGCGCTCGGTCGAGAAGGAGGTTGTTGTGCTCGCAGCTCGTCTCCGGGAGCATCACGCAGGCGTGACAGGCGGCGAGGTTGGCGCCACCGGTACCGGACGCCTCGGACTCGACGCAGAGCGGGTCGGAGGAACACCACTCCGCACGGTGCACGGCACCGCGGATCGTATCGGCGAGGCGGTCCGGTTCGCCCTGGGCCACGAGCCCCCCGAGGCTCCCCGCAGAGTCGCTCGTGGCCGTGTAGACGAGGATTCCCGCCATGTCGTCGTCGGCGTAGAGACGCTCGCGAAGCGCGCCGGCGGGGTAGCCGGCGTCGAGACTCCATTCGTTGATGAGGACATGAGCCAGGGTGTGGAGCAGGACCATGCGCGGGGTGGCAGGGGAGTCCGGGACTCGGGTCGGGTCGGCGGCGCGCTGCGCGATGAGCCTCTCGTGCGCGGTGCGCATCCGTTCGGCCCGCGCGGCCACGGCGGTCGAGCGCCCCCACTCCGCGAGGCGGGTGCCGTCGAGGCGGAGGAAGACGCCCTCGCCGCGGACCTCCATGGCGGGCAGCCAGGTCAGTTCCGATGTCGACAGCGCGGCTTCCCTCCCCTCGGTCGCCGCGTCGAGGTCGGCGAGACGGGTGAACGCCTTGAGAGCGCGGACCTCGCGGAGCTTCTTCACCAGCATGGGGCCCGTCACCCCGAGCGGATGCAGGCCCGCCGGGCTCCCGAGAGGGGTCTCGCAGATGAACTGCTCGTCGCGGGACCGCTCGCGTTCGTCGTTCCCGGCCCGGAGGCGCTCGTACTCCTTGTGTCGCAGGGCTCGGTACCGGTGGTCGAACGCCGGCGTCCCCTCGCCGTCGGGGTCCTCCTCCCGTTCGGCGTCCAGGAGAGCCATGACCTCGTCGACGGGCACCGGGATCTCTCCCTTGAAGACGAACTTGAGGCACATCTCGACCTCTTCGCGCCCGTTCAGCTTGCGCAGTTCCTCCCAGTGCTCGGCGAGCGGGTCGGCGCGACCGTCGCTCCAAGGCGGGATGGAGAGCGCCGACTTCAGCACCGGTTGCCACACGGCGGACGAACCGCGCTGGAGAGTACGGGCGGTGAAGTCGCAGGGCTGCGCGGGCGCGGACGTACCGAGCCATGGGCGGGCGCTGCGGCAGCGGAGCCCGAGGTCCTTCAGGGCGTTCCTGCGGAAGGAGCCCTCCATCGAGACCTCCGGAACCCCGCAGGTGCACGAGACGACGATGGAACGGAGGGACGAACTACGCCCCGACGAGCGCAGCTTGAGGGTCCCCCCGCACTGGCCCGCAGTGATCGCGCCGCCGCCTGCGGCACGGTGGACCCAGTGCCAGTAGGGGAATTCGTCGAGATGCCCCGCCTCGCAGGCGATCACGAAACGCGAGGGGACCAGATCGGCCTCGCAGGTGCCGCAGACGCTCCTGCCGGGGGGAGGGTTGAAATCACGGTGCCGACGCAACTCGTCGCATTCGGGGCAGGACTGCATCACGGGGAAGCGGCGGACCCGGACTCCGTCCTTGCTGGCCTCGTCGGATGCGGGAGGCAGTCGGAAGTGCTGGACGCCCAGGAGGCGGGCGAGGCGACGCTCGTAGATCCTGGGCGATTCGTCCGAACCCCAGTGAGAATCGGCTCCGTCCAGGCCGGAGACGATGAAGGACTCGTGGTCGACGGCGACCAGCGACCCGACTCCGTACGTGGTGATCATCTGGGAGCGGCGGACGGCGCCCCGTCGGAGCAGGTTGTTGGCGGGAGCGCGGCCGTCCGTGTCGGTGCGGCGACGACGTGCGGGGGGCGGGGTCATCGGGATGCCTCCATGAACAGGGCGGACTCGGCGTCGACGTCGCGCAGGCTCCACAGGGTGGACCATGCCTCCACGTCCGCGGACTCGTCGTCGTACGACTTCAGGAGCGACGGCGTACGGTCGCCCCTCTTCGGCTCGAAGAGCAGGGCGCCGTGCACGTCGGCCTCGGCGCACCACCAGTCGACGAACTCGTCGAATGCGCGGGAGACGGCCTCGGTCTCCTCGGGGACGACGCGGGCGACGCGTTCGAGGAGGATGCCCTTGATGTCCTCGCGGAGCCGGTGCTCGTAGGACTCCACCCGCCCGGCAGCGTCGTTGGCGCGGGCCTCCGGGAGCAGGATGCGGGCGAGAGCGACGACGACCGCGTGCAGGCCTCGTTCCCGTGCGCGGGAGGAGAAGGGGGTGACGGACGTGGACTCCACCTCGCGGTACAGGGCGGAGTGGAAGTGCAGGAAGTTCTCGTAGTGCGAGCGGTCGCGGGAGCGGGTCGCGTTGAGCATGACGGCGACCAGGCCGGGGTGGGCACGGCCGACGCGGCTGGTGGCCTGGATGTATTCGGCCGTGGTCTGCGGCTGGCCCATCACAGCCATCAGACCGAGTCGGTCCACGTCGACACCCACCGCGATCATGTTGGTGGCGAGAAGGACGTCCACGGCGTCCGCGTCCGGGAGTCTCCTCTCGATGCCCTTGAGACGGGTGGGGATGTCGCTGGCGTCGACCCGGCTCGTCAACTCCGAGTAGTTGGTGGAGGACCGGACCTCCACTCCTTCCCGCTCGGCGAGCAGCTCCAGATAGGCCACGACGTCGTCGTGGACCTGGAGCTCGGCGGCGGAGAGCAGCCGGAGGCTGTTGAAGTATCCGACGAGGCTCCAGTACGCGTCCCGGACATCGTCCTCGGTCCGAGCCTGCTTCGCGCGGTGCATCAGGGTGGCGTACGTACGGATGAGAAGGGTGGACTGACTGGTGCCGGGGGCCAGGAGACCGACGTAGCGTCGGCTCGCCTTCTCCTCGCGTGGCGTCTCCACCGCGAACCACGAGTCGCGGGAGTCCAGACCGGCGGGCGGGAACTGGCGAACGTCACGATCGAAGAGGCTGCGTCCCTGGGCGGCGGCTCGACGGATGGTCGCGGTCGAGGCGATCACCTTGGGGCGTGCCGCGAGGGCGTCCACGGCGGTCTCGTAGAGACCGGTGAGGGTCCCGAGCGGGCCCGAGATCAGATGGAGCTCGTCCTGGACGATCAGCTCGGGGGGCGGGGTGTGGCCGGCCGGGTCGTCGCGGTTGAAGAGGGCCGCGGTGGCCGGACGCCATGGCATCGAGGCGAACTTGTCGACAGTGGCGATCACCAGGGTCGGCCGGGCGTCGTAGACGGCCTCGTCGATGAGGTGGACCGGCAGGCCGTCGGAGAAGTCGCAGTCGGCACCGGGGCAGCGGACGTACATCCGCTTCTCGTCCGGCTCGACCTCGTAGTCGCGGGCGTCCAGGCGCGTGCCGCACCACGAGCAGGCATGCAGCTGGACCGGATTCTTGGTGGCCAGACGCTTGTCGAGGTCCTTGCGCAGCTCGGCGAGCTTCGCCTCGGCTTCCTCGAGAGTATTGGGCGTGGCCGAACGGCCCACCCACATCCCGATGGAGAACTCCTCGGCTCCCAGCTCGTCGGGAAGTTCGCGGCGCATCAGCTCCATGGCACACAGCAGGATCGCGGCTCGTTCGAACTGCTGAAGCGTGAGCAGCCGCAGCGTGTAGCGCATGAGCACGGTGACGCCCCCGCCGTCCGCGCCGCGCCGGATGCGACGCAGGAAAGCCGTGAACGCGATCAGCCCGAGGTAGGCCTCGGTCTTGCCACCACCGGTCGGGAACCACAGCAGGTCGGCGATGGCGCGGTCGTCGTGATCCGGGTCGTCGATGCCGGCCAGGCAGAGCAGTACGAACGCTATCTGGAAGGGCCGCCAGCGGCCCGCGGCCGGGTCAGGGACACCGACCCGGCCCGCCTTGACCCAGGCGCTGCGGGCCCGCTGATCGGCCATGGCCCGATTCGCGAGGCGGAAGGCCCGCATCAGGTCCGGCTTGTCGCCGAGGAGCTCGATGCCCTCGCGGACCCTCCCGAGCGCTTCGCGGCATGCCTCGACCTGGGCGAGAGCGGGCTTCTCGTGCGGGGAGCCGGCGAGGGCGGCAGCCTCCGCCGCCTTGCGGTCGATCCAGTCCTCGTAGCCCGTGGCGAGTGTCCTCAGAGCGTTCAGGACGTCGGTGTCCGATCCATTGGCGAGGCCGACCATGGAGAGGGCCGAGCTGTCGATCTCGGGGTTGGAGTCGGTGAGCAGTACGTCGAAGGTGGGCACGAACTCGCTGCGCACCTCGGTCACTGCGGCCGGCCGGGAGTCGGTGATCCCGATCGGTGGCGGTGGCCAGTCCCACGCGGCGGCGCAGCCGTGGCCCACGGCGAAGGTCGGGGCGTGGCGGTGGAGCAGCCGGCTGGTGGCGACCTCGAGGTCGTGCGCGGCAGCCGGCGCGGGACGCTCGACGAAGGCGCTGGAGCCGTCGGCCGCGTGGACGGTGAGTCCGCACTGGAAGAGCGACGAGGCGTCCTGTAGGTCGTACTCGCCGATCCGCCGGGTGTTGACCAGCGTGACCGTGACCGTGACGGTGCCGGTGACCGCGTCGGGGCGGCGGACGTTGACGCGCAGTGCTGCGCCGTGGCCGAGATCGAACCTCAGGGCGGGGTCGGGCGTGGTCACGTCGACCGGGGTCTTCGGCAGCGTGAGCACCTTCCGTCGCCACTGCTCCTGTTGGTCGGATGTGGTGCGGGCCTCGGCACGACGAGGCGGGACAGGGCGACCTTCCGAGTCGGTGGCCTCGTACACCGCGGCCCGAGCTCGGATCACGATCGATCCGCTTATGGCCGGATCGACCGCGAAGGTGAGTCCCATCGACGAGGGGCGGCGGGACCCGGCGGCGCCGATGTCGTCCGCCGTGCCCGACTCATCGACGTTCTCCCGGGAACCCATCGCCACGCGGTCAGGGCCGTCCTGCTCCTGATCGTCCTCGCGGATCCGTTCCTCGGCAGCCGCGTTCGCGGACCTCGGGTAGAGAATGCCCGTGAGGTAGCGGTCGATCGGTGCGTCCTGGACGAGGACCTCGTCCCGGTCGTCCTGCGCGGCATCGGGGGAGGGCCCCAGGAGTTCGCGACGCAGTCCCACCAGGAGTTCTTCGTCTCGGACCCGGTAGTGTTCGGCGTGCCGGCCTGCCACGTGCGTCATGCGCTCATCTCCTCGTTGTCGTCGGCCCGGCGGTACCTGCCCATGCCGGTGATCCGAGGTGCGATCCACACCCCTCGGTCGCCGAGGCCGGCGTTGGCGCCGGCGGCGCCGCTGCCCGTCACGGTCTCCAGGGTGTCGATCCGTATGCCGTGGATCTCGTCCGGCCACCAGGGGTCCCAGGTGCGATTCACCTTCTGCACCTGGAACAGTTCCTCGCGGAAGGTCTCCGAGGCCTCACCGATCTCTCGCCCGTTGTGCACGAGAGCGTAGGGCGGGCTCTGGTGTTCTCCGCCCGGCAGGTCGTGGCGCTTGCGCAGCACCACCTCGTGCCCGGCATCGACCTGTTCCAGAAGGTACGTCTGGGTCGCGAGGGCGTCGTTCTCGTGGCCGGGCGGGGCGTCCTGACAGATGTCGCCCGCCTCGGCGACGATCCCGTACCTGTCGTAGGACCTCCACCCGCCCACGTACCTGCGGCCGCTCCTCCTGCCGCCCGCCCGTCTCAGAACCGGCAGTTGGGGGGGCTGTACATGGTAGAGATCCTGGCGGGCGCGTGTCATCGCCACATAGAGCGCGCGCGCCTCGGCGGGGAGGTCCAGCTCGTCCTTGTGCTGCTTGCGGAGTTCGGCCACGGTCGGTGGGGTCAGGACGATCACGCGATCGAACTCGAGTCCCTTGGCCCGGTGCACGGTGGTGACGACGATCCGCGAGGTCTCCGGGTCGGTCGCCTCGTCGGGGAACCGGCCGTCCGCGACGGAGCGGCGCAGCCGCTCCAGGTCGAGCACGTTGCGCCCGTTCCCGCGTGCGGCGCGCCGCAGTACCGTCCACAGGGCGGTCGCGTTCGGCTCGAACGGCAGGGGGATCTCCGCGAGCAGAGCACGGAAGCGGTCCTCTGTGAGGCCGCTCGCCTCGGTACGGCGCAGCAACTCGGCCACCCAGTAGGGGACCGGCCGCTCTTCGAGGGGGCGTCGCAGCCGGTGAGCGACCCCGTGCTCGTGGAGCAGGCCGGACACCACCAGGGCCTGCCGGTTGTCCCGGGTGAGGATCGCGCAGGTGTCGGAGAGGTTCCGCAGACCGTCCAGGGTCAGGCGGTCGGTGAGGTCGCCCATCCCGTTCGCAGGCTCCAGCAGCAGGTCGCGCAGTTCCTCGTACAATCTCGCCGCCGGGTCCGCCTCGGCGAGCTGCTGCAGCAGCGGGCCGTACCTCAGCGCAGCCCCGGCCTCGGGGGTGGCGGCCCGGAAGTTCCGTGTGAGGTGCAGTTCCACCAGGTCGTCGGGGAACGAACAGCGCAGCCAGTCGAAGAACCGCCCCGTCTCGTCCTTGCGCTCGGCCAGATCTTCGATCTGGAAGCCGTACACGGTCTGGGCGGCGTCACCGACGACGGTGAAACCGCAGCTGTCCTGGTAGCGGTCGAGAAGGGTCTCCACCAGCTCGCGGCGGCCGCCCAGGAGGTCCTGGACCTCGTCGATCACCACATGAGCGGGCGGGACGCCGTCGCCCGCCTCCAGGGCTCCCTTCTCGATCGCCTGCGCCGCGGCCGCGATCCGCCCGTCAAAGCCGACCGAGCCCCACTCGCCGTCCGGATGGGCCTGACGGAGCACCCCGTACGCCCATGCGTCGAAGGTCTGTGCCCGGACCCGGCGGGCCCGGTCCCCGTGCCGGGCGATCCGCTCCCGCAGCTCGCGCGCGGCGGCCCTGGAGAAGGTGAGCACCAGGATCTCGGCCGCTTCCAGAGCCTCCTCCGGGTCCTCGTGGCCGCACAGCGCGTCGAGCCTGCGCACCAAGGTGTGGGTCTTGCCCGCCCCTGCCCCGGCCGTGACCAGCACGCGGGCGTCCCAGGGCTGCTCGACCACGGCCCGCTGCTCCTCGGTGAGCGGGGGGCTGTCGAGGTAGGTGTCGGTCACTTGCGGCTCCAGAGGTGCTCGAACTGGTTGAACGCGAGCTGGGTGTCGAAGTTGGCGATGTTGTCGCTGACGTTGAGGATCAGGCAGGTGTCCTTGCCGCCGTTCAAGGGACCGCGCAGGCCGCGACCGATCATCTGCTGGTAGACGTTGGTGCTGTAGACCGGGCGGGCGACCACCACGACGCGGGTCGCGGGCGCGTCGAATCCCTGTGTGAGGACGCCGTAGTTGGTGAGGACGCGGATGCGGCCCGAACGGAAGTCCTCGATGCGCCGGCGCCTGTCCTGGGCGCTGGTCGTCGAGTCCACCGCGGCAGCAGGCACCCCGCGGTCGTTCAACATGGCCGCCAGGTACTTGGCGTGGTCCACGGAGGTGGCGAAGAGCAGGGTCGGCCAGTCCTTCGGGAGGGCCACCACCTCGTCGACGATGCGACGGCTGCGGGCGTGGTCGTCGGCGAGCCGCTGCTCGGCGGCGCGTGCGAGCGTGGCCATCCGGTCGGTCTGTGCCTTCTCCTCCCGGGTGAGCTCGATCCGGCCGCCTTCCAGGGTGCGGTGCTCGACCTGCGCGAGCATGCCCCATTCCTGGAGGTCCCGGTACGGGTCGCCGGACGGGAAGACGCCCTCGTCGAGGCGCTTGTTGCCGAAGCGCTTGACCAGTCGACCGGTCTCCTCCTCGTTGGTGTTGCGGAACGGGGTGGCGGTCAGGCCCAGCAGGTGGCGCTGCGTCTCGTACTGGGTGAGGCCCAACTGCCCCAGGATCCCCGTGTACCGCTTGGAGACGGCGGTGTGCGCCTCGTCCACGATCACCAGAGCGGCTTGCCGCAGCCAGCCGTACGCCTCGGTGTCCAGGCAGCGTTCCAGCTTGGCGTCCGTCGCGACGACGAGGTGCGGATGGTCGACGACGTCCCCCACCTCGTTGGTGCTCCACAACCGGCTGATGGTGAGCGGTCGTTCCGCACCCACCTTGCTCCAGACGAACTTCCAGCTCTGCACGGCCTGCTCGCACAGCTCTTCGGTCTGCGCGATCCACAGCAGTGGACCTCGCAGGTCGCCGACCTGCTTCACCCACCGGATCACGGCCTCCGCCGTGACCCGGGTCTTACCGGCTCCGGTGGGCAGCGACAACATGGCGCGTTGCGGGGCCAGCCGGTCGAGCAGGGTGCTGATGTTCCGAACCAGGTCCTCCTGGTAGTTGTGGAGTCGGGGGAAGTCGCGGGGGCCGTCCACGGTCTCGAAGGCCGGCGGGGACGGGGTCCTGGAGCCGGCGAAGGTCACCGGGAGTCGCAGGTCCGAGACGAAGGCGATCGACGCCGACGATCCCCCGTAGGCGACCGGTGCGTTGGGGAACCTGCCCTGGATGTCCCGGGCATGCTGCTGGAGCACTCCGTCGCCGTGGGCGTTGAAGGCCATCTGCGCGATCCGATGCCGGGACGGGTCCGTACCGTCGTTCTCCTGCAGTTCGGCCTCCATCAGCCCTTCGGGCAGCCCTGACCGCAGGGCCTCCGCGCCGATCAGGAGCTCGATCTTGGTGACCACGTCCTCGGCGTCGCGTACGGCTCTGAGCACCGCCCTCGTCTCGCTGTCCCGGGCCATGCGCTCCTGGTGCTCCAGGACCGCCTTGCAACCGGCTGCCCCCAGCCCGAGTTCCAGTTCGCGGTCGATCAGACGCAGCATCGGTTCGGGGTCCAGCGGGACGCGGACCTTCACCGTGCCGCCCTGGCGCACCGCGTCCAGTGGACGGGGCCTGGTCCCGTTGGGGGTGCGGGTCACCTCCTCCAGCTCGGTGCACCGTTGCACCAGGCTGTTCCGGTTGGCGCTGGTGAGTCGCTGGCGCAGCGACGGGTACAGCTCGACCAGCGCCACCGGGTCACCGTCCGGGACCTCGCGGGTCTCCTTGCTGATCACGTCGGCGTAACGGAGCATGCCCCACTTCTCGACCATCAGCGCGGCGTCCGCGGCACTCGGCACCAACAGCGCGGGAAGCTGTTCGGCGCGCAGCGCCAGGTACTCGGTCGTGCCGACCGCGACGGTGATCTCTTCGTCGGGACGGCTGCCCCAGGCCTCGCCGATACGGCAGCGCGTCAGCGAGTCCTCGGGGAAGTCCGCGCCGAACCGGGTCAGCATCACGTACGTGGCACCCACGAAGCTGTCGTCCTCGCTGCGGGACACCTCGGTGAGAAGGTTCTCCCAACGGGCGGACGGGACTTCTTCGACCGTGGTCGGCAGCCGCAGCTTCCGGGCCTTCTCCGGCGAGATCTCGGCGACCGGCAGCACGTCGCGGTAGGCAGCCAGCTGCGGCCCGACCGCTTCTCTCAGCTGTTTGATCCCCTGGGAGGTGGCGACTGTCCCGTACTTCCTGAGCAACCAGCGGATCGGCGAGGCCACGGCCTGGCGGGTGCTTGTCTGTGCGCCGATCTGGCGAGTCCAGTTGTCCACGACGGCGTCGTCCGGCAGCGCCTTCAGGAAGGCCGCACGGGATTCCTCCGAAAGCGATCGGAACAGGTGCAGGGGGCCGCCGACGGCGGAGCCCTCCACCTTCATCCGGCCGAGGGAGGGACGAGGGGCGTGGTCGTCGAGGGTGCGCAGATAGGCCGAGTGGACAGCCTCCCGGTACTCCTCGAACCATTCCTCGCCGTCCGGGCGTACCGAGGTCGAGGGCAACTCGCGCAGACCGATCTCCGGGAAGAAGGGGACGTCGTCCGAGTGGAACCCCATGTCGACCGCGATGCTCGGGTCGCGCCGAGGGTCCACGACCGCCCCCGGGAGCATGCAGGCACGTACGGGCCGGAACCTGCCGTCCGCGGTCCGTACGCGCAGCGTCTCGCGGGCGTTCGGGACGCGCTCCAGCACCGTGTGGGCCAGTCGGCGTCCGCCCGCTCGACGGAACAGCTCCCAGAAACGCTCCCACTCCGTGTCGCCGTATCCGTCGAAGCCCTGGTCGAGGACGCTGACGAAGCGCCCCTCGGCGTCCGCCTCCCGGACGCCGAGGACGTCGAGCGCATGGGCGAGCGAGGGGTCGTGCGCGATGTCGCCGACCACGTACACGAGGGACTCCCGCAGCCCTCCTTCGTCGGCGCGCCGGAAGACGCGGCCGGGTACGGGGGCGACGAGACCGTGTTCCTCGGTGAGCACGATCCGTGCCCTGCGGGCCTCCTCGGTGTAGGGGGAGCGGATCTCGATCATCTCGGCGAGGATGCGGATCGCCACCGCCGACGCCTCGGGCGTGCCGCATGCGACGAGCGCCTCCAGCCATGTGCGGACGTCGGTCCGCTTGTGTTCGGCCGCCGCGAGGACGTGTTCCACCTTGCCGGACCGCAGGAGGTCGGCCTCGGCGTTGGGGTGCAGCCAGTCGACAGGCCGACCGGGGCACTCGTGCCACATCCGCAGCCAACCCGTGAGGCGCTTCTGATCCTTGTCGAGACGAGGGTGGACACGCAGCTCGGTGGGTACACGAAGCACGCCGTCCTGGTCGGGCAGCGAGGGCCGGACCGCGGTCCGTTCCCAGATCTCCCGGGTCAGGAGGGCGTCCGCCCAGCTGATGGCTTCCTTCGCGCGGCCCGGCAACAGGGGGAGGTACGCGGCGGGGTCGTCGCCGGGGGCCAGCCGGGGAAGCGAGTCGACGACCAGAGCCGCCGAGACCTTGACCATCTCCTCGTTGAAGGCGGAGGAATCGAGGAGGTTCTGCCGGTCCTCGTTCGTCTTCCACGCGCCGTTGAGGATGCCGCTGAGGGACATCTCGTACTTGGTCGGGAAGAACGACCAGAAGCGTCCTCGACCACGCGACCTCGGGGAGACGTACAGTCCGCTCTCCTCGTCCTTCTCCAGCGCCGGTACGGCCCAGGCGAGGTCGAGCGCGAGACGGTCGTGCAGCTCACCGGCGTCGGCTCGGGCAGCCGGTCCGGGCTCATGGGTCACGGAGAAGACTCGCCACCGGGCGGTCGCGGTGGGCCTCCCGGTCCGCTCCTCGACCACGGTGTGCAGGTCCCCGTCCTGCTCCGCGATCAGCACACGACGGGCGATCGGCCGAGGGCGGCGGTCCTCCAGGACGACCTTCGCCACGTGCGGGGAGAGGAGCTGGAAACCGACCGGGAACTCCTCGCGGGAGGAGCCGGCCCGGGTGCGCCCGCCGTGCATGTCATGGGCCAGCCTGTCGGCGGCACCGGGGAGCAGCGGCAGGCGCACGACGGTGGTGGCCCGGCCGAGCAGCTCGTCGAGGACGGGGTCCTGGGCGCGTTCGGCCGTCATGTCGAGCGGGCGCGCCATGCGCAGCACCGGGGCCTCGAAGGTGTCTCCCAGACGGTCCGTCACGCCCGGTACCGACCGGATGCGCTCGTACGCCCACTCGCGGTCGAATCCGAAGGAGCCCGTGCTGCTGAAGAACTGCGGGGTGTCGGTGACGACGAGCACCGACTTCACGCCGACGCCGAAGCGGCCGATCTGGCCACCGCGCTTGCGGGACATGCTCATCCGCAGAATTGTCTCCGCACCCTCTGGGGTGACGGGAGAACCCTCGTTGGCGCAGTAGAGGTGGGTCTCGGTGAGGACGACGTGGGCGGTTCCGCCGGGCTCGGCGGCGATCTCGTCGGCCGCGTTCTGCACGAGTTCGAAAAGCTGCCGGTCGCCGTATCCTCCCTGGGTGATCCGCCGCTCGCTGTTGGCGTGCTCGGGAATGAGGCCGGGGTCGACCGCATAGGTCTGCAGTACGCGTTCAGACTGTTCGAGGACCGTATCGACGACCGGGGAGTTGGTGGGCGACATCTTGTCTGCGGCTCCTGGAATCGAGGAAGGGTGAGAAGGGACCCCGACGGGCCGGCCTTGTGGGGGCCCCAACGGCCTGGGGCCCCCACAAGGCCGGCCCGTCGCAAGCTGCTGCGCGGGCCCGCGTCAGCGATCGCCGACGGCGGTTCCGTACCGTTCGACGTCGAGGCCGTGGATTTCCCGGAGCTCCTCGAGCGTCGTTCCGGCGTCGGCGATGACCTGCTTCCGTTCCGTGTCGGTGGTCGCACTGCTCCAATCCAGCTGGACGGAGCTTAACTCCCGACCGCTCGAAGGCGTCGAACAATGGTCGAAGCCGTACGACTCCGCCTCTCCCGAGGATTCTTCCATGGGTGCCTCACCGTCTTTCTACGTGGCCCTGAACCGTCGTCGTCGGCCCGGGGAAACTCTTTTTATGCATGGCGCAGTGCCGCCCGGGCGACCGTCTGTGACGGCCGCTCCGAGCGGCGTGCGAAAAACGTTAGCGGAATTCTCACCGGCTGCGCCAGTCCGGTTCGTCGACGTCTCATGGAGTTCGCCGGAGGGGCGTCGAAGAAAGGCGTGGAGAGGAAATGGGTAGAGCTCTCCCCGTCATTACGGAAGAGGGTTTCCGGGTGCGGTTTCCTATTCCGACACATTGGAATGTAGGGGATTCGATCCGCGTCCGCCAGTCCGTTGACGATTTCTCCATGAATGGAATTCGCGATTCCGGGTGAGTGGCCGCCCATAGATCTCCTGTTCGACCGGATGGAGATTCTCCGCATGGAGCAAAACGGGCAATAAGTTAAATTCCAGTACAACTCGGTCGATGGGGTTGGACTTCGGGGGTGACTGAAGATGTCAAGTTCCGATTGACGGGATCTTCCGCGTCAAATTAGCCTGCTCGTGTCCGCAATCGCAGTGGCAGGAGTGGGGTGGTCGCATGGAGACAGGCGAGGAGTTCGGGCCCTGGTTGGCCCGTCAGCTCAGGCTCGCTGGCAAGTCCCAGGCGGAGTTGGCGGAGGAGCTGGGGCTGACCCGGGCCGCGGTCTCGGCGTGGATCACCAAGCGATCGGTCCCGCGCCCGACCGTCATGGTGGAGATCGCCAAGGCCCTCGGGACGGACCTGGGGACGGTGCACACGCGTACCACCGACACCCAGGTCGGACTCCCCGTCACCTGGTACCACCGGCCCGGCTATCACGACGGCGGACGCGACGGCGGCAACGCCGCTGCCTTCGCCTTCGACGCCGACGTCCAGGTGCTCGCTCGGGAGACGTGTCAGAACAGCCTCGACGAGCGGCTGGCCGAGAATGGTCGCCCCGTGCGGGTGCGCTACACCATCCACGAGCTGACCGGCGGGATGCTGGACGCCTTCCGCAAGGCGATCCTCTGGGACGACCTCCATCCCCACTACGCGTCGGTCTCGCAGAGCGCCTCCCACCAGAAGGTCGGACGCGTCGTCGATGCCGGCGTCCGCGACATGTTCGAGAACGGGCGGCTCGTCCTCCTCCGAGTCGACGACTACAACGCCTCCGGACTCACAGGCGACGACTACGACGACGGCAAGTTCGCCGCCGTCGTCCGTCGCCAGCTGGAGAGCCTCAAGTCCGGTCGTGGCGCGGGCGGTTCCTACGGCCTCGGCAAGGCGACGCTCTGGGCGACCAGCGCGCTCGGCATGGTCTTGATCAACTCCACGCTCTCCGTCCCCCACGAGGGTCGGACCGAGCGTCGCGTCATCGGCCGCCTGGAGCTGCCGTGGCGCTTCGTGGAAGGGGAGCCGTACGCGGGTCCCGCATGGCTGGGACGTCCGGATCCGGACAGCCCGGGAGCGCTGGTGGCCCGCTCCTGGTGGGCCGACGAGGAGACGGTCGCGAGCCTCCATCTCACCCGTGACAGCGACGAGCCCGGCACCTCCTTCCTCATCGTCGGCGCCCACGACGTCGCGAGCCTCGACCAGAGCACCGTCGACCTCGACCTCGACGAGGAGGAAGGTGCCGATGACGACGGGACCCGGGACGTCCGAGCCATGCACCGGAGATTGGTCGAGGCGCTGGGACGGGACTTCTGGGCTGCGATGACCGGCGGAGGAAGCCGCCTCCCGCTCCTGGAGACCTCGGTGCGCACCCTCCGTAACGGGGAGGTCGTCGTCGAGGAGGAGAAGGTCGATCCCACCGTCACCCAACCCTCACGCACCCGAGCCCTGCGAGCCTTCTACGAAGGCACGACCGTGGACCGGCTCACGGAGGCCGGTCAGGTCGCCCTGCGCACGGTCCCGTTCAAGCTGCCTCTCGCAGGCGGGCGCCATGGCACGCTCGGCACGCATCAGGCCGTGCTCCTCGTCACGGACGCCGAGGACGCCGACGGTGCTCCCAACCAGGTCCACTCTTTGCGCGGCAACCGGATGACCATCAAGAAGTCCGGGGTCGCGGGGCTGCCCCTCGGCGTCAACGCCTTCCAGGCCGTTCTCCTCACGGGGCACGCGGCGGGGGACTCGGTTCCCTTCGTCGACGAGGCCGAGGATTTCCTGCGCGCGGCCGAGCCGCCGGAGCACGACCGGTGGGGGCAGACGGAGGAACTGACCCTGCGCTGGTCGCACACCGCCCACCACCGCATCAGCAGGCTCACCACCGAGGTCAACTCGGCGGTGAAGGAACTGGTCGCCAAGCCGAAGCGCTCCGCCGGAGAAGGCGGCACGAAGCTGCGGAAGGCGCTCACCGTCCCCCGCAGGACCACCGCGGCGCCACGGCGTGCAGCGGGGCCGTCCCTTCCGGAACTCGACGGTCTGCAGGCCTCGATCGGTGAGGCGGGGGAATGGCAGATCACCGCCGAGGTGAAGCTTCCCCGTGCCGAAGAGCTGCCCACCATGACGCCGACGGTCCTGCTCGACGTGCGCTCGGGCAGCCGTCCCCGACTCGACTGGGCGGAACTCGTCGCCGTGGACGGCTGCGAGGTCGAGAACGGGGTGCTCCGCTTCTCGCCCGGCGCCCGGCGCGCCGTGTTCAGGGGATCCACCGACGTCACCAGCCATCCGGTCCGTACAGCGCTCACCCGGCTCGTGCTCGAACTGCGCGCCGGCAAGGGGGAGTGAGCCATGAAGTTCTATCCGTACAAGCGGCTCAACCGTCCGATCGCCCTCCGCGTGACCTCGGCCACGCTCAGGCTCCCCGACGGCAACCGTGACCATCTGGACACGTCGGCGTACTCCACCCAGCAGCGGACCGTCGCCCTGGGCGTTGCCCAGCACGGGGACTGGGTGTCGGCCCGCATCGGCCTGTCCGCCACCCTGCCGCCCGGTGCCGACTCCGACGACGCACCGTGGACCGGGCTGCGTGTCCTCGCCGTCCTCACCGACGGCGAGACGAACGTACGCACCGCCGTCGACCTCCGGCAGGACGCCCCGGGGAGCAAGGAGTGGTCCGGCACCGTCGAGGTGTCCCGTGAGGACCACGTCGGTCGCGCCACCCTCGCGGCCCTGGCCGTCGCCGAGGTCGACGGGGTGCCGGGCCGGTCGATCGCGGAGACCGACGAGGACTGGACCGTCGACGTCGTCGCGGAGGAACCGCTCGGCGGTCTCCGCCTCGACGTGAAGCAGGTGAGCTTCTCGAAGAGCACACGGGAATGGCTGCGCCCCTATACCGACGTTCCCTGGATCGTGGATGCCTCGGGACGGCTGCCCGCGGTCCTGATCAACACGGACATCGAGGGTTTCTCCGACCTGCTGGGCGCAGAGAGCGGAGGTCTTGAGAGCAAGGTCCACGAGATGCTCGTCGCGCAGATGGCCACCGACGTCTGGACCGCCGTGTTCCACAGTTCCGTGGGCGACCTGGAGCTGGAACCGGACGGCTCGCCGGTCTTTCCCACCGACTGGCAGGGCGAGGTGCTGCGCGAGATGCTCCCCGACGTGGTTCCGGGGGTCCACGTGGAGGAGGCACTCCGCCGGGTGCACCGGCGGCGCACCGGCGACGCGGGTTGGGTGGAGCTCCAGACTCGTATCCACTACGCGGCCGTGCGGCGCGCCGGCGCGAGCAAGGCGCTCACCAACGCCCTGCGCGGACTCCAGCAGCTGAACCGAGGGGACAAGGCATGATCGAGAAACCGCTCCACCTCCCTCTGCGGCTCGGTCTGCTGTCCGCGTCGGCGGCCGACCCGTTCCTGACGGAGGACCTGCTCAAGGGGGTCGAGGGTCACGGAGGAGTGGACCTCGCCAAAGTCGTCGAGCCGTTGCCGGAGGATGATCCCCGCTGGGAGGTCGAACTGCTCAGGGAACTCGTGGAGGACGCGCTGCACGGGTTCCGCGACAATCGGACCCAGGCCGACGCATGGCTGGCGCCCCGGCTGCACGCCACTCTTCGCCTCACGCGGCGGGAGGCGGCGGACCGAAGGCTCTGGAACCATCTCGCCCTGGCCGTCGCTCCGGACTACGTGGCGTGGCGGCACCTCCCCCCGAGCAAATCGAAGATCAATCCGGAACGCTTCAAGGGCGCACTCGATCGGCAGTGCTTCTCGCGGCTGTGGTGGGCGGCGGAGATGTTCCGCAACGGAAACGACTACTCCCCCGTCGAGGCGGCGTGCGCCAACCAGGACCTGATCCACTCCGCCCTGCGGCGTGATCTCATCGACCACCGGCCCACCGCCCAGGCCCTGGTACGGGTCCTGGGACGCGGGATCGCCACCACCGGCCGTGAGATCGAGGGCCTCATGACGGCGATCAACGCCGCCGGAGCGACCCTCGTCTACGACGCGTTGGCTCCGGACGAGCCGCGTGACCCCGAGGTGCTGCGCCGGTGGGTCGCGGAGGCCGAGGCAGCGCCCTCGGTCCCGCGACGTTCCTTGCCGGACGGACCTGACGAGGATCCGGTCCCGGAGACCTCGGTGGTCGCGCTCACCGACCTCTTCGCGGATCTGTTCGAGACAGCTCCGGTCAGAGGCAGGACGGTGCAGGGCTGAGCGGGAGGGTCACCTGCCGGTGAGCGGGTGACCCTTCAGGTCGCGGTGCCCGAGAGGCTTCACCGTCCGCTCGGGCGCCCAGGCCACCAGGTCCTGGACCCCCTGCTCGAGCCTTTCCGCCGCCTCCTTCTTGTCCAGGTCGGGCTCGAGCACGTGTCGCAACACGTGCAGAGCGAGCCTGGGAGGTACGGCATTGCCGATCTGCTGCGACACGTCGTTCCCGTCCCACGGGTACGCGGCGGGGAACGTCTGCAGCACTCCTGCCTCGGCGCTGTTGAAACGGTCGAGCTCGCCGTCCAGGTCCTTGTCGGTGCCTTGGTGGACCACGCGGTTCCGCGACACCTTTCCGGTGATCGTCGCGGATGGGGTGTCGTGGTCACGCCGGCCACGAGCCTCCGGCACCCCGCCGGTCCCGTAGTTGGAGACGACGGTGAACGGGGGACGGGAGCGCACCTTGCCGCCCGAGAACGGCTCGGCGTGCATCAGCGCGGTCTCCATGGAGATCCACTTCTCGGGCCGGGGCCGGTCCTGTTCATCCCCGGTGGTCTCCACAGGAAGCGTCTCGGTCTGGTCCGCCTTCGCCGGCGCGGGACGGGAAGCGCCGCGGTGGTACAGCTCGTGGGTCTCCTTCATCCTCGGAAGAGGGTCACGGACGTCCCCGTCCCGTCGGGCCATCAGCACCGCGCGCCGTCGGGTCTGGGGCACACCGAAGGCCTCGGTGTGCAGGAGCTGCGTCGCGGTCCGGTACTCGAGGGTGCGGAGCACCGCTTCGTACTCCTCCCACACCCGCATCACCGCCGGTACCTGTTCCAGGACGACGGCCTCGTACGCCGTCGAGCCGGGCCGCCTGCTGCGCTCGATGATCCACCACAGGGGCTGCAGGACGAGTCCCGTCCGCTCGTCGCCCAGCTCCTCGAGTCGGACTTTCAGCTTCTCCAGCTCGCCGTCCAGATCGCCGAATTCCTTGAGCAGACGGGTGAGCTCGGCATCGGGGAACGTGAGGGTCCGAGGCGCATTGAGCTCCTTCAAGAGCCGCTTCGCCTCCTCCGTCGAGTTCCCCAGCTCCTCGAGACGATTCCGCATGGCCTTGCGCTTCTCGGTCCTGGACTGCTCCACAGCGCGCTTCTCGGCCTTGAGCGCACGGGCCTCGACCTCCTTGCGCCTGAGCTCCTCGTGGATCTGACGCCAGGCGCGGAAGACCTGTGTCCAGGCTGCCAGCGGGTCGGGGTGATCAGCGGTGTCGCGCACAACCGTGTGCAGGCGGCCGATGTACCGCAGCACATCGTCCAGCGCCCTGCGCCCCGCGCCGTGCCCTGCGACGGTGAAGGTCTGGCACGGCGGTCCACCGGTCAGCACCTGGGCATGGGGGAAGAAGGCGGCACGGTACTCGCGGACGTCGCCCTTGAAGGTGTCCATCCCCGCCTTGGCACGGGTCGCGCATGCTCCGGCATCCCACTCGATACCGGTCACCTCGTGCCCGAGGACATGCGCAGCCACATCGAGCCCACCGGGGCCCGCGAAGAGGTCCAGAATGCGGAACTTCGCCGGTGAGGGGTGTTGCATCTCGACGTGACTCATGGGCGTGAAGTCTAGCCGGCCGGCCGAGGTGCGGTGTACGCCTCGTCTACGGCCTGTGGACAGAGCGGAGCGCGGTCGCTATGGCCGTACCGAGTTCCCTGCCCACGGGTGGGGGTGTGGCGTGACCGATCTGCCGGTACCGGGCGGTCTTCCGCCCCGTGATCCGCCACTCCGGGGGGAACGACTGCAGGAGGGCCGCCTGGTCCACCGTGATCTTCACCATCTGCGAGGGGTCGTCCGAGCGTGGCCACACGTAATCAGCTCCGGGCACCTCGTCCGCCAACGAGCCGGCGTTCACCCCCATGCGCGCCCAGGCCCGCTTCGTTCCGGAGGGACCCAGATCCGCCCCGCCACGATTCTCGGATCCTCCGACCAGCGTCGGGGCCACGGCCGAGGCCTGGGCTGCCCAGGCCTCGGCGTCGCGCCAACCCCGGGCTCTCATGGACGGGAGCAGGACCCGACCGACCGGGACGGGCTCGTCCACGGTCGGGTCGGGAGGGGAGAAGGCGTCGAACCACGGCTCCTTGAGAGCCACGAGAATGCCCTGTCTGCGTTCCTGCGGTACCCCGAAGTCCGCCGCGTTGAGCACGAACCAGCACAGCCGATACCCGAGATGTGTGAGTTCGGCCCGGACGAACTCGCGCACGGCGGAGTACGTGGGGGAGTCGACGAGGGCGGGCAGGTTCTCCAGCAACAGGGCGCGTGGCTGGATCGCGTGGACGAGATAGATCGTGGCGGTGAGAAGTCGCAGCTCCTGGTCGCTGTCCGCGCGCCCCACGGCGGCCGAGGCCTTCACCCGCGGAAGACCGGCCGACAGAAGATCGACGTCCAGGGTCTCCGGGTGCTCGTCCGGCAGGAAGGCGACCAGGTCCTCACGGATCACGTTCCAGTGCGGCCTGTTGGCCAGCAGGGTCTCGCACGCCTGAGGTTTGTCGTCGAGGAGGAGTACCGGCGAGAAGCCCGCGCTCTCCAATCCCGTCGCCAGCCCGCCGGCGCCGGAGCAGACATCCACGAAGCGAAGCCGATCACCCATCATCCGCCTGCACGTCCCCGCGAGGGCCTGGTGCGACCCAGGCGCTCCCGATCCACCGTCGCTTTCACCGTCGCCGCGACCTCGGCCGCCGGCAGGTGCTCCCAGAAGCGCAGGACCACCCAGCCCTGGGCCTCCAGGTGCTCGGTCGTCTCCCTGTCACGCGTCATGTTGCGGTCGAGCTTCTGCCGCCACCACTCGGCATTCGCCTTCGGCTGCGTGGCGTGCTCCGGGCAGCCGTGCCAGAAGCAGCCGTCGATCAGCACGGCCACCTTGACGGAGGTGAAGGCGACGTCGATCCGCCGTCGGGCCATGCCCGGGACCGGGAACTCGACGCGGTAGCGCAGGCCGGCCGCATGGAGAAGACGCCGGACCGCGAGCTCGGCGGCTGTGTTCTTGCTGGCTTGCCTGCTCATGCGGGCCGAGACGGCGGGGGACGACGGTACGGCTTCGGACACACCTGCATTGTGCCGGAGGTCCGCTGATCACTCCGCCCCGTGGCACTCCCCGTACGTAGCCTCCCGGCCGCACCAGCACTCCTCGCCCCGCGCCGGCGGCCAAGCCGTCGCCTTGCCGCGGGCCGCCAGGGTCGTCGCGTACTGCGGCAGCAGGTCCGCGTTCGACGGGTGGGTGGATTCCGAGGCTGCGAAGGCTTCGTACGAGGGGACCGTGGCTCGGACGATGCCCAGGTTCGGGGTGCCCGCCTGGGCGAGTTCTCGGAGGGAGGCCTCGATGTCCGTCAGGTGAGCGCGGTACGTGGGGTACTCGGCCTCCAGTTCCGGGTACGCCGCGAGCAGTTCGTCCAGTTCCGGTTCCGGCCAGTGCAGGACCGCCACCGGGAACGGGCGGGAGAGGGCCGTGCGGTACGTGCCCAGTTCCGAGCGGAGGCGGGCGATCTCCGCCTGGAGTTCCGCCGGGTCCTCCGAGCCGAGTGACCACAGGCGCTTCGGGTCGTGGAGTTCGTCCAGCGGGACGTCCGCCGTGTGCAGGCGGTCCGCCTGGTCGTCCCAGTCGTCGTGTCCCAGCGCCAGCATCCGCCGGATGCGGTGGCGGGTCATGAGGAGCGATTGTGTCGCGTGGGGGAGTTCCGCCGACGTGACCAGCAGCGCCGCCGCTTCCGTCAGCGTCTTCTCCGCCGCCTCCAGTTCGTCGTGCGCCTCCAGCGTCTCCGCCGCGATCTCCCACGGCGCCGCGTCCGTGGGCCGTGCGCTCCGGACGCCTTCGATGATCGCGCGGGCCTCCGCCTCGTGGCCGTACTCCCACAGGTTCGCCGCCTTCAGCGACCTGATCAGGAGCGGGTTCGTGGGGGAGGCGGAGAGCAGCGTGTCGTACAGGGCCGTCGCTGCCTGGCGGTCGCCCGCCAGTTCCAGGTGTGCCGCGGCCTGGAGGTACAGGGGTTCCCGGTCTCCCGGGTACTGCGCTGCCGTGCGCAGCAGGCGCTCGGCTTCGGTGGTGTGGGCGGCAGGCGTGTCGGGGCGCATGCTCTCCACCGTACTGCTGTACGGGCCTGGAGAGTTGGCGCCTCAGCGCTTATCGTGCCCCGCGTGCGGGCCAGGGTGGGGCAGCGGGTGCCGGTCGTCGTCCAGTCGCGGGGGCGGCGCCGTACCGGTGCGCGCGTGCTGTGGGTGTGCGCCGAGACCGTCGTCACCTGTGGTGTTGTCGTCCTGCTTCTCGTGGTCCACCAGCTCTGGTGGACCAACCAGCAGGCCCGTGCCGAGGCCCTCCAGCAGGTGCGTGTGCTCGAGCGGGAGTGGGACATCTCTCCCCCCTCCCCTACCTCCAGTGCCTCCGATGCCGCCAGCCCCGCCGGCCCCGCCAGTGCCAGTGGCCCGTCCAGCTCCTCCAGTACCGGCGCTCCCTCCGGTGGACCCGCCCCGGGTGCGACCCGCACGGCCCCCTCCGCCGCCTTCGCCGTCCTCCGTATCCCCCGTCTCGGACTGACCGTCCCCGTCGCCCACGGCGTCTCCAAGCGGTCCGTCCTCGACAAGGGGTACGTCGGGCACTATCCCGGCACCGCCGCCCCCGGTCGTACCGGGAACTTCGCTCTCGCCGGGCATCGCAACACCCACGGCGAGCCCTTCCGGTACATCAACCGGCTCGCCAGGGGGGATGTCATCTCCGTGCGGACGCGGGGGGCCACGTACACCTATCGCGTCGATCGGATCCTGCCCCGGACCGCTCCCCGTGACGTGGGGGTGGTGCGGGCCGTGCCGCGGTCGGTCGTCTCGCCCTCGTACGGGTACGACGCCCCCGGCGCCTATCTCACCCTCACCACCTGCACCCCCGAGTTCAGCAGTGCCTACCGGCTCGTCGTCTGGGCGAAGCTGGTCTCCTGGGCGAGGGTCTCCTCGTTAGGGTCGGCCGGGTGATCAGACGTCGGCCCCATCTGCTGTGGCTCCTCCTCCCGTACCTCCTGTTCGTCGTCGCGCTGCCGTTCGTGAACCGGGTGCCGTTGTTCGTCCTCTGGCTGTTCGGGGCGACCCTCGTCACCCCCGTCGCCGTCGCCCTCGCCCGGCGGGGGGACCGGTCGTGAGTTCCGCCGCCGTCGCCGTGTCCGTCTTCGCGTTCTTCATGGTGCTCACCGTCGTTCTCGGGCTTCTCGCCGTGCGCCGGCACCAGACCGGTGGGCTGGACGCCTGGTCCGTCGGCGGGCGTTCGCTCGGGCCCGTGTTCATCTGGGTGCTCATGGCGGGGGAGGGCTACACCAGTTTCAGTTACCTCGGCGCCGCCGGCTGGGGCTACAACTACGGCGCCCCCGTGCTCTACGTCGTCGCCTACATGTCCTGCGGCTATGCCGTGGGTTACGTCGTCGGGCCCATGCTCTGGGGGTACGCCCGCAAGCACGGACTCGTCGCCCTCAGCGACATGGCCGCCCACCGGTACCGCCGGCCCTGGCTCGGTGCGGCCGTCGCCGTCCTCGCGACCGTGTTCCTGCTGCCGTACATCCAGCTCCAGATCACCGGGATGGGCGTGGTCGTCTCCACGATCTCGTACGGGACCATCGGCCTCGACCTCGCCTATTTCCTCGCCTTCGCCGTCACGACGGCCTTCGTCGTGGTCAGCGGGCTGCGGGGGAGCGCCTGGGTGTCCGTGCTCAAGGACGCCCTCGTGGTGCTCACCCTGGGGTTCCTGTTCGTGTACGTGCCCCTGCACTACTTCGGTGGGTTCGGGGAGTTCTTCGGACGGCTCGTCGACGAGAAGAGCGAGTGGCTGAGTCTTCCCGGACACGGCGGCGAGGAGAGCGGGTACGGGGTCGGCTGGTTCGCCTCCACGACCGTGCTCAACTCCCTCACCGTCGTCATCTTCCCGACCACCGTCGCCGGCTACCTCGGCGCCCGCGACGCCGACACCCTCCGCCGCAACGCCGTCTGGCTGCCCGCGTACAACGTCCTGCTCTTCGTCCCCATGCTGCTCGGCACCGCCGCCCTCTTCGTCGTCCCCGGGCTCGTCGGCGCGGAGTCGAACCTCGCGCTGTTCAAGCTGGTCACGGACGCGCTGCCGGCTTGGGCCGTCGGGATCGTCGGCGTCGCGGCCGCGCTCTCCTCGATCGTGCCGATGGCCGTGTTCATGCTGGTCATCGGCACCATGTGGGGGCGGAGCGTGCTCAGTCTCGTGCCCCGGCTGCGGGCCCGTGAGAAGGGGCTCTCGCAGAGCGTCGTGGTCGTCGCCGGGGCACTCGCGCTCCTCATGACGTACACCGCGCCGAACACGCTCGTACGGCTCTCCCTCATCTCGTACGAAGGGATGGCCCAGCTCCTGCCCTTGGTGCTGCTAGGGCTCGTGTGGCGGCGGATGACGGTGGTGGGTGGGGTGTGCGGGCTCGTGGTCGGGGTGGTGATCGTCTGCGTGCTCGTCTTCTCCGGGAACGATCCACTGTGGGGCGTCAACGCCGGGCTGCTCGCCCTCGTCGTCAACCTGCTCGTGAGCGTGGTCGTGAGTCGGTACGGGCCGCCCGAGCGCGGTGACCGGCGCGCCGACGAGGACGTCCTCGCCCTGGAGGAGTTCACCGACGCCGCCGTCGTCCGAGCGTCAGCGTGAGCCCCGCGCCCGTCAGGGCCAGGGTCGCCGCCACCAGGATCGCGGTGTCCGGGCCCGCCGTCGCCAGGGCCAGCATCAGGGCCACGCCCGCCGAGGAGCCGATGTAGCGGGCGGTGTTGTTGGCGCCCGAACCCATCGCCGCGCGCTCCGGCGGTACGGAGTCGACCGCGAGGCGTGGCAGGGCGGCGTTCAGGAGGCCGCTGCCCGCGCCCGCCACCAGGAGGCCCGGGAGGAGGCGGGGCCAGGAGCCGGCCGGGCCCTCCAGGCCGCCGAGCATGGCCAGGACCCCCGCCGCCGACAGGACGAAACCCAGGGCCAGTTGGTACGGGGCGGAGAGGCGGCCCGCGAGCCGGCGGGTCTGCAGGGCCACGACGAACGCCGTGCCCGACCAGAGCACGAACAGCCATGCCGCGCCCAGCGGGGACATCCCGGCACCCGCGCCGTTCCCGGTCCCGCCGCCGCTCTGCAGCAGCGCCGGCACCACGCTGAACAGGCCGATCACGGCCAGGCCCGTGAACAGCGCCCCCAGCGTCGACGCCAGGAACGCCGGCCGCCGCAGCAGCGCCAGATCCACCATGGGCGTCCGGCTGCGCTGCTCGACCCGTACGAACAGCGCCGTCAGGGCGACGGAGGCGAGCAGCAGGAGGCCGACCTGGGGGCGCAGCCAGCCGTCCCGGCCGAGGGTGAGCGCGGTGAGCAGGGCCGCCAGGGCCAGGCCGAGGGCCGTCGCGCCCGCGATGTCGGGGCGGGTGCCCGAACCGCCGGGGTTCTTCGCCGCCCCGTCGGCGGGCAGCAGGCGTGCCCCCGCTCCCGCGGTCACCAGTGCCGCCAAACCCAGGACCTCGTAGGCGAGCCGCCAGTCCACCAGGCTCAGCGCGCCCGCGAGGAGCGGGCCCAGGGCGATGCCGGCGCTGACGGACGCGCCCCAGATCCCGGTCGCCCTGATCCGGTCGCGGCCGGCCGGGTAGGCCTGGGCCAGCAGGCCGAGGCTGCCCGCGAGGACCGCCGCGCTCGCCGCGCCCTGGGCGATCCGGGCCGCGGTGAAGGTGGCCGTGGAGCCCGCGAAGGCGCCGAGGGCGGTGGTGAGGCCGAGGGCGAAGGTGCCGAGGAGGAAGACCCGGCGGCGGCCGTGGGCGTCGGCGAGGCTGCCGGCCACCAGGAGGAGGACGGCGAGGCCGAGCGGGGTGCCGTTGAGCAGCCAGGCCCGGGCGGAGGCCGGGGTGCCGAACGCGGCGGCCATGTCGGGGAGGGTGAGCATCGGGGCCGTGTAGTTCATCAGCGCGACCGTGGTGGCCGCGGCGGTGACGGCGAGCGTGGCCCCGGTGCGGGTGCGGGCGGGGAGGCCGTGGGGTGGGGCGGGGGTGTGGGCGGTGGAGGCGAGCTGGGGCATGGCGGGGACCTTTCACCCGTCGGTTCGGTGAATGAACTCTGTGCGGGACGGCCAAGGTACCAGGAAGGTTCATTCAATGAACCTCGATTGGGTAGAATGAATTCCATGGCTCTCGGCAAGGACTACGCCCACCAGCAGTGCTCCATCGCCCGCGCCCTCGAAGTCATCGGGGAGCGCTGGACCCTGCTCGTCGTGCGCGACGCCTTCTACGGCGTCCGCCGCTACAACGACTTCCTCGTGCACCTCGGCGCCCCCCGCGCCGTCCTCGCCGCCCGCCTCCAGGCCCTCGTCGAGGCCGGCGTCCTCGACCGGCGGCGCTACCAGGAGTCGCCCCCGCGCGACGAGTACGTCCTCACCGACCGCGGACTCGCCCTCTGGCCCGTCCTGCGCTCGCTCGGCGCCTGGGGGCGGGCCGAGGTCCCCGGAGCCGTGGCGGTGCGCCACTTCCACCACGCCGACTGCGGCACCGAACTCGGCCCGTACGGTGAGTGCCCGGCCTGCCGCGTCCCCGTACCGCCCGCCGACGTCGAGATGCGGCCCGGTGACGGGCTCGACCGGGACCCCGCCGACCCGGTCAGCCGCGCCCTGCTCGCGCCTCGCCGCCTCCTCGTCGCCCTGGATCACGCGAATCTCTGAACACGGCCCGGGCACGGGAACTCCTGGGCCGCCCCGTACGTCCTCTCGGTGAGATACGGCGTGTACGCCGGAGAAACGGCGCGTACGGAGCAGAGAGGGGGTGGCGGAATGACGACCAGGAGTCTTGTCCTGCGCGTGCTCGCGCCGCTGTTCTTCCTCCTCGCCCTCGCCGATCTGCTGCTCTCCGACGGCGGTGGCGTCTCCGCCGCGGTCGCGCTCGCCGCGACCACCGTCGTCTGCGCCCTGTTCGGAGCCCGTACGGCTCCGGCCGTGCCGCCCACCGCCGTGCGCACCGCCATCCGCGACCGCGAGCGGCGCACCGCCTTCCTGCCCCAGCGCGATCCCGACGCCGCGGGGCGTCGCAGACCCCGCGCTCCCGGCCGCCCCCTTCCGACGGCCGCGTAGGAGCACCCCCACACCGGACACCTCTCACGCGGATCCGTCATGCCGAGACCTGACATCTCCCCGGCACGACGAGACCCCACGGAGGGCTCCCCTTGTCCGTCATCCTTTCCGCCTTCGGCTCCCTGGTCGAGCGGCTCGCCTCCCTGCTCGAACCGCTCTTCGCCACCACCGCCACGGCCGCCGCGATCGTCCTCTTCACGATGCTCGTACGGCTCGCGGTCCACCCGCTGTCCCGGGCCTCCGCCCGGGGGCAGAAGGCCCGCACCCGGATCGCGCCGGAGCTCGCCGCGCTCCGCAAGAAGCACGCCAAGAACCCCGAGCGGCTGCGGAAGGCGGTGACGGAGCTGCACGCGCGGGAGAAGGTCTCGCCGTTCGCCGGGATCCTGCCCAGCCTGCTCCAGGCGCCCGCGTTCCTGCTGATGTACCACCTGTTCGCCGGTGACCGGATGGCCGGGCACACCCTGCTCGCCGCCCCGCTCGGCGACCACTGGGCCGACGCCCTCTCCCACGGAGGCCCCTTCGGCCCGGCCGGCCGGGTCTACCTGGTCCTCTTCGCGCTCGTCGCCGCCGTGGCCACGTACACGTACCGGCGTACGAAGGCGCAGCTCGCCGCCCAGCCCCTGGACCTGGGCCGGCCCACGCCGGGCGCGGGCGCCATCGCCAAGGTGATGCCGCTGCTCTCCTTCGCCACCCTGATCACGGTCGCCGTCGTCCCCCTCGCCGCCGCTCTCTACGTGGTCACGAGCACCACCTGGACGGCCGTCGAACGCACCCTTCTCTTCCGGGAGCGCCCCGATCGGGGCGACGAGGAGGGTGAGACGCAGGGCGAGGCGAAGGGTGAGGCGCAGGGGGAGGCGAAGGGTGAGACGCGCGGCGAGAAGGAGCGCGGGACGAAGGGCCGGGAAAACGGCCGGTCGCAGGGGCAGCCGAAGGGCCGTCGGCAGGGGCAGGCGAAGGGCCGGCAGAAGGGTCGGCAGAAGGGCCCCGCGCCGCTTGCTACTCGCGCGTAAGGGTCCACTGGCTGAACGGGGTCTTGCAGAGTGACCCGTTGTCTTGGAGGATCGACCAATCCTCCGATGGCCGCACTCCATCGGCCGGGGTACCTCAGGGCCCTTTCCCGGGCCCGCCTCGACCACAGGGAGAAGTCCATGAAGCTGCTGCGTGTCGGCCCCCCGGGAGCCGAGCGTCCCGCCCTGCTCGACCAGGACGGGACGCTCCGCGACCTGTCCGCGCTGGTCGACGACATCGACGGCAGTCTGCTCGCCGACGCCTCCGCCCTCGACCGGGTACGGGCCGCCGCGGGTGCCGGTGTGCTGCCCGCGCTCGACGCCACCGGGCTGCGCGTCGGCCCGCCCGTCGGCCGGATCGGCAAGGTCGTGTGCATCGGGCTGAACTACCACGGCCACGCCGCCGAGACGGGCCAGGCCACCCCGGCCGAGCCCGTCGTCTTCCTCAAAGCCGCCGACACGGTCGTCGGCCCGGACGACACCGTGCTCGTACCGCGCGGCTCGGTGAAGACCGACTGGGAGGTGGAGCTCGCGATCGTCATCGGCCGCACCGCCCGCTACCTGGAGACCGACGAGGAGGCCCTCGCGCACGTCGCCGGGTACGCCGTCGCCCACGACGTCTCCGAGCGCGAGTTCCAGATCGAGCGCGGCGGCACCTGGGACAAGGGCAAGAACTGCGAGACGTTCAACCCGCTCGGCCCCTGGCTCGTCACCGCCGACGAGGTGCCGGACCCGCAGGCGCTCGGCCTGCGCCTCTGGGTCAACGGCGAGCTCAAGCAGGACGGCCACACCTCGGACCAGATCTTCCCCGTCGCCGAGGTCGTCCGGTACGTCAGCCGGTTCATGACCCTCTACCCGGGCGACATCATCAACACCGGCACCCCCGCCGGTGTCGCCATGGGGCAGCCGGAGCCCAAGCCGTACCTGCGCCCCGGTGACGTCGTCGAGCTGGAGGTCGACGGCCTGGGCCGGCAGCGGCAGGAGCTCAAGAGCGCCTGATCCCCGATTGCATCCTTCCTCCGGGAAAACGGCGGCGCCCCGCGTGGGGCGTCGCCATTTTCATACTCTTTTTTGCATATTGCCGGATATGGAACATCAGGAATCCCCGGAAGCACCGGAATCCCCGGGCTCACCGAAAGCGCCGGCACCCACCCCCACGCACGAGCGCCGCCGTGACCGGCGCCGTCTCGCCGTCATCGCCGCGTCCACCGCCGCGGCCACCGCCCTCGTCGGCGCGCTCGCCGTCAACGGCTGGGCCGACCCGCTGCCGGGCGGTCTCGGTCCCTGCCTCCCGGGCACCTGCCCGACCGGCACGTACCCCGACATCGGCAGCGGCACCGTCAGGTACCGCGACAACAACATCAACGTCTACGTCGGCGGCGACATGCTCGTCCGCGAGGCCGCCGCCGAGGCCGAGGGCAAGGTCGTCGTCCTGGGCGGCTTCGACATGAGGAAGCGCGCGGGCGCCTCCAGCGTCTACAACGTCGGCGTCGCGGGCGTCGGCTCGCGCGTCCCGCCGGAGAACGGCACCGACTTCCTCACCGTGGGCAAGGACCTGACGGTCGCCACCGGCCAGCGCCTGCTCGCCGAGGAGGGCTCGGTCAGCGGCGTCGTACGGTACGGGGGCACGCTCTCCGGCACGGTCGCCCCGCCCGCTGTGCACACCGCCGGCGCCGCCGCCCCGTACACCGCGCTCCGCGACCGGCTCACCGACGCCAGCCACTGCTACGCGTACGTGAACGGTGCCTCCCGCCCCGCCACCGGCACCGCCGTCAACAACAACAGCGAGACGGTCTTCACGGGTGACGGCACGTCGAAGCTCCAGGTCTTCAACGTCGCGTTCGACCTGGAGACCATGGGCGGCCGCCAGCAGGGCATCCGCTTCGAAAGGATCCCGGCCGGCGCGACCGTCCTCGTCAACATCCTGGGCGCCGACCGCACCGTCGACACGTACATCAACCAGCTCCCGGACGGGCTGCGCGAGCGGGTGCTCTGGAACTTCCCCGACGCCACCACCGTCACGTTCGAGGGCACGGCCCAGTTCGCGGGCAGTGTGCTGATCGGCAACCAGGCCAGCACGACGACGATCACGATGCCGGGCATGAACGGCCGCTTCTTCACCACCGGAAACCTGACGCACGCCTCGGAGACGACCGGCGGCGGTGGCCAGGAGCTCCACGCCTACCCGTTCAACGGCGACCTGCCGTCCTGCGGCGGCAGCACGCCCACGCCCACCCCCACGCCGACGGAGCCGACCCCGACGCCCACGGACCCGACGCCGACCCCGACGGACCCCACCCCCACGCCCACGGACCCGACGCCGACGCCGACGCCGACCGACCCGACCCCGACCCCCACGGACCCGACGCCCACCCCGACCGACCCCACGCCCACCCCCACGCACACCCACACCCATCCCACGACCGGCGGGTCGACGAACGGTGGCGGTGACGGCGGCTACGGCGACAACGGGGGCGACGGCGGGTACGGAGACTCCGGCGGTGGCCACCACGGCCCCGACGGCGAACTCTCCGAGACCGGCGCGGGCACCGGGAAGATCGTCATGGGCGCCACCGCCGTCGGTCTCGCCCTCGGCGGCGGCGCGCTCGTCCTCGTCAGCCGGCGGCGGAGGCGTACGAGCTGAGGAGGCGTTCCAGTGCCTCGACGACCATGGCGTGGTCCTCGGCCTGCGGCAGCCCCGAGACCGTGACCGAGCCGATCACGCCCGCCCCCTCGACCGCGACCGGGAACGCGCCGCCGTGCGCCGCGTACCGGTCGGGGTCGAGCCGCGAGGACGCCTCGAAGGTCGTCCCCTTGGCGCGGAACCGCGCGCCGACCAGGAACGAGCTCACGCCGTACCGCTCGACGACCCGCCGCTTGCGGTCGATCCAGGCGTCGTTGTCCGCGCTCGACCCCGGCAGCGCGCAGTGGAAGAGCTGCTGCGGCCCGCGCCGGATGTCGATCGCCACCGGCGCCCCGCGCTCCCGCGCCATGCCGACGAGCAGGCCGCCGAGCGTCCAGGCGTCCTCGTACGTGAAGCGGGGGAGGACCAGCCGGGCCTCCTGCGCCTCCAGCTCGCTCACGTCCTGGGTGCTCACGGCTTCACCGTGATTCCCTCGCGGGCGGACCGCTTCGCCGCCTCCAGGACGTCGAGCGCGGCCGCGGCCTCGTGGGCCGTCACCGGGTTCTCGCCGGTGCCGCGCAGCGCGGCGGCGACCGCCGCGTAGTACGCCGGGTAGTCGCCCGGCAGGGACTCGACCGGGGTCCCGCCGCCGGTCAGCGGCGACTCGCCGGAGCCGATCCGGCCCCACAGCTCCTCCGGCTCCACGCCCCACGCCGTGCCCGGCACCGGGCGCAGCCCCTCGCGGAGGGCCGCCTCCTGCGGGTCGAGCCCGTACTTCACGAAGCCCGCGCGCTGCCCGAGCACCCGGAAGCGGGGGCCCAGCTGGGCGGTGGTGGCGCTCACGTACAGGTGCGAGCGGACGCCGTTCGCGTGGGTGAGCGCGAGGAAGGTGTCGTCGTCGGCCTCGGCGCCCGGCCGGCGGACGTCCGACTCGGCGTACACGGAGACCACCGGGCCGAACAGGACCAGGGCCTGGTCGACGACATGGCTGCCCAGGTCGTAGAGCAGACCGCCGATCTCCGACGGCGCACCGGACTCGCGCCATCCGCCCTTGGGCAGCGGGCGCCAGCGCTCGAAGCGGGACTCGAAGCGCTGGACCTCGCCGAGCGCCTCCTCGTCGAGGAGCCGGCGGAGGGTCAGGAAGTCGTTGTCCCAGCGGCGGTTCTGGAAGACGGAGAGCAGCAGGCCCCGCTCCTCGGCGAGGGCCGCGAGGGCGCGCGCCTCGGCGGCGGTCCCGGCCAGCGGCTTGTCGACGACGACCGGCAGGCCCGCCTCCAGGGCGGCCGTGGCGATCGCGACGTGCGTCTTGTTGGGGGAGGCGACGACGACCAGGTCGAGCTCGTCCGCCGCCCCGTCCGCCCACAGCTCCTCGGGGGTGGCCACGACCCGGACGCCCGGGTGGGCGGCGCGGGCCTCGGCGGCCCGCTCGGGGTTGCCGGTGGTGACGGCGGCGAGGACGAGGTCCTCGGACGCGGCGATCAGCGGGGCGTGGAAGACGGAGCCCGCGAGGCCGTAGCCGACGAGGCCGACGCGGAGAGGGGTGCGGGGGGTGCCAGTCATGCCCCTCACTTAAGCAACGGTGTTGCCAAAGTGCAAGCGACAGCGACAATGGGCAGGTGAGGACGGACCTGATCGGAGTGATGGAGTGAACGTGCCGGCCCTGCGCAGCCCCAACGCGGCGCTCGTGCTCGACCTGCTGCGCACCGCGGGCGAGACCGGCATCAGCCGCCTCGAACTCGCCGAGCGGACCCGGCTCACCCCGCAGGCCGTCAGCAGGATCACCGCCCGTCTCCGGTCCGAGGGCCTCGCCGCGGAGGCCGGCCACCGCGCCTCGACCGGCGGCAAGCCCCGTACGGTCCTGCGGCTCGTCCCCACCGCCGGGTACGCCGTCGGCGTCCACCTCGACCGCGACGAGCTGACCACGCTCCTCACCGACCTCGCGGGCGCGGTCGTCGCCCGCCGCACGCGCCCGCTGGACCTGGGGGCGGGCGCGGGGCCCGTCCTGGACGCGGTGACGGAGGAGGTGCGGGCCCTGTCGGCCGGCTCCCCCGCCACCGGTCCTGACGCCGCCGCCGAACCCGCTCCCGCCCCCGTCCTCGGCGTCGGGGTCGCCATGCCCGGGCCGCTCGACCACCGCGCGGGGGTCCCGGGCCGCGTGACAGGCTTCCCCGAGTGGGACGGCCACCCCGTGCGCGAGGAGCTGGCCCGGCGCCTCGGGCTGCCCGTCGTCCTCGACAAGGACACCAACGCCGCCGCCCTCGGCCTCGCCGTCCGCCCCGCCGCCCCCGGCTCCTTCGCGTACGTCCACCTCGGTACGGGGCTCGGTGCCGGCCTCGTCCTCGGCGGGGCGCCGCTCCGGGGGGACAGGACGGGTGCCGGCGAACTCGGCCACCAGACCGTCCAGCTCGACGGGCCCCCGTGCGGCTGCGGCGGGCGCGGCTGCCTGGAGGTCCTGTGCCTCGCGGCGGTCGCGCGCGGCGACGACGCCGGGGCCGCGCGCGTCCTCGGCGCGGGCGCGGCCAACGTCGTACGGCTCCTCGACATCGACGAGGTCCTGCTCGGCGGCCGGCTGGTCCTCGCCGCGCCGGAGGTGTTCGCGGGCGGGGTGCGGGAGGTCCTCGCCGGGCTCGGCCTGACGGCCCCGGTGCGTGTGGCGGGGGAGCGGGACGCGGTGGCGGAAGGGGCCGCGTGGCTGGTCCTCGCCCCGGTCTTCGGTAAGTAGGCAGAGCTGTAAAGGCGTAAAGACGTACGTACGACAGTAGGCCGATCGGGCGGATCGGCCGGGCCGTCCGGGGGCGGACGTGGTGTCGCTGGCACGCCCCCGCCCCCGCCGCATGGCAGCGTCGCGGCCGACCCGTACGTCCGCGAGCAGCAAAGGCCCGGCCCATGGCATCCGCCCCCCTGCGACCGCGCAGCCCCCGCGCCCTGACCGCGGCGGCCGCACTGGCGGTCACCGCGACGGCCCACCTGGCCCTGGCGTCCCCCGCCCCGGCCGCACCGGCCCCCTCGGCGCCCCCGACGACGACCCCCGCCCCGGCGCAGGCCGCCCCCGACATCCCCGCCCCCGATCCCCCCGCCCCCGCCTGCGGCACCCCCTCCGGCTCCGCGTTCCCCCTCGACACCCGGATCCACGGCGGCCCGGCGGACTACCCCGCGGGCGGCCCCCTCCAGGAGTGGAAGCTCGATCTCACCAACACCACCGACGCCACCTGCTCGGGCGTCCACCCCGTGCTCGTCCTCACCGACGAGCGGCGGGTGCTGCGGCCCGGGCAGATCCGGTTCGAGTTCTACGACGCCGGGGCCGCGCGCTGGCGGCCGGTGACCTTCGAGGCGACCGAACAGGCCGAGAACATCGGCGTGTTCACCGGCCCCGACGGCTCCGAGGGGTCCGGCACCTCCGAGGGGTCCGGCACCTCCGAGGGGTCCGGCACCTCCGAGGGATCCGACGGCTTCGACGGCTTCATGGTGCCCGCGGGCCGGACCCTCACCATCCCCGTACGGCTCGGCTTCCGCGCCGAGGCCGCCCCCGACGAGGTCGTCGTGAACGCCGCGGTCGTCCAGCGCCGGGGCATCGACGGCGACTGGGTCGGCGAGTCCGGCGACTACCGCCTGACCGTCAGGCCCGCCGACCCGGACCGCTCCACCGGAGCGGACGAGCCCACACCTGACACATCCGGCACGTCCTCCCCGGTCGCCCCCTCGCGGCCCCCCGGGGCCACGCCCCGCCCGCCGAGCCCCACCGCCGAGGATCCGGGCGGGCTCGTGCTCGCCGGTCCGGACCGCGAACTCGCCAGTACGGGAAGGGAGTCGGAGGATCACGCCCTGTTCCTGGCACCCCTCGCGGCCGCCCTCGTCCTCCTCGGCGCCGTCCTCTTCCGGGCCGCCCGCCGCCCCCGGCACCGGTGAGTCATGCCGCGTACACCTTCCCGTTCATCCCCGTCTGCGACCATCCCCCGGTGAACTACCAGAACGCCCCCGGCGCCCCGGGCGCCCCCGTGAACTCCGGCATCCCGGAGCACGGCCGCGTGCCCAAGTACTACGCCGTCAAGGCCAAACTCGCCCTGATGGTCGACGAGTTGGGGGAGGGCGGGCTGCTGCCCACCGAGCGTGACCTCGCCGTCCGGTACGAGGTGTCCCGCGAGACCGTCCGGCAGGCGCTGCGCGAACTCCTCCTGGAGGGGCGGCTGCGGCGCCAGGGCCGGGGCACGGTCGTCGCGGGCCCCAAGCTCGAACAGCCCCTGTCGCTCGCGAGCTACACGGAGGGCGTCCGCCGGCAGGGTCTCCGCCCCGGCCGCAGCCTCATCTCGCTCGACCGGTTCCCCTGCCCGGAGGCGCTCGCCCCCGAGGTCGGCGCCAAACACGGCGAGCCCGTCTGGCACATGGAGCGCGTGCTCCTCGCCGACGACGAGCGGGTCGGCCTGGAGAGCACGTACGTCTCCGAGGCCCGCGCCCCGCACCTGGACACCGAGTTCGACCCGGACTCCTCCTTCTACTCCTACCTCCACGACCGCCTCGGCATCTCCTTCGGCGACGCCGACGAGCGCATCGAGACGGTGCTCGCGACGCCCCGCGAGGCCCTCCTCATCGGCACCCCGCCGGCGCTGCCGATGCTGCTGCTCCACCGCGTCTCCCGGGACACCGCCGGGCGGCCCCTGGAGCGGGTCCGCACCCTCTACCGGGGCGACCGGTTCAGCTTCACCGCCCACCTGGGACAGCGGGGCTGATCGAAGGCCCGAGCGGCAGGCGAAAGCGGAGAACCCTCATGACCCGCCTCCACTCGGATCACGAGAAGATAACGGGTCTGGTCCAAGTTTGTCGGTCCGTTCACCGCCCCGTCGCCCGCCGGCCCCGTCCGGGTCACCCGTTCCCAGGACCGTCGACGGCATGAAGGTGATCGTCGTAGGAGCCGGCGTGGTGGGAACCATGCACGCCTGGCACGCAGTGGAACGCGGCCACGAGGTCGTACACATCGAGCGCGAGGCCGAGGCGCGCGGAGCATCCCTCCGCAACTTCGGCCAGATCTGGGTGAGCGGACGGGCGGGCGGAGAGGAGCTGGACACCGCCCTGCGCGCCCGGGAACTCTGGGAGGGCATCGGCGCCCGGGTCCCCGGCCTGGGCTTTCGAGCCATCGGCTCCCTCACCCCCGTACGGAACGACCTTGAGCTCGCCGTCGCCGAGGCCGCCGTGGCCCGCCCCGACGCCGCCGCCCGCGGCTACAAGCTGCTGACGGCCGACGAGGCCCGCGCGGTCAACCCGGCGCTGCGCGGCGCGTTCGAGGCCGCGCTCTGGTGCGAGCGGGACGCGGCCGTCGAGCCCCGCCTCGCGCAGCTCGCCCTCCGCGAGGCCCTCCTCGCCACCGGGAAGTACACCTTCCTGCCGAACCGCGAGGTCCGTGACGTCGTCGGGGAGAACGCCGTCCGCGACGACCGCGGCGAGGTCCACAGCGGCGACGCCGTCGTCCTGTGCACCGGCGCCTGGCTCTCCGGCCTCGTCCGCGAGGTCGCCGGCGAGATACCCGTCCGCCGCGTCCGGCTCCAGATGATGCAGACCGAGCCCCTCGGCGAGGCGCTCACCACCTCCGTCGCCGACGCCGACTCCTTCCGCTACTACCCGGCCTACGCCTCCGAGGCCCTGGACTCCCTCCAGGCCGCGCAGCCGCAGGACCCGACCGCCGCCGCCCACAAGATGCAGCTCCTCATGGTGCAGCGCCTCGACGGCGGACTGACCATCGGCGACACCCACGAGTACGAGCACCCCTTCGCCTTCGACACCCTCGAAGACCCCTACGAGCACCTCACCCGCGTCGTCGAGTCCTTCCTCGGCCGCCCGCTGCCGAGGATCAAGCGGCGCTGGGCCGGGGTGTACGCGCAGTGCGTCGACACCAGCCGGGTCGTCCACCGCCAGCGGGTCCGCGACGGCGTGTGGCTGGTGACCGGGCCCGGCGGGCGCGGCATGACCTGCTCGCCCGCCATCGCCGAGAAGACCGCCGACGAACTGGGCTGGTGAACCACATGAGCACCCTCGACATCCACAACCACAACCACAGGCACGGTCTCGTCGTCCTCGACATGGCCGGCACCACCGTCGCCGACGGCGGCCTCGTCGAGCAGGCCTTCACCGCCGCCGCCGAGCGCCTCGGCGAAGACCCGGCCACGATGATCGACTACGTCCGCGCCACCATGGGCGAGTCCAAGATCTCCGTCTTCCGCCACCTCTTCGGCGGCGACGAGACCCGCGCCCAGGAGGCCAACCTCGCCTTCGAGGCGGCCTACGGCGAACTCGTCTCCGGCGGCCGGATCGCCCCGGTGCCCGGCGCGGCCGAGGCGATCGCCGAGCTCAGGGCCCAGGGCCGCAGGGTGGTCCTCACCACCGGGTTCGCCCGGGTCACCCAGGACGCCATCCTCGACGCGCTCGGCTGGCAGGACCTGGTCGAGCTGACCCTCTGCCCGGCGGACGCCGGCGGCCGCGGACGCCCGTACCCGGACATGGTCCTCGCGGCCCTCCTCCGTACCGGAGCCGTGGACGACGTCCGGCAGCTCGTGGTCGCGGGCGACACCTCGTACGACATGCTCAGCGGTGTCCGCTCGGGCGCCGGGATCGTCGCGGGCGTCCTGACCGGCGCGCACGACGGGGCGGCGCTCAAGGAGCACGGCGCGACGCACGTCCTCGCCTCGGTCGCCGAACTTCCCACGCTGCTCGGGGAGTCGGAGGCATGACCAGCGGCATCCGCTTCGACGCCGTGTCCGTCGCGTACGGCGGCACCACCGTTCTCGACCGGCTCGACCTGACCGTCGAGCCCGGTGAGGTCATGGCCCTCCTCGGGCCCTCGGGCTCCGGCAAGACCACCGCGCTGCGGGCCGTCGCCGGGTTCGTGCGGCCCGTCTCCGGGCGGGTGCTCATCGGCGACCGCGACGTCACCGGCCTCCCGCCGTACAAGCGGGGGATCGGCATGGTCGTCCAGCAGTACGCCCTCTTCCCGCACCTGCGCGTCGAGGCCAACGTCGCCTTCGGCCTGAAGGCGCGGAAGGTCCCCAGGACCGAGATCCCCGGCCGGGTCGCCGAGGCCCTGGAGATGACCGGCATGGCGACCTACGCCCACCGGTACCCCCGGGAGCTCTCCGGCGGCCAGCAGCAGCGCGTCGCCATCGCCCGCGCGCTCGCCATCCGCCCCAAGGTCCTCCTCCTCGACGAGCCGCTCTCCGCGCTCGACGCGCAGCTGCGCTCCGGGATGCTGGCCGAACTGGCACGCCTCCACCGCGAGTTGCCCGACGTGTCGATCCTGTACGTCACCCACGACCAGGTCGAGGCACTGACCCTCGCGGACCGGATCGCCGTCATGGACAAGGCCCGGCTCCAGGACTGCGGCACGCCGCAGGACCTCTACCGCAGGCCGCGTACGCAGTTCACGGCCTCGTTCGTCGGCGACGCGAACCTGTTGCCGGTGACGGTCGGCGGGGCCGGGGCCGTCTTCGAGGGGACGGAGCTGAAGGTCGCGGCCCCCGGTGCGGCTCCCGGGTCGGCGGCCACGCTCTGCGTACGCCCGCACCTCGTCGGCCTCGGCGACGGCCCGAACCCGCTCCGCGGCCGGATCAGCGAGGTCCAGTGGCGGGGGTCCACGCACCGGCTGTACGTGGAGGTGGGCGGGCACCGGGTGAAGGCGGACGTACGGGAGCTGCGGGAGACGCCGCTGCTCGGAGCCGAGGTCACCGTGCACTTCGCCCCTGAGGACGCGGTGCTGCTGGGCGCGGGGCTGTCCGATGGGTAGCCCCGGGAACGGGCTCAGGGAGCGACACCCGGCAACGGGCGTCGTGCCCACCCCTTCCGTCGCTGGGGCCTCCTCAGGACGGGGTCCGGGGGAGGAACGTGTGCCCACGACGAGGCGCTCCACCCCCACCTGGGTCTGGGCCCTTCCCCCCGTCGCCGTGCTCGCCGTCGTCTTCCTCCATCCGCTCGCGCTCGTCGTCCAGGAGTCCCTGGCGCCCGGTGCGTACGGTGACGTCCTCGCCTCCGCGTCCTTCCGGGAGGCCCTCGTCACCACGGTGTGGCTCGCCGTCGCCTCCACCGTCGGATGTCTCGTCCTCGGCTTCGTGCTCGCGGTCGTGATCGCCTTCGTGCCCTTCCCCGGCGGGAAGGCGGTGTCGAAGTTCATCGACGTCTTCCTCTCCTTCCCGTCCTTCCTGATCACGCTCGCCCTGCTGTTCCTCTACGGCACGGTCGGCATGGCCAACGGCGTCTGGACGGACGTCACCGGCGCCCCCTCGGGCCCCTTCCAGTTCCTGACCACCCCGTGGGGCGTCCTCCTCGCCGAGATCACGTACTTCACCCCGTTCGTGATGCGGCCGCTGCTCGCCGCCTTCTCGCAGATGGAGACGGCCCAGCTGGAGGTCGCGTCCTCGCTCGGCGCCCGGCCGCTGCGGATCGTCCGGCAGGTGATACTGCCGGAGGCGCTGCCCGCGCTCGCCGCCGGCGGCAGCCTCGTCCTCGTCATGTGCCTGAACGAGTTCGGGATCGTCCTCTTCACCGGCGCCAAGGGCGTCACGACCCTCCCGATGCTCGTCTACGGCAAGGCGATCCTCGAATCCGACTACGCGGCCGCCTGCGTCGTCGCCGTCGTCAACATCGCCCTCTCCGTGGGCCTCTACGTCCTCTACCGGGGGGTGAGCCGCCGTGCTGGTGCATAGCCGTACGGGCAGGTGGACGGCCTGGGTCACGTTCGCCGTCCTCTTCGTCCCGCTCTTCGCCCTCCCCCTCCTGGTCATCGTCGCCGCCTCGTTCTCCACGAACTGGTCCGGCGCCTTCCCCTCCGGGCCGACCACCGAGCACTACGCGGCGGCCGTCCGCGGGGAGTCCCTCCAGGCCCTCTCCACCAGCCTGGTCACGGCCCTCACCGCGAGCCTGGTCGCGCTGACCGTCGGCACCTGGGCCGCGCTCGCCGGGGCGGCACTCGGCAGGAGGGGCAAGCGGGTCCTCGACGCGCTGTTCATGCTGCCGGTCGCCGTGCCGTCCGTGGTCGTCGGCCTGGCCGTCCTCGTCGCGTTCTCGCAGCCGCCGGTGCTCCTCAACGGCACACGCTGGATCGTGATCCTCGCGCACACCGTGCTCGTCACGGCGTTCGCCCACCAGTCGGTGTCGGCCGCGATCCAGCGGCTCGACCCGATGTACGAGCAGGCGGCGGCCAGTCTCGGCGCCCGTCCCTCGTACGTCCTGCTCCGGGTGAGGCTGCCGCTCCTGCTGCCGTCCCTGAACGCGGCCGCCGGACTCTGCTTCGCCCTGTCCATGGGCGAGCTGAGCGCCACGATGATGCTCTACCCGCCGGACTGGACGCCGCTCCCGGTGCTCATCTTCACGGCCACCGACCGCGGTTCCCTCTTCACCGGATCGGCGCTGGCCGTGGTCCTCATGGCCACGACCCTGCTGGCCCTGCTCGCCGTCTCCCGCATCCGTACCAAGGCCTCCTTCCGCTAGAGGCCCTTCCCCCGATTCCTTCCCCGGTTCCTTCCCCCGATTCCGTACCGCGGTTCGTACCGCGGTTCCGTGCCCCGCGCTTCCTTCAGCCAGAGATCCTCAGGAGAGAACGACGTCATGCGTACGTACGCCAAGCCGATCGCCGCCGTCACCGGCTCCCTCGTCCTCGCCGCCGGCCTCACCGCCTGCGGTGGTTCCACCGCCGCCTCAGACGAGAAGACCGTCACCGTCTACAGCGCCGACGGCCTCAAGGGCGAGGCGGGCGACGGCTGGTACGACAAGGTCTTCGCCGACTTCGAGAAGAAGACCGGCATCAAGGTCAAGTACGTCGAGGGCGGCTCCGGGGAGATGGTGCAGCGCGCCCTCCGCGAGAGGAGCAACACCCAGGCCGACGTCATCGTGACCCTGCCGCCCTTCATCCAGCAGGCCGGCTCCAAGGGCCTGCTCCAGAAGTACACCCCGCAGGGCGCCGACCAGGTCGGCGGCGGCGACAAGGCGAGCGACGGCACCTGGACCTCGGTCGTCAACAACTACTTCGGCTTCATCCACAACAAGAAGGAGCTCCCCGCGGCCCCCACGTCCTGGGAGGAGCTGCTCGACGCCACGTTCAAGAACAAGCTCCAGTACTCCACCCCCGGCGTCGCGGGCGACGGCACCGCCGTCCTCATCAAGGCCATGCACGACTTCGGCGGCCAGGAGCCGGCCATGGAGTACCTGAAGAAGCTCCAGGCCAACAACGTCGGCCCGTCCTCCTCCACCTCCAAGCTCGCCCCCAAGGTGGACAAGGGCGAGCTCCTCGTCGCCAACGGCGATGTGCAGATGAACTTCGCCCAGTCCAAGTCCATGCCGAACCTCGGCATATGGTTCCCGGCCAAGGGCGCGGGAAAGCCCACCACCTTCGCCCTGCCGTACGCGGCCGGCCTGGTGGACAAGGCCCCGCACACCGAGAACGGCAAGAAGCTCCTCGACTTCATGCTGACCGAGGGCGCCCAGCGCGAGGTCAGCGCGATCGGCGGCGGCTTCCCGGCCCGCAAGGACGTCAAGGCGACCGACGCCAACGCCATCGAACTGGCCGAGCTGATGGAGGGCGTCGAGGTCTTCGAGCCGGACTGGGCCGACATCGACAAGAACCTCAAGACGTACGTCGACGCGTGGAAGTCGGCCACGGGTAGCTGACCTGTCGCCTCCCGCCACCAAGAGTTCACCGCACGACCCTGGAACGCGCCCGTACATCGCGGAAAGATAACGGGTACAGACCGACAGTCAACGCCCCTGAGGAATCAGGGGCGTTGGCGCGTGCCCGTACTCCATCGACCCCGCTCACGGAGGACTCCGACATGCCGATCACCGGCATCTCCCGACGCACCGTGCTCGCCGCCGCCGGCGCCACCGCGGCCGTCGCCGCCACCGGCCTCGCCACCGCCCCCGCCGCCCTGGCCGCCGCCGCGCCCACGCTCCCCGACGGCACCAGCAAGGACAAGGTGCTCGTCGTCGGCATGGACGGCCTGCGCCACGACCGGATCGACGCCGCCAAGGCCCCGAACCTCAAGTCCCTGATGGCGAACGGCACCTTCGGCCGCTCCCTGCTCTACGCCGACCCGATGGCCGCGACCTCCTCCGGCCCCGGCTGGTCCACCATCTCCACCGGCGTCTGGCCCGACAAGCACGGCGTCAAGGACAACACCTTCACCGGCAAGAACTACGGCCAGTACCCCGGCTTCCTCGCCCGCCTGCACCAGGTCCGCCCCGAGCTCTCGCTCTTCGCCGCCGTCGACTGGCCCGAGCTCGACACCCACGGCACCGTCACCCCCGGCGCCGACGCCAAGCTCGTCTACAACAACAACTACGTCGTCAACGACCTCGTGATCACCGACATCACCGAGGACATCCTGCGCAACCAGAACCCCGACGTCCTCTTCGTCTACTTCGGCGAGATCGACGAGATCGGCCACAACCACGGCGCCGCCAGCCCCAAGTACACCGACGCCATCGACGTCCAGGACGGCTACCTCGGCCGGCTGCTCACCGCGATCAAGGCCCGCCCGGCCTACGCCACCGAGCGCTGGACGGTCATCGTCACGACCGACCACGGCCACACCGACGGCGGCGGCCACGGCGGCTCCTCCATCGAGGAGCGGCGCACCTTCGTCCTCGCCCAGGGCCCCGGCATCGCCGCCGGCGCCCGCCCCATCGACACCCGGCTCGTCGACGTCGCCGCCACCGTCTTCCGCCAGCTCGGCATCACCCCCGCCGCGTCCTGGGGCCTCGACGGCAAGCCGGTCCAGGAGCGCTCCACCGACCCGTTCGACAGCCTCTACGGTTCGCTGACCGGCCGCGTCGACGAGACCGGCATCCCCGCCGGGATCCTCGGCTTCACCCACACCGCGCCCAGCGGCTGGTCCGTCATCAACAACGCCATGGGCACCGGCGGCATGACCGAATGGCGCGGCTGGTCCTTCGCCACCGACGAGTTCTGGTCCCGTTCCCAGCGCGACCAGTCCCGCGAGCTGAACGTGCGCGCCCGGGGCGTCTTCGCCGTCGCGGACTCCGACGAGTGGGCCGACAAGGCGTTCTCGGGGACGTACGACTCGACGCTGGTCACCCCGGCGTACGGCGTCTCGGGCGCGACCCGCGTCACCCTGGACTTCACGACCTTCTACCGCCAGGAGGGCGGCCAGACCGCGCAGGTCCAGGCCGTCTTCAACGGCGGCACCCCGGCCGTCGTGAAGAACTACACCGCCGACGTGATCTCCCAGCCCCAGTCCCTCACCGTCGCCGTCCCGGCCGGCGCGTCCAGCGTGAGCTTCCGCTTCCGCTACACCGGTTCCAACAACTGGTACTGGGTGATCGACGGGGTCAAGGTGACGGCTTCCTGACCCGGCCCGCGCGGGCCGGCAGGGCCTAGGCTGGGGGGCGTCGCCACAGTGCTGTCGCGGCGCCCCCAGCACACCGCACGTTCGTACGGCAGGAGTCCCGCACCCATGGCAGAGCGCAAGCCGATCGAATCCTGGCTGACCGACATGGACGGCGTCCTCATCCACGAGGGCGTGCCGATCCCCGGCGCCGACGCGTTCATCAGGAAGCTGCGGGAGACCGGGAAGCCGTTCCTGGTCCTCACCAACAACTCGATCTACACGGCTCGTGACCTGCACGCCCGCCTCGCCCGGATGGGCCTGGAGGTCCCCGTCGAGAACATCTGGACCTCGGCCCTCGCCACCGCCAAGTTCCTCGACGACCAGCGCCCCGGCGGCACCGCGTACGTCATCGGCGAGGCCGGTCTGACCACCGCGCTGCACGACATCGGCTACGTCCTCACCGACCACGACCCGGACTACGTGGTGCTCGGCGAGACCCGTACGTACTCCTTCGAGGCGATGACCAAGGCCGTACGGCTCATCAACGCCGGCGCCCGCTTCATCTGCACCAACCCCGACGAGACCGGCCCCTCCCTCGAAGGACCGCTGCCGGCCACCGGCTCCGTCGCCGCGCTCATCACGAAGGCCACCGGCAAGGAGCCGTACTTCGCCGGCAAGCCGAACCCCCTCATGATGCGCACCGGCCTGAACGCCATCGGCGCCCACTCCGAGACGAGCGCCATGATCGGCGACCGGATGGACACCGACATCCTGGCCGGCCTGGAGGCGGGCATGCAGACCTTCCTGGTCCTCACGGGTCTGACCAGCGAGGCCGAGATCGACCGCTTCCCGTTCCGCCCGTCCAAGATCGTGAAGTCGATCGCGGACATCGTCGACCGGGTGTAGCGGCCGTTCGCCGGCGCCCCTGCGGATGCGGAAAGCCCCGATCCGGGTGACCCTGCCAGTATCAGGAGGTCACGATGCGTTCAGGTCCCATTGCTCTCCGTGCCGCAGGGGCGGCCCTCGTCCTCGTACTGGCGCCCACGGCCGGTGGCGCGTACGCCCACGACGGGGTGAGGGTCACCGTCACCCCGTCCACCGCCTCGCCCGGCGCCGACGTCGACGTCCGCGTCCAGGGCTGCAAGGGCACGACGGGTGCCGCGAAGTCCCCGGCGTTCGTCGCCGACGCCGATCTCACCGGGCGGGACGGCGGTGGAGCGCCGCTGTTCGGCGACACCACGATCAAGACCCGGCTCGAGAACGGCACGTACAAGGTCAGCGTGACCTGCGACGGCCACGATCACCCGGATGTCGGCACCGTGCGCGTCGAGCGCCACAAGCCCACGCACGAGCCGACCCACAAGCCCACCCACGAGCCGACCCGTAAGCCCACGCACGAGCCGACTCATGAGCCCACCCACAAGCCCACCCACGTGCCGACCCACCACGCGAGCCCGGTCGCCCCGGTCCGCGCGGGCGGTGGCGGCACCGCGGCCTTCGCCGCCCCGGCCGCCCCCGGCGTCGCCCAGACCACCAGCGAGAGCGGCCTCGGCACCCCGTACACCCTGCTCGGCCTCGGTCTCGCGGCCGTCGCCGCCGTGGCGGTCGCCTTCCGCAGCTCCCGCCGACGCGGTACGGGTACGGGCACGGGGTCGGGTACGGAGTGACGGCGCCGTCCGGCTCCCGCCCGGCGGGCACCGGGCGACTCGTCACCGGCGTGGCCTGGGCGCTGATCCTGCTCGGGCTCTGGCTCTGGGGCCGTGAGGTCACCGAGGGCCCCGGGGGCAGCTCCGCGCCGACCACCGGGGACATCGCCGCCGTCGGCCGGCCGCTCGGCGTCGCCCTGCCCCCGGCGCGGGACCCGCTCGCGCCCGTCGCGCCCCGGCGGGTCGAGGTCCCGTCCCTCGGCATCGACGCGCCCGTCGTGGCGCGCGGCCTGGACGGCACGGGGGCGATCGATCCGCCGCCGTACGAGATGCCGCACACGGTCGGCTGGTTCGGCGCGGGCACCCGGCCGGGCGCCGCGGGCCCGGCCCTCCTCGTCGGCCACGTCGACACCGAGACCCGGCCGGCGGTCTTCTACGGCCTGAGCGCGGCCCGCCCCGGCGCGAAGGTCCGCATCACCCGGACGGACGGATCGGTCGCCGAGTTCACGGTGGACGACGTCCAGGTCTATCCGCGGGAGTCCTTCGACGCGAGCAAGGTCTACGGGGCGCGGGATCCGGGCCGGGCGGAACTGCGGCTGATCACGTGCGGCGGCACGTTCGACCGCGGCGCGAACACGTACACGGCGAACGTGGTGGTCTCGGCCTACCTGACGGCGGCAACGCCCTCCTGATCCCACAACCCCGAGCCCCGCAGGTGCGGCACCCACCCGCCGGGTCCGCGCCCCGGCCGCCTGCGTTGCGGCCCGTCGCTCCGCCGGGGCTGAGCCCGGCCGCCTGCGTTGCGGCCCGTCGCTCCGCCGGGGCTGAGCCCGGCCGCCCGCGTTGCGGCCCGTCGCACCGCCGGCCCCCTGCCCACCCGCCCAGGCCCCGGCCGCCCGCGTTGTGGCCGTTCGCTACCGCTGGGGCGGTACCCACCCCCCAGGGGCGGTGCCCGCCCGTCACACGCGTTGTGGGCATTCGTTCCGCTGGGGCGTGGGGGTCCCACCGGACGGAGTCCGGGGGAGGGTGGGCACAACGGAACGGCGCCCTTTGCCGGGCCCAGGCTTCCGGCGTCATGGCCCGCACCCCGTGTGCACCGAGCTAGGGGTGCGCGTCCAGGCAGAAGGGGCGGGGGCGCCGCCGAGGGCGCCGTCCCGTGTCGCGGGCGCGGCCCGCATGGCGGGTGGTGAGGCGTCCGGGGCGCTGCCGCTCGGCGGGGCCCCGGCGGGCGCGCCGCGGCCCCGGTCCCGGTCGGCGGCGCGCGTCCCGCGGTCGCCGCCGGCCGGGCGGGTCCTCCACCGCAGGGCTCACGGACGCGGGAGGAGCCCGGTGCCACCGCGGGAGGTCGAGGTTCCGGACACTGTAGGGGCCCGGAACCCCCCGGCCCAGAGGGCCACCCGCACCCGCCGGCCTCCACACAGGCGCGCCGAGCCAGGGCCACGCTCCGGCAGACCCCGGCCTCGCCGGTCGGTCCTACGGTGCCGCCCCAGCCACCCGCCGCGCGGCGCCCCCTCCTGAACCCCCAGGAACTGGCCCGCAACGCCCCGTAGTTCGTGGAGCGGGCAGGGCCGAGAACGACCAAGACCCCCTCACCATCGGTGAGGGGGTCTTGACTCTGCGTGCGCCGCCAGGGACTCGAACCCCGGACCCGCTGATTAAGAGTCAGCTGCTCTAACCAACTGAGCTAGCGGCGCCTGCTGACAGAGAGAACTCTACCCGACGTCCGGGTGTGCTCCTGACCAATAACGGTCACCTCCGGCCTGTCGGATGGTCGTATCAGGCCTTCGATCCGTCAAAATGCGATTTGTCCAGACAGTTGAGACACTGACGCCCGAAACCAAGGGTCAAAAGATCTTGACGAGTGTGGAGGGGAATCGCATGAGCGTGCCGGTCTTCGAGGAGTTCGAACCCGCGGCCGACTGCGGCTGCCCGGGGTGTGCCCGGCAGCGGCGCGACCTCGCGCTTGGCCTGCCGGTCCGGGCGGGCGGGCATCCGGCGGCGCACGGCGCGCGCCGCGCCCTGGTCCTGGTGACGGCCGCGGGCGTGGTCCTCGGCGGTGGCGGGGCCGCCGTGGCGACGGCCCTCCCGTCGCCCTCGGCCCCGTTCACCCCGGCGGACCTCACGGAGCCGGCCGCCGCCGACACCGCCGACACCGCCGGGCGCGTCGCCGACCCCGCCGACCCCGCCTTCCCCGAGCCCGACACCCCGCAGGGCGGCCGCGGGCCGCTGCACGGAGCGCCGGGTCCCGGCGGGCAGCCCTCCCCGAACGCGACTCCGACGACCAGTCAGATCTCGACCGGCACCCTGCGGAAGTCGACCCGGGCCGAGATCATCAACCGCGCCAAGCTGTGGGTGGCCGCCCAGGTCCCGTACTCCATGGAGAAGTACTGGTCGGACGGCTACCGCCAGGACTGCTCCGGCTACATCTCGATGGCCTGGAACCTCCGCAGCAACGAGTGGACCGGCAGCCTCGACCGCTTCGCCGAGCGCGTCGACCGCACCGAGCTCCAGCCCGGCGACATCCTGCTCTTCCACAACCCGGCCGACCCGACGCGCGGCTCGCACGTCACGATCTTCGGCGGCTGGACCGACTACACCCACACCTCCTACGTCGCGTACGAGCAGACCAAGCCGCGTACGCGGAAGCAGGCGACGCCGATGGCGTACTGGGAGAACTCCGACCGGTACGTGGCCTACCGCTACAAGGGCGTCGTCAGCGGTGGTGACACCGGCGGCACCGGCGGGGCGGCCTCGACGGCGACGGCGTACCCCGGTACGGCGATGTTCGGCCCCGGCGCCGACAACGCGTACGTCACCCAGCTCGGGCGGCTCCTCGCCGACCGCGGCGGCAAGCGGTACTACAGCAAGGGGCCCGGCCCGAAGTGGGGCGAGGCGGACCGGCGCGCGACCCAGGCCTTCCAGCTGGCGCAGGGCTGGAAGGGCAAGGCGGCGGACGGCCTGCCCGGCCCGGCGACCTGGAAGCTCCTCGTGGCCGGCGGGGGCAAGAACATCGGCGGTTCGAGTGGTTCCAGCGGGTCGAGTTCGAATGCGACGGGATTTCCCGGGCGTGGCTCCTTCCGTCCGGGCCAATCCAACGCATATGTGGAGAAGCTGGGCAAACAACTGGTGAAGCGGGGCTTCGGCAAGCACTACCTGTCGGGACCCGGTCCGCGCTGGACGGAGGCGGACCGCCGCAACGTCGAGGCGTTCCAGCGGGCACAGGGCTGGCGCGGCGCAGCGGCCGACGGCTACCCGGGCCCGGAGACCTGGCGGCGCTTGTTCCGATGACCCCGAGAGCATGAGGTGGACCCGAATGACGGCATCGACCCCGAACCCCGCGGATTCCGGCGCGGCGGCCTCACGTGACGCGGCCCGCACGGCCCGCCGCCTGACGGACGGCACCCTCCCGCGTACGTCCCCTCCCCAGGGCGCACCCCCGGGCAACCCGCCGACCCGACGGGACACGTCGGCCGGGATGGGGGAGCCGGCGGAGCGGACGGAGCCGGCGGAGTCGGGGAAGCCGGGGGAGCGTGCACCGGTGGCCGGCGCGCCGACGTCGGACGGTGCCGCGTCGGCATCAGCTGCCCCGGACCTCGCGCCTGTGCCCGCGGGCGCCACGCCGGCCGGGACGCCGGACGGAACGCCCGGTGGGCCGGCTCCCGCGCCGGAACCCGGCGCGGCGGCCGAACCGGCGCCGTCGGCCCCGGCCGCCGCCGGGGAGCCGGGGGCCTCGCGGGGCAGGGTCCCGGTGTGGCCCGAGCCGGGCGCGAGAGGCGGCGCCGCGGCGGAGGAGGCGGCGAGGCCGGACGCCCCGATCGGCCCGTTCGCCACGCCACCCGGTCACGCGACGGCGCCGGCCGGCACGCGGCCGGGTGCCGACGGCAGGCCTTCCAGCACATTGCCGGTCCGCCCGCTGGGGTCCACGGCTCCCGGTGGGTCGACGGCCTCGGTCGGGTCCACGGCCCCGCTGGGGTCCACCGCTTCCGGCGGGTCCACGGCCCCGCTGGGGTCGACGGCTTCCGGCGGGTCCACGGCCCCGCTGGGGTCCACCGCTTCCGGCGGGTCCACGGCCCCGCTGGGGACCACCGCTCCCAGCGGGTCCACGGCCCCGCTCGGGTCCACCGCCCCCGGCAGGGCCAATCCCCCCGGCGTGTCCGCGCCCCCGGCCGGCTCCGCGCCCCCCGGCACGTCCGCTTCCGGCATCTCCGCTTCCGGCACCTCCGCTTCCGGTACGGCGACAGGGGCGTCGGCCGCCCCGGGAAGCGCCCCGGTGGTCACCCGGGTCCAGCCCGTCCCGCCCGCCTACCCCGGCACCACGCCCCCCGGCGCGGGCAAGCACGCCCGCCCCACCTCGCCCTCCCCCCTGAAGGCCGCCGTCACCGTGCGGTCCGGTGGCCCTTCGCCGGTCCCCGCAGCGGTCGCCGCCGCGCCGACCACCGCGGTCGCCGCGCCGACCGTCGCCACCCCCGACTTCGGGCGGATCGCCGGGGCCGGTGTCGGCGCCGTCGCCGTGCCCGTCGCCGCCGTCGTACGGGTCGCGCGGCGGAAGAACGTGATCGGGGCCGAGACCACCGGCTCGATCCCGGTGCACCTCCTCTTCCGCGACCAGCCGGAGAACGCCGTGCCCTTCACGGCCGGCGAGGACGACGGCGGTCCCGACACCGTCGCCATGGCCGCGCCCACCCTGTCCGGGACGGGCACGGGTCCCGCCATCCCGGGCCCGTCGAAGGTCCAGGGCCAGGATGAGGAGCAGCCCCAGGCGGACTCCGCCGGGACCAGGGCCGCCAGCCGGGCCGGGGCCGAGCAGAGGGCGAAGCCGAAGTCCCCGTCGAACGCGCGGCTCGACGCGCGACGCGACGCACCGCCCAAGGCTCAGCCCAAGGCCCGGGCCCCCAAGGCCCCCGCTCAGGCCACCGGCCAGGCCTCCGCCTCCCGCCCCGCCCCCACCGCCGACCCCGCTCTCGTCGAGCGCCCCGGGCCGGTGCTGCCCGGGTGGGTCGGGGTGGTCGGCGGGGCGCTCGCGCTCGCCGCGTGCGCGGCGGTCGTGTGGTGGGCCGGGGCCGTGCCCGAGGAGGCGTCCCGGATGCTGCGGCTGCCGGAACGCCCGTACCACGGCATCCATCTCGGCCAGTGGGCGCTCCTCGCGCTCGGCGTCGTCCTCGCCCTGTTCGCGCTCGGCGGGCTCGGCCGGGGCCGGGTCGGCTACGCCTGGGTGCTGACCCTGTTCGGCGACTACCGCGGCACGGTCCGCCGTACCGGTCTGGTCTGGGTCAGCCCGCTCCTGCTGCGGCGCCGCGTCGACGTACGGCTCCGGCACTGGCGCAGTGAGCCGCTGTCGGCGGTGGACGCCAAGGGCACCGCGCTCGATGTCACCGTGCTCGTGGTGTGGCGGGTGCGGGACACCGTCCGGGCGGCGCTCGGCGTCGACGGGCACGAGGACTATCTGCGGGAGCAGGTGGAGGCGGCCATGGCCCGGGTGCTGTCGCAGCTTCCGGCGGACGCCTTCCACGAGGACGCTCCCACGCTCCGGGACGCGGAGGCCGTCGGCGAGGCGCTGACGCGGATGCTGTCGGCGGAGTGCGCTCCGGTCGGTGTGGACGTGTTCTCGGCGCAGCCGACGCGGATCGAGTACGCGCCGGACGTGGCGGCGGCGATGCGCCGGCGGCGCATCGCGGCGATCGACGCGAAGCACCGGGACAGCGTGCTCACCTCGGTGGTGGACGCGGTGGACGACGTGGTCCACCGGCTGACCAGTCGTGGTCTGGTGGAGCTCGACGACTACGAGCGCAAGGCGCTGGTCAAGGACCTGACGGTGGCGTTCTACACGGGTCGGACGGGTCCTGTAGAGGGGGCGTGAAGGGATGGACATGTTCAACTTCCGTCCATACCTTGGTACTTGGTCCAGACCAAAATCGGTACGACGTACCACCGCACGCGTGCGCGCACGGCCCAACGGAACTCCCCCACGTTCTCCTGGAGCGAAGCATGCGCAAAAAGTCAGTCGGGGCGGCGGTGGTGGCGCTCGGCGTCGCCGGCGTCACCCTCTTCGCCACCGGTAGTGCCGGCAGTCACGGCTACACCGACTCGCCGATCAGCCGCCAGAAGCTCTGCGCCAACGGCACCGTGACCAACTGCGGCTCCATACAGTGGGAGCCGCAGTCGGTCGAGGGCCCCAAGGGCTTCCCCGCCGCCGGTCCCGCCGACGGCAAGATCTGTTCCGCCGGGCTCACGCAGTTCGCCCAGCTGGACGACCCCCGGGGCGGTGCGTGGCCCACGACGCAGCTCACGTCGGGGCAGAGCTACAGCTTCCGCTGGCAGTTCACGGCCCGGCACGCCACCACCGACTTCAAGTACTACATCACCAAGAACGGCTGGAACGGGACCCAGAAGCTCACCCGGGCCATGCTGGACCCCCAGCCGTTCCTGACCGTCCCCTACAACAACCAGCAGCCGCCGGCGACCCTCTCGCACTCCGGGACGATCCCGGCGGGCAAGACGGGCCGTCATCTGATCCTGGCGGTGTGGACGATCGCGGACACGGCGAACGCGTTCTACGCGTGCTCGGACGTCAGGTTCTGACGCCGGGGCCGCTCGGCGGCCGTTCCTGACGGTCGCCGAGCGGTCGTTCCCGCCCGTTCATTTCTGATGGATCGTCAGTTACAGTCCGGCCCATGAGGGGTGCGGACACCGTCGCGGAACTCGTACGGCGCCAATGGGGCGACCACCGGATCGGGCTGAGGGACGAGCACCACGCCCTCACCCACCACCAGGTCGCCGCCGGCGCCGCCGCGCGGGCCGCACTGCTCGTGGACCTGATGCCACCCCTGCCGGGGGGCGAGCCGCACCTCGGCATCCTGCTCGACAACACGCCGGAGTACCCGCTCTGGCTCAGCGCGGCGGCCCTCGCGGGGGCCGCCGTCGCCGGGATCAACCCCACCCGGCGCGGCGCCGAACTCGCCCGGGACATCCGGCACACCGCGTGCCGGGTCCTGGTCACCCAGCGCGCCCACCTGCCGCTCCTCGACGGCCTCCCGCTGCCCGGGGTGCGGATCCTGGTCACGGACACCGACGCGTACCGGGAACTCCTCGCGCCGTACGGGTCCGCCCGCCCGGGCGACGCGCGCCTCGGCCCCGTACGCCCCGACAGTCGCTTCCTGCTCTCCTTCACGTCAGGTTCGACGGGCGCGCCGAAGGCGGCGCTCTGCAGCCAGGGCCGGCTCGCGGCGGCCGGCGCCTCGCTCGCGGCGCACTTCTCCGTCGGCCGGGACGACGTCCACTACGTCTGCATGCCGATGTTCCACGGGAACGCGGTGATCGCGGACTGGGCGCCGGCGCTGGCCGCCGGGGCGGGGGTGGCGCTGCGGGCCCGCTTCTCGGCCTCCCGCTTCCTCTCGGACGTACGGGACTTCGACGCGACCTACTTCACCTACGTCGGCCGGGCGGTGCAGTACCTCCTGGCGACCCCGCCCACCCCCGAGGACCGCGCGCACCGGCTCCGCCTCGGCTTCGGCACGGAGGCGGGGGCGGTGGACGCGGCGCGCTTCCGGGAGCGCTTCGGGGTGCCCCTCGTGGAGGGGTACGGCTCCTCGGAGGGAGGCGCGTCGATCCAGCGGACGCCGGACACCCCGGCGGGCGCGGTGGGCCGGGCGGCGCCGGGCGACGACCTGGCGGTGGTGGACGCGGAGACGGGCCGGGAGTGCGAGGCGGCCCGTTTCTCCCCCACGGGCCGGCTGCTCAACGCCGCCGAGGCGGTCGGAGAACTCGTCAACCGGGGCCGCAGCACCTTCGAGGGCTACTGGCGCCACCCGGAGGCGGAGGCGGCGCGGCTGCGTGACGGCTGGTACTGGACGGGCGACCTCTTCTACCGGGACGCGGACGGCTACCTCTACTTCGCGGGCCGTACGGACGACCGGCTGCGGGTCGACAGCGAGAACCTGGCGGCGGCGATGATCGAGCACATCCTGGCCCGCTGGGACCGGGCCGCGGGGGTCGCGGTCTACGCGATACCGGACCCGGTGGCGGGGGACCAGGTGATGGCGGCGCTGGCGCTGCGGGAGGGGGCGGTCTTCGATCCGGCGGAGTTCGCGGGTTTCCTCGCGGAGCAGCGGGACCTGGGCACGAAGATGCCGCCCCGCTTCGTCCGGGTGGTGCCCGAACTCCCCCTCACCGCCACGAACAAGATCCACCGGGTGGCCCTCCGCCGCGAGTCCTTCCTCTGTGGGGACCCGGTCTGGTGGCGCCCGACGCCGGGCGCCCCGTACGAGCCCCTGGCTCCCGAGGTCGTCGCCACGCTCCGGGCGGAGTACGCCCGCCATGGCCGGAAATCAAAGTTTACAGACCGCTGATTGGAAACTAAAGTTGTCGCATGACCTCCTCTGAGATCACCCCCGAAGAACAGGCCGAGCTCGACAAGGCCCTCTACGACGCCCTCGACCCCCTCGCGTCGGCCCTGCGACAGCGCGCGTCCGGACTGCCGGAGGACCGCATGTGGGCGGCGGACCCGGTCGACGCGGCGCTGTCCGTACTGGCCGCCTGGAAGGTGGTGGACGCGGAGGTCAAGCGGCTGACGGCCATCGCGGCGGGAACCGCCGGATCCTACGGCGCGAGCTACGAACAACTGGGTGCCGTGTGGGGCATCACCCGGCAGGGCGCCCGCAAGAAGTGGCCCGACGCCGTCACCCGCCCGACGGGCGTCGCGCTCGCACTGTGGGGCGGAACGGCCGAACTGACGCCCTCGCCCGAGGGCTGGGGCTGGACCGGCAAGGGCGCCGACGGAACCGGCGGGCCGGCGGACGGCGACGAGCGGTACGCGACGAGGGAAGAGGCGGCGGCCCACGCGGGGGCCTTCCTCAAGGAACACGCCCTCGACCAGCCCTAGGTGGTGGCCCCCCGGCGGCGACCGCAGGGGCGAGTCGCCGTCGCGGGTGCGGGTGCGGGGCGCCCGGCGCCGGACCGAAGCGCCGACCGTCGCGGGGGTAGGCCCAGCCACACCCCCGCCCCACCCCTCAGCCCCATCGCCCCGCCCCGGCCGGCGGGCCTAACGTGGGGCCGCATGGACCCCCGTACCCCCTGGCAGGCGCTCACCCGGCCCCGGTTCCCCCTCGGGCCCTGGCCCTGGCGAGCCGTCGCCTACCTGGCGACCGGCGCGCTCCTCGGGGCCGCCGTCTGCGCCGTGTTCGTGCTGCTCGGGCTGTTCTCCGTCCTGCTCGTCGGGCTGCCCCCGCTGCTCCTCTCCGGGCTCGCCCTCGGCGGCGTCGAGCGCCGCCGCCTCCGCCTCGTCGACCTCGACCCCGCCCCCGACCCGCACCGCGTCCCCACCGTCCCCGGCCTGGCCGCCTGGCTCCGGCTCCGGGCGGGGGAGCAGGCGACCTGGCGGGAGTTCGCGTACGCCCTGCTCCTCGCCACCGTGCTGTGGCCGCTCGACCTCCTCGCCGTCGCCGTCGGCGTCGGTCTGCCCGTGCTGCTCCTCGGCGCGCCGGTCCAGCTGGCGGTGGACGGCCAGGAGGCCAAGGTCGTCAAGGCGTACCTGGTGACCTCCTACCCGGAGGCCTTCGCCGCCGCCCTCCTCGGCGCCCTGCTCCTCGTCGCCCTCGCCTACCCGCTCGCCGCCGTCGCCGGCGTCCGCGCCGCCCTCGTCCGCGCCCTGCTCACCCCGCGCGAATCCGCCCAGGAGGGCGCGATCGGCGAGGTCATCGCCTCCCGTGCCCGGCTCGTCGACGCCTTCGAGGCCGAGCGGCGCCGGATCGAGCGCGATCTGCACGACGGCGCCCAGCAGCGCCTGGTAGCCCTCACGATGACCCTCGGGCTCGCCCGCCTCGACGCCCCGCCGGGCCCGCTCGCCGACCAGTTGGCGAAGGCGCACGCGGAGGCCGGGCAGGTCCTGACCGAGCTGCGCGAGCTGATCCACGGCATCCACCCGCAGGTCCTCGCCGACTACGGCCTCGGCCCGGCCCTCGCCGACGCCGCCGACCGGTCCGCCGTGCCCGTCGCCACGGACGTCGACCTGCCCCGGCTGCCGGAGTCCGTCGAGAGCGCCGGCTACTTCGCCGGCTGCGAGGCCCTCGCCAACATCGGCAAGCACAGCGGGGCGAGCCGGGCCTCGCTCACCGCCCGGCACAGCGGCGGGGTCCTCCGGATCGACGTCGAGGACGACGGGCGCGGCGCCGCCGACCCGGCGGGCGGCTCCGGGCTCACCGGCCTGGCCGACCGGATCGCGGTCCTCGATGGCACACTGACGATCATGAGCCCGCCGGGCGGGCCGACCCTCCTCCGAGTGGAGATCCCATGCCCCGCACTGAGCGAACGCTCCGCGTCGTCCTCGCCGAGGACAGCGTCCTCCTCCGGGAGGGACTGATCGGGCTCCTGGCCCGCTTCGGCCACGAGGTCGTCGCCGCCGTCGGGGACGCCGAGGCGCTGCGCGCGGCGGTCACCGCCCACGACCCGGACATCGTGGTGACCGACGTCCGGATGCCGCCCGGCTTCCAGGACGAGGGGCTGCGCGCCGCCGTCGCGCTGCGCGCCGAGCGCCCCGCCCTGCCGGTCCTCGTCCTCAGCCAGTACGTGCAGCGCAGCTACGCCGCCGATCTCCTGGACGCGGGCGACGGGACCGGCGTCGGTTATCTGCTCAAGGACCGGGTCGGTCAGGTGGAGGAGTTCCTGGACGCGCTCGCCCGGGTCGCGGACGGCGGGACGGTCGTCGACCCCGAGGTCGTACGGCAGCTGCTCCGCCGGCACCGCGATCCGCTGGAGGCGCTGACCCCGCGCGAGCGCGAGGTCCTGGGCCTGGTCGCGGAGGGCCGTTCGAACGGCGCGATCGCCCGCCGTCTGGTCGTGACCGAGGCGGCCGTCGGCAAGCACATCGGCAACATCCTGGCGAAGCTGGATCTGCCGCCGGCCGAGGACACCCACCGCCGGGTCCTCGCCGTCCTGACCTACCTCCGGGCCTAGGGGTGTCTTGCCGATCATGGCGGACCCGCGGCCTGATCGACGAGACACCCCCGAGCCGACGCCGGGACACGAAGAAGCCCCCCGCTTCCGCGAGGGGCTTCTTCCGTCTGTGCGCCGCCAGGGACTCGAACCCCGGACCCGCTGATTAAGAGTCAGCTGCTCTAACCAACTGAGCTAGCGGCGCCTGCTGACAGAGAAAATACTACCCGGTCCCGCGGGGTGCTCATGACCACCCCGCGCGACCGCGCCGCAGGGACCCCCGAATGCCCCGGGGCGCCGCGGATTCCTCGGCTTCCCGGGGAACAGGATGTCTCAGATCGCCAGCGCCATGACCACCGGCGCCGCCCGCCGGTTCAGCGTGTCCGCCGCCGAGCGCAGCCGGTGGGCGTGCTCGATCGGGAGGGAGAGGGCCAGGCAGCCCACGGCGGAGCCGGCCGTCAGCGGAACGGCCGCGCAGACCGTGCCCACCGCGTACTCCTGGAGGTCGAGCACCGGGACGGTCGGCGGTTGGCTGTCCAGCTTGGAGAAGAGGATCCGCTCGCTGGTGATCGTCCGGGAGGTCAGCCGGGCGATCTTGTGCCGGGACAGGTGGTCCCGGCGGCCGTTCTGGTCGAGCTGGGTGAGCAGGCACTTGCCGACCGCGCTGGCGTGCGCGGCCGAGCGGAAGTCGACCCACTCGTTGACCTTGGGTGTGCGCGGACCGTCGGCGAACTGGGTGATCTTCACCTCGCCGTCGATGTACCGGCTGATGTAGACCGCCGCGCCGACGGAGTCGCGCAGCTCGGTCAGGGTCTCCTGGAGCTTCGCCTCCAGGGCTTCGCGGCGGGTCATGCCGGAGCCGAGGAGGACGAGGGAGTCCCCGATCACGTATGCGCCGTCGGCGACCTGCTCGACGTACCCCTCACGGCGGAGCATGAGGAGCAGCGAGGAGAGGTGGGCCACGGGCAGGCCGGTTTCGCGCGCGATCTGGACGTCCGTCACTCCGCCACCGTGCCGTGAGATCGTCTCGAGGACGCGCAAGGCGTATTGCACCGAGTGGAACGGCGCGGTGGGCTCGGGCTTCAGCGCCACGGTTTCCCCCTACCAGGTTGTGACCGCAAGCTTTCGTACCACGATAGCCGCCAAGCGCCGTTTACGGGGCGGCTGTTGGCGAGAATGATGCGGAGCATCCGGGCCCTGGCCTTGGACGCACCACCCTGGCATATGCCGTGGTCATGAGTTCCCCCGAGAGTCTCAGGTCAGGGCCGTGCGCGAGGGGGTTCGCGCGTGCGTTCGGCCCTGGGAGAACGCGAGATTTTTTATGGGGAAACGGACGCGGTGGCGGTCGTTCCGGTCGCCTTCCGGCCCCGCGAGGTGGCTGATAACCATCGGAAGGCTCCCGCGGGGCCCCCGGAATAAACGGAGACACCCTCCTGTTGTCATCGAGTCCACGCCGATCCGCGGGTCGTTCAGCCGATCCATGGGTCGGTCCATGAGTCCGTACGTGTGCCGAGGAGGGTCCCGAAGGTGACCGACGCTATTCGAGGAGAGGCGCGGGGCTCCGCGCCCGTGCCGCTGTCCGTGCTGGACCTGGTGACCGTCGGCAGCGGCAGGACCGCGACCCAGGCGCTCGCCACCAGCGTCGAGCTGAGCAGGCTCGCCGAGCGGCGCGGCTTCCACCGGCACTGGGTGGCCGAACACCACTCCATGCCCGGCGTCGCCTCCTCGTCCCCGGCGGTGATCCTCGCCCACCTCGCCGCCCACACCCGACGCATCCGCCTCGGCTCGGGCGGCGTCATGCTGCCCAACCACGCCCCGCTGGTCATCGCCGAGCAGTTCGGCACCCTGGAGGCCCTCGCCCCGGGCCGGATCGACCTCGGTCTCGGGCGCGCGCCCGGCACCGACGGGGCCACCGCGGCCGCGCTGCGCCGCACCGCCACCCTCAACGAGGGCGCCGACGACTTCCCGGAGCAGCTCGCCGAGCTGACCCGGTTCCTGGACGACGACTTCCCGGACGGCCACCGGTACGCCCGGATCCACGCCGTGCCCGGCCCGGTGCAGGGCCCGAAGGGCCGGCCGCCGATCTGGCTGCTCGGCTCGTCCGGTTTCAGCGCGCGCCTGGCCGGCCTGCTGGGGCTGCCCTTCGCGTTCGCCCACCACTTCTCGGCCAGGAACACGATCCCGGCGCTCGACCTCTACCGGGAGTCCTTCCGGCCCTCCGAGGTGCTCGACGCGCCCTACGCGATGATCGGCGTCTCGGCGCTCGCGGCCGACGAGGCGGCGCAGGCCCGCCGCCAGGTCCTCTCCGGTGCCCTCGCGATGCTGCGACTGCGCACCGGCCGGCCCGGCCTGGTGCCGACGCCGGAGGAGGCGGAGGCGTACGACTTCAGCCCCGCCGAGCGGGAGTTCGTGAACGATTGGCTGGCGAACATCGTGTACGGCACCCCCGACGAGGTCCGTACCGGCCTGGACGACCTCAGGAAGCGGACGGGCGCGGACGAGCTGATGATCACGGCCAACGCGCACGGCGGGGAGGCACGACTGCGGAGCTACGAGCTCATCGCGGATGCCTATGAACTCCCCGAGCTGCCGGCGGAGTAGGGCGCGACACCTGTTCCGGGCCGGGGACGCCCGGGTAAAAACCCTGGTTCCCCGGGCCGGTTGGTTCCTGCACGGATCCGGCCCCGCGCCACCCCTAAGTGAACCTTAAACCGCTCGTCACCGATGGTGGCGGGCGGTTCCGTTTTGTGCTGCGCGGCTCTGACGAGGCCTTTCTCCTTCTAATTGGTCTAGTCCTCAATCTGGTTCAGACCATTGACGCACTGTTCACGTGCCGGTTATCACTGCTCCAGCTCCTGTACGGCACCACCCCCGCACTCCCCCCGATGGAGGCCGCACGTGCACCCCCGTAAGCCCTTGATCGCCGCGCTCCTCAGCACGGCCCTCGCCGCCGGCGCCCTCGCGGCGACCGTCGGCCTCGGCTCCGCCCAGGCGGCCGACACGACGACCACTGCCGCTGCGGGCGGTGTGCGCATCGCGTACTACGACCAGTGGAGCGTCTACGGCAACGCGTTCTACCCCAAGCACCTCGACACCCGGGGCATCGCGGGCCAGCTGGACGTCATCAACTACTCGTTCGGCAACATCCACCCCACCAACCTCACCTGTTTCATGGCCAACAAGGCCGCGGGTGACGACAACAACCCCAACGCGGGTGACGGTGCGGGCGACTCGTACGCCGACTACCAGAAGTCCTTCGGTGCGGCGGACAGCGTCGACGGCGTCGCCGACACGTGGAACCAGCCGATCGTGGGCATCTTCAACCAGTTCAAGGAACTGAAGGCGAAATACCCCCACCTGAAGATCAACATCTCGCTCGGCGGCTGGACGTACTCCAAGTACTTCAGCGACGCGGCGAAGACGGACGCGAGCCGCAAGAAGCTCGTCTCCTCCTGCATCGACCAGTACATCAAGGGCAACCTGCCCGTCGAGGGCGGCTTCGGCGGCGCGGGCACGGCGGCCGGCATCTTCGACGGCATCGACATCGACTGGGAGTACCCCGGCTCCTCCGGCGGCCACCTGGGCAACCACTACGCCCCCGAGGACAAGCAGAACTTCACGCTGCTCCTCGCCGAGTTCCGCAAGCAGCTCGACGAGTACGGCGCCGCCAACGGCGGCAAGAAGTACCTGCTGACCTCGGCCCTCCCGGCCGGCCAGGACAAGATCAAGTACATCGAGACCGACAAGATCGGCCAGTACTTGGACTACGCCAACATCATGACGTACGACATGCACGGAGCCTGGGACGGCGACGGGCCGACGTACCACCAGTCCCCGCTGTACTCCGGCTCGAACGACCCGACCGACGTGATCGCGCCGGGCACCGAGAAGTACTCGATCGACAACGCCATCGACTCCTGGATCGACGGCAAGCCCGCCTACGGCATCGCCGGCGGCTTCCCCGCCAACAAGCTGACCCTGGGCTACGAGTTCTACTACCGCGGCTGGAAGGGCGTCCCGGCCGGCTCCGCCAACGGCCTCGCGGGCACCGCGACCGGCGGCTCCAACGCCCGCCCGCTCAGCCAGCAGGCCGGCATCGCGCACTACAAGGAGCTCGGCGGCATCGTCGACAACGCGTCGACGACCTTCTGGGACGACCAGGCGAAGTCCTCGTACTTCTACAAGGACGGCGAGTTCTTCACCGGCCTCAACCAGCGCTCCATCCAGGCCCGGGTGGACTACGCGAAGCAGCGCGGCCTGGCCGGCGCGATGATGTACTCGCTCCTCGGCCTGGACGAGAACGCCACCCTGCTGAAGCAGATCAACACGGCGCTCGGCTCCACCACCACCCCGCCGACCACCCCGCCGACGACGCCCCCGACCACCCCGCCCACCACGCCTCCGACCACGCCTCCGACCACCCCGCCCACGGGCTGCGGCTCGGTCCCGGCGTACGTGGCCGGCACGGTCTACAACGGCGGCACGGTCGTCTCCCACAACGGCCGCAAGTGGCTCGCCCAGTGGTGGACCCAGAACGAGACCCCCGGCACCACCGGTGAGTGGGGTGTCTGGAAGGACCAGGGCGCCTGCTGAGGCCCTGACCCGGGATCCGGGAATCGCTCACGTGACCCGCTGAACCCCGCATGAACCGCTGCCCCCGCCCGGAATGTCCCTCCGGCCGGGGGCAGTTCCATGCCTCCGGCGCACGGACCTCAGACCGGCAGCGGCTCCGCGCCGATCAGCTCCGCGATACGGTCCGGCGCCACCGCCCGCGAGTACAGCCAGCCCTGCCCCGTGTCGCAGCCGATCCGGCGCAGCCGGCTCGCCTGCCCCGAGGTCTCCACGCACTCGGCGGTGACCGTGAGACCCAGCCGGTGCGCCAGCTGTACCAGCGCCTCGACGATCAGCTCGTCGGCCGGGTTGGCGTGCTCCTCGTCCTGGAAGCCCCGGACGAAGGAACCGTCCAGCTTGAGCACCGAGACCGGCAGTCGGCTCAGATAGGCCAGGTTCGAGTAGCCGGTGCCGAAGTCGTCGATCGCGATCCGCACGCCCATGTCGCTCAGCGCCTGGAGCGCCTGGAGCGGCCGGCCGGCGGAGCCCATCACGGCCGACTCTGTGAGCTCCAGCTGGAGCAGGTACGGGGCGAGCCCCGTCTCCGCGAGGATGCCGGCCACGTCGGCGACCAGGTCGGAGTCCCAGACCTGACGCACCGCCACGTTGACGCTGACGAAGATCGGACGCTCGCGCGGATGGTCCTTCTGCCACTGCCGTGCCTGCCGGCAGGCCGTGCGCAGCACCCAGCGGCCGAGCTCCACGATGGAGCCGTCCTCCTCGGCGATCCCGACGAACCGATTCGGCGGAAGGACGCCGAACTGCGGGTGGTTCCAGCGCACCAGCGCCTCCACCCCGCGCACCGCGCCGTCCGCCAGATCCACCAGCGGCTGGTACTCCAGGGCGAACTCCCCGCGCTCCACGGCCGGGCGCAGGGTGGAGGAGAGCGCCTGCCGGGTCATCCGGTGCGCGTTGCGCTCCGGGTCGAAGAGGGTCCAGCGGGCCTTGCCGTCCGCCTTCGCCCAGTACAGCGTGGTGTCGGCGTCCTGCATCAGGGCTGTCGCCGTCGTGCCGGACCCGGAGCGCTCGACCACACCGATCGAGGCGGAGACAGAGAGCCGCTGGCCCCCCAGGTCGAAGGGCCGCTGGAGCGCGCACAGCACCGAGCGTGCCAGATCCGCGAGTTGCTCCGTGCCGGTGGAGTCCTCGACCAGGACCGCGAACTCGTCCCCGCCGAGCCGCGCCACGAGATGGCCGCCGCTGCGGGTGTAGCCGTCGCTGTCCGCGCACTCCGTGAGACGGGCGGCGACGGCGGCGAGGAGCCGGTCGCCGACGCGGTGGCCGAGGGTGTCGTTGACGGCCTTGAAGCCGTCGAGATCGAGGTAGCAGAGGCCGATCCGCCCTGTTCTGCCATACCCGTACGACTCGTACGAAGAGCTGATCGTCCCGCCCGGGCCCCCCGTGCCCGCCGCTCCCGTGGGGCCCACCGGGCCGGCGGTGGCCGAGGCGCTCGCGGTGCCCGCGATGGCCGCGGCGCTCGCGAGGTCCGCCGCGTCCTGCGCCGAGGCCTCCAGGGCCGCCGACAGGCGCTCGAAGAACAGGGCGCGGTTGGGCAGCCGGGTCACCGGGTCGTGCATCTGGAGGTGCCGCAGCCGCGCCTGGAGCTCGCGCCGGTCGCTGATGTCAGCGATCGACAGCAGGACGCGCCGGCTGTCGGGCACGGGGGCGACGGTGACCTCGGCCCACAGCGAGCGCCCGTCGGAGTGCTTGAGGCGGCGGGTGCAGCGGAAGCGGGAGCGCCGGCCGCGCAGCACCTCGCGGTACGCGTGCCAGGTGCGGCCGTCGGACGCGAGGTCGACGAGGTCGGCGGCGGCCTGATCCCGGAGCGCCTCGGGCGCGGCGCCGAGGAGGGTGCCGAAGGAGTCGTTGGCCGCGACGACGACGCCGTCCTGGTCGATGACGGCCATCGCGAGCTGGGCGACGCGGAACGCGGCGCGGTAGTCCCGGAGTTCGGAGGGGGAGCAGCCGACACGTGGCTCGGCTCCGTACGGGGGGTGACGCTCCGTGAGTGCGGATTCCGCCGCGCGCGTCTCCGGCGGCTCTGGGTGCACCGGTCCTTCGGGGGTTCCGCTCACCGCTCGCTCCCGTAGTGCAGTCGGGCCGGTCACATGTGGTCGGGATGGTCGGCCAAGGAAGAGTGTGCCGATCATAGAGCCCGTACGGGGGAGCCTTCCAGCTCCGAAGCGCCTCCGGAGAGCGCCCGCCGCTGTGAGACCGGCCACCGCCGCACCCCGCCCGATCGTTTCTGCGCGGGTCTGACACGGGTCGATGACGACGTGACCGAATGTGACTTTCCGTGAGCTGAACCGCGCCCGTGTCGCGTCGACCGCGTGGCGCGCCCTCACCCGACCGGGGCAGCGGAAACGTGCGAAACGTCGCAAATCATCACAAGGTGGGTGGAGTGTCCCGCATTCCCGATCCGGAGGTCCACGTGAGGGGTCAGCAGCCACCCGGGGGAGTGGACCGCTCGCGGCTCCGCGCCGGCGCGGCGGCCCTCACCTCGTTCGCCGCCCTGGCCGCCACCGGGCTCGTCGCCGGCCCCGCCGTCGGCGCCCCCTCGGCGAGTCCCTGCGCCCTGCCCCGTACCGCGGCCCATCACTCGCTCGGCCTCGACACCTGGAACAGGTCGTATCCGCGCCCCGACCACACCCTCGACGCGGTCATGATCTTCCTGTCGTTCCCGGACGCCGAGCCGCTCACCGATCCGGCCGAACTCGCCGCCGACCACTTCCCCGCCACCAGCGAGTACTTCAGCCGCGCCTCCTACGGGCGCTTCAGCCTGCGCCCGCACCCCCGGCGCGGCTGGACCCCGATGCCGAAGGAGTCGAGCGCGTACGACATACGGCGTGACTGGGACGCCGGGCAGCGCGCCGCCTATCTCCGGGACGCGATCGACGCCGCCGACGCGAGCGTCGACTTCTCCCGGTACGACATCGTCTACCTGGTCGCCGACCCGGACGCCCCCGGGGTGGACTCCGACGCGACCAAGGTCGTCAACCTCGAGAAGCCGATGGAGGTCGACGGCACCGAGATCAAGCGGGTCGTCACCGTCTTCGAGCGGCACCCGCCCGACCGGAACGTCCTGGCCCACGAGACCGGGCACGTCTTCGACCTGCCCGACCTCTACCACCGTCCCACGGACGGCAAGGGCGACTGGGACACCCATGTGGGTGACTGGGACGTCATGGGCAGCCAGTTCGGGCTCTCCCCGGACCTCTTCGGCTGGCACAAGTGGAAGCTCGGCTGGCTCTCCACCGCCCAGATCGCCTGCGTCCAGGGGACGGGTCCCCGGATGGTGAGCCTGGAACCGACCGACGCCCAGCCCGCGCCCGGCGCCAGCCTCGGGACCCGGCTCGCCGTGGTCCGCACGGGCCCCGACAGCGTCCTCGCGGTCGAGGCCCGGGGGAGCGCCGGGAGCAACGCAGAGACCTGCACCGAGGGCGTCCTCGTCTACCGGGTCCGGGGCAACGCGGCCTCCGGCGACGGCCCCGTCGAGGTCGTCGACGCGCACCCGCACACCGAGGCCTGCTGGGACCGCTCCGTCTACCCGCCGCTCGCGGACGCCCCGCTGGAGGAGGGCGAGACGCTCACCGTGCCCGGAACGGGGGTACGGGTGGAGGTCGCCGAACGCACCGGGACGGGCGCCTGGACGGTCAGGATCACCCCGCCCGCCGTCGACTGAGCGGCCGGGACGGCGGCCGAGGCCGGGAACGCATCCGGAACACGAAGAAGCCCCTCGCTTCCGCGAGGGGCTTCCTCTGTCTGTGCGCCGCCAGGGACTCGAACCCCGGACCCGCTGATTAAGAGTCAGCTGCTCTAACCAACTGAGCTAGCGGCGCCTGCTGACGTCGTAGACATTAGCACCCGGATCGGCGGGAGGAAAAATCGATACCCGCACGTCGGCGGCGGAAGCCGCCCGGACGGCCCGCACACAGGCCCAGAGCATGACCTCGGGGCCTGGCAGCCAAGGGTTCCGGGTGTCGGGGGCCACCAGCCAGCGGGGCCCGGAGGGGCCGGACGGCACGAGCGGCGGCACGGTCACCGCGTCCCCGATGCCATGACAGAGCGGCCGGGGGACGGCGTCCCCCCACTCCTCCCAGTCGAGCAGGGCCGGCAGCCGCTGGGCCGTGCCCGGCGCGGCGAACAGCATCATCCGGCCCCGGTGCACCGCGACGGGCCCCGAACCCGGGCCCTCCTCCCACAGCCGGTCCAGCATGCGGCGCCCGAAGACCGGGTCCACGTTGACGACGTCGAAGACGCCCCCGCAGGGCAGCGCCGCGGGAGAGGCCGGCCGGGACTCCCAGCGGGTCAGCGCGGCCTCACGGCTCCCGGTGGCGGAGGCGAGCCAGGAGGCACCGTCGGCGGTCACCCGGGCGGTCTGGTGACGCCCCTCGTCGCCCTCCCGGAGGAAGCGGAAGATGTCGTGTTCGGTCTCGTCGCGCGTCCACGTCGTCATGCCTTCAGGTCTACCGGCTGTCACAGTCCGGTCGCCGAGAGTTCACGGAATTCCGGACAGAGCGGGAGGGTGAGGAGTATCGTGCACCCCCGGCATATGCCAGGGGTGCTTTTTCGGCCACCGTCGAGGGGTCAGTCCTCCGCGGGGCGGCCGTTCGTCCTGATCAGATCGCGGCCGAACTCGATCATCCGCCGGGCGTAGTCCTCGGTCCACTGCGCCCGCTCTGCGACGTCCGCCGCCGTCAGGCAGTCGAACCGGCGCGGATCCGCCAGCTGCGCCGCCGCGATCGCCTGGAACTCGGTCGCCCTGTCCGTCGCCGCGCGGAAGGCCAGCGTCAGCTCCGTCGCACGGGCCAGCAGCTCCCGCGGATCGTCCATCGACTCCAGGTCGAAGAAGTGCTCCGGGTCGGCGGTCGCCTCGGCAGGCTCGAAGACCAGCGGTGCCGGCCTGAGCCGCCGCTGTCCGCTCCGCTCCGCGGGTTCCGCCATCGTCGTTCTCCTCTTCACCGTTCACGGTTCACGTTCACGTACGCACCGGTGCCACGCACCGGCTCTTCGCACACGGGCGGCCCGGAACCCCGGGCCGTCTTCCATTGTCCCGCGCCCCGCAAGAGGGCGTCAGGAGGGCGTCCAGCGGACCCTGTGCTCCTCCAGGTGGGAGAAGACCGCGTGGTTCGCCTCCCAGCCGTCCGGGAACGACACGGCGACGCCCAGCTGGACCGGCTCGGTCGACGGGTGCGCGTCGAGCAGGTCCGTGACACCGGCCCGGCAGACCACGACGCACGCGTGGCGGTGCCGGGACGCGAGGACGCACAGCCGGCCCGTCTCCAGGTGGAAGGCGGTCGCGTCGGGGCGCCCGGACAGCGGGTGGAGGACGACGGTCACGTCGTACTCACGCCCCTGGAGCCGGTTCGCGGTGTCCACCGTCACGCCCGTGACACCCAGTTCGGCGAGGGCCGCCCGGATCGCCGCCGCCTGGTCGCGGTGGGCGGTCCCGACCGCGACCCGGTCGGGCGTCAGGGGTACGGGGGTCTCCGAGCGCTCCGAGACCGCGGCGCCGCCCCGGTCGAGGAGCCGGCGCACCACCACGGCGACCGCGCCGACCGCCTCCGGGTCGGTGCGGGGGGTGTGCCGGGCGGGCAGTTCGAGCAGGCCCCAGCCCGACTCCGCCGCCTCGTCGAGGACCCGGTCGGGGCCCGAACCGTCCGACGCGACCGAGAAGGAGAGCTTCCGGTCCCCGTGCCCGGTGCCGCTGCGGAACGGCGTGAACGGGTAGAACGCGTCCGAGACCAGCGGCGCCGCCGAGGCGGGCAGCCGCCAGGACACCGGCAGCCGGTGCTGCGGCAGCTCCGGGTTGTGCGCGAGCAGGGTGGAGACCGCGCTCGCCGACGGGTCGTACGACAGTCCCGCCCACTGCTCGGCGCCCACCACCGAGAACGGGTCCAGCTGCCCGGGGTCGCCCACGAACAGCGCCCGCTCGAAGAGCCCCGCCACGGCGAGCAGCGCGTCCGAGCGCATCTGGTACGCCTCGTCGACGATCGCGTGCGCCCACGGCTCGACGTTCTTCACGTGCGCCCACTTGGCCGCCGTCGAGAGGACGACGGGCAGCCCGGTCAGCTCACCGGCCTTCGCCGACTTCCGTACGTTCTCCAGATCGTCGAGCGCCTTGTCGTACGGGTCGCTGTCGTTCGAGTGCAGCCGGCCGACCTCCAGGTCCGGCTCCTTCTCGGCGAGCCGCAGGACCAGGTCGTCCACCTGCGCGTTCGTCTGGGCCACCACCATCAGGGGCCGGCCGGCCGCGGCCAGTTCGAGCGCGGCCCGCACCACGAGCGTCGACTTCCCCGCGCCCGGCGGGGAGTCCACGACGACACCGCGCGCGGTGCCGTGCAGGGTGGCCGCGAGGATGTCGGCCGTCGCCTTGCCCGCGGCGGCCGAGGGGTCGAAGGGCGCCGCGTCGCCGACGGGCGGCACCGAGAGGTCGAACACGGTCACAGCACGTCCTCCGCGGTCACGGCGTCGGGCAGTTCCACGGCGTCGGCCCGGGGAGGCCCGCCGTGCGTCCAGGGCGTCTCCTCCGCCTCCGGCAGCTGCGGCCCGACCCGCTGGTCGTGCTCGAACAGCGTCCAGGCGATCCGCTCGCCCTTCTCCGGCACCGAGCCCTCCGCAGGCTCCTTCGAACGGCCCATCCGGTCGAGGAGGCGCAGCAGCAGGGCCCCGTCCTCCTCGTACCGCACGAACTCCGCCGATTGCGGCTTCCCGTCCAGCGAGCGGTACACCTTGACCTTCTCGCCCAGGTGCGGGCGGTCCTCGGTGCGGACCGTGAGCAGCGGGCGCGGCGCGGGCCGCTTGGACTCCGTCCACGCCATGGTCACCTCGGCCACCTCGGCCGTGAACGCCTCGCCCGACAGCCGCCGTCCGGCGAGCACCAGCGGATCGTCGAGGGCCTCCTGCGCCTCCAGCTGGCCCTGCGCCTGCTCGCGCGCGGCGAGCTTGCGGGCCGCCGTCACCGCGTCGTCCCGGCGGGGCTGCGGCGGCTCACCGGCGGTGACCCGGTCCCGGTGGGCCGTGAAGGACCAGCGGTCGCGGGTCCAGCGGTCCTCGACCCTGGCCCCCTCCGGCAGCTCCCGCAGCAGGCCGACCGCCCGCCACACCGCGTCCCACGTGGGCTTCATCTGCGAGGCGACCAGCCGGCGCAGCTCCCGCTCGGCCCGGTGCAGTTCGCCGAGTCCCCGCTCGGCCGCCTCGCCGTCCTCGGCGGCGCCGACGGCCTGCCGGGCCCGGTCGTACCGCTCGATCGCCGGCGCGAGGAGCCGGTTGTCGAAGGCGGGATCGGTGGCGGGACCGGCGGGCGGGCACAGCAACTGCCCCTCGGCGTCCCGCCCGGCCTCGGCCCGCAGCGCCGCCTCGGCGCCCGGCTCACCGTCGGACGGATCGATCCAGGCGAGCAGCGCGCCCAGGTGCTGGTCCTCCAGAGAGGACTGGCCGGTCGCCCAGTGCCGGTTGAGGAGATCGGTCGCCGACAGCAGCAGCGAGGATCCGGGCACCCGGGCCCGGTCGCCGAAGTGGGTCAGCCAGCGCCCGAGCAGTGGGACGCGCGGCGGCGCGGGGAACGGCGTCTCCGGGTCCTGCTCGGCCGTCCGCCGGAACCGCGTCGACCGCCCGAGCAGCCGTACGTACTCGATGCCCGCCCGGCTCGGCACGATCAGCTGCGGCGCGTCCGCGCACAGCTCGACCTCGACCTTCACCTTCTTGCCGGTCTCGGGGTCGACCTCGCTCTTCTCCGCCGCCTCGACGGCCTCCGTGAACGAGTCGATGTACGGCAGGACCTCCTCCGCCAGGTCGGCGAGGAACGCGAACCGCAGGTCGCGGTCCCGGGGCTGGGCCACCACCAGGAGCCGCGGCTCCGCCGGGTCGGTGCCGACGAGCGCGCCCAGCGGGGCGCCCGCCTCACCGGCCGTGGTCAGCGGCACGAGGACCAGCGGCCGCTCGGACAGCCGCCGGTGCCGGACGGTCGCGAGGGGCTGCGCCCGGCCGGACTCGACGGCCTCCATGCGGGCGAGGGTGGAGATCAGCGACATGCGCGCGCCTCCGCTCCCGACAGTGCTTCCTCGCGCAGCGCCCGCGCCCGGCGCAGGGCCGCCACCGCCGGGTCGTCCGGGTCGCCCGCCTCGCCCCGCGCCGCCGCGAGGACCGCGCCGACCGTCGTCAGGCCGCCCAGCTCACCCCGTACCGAACGGCCCAGGGTCTCCACCGCGTCCGCCTGCCGGGCCCGCGACCGGCAGTGGAAGGCCAGCTCGCAGGCGGCCAGGCACTCCGGCGCGTACTGATGGGGCACGCACTCCACGGCCGCCGTCAGCTCCTCGGCCGAGCGCTCCGCCACATCGAAGCTGACGCCCTCCGGCAGGGCCGCCGCGATCTCGTCGATCCGGGTCAGCCGGTCGAGCTGGCGGCGGGTGACGGACCGCTGCTTGCGCACGTCGACGACCGAGGCCGTCGGCAGGTTGGAGAAGTCCTTCGGGCAGACCAGGAGCACCGACTGGGCGACCTTCGCCCCCTCGGTCACCGCCGCCACCCGTTCCAGCGCGAGCACGTACACGGCGGCCTGCCGGGCCGCCGCGCCGACCTTCGACGCGTCCGCCGCGCCGTCGACCATCGGGAAGGACTTGATCTCCACGACCGTCCACCCCCCGTCGGGACGGACCACCACCGCGTCCGGCTCCAGGTACACCGGCGAACCGGCCACCTCAAGGGCGAGCAGCGGATGGTCGAGCAGCGTCCACGCCCCCGCCGCGGTCGCCTCCCGCAGGGCGAGGGCCGTGCGCGCCACCCGTCCCTCGGGTCCGGCGGCCGCGAGCTCGGGCACGGACACCGTGCCCGGCTCCTCGACGCCGATCAGCCGCAGCAGCTCGCGGCCGCCGTCCGCCTTGACCTTCGCCTCGAAGGAGTTGCCCCGGACGATCGCGAACTGGGACTGACCGAACGGGGCCGGCGAGCCGAGCTTCGCGGCCAGCGCGGACTTGTCGACCCCCGCGCCGTCGAGCAGGGCCCGGCGGCGGCAGCCGGGGTTGGCGGCCAGCGCCGCGAGGGCCCGCGCGTCCAGCGGACGCGGTGGGGTGGCCGGTCCGCGCAGCTCAGCGAGAAGCTGCCGACGTGTCGTCTGCGGAGGTCGGGACAGACCGCTGTCCAGGGATGCGCTCACCCGTGGAAGTCTCGCATCCGGCACTGACAACCGGGGGCGCTTCCGCCGTCCCGCGCAGTCGCCGGGCGAGCCGCAGCGCGGGCGGGGTGAGGAGCAGACCGGCGCCCATCACGGCCGCGCCGGCGGCCGCGTCGAGCAGATAGTGGTTGGCGGTACCCATCACGACCACCGTCGTGACCAGCGGATACGCGACTCCGAGCGCCTTCGTGACGGGTGTCCGCCCGTACCGCCAGAGCATCACCCCGCACCACAGCGCCCAGCCGACGTGCAGGCTGGGCATCGCCGCGTACTGGTTCGTGAGACCGCCGAGCCCGCGCGGCGCGCTGGCCTCCCCGCCCCACCAGCCGTACGCGCTGAAGTACGCCATCGTGTCGGTGAAGCCGTGCGCCGGGTCGAGCAGCCGCGGCGGGCAGGTGGGCAGCAGGGTGAAGCCGACCAGACCGAGCAGGGTGGAGAGCATCAGCCAGGTGCGGGCGGCCCGGTAGTGGGCGGGGCGGCGGCGGAAGAGCCAGACCAGGATCGCCGGGGTGACGAGATAGTGCAGCGAGGCGTACGCGAAGTCCGCCGGAATCCCGAGCGCGGGCACGTCCGTGAACAGCCGGTTCAGCGGGTGCTCGGCGTCGATCCCGAGGAGCCGTTCCAGGCGCAGGATCGCGAGGCCGTGCTCGACGGCCGAGGCCTCGTCGCCCCGGACGAGCAGCCGCCCGCTCGAATAGGCCGCGTACACGACCCCGATCAGCGCCGATTCGGCCCACCAGCGTGGCTTGCGCATACGAAAAGGTCCCCCCACCAGTGATCGCCCCGGGGGAGGGGACGCGGGACGCCGCCCGTGGGTTGCCCGCATGTCACCGCGAATCCACGTGGGCGATGATGGACAGCGGCACGTCCGCACCGTGAACCCCTGGAGATCCTTCCCATGGCACCGCGCATCCTGCTCGCCCGGCACGGCCAGACCGAGTGGTCACTTCTCGGCCGGCACACCGGCAGGACCGACATCCCGCTGCTCGACGAGGGGCGGCGCGGCGCGAAGCTCCTGGGCGAGCGTCTCCACCGCGGCCCCTGGCAGGGACTGCCGGACATGGAGGTGCGCACGAGCCCCCTGGTCCGCGCGAGCGAGACCTGCGGGATCGCCGGTTTCGGCGAGCGGGCGGAGCCCTGGGACGCGCTGATGGAGTGGGACTACGGGGCGTACGAGGGGCTGACCCCGCCGCAGATCCAGGACATCCGGCCGGGCTGGTTCATCTGGCGCGACGGAGTGCCGGAGGGCGAGACCCTGGCGCAACTGTCGGACCGCGCCGACGAGATCGTGAACTGGGCCCGCTCGGCCGACCGTGACGTCCTGGTCTTCGCGCACGGCCACATCCTGCGGTCGATCGGCGCCCGCTGGCTCGGCGAGGACGTCTCCTTCGCCTCCCGCATCCGCCTCGACCCGACGAGCCTGTCCGTCCTGGGCTGGGCGTACGGCGCCCCCGCGATCGAGCGCTGGAACGACACCGGGCACCTGGAGCAGTAGCTCCCGGCGGAGGTCAGTACGCGGCCAGCGCCCGGCGGGTGTCGACGAGCATCCTGCGGATCCGGGCCGAGGCGATGCCCTCCAGGGAGTCCACCACCCGCTTCGCCTCCGCCGCGGCCTCGTCCGGGCGGCCCGCGTGCGCCAGGTTCTTGGCGAGATGGGCGCGGTAGAGAGCCAGGTTCCGCGCGAAGTGCGGGTTCTGCAGGACCGTGGCCCGGTGGGAGTGCCGGGCCGCCCGGCCCCAGTCGCCCAGCGCCGACCAGCACTGGGCCTCCAGGGCCTCCCGCTCCGGCTCCCCGAAGAACGACATCCACTCGGGGTCGTCGTCCGCCGCGCCCCGGTCGAAGAAGCCGTGGGCGCGGCCGAGGGCCTGCTCGCAGGCCGACCGGTCGCCCAGCCCGGCCCACGCGGCGGCCTCCCGCAGCGAGAGCAGCGACAGCAGCCGTGCCGAGTCCAGCGGCTGCGCGGCCCGCAGCCCCGCCTGCGCCGCCCGGACCGCCTCGCGGAACCGGCCGGTGTCCCGGGCGAGGAAGGACGTGTTGCAGAAGGCGTGCGCCTCCAGGGCCGCGTTCCCCGACACGCGCGCGGTGGCGAGGGCCTCGGCGTAGTGCGAGCGGGCGTCGTCGTGCCGGCCCGAGTCGTGGGCCAGCCAGCCCACCGAGAGGGAGAGCTCGCCCGCGCCCGCGTGCAGCCGGTCCTCGGTGGAGCGGCGGGTCATGGTGCCCGTGTCGAGCAGCGCGTACGCGGCCCGGAGCGGGTGGGCGGCGACCTTGTAGAGCCCGTCGGCGCCGTGCCGGTCGTCGAGCAGACGGATCTGCCGCACGGCGTCCTCGACGGCCCGCACCTCGGCTTCGCCGATCCGGTGGGTGCCACGGGGGGCGGGGATCGCGACGGCGGGGCCGCCGAGTGCCAGCGAGGCGGCCGCCAGGGTGGCGGAGCCGCTCGTCATGAATGCGCGACGCAGCACGTCGCTCTCCTCATCGTTCCGGGTCGGGAGTGCCGCGGGAGCCGGAGCCCCGGCCGCGACCGGCTGACGCCGGCCGCGCACCGTCTCCCGCGCGGAGAAGCCCAGGTCGGAGAGACCCAGACCGGGGAACATGTGCAGGAAGACCCGCTCGTACGCGTAGTTGGGGCAACGGATCTCGCCCGCCTCCACGCGCCCGATGTAGCGGGCGTCACACGCGACCTGTTCGCCGATCTCCCGCGCCGCCCGGCGGACCGCCGCGGCGAACTCCGCCGGCGAATGCTGTCCGCGGAGCCGGCGGAAGGCGAGATTGGGAACTGCCCGTGACATCGCCATGGCCGAGCCCTCTCCTGTGCTGCCGGGTGGTCCGGCGGCAAGAACGTACCTGCTGTGACCGGATGCGTACGCAGAGTTTGGCTACAAATCGGATATCTCGCCTGCGATCTGCCATGAACTGCCATCCTTTGCGGCGGCATGGCGCCGTAGCCGTTGACGCGCACGGGCGTTGAACCGTAAGGGAGAGACGGAACGTGTCTCCTCAGGAGCGAGGAGGGGTCCCATGTCGGAGATCGGTTCCCAGTCGGCCACGCGCCAGGCGCCCGCCCCGGACGCCCACGCGTCCCGGACCACCCCCCAGGACAGGAGTCCGGTTCCGGCCGCGGCCCAGCAGCCGGCCGAACCCTGGGACCTGGTGACCGTGCCCGTCCGGCAGGGTCTCGAAGCCGTCGACATCCTGCGCCGCGGCGCCGCCCCCGCCGTCGGCCCCGTCGTCCACGACGGCACCTGCGACACCCTCGGCTTCCTCGTCCCGCCCGGCACGGCCGCCGCCTGGGACATGCCCGGCAGCGCCTGTACCCGGACCTCGGGCCGCGGCCTGCGCCTCCCCGAGCTGCCGGAGCTGCCCGAACCCACCGGGGACGCGCCCCGCCCCGCCGGCTGGCTGCTGCCTCCCGGCGACACCGACCCCGTCACCGATCCCGTCGTCCTGCGCGAGGCGCTCGGCGAGGCGGCCCGGCTCATCGAGGCCGCGGACGGCTGCCACTGAGGGCGGCCGCGCGAGTCCCGCCGCGCGGTCCCTGGGCCGTCGGGCGGGGCCGGGGCGAATGCCCCGATAATGGGCCCGTGGCCAGGAACAAACAGCGCGACCGGGCGGCGTCCGCCGCCTCCGTCGTCGAGACCGTCGACGGCGGGCTCGCCGAACTCATACCCGACCGGGAGCGCCCCCGCGCCTGGACGCTGCTCATCGACGGCGCCCCGCAGTCCCATGTGGACCTCGACGACCCGGCCCACCTCACCTTCGAGTACCAGCGGCGCCTCGGCCACATCGCCGACCTCGTCGCCCCGCCGAACCGGCCGCTGCAGGTCGTCCACCTCGGCGGCGGCGCCTTCACCCTCGCCCGGTACGTCGCCGCGACCCGGCCCCGCTCCACCCAGCAGATCGTGGAACTCGACGCGCTCCTCGTGCAGCTCGTCCGCCGGGAGCTGCCGCTCGACGCCGGAGCCCGGATAAGGGTCCGCTCCACCGACGCCCGCGCCGGGCTCGCCAAGGTCCAGGACGGCTGGGCCGACCTCGTCATCGCCGATGTGTTCAGCGGCGCCCGTACCCCGGCGCATCTGACCAGCACCGAGTTCCTCGGCGAGGTGCGGCGGGTGCTGCGGCCCGGCGGCTGCTACGCCGCGAACCTGGCCGACGGCCCGCCGCTGACGCATCTCCGCGGCCAGATCGCCACCGCCGCGGCCGTCTTCCCCGAGCTGGCGCTCGCCGCCGACCCGACGGTGCTGCGCGGCCGCCGCTTCGGCAACGCGGTGCTGCTCGCCTCCGACCGGGAACTGCCGGTGGCGGAGCTGACCCGCCGGGTCGCCACCGACCCGCACCCGGGCCGGGTCGAACACGGGCGGGCCCTCGCCGACTTCGCCGGGGGAGCGGCGCCGGTCACCGACGCGAGCGCCAAGCCCTCACCCGTACCGCCCGCCTCCGTCTTCCGCTGACCGGCCGGCCGGCGTGCCGGGTCAGACCGCGCGGTCGTCGATCTCCACGCGGGGCGCGGTGTCGTGCCAGACGCAGAAGACGGACAGTTCACGGCCGTTGGCCGTGAACGTGACCCGGATCCAGCTCGGCTGCTTCCACACCTGCATCTGCCAGCCGGAGGCGGGGATCGCGGAGACCAGCTCGGCCGCGTTCTCACCCAGGTCGAAGGTGACCCGGCCGCCGTCCACCGTGTAGGTCTTCACGTTCGAGTCGGCGGCCGGCGGGGTGGCGGGGGGCGCCTGCGTCGTCGGACTCGCCGTCCGCGAGGGCGTCGTGGACGGGGTGGCCGGGGCCGAACGGTCACCGCTCGGTGCCGGCTTCCTCGTGACGGCCGCGGTGGGCTCGACGGTCTCGGGCCGGTGGGTCGAGGAGGACAGCGGATCACTGCCGGCCGTGTCCGGTTCACCGGCGCTGCCGGCCGGGAGGGGCAGCGCGCGCGGGGGGTCGTACACCGTCCCGGACATGACCGTGTGCACTCCCCACCAGGAGAGCGTGACCGCCGCACCGGTGGCGAGCGACCAGGCCAGGGCGTGAACGAGTCCTCTTCGCATCCGGGCCATACTGCACCACACCGGCCCCGCCCTCACCGCAGGGTGCTCCTTGCCTCACATTCCCCCGAATGGCGTACGGTGCGGCCCATGGCAAGTGTGCTCGTGGTCGAGGACGACCAGTTCGTGCGCTCCGCCCTCATCCGCCGGCTCTCCGAGGCCTCCCACACGGTACGGAGCGTCGGTACGGCCCTGGAGGCGCTGCGCGAGGTCGCCCATTTCCGGTTCGACGTGGTCATCCTGGACCTCGGACTGCCCGATCTGGACGGGTCGGAGGCGCTCAAGATGCTGCGCGGGATCACCGACGTACCGGTGATCATCGCGACCGCCCGGGACGACGAGGCGGAGATCGTACGGCTCCTCCACGCCGGCGCCGACGACTACCTCGTGAAGCCGTTCTCGGTCGACCACCTCTCGGCCCGGATGGCCGCCGTCCTGCGCCGGGCCCGGTCCGCCGCGGGCGAGGCACCGCCGCCGCGGGTGATCCGGGTCGGCGGGCTGACCGTCGACCCGCTGCGCCGGCAGGCGGAACTCGACGGGGCGCCCCTGGACCTGACCCGGCGCGAGTTCGACCTGCTGGCCTTCCTCGCCGGGCGGCCCGGCGTCGTCGTCCCGCGCAAGGAACTGCTCGCCGAGGTGTGGCAGCAGTCGTACGGGGACGACCAGACCATCGACGTCCATCTGTCGTGGCTGCGGCGGAAGTTGGGCGAAACGGCCGCCCGGCCCCGCTATCTGCACACCCTGCGGGGGGTCGGCGTGAAGCTGGAGCCGCCCCGGGAGCCCCAGCCGTGAGATGGGCGCTCGTCAAGGTGTCGCTCGCCGTCACGGTCATGGTCGTCGTCGCCTTCGCCGTACCCCTGGGGCTCGTCGTCAAGGAGATGGCCCGCGACCGGGCGTTCTCCAACGCCGAACGGCGGGCCGCCGGCCTGGCCCCCGTGCTCGCCATCACCACCGACCGCGAGGAGCTCGACAAGGCCGTCGCCACCACCGAGGACGGGGCCGCCGGGCGGCTCGCCGTCCATGTGCCGGCCGCCGAACCCGGCGACCCGGGCCTGGAGATCGGCACCCGGCGGGCCGGCGAGGAAGAGCTGGCCGCCACCCGCCGGCTCGGCCGGGCTTCCATCGCCGAGGTGCCGGGCGGCTTCGCGCTGCTCCAGCCCACCGCGCTCAGCAGCGGCGAGGTCGCCGTCGTCGAACTCTTCGTCCCCGAGGGCGAGGTGTCCAACGGTGTCGCCACCGCCTGGCTGGTCCTCGCCGGCGTCGGCATCGCCCTGATCGTCGGCTCCGTCGCCGTCGCCGACCGGCTCGGCGTCCGGATGGTCCAGCCCGCGCAGCGGCTCGCCGGCGCCGCCCACGACCTCGGCGAGGGCAGGCTCGGCGCACGCGTCCCCGAGGAGGGGCCGCCCGAACTCAAGTCGGCCGCCGTCGCGTTCAACTCGATGGCCGACCAGGTCGTCCAGCTCCTCGCCAACGAGCGGGAACTGGCCGCCGACCTCTCCCACCGGCTCCGCACCCCGCTCACCGTGCTGCGGCTCAACGCGGCCTCGCTGGGCTCGGGTCCGGCCGCCGAGCAGACCCGCGCGGCCGTCGAGCAGCTGGAACGCGAGGTCGACATCATCATCCGGACCGCCCGGGACGCGAAGCCGCAGACCCAGGCGACCGGTCCCGGTGCGGGCTGCGACGCCGCCGAAGTCGTGCGCGAGCGCATGGAGTTCTGGTCGGCGCTCGCCGAGGACGAGGGTCGCCGGGTCCGCGTCGCGGGCGTCGAGCGCCCGGTCCGCATCCCGGTCGCCCGGCCCGAACTCGTCGCCGCCCTCGACGCGTTGCTCGGCAACGTCTTCCGGCACACCCCCGAGGGCACGGCCTTCTCGATCGACGTCCACAACGGCGAGGACGCCGTCATCGTCCTCGTCTCCGACGCGGGCCCCGGCATCGCCGACCCGGCCGCCGCGCTCGCCCGCGGCAACAGCGGCGCCAGGGACGGCTCCACGGGCCTCGGCCTGGACATCGTGCGGCGGATGGCGGAGACCACCGGCGGCGACGTCCGCATCGGGCACTCGGTGCTCGGGGGCACGGAGGTCCGGATCTGGATCGGCCTCGACGGGCGCCGCACGGGCGGTGCGACCGGCCGCCGAGGCCACCGCCCGGCCCGCCGGAGGCGCGGGGGGACCGGCAGCCGCAGGGCCGCCGAGGGCTGACCGGCACCGGCCGCCGGCGGCTCCGACGGACCGGCCGCCGTTCGTGCCCCGGGCCGGCCGCCGTTCGTGCCCCGGGCCGGCCGCCGTTCGCTCCCCGGATCGACGTCGGCCGCACCCCGGACCGGTGTCGGCCGCTCGGTCGCACCCCCAACCTTTCGTGGTTCCGATGCCTTCCTTAAGCGGAGCCTAAGGATCCCCACCCGCGTCCCCGGACGCCGGTTTGTCCGTTTCCCGGTCGCTAGCGTGCTGCCGCACCCCCTCCCCACCCCCCAGTACGCAGAGGCAGGCACGCGATGGGCACCAGTTCGCACCGGCGCAGGGCGAGCACCAGGACCAAGGTCGTCGGAGCGGTCGTCGCCGCCGCGGTCGTCGGCGGCGCCGCTTTCGCGCTCACCGGTACGGCCCAGGCCGCGGCGGTCGGCGCCGCGTACACCAGGACCAGCTCCTGGACCGGCGGCTACACCGGGCAGTACGTCGTCACCAACGAGACCCCCGCCGCCCAGTCCGACTGGACCCTGGAGTTCGACCTCCCGGCCGGCACGACCATCGGCTCCCTCTGGAACGGCGAGCACACCGTCTCCGGCGGCCACGTCACCGTGAAGCCCGCCACCTGGAACAAGCAGCTCGCGCCCGGCCAGTCCGTCACCGTCGGCTTCGTCACCTCCGCCGCCGGACAGGCCGGCGACCCCTCCAACTGCCTGATCAACAAGGCGGCCTGCTCCGCCGGAGGCACCGCCCCCACCCCCAGCGGCCGCCCCACCACGACCGCCCCCACGCCCACGGCGACGCCGAAGCCGACCGCCACGGCCACCACCAGCCCCAAGCCGACCGCCACCACCACGGCTCCCCCCAAGCCCACGGCCACCCCCACCCCCACGGCCACCCCCACCCCCACGGCGACCGCGACCGGCGGCCCCGTCACCGCCGCCAGGTACGCCCCCTACGTCGACACCTCGCTCTACCCGGCGTACGACCTCCTCGCGACCGCAGACGCCACCGGTGTGAAGGAGTTCAACCTCGCCTTCATCACCTCCGGCGGCTCCTGCGCCCCGCTCTGGGGCGGGGTCACCGACCTGGCGAACGACAAGGTCGCCGCCCAGATAGGCGCCCTGCGCGCCAAGGGCGGCGACGTCCGGGTCTCCTTCGGCGGCGCCGCCGGGCACGAGCTGGCCCTGAACTGCTCCTCGTCCTCGGCGCTCGCCGCCGCGTACGGCAAGGTCATCGACCAGTACAAGCTGACCAAGGTCGACTTCGACGTCGAGGGCGCGGCCCTGCCGGACACCGCCGCCAACACCCGCCGCTCGCAGGCGATCGCCCAGCTCCAGAAGTCCCACCCCGGCCTGAACGTCTCCTTCACCCTGCCGGTCATGCCCGAGGGCCTCACCCAGCCGGGCGTCGACCTGCTCGCCGACGCCAAGCGCAACGGGGTCCGTATCGACGCCGTCAACATCATGGCGATGGACTACGGGCCGGCCTACAGCGCCGACATGGGCACGTACGCCATCCAGGCCGCGACCGCGACCCAGGCACAGATCAAGGGTGTCCTCGGGCTCTCCGACGCGGCCGCCTGGAAGGCCGTCGCCGTCACCCCGATGATCGGCGTCAACGACGTCGTGAGCGAGATCTTCAAGGTCGAGGACGCCACCCAGCTCGTCGACTTCGCGAAGTCCAAGGGCATCGGCTGGCTCTCGATGTGGTCCTCGACCCGGGACAAGCAGTGCGCGGCCGGCGCGGTGAACTACGCCGACGCCACCTGCTCCTCGATCCTCCAGCAGCCGCTGGCCTTCACGAAGGCCTTCGCCGCCTACAAGTAGCCCCCCGGACCCGTCGGTCCCCCAGGAGCCATCGCGCCCCCCACACCGCGCGCCCCGGCCGGAGCCACCCCACCTCCCGGCCGGGGCGCGCACCCCTGTGTCCGAACGAGTGAGGGGCGAGGGGCCAGGACAGCTCGCGAGGCGTGTGCTCCGGATCTCACCACGCAGCCCCGGGCCGCACGCGACGACGGCGACCAGCGCGAGCAGCACCATCACCCATGGCTCCTGAAGGGTCATGAGGGGCGCGGCAACGACTCAGGCCCCGGTTCGTCTCGAACCGGGGCCTGAACCAACAGGGTGAGTAACGGGACTCGAACCCGCGACATCCTGGACCACAACCAGGTGCTCTACCATCTGAGCTATACCCACCATGACCGGCGGTTTCCCGAAGGTTTCCCCGACCGGCCGAGAAGAAGTCTACAGGGTCCTGGAGGGTGCTCGCGCCCGCATTGATGTGCGGGCACGAGCGGCCCTGCGCGGAGGGGATTATTCGGCCGGGACGACGTGCCGGGCCGCGATCTTCTTCGCGGTGTCCGAGTCGGGGCCGGGCTGCGGGACGAAGACCGCCTCGCGGTAGTAGCGCAGCTCCGCGATGGACTCGCGGATGTCGGCGAGCGCCCGGTGGTTGCCGTTCTTCTCCGGACTGTTGAAGTACGCCCTCGGGTACCAGCGGCGGGCCAGCTCCTTGACCGAGGAGACATCGACGATCCGGTAGTGCAGGTGGCTCTCCAGGGCGGGCATGTCCCGGGCGAGGAAGCCGCGGTCCGTGGAGACCGAGTTCCCGCACAGGGGCGCCTTGCCGGGTTCCTTGACGTGCTCGCGGATGTACGCGAGGACCTGGGCCTCCGCGTCGGCGAGCGTGGTGCCGTCGGCGAGCGCGTCGAGCAGCCCCGAGGCCGTGTGCATCTGGCGCACGATCTCGGGCATGGTCTCCAGGGCCCTGTCCGGCGGGCGGATCACGATGTCCACCCCGTCGCCGAGCACGTTCAGTTCCGAGTCGGTGACCAGTGCGGCCACCTCGATGAGTGCGTCGTCCGTCAGCGAGAGCCCGGTCATCTCGCAGTCGATCCACACCATGCGATCGTTCATGCGTCCACCTTAGGGGCTCTTCCCCGTGTCGGAGCGGGCCGAGCCGCCCCGGACCCGCGTCGCGCCGCCCCCGGGCCCGCGGCCGCGGCGCACGGGAGGCGGCCCGCCGACGCGGATCCCGGGGCCCCGGCCGCCGGCACGGGCCCCGGAGACGCGCCGACGGGCCCCCGGGGGAGATGTCCCCGAGGGCCCGTCGTTCCTGCGGCGCGCCGCTTGTGGCGGCGGCGGTCTTCTCGCTACGGCGCGCTGCGCTGGCCCGGGAGCGCGGGGCGCCCCGGAGCGTAGGCGTCGGACTGCGGCTTCCCCTGGTCCAGCGGGGACACCGGGCGCCGGATTCCGGCCACGACCTGGGCGGGCACGACCGGGTCGAGCACCGCCGTGGCGGTGTCGCCCTGCGGCCGCCGCGCACGGTACGCCGCCCGGTAGGCGGCCGGCGAGGAGCCGAGCTGCCGCCGGAAGTGCCCGCGCAGCGCCACCGGCGAGCGGAAGCCGCACCGGCCCGCGACCTCGTCGACCGAGTAGTCGGAGGTCTCGAGCAGCCGCTGCGCCTGCAGCACCCGCTGGGTGATCAGCCACTGGAGGGGGGCCGAACCGGTCAGCGAGCGGAACCGGCGGTCGAAGGTCCGCCGTGACATGTACGCGCGGGCAGCCAGGGTCTCCACGTCGAACTGCTCGTGGAGGTGTTCCAGCGCCCAGGCGACGACCTCGGCCAGCGGGTCGGCGCCGATCTCCTCAGGTAAAGACCTGTCGAGGTAGCGCTCCTGACCGCCGCTGCGCCGCGGCGGGACGACCAGCCGGCGCGCCAGGGCGCCCGCGGCCTCCGTGCCGTGGTCGGTCCGCACGATGTGCAGACACAGATCGATTCCGGCCGCCGTCCCCGCGGAGGTGAGCACGTCCCCGTCGTCGACGAAGAGCTCCCGGGGGTCCACGTGGACCGACGGGTAGCGCTTGGCGAGCGTCGGCGCGTACATCCAGTGCGTCGTCGCCGGACGGCCGTCGAGCAGGCCGGCCGCGGCGAGGACGAACGCCCCGGTGCACAGGCCGACGATCCGCGCGCCCTCCTCGTGGGCGCGGCGCAGCGCTTCGAGCGCCTCCGGCGGTGGCGGCGAGGTGATCGACCGCCAGGCCGGGACGACGACGGTGCCCGCCCGGCTGATCGCCTCCAGGCCGTACGGCGCGGTCAGTTCGAGTCCACCGGTGGTCCGCAGCGGTCCGTCCTCGCCCGCACAGACGAGCAGTCGGTAGCGGGGCACTCCGGCGTCCTGCCGGTCGATGCCGAACACGGAGAGCGGGATGGAGCTCTCGAAGATGGGGCCGCCGCTGAACAGCAGCACCGCGACGACTTCGCGACGGCGGCGCCCGGTCAGCTTCCGTGCGGCCTCCGGTGCGGTGGAGTCCTGGCTCATGACGCTAAGCCCCCCTCGGTGTTCGCGTCTCCCTGGTCGTGTCGCTCCTGCACGTTTCCCCTCGGTTTTGCACGAGACCCCAGTCTTCGGTACCCATGATCGAATCTACTGCGTCCCATGGCGCCGGCGTGACAAGTTCTCCATCCGGTGGATTGTCGACAAGGCCACTTGGCGTGAAGCGATCGATCGCGAAGCCTTCCGTCGAGCGGCCCCCGGGGGACGGGGTGGGGTGGCGAACACCCCCGTACGCGGGGGGTGCGAGCCCTTGGGGCGGGGCATTTTCGGGTGCAGGCGCCGGGGTTGGGCAACCGTTCCGCCAAGGACTCGCCGACGGATGGAAGTTGGCTGAAAACATATGGGTTCGCGTGTACGAACCTGTCAACTCCACGAGGGGCGGGCTCGCTGGGTGCCCCGTTTCGGGCCGATTTACACCCCCGGAAAACCTAGTACCTGTCCTGGCCGCGCCGCCTGCCGCGCACGCCCTCGCTCCGCATCCCCCGCTCCGAGCGGCGCAGCAGCACCCGGCAGGCCGTCGTCACCGAGACGAGGCCGAGCGCGGTCCCGGCGGCGCCGCCGAGCGAGCTGCCGTAGGCGAGCAGGACCACCGGGACCAGGACGCAGCAGAAGGCCGCCCAGCGCACGACGTCACCGGCCTGGTCCGCGGCGGCCCCGCCGGCCCCGCCACCCGTCCCCCCACCCGCCGCCGCGCGCGGGGCCGTCCCCGCCGCTCCCCGACCGCTGCCCGGATCCGGGCCGGCGGCGGCGGCCGGGCCGAGGACGGGCGCCCGTCGGCGGCCGCGGGGCCCTCCGAGCGCGGTGGCGCGGGCGGCGGCGGGGGCGGTGGGGGTCTGGCCGGCGGCGGTCGATGGTGCGGGCACGGGCGGTCTCCCTGCGACGGTGGGCTGGACCTGTGGCAACGAGAAGCGGAACGTTCCGGTCACTCTCGGCGACGTCCGTTTGGCCCCCGTACGGACACCTGTAGGGCACAACCGGCATTGCCAGATCCCGAGCCGCTCGTGCATGCTCCCTGGAACGCCGCGCGCGAGCGGGGCGCACGCCGGGGAGTGGCACGGCGGGCTCTGGGCAGGAGAGGAGTGTCGCCGTACCCTTGGGGGTATGGGCTTGGGAAGATGATTCCCGGACACAGCTCCGCCGCCACCCGTTGTTCCGCCCCCTCCGTTCCCCGTCCCTTCCCACGAGGACTCTCTTCGCCGAGACACCGATGGCCGGTCACGAATTCCCCGAACCCGCGGACCGCAAGCGCGTCGCCGATTCCACGGTCGACCCCCTCGCGGTAGAACAGCCACGTCACGCCTGCGACCCGGCGTTCCGGCACGGTGTCGTCGTCGGCTTCGACGGCTCCACGTCCAGTGAGCGCGCCCTCGCGTACGCCATCGGCATGGCCAGGCGCTCCGGCTCGGGCCTGATCATCGTGCACGTGGCCAACAGGCTGCCCACCACGGTGTGGGCCGGCTGCGAGCCCCCCGTCTTCGTCGACGTGCCCGATCACCGGACCGAGGTCCTCGGCCTGGAGCTGGCCTGCGCCGAGCACCTCTCCGAGGTGCCCTGGATCCTCGTCGAGCGCGGTGGCGACATCTGCCACGAGCTGGAGGAGGTCGGCCGGGAGTACTCGGCCGACGCGATCGTGGTCGGCTCCACGCACGGGATCGTCGGCCGGATCTTCGGCTCGGTGGCCGGCCGCCTCGCGCGCCGCGCCCAGCGGCCCGTGATCGTCATCCCGTAGGCGTACGAGAACCCCTTCCGTCGCGCACGAGGACCCCTTCCGGCGCGTACGAGAACCACTCCCGTCGCGCACAAGGGCCACTCCCGTCCCGTACGGCCCGTCAGGTCTCCTTCTCAACTGACGTCATCACGCCATAAATTCGGCCTTACTCAGGTGAATTGTGCGCTTGTGAAGGGTACATAAGCGTCACCGGAACACAGCAGCTCACGCAGTACACCTGCGCACTTGAAGGGAGCCCGCCGTGAACAATGAAGTCGCCGCGGGAAACACCACTTCCACTCTCGGCCACCTCGCACTCGGACTGACCCTGCTGGCCTTCGGCCTGGGCGGCACCGGTGTCATCGACAACGTCGCGGCAGCGGATGCCGCGGGCCTCGCCACCTGGGTCGGCGGGGTGACGCTCTTCCTCGTCGGTCTGCTCGCCCTCCGCGCGGGCGACAAGAGTGAGGGCACGGCGTTCGCGGCGCTCGGCGCCTTCTGGTTCACCTGGGGCACCGCGGCCGGCGGCGGCGCGTCCGCCGACGCCGTGGGCGTCTTCCTGCTCCTGTGGGCGCTCCTGGCGCTCACGCTGACGCTGGCCGCCTCGGGCAGCGGACTGTTCGGACAGGGCGTGTACGGGCTGTTGTTCGTGGCGCTGCTGCTGCTCGGCATAGGAGCGCTCGCCGACAACGGCGGGCTCGCGAAGGCGGGCGGCTGGGTGGCGGCCGTCGCCGGTCTGGTCGCCTGGTACGGCGCGACGGCGGCGGTGGCCGGCTGGCCGACCGCACTCGGCCGGGCGAACCGCGGCGCGGCCGCGACGAGCTGACCGTACGAGCGCGCAAGAAAGCGGTCCCCCCGTGCACCTGGGATGCACGGGGGGACCGCTTCGTGTCCGGTCGAACCTCCGGGGGACAGGCCCGGCGGCGCGGCTCGGGGGGACAGGCCCCGAGGTCGCTGCTACTCGACCGTGACGGACTTGGCCAGGTTGCGCGGCTTGTCGATGTCGCGGCCCATGGCGAGCGCCGTGTGGTAGGCGAGGAGCTGGAGCGGGATGCCCATCAGGATCGGGTCCAGCTCGTCCTCGTTCTTCGGCACGATGATGGTGTGGTCTGCCTTCGCCTGCTCCTGGTGCGCGACCGCGAGGATGCGGCCGCTGCGGGCCTTGATCTCCTCCAGGGCGGCGCGGTTCTTCTCGAGCAGGTCGTCGTCGGGGACGATCGCGACCGTCGGCAGGGCCGGCTCGATGAGGGCGAGCGGGCCGTGCTTCAGCTCGGAGGCCGGGTAGGCCTCGGCGTGGATGTAGGAGATCTCCTTGAGCTTCAGGGAGGCTTCCAGGGCGACGGGGTAGCCCCGGACGCGGCCGATGAACATCATCGACTGGGCGCCGGCGTACTCCGCGGCGATCTTCTTGATCTCGTCCTCGGTCTCGAGGATCTCCTGGATCTGCGCGGGCAGCTTGCGCAGGCCCTCGATGATCCGCTTGCCGTCGGTGACGGACAGGTCGCGGATGCGGCCCAGGTGCAGGGCGAGCAGCGCGAAGGCGGTGACCGTGTTGGTGAAGCACTTGGTGGAGACGACGCAGACCTCGGGGCCGGCGTGGACGTACACGCCGCCGTCGGCCTCACGGGCGATGGCGGAGCCGACCACGTTGACCACGCCGAGGACGCGGGCGCCCTTGCGCTTCAGCTCCTGGACGGCGGCGAGCACGTCGTAGGTCTCACCGGACTGGGAGACGGCGATGTAGAGGGTGTCGGGGTCCACGACCGGGTTGCGGTAGCGGAACTCCGAGGCCGGCTCGGCGTCGGCGGGGATGCGGGCCATGGACTCGATGAGTCCGGCACCGATGAGACCGGCGTGGTACGAGGTGCCGCAGCCGAGGATCTTGATCCGGCGGATGGTGCGGGCCTCGCGCGGGTCCAGGTTCAGACCGCCCAGGTGCACGGTGGAGAAGCGGTCGTCGATCCGGCCGCGCAGCACGCGGTCGACCGCGTCGGGCTGCTCGGAGATCTCCTTGTGCATGAACGTGTCGTGACCGCCCATGTCGTACGAGGCGGCCTCCCACTCCACGGTCTCCGGGGTGGCGGTGGTGGTCGCGCCCGAGGTCGTGTACGTACGGAAGTCGTCGGCCTTCAGGGTGGCCATCTCGCCGTCGTCGAGGGTGACGACCTGGCGGGTGTGGGCGATCAGGGCGGCGACGTCGGAGGCGACGAGCATCTCCTTCTCGCCGATGCCGAGGATGACCGGCGAGCCGTTGCGGGCCACGACGATGCGGTCGTTGAAGTCGGCGTGCATCACGGCGATGCCGTAGGTGCCCTCGATGACCTTGAGCGCCTCGCGGACCTTCTCCTCCAGGGTGGTGGCCTGGGAGCGGGCGATGAGGTGGGTGATGACCTCGGTGTCCGTCTCGGAGGCGAAGACGACGCCGTCGGCCTCCAGCTTGGCGCGGAGCTCCTGGGCGTTGTCGACGATGCCGTTGTGGACGACCGCGACCTTGTTCTCGGGGTCCATGTGCGGGTGCGAGTTGATGTCGCTCGGCGCGCCGTGGGTGGCCCAGCGGGTGTGGGCGATGCCGGTGGTGCCGGTGAAGCGCTTGGGGACGCGGGCCTCCAGGTCACGGACGCGACCCTTGGCCTTCACCATCTTCAGGCCGGAGGCCTTCGGGCTGGTGACGACCATGCCGGCCGAGTCGTATCCCCGGTACTCCAGACGTGCCAGGCCCTCAAGGAGCAGGGGGGCGACGTCGCGCTTTCCGATGTAACCGACAATTCCGCACATAAAGGTGAAACCCCTCCAGGTTGGTGAGTGTGCTCGCCGTGTCGTTCGTGACTCAGCCGTAGACGATGCGGCGCAGTTGGCGGAGCGAGAGCTCCGGTGGCGCCACGGCCCGGTGGGGCAGTTCCGCCGAGATCCGTTCGAAGATCTCGGCGTTCACGGCCCCGCCCGACTGCAGTTCGCGGTGTCTGCGGCGAACGAACTCCTCGGTCGTCTCGTCGAAGTACGCCAGCACATCGAGTACCACCCGGGCGGCCTCACCGCGCTGGAGCGCGGTGCTGCGGACCAGGTGGTCGATGAGGTCGTCGTGCGACGGGCGGCGTTCGAGCACCCATGAATATTGGGGGGTACCCGTCTCCATTCGCAAGAATCCTGCCCGATATCGGGCAGGGGTGCCATGATCCATCCGTCATACGGGGTGATTGGTCCAGACCTTGACCGGGGGGTACCTCGGCGGTACGCATGGTGACGGTTCGGATATAGAACTCGACAGACGCGTCCAACGCCTGATCCAACGCCCGAAGGGGACAGCCTGTGACACAGCGCCGAAGGATTCCGCGCCTGATCGGATCCCTGCTCCTGGTCGCCGCCGCCGGTGTCGGCTGCGGCGAGGCCGCCGCCGACAGCACGGCGGACGGCAAGAACGCCGCGGCCGCCGCCGAGCCCGAGGTCCGCCCGCTCGGCCGCATCGTGCCCGTACCCGCCTCCGTCACCCCCGAGGGCGAGCCCTACACGCTCACCCTGACCACCCGCATCGGCGTGGACGACACGAACCGCGAGATCCGGGACCTCGGCCGCTACCTCGCCGGACTGCTCCGCCCCGCCACCGGCTTCCCGCTGCCCGTCGTCGCCGACCAGGCGGCCGGCGGCGGCATCCGGCTCCGCCTCAGCCCCGAGGACACCGAGCTCGGCGCCGAGGGATACCGGCTCCGCTCGGCCCCCGACGGCGTCGTCCTCACCGCGCGCGAACCCGCCGGGCTCTTCCGCGGCGTCCAGACCCTGCGCCAGCAGCTGCCCTCCGCCGTCGAGCGCAAGAGCGTCCAGAACGGGCCCTGGAAGATCGCCGGCGGCACCATCACCGACACCCCGCGGTACGCCTACCGGGGCGCCATGCTCGACGTCTCCCGCCACTTCTTCACCGTCGACGAGGTGAAGCGGTACATCGACCAGCTCGCGCTCTACAAGGTCAACACCCTCCATCTGCACCTCTCCGACGACCAGGGCTGGCGCATCGCCGTCGACTCCTGGCCCCGGCTCACCACGTACGGCGGCTCCACCGAGGTCGGCGGCGGCCCCGGCGGCTTCTACACCAAGGCGCAGTACCAGGAGATCGTCCGGTACGCCGCCTCCCGCTACCAGGAGGTGATCCCCGAGATCGACCTCCCCGGCCACACCAACGCCGCCCTGGCCTCCTACGCCGAGCTCAACTGCGACGGCGTCGCCCCGCCGCTCTACACCGGCACCAAGGTCGGCTTCAGCTCCCTGTGCGTGCCGAAGCCCGTCACGTACGACTTCGTCGACGACGTGATCCGCGAGATCGCCGCGCTCACCCCCGGCCGGTACATCCACATCGGCGGCGACGAGGCGCACTCCACCAGCCACGCGGACTACGTGACCTTCATGGACAAGGTGCAGCCCGTCGTCGCGAAGTACGGAAAGAAGGTCGTCGGCTGGCACCAGCTGACCGGCACGACCCCGGCGGACGGCGCCCTCGTCCAGTACTGGGGCCTCGACCGCACCCCCACGGAGGAGAAGGACCGGGTCGCGGCCGCTGCCCGGAACGGCACCGGCCTGATCCTCTCCCCGGCCGACCGCACGTACCTCGACATGAAGTACACGAAGGACACCAAGCTCGGCCTCGCCTGGGCGGGCTACGTGGAGGTCCGCAGGTCCTACGACTGGAACCCGGCCGCCTACCTCGCCGGCGCCCCGGCGGACAGCGTCCGCGGCGTCGAGGCCCCGCTCTGGACGGAGACCCTGGCCACCACGGACGACCTGGACGTCATGGCCTTTCCGCGGCTGCCGGGCCTGGCGGAACTGGGCTGGTCACCGGCGGCGGCCCACGACTGGGACACGTACAAGGTCCGCCTCGCGGAACAGGCCCCGAGGTTCGACGCCCTGGGCATCGACTACTACCGGTCGCCCGAGGTGCCCTGGCCCGCGGAGTAGCGGATCACCGCCGGTGGGTCAGAAGACGCCGTTGAGGCCCCACCATTCGCCGTCGTTCCGGGTGCCGGCCGCGAAGCCGCCGGTGCCGAGGCCGCGGTAGCCGACCAGCCATCCCGGGTGCCCCCGGACGCCGTCGATGACGTAAGCGCTGTTGGTGACGGTCGAGAGATCGGGACGGCCGTCACCGGTGGTGTCACCCACCGCGAGGAAGGTGTCCATCGCGTTCCAGCCGCCGGAGCCGATCAGCCTGCGGGAGCCGATGCCGCCGGAGGCGGTGCCGGGGTACAGCCAGAGCTTGCCCGTGGCGCTCTCCCGGGCGATCAGGTCGACGCGGCCGTCGCCGGTCGTGTCGCCGGGGCCGACGAGCGCGTTCATGGCGTTCCAGCCGCCGGAGCCGATCAGCCTGCGGGCACCGAGGCCGCCGGAGGCGGTGCCGGGGTAGAGCCAGAGCCTGCCCGTGGACTTCTCGACGGCCACCAGGTCGGCGCGGCCGTCGCGGGACAGGTCGCCGACGCCGGCGATCCGGCCCACGCCGTTCCAGCCGCCCGCGCCGATGAGCTTGCGCGTGCCGATCCCGCCGGTCCCCGAGCCGGGGTACAGCCACAGCTTGCCGGTCGAGCGCTCGCGGGCGACAAGGTCCTCGCGGGCGTCGCCGGTGAGGTCCCCGTGGCGCACGAACGCGTCCATGGCGTTCCAGCCGCCGGAGCCGACCAGTCGGCCCGAGCCGTCGCCGGGCAGGAACCACAGTCGGCCCACGAGGTCCCGTACGAGGGCGTCGGCCTTGCGGTCGCGGTTCAGATCACCGAAACCGGCCGTCGTGGGGGACGTCTCCGCGTACCACGAGGGGTAGGCCGGCCGGGAGCACTCACGGTCCGTCCGGACGAACTTCAGCGAGGCGATGCTGGTCATCGGCCCGGTGGTCCAGGAGCCGTTGGCCGACGGCTTCTCCGACCAGTAGCCCTCGTACGCCTTGTAGTCCGTGGACTCGTACATGCAGGCGTACACGGACGTGCGGTTGATGTACGAGCCGAACCGGGTGCCCCACGAACCCATCGTGGCCATGTTCGTCTTCGTCTTGAGCATCGACCCCTTCGCGTTCTCCTGCGTCCAGGCACAGAAGTAGCCCGCCGGGCAGTCGCTCACGGCGGCCTGGGCCGGCGCGGCCGTGGCGACGGCCACGGTGCCCAGCGTCGCGAGACCCAGCAGCGACGCCAGACCCCGCTTCATCGTCTTGCGCATGTGTTCCCCTTTCAGCAGGTGAGACCGACGACCGGCCGAATGGTTGTACGGGTGGGTCAGCGCCCGGGGCAGCACAGATGTGAGCCCCGGCGGAGGACCGTACTCCACCGGGGCTCACACCGGTCTCGGGGGCCGCGCGGGACGCGGCCGGGGGCGCCCGACGGGCGCGCTCCGGTCAGGCGAAGCGAGCGATCGGGTTGACCAGGTCGCCGACGAGCTGGAGGGCCGCCGACGGGTCCGAGAGGTCGACCATCTGCTTGTTGTTGCGGAGCTGGAGCCGGTTCAGGGCCGACAGGGCGAAGGTCTCCGCGAACATGTCGTACTGGGCGAACCGGTCCGCCAGCTCCGGCTTCGACCCCTCGTAGCCGCGCACGCACTCCGCGACCGTCCGCCAGAAGCCGTCCTCGTCGAGGACGCCCTCCGTGGCGAGCGTCGCCGCCAGGAAGCGGAAGAAGCAGTCGAAGACGTCCGTGAAGACCGAGAGGAGCTTCATGTCCTCGGGGATCTCCGCACGGACCCGCTCCACCGCCGGCGGCAGGACCGCCGCCGGGTCCATGACGACGATCTCCTCGGCGATGTCCTTGAAGATCGCCCGCGACACCGCGCCGCGCTCGTCGAGGACCAGGATCACGTTCTCGCCGTGCGGCATGAACGCCAGGTCGTACGCGTAGAAGCTGTGCAGGACCGGGAGCAGGTAGGCGTCCAGGTACCGGCGGAGCCAGACCGAGGCCTCCAGGCCCGACTCCTTGATCAGCGCACCCGCGAACGACGCGCCCGTGTGGTCCACGTGGAGGAGGGACGCCATCGTCGCGAGCCGCTCGCCCTCGGCGAGGGTCGGCACGGGGGACTCGCGCCAGAGCGCCGCCAGCATCTTGCGGTACGGCGAGTAGCGGTCGGTCGCGGCCTCGTACTCCAGGTGCCGGTAGCCGACGGCCGCCCGCTCGCGGATGATCGAGAAGCGGGCCGAGCGGAACGTCGCGTCCGACTCGATCAGGGTGTGCAGCCAGTCGTTGATGGCCGGCGTGGCCTCCATGTACGCGGCCGAAAGGCCCCGCATGAAGCCCATGTTGAGGACCGAGAGGGCCGTCTTCACATAGTGCTTGGTCGGGTCCGAGGCGTTGAAGAAGGTACGGATCGACTGCTGCGCCAGATACGTGTCGTCGCCCGCGCCCAGGTACACCAGGCGCTGCTGCGCGACCTCGGCCGCGAAGGTGACGGACAGCTTGTTCCACCACTGCCAGGGGTGCGCCGGCACGAGGAGGTAGTCGGCCGGGTCGAGACCGCGGGCCGCCAGGGTGGCCGCGAAGCCGTCCACCGTCGCGTCGCCCAGCTCCGCGCGGACGAAGGTCTCGTAGTCGATGCCCGCGCCGGCCGTGAAGGTGGTGCGGTCGCGCCGCGCCGCCAGCCAGATCAGATGGATCTCGCTCGCCGCCTCGGGGGCGTACGCGCGGAACTCGTCGACGCCGAAGCCGAGCCGGCCGTTGTTGGCGACGAAGCAGGGGTGGCCCTCGGTCATCCCCGTCTCGATCGCCTGGAAACCGGCGTGGGTGAGCTCGGCGGAGGTGACCGGCTCCTTGGTCGCCTTGAACGCCGTACCGGCGAGCGTGGAGGAGATCTCCTCCAGGTAGACCGGCAGGACCTCGTCGCTCAGGCCGAGGGCGCCGCGCAGCTCGGTGATGAACTGGAGCGCGTCCAGCGGAAGCTGCTCGTCGCCGCGGTGGCGGCTGATCGACTCGGCGTAGACCTGCCAGTGGTCGAGGGCGTACCGGTCCGCGGTGAAGCGGTACTCGGTGGTGCCGTCGTCCGACAGGACCGCGTAGCGGCTCTCGCCGAGTTCCCGCGGGTCGAGGAGCCGCTCGTGGGCGAACTCGGCGAGGCCCTTGCGGATCAGCGCGCGGTTGGCGTCCGCCCAGAGCTCGGGGGTGAGGTGCGCGACGGGGTTCGACACATCGGTGGTGCTCATACGGTGACTCCCGCGGCGGCCTCGAACTGTTCCCGGGTGCAGAAGCTCAGCAGGGCCTTCTTCTCCGGCTTCTGGATCTCCCGCTCCGGCACGAAGCCGACGGCCTCGTTGAGCGCGTGGACGGCCTTGTTGGACACGTCCGGCTCGACGACCACCCGGGCGGTCGCCGGGTCGGCGAACAGCTCCGCCATCACGGCGGTGATCACGGTCCGGGTGAAGCCGTGCACGGGGGTGTCGGTGGGGGCGACGAGGAAGTGCATGCCGACGTCACCGGGCCGCGGCTCGTACAGCCCGACCAGCTCCAGCTTCGAGGGGTCGTAGCGCTCCATGAGGAAGGCCGGCTCGCCGTCGACCTCGCCGATGAAGGCGTCGTGGTGGGGGTGGGCCGTGATCGCCATGTACTCGCGCTCGACGTCCTGGAGCGCGGCGTCCTGCATCATCCAGAAGGCGGCCTTGGGGTGGGTGACCCAGGGGTGGATCAGCTCCGCGTCCTTCAGGGGGTCGAAGGGACGTATCGATACGGTCATGCCGCGAACTCCTGGAAAGCGATGGTCTTCTCGACGGGGTAGTACTCGTAGCCCAGCATCGCCCCGATGATGTACGCGTTGCGGTACGCCCCCATGCCGAGGTCGGGCGAGGTGATCGAGTGGGTGTGCACGGAGGCGTTCTGCAGGAACACCCCGCGGCCCGTCGTGTCGATGGCGTAGTTGCGGGCCACGTCGAAGCGGCCCTGGCCGTCCCAGTTGAGGCGGTCGCGGACCGGCTCCAGGAAGGCGGGGACGGTGTACTTGTACCCGGTGGCGAGGATCAGGCCCTCGGTCTCCAGGGTGAAGTCCTTCTCCTGCTCCCCCTGGCGGAAGCCCAGGGTGTACGTGCCGGTCGACTCCTCGTACGCGGCGGTGTGCAGCGCGGAGTTGGTGAGGAGCCGGGTGGGGACGGGGCCGCCCAGGTTCTTCTGGTAGAGCAGGTCGAAGATGGCGTCGATCAGCTCGCCGTCGATGCCCTTGAAGAGGCCCTTCTGCTGGGTCTCCAGGCGGTAGCGGGTCTGCTCGGGGAGCGCGTGGAAGTAGTCCACGTACTCCGGGGAGGTCATCTCCAGGGTGAGCTTGGTGTACTCCAGCGGGAAGAAGCGCGGGGAGCGGGTGACCCAGTTGAGCTTGTAGCCGTGGACGTCGATCTCGCCGAGAAGGTCGTAGTAGATCTCGGCGGCGCTCTGGCCGCTGCCGACCAGGGTGATCGACTTCTTCTTCTGGAGCTCCTCCTTGTTCGGGAGGTAGCGCGAGTTGTGGATCAGGTCGCCGCCGAGGCCCTGGCAGGTCTCGGGGACGTACGCCGGGGTGCCGGTGCCGAGGACCAGACGACGCGAGCGGAACGTTTCTCCGGCTTCGGTGGTCACCACGTACACCTCGGCGGCCTCGTCGAACGTCACGGTGGCGACGGTCGTCGAGAAGCGGACGGAGGAGAGGCGCCCGGCGGCCCAGCGGCAGTAGTCGTTGTACTCGGTCCGCAGCGGGTAGAAGTTCTCGCGGATGTAGAACGAATACAGCCGGCCCTTGTCCTTCAGGTAGTTCAGGAAGGAGTACGGCGAGGTCGGGTCGGCCATCGTGACCAGGTCCGACATGAACGGGGTCTGGAGGTGGGCGCCTTCGAGGAACATCCCCGAGTGCCACTCGAAGTCGGGCTTCGACTCCAGGAAGAGGCCGTTCAGCTCGTCGATCGGCTCGGTCAGGCAGGCGAGTCCGAGGTTGAACGGACCGAGTCCGATGCCGATGAAGTCGTGGATCTCGGTCGTCTCAGGCGTGGACAAGGGTCTCTCCCAGGTACTGCTCGGCGTAGCCGGCGATCAGATCGAGGACGGCGGCGATGTCGGCCGCGGTGGTCTCGGGGTTGAGCAGGGTGAACTTGAGGTACTGGCGGCCGTCGACCTTGGTGCCGGCGACGACGGCCTCGCCGGAGGCGAACAGGGCCTTGCGGGCGTACAGGTTGGCCCGGTCGATGTCCTCGGGGGACGTGACGTTCTCCGGGATGTAGCGGTAGACGAGGGTGGAGATCTGCGGCTCGACCACGACGTCGTAGCGCGGGTCGGCGGCGAGCAGCGCGAAGCCCTCGGCGGCCAGGTCGCAGACCTCGTCGAAGAGCTGCCCGACACCGTCGGCGCCCATCACGCGCAGCGTCATCCACAGCTTGAGCGCGTCGAAGCGGCGGGTGGTCTGGAGGGACTTGTCGACCTGGTTGGGGATGCGCTCGGCGACCGTGCGGGCCGGGTTGAGGTAGTCCGCGTGGTAGGTCGCGTGCCGCAGGGTGGCCCCGTCGCGGACCAGGACGGCGGAGGAACTCACCGGCTGGAAGAAGGACTTGTGGAAGTCGACGGTGACCGAGTCGGCCCGCTCGATGCCGTTCAGGAGGTGGCGGCGGGTCGGCGAGGCGAGCAGTCCGCAGCCGTAGGCGGCGTCCACGTGCATCCAGGCGCCGTACTCGTCGGCCAGCGCGGCGATCTCGGGCAGCGGGTCGATGGAGCCGAAGTCGGTGGTGCCGGCGGTGGCGACGATCGCCATCGGGACGAGGCCCTCGGCGCGGCAGGCCGCCAGCTCGGCGGCGAGCACGACGGACTGCATCCGCTTGTTCCGGTCGACCGGTATGGAGACGACGGCGTCCTGGCCGAGGCCGAGGAGGGTGGCCGACTTCTGGACGCTGAAGTGGCTGCACTCGGAGGAGAAGATCCGGAGCTTCGACAGGTCGGTGGTCTTCGCCTCCTCGCGGGCGAGGAGCAGTGCCTGGAGGTTGGACTGCGTACCGCCGCTGGTGAACACGCCGTCCGCGGCGGGGCCGAGGCCGATGCGGCCGCAGGTCCAGTCGACGATCTTGCGCTCGATCAGGGTGCCGCCGGCGCTCTGGTCCCAGGTGTCCAGAGAGGAGTTGACCGCCGAGAGGACGGCCTCGCCGAGGACGGCGGGGATGACCACCGGGCAGTTGAGGTGGCCCAGGTAGCGGGGGTGGTGGAAGTAGACGGCGTCGCGGAGGTAGACGCTCTCCAGCTCGTCGAGCGCGGCGGAGGAGTCGCCGAGCGGACGGTCGAGGTCGACGGCGTCGATGACGGGGGCGAGCTCGGCGGGGGTCACTCCGGTGAACGGACGTCGCGTCGCGGCGAGTTTGTCCGCCACCCGCTCGACTCCTTCGGTGACGGAGCGTCGGTAGCTCTCCGCCGTGGCGTCGTTGAGCAGGTGAGAGCGCATGTGGGGGGCCTCCAGGTACGGGGCTCGGTCGCGCCCTCCGGACAGGGGAAAGGGGCGAGGGGCGACGCGGTAAAACAAGGTTAGCCTAACCTAACTTTTCACCGCAATGGCCCCTCGCCCCTCACGTGTCACGGCAGTTGACGGCCGCCCTCGACCGGACTGTCCGCCTTTGACGGGGTGTGCCCTGGGCTACGCGTCTTCCTGGGTCTCGTCCGGGACCTCGCGCAGCGCGTCCTCGGACAGCCCCTTGCGCCAGTAACCGACGAACGTCACACGGCGCCGGTCGAGTTCACGGTCCCGCACGAAGTGCCGGCGCAGCGCCTTCACCGCGCCAGATTCGCCCGCGATCCAGACGTACGGGGCCTCCCCGGGCAGTTCGGCGCCGCGCACCGCGTCCACGGCGGACGGCGCCCCCTCCTCGCGTACGAGCCAGGTGACGGTCGCGTCCGCCTGCGTCGCGAGCTCCGTGCGGTCGCCGGAGTACGGCACCTCGAGGAACACCTGGGCGCGGGTCTCGGCCGGCAGCCACTCCAGGATCGCCGAGGCGGCCGGAAGGGCCGTCTCGTCCGCCCAGATCAGGACGGAGTCGGCGTCCTCGGGCAACTGGAAGCGGACACCGGTGTTCTCGGCGATCGCCGGGCCGAGCACGACCACGCGGTCGCCGGGGGTGGCCCGCGAGGCCCAGCGGCAGGCCGGGCCGCCGTCCTCGTGGATCGCGAAGTCGATGTCGACGGCGTTCTCGCTGTGCTCCGGCTCGGTGCGCTGCTCGCGGACGGTGTACGAACGCATCACGGCCCGCACGTCGTCGGGCATCGCGCGCCAGGCGCCGAGGGTCGCGTACATGTCCGGGTTGTCGAGCGGCGGCATGACCGGCGCGTCCTGGCCGGGGTGCGGCAGGAAGAGGGAGAGCGACTGGTCGCGGCCGCCGGCGGCGAAGTTCTTCAGGTCGTCGCCGGTGAAGGTGACGCGGACCAGGGACGGGCCGAGCCGCCGGGTCCGGTCCACCCGCAGGTGGAAGAACTGGAAGGGGGCGGTCTCGGGGTTCGTCATGGAAACGTAGGTTAGCCTAACCTCATAAATGCCGGTACGGGGGGAGGGCCCGCCACCCCCTCGGGGCGACGGACCCTCCGCGCGAGCCGGGCCGGGTCAGGCCTCGCAGAGCCGGGCCGGGTCGGGCCGGGTCAGGCCTGGAGGCCCAACTCCCGGGCGATCAGCATCCGCTGGACCTCGCTCGTGCCCTCGCCGATCTCCAGGATCTTCGAGTCGCGCCACATCCGGGCCACCGGGTACTCGTTCATGAAGCCGTAGCCGCCGTGGATCTGGGTCGCCTCACGGGCGTTGTCCACGGCCACCGTCGAGGAGTACAGCTTCGCGATCGCCGCCTCCTTCTTGAACGTCTCGCCGAGGACCAGCCGCGAGGCCGCGTCCCGCCAGCCGATCCGGGCCATGTGCGCCCGCATCTCCATGTCGGCGATCTTGAACTGGATGGCCTGGTTGTCGCCGATCGGACGGCCGAAGGCGTGACGTTCCTTCGCGTACTTCACCGACTCGTCGACACAGCCCTGCGCCAGACCCGTCGCCAGCGCCGCGATCGCGACCCGGCCCTCGTCCAGGATCCGCAGGAACTGCGCGTACCCGCGGCCCTCCTCTCCGAGCAGGTTCTCCACCGGCACGCGGACGTCGTCGAAGGACAGCTCACGGGTGTCCGAGGCGTTCCAGCCGACCTTCGAGTACGGGGCGGCGACGGTGAAACCGGGGGTGCCCGAGGGGACGATGATCGAGGAGATCAGGGGCCGTCCGTCCGCCTTGCGGCCGGTGACCGCCGTGACCGTCACCAGACCCGTGATGTCCGTACCGGAGTTGGTGATGAAGCACTTCGAACCGTTGATGACCCAGTGGTCGCCGTCGCGCACGGCCGTCGTACGGGTGCCGCCCGCGTCCGAACCGGCGCCCGGCTCGGTGAGACCGAAGGCGCCCAGCAGCTCGCCGGCACAGAGCCGCGGCAGCCACTCGCGCTTCTGCTCGTCCGTGCCGAAGAGGTACACGGGCATCGCGCCGAGGGAGACACCGGCCTCCAGGGTGATCGCGACGGAGGAGTCGACCCGGGCCAGCTCCTCCAGGGCGATGCCGAGCGCCAGGTAGTCACCGCCCATGCCGCCGTACTCCTCGGGGAACGGCAGCCCGAACAGGCCCATGCGGCCCATCTCACGGACGATCTCGTACGGGAACTCGTGCCGCTCGTAGTAGTCGCCGATCTTCGGCGCCACGACGTCGTGCGCGAACGCCTCGACGGTACGGCGGAGTTCCTCGTGCTCTGCGGAGAGCCGGTGGTCGAGAGACATGGGGGACGTCACTCCTTGTGGGAGAGGGCGCGGACGGTACGGGAGGGGCTGGGTCGGCCCAGCTGGTCGGCCATCCACACGCTCGTGGCGGTGAGGGCGGCCAGATCGACCCCGGTCTCGATGCCGAGACCGTCGAGCATCCACACGAGATCCTCGGTGGCGAGATTGCCGGTCGCGCTCTTCGCGTACGGGCAGCCGCCGAGGCCGCCGGCGGAGGCGTCGACCGTGGTCACTCCGTGGCGGAGGGCGGCGAGCGTGTTGGAGAGGGCCTGGCCGTAGGTGTCGTGGAAGTGCACGGCCAGGCGGGAGGTGGGGACGCCGGCGCCGTTCAGCGCCTGGAGCAGGTCCGTCACATGCCCGGGGGTGGCGACCCCGATGGTGTCGCCGAGGCTCAGCTCGTCGCAGCCCATCTCGGCGAGGGCCTTGGTGACGCGGACGACCTGCTCGACCGGGACGGCACCCTCCCAGGGGTCGCCGAAGCACATCGACAGATAGCCGCGGACCGTGAGCCCCGCCTCTATGGCCCGGGTGACCGTGGGGGCGAAGAGCGCGAGGGCCTCGTCGACGGTCCGGTTGAGGTTGGCCTTCGCGAAGGACTCCGTGGCGGAGGCGAAGACGGCGATCTCCCGGACGCCGAGGGCGAGGGCGCGGTCCAGACCGCGCTCGTTCGGCACGAGCACCGGGAGCCGGACCGGCAGATCGCGGACCAGCGGGAACAGGTCCTCCGCGTCCGCCAGCTGGGGCACCCACTTGGGGTGCACGAAGCTGGTCGCCTCGACGGTGGAGAGCCCGGCGGCGGCGAGCCGCCGGATGAACTCCGCCTTCACGTCCGTCGGGACGGCGCCCTTCTCGTTCTGCAGCCCGTCGCGCGCGCCGACCTCGTGGATCCGCACCCGTGCCGGCAGCGCGGGATCGGGCACGACCATGGGCAGTCCTGCGGCGGTCATGCGACCTCCTCCTCGCGGGGCGTCACCACGGCCAGGATCTGGTCCATGGCGACGGTCGAACCGGGCGTGACGTCCAGCTCGGTGACGGTGCCGGCGTGCGGGGCGGAGATGACGTGCTCCATCTTCATCGCCTCGACGACCAGCAGACTCTGCCCGGCCTCGACCTCGTCCCCGACGGCCACCTTGACGACGGTGACGGTGCCGGGCATGGGAGCGGCGAGCGTGTCGGCGCCGCCGTGCCGGGCGCCGGAGAGGGCGGCGGCGACGGGGTCGTGATCCATGACGTGCCAGGAATCACCGTCGCGGCCCAGCCAGTCGCCGGCCCGGTGGAAGCGGTGGACGACGCCGTCCACCGTGACCGTCACGGAGGTGTCCGTGACCCGGGCGCCGGCCGGCGCCTCGGCCAGGACGGGTTCGAGTCCCGCCGCCCGCACGGGGAACGGAAGCGGGGCCGGGCTGCCGCCCAGGCGCCAGCCGCTCGGCACCGAGAACGGGTCGGTCCAGCCGCCCGCCGCCGGAGCCAGCTCCGCGAGCCGTACGGCCGCCGCCGCCGCGTACACCTCGTCCGGAACGCCCTCCGGGACCAGGCTCTCCGCGTCCCTCTCCACCAGGCCCGTGTCCAGGGCGCCGGCGACGACGTCCCGGTGGGCGAGGAGCCGGCGCAGGAAGCCCGCGTTCGTCGGGACGCCCAGGGTCACCGTGTCCGCCAGCGCCGCGCGCAGCCGGCGCAGGGCCGTCGGGCGGTCCTCGGCATGGACGATGACCTTCGACAGCATCGGGTCGTAGAGGGACGAGACCTCCGTACCCTCCGACAGGCCCGAGTCCGTGCGGACCCCTTCGCCCGCCGGCTCGTTCAGGGCAAGGACCGTGCCGCCCGAGGGCAGGAAGCCCCGGGACGGGTCCTCCGCGCAGATCCGCGCCTCGATCGCCCAGCCCGTGAGGGTGATGTCCTCCTGCGCGAAGGGCAGCGGCTCGCCCGACGCCACCCGCAGCTGCCACTCCACCAGGTCCACGCCGGTGATCAGCTCGGTCACCGGGTGCTCGACCTGGAGACGGGTGTTCATCTCCATGAAGTAGTACGAGGACGGGTCGCCGCCCGGCACGATGAACTCGACCGTGCCCGCGCCCACATACCCGCAGGAGCGGGCCGCCTCGACCGCCGCCGCGCCCATCGACGCCCGGATCTCCGGGGTCAGCAGGACGCTCGGCGCCTCCTCGATGATCTTCTGGTGGCGGCGCTGGAGCGAGCACTCGCGCTCGCCCAGGTGGATCACGTTCCCGTGGGCGTCCGCCAGGACCTGGATCTCGATGTGCCGGGGCCGGTCGATCCACCGCTCCACCAGCAGCGTGTCGTCACCGAAGGAGGCACGGGCCTCGCGGCGCGCGGACGCGATCTCCTCCGTCAGCGTCGACAGGTCACGCACCAGCCGCATGCCCTTGCCGCCGCCGCCCGCGGACGGCTTCAGCAGCACCGGCGCGCCCAACTCGCGCGCCGCGGCCTCCAGCTCGGGGTCGGCCGCGCCGGGGACGACCGGCACGCCCGCCGCCTTCACCGTCTCCTTCGCCCTGATCTTGTCGCCCATCAGGGAGATCGCCGAGGCCGGCGGGCCGATGAAGACGAGCCCCGCGTCCGCGCACGCCTGCGCGAACCCCGCGTTCTCCGCGAGGAAGCCGTACCCGGGGTGCACCGCCTGCGCGCCCGTCCGGCGGGCCGCGTCGAGGAGCACCTCCACCGACAGATACGACTCCGAGGCCGGCGGCGGTCCGATCCGTACCGCCGTGTCCGCCTCCCGTACGTGCCGGGCGTCGGCGTCCGCGTCGCTGTACACCGCGACCGAACGCACACCGAGCGCCCGCAGCGTCCGGATGACCCGGACCGCGATCTCGCCGCGATTCGCGACGAGCACTGTGTCGAACATGGACGTCCTCACACCCTCACATCCGGAAGACGCCGAACTGGGGGTCTCCCAGCGGCGCGTTGGCACAGGCGGTCAGGGCGAGTCCGAGGACCTGCCGGGTCTCCATCGGGTCGATGACCCCGTCGTCCCAGAGCCGGGCGCTCGCGTAGTACGCGCTGCCCTGGGTCTCGTACTGCTCGCGGATCGGGGCCTTGAAGGCCTCCTCGTCCTCCGCGCTCCACTCGTCGCCGAGCTGGTCGCGCTTGACGGTCGCGAGGACGGACGCGGCCTGCTCGCCGCCCATGACCGAGATCTTGGCGTTCGGCCACATCCACAGGAAGCGCGGAGAGTACGCCCGGCCGCACATCGAGTAGTTGCCCGCGCCGTACGAACCGCCGACGACGACCGTCAGCTTCGGCACCCGGGTGGTGGCCACGGCCGTCACCATCTTGGCGCCGTGCTTGGCGATGCCGCCGTGCTCGTACGCCTTGCCGACCATGAAACCGGTGATGTTCTGCAGGAAGACCAGCGGGATGCCGCGCTGGTCGCACAGCTCGATGAAGTGCGCGCCCTTCTGGGCGGACTCGGCGAACAGGATGCCGTTGTTGGCGACGATGCCGACCGGGTGCCCGTGGATCCGGGCGAAGCCGGTGATCAGCGTCTGCCCGTACTCGGACTTGAACTCCTGGAAACGGGAGCCGTCCACGACCCGGGCGATGACCTCGCGCACGTCGTAAGGGGTACGGGAGTCCACCGGCACCGCGCCGTACAGGCCGGCCGGATCCACCTTCGGCTCCTCGACCGGCTCGACCGACCACGGCAGCGGGCCGCGCTCGGGGAGGGTCGCGACGATGTTCCGCACGATCCGCAGCGCGTGGGCGTCGTCCTCGGCGAGGTGGTCGGTGACGCCGGAGATCCGCGAGTGGACCTCGCCGCCGCCCAGCTCCTCCGCCGTCACGACCTCACCGGTCGCCGCCTTCACCAGCGGCGGACCGCCGAGGAAGATCGTGCCCTGGTTCCGTACGATCACCGCCTCGTCGCTCATCGCCGGTACGTACGCGCCACCGGCCGTGCACGAACCGAGGACCGCCGCGATCTGCGGGATGCCCGCGCCCGACATCCGGGCCTGGTTGTAGAAGATCCGGCCGAAGTGCTCCCGGTCGGGGAAGACCTCGTCCTGCATCGGCAGGAACGCGCCGCCCGAGTCGACCAGGTAGAGGCAGGGGAGACGGTTCTCCAGCGCCACCTCCTGGGCCCGGAGGTGCTTCTTCACCGTCATCGGGTAGTACGTGCCGCCCTTGACCGTCGCGTCGTTGGCGACGATCACGCACTCGCGGCCCGAGACCCGGCCGATGCCCGCGATGACCCCGGCAGCCGGGGCCGCGTCGCCGTACATCCCGTTCGCCGCGAGCGGCGCCAGCTCCAGGAAGGGGGAGCCGGGGTCGAGCAGGGTGTCCACCCGGTCCCTCGGCAGCAGCTTCCCGCGCGCGGTGTGCCGGGCCCGGGACTTCTCACCGCCGCCCAGCGCCGCCGCCGCGAGCTTGGCGCGCAGGACGGCCGCCAGCTCGTGGTGCGCCGCCTCGTTCGCCTGCCAGGCCGGCGAGGCGGGATCCGCCGTACTCGCCAGCACAGGTGCCTGCTGCATCCGTCGAGCTCCCTTGCTCGGTTAATGAGCGTTAACGTATGCCGTTCAGGTTAACGACCGCTAACCGGGTTGTCTAGAATCGAATCCATGACCACGACCCCCGCCACGACCCGGACCGCCACCGGCAGGACCGACGCCCCGACGCGGCGCCAGCAGATCCTCAAGGAGGCCGCCCGCCTCTTCGCCGAGCGCGGCTTCCACGGCGTGGGCGTGGACGAGATAGGAGCCGCCGTCGGCATCAGCGGGCCCGGCCTCTACCGCCACTTCCCCGGCAAGGACGCGATGCTCGCCGAGCTCCTCGTCGGCATCAGCGAGCGGCTCCTCGACGGCGGCCGGCTGCGGGTCGGCGAGACCACCGGCGACCCCGAGGCCCTGCTCGGCGCCCTCATCGACGGCCACATCGACTTCGCCCTCGACGACCGGCCGCTGATCACCCTCCACGACCGCGAGCTCGACCGCCTCAAGGACGAGGACCGCAAGCGGGTACGGCAACTGCAGCGGCAGTACGTGGAGCTGTGGGTGGCGGTGGTGCGCGAGCTGTACCCGGACGCGGGGGAGTCGGAGTCGCGGACGGCGGTCCACGCGGTGTTCGGCCTGCTCAACTCGACGCCGCACCTCGACGCGGTGGGTCGCCGGCCGATGGAGGAGCTGCTCCGGCGCCTGGCCCACGGGGCCTTCGCAGCGCTCAAGGGCTAGGGCCCGTCCGGCGGGTCCACGGGACGGAACGATTGCCCACAACGGCGGGCCGTCGTCCAGAATGATCCCCATGCCGATACTCAGCCGCCCCGCCCTTGTCGAGCACCTCGTCCGCACCCGGATCGCGGGAGACGTCGCCACCCCGCGCGACAACAACCTCTCCCACTACCGCAAGCTCGCCAACGGCGACCGGCACTACTGGCTCGGCCTGGAGCTCGGCGACCGCTGGACCGACGAGCAGGACGTGCTCGCCGTGATGGCCGAGCGCTGCGGTGTCATCGACGACCCGGCCCACCGGGCCGGCCAGGACACCATCGACCCCGAGCTCACCGTGGACGGCCTGGACCGGATGGCCGCCCGGCTGCGCAAGGCCGCCGCCGGAAAGGAGCGGGTCCTCTTCGCGACCGGCCACCCCGGCGCGCTGATCGACGTGCACAGCCGGGTCGCGGCCGGGCTCCGCGCCCAGGGCTGCGACATCGTGAGGATCCCCGGTGGGCTCGTCGCCGACGAGGGGTACGTCGTGCAGTTCGCCGACGTCGCGGTCTTCGAGCGGGGCGCGAGCCTCTGGCACACCCACTCCCCGGAGCCGATGAACGCGATCCTCGACGCGCTCGGCGAGGACGGGCGGCCCGATCTGGTGATCGCGGACCACGGGTGGGCCGGGCGGGCGGGTCAGCGGGGGATCGACTCCGTCGGCTACGCCGACTGCAACGACCCCGCGCTCTTCATCGGCGAGGCCGAGGGCACGATGCAGGTCACGATCCCGCTGGACGACCACGTCCTGGACCCGCGCTTCTACGAACCGATGACGTCCTACACCCTGAACGCGGCGGGCCTCCTCTGACCCCCGTGCCCACACGGAGGGCTCAGGGACGGGGGCGGTGTTGGGTGACGGCGGGGGTGGGGTCCAGGTAGACGCGGCGGATCTGCGGGAAGCGCTCCCGCAGCTGCGACTCCGCGTCCTCGCACGCCCACTCCACCTGCTCCGCCGACGCCACGTCCCTGAAGTCGATCTTCGCGGCGATCAGGACCTCGCCCGGCCCCTGGATCAGCGTCGTCAGCTCAAGGACGTCCACGATGTGCGGCACGGAGAGCAGCTCCTCGCGCACCTCGGCCCGCACCTGCCTCGGGAGCGGCCTGCCGATGAGGAGTTCGGCGTTGGAGCGGCCCAGGACCCAGGCCACGTACACGAGCAGCGCGCCGATGAGGATCGACGCGATGCCGTCCCACACGCTGGAGCCGGTGATCTGGCCGCCGAGGAGGCCGCCCGCCGCCAGCATCAGGCCGGCCAGGGCGGCGGAGTCCTCCATCACCACCGCCTTCACCGTGGTGTCGGGCGTGAGGCGGAGGTAGCGGGCGAAGGGCGCCCCGGCCCGTTCCGCCTCGGCCCGCATCTGCCGGACGCCGGTCCGGAGCGAGTAGCCCTCAAGCACGAAGGCGACGCCCAGCACGATGTACGAGACCAGCGGGTCGCCCAGCTCCTCGCCGTGGGTGAGGGTGTGGACGCCGTCGTAGACCGAGAAGACCGCGCCGCCCACGAAGGTCGCCACGGCCGCGAGCAACGCCCAGACGTACCGCTCGCCCGCGTAGCCCACGGGGTGGTCCTCGTCGGCCGGCTTCTCGCTCCGCTTCAGCGCGGTGAGCAGCATGACCTCGGTGACGGTGTCGGCGACCGAGTGGGCGGCCTCCGACAGCATCGCGCTGGATCCGCTGATGACACCGGCCACGGCCTTGGCGGCGGCGATCCCCAGATTCGCCACCGCCGCCACGATCACCGTGGACGTGCTCTCACCGCTGCCCGACTGCTCTGCCATGACATCGGACGGTATGTCCGGTCATCGGCGCGGAACGCGAACGACACCCTCCTGGATGACCGAGATCGCGAGCCTGCCGTCCTGCGTGTAGATCCGGGCCTGGCCGAGACCGCGCCCGCCGGACGCGGTCGGCGACTCCTGGTCGTACAGGAGCCACTCGTCGGCCCGGAAGGGGCGGTGGAACCACATCGCGTGGTCCAGGGACGCCCCGACGACGTCCCCGACGGCCCAGCCGCCCCGGCCGTGCGCGAGCAGGACGGAGTCGAGCAGCGTCATGTCGGAGACGTACGTGGCGAGGACGACGTGGAGGAGAGGGTCGTCGGCCAGCTTGCCGTTGGTGCGGAACCAGACCTGCGAGCGCGGCTCGCGCGGCTCCCCGACCGAGCCCCACGGCGGGACCTCGGCATAGCGGAGGTCGACGGCCGCCCTGGCCTCGATCAGCCGGTCCGCGACCTCGCGGGGGAGGTGACGGGGCAGCATCTCGGCCGGTGTGGGCAGCGACTCCGGGTCCGGCGCGGCCGGCATGTCCGCCTGGTGGTCGAGCCCCTCCTCGTACGTCTGGAACGACGCCGAGAGGTGGAAGATCGGCTGCCCGTGCTGGACGGCGACGACCCGGCGGGTGGTGAAGGAGCGTCCGTCGCGGATCCGGTCGACGGTGTACACGATCGGCGCGCCCGGGTCACCGGGGCGCAGGAAGTACGCGTGCAGGGAGTGGGCGAGCCGGTCCTCGGGGACCGTCCGCCCGGCCGCCACCAGGGCCTGGGCGGCCACCTGGCCGCCGAAGACGCGGGGGACGAGCGCGGAGCGGGACTCACCCCGGAAGATGTCCCGCTCGATCCGCTCCAGGTCGAGCAGATCGAGCAGGGCATCCAGGGCGCTGTGCGCGTCGGGCACCTGGACCTACAGGCCCATCGACTTGGCGATGATCGACTTCATGATCTCGCTGGTGCCGCCGTAGATGCGGTTGACGCGGTTGTCGGCGTACAGGCGCGCGATCGGGTACTCGTTCATGTAGCCGTAGCCGCCGTGCAGCTGGAGGCAGCGGTCGATGACGCGGTGCGCGACCTCGGTGCAGAAGAGCTTGGCGCTCGCGGCCTCGGCCGGGGACAGCTCGCCCGCGTCCAGGGCCTCCAGGGCGCGGTCGGCCACGGCCTCGGCGGCGTCGACCTCGGCCTGGCAGGCGGCCAGCTCGAACTTGGTGTTCTGGAAGTGCGCGACCGGCTTGCCGAAGACGGTGCGGTCCTGCACGTACTCCTTGGCGAAGCGCACGGCGGCCTTGGCCTGCGCGTACGCGCCGAAGGCGATGCCCCAGCGCTCGGAGGCCAGGTTGTGGCCGAGGTAGGAGAAGCCCTTGCCCTCCTCGCCGAGGAGGTCCTCGACGGGCACCTTGACGTCGACGAAGGCCAGCTCGGCCGTGTCGGAGGTGCGCAGGCCCAGCTTGTCCAGCTTGCGGCCGATGGAGTAGCCCTCGGACTTGGTGTCCACGGCGAAGAGGGAGATGCCGAAGCGGCGGTCCTCGGCCGTCGGGGCGGACGTACGGGCGCAGACGATCACGCGGTCGGCGTGGACGCCACCGGTGATGAAGGTCTTGGCGCCGTTGAGGACGTAGTGCGTGCCGTCCTCGGAGAGCTTGGCGGTGGTCTTCATGCCCGCGACGTCGGAGCCGGTGCCCGGCTCGGTCATCGCGAGGGCCCACATCTCCTCGCCGGTGACGAACTTCGGCAGGTAGCGCTTCTTCTGGTCGCCGGTGGCGAGCATCTTGATGTACGGCAGGGCGAGCAGCACGTGGACACCGGAGCCGCCGAACTGCACACCCGCGCGCGAGGTCTCCTCGTAGAGGACGGCCTCGAACTTGTGGGTGTCCAGGCCCGCGCCGCCGAACTCCTCGGGCACGTTGATGCCGAAGATGCCCAGCTCGCCGAGCTTGTCGTAGAACTCGCGCGGCGCCTGGCCGGCCGCGAACCACTCGTCGTAGACCGGGACGACCTCGGCCTCGATGAAGGCGCGGATGGTCTCCCGGAACGCCTCGTGGTCCTCGTTGAATACGGTACGGCGCACGGTGCGGCTCCTCCGGTGTGCAGGCCCAGTTGTCTAAGCGCTTGCTCAGTCTTTCGTCAACGAAGTTACCCAGCGGTCACCCACCCTGTCCAGACTTCTCGCCTGTGATCCAGGCCCGCCCCACGGAGTCGTACTCGTACACGGGCCGCCCCTTCGCCCCGCTCGTCCGGAACGGTGCGCCGTCCTCGTCCCCGATCCGGACCGTGCCCCGGCGCCCCTCCGAGCTCCACTCCAGCTCCAGGTACCAGCGGCAGTCGCACCCCGCCGCCTCCGCCGAGACCAGCAGCTCCTCCGGCTCGGCGGCGCTGACCACGTACGGGAAGGAGACCGCCGGGAGCGTCCGGCCCTCCTGCCCGGAGGCGTCGTACCCGTCCAGCGCCCGCGCCACCGGCCGCGGCCGGTCCAGGTCCACCTCGAAACGGCGCGGCGTCACCGCCCCGCCGCACCCGTCGTCCATCCGGTACGCCGCCCGCGGCAGCGGCGCGCCCCGCTCCACCACCCGCACGTGCAGCGCCTGGAGCACCACCGCCGCCGCGCTCTTCCCCTGCACCGACACCCGCACCAGCGTCTCCCCGCCGTCCACGGCCCCCTGCGCCGCCGCCCAGCTCCGCGCGTCGGCCGCCTCCGGCGGGGGAGGGGGCGTCCGCTCCACGAGGTAGGTGTGCCCGCACCCGTTCTTCCAGAGGTCCGAGGCGACCGTCCACGTCAGCGGCGCCGCTGGTTCGGCGGCCCGCTCCCGGGTCTTCCCGGGCAGGAGTACGGCTCCGAGCGTCACCGTCCCCGCGACCGCCAGCGCCCCGCAGACCACGCCCACCCACCCCCACCGGCGCCTCCGCCGCTCGGACGGGAGGCCCGGCACGCGCGCGTGCACGAGTTCCGGCTCGGGCGTCGGCTTCGGGCCGGGCTCGGGCGCGGGCTCAGGGCCGGGCTCGGGCGCCGGCTCCGCGACGGGTGCCGGCTCCCCGACGGCCTCCGGTGTCGGAGTGCGGCGGGCGCCGTCCGCGCGGGTCCAGGCCGCCTCCAGAGCCCGCCGCTCCTCCTCGTCCGCGCCGCACAGCCGGGCGAGGCGGTCGACCACGGCGAACTCCTCCGGGACGGTCGCGCCCGAGCAGTAGCGGTGGAGGGTGGACGCGCTGACGCTCAGGCGCCGGCCCAGCGCCTCGTAACTCCTCCTGTCGCGCGCCTTCAGCGCGCGCACGAGCCCCGCGAACTCCTCGACGGCGGCGTCCTTCGGCATTCCATCCCCCTCGACCCTGCGTCCCACCCTTCACGTCCTTGCACGTCAGCGGGGGTGGAATGGTTCCGGGACGGAGGGTGGGCGCGTCACCGTTGCGGGCGGCGGGCGGCCGGCCCGACGCTGGTCGAGCACTGACCGAACGACCCGACGGGGGATCCACCACCATGAACAAGCTCCGCACCGCACTGGCCACCGCCGCCGCTGCCGCCCTGGGCCTCGCGGCCCTCGCCACGGGCCCGGCGCAGGCCGCCGCCCAGCCGGCCTTCCTCGCCGCCTCCCAGATGCCGCCGTCGGCGACCCCGTGGACCGCCACCCAGGTCTTCACCGGCGTCCCGGAGAACGGCGGCGCACTCTGCGCCCCGTACAAGATCCCGGCGCAGAACACCCGCTACCGCGAGTTCAGCACCGAGCTCGACACCAACGGCGTCCAGATCACCACCGTCGCCCGCACCGAGGCCGACGCCGTGAAGCTGGTCGACACCCTCCGCAAGGCCCTCGCCGGCTGCGGGCCCCTGCTGGAGCGGCAGAACCCGGGCCTGCACGCCGTCAGCGCCTCCCACGGCAAGCTCGCCGTCGAGGAGGGCGCCTGGGTCTACAGCCTGGACACCGCCGACCCGCAGGTCGGCAGCACCGACATCCACCTCTTCTCGGTGGGCCGCGACGGCAAGACCGTCACGTACGTCCGGTGGGGCCAGATGGGCGATCTGAAGGACGCCCCGCTGACGGCCTTCAAGACGACGACGAAGACGGCCGTGAACAAGCTCTGGTCCTGACGCTGCGTCATCCTGACGGCTGGCGCACTACTCAGAGTGACAGTCAAGTCGCAGAAGACCTCCATTCGGGCGATACTGGGAGGTGAGATTCCGACGTCGGCACGCTCGCGCGGGGAGCCGGGCTGCCCATCCGTCGTCAGACCGTCGCCGGTCGGGGGGAACCGTTTCGAATGTGATGCGAAGGGGTGCGTCATGGAACTCGAATCCCTCCCTCTCGAATCCCTGCCCGACGAGGTCGTCGCCCAGATCGAGGTACGGGACCGCTGGCGGCGCACAACGGCCGCCGGTGGCCTGGAGTTCCTCATCACCGACATCGGGAGATGGCCTCTGGGCAAGACGGTGCGGGTCGCCTTCCTCGACGGGGACACCGATCTGCACGCGGACATCGCGGGAGCGACGAAGCAGATCACCGACGCCTGCAACCTGACACTCGACTTCGGGCAGAACGGCGGGGGCGGCGCGTTCCGGCGATGGGCCGAGGACGACACCGACCTCGCCGCCGAGATCCGGGTCAGCTTCGACCTGCCGGGCTTCTTCTCCCTGGTGGGCACCGACAGCACGGACAGTGTCATCGGTGCGGGAGGAGGCCCGGTCGGCGGCAACCCCGGCCAGCGCAGCCTGAACCTCGGGGGGTTCGCGTCGCACAGGCCCACCCAGTGGGAGGGCACCGTGCGGCACGAGTTCCTGCACGCGCTGGGGTTCCACCACTCCCACCAGAACATGCGCGGCACCTGCGAGGGCGAGTTCCGCTGGGAGGACGAGGTCGGGTACGTCCCCACCCAGGACCCCTCCGGTGTCTTCGTGGCGGACGCCCAGGGTCGGCGCCCCGGCATCTACACGTTCCTCGCGGGTGAGCCGAACAAGTGGCCGCGCGCGAAGGTGGATCACAACCTGCGCACCGTGGACTCCCCGGACCTCGTCGCCGGGCCCTTCGACACGAAGTCCGTGATGCTCTACCGGTTCCCGGCCTTCTTCTACAAGTCCACCCCCAGCAGCTGCGCGCCGACCGGCAACGGACAGAACCTGTCGGACGGCGACAGGCGCGGACTCGACCTCCTCTACCCGCACGTGATGGACGGGCTGGCGGACCGTCAGGCCCGTGCCGACGCGGTCCTGGAGTCCCTCGGGGTCGGTCCCGAGGGCGTTCCCGGTGCGAACGGCGGCGACCTGGCCGCGGCCTACCGCAGCCGGGTCGAGGAACTGGCGGCCGCCCAGGCCGCGGGCGCCCGGTGATCCGCGCCCCGGCCCCGCACCTCACCGGGACTTGAGCGCGAACCACAGCTCCATGCGCACGTCCGGGTCGTCCAGGTCCCGGTCCAGGAGTGCGGCGCAGCGGGCGATCCGCTGGCGGACGGTGTTGCGGTGGATGTCCATCGCGACGGCCGTCCGGTCCCAGCCGCCGTGCAGCGAGAGCCAGACGCGCAGGGTCTCGGCGAGCGGTTCGGCCAGCGGGGCGAGGAGGGCGCGCGCGTGGGCGCCGGCCTCGTCCGGGTCCACCAGGGCGGCGATCCCGCCCGGGCGGTGCCGCACCAGATCCGCCCCGGTCGCCTCCGCCCGCCGCAGGGCTCGCGCCGCCTGAGCGTCGGCCGCCGCGAGTTCGCCCGCCTCGACGGGGGCGCTCACCCCCAGCGTCCAGCCGGACTGAGCGGTGACGGGGGAGGGGGCGGGCAGGAGCAGGCGTACGGCTCCGAGCGCGGCCCCGGGAGCGGTACCGCCTGAGCCCGTCGCCCCCGGAGTTGTACCCCCTGAGCCGGCCGCCCCCGGAGTCGTACCCCCTGGGCCCGTCGCCCCCGGACTCGTACCCCCCGAGCCCGTCGCCCCCGCAGCCGTGCCGCCCACGTCCATCAGTGGTGTCCCCAGTGCCGCCGCCAGGCCGGCCGCCGCGAACGGGGTGCCGTCGCCGCCCGAGGCGTGGACCACCGTCCACGGGCCCGGGCCCAGGGTGTCCGCGATCTCCGCGGGGGCCGTGCCGAGCAGGAGCCGGACCAGGGCCCCGTCCCGTACGGTCGCGTCCGCGCCCCGGTGCGGGGCCGTCAGCAGGGACAGCAGGACGACCGCGACCCCCGCGATCGTGTGGTCCCCGGGGCCGCCGCGCCGTTCCGTCGCCACCCCGAGCGTCAGCCCGTCCCCGCCGCCGAGCGCGTACGCGGCGAGCCGGAGCCCGCCGCCGTCCCCGCTCGCCGAGGCCGGGCCGCCCGGGCGCGGGCCGAGGACGCCCGCGAGGTCCCGCAGCGCCCGGGCCGCCTCCGCGGGCACCTCCCGGCCGGCCGCCACCGACTCCGTACCGTCCGGCCCGAAGAGCACCGCCCGCCCCCCGAGCCGTGAGGCGAGCGCGCCGAGCACCGCCGGGACCGGGGCCGGCCGGGCCGCGGCCGCCGCCAGGGACTGCTGCGCCTCGGTCACCCGGCGGAGCTCGTACAGCCGGGCCTCCGCCATCAGCCGCCACAGCGCCCGCGCCACCGCCGTGAAGGGGGTCCTCGGCGGCACCTCGACCAGCGGCAGACCGTGCCGGGCGCAGGCCTCGACGAGCTCCGCGGGGACCGTGTCGTACACCGGCGTCACGCCGAAGGCGAGCGCCGCCGCCCCGGCCTCCACCACCCGCTCCACGTAGTGCGCCGGATCGGCGAGCAGCACGCCCGCCGTCATGAGCAGCTCACCGCCGAGGAGGTACGGATACGGATCGGCCATCTCCGAGGTGTGCACCCAGTGGATCGAGACGTCCTCGGGACCGGCGAGCAGCCGCAGCCCGAGGTCCCGCCGGGCGAGCAGCGCGGCCAGGGAGACCGGCGGCGCGGGAGGGGTGGCGGCGGGCTCGGCGGAGGTCATGGCGATGTGCCCTTCGTACATCCCCCGCCCGGTCAGTGGAGGAAACGTACACTTCATCGTCGCTTTCCGGCCACCTACTGTCATGGCATCCAGAGGCCGCGGGTACGGGCGGATGTCCCCGCGATCAGCTTCTGGTCACTCCCCTGCACGACACGCCACCGAGGTGAACGAAGGAGGCCCCATGGCCGTCGACTACACAGTGATCGCCCTGTACCTGGCCGGCATGCTCGCGATGGGCTGGTGGGGCATGCGCCGCGCCAAGTCCAAGAGCGAGTTCCTGGTCGCCGGGCGCCGCCTCGGTCCCTGGATGTACTCCGGCACGATGGCCGCCATCGTCCTCGGCGGCGCCTCCACCATCGGTGGCGTGGGCCTCGGCTACAAGTACGGCCTCTCGGGTGCCTGGATGGTCTTCGCCATCGGCCTCGGCCTGCTCGCGCTGAGCGTGTTCTTCTCCGCCCGGATCGCCCGGCTGAAGGTCTACACCGTCTCCGAGATGCTCGACCTGCGCTACGGCGGCAGGGCCGGCGTCATCTCGGGCGTCGTCATGTGGGCGTACACGCTGATGCTCGCGGTCACCTCGACCATCGCGTACGCCACGATCTTCGACGTCCTCTTCGACCTGCCCCGGACCCTCGCGATCGTCCTCGGCGGCACCATCGTCGTCGCCTACTCGACGCTCGGCGGCATGTGGTCCATCACCATCACCGACATGGTGCAGTTCGTGGTGAAGACCATCGGCGTGCTGCTCCTGCTGCTGCCGATCGCCGTCGTCAAGGCGGGCGGCTTCGCCGAGATGAAGGCCGCGCTGCCCACCTCGTACTTCGAGCCCCTCGGCATCGGCGGCGAGACGATCTTCACCTACGTGCTGATCTACACCTTCGGCATGCTCATCGGGCAGGACATCTGGCAGCGGGTCTTCACCGCCCGCACCGACAAGGTCGCCAAGTGGGGCGGCACCGTCGCCGGCACCTACTGTCTCGCGTACGCCCTCGCCGGAGCCGTCATCGGCACCGCCGCGAAGGTGCTGTACCCGAACCTGCCCAGCGCCGACGACGCCTTCGCCACCATCGTCAAGGACGAGCTGCCGATGGGCGTCCGGGGCCTCGTCCTCGCCGCCGCCCTCGCCGCCGTCATGTCGACCTCCTCCGGCGCGCTGATCGCCTGCGCCACCGTCGCCAACAACGACATCTGGTCGCGGCTGCGCGGAACCGTGTCGGCCGACGGGGACGACCACGACGAGGTGAAGGGCAACCGTGCCTTCATCCTCATCATGGGCGTCGCCGTCATCCTCATCGCCATCGCCCTCAACGACGTCGTCCAGGCCCTCACCGTCGCCTACAACCTGCTGGTCGGCGGGCTCCTCGTGCCCATCCTCGGCGGACTGCTCTGGCGCCGCGGCACGGTCCAGGGCGCGCTCGCCGCGGTCACCGTCGGCGGCCTGGCCGTCATTGGCCTGATGTGGACTTACGGAATCCTTGCAAATGAGCCTGTTTACTATGGTTTGTTGGCCTCGCTCGCCGCATATGTGATCGTTTCCCTGGCAACCCGCCCGACGGACGCCGCCGTGCTCGCGCACTGGCGCGCCCGCCTCGCGGGCCGGGAGAACCCCGAGGCCGACTCGGTGCCGGAGACCGCTCCGGCCCCCGCGACCGGCTGACCGCACCGAGACCCCCGGACGGGGCCCCGAGACCCGAGGCCCCGACCGGACCCCCACCGATACACCCCAGGAGGACCCGACCATGAGCAGCAGCGACCAGAACACCCCGCGCGGCCCGATCGACTCGTCCCGCATCCCGCGGTACGCCGGTCCCGCGACGTTCGCCCGGCTGCCGCGGCTCGACGAGGTCGGCACCGCCGACATCGCCGTGGTCGGCGTCCCCTTCGACAGCGGAGTCTCCTACCGCCCCGGCGCCCGCTTCGGCGGCAACGCCATCCGCGAGGCGTCCCGCCTGCTCCGCCCGTACAACCCGGCCCAGGACGCCTCCCCGTTCGCCCTCGCCCAGGTCGCGGACGCCGGTGACATCGCCGCCAACCCGTTCAACATCAACGAGGCCGTCGAGACCATCGAGGCCGCGGCGGACGACCTGCTGAACTCCGGCGCCCGCATGATGACCCTCGGCGGCGACCACACCATCGCGCTGCCGCTGCTCCGCTCCGTCGCCAAGAAGCACGGCCCCGTCGCCCTGCTCCACTTCGACGCGCACCTCGACACCTGGGACACGTACTTCGGTGCCGAGTACACCCACGGCACCCCGTTCCGCCGCGCCGTCGAGGAGGGCATCCTCGACACCGAGGCGCTCTCCCACGTCGGCACCCGCGGCCCGCTGTACGGCAAGCAGGACCTCACCGACGACGAGAAGATGGGCTTCGGCATCGTCACCTCGGCGGACATCTACCGCCGCGGCGCCGACGAGGTCGCCGACCAGCTGCGCCAGCGCATCGGCGACCGCCCGCTGTACATCTCCATCGACATCGACTGCCTCGACCCGGCGCACGCGCCGGGCACCGGCACCCCGGAGGCGGGCGGCATGACCTCCCGCGAGCTCCTGGAGATCCTCCGCGGCCTCTCCTCCTGCAACCTGGTGTCGGCGGACGTCGTCGAGGTCGCCCCGGCCTACGACCACGCCGAGATCACCGCGGTCGCCGCCTCCCACACCGCGTACGAACTCACGACGATCATGTCCCGCCAGATCGCCGATAGCCGCACGGCGAAGTAGGACCCGTCGGGGGTGTGGGCATACGTTCCGCAGGGCGGGACGGGTGGGCACACCCCCGACCACCGGGCCGCACCCGACTGACCGAGCCACGCCCAGAGGGACCCGATGACCCACGACCACGACCTGGTACTCCGGCCCACCGCCGCGCAGACGACCGCCGCGCTCAACCCGCCCGCAGGGCGGAACGGCGGTGACCTCGTCGTCGAGACCCTCACCGGCCTCGGCGCCACCACCGTCTTCGGCCTCCCCGGCCAGCACGCCCTGGGCATGTTCGACGCCCTGCGCCGCTCCTCCCTCCGGTACGTCGGCCTCCGCGTCGAGAACAACGCGGGCTTCGCCGCCGACGCGTACGGCCGGATCACCGGCGAGGCCGCCCCGCTGCTGCTCTCCACCGGCCCGGGCGCGCTCATGTCGCTCGCCGCGCTCCAGGAGGCGGCCGCCGCCTCCGCGCCCGTCCTCGCGATCGGCAGCCAGATCCCGGTGGCCGGCCTCGGCGGCGGCCGGCACGGCTATCTGCACGAGCTGCGCGACCAGCAGGCGTCCTTCCGGGACATCGTGAAGTCGGTCCACACGGTCCGTACCCAGTCCCAGATCCCGTCGGCCATCGCCGCGGCCTGGGAGTCGGCGCTCACCGCCCCGCACGGGCCGGTCTGGGTGGAGATCCCGCAGGACGTCCTCCTCGCGGAGACCACCCTGCCGGTCGTGACGGCGATGGACGCGACGCCCGAGGACATCGCCCCGCGCCCCGAGCTGACGGCGGTCGCCGCGCACCTCCTGGCGAACGCCGAACGCCCGGCGGTCATCGCGGGCGGCGGGGTCGTCCGCTCCGACGCCTCGGGCAAGCTGCTCGCGCTCGCGGAGCGGCTCGACATCCCCGTGGTGACCACCTTCGGCGGCAAGGGCGCGTTCCCCTGGGAGCACCCGCTGTCGCTGCAGTCCTGGCTGGAGGACCGGCACACCACCGACTTCCTGGAGGACGCGGACGTCCTGCTCGTCGTCGGCTCGGGGCTCGGGGAGCTGTCGTCGAACTACCACACGTTCGCGCCCCGCGGCCGGGTGATCCAGATCGAGGCGGACGCCGGGAAGCTGGAGTCCAACCACCCGGCGCTCGGCATCCACGCGGACGCCCGGCTCGCGCTCCAGGCACTCCTGGAGACGGTGCCGGAGCGCCGGGACGCCACCGCCGCCGAGCGGGTCGCGGCCGTCCTGACGAAGGTCCGGGACCGGATCGCGGCGCAGGACCTGGGCCTGGAGCAGCAGATCGTCGCGGCGGTACGGGAGGCGCTCCCGGAGCGGTCCCCGAGCTTCTGGGACATGACGATCCTGGCGTACTGGGCGTGGTCGGCCTTCGACGCGAAGCACCCGAACACGATGCACTCCGCGCAGGGCGCGGGCGGCCTCGGCTACGGCTTCCCGGCGGCGCTCGGCGCGGCGGCGGCGGACCCGAGCCGGCCGGTGCTCGCGGTGTCCGGCGACGGCGGCGCGATGTACTCGATCGCGGAGCTGGCGACGGCGAAGCAGTACGGCCTGGACGTGACGTGGCTGATCGTGGACGACGGCGGCTACGGCATCCTGCGCGAGTACATGACGGGCGCGTTCGGCGAGGCCACGGGCACGGAGCTGTCCCGCCCGGACTTCGTGGCCCTGTCGGAGTCCTTCGGCGTCCCGGCGACCCTGACGACCCCGGAGTCCCTGACGGCGGACCTCGCGAAGTCCCTCGCGACGCCGGGCCCGTCGGTCGTCGTCCTCCCGGCCCTCCTGAGGATGTTCGAACCGACGCACCTCTGACGGTGTGGAGCCCGTGCCCCTCCTTCTCCGGGAAGGGGCACGGGCTCGTGTCAGACCACGAAGGCCTCCCACGCCTTCCGGTACCCGGCGATCTGATCCGCGTACCCCCGCCGGAACTCGGCGATCTGCCGCTCGTCCAGGCTCTTGTCGTACATCCGCTGCGGCCCTGTCAGCCGGACGATGTCCCCGAAGACCTCCTCGACCGCCCTGGCGTGGTCACCGCCCTTCTCCCGGGCGGTGAGCAGCTGCGGCCCGGCCTCCCGCAGCAGCCTCACGAAGTGGTTGCGCGGAGTGTTCGTCGTCCGCCGCAGCCCGGCCGGGGTCCCCAGCTCCGTCCGTCCGACGGCCAGCACCTCCAGGACCTGGAACGCCGCGTGCAGCCGCCCCCACCCGTACGGCGTCGCACTCTCGATCAGCGTCACGTACGCCTCCCCTTCCCCTCGGTGTCCACGGGCCCGCCCGACGACGGCCCCTGGATCCCTACCCAAGGGCACAACCCTTCCCGCCCCGCGCGGGTCCTCCTCCGCGGAGGCCCGAGGTCCTTGCGACCTCGTGGGCCGTGTCCTGGGGGAGGAGCGGGTGCCGTGGGACGTGATGCGCCGGGCGTTGAAGAAGGCCGGGGAACTCCTGGCCGAGCTGGTGGGGGAGGCCGTCGCCGAGATGATCCTCACCCTGCTCGCCTGCGCGCTGCTCGGAGGCCTCGCGTTCGTCGCGTATCTGAGCTGGTCCTTCAGTCCCCGTCCGACCCTCGCCGGTACCGGACTGCTGAGCCTGTTCCTCGCCCACGGGGCGTGGGCGAGGTTCCGTGACCCGGCGCGGGCCGGGCGCGGGCGGCGGCTCGCCGCCGTGACGAGCGCCGTCTTCAGCGGTACGGCCGTGACGGCCGTGTTCCTCCTGTTCTACGGCACAGGCTGAGGCGATCCGCGCGGGCACCGGCCGAGCCGATCCGTGTGGTCCTAGGACCAGAGACCGGACCTCGGCCCCGGTTTGTTGCGGCGGGATGAAATCGCAGCCCACCCGTGTTGGGGCTTCCGGTAGAGCAGGACGAACGGGAGGCCACTCGTGGCGGCGGTCGGGGAACAACAGCAGGGCTGGGCGCGCAGGCTCGCCGGGTACGCGTGGCGGTACAAGGCGAACACCTTGCTCGCGCTCGGGTCCTCGCTGGCCGGCATGGCCGTGCTCGCTCTCGTGCCGCTGGTCACCAAGGTGATCATCGACGACGTCATCGGGACGAAGACCCGCGACCTCTCCGTCTGGACCGGCCTCCTCATCGGCGCCGCCGTCCTCGTCTACGCCCTCACCTACGTCCGCCGCTACTACGGCGGCCGCCTCGCGCTCGACGTCCAGCACGACCTGCGGACCGACATGTACGCCACCATCACCCGGCTCGACGGGCGGCGGCAGGACGAGCTGTCGACCGGGCAGGTCATCGGGCGGGCCACCAGCGACCTGCAGCTGATCCAGGGTCTGCTGTTCATGCTCCCGATGACGGTCGGGAACGTCCTCCTCTTCCTCATCTCGCTGGGCGTCATGGCCTGGCTGTCCCTTCCGCTCACCCTCGTCGCCCTCGCCGTCGCCCCCGCCCTCTGGTTCATCGCCAAGCGCAGCCGTACCCGGCTCCACCCCGCCACCTGGCACGCGCAGCAGCAGGCCGCGGTCGTCGCCGGGGTCGTCGACGGGGCCGTGACCGGCGTCCGGGTCGTGAAGGGCTTCGGCCAGGAGGACCAGGAGACCGGCAAGATCCGCGAGGCCGGGCGGAAGCTGTTCGCCGGCCGGCTGCGGACGATCCGGCTGAACTCGCGGTACACCCCGGCCCTCCAGGCCGTCCCCGCCCTCGGCCAGGTCGCCGTCCTCGCCCTCGGCGGCTGGCTCGCCTACCGCGGCCAGATCACCCTGGGCACCTTCGTCGCCTTCTCCGCCTACCTGGCCTCCCTCGTCGGCCCGGTCCGCATGCTCGCCATGGTCCTCACCGTCGGCCAGCAGGCCCGCGCCGGCGTCGAGCGGGTCCTCGACCTCGTCGACACCGAGCCGGTCATCAAGGACGGCACCAAGGAGCTGCCGGCCGACGCGCCCGCCACGGTCGAGTTCGACGACGTGTCGTTCGCGTACGAGGACGGGCGCCCCGTCCTCGACGGGTTCTCGCTGGAGATCCGCGCCGGCGAGACCGTCGCCGTCGTCGGCGCCTCCGGTTCCGGCAAGTCCACCGTCTCCCTGCTCCTCCCGCGCTTCTACGACGTCACCCACGGCGCCGTCCTCGTCGGCGGCCACGACGTCCGCGAGCTCACCCTCGACTCGCTGCGCGCCGCGATCGGCCTGGTCCCCGAGGACTCCTTCCTCTTCTCCGACACCGTCCGCGCCAACATCGCGTACGGCCTCCCGGAGGCCACCCAGGAGCAGATCGAGGCGGCCGCCCGCGCCGCCCAGGCGGACCGTTTCATCGCCGAGCTGCCCGCGGGATACGACACCAAGGTCGGCGAGCACGGCCTCACCCTCTCCGGCGGCCAGCGCCAGCGCGTCGCCCTCGCCCGCGCGATCCTCACCGACCCCCGGCTGCTCCTCCTCGACGACGCCACCTCCGCCGTCGACGCCAAGGTCGAGCACGAGATCCACGAGGCCCTGAAGACGGTGATGGCGGGCCGTACGACCCTGCTCATCGCGCACCGCCGCTCCACCCTCGGCCTCGCCGACCGCATCGCCGTCCTGGAGGACGGCCGGCTCGCCGACATCGGCACCCACGCCGAGCTGGAGGAGCGCTCCCCGCTCTTCCGCCGCCTGCTCACCGACCCCGACGAGCTGGGTGCCGTCTCGCCCGGCCACCTCACCCCGGCCGAGCTCCCCGAGGACCGCACGCTGCGGGCCGAACTGGACGCCGAGTTCGACGCCGAGCGCGGCATCACCCCCACCCTGTGGGTACGGGACGAGACCACCGACCGGGAGAGCGACGCGCCCGGGGCCACCCCCGAGCTGCTCGCCGCCGTCGAGGCCCTGCCGCCCGCCACCGACACCCCCGGCATCGACGAGGGCCGCGCCGTCTCGCCCGAGGACAGCTACGGTCTGCGCCGGCTGCTCCGCGGCTTCGGCGTCCCGCTGCTCATCAGCCTCGGCCTGGTCGCCCTCGACGCGGGCGCCGGCCTGCTGCTCCCGGTCCTGATCCGGCACGGCATCGACGAGGGCGTGAACCGGCTCGCGATCGGCGCCGTCTGGGCGGCCTCCGCGTTCGCCCTGGTCACCGTGCTCGTGCAGTGGGTCGCGCAGACCGCGGAGACCCGGATGACCGGCCGTACCGGTGAGCGGGTCCTCTACGCGCTGCGCCTGAAGATCTTCGCCCAGCTCCAGCGGCTCGGTCTCGACTACTACGAGCGCGAGCTCACCGGCCGGATCATGACCCGGATGACCACGGACGTGGACGCCCTGTCGACGTTCCTGCAGACGGGCCTGGTCACCGCCTTCGTCTCCGTGGTGACCTTCTTCGGGATCATGGTCGCGCTGCTCGTGCTCGACCTCCAGCTCGCCCTGGTGGTCTTCGCGACCCTGCCGGTCCTCGCGGTCGCCACGTACTACTTCCGCCGCTCCAGCGTGAAGGCGTACGAGCTGGCGCGCGAGCGGATCAGCGTCGTCAACGCCGACCTCCAGGAGTCCGTCTCCGGCCTCCGGATCGTGCAGGCCTTCCGCCGCGAGCGGTCCGGCGCGGCCCGGTTCGCCGAGCGCAGCGACCACTACCGCGAGGCCCGCGTCCGCGGCCAGTGGCTGATCTCCGTCTACTTCCCGTTCGTCACCCTGCTGTCCTCGGTGGCCGCCGCGGCCGTCATGATCGTCGGCGCCAACCGCATCGACGGCGGCACGCTCACCACCGGCGCGCTCGTCGCCTACCTCCTCTACATCGACCTGTTCTTCGCCCCCGTGCAGCAGCTCTCGCAGGTCTTCGACGGCTACCAGCAGGCCGCCGTCTCGCTGAAGCGGATGCAGGAACTCCTCCAGGAGCCGACGTCGACGGCCGCCGCGCCCGCACCCCTGGACGTGCTGTCGCTGCGTGGCGAGATCGCCTTCGAGGACGTCTCCTTCGCGTACGGCGGCGAGGACGGCGCCCCGAAGGACGAGACCGCCCTCACCGGCATCGACCTGCGCATCCCGGCCGGTCAGACCGTCGCGTTCGTCGGCGAGACCGGCGCGGGCAAGTCCACCCTGGTCAAGCTGGTCGCCCGGTTCTACGACCCGACGGGCGGCCGGGTCACCGCCGACGGCACCGACCTGCGCGACCTCGACCTCACCGCGTACCGGCACCGGCTCGGTGTCGTCCCGCAGGAGGCGTACCTCTTCGCCGGGACGGTCCGCGACGCCATCGCGTACGGCCGCCCCGAGGCGACCGACGCCGAGGTGGAGGCGGCGGCCCGCGCGGTCGGCGCCCACGACATGATCGCGACCCTCGACGGCGGCTACCTCCACGAGGTCGCCGAGCGGGGCCGTAACCTCTCGGCCGGTCAGCGCCAGCTCATCGCCCTCGCCCGCGCCGAGCTCGTCGACCCGGACATCCTGCTCCTCGACGAGGCCACGGCGGCCCTGGACCTGGCCACCGAGGCCCAGGTCAACCAGGCCACCGACCGTCTCGCCGGCCGCCGGACGACGCTCGTCGTCGCCCACCGGCTGACCACCGCCGCCCGTGCCGACCGGGTGGTCGTCATGGACCACGGCCGGGTCGCGGAGGACGGCACCCACGAGGAGCTGCTCGCCCTGGACGGCCGGTACGCGACGCTGTGGCGGACGTTCATCGGCGAACCCGTCGACGAGGTCGACGAGGAGGAGCCGGAGCGGGTGTGAGTACCCGCCCGTCCGGCAGGTGAGTACCCGGGCGGATGCGGGAGCACGGTCGGGCGGGGTGGGATGGGGGCATGAGCCACGAGTCCCACCCCCGCGCCGCCTCGCCCGTCCCGGTCACCCCGCCGCACGTCGAGGGCGCGCGCCTGCGGAAGCGGTCGATGGTCTGGGCGGGGCTCTTCGTGCCCGCGAGCCTGCTCGTCGGCATCCTCGTGCTCACCCGCGAGAACACCGCCCGCTGCCTCACCTACGGGGAGGCCTGCGCCGGCACCCCCGGTTCCTTCTACGTCGCCGCCCTGGCGATCGCCTTCGCGGCGCTGGTGACCGTGCAGAGCACCTCCCGCCCCGAGGTCCGCCGGGCGGCGTTCTGGACCCAGCTCGGCGCCGAGGGCATCTTCCTGGTCTTCCTCCTCACCACGTACGCGTAGCGGGCGCCCGGAGCGGAGGCAACCATTCCGGGGCGGGGCGCGTCGTACGCCCGTACGTCGATTCACTCGGGAGGGGAACGCATGTCCACGGACCCGCAGTACGCACGACGTGGCCCACGGCTGCTCGCCCGCGTTCTCGCGCCGCTCCTCGCCGCCCTCGCCCTCGTCCTGACCCCGGCCACCCTCGCCCCCGGCGCCGCCGCCGGCACCGCCGAGGCCGTCTCCGTCTGCCAGGGCCGGCCCACCAGGACCATCACCTTCGCCACCGGCGAGCTCCGCCTCTACCGGACCCGCCACTACGCCTGCGCCGTCACCGTCGCCAAGGGCCCCGGCGCCCGCCGGCCGATGGCCGTCTCCCTCCAGCCGCGCGGCGCCCGGCCTGCCGTCCGGGCCGGCCGGTTCGACCGGCAGGCCGGTCCCGTCACCGTCCACGCGCTCAACCGCTGCGTCCGGGCGAGCGGTTCGGTGGCCGGGCGGGGCACCTCCACCGGCTGGATCCTGTGCTGATGTACAGGAAAGTCCAAGGGTAAGGATCAACTGGGTCTGGCGGTCCACACGTTGCCCCCGCTAGGTTCGCGACACCGTTGTGAACCAAGGGGAGGGTGAATGCGCAAGTCGCTGAGATGGGCGCTGTCGCTTTCGGTGCTCATAGGCACCGTGGCACCGACCGGCGTGGCTACCGCCGCGGACACGGACACGGGCAGCACGGCCGTCGTCGACTCGCAGAGCACGGACATCAAGGACCGCATCCTGGCGATCCCCGGGATGAGCCTGATCGAGGAGAAGCCGTACGCGGGCTACCGCTTCTTCGTCCTGAACTACAAGCAGCCGATCGACCACCGGCGCCCGTGGGCCGGCACGTTCGACCAGCGGATCTCCGTCCTCCACAAGGACACGAGCCGCCCGACCGTCTTCCGCACCAGCGGCTACTCGCTGAGCACGACCCCCAGTCGCGCGGAGCCGACGCGGATCATCGACGGCAACCAGGTCTCCATGGAGTACCGCTTCTTCACGCCGTCCCGCCCGCAGCCCGCCGACTGGTCGAAGCTCGACATCTGGCAGGCGGCCAGCGACCAGCACCGGATCTTCACCGCGCTGAAGAAGATCTACGGCGAGAAGTGGCTCTCCACCGGCGCCTCCAAGGGAGGCATGACCGCCACCTACTTCGAGCGCTTCTACCCGCGTGACATGGACGGTGTCGTCGCCTACGTCGCCCCGAACGACGTGGTCAACAAGGAGGACTCGGCCTACGACCGGTTCTTCGAGACCGTCGGCACCAAGGAGTGCCGCGACCGCCTGAACAACCTGCAGCGCGAGGCCCTCGTCCGCCGCGCGCCCCTGGAGGCCAAGTACAAGGCGTGGGCCGAGTCGGAGGGCGCCACCTTCAACACGGTCGGCACCCTCGACAAGGCCTTCGAGGCCGTCGTCCTCGACTTCGTGTGGGGCTTCTGGCAGTACTACGGCGAGGACGTCTGCGACCAGATCCCGGTCGCGAAGACCGCCACCGACGACGAGGTGTACGACACGATCGACGCCTACTCCGGCTGGGCCGCCTACACCGACCAGGGCCTGGAGCCGTACACGCCGTACTACTACCAGGCGGCGACCGAGCTCGGCTCGCCCACGATCAAGCAGCCGCACCTCAAGGGCCTGAGCCGCTACGGCTACCAGCCCGCGAGCAACTTCGTGCCGCGCGAGATCCCCATGAAGTTCAAGCAGCACGCCATGCGTGACGTGGACGACTGGGTCCGCAAGAACGCGAACAAGATGCTGTTCGTGTACGGCGGCAACGACCCGTGGGGCTCCGAGAAGTTCCACCTGGGCAAGGGCGCGCGCGACAGCTACGTGTACGTGGCGCCGGGCGCCAACCACGGTGCGAACGTCGCCGGGCTCGTCGAGGCCGAGCGGAACAACGCCACCGCCCGCATCCTCGCCTGGGCCGGCGTCCCCGCCCCGGCCGTGCAGGCGGCGCAGCCGCTGGCCCGCTTCGACGCGCGCCTCGACCGGAAGGTCGACGAGGACGCGACGAAGGAGCACGGCCTGCGGCCGTAACCCCTTCGAGGGGGGTGGGGCGCGTCCGGCGGCGCACCCCACCCCCCCCTTCGTCGTCAGCCGTAGCGGCCGTACCAGCGGGCGGTGTCGGTCGTACCGGCCGTGTCGGTCGTGTCGGTCGTGTCAGCGGTACGACAGGCCGTGTCCGACCGGGTAGAGCACCTTCGCCGGGTCGTCGGCGCTCTGCACCGGCACCGGCAGGCGGCCCCTGGGCCTGGCCCTGCCCGCCAGGACCCGTGCGGCGGCCCGGAGTTCGACGTCGGTCCAGGAGTAGGCGGCGAGCGTCGCCCGCTGACCCTCGATCCGGGCGATGTCGTACGGGTTGCGGATCGCGATCGTCACGACGGGCACCCCGGTCGCGACGAGCCGCGCCACGAGCGTGCGCTGCGGGCTGGTCGCGGTGACGTTGTACGTGCCCACCACGACGACGTCCTTGCCCACGGCCGCCGCCACCGCCTCCTCGATCTTCGCGGCCGTCGGGGTGATCCCGGTGGAGAGCGCGGTCGCGGTGAACCCCAGCTCCGTCAGCGCGGTCGCGAGCGTCGTCGTCGGCGGGCCCGTCGTACCGGACGGGGAAGCCGGGTCGGCGCCGACGACGAGGACCGAGCCGTGGCGGGCCGGGCTCAGCGGCAGGAACCCGCCCTCGTTGGTGAGCAGGGTCGTGCCGGCCTCGGCGATCCGGTCGGCCTGGGCGAGATGGGCGGCGGTGCCGACCACCCGCTCGACGCCGGCCCGGGTGACGTACGCGTTCCGGAACAGCCCGAGCTTCGCCTTGAGGCGCAGGATCCGCAGGATCGATTCGTCGAGCCTGGCCTCCGTCAGTTCGCCGTCCCTGACGGCCTTCAGGACCGCGTTCCAGGCCACGTCCAGCTTCGGCGGGTTGAGCAGCTGGTCCACACCCGCCTTCAGGGCGAGGACCGGGACGCGCTCGTCGCCGTACTTGGTGCGCACCCCCTCCATGCCGAGCGAGTCGGTGACCACCACACCGTCGTAGCCGAGCTCCTCGCGGAGGATGCCGGTGAGGATCGGCCGGGACAGCGTCGCCGGGTCCTCGCTCGGGTCGAGCGCCGGGACCACGATGTGCGCGGTCATGATCGAGTCGATCCCGGCGGCGATCGCGGACCGGAACGGCGGGGCGTCGAGCGTGCTCCACTGCGCCCGCGTGTGGGTGATCGTCGGCAGGCCGTAGTGGCTGTCGACGGCGGTGTCGCCGTGCCCGGGGAAGTGCTTGGAGGTGGCCGCGACCCCGGCCCGCTGGTAGCCCTTGACCTGCGCGGCGACCAGGCCGGCGACCGCCGCCGGGTCGGAGCCGAAGGAGCGGACGCCGATGACCGGGTTGGCCGGGTTGACGTTGACGTCCGCGACCGGGGCGTAGTTCTGCCGGATGCCGACGGCCGCGAGCTCCGTGCCCGCGATCTGCGCCGCCCTGCGGGCGTCCGCGTGCGAACCGCCGGCGCCGAGGGCCATCGCGCCGGGCACCAGGGTGGCGGGCTCGCCCACCCGGCAGACGATGCCGTGCTCCTGGTCGGTGGAGATGAGCGCGGGGACCGGCGTGGGCTGTGCGAGCGCCGCCTGCTGGATGCCGTTGGAGAGCGCGGCGATCTGCTGCGGGTCGCGGGTGTTGTGGGCCCAGGAGAAGTAGATGACGCCGCCCACGTGGTAGCGCTCGACCAGTTCGGCGGCCGTACGGACGCCGATCTCCGCGAGGTTGGCGTCGACGTCGGCCTGGTCGGGTGCGGTGGCGGAGTGGCCGTACACCCGCATCACGAAGAGCTGGCCGACCTTCTCCTCCAGGGACATGCGGTCGATGATCCGCCGGAGCTTCCGGTCGTCGTGCCGGTCCTGCCCGGCGAGGGCGGGGGTGCTCACCCCGGTGACGGCGGCCGCTGCCGCGGCGGCGGTCACCGTGAGGAGGGTGCGTCGGGAGGGGGCGGGGGCGCGGTGGTGCACTGATGCTCCTTCCGGCCGTGCGAGGTTGAAGGGATCCATGCGCGAAATCCTCGGAAGCCACCTCTGAAGGAAACTTCCAAGGAGTCACGGATAGCCCGAAAGTAACTGCCAGGTCAAGGACCCGCGCACGAATCACCCACGGCGGCGATCCCGGGCCAGAGCTCCTGGAGCGTACGGACCGTCTCCCGGATCGCCGGGCGCCGCGCCGCCCCGGTCCGCCACATGGCGTGCAGGCGACGCGTCGGCATCGGGTCCAGCCGCACCGGCGCCACCTCCGGCGGCAGGGTCCCGCGCCCCAGGCGCGGCACCAGGGCGATGCCCAGACCGGCCGCGACCAGGGCGACCTGCGTGTGGTTCTCCTCCGCCTGATGGACGATCAGCGGCTCGAAACCCGTCTCCCGCAGCGTCCGCGTCAGCCAGTCGTGGCAGACCGTCCCCGGCGGCTGCGAGATCCACCGCTCCGCCGCCAGCTCCTCCCGGCGCACCGACTCCCGCGCGGCCAGCGGATGGTCCCGGTGGACGAGGATGTCGCACAGGTCGTCGCCGATCACCGCCTGCTCGACCCCCGGCGGTACGGGAAGCGGGGCGATGTCCCAGTCGTGCGCCACCGCCAGGTCGATGACCCCGCGCGCCACCAGGTCGATCGACACGTGCGGGTCCACCTCCGAGAGCCGGGCGTCGACATCGGGATGGGCCCGGCCCAGCTCCGCGAGCACCCGGGGCATCAGCCCGCGCGCCGCGCTCGCGAAGCAGCCGATGTCGAGCCGCCCGGCGGGCCGGCCGCGCCGCTCCTCCATCCGCACCTCCGCCTCCTCCACGAGGGCGAGCAGCTGCCGGGCGGTGGCGGCGAGGTGCTGGGCGTCGTCGGTGAGGCGGATGCCGCGGCCGCTGCGTTCGAGCAGGGTCGTACGGGTCTCCCGCTCCAGCTTCGCGATCTGCTGGGAGACCGCTGACGGCGTGTAGCCGAGGGCGGTGGCGGCGGCGCCGACACTGCCGTGGACGGCGACGGCGTGCAGGGCGCGCAGACGGCCGAGATCCAGCACGGGCGCTCCTCCTCTTCGCTGCGCGGACGGACGGACGAAGCGTCGCCGCATCCCCGTCGTACGCCATGGATGAAGTGTTGCTACATCTCACCATGAAGAACTCCGTGCTGGTGCTACACGGTCGGCGCGGCCATGCTCGACAGCATGCGCCCCGCCCACCTCGCCCTCGCCGCCCTGGTCGCCGCCGTCTGGGGAGTCAACTTCGTCGTCATCGAGATCGGCCTCGACCACTTCCCGCCGCTGCTCTTCTCCGCCCTCCGCTTCCTCGCCGCCGCCCTGCCCGCCGTCTTCCTGGTGGGCCGGCCCACCGTGGCCTGGAAGTGGATCCTGGCCGTGGGACTCGTCCTCGGCGTCGCCAAGTTCGGGCTCCTCTTCACCGGCATGGACCTCGGCGCCCCCGCCGGGCTCTCCTCCCTCGTCCTCCAGGTCCAGGCCGTCTTCACCGCCCTCTTCGCCTTCGCCGCCCTCGGCGAACGCCCCGGCCGGGTCAAGCTCGCGGGCATGGGGGTCGCCCTGGTGGGCATCGGCGTGGCGGCGGCCGACGAGGGCGGGGCCGGGTCCCTCGCCGGCTTCGCCCTGGTGATCGCCGCGGCGGCCTGCTGGGGCGTCTCCAACGTCCTGACCCGAAAGGCCTCCCCGCCCGACGCGCTCAACTTCATGGTCTGGGTCAGCGTCGTGCCCGTCCTGCCACTGCTCGGCCTCTCCCTCCTCCTGGAGGGCCCGGACCGCGACCTCGCCGCCCTGCGCGGACTCGACTGGACCGGCGTCGGCGTCATCGTCTACGTCGCCTGGATCACGACCGTCTTCGGCTTCGGCGCCTGGGGGTGGCTGCTCCGCCGCTACCCGGCCTCCTCCGTCGCCCCCTTCTCCCTCCTCGTGCCCGTCTTCGGGATGTCCTCCGCGGCGCTCGTCCTGGGCGAGGGGGTGAGCCCGGCCCGCTGGTGCGCGGCCGCGCTGCTCGTCGGGGGAGTGGCCCTGACGTCGTTCGCCCCGGGTCGGCGGGCCGCCGGGGACCGGAATTCCGTGGCGGCTCCGGAGCCCGTGGCCGTATCGTCGACCGGCCGCCCGCTCGGCGAGGAACGGCGTACGACCCGCGAGGAAAGGCCCGCATGACCTTCGAGAACATCACCGTGGACGCCCCAGGACCCGTCCCCGGGGCCGTGCTGCTCGCCGGCATCCCCGGCAGCGGGAAGTCCACCGTCGCGGCCGCCCTCGCGGCCCGCTTCGCCCGGGCGGCGCACATCGAGGTCGACGCCCTCCAGTCCCTCATCGTGAGCGGCGGCCACTGGCCGAGCCCGGACGGCGACCCGGAGGCGGACCGCCAGATCCTGCTGCGCGCCCGCAACGCCTGCCTCCTCGCCGGCAGCCTCGCCGCGGCCGGCTTCCTCCCGGTCCTCGACGACGTCGTCGTACGCCGCTCCCACCTGGACTACTACCGCGCCCACACGACGGCCGCCGGGCTCCAGGTGGTGATCCTGGCCCCCGGCCCCGACAAGGCCTGGGAACGCAACAACGCCCGCGACAAGCGCCTGACGACCAACTGGGCCTTCCTGGACGAGGCGATGCGCGCGGAGCTGTCGGGCGAGGGCGTCTGGATCGACAACGCGGACCTGACGGTGGCGGAGACGGTGGACGCGGTCCTCGCGGCGACGGGTCCGACCCCGCCGAAGTAGCCCGCCGGATCCCCACGGGGGTGGGATCCGACGGGCTCGTCGCCCCGTCCGCGGCGTCGCGGTCAGGCGAACATGTCGGCCAGCAGCTCGGGGCCGATCACGATGGGCGCCGGGCGGTAGGCGGGCGGCTGCGTGCCCATCAGCTCGCGGACCAGGAAGTCCCAGCAGCGGGTGCGGACATGAGCCAGGCAGTCGATGAAGGTGTGCTCGGCGCCGGGCACGACGTGCACCTCGACGTCCTTCCCGGCGGCGAGGAGCCGGTCGGCGAACCGCAGGGTCTGGTGCGGGTGGACCTGGTCGTCCATGTCGCCGTGGACGAGCAGCAGCTTGCCGGTCAGCCGGTCGGCGAGGTCCAGGCTGGACGTCCTGGCCCAGGTCTCGGGGGCGTCCGCGCCGTCGTAGGACTCGACGAAGCCGGCGTTGAAGGTGCGGGCGTCGTGCGAGCCGGAGAGGGCGGCCCCGGCCTTGTACGTCCCGGGGAAGTCCAGCATCGCGCGGGCCGCGGCGAACCCGCCGCCGGAGTGGCCGAAGACGCCGACCCGCTCCAGGTCCATCCACGGCCGGGTCTCGGCCAGCTGCCCCAGGGCCGCGACATGGTCGGCCAGCGAGCCGGCGTCGGCCAGGCGGCCGAAGGAGGCGTCGTGGAAGGCCTTGCTCCGGCCCGGGGTGCCCCGGCCGTCGAGCGCGATGACCACGAAGCCGAGCGCCGCCAGGGGTTCGGCGTCCATGCCCATGCCGCCGGGGTCGAAGCACGGGGCGACCCGGTTGACCTGCGGGCCGGGGTAGAGGTTGTCCACCACCGGGTAGGACCGGGCGGGGTCGAAGTCCCGCGGCCGGTACAGCACCCCGTAGATGTCGGTCTCGCCGTCGGCCGCCTTGACGCGGAAGCGCTCCGGCGCGGTCCACCCGGTGGCGGCGAGCCTGGTGATGTCGGCGCGCTCCAGCTCGACCAGCACCCGCCCGCTCCAGTCGCGGACCGTGGTGACGGGGGCGGTGTCGACGGCGGACGCGGAGTCGATGAAGTACTCCTGGTCGTGAGGGCCTTCCGGCAGGACGGCGATGTGGTCGAGCGTGTCGTCGGTGAGCCGGGCGAAACCGGAGCCGTCCAGGCCGACCCGGCACACCGTGCGCCGGTACGGGTCCTCGTCGACGAGTCCGGAGGCCGTGAAGTACACGACGCGCTCGGCCTCGTCGACGCGCAGGATCTGCCGCACCAGCCACGGCCCGGAGGTGACCCGGCCGAGCAGCTCGCCGGTGTGCAGGTCGTAGCGGTAGAGGTGGCCCCAGCCGTCGCGCTGCGAGAACCACAGCACCTCGTCGGCGAGCACCCGCACGATCGGCGGCTCGGTCATCCACTGGTTGGGCTCCACCCGGGTCTCCCCGGACTCGTGGATCACGGTGGTGACCTCGCCGGTGACCGGGTCGAGGCGGTTCAGGGTGAGGGAGTGCTGGTCCCGCGGCCGGGCGAGGAAGTGGACGGCGGATCCGTCCGCGGCCCACCACGCCCACTTCACGGTGATCGGTGACACATGGGTCATGATCAGCGGATCCGCCTCGGCGCGGACCACCGTGCCCTCGGCGACGTCGAGGACGACCAGCTCGGCCAGCGGCAGGTGCTCGTCCCCGGCGTACGCGAACGGCTGGGTGTGCAGGCGGGGCGCGCCCCCGTCGGCGGGCAGCGCCTCCAGGAGGTGGGTCCTGCGGACCCGGCGCTCGTCGGTCCGGTGGGCGAGGACCTTCGTCGAGTCCGGCGACCAGGCGACCGCGGGCGGCAGGTAGGGGATGCCGAGCTTACGGAGCAGGGTGGCGTTGCCGGTCGCGGCGGGACCCGGACCGTAGGCGTGATCGGGTGCGCCGTCGGTGGTCAGCGGCCACTCGCGGCCGTCGGACAGCGAGCGGGCCCACAGGTCGTGCCCCCGCTGGGACACCGCGGTCTTCCCGTCGGGCGACGTCACGTCCAGCGGATTGCCCGGGGCGGTGAACTCGGCCGGCTCACAGACGTAACTGTCCAGGTCGCAGCGCCAGTACGCGCCGAACGCCACGAACCTGACCTCGTGCTCGGCCGGTTCGATGCCGACGAACGGCAGGGCATCGGCATCGACCCGCTCACCGGAGGCGGCGGCCAGCGAGGCGGCGAGACGGGCGTGGTCGAAGACCGGCTCACGCGTGCCCGCCGCCGGGTCGACCAGCGTGAACCGCCTGCCGGCCCCGTCGCTCACCGCGTACCAGAACCGGGCGCCCCCGTCGATCCACTGCGGCCTGACCTTGTCACCGACGACGAGCTCGCCCGGGCGGGCGGGACGACGGAGAAGCTGCTCGGCGGCCTGGTAGTTCTGAGTGGTGCTCATTCTGCTTGTCCGTCCTCGGAGTTCGTCGTGGCAGATCTGGGGGGAGGGGGGCGGGGTCACGCCCGCCGGGGTGGTTCAGAGGCTGCGGGCGGTGATGTCGCCGTACGAGGTGGTGGCGTGGATGTTCAGGCCGGCGGCGGCGCCGTCGGTGTTGGTGAGGGCGTTGTGGACGCGGCCGTAGGCGGTGCCGGCGTTCAGGGTGGCGGAGACGCCGTGGGCGGCGCCGATCGCGATCGCGCCGGACTCGGTGCGGAGCACGACCGTGCCCCGCGTGGCCTCGTCGACGCGGAGGTCGCCCTGCTGGGTGCTGATCTCGGCGGGGCCGCCGAGGCGGCCGACCGTGATGTCGCCGGCGAGCAGGCCGATGCGGGCGCCCGCGGTCTCGTCGAGCTTGACCGTGCCCTGCGCGCCCTCGACGGTGACGTCGCCGAGCCGTCCGACGCCGCGGAGTTCGGCGGCGGCGGTCTTCGCCTCGACACGGGAGCCGGCCGGGAGCTGGACGGTCACCTCGACGGAGCCGGAGTCGCCGAGGATCTTGTTCTTCGCGGGGGCGGCGGCGATCCGCAGGACGCCGTCGGTGAACTCGACGGTGACCTCTTCGGCGGCCTTCACGTCGTTGCCCTTGGCGGCGTTCGCGGGGCGGATGTCGACGGTGGCGTCGTCCCGGTCGGCGGCGATGAGCTGGATACGGCCGGCGGGGATGTCGAGGACGGTGGTGATGGCGGTGGTGGTGGCGAACTTCTGCACGGTGCTGCTCCTTCATCCTGGCGGGCCGTCTTGTCGGCCCGTCGTTTCCGATGAGGGAAAAGCTACGTTGCGTTCACGGAGATGGCAACGCGTTCGTTGCGCGAAATCGGCATCATCGCAGGTGAATTGAGGGATTTCGTTGCAACGGTTTCGAGGCTAATGCAACGCTCGGGGCGTTGCTCGTTGCAATGAAATGGAGGTGAATGCACTGCGGGGGCGCAATGGGCGGCCGGGTGAAGGCGGGGGCCGGTGCGGGCGCCGGCGTGTGGGTGCCGTGCGGGCGCCGGGCGCGGCGGCATGCGCCGGAGTGAGTCGGCCCTCCGTGCGCGGATATCGGCGCACGCCGGAGTCGGCCCTCGTCGGTGTCCGGTGGGCCTGATGGTCATCGCTTGTGGCTGTGGCTGTGCCTGTGCCTGTAGCTGGTGCCCGGTGGGCCGGGGACGGCCCTCGCCGACGCCCGGCGGCCGCCTACCCCCGAGGCCGCCCCGTGGACCCCCGTACCACCAGCTCCGCCGGGACGCGTGCCAGGCCGCCCGCCGGGGGGTCCTCCGTGCCCATCGCCAGACGGCCCGCTCGTACCCCCGCCGCGTGCAGCGGCAGATGGACCGTCGTCAGGGAGGGGACCGCGTCCACCGAGAACGGGAGGTCGTCGAAGCCCGCCACGGACACGTCGCCCGGGATCGACAGGCCGCGTTCCCGCAGGGCCGCGCAGACGCCGAGGGCGACCGTGTCGTTGGCGGCGACGACCGCCGTGAGCTCCGGGTCGCGGGCCAGGAGTTCGGCCGTGGCCTCGTAGCCGGCCCGCCGGTCGTACGCGCCGTGGACCGTCGGCCCCTCCGCGACCCCGGCCGCCGTGAGCGCCGCCCGGTGACCCTCCAGACGGTGCCGGGTCGTCGTCCGGTCGGCCGGGCCGGCCGCGTAACCGATGCGCCGGTGGCCGAGTTCGAGCAGGTGCTCGGTGAGGCGGCGCGCGCCGCCCCGGTTGTCGAAGACGAGCGCGGCCGCGTTCGCGTCGCCGGTGACCGGCGGCCGTCCGCAGAGCACGACCCGGGTCCCCGCCTCCGCGAGCTTGGCCAGCTTGCCGGTCACCGCCGCCAGGTGCTCGGGGTCCTCCAGGGAGCCGCCCATGAGGATCACGGCCGCCGCCCGCTGCCGCTGGAGCAGGGTGAGGTAGGTCAGTTCGCGCTCGGGGGAGCCACCGGTGTTGCAGACGACGGCGAGCTTCTCGCCGCCGCCGCGCCCCGATCCGCCCTCCCCGATGGAGCTCTGCGCCGCGCTCGCCATGACCCCGAAGAACGGGTCGGCGATGTCGTGGACGAGGACGCCGACGAGGTCGGAGGTGGCGGCGGCGAGTGAGCTGGCGGGCCCGTTGAGGACGTAGTCCAGCTCGTCCACGGCCCGCAGGACCCGCTCGCGGGTCGACTCGGCGACCGGGTAGTTGCCGTTGAGGACGCGGGAGACGGTGGCGGGCGAGACCCGTGCGCGAGCGGCCACGTCCGCCAGGGTGACGGTCATCGTGTGCGTACCTCCAGGGACTTGTCGACGGCGATGTCGGCAGGCTAGCGTCATCGCCGATGGAAAGCGCTTTCTATCGGGGCGCGGAACACCGGGGAGAGGAACCTTTCGTGACACGCAGGACAGTCCGCATCGCCATGAACGGCGTCACCGGGCGCATGGGACACCGCCAGCACCTGGTCCGTTCGATCCTCGCCCTGCGCGAACAGGGCGGCCTCGACCTCGGCGACGGCGAGACCCTCTGGCCCGAGCCGGTCCTCGTCGGCCGCCGCGAGTCCGCCCTGCGTGCCCTCGCCGAACGCCACGGCCTCACCGAGTGGTCCACCGACCTCGACGCCGTCCTCGCCGACGACACCATCGACATCTACTTCGACGCCCAGGTCACCTCCGCCCGTGCCGAGGCGATCACCAAGGCCGTCCACGCCGGCAAGCACGTCTACACCGAGAAGCCCACGGCCGCCGACCTCGCCGGCGCCCTGGAGCTCGCCCGGCTCGCCACCGAGAAGGGCGTCAAGCACGGCGTCGTCCAGGACAAGCTGTTCCTGCCGGGCCTGCTCAAGCTCAAGCGCCTCATCGACGGCGGTTTCTTCGGCGAGATCCTGTCCGTACGCGGCGAGTTCGGCTACTGGGTCTTCGAGGGCGACTGGCAGGACGCCCAGCGCCCCAGCTGGAACTACCGCTCCCAGGACGGGGGCGGCATCGTCGTCGACATGTTCCCGCACTGGGAGTACGTGCTCCACGAGCTGTTCGGCCGCGTCACCTCCGTCACCGCCCAGGTCGCCACCCACGTCCCGCGCCGCTGGGACGAGCAGGGCAAGCCGTACGAGGCCACCGCCGACGACGCCGCCTACGGCATCTTCCAGCTGGAGGGCGGTGCCATCGCCCAGATCAACTCCTCCTGGACCGTCCGCGTCAACCGCGACGAACTCGTCGAGTTCCAGGTCGACGGCACCCACGGCTCCGCCGTCGCCGGACTGCGCAACTGCCGCGTCCAGCACCGCTCGGCGACCCCCAAGCCCGTCTGGAACCCGGACATCCCGGCGACCGAGCCCTTCCGCGACCAGTGGCAGGAGGTCCCCGACAACGCCGAGTTCGACAACGGCTTCAAGGCCCAGTGGGAGCTGTTCCTGCGGCACGTCGTCCTCGACGAGCCGTACCACTGGGACCTCCTCGCGGGCGCCCGCGGCGTCCAGCTCGCCGAACTCGGCCTCAGGTCCGCCGCCGAGGGCCGCCGCCTCGACGTCCCGGAGGTGAGCCTGTGATCCGCCTGCCCCAGGCCGGCGGCGGCGTACGGGAGTACACGCCGCGCACCGAGCCGCTGACCCTCGGCGGGGGCGGCCCCCTGACCTCCCGTACGGTCTTCTCCGCCGCCCACGTCGTCGCCGACCCGTACGCCGACACCACCCCCGACTCGCCCGCGGCCGTCGACTGGGACGCCACCCTCGCCTTCCGCCGTCACCTCTGGTCCCACGGCCTCGGGGTCGCCGAGGCCATGGACACCGCGCAGCGGGGGATGGGCCTCGACTGGACGGGGGCGGCCGAGCTGATCCGCCGCAGCGCGGCCGAGGCGAAGGCGGTGGGCGGCCGGATCGCCTGCGGCGTCGGCACCGACCAGCTCACCGGACCGGAACCGCTCACCGGCCCCGCCGACCTGGCGGCGGTCCGCAAGGCGTACGAGGAGCAGCTCGCGCTCGTCGAGGAGACCGGCTCCCAGGCCATCCTGATGGCCTCCCGTGCCCTCGCCGCGGCGGCGTCGGGCCCCGAGGACTACCTCGACCTGTACGGGCACCTCCTCCGCCAGGCGAGCGAGCCGGTGATCCTGCACTGGCTCGGCCCGATGTTCGACCCGGCGCTCGACGGGTACTGGGGCTCGGCCGACCTGGACACCGCGACCGAGACGTTCCTGGAGGTCATCGCCGCGCACCCGGACAAGGTCGACGGCATCAAGGTGTCCCTCCTGGACGCCCGGCGCGAGGTCGAACTGCGCCGCCGCCTCCCGGAGGGCGTGCGCTGCTACACGGGCGACGACTTCCACTACCCGGAGCTGATCGCGGGCGACGAACAGGGCTTCAGCCACGCCCTGCTGGGCATCTTCGATCCGCTGGCACCGCTCGCGGCGGAGGCGGTACGGACGCTCGACACGGGCGACGCACACGGCTTCCGTGCCACCCTCGACCCGACGGTCGCCCTGTCCCGGCACCTCTTCCGGACGCCGACCCGCTTCTACAAGACGGGAGTCGTCCTGCTCGCCTGGCTCGCCGGCCACCAGGACCACTTCACGATGGTCGGCGGCCTGCACTCCGCCCGCTCGCTGCCGCACCTCGCGACGGCGTACGAACTGGCAGACGGCCTGGGCCTGTTCCCCGATCCGGCGCTCGCGGAAGCACGCATGCGCTCCCTCCTGACGGTCCAGGGAGGGCTGTGATGGAGCTCGACCGCTTCAGCGTCAACCAGATGACGGTCAAGCAGCTGTCCCTCCCCGACCTGGTCGCCCACTGCGTCCGGCTCGGCATCCCGGGCGTGGGACTGTGGCGCGAGCCGGTCCAGGAGTACGGCGTCGAGGCGGCGGCCGCGCTCGTGCGGGACGCGGGCCTGAAGGTCACCACCCTCTGCCGCGGCGGCTTCTTCACCTCGGACGGCTGGGAGGTGGAGAACCGCGCGGCGATCGACGAGGCGGTCACGCTCGGCACGGACACCGTCGTGCTGGTCTCCGGCGGTCTCACCCCCGCCTTCCCCGACCTGCCGTCGGCCCGCGCCCGCATCACCGAGGCGATCGGCGCGCTGGCCCCCTACGCGGGCGAACGCGGCATCCGGCTGGCGGTCGAGCCCCTCCACCCCATGTACGCCGCCGACCGCTGCGCGGTCTCCACCCTGGACCAGGCGCTGGCCATCGCCGAGCACTTCCCGCCCGAACAGGTGGGCGTGGTGGTCGACACGTACCACCTCTGGTGGGACGACCGCGCCCCGGCGGCGGTGGAACGCGCGGGCGCGTCGGGCCGCGTCCACTCCTTCCAGCTCGCCGACTGGACCACACCCCTCCCGGCCGGCGTCCTGACCGGCCGGGGCCAACTGGGCACCGGCGCGATCGACCTCCGGGCCTGGGCGGACCTGACGGAGAAGGCGGGCTGGACGGGCCCGGTGGAGGTGGAGATCTTCAACGACGACCTGTGGTCGAGGGACGGCGTGGAGGTCCTGGAGGAGACGCTGGAGGCGTTCCTGGCGGTGTGAGGACCTGGGCTCCGCGCCCTCGCCGTGCCGGGCGGCCTTGCGGGCCACCCGTGCCCGGCGTGGGGGCTCCAGTTCGCCCTGTACGTCCTCCCGAGGGCGCCGCACGGAGCGGTGGCCGCGGCGTACGTGCCGCGCGGGGGCTACTTCCTGGGGCCGCCCAGGAGGTCGCCCAGGCCGTCCGCCGTCGAGCCGGCGCCCTTCCTCGTCGCCGCGCGCTTCGTCATGACCGCGAGGACCACCGGCACCAGGATGTCGACCGCTCGGGTCACCGTGGCCACCGGGATGCCGGTCTTCCTCGCGATCGCGTTCGCCGCAGGGCGGGCCAGCCTGCCCAGGACTCCGGCCATGAGACCGCCGGTCGCGAGGCCGCCGAAGCCGGCGACGGCCTGGAGCGCGGGTTCGGCCGAGGTCACCTCGTCGACGGCGGCGCGGACCTCGTCCGCGCTGGCCGGCTCGGCCGCGGCCTGGCGCAGCTCGCCGGAGAGTTCGGCCACCGAACTGCCCACGACCGCCTGCGCCCCCGCGGGATCCGTGCCGAGCAGGCCGGCGATCTCCTGGAGCCGGTCGTCGCCCAGCTCGTTCAGGACCTCGTCCTCGAAGGTTTCACTCATGCCGGAAACGCTACGACCTGCCCCCTTCGACGGCACCCCGAGCGGAACCCTCCCGCCCGCCCCGGCGTCCTGGGACGCGGGGGGTGGGGTCCAGGACGAGTGGGATCCGGGCGGCTGAGCCGAGGCGGGCGCCCCGGAGGGGTAGTTGTCCCCAGGGCCGCCCGCGCTGTCCGACCCGTTCGCTACCGTCGGGTCATGTCCAACAAAGGTCGCGGGCCGGGGTCGGCCGTGCTCGAAGGGGTCCTGGAGCGGATCCCACCTCACCAAACGAAAGTGACCTGCATCACAAAGGGCTAGTGACCTGGTCGGCGACGGAGAAGTCGGTTTCGCAGTCCGGGCAGGTCGCGCTCCCGAAGACGAAGGTCAGCAGGCGGGCGACGCCCTGTTGACCGTCGGTGAGCGCGATGTCGTGGAGACGTCGACCGAGGCCTTCCAGACCTGTGGGGCTCGTCGGTCGCAGCGGCCGGGACTCGATGCTGTCGTCCGACAGCGCGTAGTCCTCGCTGGTGCAGAAGAACCCGCGTTCACCGAGGACGATGAACAGGTCGGTTTCGCAGCCGGGACAGGGGACTTCGAACTCCTCGTTCCCGAGCCCCCAGGCCAGGTTCTCGCTCCACCCCGCGACGCCCTCGAAGCCGAGCATGGATTCCAGGAGATCGATGTACTCGGAGCGATCGGTCGTGGTCCGGAGACGGCGGTTCACCGATGCCAGCAGGGTGGCGATCTCCGCCGCGTGCCGTGTGCGGACGTCGCCGGCTCCGTGCGACTGCTCGGCGCCGGCCATGATGGCACCCGCGAGATTCCGGGCGTTCACAGCCTGATCTCGGTCTTCATTGTCGGCCATGTCGGCCAGCCATGGCAGCGCCGCGAAGCTGGCCGGGTAGACGCTGCCCTGATGGCAGAGCGCGGACCACAGATCGTTCCAGAGCTCTGGCGCGGACTCGGACGCGATGCGTGCCAGCAGGGCGGGTATGTCCTCGGCGGATCCGTAGGCGTGGCTGAGGTGCGGCCAATCTGTCATACCGGTAATCCCATCACACCCGTGGTTGCGAGAAACGAGGAGTCGACCGCCCTGTCGGCGGTGGGCGATAGCCTCCCTGGTATCGGAGACGCAGGAAGCCAGGTGGGGCATGCCCGGTAGGGGAGTTGAGTCGCAGCAAGGCAGCCGCCAGGGTGTTTGTGAAGTGACTGGGGTCCTGGAGCGGATCACCTACGCCAACGAGGAGAGCGGGTACACGGTCGCCCGCGTCGACACCGGGCGTGGGGCCGGGGACCTGCTCACCGTGGTCGGGGCGCTGCTCGGGGCTCAGCCGGGGGAGTCGCTGCGGATGGAGGGCCGTTGGGGCTCACATCCGCAGTACGGCAAGCAGTTCACCGTCGAGAACTACACGACCCTGCTGCCCGCCACGATCCAGGGCATCCGCCGCTATCTCGGCTCGGGGCTCGTCAAGGGCATCGGTCCCGTCTTCGCCGATCGCATCACCCAGCACTTCGGCCTGGACACCCTCCAGATCCTGGAGGAGGCCCCGGGCCGGCTGATCGAGGTCCCGGGCCTGGGGCCCAAGCGCACGAAGAAGATCAGCGCGGCCTGGGAGGAGCAGAAGGCGATCAAGGAGGTGATGGTCTTCCTCCAGGGCGTCGGCGTCTCCACCTCCATCGCGGTCCGGATCTACAAGAAGTACGGGGACGCCTCGATCTCCGTCGTGCGGAACCAGCCCTACCGGCTCGCCGCCGACGTCTGGGGCATCGGTTTCCTCACCGCCGACAAGATCGCCCAGGCCGTGGGCATACCCCACGACAGTCCCGACCGGGTGAAGGCCGGCCTGCAGTACGCCCTCTCGCAGTCCAGCGACCAGGGGCACTGTTTCCTCCCCGAGGAGCGGCTGATCGCCGACGCGGTGAAGCTCCTGCAGGTCGACACCGGACTGGTCATCGAGTGCCTCGCCGAGCTGGCCGAGGACCCCGAGGGGGTCGTACGGGAGTCGGTGCCGGGTCCGGAGGGGACGCCCGTCACCGCCGTGTACCTGATCCCCTTCCACCGGGCCGAGCTGTCGCTCGCCGGGCAGCTCCGGCGGCTGCTGCGGGCCGAGGAGGACCGGATGCCGGGCTTCCGGGACGTGGCCTGGGACAAGGCCCTCGCCTGGCTCGCGGACCGGACGGGGGCCTCGCTCGCGCCCGAGCAGGAGCAGGCCGTGCGGCTCGCGCTCACCCGGAAGGTCGCCGTGCTCACCGGCGGCCCCGGCTGCGGCAAGTCGTTCACGGTCCGCTCGATCGTGGAGCTGGCCCGCGCCAAGAAGGCCAAGGTCGTCCTCGCCGCTCCCACCGGCCGGGCGGCCAAGCGGCTCGCCGAGCTGACCGGGGCGGAGGCCTCCACCGTCCACCGGCTCCTGGAACTCAAGCCGGGCGGCGACGCGGCCTACGACCGGGACCGGCCGCTCGACGCGGACCTGGTCGTGGTCGACGAGGCCTCCATGCTCGACCTGCTCCTGGCGAACAAACTGGTGAAGGCGGTGGCGCCGGGTGCTCATCTGCTGCTCGTGGGCGATGTGGACCAGCTCCCGTCGGTCGGCGCGGGCGAGGTCCTCGGCGATCTGCTCGCCCCGGGAAGCCCCGTACCCGCGGTCCGGCTGACCCGGATCTTCCGTCAGGCGCAGGAGTCCGGCGTCGTCACCAACGCGCACCGGATCAACGCCGGGACCCCGCCGAAGACCGAGGGCCTGCCGGACTTCTTCCTCTTCGTCGAGGAGGAGACCGAGGACGCCGCCCGGGTCGCCGTGGACGTCGCGGCCCGGCGGATTCCGGCCAAGTTCGGTCTGGACCCCAGGCGTGACGTGCAGGTCCTCGCCCCCATGCACCGGGGCCCGGCCGGCGCGGGCTCGCTCAACGGACTGCTGCAGCAGGTCATCACCCCGGGCCGCCCCGATCTGCCGGAGAAGCGGTTCGGCGGCCGTGTCTTCCGGGTGGGTGACAAGGTCACCCAGATCAGGAACAACTACGACAAGGGGGCCAACGGCGTCTTCAACGGCACGGTCGGCGTCGTGACCCAGCTGGACCTCGTCGAGCAGAAGCTGACCGTACGGACGGACGAGGACGAGGAGGTGCCGTACGACTTCGACGAACTGGACGAGCTCGCGCACGCGTACGCGGTCACCATCCACCGTTCGCAGGGCAGCGAGTACCCGGCCGTGGTGATCCCGGTCACCATGAGTGCCTGGATGATGCTGCAGCGGAACCTGCTCTACACGGCCGTGACCCGGGCGAGGAAGCTCGTGGTCCTCGTCGGCTCCCGGCGGGCGATCGCGCAGGCGGTCCGTACGGTCTCCGCGGGCAGACGCTTTACCGCACTCGCGTTTCGGCTCACAGGGAGTGCCCCCGTGTGAAAGATCACGGAGGACTACCGGAACCGGGGCGAAGGGGGCAGGATATGAAGGTTGGCGGCACTGAGTGCCGCCGATTGGCCCAATGGTCGACCCCGAGTGCACTCTCCTGAGCCAAATGGGGGATGGTAGAGACAGTCAGGGCACCTCGAAGAAGAGGCACTACGTCGGTGAGGGATGACGTGAGCGACAACTCTGTAGTACTGCGGTACGCGGACGGTGAATACACCTACCCGGTGGTCGAGAGCACCGTCGGCGACAAGGGCTTCGACATCGGGAAACTCCGAGCCCAGACCGGTCTGGTCACCCTGGACAGCGGATACGGCAACACCGCCGCCTATAAATCCGCGATCACCTACCTCGACGGTGAGCAGGGGATTCTGCGGTACCGCGGTTACCCCATCGAGCAGCTGGCCGAGCGCTCCACCTTCCTTGAGGTGGCGTACCTGCTGATCAACGGTGAGCTGCCCAAGGTCGACGAGCTGGCGACCTTCAAGAACGAGATCACGCAGCACACGCTCGTCCACGAGGACGTCAAGAACTTCTTCCGCGGTTTCCCGCGGGACGCCCACCCGATGGCGATGCTGTCCTCGGTGGTCTCCGCGCTGTCCACCTTCTACCAGGACAGCCACAACCCGTTCGACGAGGAGCAGCGTCACCTCTCCACGATCCGGCTGCTCGCGAAGCTGCCGACGATCGCGGCGTACGCGTACAAGAAGTCGATCGGCCACCCGTTCGTCTACCCGCGCAACGACCTCGGGTACGTCGAGAACTTCCTGCGCATGACCTTCTCGGTCCCGGCGCAGGAGTACGACCTGGACCCGGTCGTCGTCAACGCGCTCGACAAGCTGCTGATCCTGCACGCGGACCACGAGCAGAACTGCTCGACCTCCACCGTGCGTCTGGTCGGCTCCTCGCAGGCGAACATGTTCGCCTCGATCTCCGCCGGCATCTCGGCCCTGTGGGGCCCGCTGCACGGTGGCGCCAACCAGTCGGTCCTGGAGATGCTCGAGGGCATCAAGGCCAACGGCGGCGATGTCGACTCCTTCATCCGCAAGGTGAAGAACAAGGAGGACGGCGTCCGCCTGATGGGCTTCGGCCACCGGGTGTACAAGTCCTTCGACCCGCGCGCCAAGATCATCAAGGCGGCGGCGCACGACGTCCTCTCGGCCCTCGGCAAGTCCGACGAGCTGCTGGACATCGCGCTCAAGCTGGAGGAGCACGCGCTCTCCGACGAGTACTTCGTCTCGCGCAACCTCTACCCCAACGTGGACTTCTACACGGGCCTCATCTACCGCGCGATGGGCTTCCCGACCGAGATGTTCACCGTGCTCTTCGCGCTCGGCCGGCTGCCCGGCTGGATCGCCCAGTGGCACGAGATGATCAAGGAGCCCGGCTCCCGCATCGGCCGCCCGCGCCAGATCTACACCGGCGAGGTCCTCCGCGACTTCGTCCCGGTCGAGGCGCGCTAGTCCTGCACAGGACGCGAGCCCGGAACGCCTGAAAAGACGCGAGCCCGGAACGCCTGAAAAAGAGGAAGCGCCCCGCCGTCGATCCCCCCACGGGTCGACGAGCGGGGCGCTTCCCATGTCCCGGTGCGGATTCCCCCCACGGGATCCGGGCCGGGCGTCTGCGGGTGTCGCAGAGGCTGTGCGGGCCGGCGCGACGCGGTCTGCCGGGGTACGTACGGGAGGGCCGCTCAAAGCTCCCCGGTGCACGTGCCCCGGCCAACGCTTGCCTGGAACGTCCCCCAAGACATTCCATGAACGTCCCCCAAGACGTTCTCGGCATCGCCCACTTAGACTCGCGAACAGCCCAGATGGTTACCCCCCAATATCTGTGATCTAGGTCTCCTTGTGAAGGTCCTGTGCGTCACACGTGGGTGAATTCACGTGAAGCGGCGCAGACGAAGGCTGTTGGATACGACGAAGACGGACGAAAAGGCCATCGCCAGACCCGCGATCATCGGGTTGAGCAGTCCGGCCGCGGCGAGCGGCAGCGCCGCCACGTTGTAGCCGAAGGCCCAGCCGAGATTGCCCCGGATCGTCGCCAGGGTGCGGCGGGCGAGCCGGATCGCGTCGGCCGCGACCCGCAGGTCGCCCCGTACCAGGGTCAGATCGCTCGCCTCGATCGCCGCGTCCGTGCCCGTCCCCATCGCCAGGCCCAGGTCCGCCGTGGCGAGGGCCGCCGCGTCGTTCACCCCGTCGCCGACCATCGCGACCGTCCGGCCCTCCGCCTGGAGCCGCCGGACCACCTCGGCCTTCTCCTCCGGCAGCACCTCGGCGATCACCTCGTCGATGCCCACCTCCGCCGCCACTGCCTCCGCCACCGCCCGGTGGTCCCCGGTGAGGAGGACCGGCCGCAGCCCGAGGCCGCGCAGCCGGGCCACCGCCTCCGCGCTGGTGTCCTTGACGGTGTCCGCGACGGTCAGGGCGCCCCGGGCGACCCCGTCCCAGGCGACGTGGACGGCGCCGGGTTCCGCCCCCGCCGGCACGTCGACGCCCTCCGCCGTCAGCAGCGCGGCACGGCCGACGAGGACGAGGCGGCCGTCGACCGAGCCGCGGACGCCGAGCCCGGGGACGTTCTCGAAGGTCTTCGCTACCGGGAGCTTCCCGCAGCGCTCGGCGGCGCCGACCGCGACCGCGCGGGCCACCGGGTGCTCGGAGGAGTGCTCCAGGGCCCCGGCCAGCCGGAGCAGTTCGGTCTCGTCGGTGGCGTCGGTGCCGTACTTCCCGCCGTACACGCGCACACCGGCCAGCCGCATCCGGCCGGTGGTGACCGTCCCGGTCTTGTCGAGGACGATCGTGTCGACGCGGCGGGTGGACTCCAGGACCTCGGGTCCCTTGATGAGGATGCCGAGCTGGGCGCCGCGGCCGGTGCCGACCATCAGCGCGGTCGGGGTCGCGAGGCCCAGGGCGCAGGGGCAGGCGATGATCAGGACGGCGACGGCGGCCGTGAAGGAGGCCGTCGGGTCGTCGGTCAGCAGCAGCCAGGTGACGAGGGTGCCGAGCGCGAGGAGCAGCACGACCGGCACGAAGACGGCGGAGATCCGGTCGGCGAGCCGCTGCACCTCGGCCTTGCCGTTCTGGGCGTCCTCGACGAGCCTCGCCATCCGGGCGAGCTGGGTGTCGGCGCCGACGCGGGTGGCCCGGACGACGAGCCGCCCCGAGACGTTGACGCAGCCGCCGGTGACGTCGCCGCCCGCGGTGACGTCCAGGGGCAGCGACTCGCCGGTGAGCAGGGAGGCGTCGACGGCCGACGCGCCCTCGGTGACGGTGCCGTCGGTGGCGATCTTCTCTCCGGGCCGTACGACGAAGAGGTCGCCGGTCCGCAGCGCGGCGACCGGCACCCGTACCTCCGTTCCCCCGCGCAGCAGGGTCACGTCCTTGGCGCCGAGTTCCATCAGGGCCCGGAGCGCCGCGCCCGCCTTCCGCTTGGCGCGGGCCTCCAGGTAGCGGCCGAGGAGGATGAAGGTGACGACCCCCGCCGCGACCTCCAGGTAGATCGCGGACGAGGCCGCGGAGCGGTCGACGGTCAGGTCGAAGCCGTGCCGCATGCCGGGCATGCCCGCGTCGCCGAGGAAGAGGGCCCAGAGCGACCAGCCGAAGGCGGCGAGGGTGCCGACCGAGACGAGGGTGTCCATGGTGGCGGCGCCGTGCCGGAGGTTGGTCCAGGCGGCCCGGTGGAAGGGCAGCCCGCCCCAGACGACGACGGGGGCGGCGAGGGTGAGGGAGAGCCACTGCCAGTTGTCGAACTGGAGGCCCGGGACCATGGCGAGCAGGACGACGGGCGCGGAGAGCAGCGCGGAGACGGTGAGCCGCTGCCGGAGCGAGGCGAGCTCGGGGTCCCGGGCGGGCTCCCGCCCCTCCGGTACGGCGGCCGGTTCGGGCTCCGGCGGCGGCGGTTCCTCCGCCGTGTAGCCGGTCTTGACGACGGTGGCGATCAGCGCGTCCACCCCGACCTCCGGGGGGTGCTCGATCCGCGCCTTCTCCGTGGCGTAGTTGACGGTCGCGGTCACCCCGTCGATGCGGTTGAGCTTCTTCTCGACGCGGGCCGCGCACGAGGCGCAGGTCATCCCGCCGATCGTCAGCTCGGTGACCGCGGCATCGACGGGGGGTGCGGTGGTGCTGGAGGTCATGTGCGGTTCCAAAGGGGAGCAGGGCCGTACCCGGTAACGGTACGGCCCTGCGGGGTGTTGACGGGGGGAGAGGTCAGACCAGCTCGTAGCCGGCCTCGTCGACGGCGGCGCGGACGGCCTCCTCGTCGAGCGGGGCGGCGGAGACGACGGTGACCTGGCCGGTGGAGGCGACGGCCGTCACCGACGAGACGCCGGGGAGCTCGGAGATCTCGCTCGACACCGCGCCCTCGCAGTGGCCGCAGGTCATGCCCTTGACCTGGTAGACGGTGGTGAGGTCGGTCTGCGTCTCTGCGGTCATGGCGTTCTCCTCGTGGGTTCAGGACCGTATGCCGGGCAGTTTATACCCCTAGGGGGTATAAAATCCAGCGGGCCCGGTCGCGCCGCGCCGGAGGTCCTCGTCGATCCCCATGGTAAATACCCCGATATGTCGCAGGCAGGGACCACGCTCATCGTGATCCTGGCGATCGCCGTCCTGGCGCCGCTGCTCAGCGGACGCGGCGCGGCCGAGTCGACCGCGCTGCTCGCGGTGTTCGCCGCGCTCACCGCCGGGGCGGGCTCGTGCTGTACGGCTCCACCGCGCTGCCGCTCGTCGTCGCCATCACGACCATCGGCGTGGACGACGGGGCGATGACGGCCGGCGAGGCGGCGGCGCTCGTCGGGGTCGGCATGCTCTCCGTGCTTGTCCTCCCGCTGGTCGCGCCGAGGTCGAGGTCGGGGGCGAAGGGCCTTCCGGCCGAGCGGGTCAGCGGCTCGGAGTCGTGGTGACCGGCTCCTGGGCCGGCCGCTCGGCCGGCTCCTCGGTGTGCCGCTCGGCCGGCTCCTCGGTGTGTCGCTCGGCCGGCTCCTCGGCCGGCTTCTCGACCAAGGGTGAGAGGTAGCGCAGGAGGAGCGTCTTCAGCTCCGCGATCGTGGCGTCCCGCTCGGCCCCCTCCGGCGCGGCGAGGATGAGGTCCAGGCCCCCCTTGAAGGCGGCGAAGGTCATGCCCGCCGTCCGGGCGCGGTCCTCGGCGGACAGCGTGGGCGCGTAGTGGCCGATCACCTCCTGCACGCGGGTGAGCAGGGTCGCGTGCAGTTCGTCGTGCTCCTCCGCGATCCGGCCGGGGACGTCGGAGCCGTACATCAGGGCGAGGAAGGCCGGGTTGGCACAGTTGAACTCGATCATCGGGTCGACCACGGCGTCGAGCAGTTCGGGCAGCGGCAGGGCGAGGTTCTCGGGGACGAACGCCTGGCCGTGGGCCTCGCGCATCTCGTGCAGCAGGCGCTCGCCCAACTCCATCGCGATGGCTTCCTTGTTGGGGAAGTACTGGTAGAGCGTGCCGGGCGAGACATGGGCCTCGCGGGCGATCGCGTTGGTGCTGGACGCCGTGTAGCCGTTGGCGCAGAAGACGTTCGCGGCGGCCTGGAGCAGCTGCGCGATACGGCGCTCTCCGCGCGCCTGGCGGCGGCGCGGCTTCTGTTCTTCGGACATGGCTGTCCCCAGCTCTCCTCAACACGTTTGACAAACACGAGAGGTCGCTCGCATTCTTGAGAAACGCGAGTGATCACTCGTGTTTGCCAGTCTATGGCAATGGGCGACCCCTGTGACCTGCCGGGAAGCGAGCTCAGGGGTCAGGTGAAGGGGACACCTCGTCATGGCCGAAGTCAAGAAGTCAGCGCCCGGCGGGGCCGGATCCAGCGGGTCCCCCGCAGGTGGCGGATCCCCGGGGGAGGGGACGGGCGGCTGGACCCGGTTCGTGACCGTCCGGCCGCGCCTGACCCTGCTCGTCGCCCTCGTCCTCACCGCCCTCGCCGTCCTGGCCGGCGGCGGGGTCGCCGACCGGATGGGCAGCGGCGGCTGGGAGGACCCGGCCGCCGAGTCCACGTACGCGACCGAGGTCCTCGGGCGCCAGTTCCCCGGCTCCCAGCCCAATCTGCTCCTGCTCGTCGACGCCGGAGCGGCCGGCGCCGACGCGCCCGCGGTCGCCGCCGAGGCGCGCCGGCTCGCCGAGCGGCTCGACGCGGAGCCGGGCGTCGACGGGGTCGGCTCCTACTGGTCCACCGGCTCGCCCGCCCTCCGCTCCGAGGACGGCCGCAAGGCGGTGATAGCCGCCCGGATCGCCGGCGAGGAGAAGGACGCGGCCGCCGTCCTCGACCGGATCGCCCCCGAGTACCGGGGCACCCACGGCCCCGTCGAGGTCTCCCTCGGCGGCGGACTCGCCGTGCGCCACGAGATGCAGACGGTCATCCAGGAGGATCTGCTGCGGGCCGAGCTCATAGCCCTGCCTCTCACCCTCGTCCTGCTCGTCATGGTCTTCGGCAGCGCCGTCGCCGCCCTGCTGCCGCTCGGCGTCGGCATCGTCGCCATCCTCGGCACCAACGCCGTCCTGCGCGGCCTCACCGAGTTCACCGACGTCTCCGTCTTCGCGCAGAACCTGACGACGGCCCTCGGCCTCGGACTCGCCATCGACTACGCCCTGTTCGTCGTCCGCCGCTACCGCGAGGAGCTCGCCGCCGGGGCCGACACGTACACCGCCGTCCGCACCACCCTGCGCACCGCCGGCCGGACCGTGCTCTTCTCCGCCCTGACCGTCGCCGTCTCGCTCGCCGCGATGCTGGTCTTCCCGCAGTACTTCCTGCGCTCCTTCGCGTACGCCGGGATCGCCGTGGTCCTGCTGGCCGCGACCGCCGCCCTCACCCTGCTCCCGGCGGCCCTCGTCCTGCTCGGCGACCGGGTCAACGCGCTCGACCTGCGGCGCCTCCTCCGGCGCGGCCGGACGCCCGCCGCGCACCCCGCCGGGGACGGCGAGGGCGCGGGCTGGGGGCGGGCCGCCGCGCTCGTGATGCGCAGGGCGCCGGTCTTCGCCGTCCTCACCACCGCCGGACTCGTCCTCCTCGGACTGCCCTTCATCGGCGTGAGGTTCGGCACCGCGGACGACCGCCAGCTCCCCGTCACCGCCTCCTCCCGGGTCGTCCAGGACGAGCTGCGGCACGGCTTCCCCGGCGACCCCGGCGGTACCCTCACCGTCCTCGCCGAGGGCGAGACCACCCCCGCGCAGTACGCGGCCTTCCGCGAGCGGATCGGCGCACTCGACGGCGTGGTCCGGGTCGACGGGCCGGTCACCGCCGCCGGCGGCCACGCCTACTTCACCGTCGTCCCCGAGGGCGAGACCGTCGGCGCCCAGGCCCAGCGGACCGTGGCCGAACTGCGCGCCGCACCCGCCCCGTTCGAGACCTCCGTCACCGGCCAGGCCGCCGTCCTCGTCGACTCCAAGGACGCCCTCGCCGAGCGGCTGCCCTGGGCCGCGGCGATCATCGTGATCGTCACGCTGCTCCTGGTCTTCCTGCTCACCGGCAGCGTCCTCATCCCCGTCCAGGCCGTCGTCCTCAACGCCCTCAGCCTCACGGCGATGTTCGGCGCGGTGGTCTGGGTCTTCCAGGACGGCCACCTCGCGGGACTCCTCGGCTTCACCCCCACCGGGGACATCGAGACCACCCTGCCGGTGCTCATGTTCTGCGTGGCCTTCGGACTCTCCATGGACTACGGGGTGTTCCTGCTCTCCCGCGTCAAGGAGGAGTACGACCGCACCGGCGACCACGAGCACTCCGTCCGCTTCGGCCTGCGCCACACCGGCGGTCTCATCACCGCGGCCGCCGTGATCCTCGCCGTCGTCATGATCGCCATCGGCACCTCCCGCGTCACCAACACCAAGATGCTCGGCCTCGGCGTCGCCCTCGCGGTCCTCATGGACGCCATGGTGGTCCGCAGCCTCCTCGTCCCCTCCGTGATGAAGCTGACCGGCCGCCTCACCTGGTGGGCCCCCGGCCCGCTGCGGCGCTTCCACGACCGTTTCGGCATCAGCGAGTCGGACGCGCCCGCGCCGGCGCCGGACGGGAGCGCGCCGACCGAGGAGCGCAAGGAGATGGCACCGCTCCACCGGTGACACTCCCTCGTGACACCCCCTGGTGACACCTCCTGCGACACGCCGAGGGCCGGGCCCGGGATCACCGGGTCCGGCCCCGCGGGGGAGAGGGGGCGGTCCGTCTGGTCAGTCGCGGCGGCCCCGGTTGCCGGGGCGGCTGGCGACCCAGGCGCGGATCGTGTCCGCGTACCAGTAGGGCTTGCCCGACTCCACATGGTCGGGGGTCGGCAGGAGTCCGTGCTTCCGGTAGGAGCGGACCGTGTCCGGCTGCACCCGGATGTGTGCGGCGATGTCCTTGTACGACCAGAGGCTGTTGTCCGTCATGCCTGGTACCTCCCTGCGCGCCGCGCAGCGGCGGCGGGGGTGCCGTTCGGGGGCGCTGCGGGCATGCGATGGCGATCACTGAGCCATTGCCCCCTGCAACGGCCCGGTCAGTCAGGAGGAGAACGCCTGTCGAGCGCCTGTGACGGAAAGCCCGCGTAACGGAGATATGCGTGACGCCCGAGGGACGTGTGTGACGAAAACGCGGCATGGGGAGATCGGCGTGTCCCCGTGCGTCGCCCGTGGTCAGAGAGATATACGCCGATCACACGCCGCAGGAGCGGAGAAAGCGCCGGGTGCGGAGCGCGATCGGGTAGGGAACGTCCGGCTCGCAGGGGTACATGTCCTGCTCGACGATCGCGAACAGGTCCACGTCCAGGGCCGCCGCGGCAGCGAGCACCGGCTCCAGGGCGGGCACCCCGGACGGCGGCTCGCACATCACCCCGCGCGCCACCGCCGGCCCGAACGGCACCCCCTCGGCCACCACCCCCGCCAGGACCTCCGGGTCGACCTGCTTGAGATGCAGATAGCCGATCCGCTCGCCGTACGTCTCGATCAGCTTGACGCTGTCCCCGCCGGCGTACGCGTAGTGCCCGGTGTCCAGACAGAGCGAGACCGCCTCCGGGTCGGTCGCGTCCAGGAACCGCGTCACGCTCTCCTCGTCGTCCAGATGCGTGTCGGCGTGCGGATGGACGACGATCCGCAGCCCGTACCGCTCGCGCACCTCCCGGCCGAGCCGCTCGGTGAGCCCCGTCAGGTCCCGCCACTGCGCGGCGGTGAGCGTCCGGTCCTCCAGGACCTCGCCCGTCCGGTCGTCCCGCCAGAACGACGGGATGACGACCAGATGGCCCGCGCCCACCGCCTGCGCCAGGGCCGCGTTCTCGGCGACGTGCGCCCAGGTCCGCTCCCAGACGTCCGGGCCGTGGTGCAGGCCGGTGAAGACCGTCCCCGCCGAGACCCGCAGCCCGCGCCGCGCGGTCTCCTCCGTCAGGACGGACGGATCGGTGGGCAGATAGCCGTACGGGCCGAGCTCGATCCACGTGTAGCCCGCGCCGGACACCTCGTCCAGGAAGCGCTGCCACGGCACCTGCCGGGGATCGTCGGGGAACCACACTCCCCAGGAGTCCGGGGCGGAGCCGATCCGGATACGGGACGGGGACGGGGACGGGGAAGGAGAAGGGGACGCGGGCGGGGGCGGCTGCGGTGACGGCGTCGTCATGCCTGCCACCTTGACCGGGGCCCGCGAGCAGCGTCAAGGAGGCCGCTCCGGCCCGCACGGGCCGCTCCTCGTCGGCGGCGCGGTCGTCAGAATGTCCGGACATATCGTTGACACGCCTCCGGGCGGACGGCTAGACCTGGGTGCGGAAGCCGGACGCGAGAGGTGGCGCGGGTGGAGTCGGAGCCGTACGACCTGATCACCATGGGGCGCCTCGGCGTGGACCTGTACCCGCTCCAGACCGGGGTCGGACTCGACCGGGCCGACACCTTCGCCAAGTTCCTCGGCGGCTCCCCGGCGAACGTCGCCGTCGCCGCCGCCCGGCTCGGCCTGCGCACCGCCCTCGTCTCCCGCACCGGCGCCGACCCCTTCGGCACCTATCTGCGCCGCGAGCTGAAGGGCTTCGGGGTGGACGACCGCTGGGTGACCGAGGTCGACGCGTACCCCACCCCTGTCACCTTCTGCGCCCTCTTCCCGCCCGACGACTTCCCGCTCACCTTCTACCGCCGCCCCAAGGCCCCCGACCTGGAGATCCACCCGCACGAGCTGGACCTCGACGCGATCCGCGCCGCCCGCGTCCTCTGGGCGACCGGCACGGGCCTCTGCGCCGAGCCGAGCCGCACCGCGACCCTGGACGCCCTGCGGGCCAGGTCCGGGCGGGAGGTGACCGTCCTCGACCTGGACTGGCGGCCGATGTTCTGGACGGACCCGGCGGCCGCCCGCCCCTCCTACGCCGAGGCGCTGCGGCACGCGACCGTCGCCGTCGGCAACATCGACGAGTGCGAGGTGGCGACGGGGGAGCGCGAGCCGTACGCGGCCGCCCGCGCGCTGCTCGCCGCCGGCGGGGACACCGGGCTCCGGCTCGCCGTCGTCAAGCGGGGCCCCGAGGGCGTCCTCGCGCTCGCCGCCGACGGGACGAGCGCCGAGGTGCCGCCGCTGCCGGTCGATGTGGTCAACGGCCTCGGCGCGGGCGACGCGTTCGGCGGGGCGCTCGTCCACGGACTGCTCGCCGGCCGGGACCTGGAGACCACCTTGCGCCACGCCAACGCCGCCGGTGCGATCGTCGCGGGCCGCCTCGCCTGCTCGTCCGCCATGCCGTACGCCGCCGAGATCGCCGAGGCGCTCGCGACCGGCTCCGGAACCCTGGCGGAAAACGGGTAGGGGTGAGTCATGAGCACCCGTCACCCCCCGTCCCTCCACCTCCCCGCCGGAACCGCCGCCCGCGGCCCGTACGGGCTCGACATCGACCCCGGGAGGGCCGGCTGGACGTACTCCGCCCTCCGGGTCCTCACCCTCGGACCGGGCGGGATCCACTCCTTCGAGGGCGGGGATTCCGAATGGGTCGTGCTTCCCCTCTCCGGTGCCTGTAGCGTGCGCGTCGACGGCGAGATCCTCGAACTCCTGGGCCGCGCGAGCGTGTTCGACGGAGTGACCGACTTCGCCTATGTACCGCGCGACGCCCACGCCCAGATCGCCTCCGGTGCGGGAGGCCGCTTCGCTTTGGCAGGAGCGAAGTGCGAGCGACGACTCCCCGCCCGCTACGGCCCCGCGCCGGAGGTTCCCGTCGAGACCCGCGGCAGCGGCAACCGCGCCCGCGAGGTACGGAACTTCGCCTCGGCCGACGCCTTCGCCTGCGACCGGCTCATCGCCGTCGAGGTCGTCACGCCCGGCGGCAACTGGTCCTCGTACCCGCCGCACAAGCACGACGAGCACCGCCCCGGCGCCGAGTCCGTCCTCGAAGAGATCTACTACTACGAGATCGAGGGCCCGGGCGCCCTCGCCTACCAGCGGATCTCCCCCTCCCGGCCCGGCGGCGCCGAGCTCCTCGCCGAGGTCCGGGACGGTGACGCCGTCCTCGTACCCGACGGCTGGCACGGCCCGTCGATCGCCCAGCCGGGACACCCGCTGTACTACCTGAACGTGATGGCGGGACCCGGCCCCGAACGGGAGTGGCGGATCTGCTTCCACCCCGACCACACGGAGGGATACGCATGAGCGTCCGGCTCACCGTCGCCCAGGCCCTGGTGCGTTTCCTCGCCGCGCAGCACACCGAACGCGACGGCGTACGGCAGCGGCTGATCACCGCGACCTGGGGCATCTTCGGCCACGGCAACGTCGCCGGCATCGGGCAGGCGCTCGTCGAGCACCCCGGCCTCATGCCGTACCACCAGGGACGCAACGAACAGGCCATGGTGCACGCCGCCGTCGGCTACGCCCGCCAGTCCGACCGGCTGCGCGCCCACGCCGTCACCACCTCCATCGGCCCCGGCGCCACCAACCTCGTCACCGGCGCCGCCCTCGCCACCGTCAACCGGCTGCCCGTCCTCCTGCTGCCCGGCGACACCTTCGCCACCCGCCCCGCCGACCCCGTCCTGCAGCAGCTCGAAGTCCCGTACGCGGGCGAGATGTCCGTCAACGACTGCCTGCGCCCCGTGTCGCGCTACTTCGACCGCGTCACCCGCCCCGAGGCACTGGTCCCGGCCGCCCTCGCCGCCGTACGCGTCCTCACCGACCCCGCCGACACCGGGGCGGTCACGCTCGCCCTGCCGCAGGACGTGCAGGCCGAGGCGTACGACTGGCCCGAGGAGTTCCTCGCCGAGCGGACCTGGACCGTCCGCCGGCCACGGCCCGACGCGGCCGAACTCGACGCGGCCGTCCAGGCGGTCAGGACGGCCCGACGGCCGCTGATCATCGCCGGCGGCGGGGTCAGGTACAGCGCGGCCCAGGAAGCCCTGAGCACCCTCGCCCGGTCGGCCGACCTCCCCGTCGCCACCACCCAGGCCGGCAAGGGCGTCCTGCCCTGGGACCACCCCTGCGACGTCGGCGGCATCGGCCACACCGGCACACGGACCGCGAACGCCCTCGCCCGCGCCAGCGACCTGATCATCGGCGTCGGCACCCGCCTCACCGACTTCACCACCGCCTCCGGCACCCTCTTCCGCCCCGACACGCGGCTCGTCAACCTCAACATCACCGCGTACGACGCCCACAAGCAGGCCGCGCTGCCGCTCGTCGCCGACGCCCGGGCCGGGCTGGAGGCCCTCACCGACGCGCTCGGCGGCCACCGGCAGGGCACAGTGCGGTGGGCGTCCTCCAAGCGGGAATGGCAGGAGCGGACCGACGCCGCCTACGCCGCACCCGACCCGGGCGCCCGCCCCACCCAGGTCCAGGTCCTCGGCGTACTCGACACCCTGGTCGACGGCAGCGACATCCTGATCAACGCCGCCGGCTCGCTCCCCGGCGACCTGCACAAGCTGTGGCGGGCCCGGTCCAGCGACCAGTACCACGTCGAATACGGCTACTCGTGCATGGGCTACGAGATCCCCGCCGCCATCGGCGTCGCCCTCGCCGCCCCCGGCCGGCCGGTCTGGGCCCTCGTCGGCGACGGCACGTACCTGATGAATCCCACCGAGATCGTCACCGCCGTCCAGGAGGGACTGCCCATCAAGCTGGTCATCCTCCAGAACCACGGCTACGCCTCCATCGGCGGCCTCTCGGAGGCCGTCGGCGCCGAACGCTTCGGCACCGACTACCGCCACCGGGACGCCTTCGGCGGCTTCACCGGCCCGCCGCTCCCCGTCGACCTCGGCGCCAACGCCGCCTCCCTCGGCATGCGGGTGCTGCGCCCCCGCACCGTGCGTGACCTGCGGGAAGCCCTCGCGGACGCGCGGACCGCGACGGTTCCCACATGTGTCTACGTCGAGACCGAAACGCCAGACACTGTGTCGGGCCCGCCCCCGGCCCAGGCATGGTGGGATGTGCCCGTGGCCGAGACCTCGACCCGCCCGTCGGCGGTCAAGGCCCGGGAGGAGTACGACCGGCACGTCACCGCCCGACGCCGCCATCTCTGAAGGAGCATTTCGTCATGACGAACACCGTCAAGACCGTCAACCACTGGATCGGTGGCAAGACCGTCGAGGGCACGTCGGGCAACTGGGGCCCGGTCACCGACCCGGCCACCGGCGCCGTGACCACGAAGGTCGCGCTCGCCTCCGTCGAGGAGGTCGACGCCGCCGTCGCCGCCGCCAAGGACGCCTGGGCGACCTGGGGCACCTCCTCGCTCGCCCAGCGCACCACCATCCTCTTCAAGTTCCGCGCGCTCCTCGACGCCAACCGCGACGCCATCGCCGAGCTGATCGTCGCCGAGCACGGCAAGGTCCACTCCGACGCGCTCGGCGAGGTCGCCCGCGGCCTGGAGATCGTCGACCTGGCCTGCGGCATCACCACCCAGCTCAAGGGCGAGCTCTCCACCCAGGTGTCGAACCGGGTGGACGTGGCGTCCATCCGCCAGCCCGTCGGCGTCGTCGCCGGCATCACGCCCTTCAACTTCCCGGCCATGGTGCCGATGTGGATGTTCCCGATCGCCATCGCGACCGGCAACACCTTCATCCTCAAGCCGAGCGAGAAGGACCCCTCGCCGTCCCTCAAGATCGCCGAGCTGCTCGCCGAGGCGGGCCTCCCGGACGGCGTCTTCAACGTCCTGCACGGCGACAAGGTGGCCGTGGACCGCCTCCTGGAGCACCCGGACGTCTCCGCGATCTCCTTCGTCGGCTCCACCCCGATCGCCCGGTACATCCACACCACCGCCTCCGCCAACGGCAAGCGCGTCCAGGCGCTCGGCGGCGCGAAGAACCACATGCTGGTCCTCCCGGACGCCGACCTCGACGCGGCGGCCGACGCGGCCGTCTCCGCCGCGTACGGCTCCGCCGGTGAGCGCTGCATGGCCATCTCGGCCGTCGTGGCCGTCGGCTCCATCGGCGACGAGCTGGTCCAGAAGATCCGCGAGCGCGCCGAGAAGATCAAGATCGGCCCCGGCACCGACCCGACCTCCGAGATGGGCCCGCTCATCACGGCCGTCCACCGCGACAAGGTCGCCTCCTACGTCCACGGCGCGGCGGACGAGGGCTGCGAGGTCGTCCTCGACGGCACCGGCTACACCGTCGAGGGCCACGAGGACGGCCACTGGATCGGCCTCTCCCTCCTGGACCACGTGCCGACCACCGCCAAGGCCTACCAGGACGAGATCTTCGGCCCGGTGCTCTGCGTGCTGCGCACCGAGACGTACGAGGAGGGCCTCGCCCTCATCAACGCCTCGCCGTTCGGCAACGGCACCGCGATCTTCACCCGCGACGGCGGCGCCGCCCGCCGCTTCCAGCTGGAGGTCGAGGCCGGCATGGTCGGCGTGAACGTGCCGATCCCGGTGCCGGTCGGCTACCACTCCTTCGGTGGCTGGAAGGACTCGCTCTTCGGCGACCACCACATCTACGGCAACGACGGCGTGCACTTCTACACCCGCGGCAAGGTCGTCACCACCCGCTGGCCGGACCCGTCGGACGCCCCGGCGGGCGTGGACCTGGGCTTCCCGCGCAACCACTGACGCGGGCGGTCCGCGGCGACGGCCCCCGGGGTGCTGACAGCACACCCCGGGGGCCGTACCCCGTTCGCGGTCCGACGCTCGCGGCCGCCTGGTCCGATCGGCGGCGGCTCGGCCGAACCGCTCAGCCCGACACGCCGTCCGGCGCCCCGGCCTCCGCGTCGCCCAGCGGCCAACCCAGCATCGCGAACACGCCCTCGTCCACCGAGCCCGCCGACCGGTACGTCGCGAGCGCCGGATCGTTGTCCGTGTCCACACCCACCCACGCGCCCCGGCAGCCCCGCTCCCGGGCCTCCGCGAGCAGCGCCTCCGTCAGGGCCCGCCCCACCCCGCGCCGCCGGTGGCCCTCGTCCACCGACAGCTCGTAGAGGCACATCTCCGCCCCCTTGTCCGGGTGCAGCATCTCGATCCCGGAGACGAAACCGGCCGGGAAGCCGTCCTCCGTGTAGGCGATCAGCATCAGATGACCCGGTGCCGCCAGGAAGCGCGCGGCCCAGTCGTCGCGCGCCGGACCGTCGTAGAGGTGCTCCGCCGCGAGCAGTTCGGCCACCGTCGTCGCCCGCCGGATCCTGATCATGTCCGCTCCTCCGCCCGCGGCGCCCGTACCGCGCCTGCTGTACGCGGACCGTACTGCGTACGACCGGAGGAGGTGCGGGACTTCCGTCTCCGGGCAGCCGTGGCACACAGGCGGTCCGCTTAGGCTCGAACCATGCGACTCCGACTTCCCCGGTGGGCCGCGGTCACCGCCGTCCTCGCCGTCATCGCGGGTGCCGGCACCTGGACCGTCGTCGCCTCGGACGATCCGCCGCCCGTGCACCGGGCGGACCGGATGCTCGACCTCGACGGCACCCGTATCGACACCTCGTACTTCACCGGCGACGCCGCCGGCCGCCGGCCGGCCGTTCTCCTCGGGCACGGCTTCGGCGGCTCCAAGGACGACGTCCGCGCCCAGGCCGAGCAACTCGCCCGGGACGGCTACGCCGTCCTCACCTGGTCCGCGCGCGGCTTCGGCGCCTCCACCGGCGAGATCGGGCTCAACGACCCCGACCACGAGGTCAAGGACGCCCGGAAGCTGATCGACTGGCTCGCCGCCCGGCCCGAGGTCCTCCTCGACAAGCCGGGCGACCCGCGCGTCGGCGTCACCGGCGCCTCCTACGGCGGCGCGATCTCCCTGCTCGCCGCCGGACACGACAGCCGCGTCGACGCCATCGCCCCGCAGATCACGTACTGGAACCTCGCCGACGCCCTCTTCCCCGACGGTGTCTTCAAGAAGCTCTGGGCCGGGATCTTCTTCTCCGCGGGGAACCAGCCCGGAGCCCCGTCCGCGCCCGCAACGGAGGAGGTCCCTCCGGGGCAGGTCCCCACCGGGAAGGCACCCGCGGGGAAGGCGGCCGCCTGCGGCCGGTTCACCCCCGAGCTCTGCTCCCTCTACGAGCGCGTCGCCGTCTCCGGGAAGCCCGACGCCGCCGCCCGCGCCCTCCTCGAAGCCCGCAGCCCCTCCGCCGTCGGCTCCCGGGTCAAGGTGCCCGCGCTGCTCGTCCAGGGCCAGTCCGACTCGCTCTTCACCCTGGCCCAGTCCGACGCCATGGCCCGCACCCTCACCGCCAACGGCGCCCCCGTCGCCGTCGACTGGATCTCCGGCGGTCACGACGGCGGCGACCGCGAGACCGAGCGCGTCGAGCGACGGATCAGCACCTGGTTCGACCGCTGGCTGAAGAAGGACACCTCCGTCGACACCGGCCCCGCGTTCCGCGTCAGCCGCACCGGCGGCGTCGACTCCACCGACGGGCAGGCCACCCTGCGCGCCGCCACCGCCGACCGCTACCCCGGTCTCACCGCCGGTGCCACGAGCGTCCCGCTCGCCGGACCGGCACAGACCTTCGCGAACCCGGCCGGCGCCGCACCGCCCGCCGTCTCGGCCGTCCCCGGCCTCGGCGGCGGAGTCGCCGGACTCTCCTCCCTCGGCGTCGGCCTCTCCCTCGACTTCCCCGGCCAGCACGCCCGGTTCGACGCGAAGCCGCAGGACGAGCCGCTGCGGATCACCGGCACCCCGACCGTCCGCGTCAAGGTCACCTCCACCGCCGGCGACGGTTCCGCCGTCCTCTTCGCCAAGGCGTACGACGTCGGGCCCGACGGCCGGCAGCAGGTGCTGCCCGCCCAGCTCGTCGCCCCCGTCCGCGTCGACGGCGCCGGGGCAGGGAAGAGCGTCACCCTCACCCTGCCCGCGATCGACCACGAGGTGGAGGCCGGACACCGGCTCCGGCTCGTCGTCGCCGCCACCGACCTCGGCTACGCCTCCCCGGCCGTCCCCGCCGACTACACCGTCGCCGTCGAGGGCCCGCTCACCGTTCCCACCGACCCCGGCCTCGACACCCAGGCCGCCGCCCTGCCCTGGTGGGTCTGGGGCCTGCCGCTCCTCGGCCTCGCCGGCGCCGCCGCGCTGCTGCTCACCGCCCGCCGCCGCACCGCCGCCCCCGCGCCCGACCCCGAACTGGCCGCCGTACCGCTCCAGATCACCGGGCTCTCCAAGAAGTACAAGGGCGGCGACCGGTACAGCGTCAAGGACCTCACCTTCCGCGTCGAGCAGGGTCAGGTCCTCGGCCTCCTCGGGCCCAACGGCGCGGGAAAGACCACCACCCTGCGCATGCTGATGGGCCTGATCACCCCCGACGAGGGCGAGATCCGGGTCTTCGGCCAGGCCATCCGGCCCGGCGCCCCGGTCCTCTCCCGCGTCGGCTCCTTCGTCGAGGGCGCCGGCTTCCTGCCGCACCTCGACGGCCGGGAGAACCTGGACCTGTACTGGAAGGCCACCGGCCGTCCCGCCGAGGACGCCCATGTCGACGAGGCCCTGCGCATCGCCAACCTGGGCAACGCCCTCGACCGGGCCGTCCGCACCTACTCGCAGGGCATGCGGCAGCGCCTCGCCCTCGCCCAGGCCATGCTCGGCCTGCCGGACCTGCTGATCCTGGACGAGCCCACCAACGGACTCGACCCGCCGCAGATCCGCGAGATGCGCGAGGTGATGATCCGGTACGCGGCCGGCGGCCGTACCGTCATCGTCTCCAGCCACCTCCTCGCCGAGGTCGAGCAGTCCTGCACCCACCTCGTCGTCATGGACCGGGGACAGCTCGTGCAGGCCGGACCGGTCGCCGAGATCACCGGCTCCGGCGACACCCTGCTCGTCACCCTCGCCGAGGCCGTCCCCGACGCGCTCGTCGAGAAGGTCGGCGCCCTCCCTGGCGTGGCCACGGCCACCCGGACCGACGGCGGGATCCTCGTCCGCCTCGACACCCTCGACCCGACCGCCCTCATCGGCGAACTCGTCGGCCTGGACGTGCCGCTGACCGGCGTCGGACCGCACCGGCGCCTCGAAGACGCGTTCCTGACCCTGATCGGAGGAGGAGCCGCATGAGCCCGCTGCTCGACACCCCCACGGCTCCCGAGGCCGCCGCGGCACCCGCGGAGTCCGCCGCCCCCGGCTACCGCGCCGGACGCACGCTGCCGCTGCGCGTCGAGGCACTGCGCCAGTGGAAGCGCCGCCGCACCCTGATCATGGGCGGCATCCTGGTCGCCCTGCCGTTCGTCCTGCTGATCGCCTTCGCGATCGGCGGCGACCAGGACGGCGGCGGCAACGGCCGCATCACCCTGATGGACACGGCGACCGCCTCCGGCGCCAACTTCGCCGCGACCAGCCTCTTCGTCTCGGCCGGGTTCCTCCTCGTCGTCCCGGTCGCGCTGTTCTGCGGGGACACCGTCGCCTCCGAGGCGAGCTGGTCCTCCCTGCGCTACCTCCTGGCCGCGCCCGTGCCCCGGTCCCGGCTCCTCGCCTCCAAGCTGACGGTCGCCCTCGCCTACAGCGCGGCCGCGATGGTCCTGCTGCCGCTCGTCGCCCTGGCCGTGGGCACGGTCGCCTATGGCTGGGGGCCGCTCCAGCTGCCCACCGGCGGCGCGGTGCCCGCCGGGGACGCCGTGCTCCGCATCGGCATCGCCGTCGCGTTCGTCTTCGCCTCCCAACTGGTCACCGCGGGACTCGCCTTCTGGCTCTCCACCCGCACCGACGCCCCGCTCGGCGCGGTCGGCGGAGCCGTCGGCCTGACGATCGTCGGCAACGTCCTGGACGCCGTCACGGCGCTCGGCGACTGGCGCGACTACCTGCCCGCGCACTGGCAGTTCGCCTGGATCGACGCGCTCCAGCCGCAGCTGGAGTGGGGCGGCATGGTGAAGGGCACGGCGATCTCACTGACGTACGCCCTCGTCCTCTTCGCGCTCGCCTTCCGCGGCTTCGCCCGCAAGGACATCGTGTCGTAGGCCCCGACCGGCGACTCCCGACCGGCCCAGCTCACCGGCGACTTCCGACCGGAAGTTCCGTACGGCGGTCCCCGCCGGGGCCCTAGGGTCTTCTGCTCACAGCCACCCCCTTCGAGCCGCTTCCGCGCCCGCGCGGAAGCGGCTCGTCGTGCCGAGGGCCGCCATCAGCTCGCCCACCCGCCGGCTGTACGTCCGCGCGGACATGCCGAGCCGGGCCGCCGCCGTCTCGTCCGTGACCCCCGACAACAGGGCGTCGAGCACCGGACGCAGCTGCGGTGGCAGATCGCACGGCTGCCGCGGGGGCGGCGGCGCGTACGTCAGCTCCTCGGCCGTCGCCCAGCAGGCGTGATGCGCCCGGGCGAGGGCCTGCACCACCACCGGATCGCGGATCAGCAACAGCCCGTTGTAGAGCAGCTCCAGATCGAGCGGGACCGCGGCCACCGTCCGGTCGACGACGATCATCTTGAACGGGATGGCCTCCGCGAGCCGGGCCCGGCCGGGAATCCGGAGCCCGCCCTCAAGGTGCGGCAGCGCGTGCCGCGGCACGATCCGCCGGACCTCGCCGGCCCGCTCCACCGCCGCCCGCATGCACGCCTCCGCCAGCTCCAGGAACGGCTCGGGGATCGCGCAGCCCGCCGACGCGACCGGGTCGTCGAAGGTCAGCAACTCGTACCGGGTGGAAGCGGCCAGCCCGGCGAGCGCCGCGCTGATGCGCCGCGCACCCCGGACCGGACGCCCCGCGGGCCGCTGTCCCTCGGTCGCGGCCCGGTTCATCGCCGAACGGGCGAGCATCACGGAGCCCGCGCTCTCTGCCACCGCTGACCACCCCCGCCCGATCGATGTCCACTCCATGTACGCATGTGACTGCACACGGTGACAACCCCTGTTGAAAAGGATGGCGAATCCATGCCACACGTCGTCCCCCCGGTCGCCGTTGCCGCATCGAGATCCATCCGCAACTCCTTCGACTGCTCCCAGCGGGCCTCTCGTTCGTCACATTCACAAGTGGCTCACCAAGAGGGGGAGATGACATGGCACGACAGGACAAGGGGACGGCCGGACACCGCCGGGCCCGGTTCTCGGCCACCGTCGCGGCTCTGCTGGCGGCCGGACTGGCCGTCGGAGGCTGCGGCGCGGGCGGCGAACGAACCAGCGCCGACCGGGCGAAGGGGGAGGGCGGCCACGCCACCCCGGCTGCCCCCGACGGGGGAGCGGGCACCGTGAACCCCGAGGGAGCCGAGGGCGCCGCGGAGGACCGGCGGCCCTCCTCGGCGCCCGCCCCCGACTACCTCTCCACGTTCGCCCTGGACGTGGACACCGCCTCGTACGGCTACGCGCGCCGCACCCTCGCCGAGGGGAGGCTGCCCGACCCGGCGACGGTGCGCCCCGAGGAGTTCGTCAACAGCTTCCGCCCCGACTACCCGCGTCCGGAGGACAACGGCTTCAGCGTGACCCTCGACGGGGCCCGCGCCGGGCAGGACGGCTGGTCCCTGGTCCGGGTCGGCCTCGCCACGCGCGCGGCGGACCGGAGCGGCGAACGCCCGCCCGCCGCCCTCACCTTCGTCGTCGACGTCTCCGGCTCGATGGCCGAGCCCGGCCGGCTCGACCTGGTCAAGGAGTCGCTCGGACTGCTCGCCGACGAGCTCCGCGACGACGACTCGATCGGCCTCGTCACCTTCAGCGACCAGGCCGAGACCCGGCTGCCGCTGACCCGGGTGGGCGACGCCCGCGGCCGGATCCGCGAGGTGGTGGACTCCCTCGCGACGAGCTCCTCCACCAATGTCGAGGCGGGCGTCCGCACCGGCTACGACGTGGCCGTCGAAGGCCACCGCGAGGGCGCCACCAACCGGGTCGTGCTGCTCTCCGACGCGCTCGCCAACACCGGCGCCACCGAGGCCGGGGCGATCCTGGAACGGATCGGCGCGGAGCGGAAGCGGTACGGGATCACCCTCTTCGGCGTCGGTGTGGGCAGCGACTACGGCGACGCGTTCATGGAGCAGCTCGCCGACCGGGGCGACGGCCAGACCACGTACGTCTCCGACTCCGCGCAGGCCCGCAAGGTCTTCGTCGACCAGCTGCCCGCCCATGTCGAGCTGCGCGCGCGGGACGCCAAGGCGCAGGTCTCCTTCGACCGGCGGACCGTCGAGAGGTTCCGGCTGATCGGCTACGAGAACCGTGAGGTCGCCGACGAGGACTTCCGGAACGACCGGGTCGACGGCGGCGAGGTCGGTGCCGGTCACACGGTCACCGCGCTGTACGCGGTGCGGACCAGGGCCGGAGCGACCGGCCCGGTGGCCACCGCCACCGTCCGCTGGCTCGACCCGGCCACGCGCGCGCCCCACGAGCGTTCCGGCTCGGTCGGCACGGCCGCCCTCGCCGGTGACCTCTGGGCCGGCGGCCACGACAGTCTGCAGCTGACGGCGATCACCGCCTACTTCGCGGACGCCCTGCGGGGCGGCGACCTGCCGGGCGCTCCGGGTCTCCGGGCGCTGGCGGAGCGCGCCGAGGCGATCGCCGGCCGGTCGGGTTCGGCGGTGGTGCGGGAGCTGGCCGCGGCCGTGCGGCAGGCCGACGGGCTCCGCGGGCCGACCGAAGGGGCCACTCGCGAGGGCGAGTTGAAATCCGGGGACCCGTACAGCTGACGTGTGGGGCGGGCAGCGGGTGAGAATGGCCGCATGGCCTCCCTGCTGCTCGCCCTCGCCATCGGATGCACCGGCCTGTACGCCGGTTTCATGCTGATCTTCCAGACCGGGATCATGCCCGCGCTCGCCCGTCTGACGGACGCCGAGTTCGTCACCGCGATGCGCCGGATCAACGAAGCCGTCCCGAGGGGCGTGTTCCTGATCGTCTTCCTCGGGGTGGTCGCCTTCCCCGTCGCCGCGTTCTTCGTCCCCGTCGACGGACGGACGGACACCCAGAAGTGGCTGGTGCTCGCGGGGCTCGTGTGTGCGGCCCTCAATCACGCGGTCACCATCGGCGGCAACATCCCGCTCAACAACGCGTTGGCCGCGTCGGAGGCCACGGGGGACGAGCCGTCGGCCGTCCGTGCCGCCTTCGAGAAGCGCTGGAACGGTTTCCACCGTGTCCGTACGCCCCTGATCGTCGTCGCGTTCGGCCTGCTGACCGCCGCCGCCGTCGTCTAGGGCGGCGGGTCCGGGCCCTTCCGGCTCCTTCGCGAGCCCTCCGGCCCTTCCGCCTCTTCCTGCCGCTTCGCCCTTTCCGCCCCCGGAGCTCGCCGGCCGCGGAACCGTACCAGGCGGACGGTTTCTGGCGTGAAGTTGTGCGTGTCGGCCTCTTCGAGGTCCGCGAGACTCCCGCGAAAGCGTACCTACGAGTCCGGAAACAGTCTTCGGGCATGTGCTGGTCTGCGCCAGTGACGAAAATCTTACGCTCTTATAACCCCCCAAAGGGGGTGAATCACCCCGATATCCCGGGTTGGGTTTCCGTACCCTCCGGTTTCTTATTGACATGCCTACGGGGGTCTTTTCTAATCATCGAGAGTCATCCCGCGCGCTGACACCGCACAGGCATGGAGGGGGCAAGGTGGACGTCCGGATTCTGGGGGGACTGTCGGTACGTGAGCACGGGGTGTCGATCACACCGACAGCCGCCGCGCCCCGACAGCTCCTCGCCCTGCTCACGGCCAGCGCCGACCAGGTCGTCCCCGTCACGGTGCTCACCGAGGAACTGTGGCCGTCCGGCGCGCCGCGCGGCGCGCGCGTCGAACTCCAGTCCCACATCACCGAGTTGCGCACCCTCATCGCCGCTGCGCTGCGCGGCGCCCCCTCGGCGGAGCCCGGGCCCGGCTGGTCCGACCGGCGCACCGCCGACGCGATCCTCGTCTCCCAGCCCGGCGGCTACCGGCTCGACACCGGCGGCGGCACCAACGACGTCCGGCAGTTCGAGCGCGCGGCCGGCGCCGGATACCGCGCCATGGAGGCCGGCGACCTCGCCCGCGCCGCGCTCCGCCTCGGCGAGGCACTCGCCCTGTGGCGCGGCGAACCCTACGCGGGCGTCGCCGCCGGACCCCGCCTCCGCCGGGAGGTCGAGCGCCTCGAAACCTCGCGGCTGAGCGTCCTCGACCAGTGGACGGAAGCCCAGCTGGGCCTCGGCCGGCACGCCGAACTCGTCTCCGAACTCTCCGGACTCGTCGCCCGCTACCGCACCAACGAGCCCCTCCACGCCCACTACATGGTGGCCCTGCTGCGCTGCGGCCAGCACGACGAGGCCCTCACCGTGTACGAGCGGCTGCGCGTGGCCCTCAAGGGGGAGAGCGGCATGGAGCCCTCGGCGCGGCTGAGCCGCCTCCAGCGCTCGGTCCTCACCCTGCGGAACACCGCGGTCCGCCCGCTCTACGCGCCTCGCATCCCGGCCCAGTTCAGCCCCGCGCGAGCCCGGCTCGTACCGGCGGGATCCGTGGGCTGACGGACCGACGCGGCCCGGAGCGCGGCCGCCCGACCGACATCACAGCCCCCGGAGGACGGCCGGCCTGACCAGCCGGACGCCTCCCCGGGGCCTTCACCGGGAACGAAGTGCGGGAACTCACCGTTGACCGACTCCCGAAGCCGAATTAGTTTCGGCGAGCAGTACGGGTTTCCTCCCAGGTGCCCGATTTCGCTCGACTACGGGGGACGGGGCCATGACCTTGCACGGCGCGGACGGAGCCGGTGGTGCCGACGCGCTGCTCACGGTCCTCGAACTGCTGGCCCGGCAGGCACCGGCCGCCCACTTCGACACCCTCCTCGACGAGGCCCGGCTCACCGGACTCGCGGGAGCGGAACTCGACCGCCTCGAACGGGCCGTCGCACTCGCCGGCGAGGTGAACGCCGGACGCGAGCAGGACGCGCGCCGTGAGGCCGGACTCGCCACGCTCACCGACACCGCCCGCGACCTCACCCTGTCGTACGACCTCGACAGCCTGCTGCGCGTGATCACCCGCCGAGCCCGCCGGCTCCTCGGCCTCGACCTGGCGTACGTGACCCTCCGCGGCCCGCACGGAACCTGCTACGTCCACACCGCCGAGGGCTCCCGCACCGGACAGGCCGGCGGCCCGCGGATCGCCCCCGGCCTGAGGATCGCCGAGGGATACGGACTCGGCGGCGCCGTCCAGGCGCACGGCGAGGCCGTGTGGACCGCCGACCGCCTCGCCGACGAACGCTTCGCCTCCTTCGACTCCCTCGACGCCGGCGTCCACGTACCCGCCCTCGACGAGGTGGCCGAAGCGGCCCTGCGCGCCGAGGACCTGCACGCGATCATGGCCGCGCCGCTGCGGAGCGGCGACACCGTGATCGGCGTCCTGCACGGAGCCGACCGACGGGTCCGCCACCACACCGGCGAGGAGATCGGGCTCCTCACCGCGCTCGCCGACCTCGCCGCGCTCGCCGTCGAGAAGGCCGGACTCCTCGACCGGACCCGGGCCGAGGTCTCCGAACTCGAACGGGACAGCTCCCGGGTCCGCACCAGCCTCACCCGGATGCGGCACGTCAGCGAGGCCCACGGCCGGATCATGAACCTCGTGCTCGCCGGCGGGGACCTGGGCAGTGTCGCCAAGGCCGCCGCCGACGCCCTCGACGCGACGGTGATGATCCGTGACCAGGGCGGCCGTTGCCTCGCCACCGCCGGAGACCTACCCGGCCTCGTCGAGGAGGCCGTCGCCAAGGCCTCGCTCGACGCGCACGCCCGCCGCCGCCCGGTCCTCGCCGACGACGACACCTGGGTCGCCCCCGTCATCGCCGGCTCCGAAGACCTCGGCGGCCTCGTCATCCGCGCCGCCGGCGGCCTCACCGGCGAGGACGAGCGGCTCCTCGAACTCGCCGCCCAGTCCGTCGCGTTCCTCCTCCTCATGCGGCGCTCCACCGCCGTCGCCGAGGGGCCCGTCCGTGACGAACTCCTCGACGACCTCATCGCCGACCCGCCGCACGCACCCCAGCAGATCGCCCAGCGCGCCCGCCGCCTCGGCGTCGACCTGCGCAAACCGCACGTCCTCGTGCTCGCCCGGCCGGAGGGCGGCGAACAGGGCAGGGCCGTCGTGTGGGCGTCCTCGTACGCGTACCGCCTCAGCGGACTGAAGACCGTGCAGGGCGGCTGCATCGTGCTGCTGCTCCCCGGCATCGACGCCTCGGCCGCCGCCAGGGCCGTCGCCGACGAACTGTCCCCGCTGCTCGGCCACCCCGTCTCCGTCGCCGCCGCCGGACCGGGCCAGAGCCCGGACGGCGTCGCCCGGATGCACCAGGAGGCCGGCCGCTGCCTGGACGCGATGAGCGCCCTCGGCGGCACCGGCTCGGCGGCGTCCGTGCAGGACCTGGGCTTCCTCGGACTGCTGCTCTCCGACGACAACGACGTCGACGGCTTCGTCGAGGCGGCGATCGGACCCGTACTCGACTACGACGCCGAGCGGTTCACCGACCTCACCCACACCCTGGAGGCGTACTTCGCCTCCGGCGGCAGCCCGACCAACGCGGCCGAGGCGCTCCACGTCCACCCCAACACGGTCTCCCGCCGGCTGGAACGGATCGGTGAACTCCTCGGCCCCGAGTGGCAGAAGCCCGGCCAGGTCCTGGAGGTCCAGCTGGCGCTGCGCCTCCAGCGCACCCGGGAGGTCCTGGCCAGGGGCCGCGCCACCGCGGACCCGGGCCGACCGTCGCCGGGTCCGCCGGAGCGGAACGTCTGATCCCGTCCGGGGGCGGCGCGCCGCCCGCGCGGCTCAGCTCGCCGTGCGGGTCGTACGGCCTGATCCGTAGCCGGAGCCGTAGGACGCCTCCCAGTCGGTGGCGGCCATCACCGTCGCCGCGTGGGCCGCCGAGGCCAGCGTGATGTGCCGGTGCCAGCCGCGGAACGAACGGCCCACGAAGTCCCGCAGCCCCGCCCCCTCGCCGACCTCCACGAAGTCCCGCTCCACCCGGCGGGCCAGCTTCGTCAGCCGCAGCAGGGAGCCGACCGGCGAACCGGTCAGATCGCTGATCCACACCCGGGCCGGGGGCCGCCGCGGGTCGTCCCACTCACCGAGCAGCACCAGCGGACGCATCCGCTCGCCGCCCGGCGTGGGCAGCGCCACCCGCACCGCCGTGGCCAGCGAGGTGCGCGAGGTCCGCGCGCCGGCCACCGTGTCCACCCAGCTCACCGGCCTGCGCAGGCCCTTGAGCGACTCCAGGATCTGGAGCGCCGACAGGGGACCGGCCCCGAAACCGGGCAGCGAACGGTCGGCGATCGCCAGCCGGGAACCCGGACCGATCCGGGCCACGACCGGCACCCCCGCACCGGCGAGCCGGGTCAGGGCCGCCCGCCCCGCGCCGCCCCGGATGTCGAGCAGCACCGGCTTGCGGGTCACGTCCGGCCAGCGGGCCGTGTCGAGCGCGGCCGCGACGGCGCACTCCTCCAGGGTCTCCTCGCCGGCCTCCTGGGGAACCTCCGCGCGGTCACGCCGCGTGCGGTCGTTCACCCACGGGTCCGGCAGGAACAGCCGCCAGTTGACGGGCACGCTCAGCTCGTCGCTCGCGAACCACACCCCGAACGCCTGCTGGCCGTGGAAGACCTGCCCGCGCTCCGGGTCGAACCGCCGGTCCACACCCACCGAGTGCTCCCCGGCCTTCGGTATCGGCATCGGCCGCACCACCCAGGCCTGCGGGCAGCTGTTGCGCTCCAGGTACCGGGCGAGCGCCGCCCGCATCGGCTGCCAGTCCCAGGTGGAGCTGGACACGAAGTGGTGCAGGCTCTGCTCGGCGGCGGGACCGCCTATCTGAGCGGCGATGTTACGGATGGACTTGCGGCCCTGCGCCGTGAGCAGGCCGTGCAGATACTGCTCGGCCTTCAGACGCTGATCCCGGCGCGGGAAGCCGGAGAACAGCGCGGCACACAGCTCGGCGTAGACGTCCTCGCGCGAGCCGGGCGCGCCGACGGACCTGACGACGTCCAGGGGAACGGCCGGCGGAACGGCCCCGGTCACGGCCCTACGCTTGGTTGCGACGGATGTACTCACGACACTCCTGCCCGAAGGTTGCGCAGCTCCCTCCCGCTGCCCCACCACCGTCGCCCGACACGGCCTCCGGCGGCGAGGTGTACCCGGCACCCGAATCGGCCGCCGGATGGTGACCGGACCACCCCCCGACGTGTCGTCGCAGGTCGGAGGCGTGTCCAAGAGCCCCTCACGGCCCACTGCCGGAGGCCGGTCCGCCCCACGCCACGCCCCTCCGGAATACCCCGTGGGGGATCTGACAGACTCGCCGGCCCGGCTTTGACCCGTCGCACGGCGTGGCCGGACCATCGCAGAGCGAGGCTGCACGGGCCGGACCCCGGTTAATGCCCCAGGCCGGGGGCCGTGCCTGTGCGCCTCGCCTTGACCCGTCCTCGTAGGCGTCGTGACCCGTCCCTCGTAGGCTTGCGGCCATGGGACTGCGCGCGGAACTGCCGGTCGTCGGGGTGGTGGCCGCCGGTGGCGCCCTCGGCGCATCCGCACGCTACGGCGCGGGGCTGCTCTGGCCGGCCCCGGAAGGCGCCTTCCCGTGGACCACGTTCACGGTGAACGTGGCCGGATGCGCGCTCCTCGGCGTGCTGATGGTCCTGGTGACGGAGCGGCCGACCGAGTGGTCGACGGCGCCCCCGCACCCCCTCCTCCGGCCCTTCCTCGGCACCGGATTCTGCGGCGGGTTCACCACCTTCTCGACGTACAGCCTCGAAACCGAGCGGCTGCTGAGCGCCGGGGACCCGACGCGCGGTCTGCTCTACCTGGGCGGCACTCTGGTCGCCGCGCTCGCCGCCGTCGGGGCCGGCGTCGCCGGTGCCAGGGCCGTACACGCCAGGGTGGGGCGGGGCCGGGTGGGGCGCGCGTGAACTGGCTGCTGGTCGTCGCGGGCGCCGCCGTCGGCGCGCCCCTGCGCTACCTCACGGACCGCGCGGCGCGCGCCCGCTTCGGCCCCGGCTTCCCCTGGGGCACGTTCACGGTGAACGTCGCCGGATCGTTCCTCCTCGGACTGCTCACCGGGGTGACGTCGGCCCAGGTCCATCTGCTGCTCGGCACGGGCCTGTGCGGGGCGCTCACCACGTACTCGACCTTCTCGTACGAGACGCTGAAGCTGTACGAGGGCGGGGCGAAGGGGTACGCGGTACTCAACATCGCCGCGAGCCTGGCCGCCGGCCTCGGAGCCGTATGGCTGGGAGTGGAGACGGCCAGGCCGTGGTGATCCGGTGGCTCAGGCGGTGATCCAGTCGCTGGTCGCGATCACCGGCTGCACGCCGTCACGGTGGATGGTGCCCTCGATGAGGCCGTACATCCGGTCCGCCGCGAAGTAGACCTCGTTGTCGTTCTTGAGGCCGAAGGGCTCCAGGTCCACCAGGAAGTGATGCTTGTTCGGCAGGTTGAGCCGGACCTCGTTGACCGTGGAGACGTTGTCGAGGACCCGGTCGGCCATCGCGTGCAGCGTCTGCTGGAGCGAGTAGCTGTACGTCTCCGCGAACGCCTCCAGCAGGTGACGGCGCACCTTCTGGTAGGAGCGGTCCCAGTCGTGCTCCTCGTCGGCGGCCGTCGGGGCCGAGTTCGCCCAGCGGGCGGTGACCTTGGTGGCGAGGATCCGGTCGTACGCCTCCTGGAGCGTCGTGTACGTGTCCTTGATGAAGCCGTGGAACTCGGAGTTCGTCGAGTTCATGACGGTGAGGTCCTTGAGGCCCGAGAGGACCTGGAGCCCGGTGTTCGCCGAGTAGGTGATCTGCGCGGTGCGGACCTCCTGGCCCTTGCGGGCGAAGGAGTGCTGCTCCTTGCGGGTGGGCACGGAGATCCGCTCCCAGGCGTACTCCTCCACCCGGATCTGGGCCTCGTGGATCACCGCCTGCGAGGTCACGAAGTGCTTGGCCAGGAGGATGCCGAAGGCCTCGGGGGAGGCCACGCCGTGCTCCTTGGCGAAGGCGTACACCGTGTTCTTGGTGGTGTCGGTCGGCAGGCAGTTGCCGTTGTCGCCGGTCAGATGGACCTCGCGGTATTCACCGCGCAGCGCCACCGACACGTTCAGGTCGCGGATCTCGTGCCATGCGCCCTCGTCGCCCTTGCGGGTCACGGCGACGACGCGGTTCTCGGCCTTGCCGTACTGGTTCTGCGCCAGGACGTGCTTGCTCATGCTGCTCAGCTCCTGCGGGTACGTGGATACGGATATCCCGTACGCCCGGCGTCCAGCGTCCCCCGTCGTCCCCGAGGGTTCCGCTCCCCGCCGTCCGACCCGTGAACGGCGGGCCGCCCCGGGACTGACGAGCATCCCGGTCCGTAGGTTTCGCTCGAAGATATGTCCCCTTCCGGCCACTGGCAATGGGTGGGCGGAGAACCCGGGGAAGCCCGAAACCCGTGGCCCAGGTCACCCGGACGTACGGGACCCGTCAAGACGGGCATGAGCGGCGTTAGGGGCACGTCAACGGAGGCGGCGGGCGGCCTGAGGAGAGGTTTCCTCGTCTCGTCCGAGAATCCGTTCTTCCTTCTTCCTGCATCCGGGAGCTCACGATGGCCGACGTGGCCTTCGTCGTCACCACGATCGCGGTCTTCGCGCTGGTGGCCTTCATCGCCAAGGGGGTGGCCAAGCTGTGAGTGCCGAGAACATCGTCGGTCTCCTCGTGGCCGCCGCCCTCCTGGGCTACCTCGTCCTCGCCCTCGTCAAGCCCGAGAGGTTCTGAGGCCGATCATGAGTCCCGTTCTTGCCGGCGCCCTCCAGCTCCTCGCCCTTCTGGTCGCGCTCGGCCTGTCGTACCGCCCGCTGGGTGACTACATGGCCAGGGTCTACTCCTCCGACAAGCACCTGCGGGTGGAGAAGTGGATCTACAAGGGCATCGGCGCCAACCCGTCGGTGGAGATGCGCTGGCCCGCGTACCTGCGCGGCGTCCTCGCCTTCTCCGCCGTGAGCGTCCTCTTCCTCTATCTGCTCCAGCGGGTGCAGGGTGCGCTGCCCGGCTCGCTCGGCTTCGTGTCGATCGACCCGGACCAGGCGTTCAACACGGCCGCGTCGTTCGTGGCGAACACGAACTGGCAGTCGTACTACGGCGAGCAGGCCATGGGCCACGTCGTGCAGACCGGCGGCCTGGCGGTGCAGAACTTCGTGTCGGCGGCCGTGGGCATCGCCGTGGCGGTCGCGCTGGTGCGCGGCTTCGCCCGGTCCCGCACCGGTGAGCTGGGCAACTTCTGGTCCGACCTGGTCCGGGGCACGGTCCGCGTCCTGCTCCCGATCTCCGTCGTGGGCGCGCTGGTGCTCGTCGCGTGCGGTGCGATCCAGAACTTCGCCGGCATCCACGAGGTCGGCCAGTTCATGGGCGGGACGCAGCAGTGGAACGGCGGGGCGGTGGCCTCACAGGAGGTCATCAAGGAGCTGGGCACGAACGGCGGCGGCTACTTCAACGCCAACTCGTCCCACCCCTTCGAGAACCCCGACGGGCTCTCCAACCTCTTCGAGATCTACCTGATCCTCGTCATCCCCTTCGCGCTGACGCGGACGTTCGGCCGGATGGTCGGCTCGCTGAAGCAGGGGTACGCGATCCTCGGCACGATGGCCGCGATCTGGCTCGGCTTCACGGCGCTGATGATGTGGACCGAGTTCGCCCACCACGGTCCCGCGTTCGACATCGCCGGCGGGGCGATGGAGGGCAAGGAGACCCGGTTCGGGATCGGCGGCTCGTCGATCTTCGCGGTCGCCACCACGCTGACCTCGACGGGAGCGGTGAACTCCTTCCACTCCTCGTACACCGGCTTCGGCGGCGGCATCACGATGCTGGGCATGCAGCTCGGCGAGATCGCGCCCGGCGGTGTCGGCTCCGGCCTCTACGGCATGCTGATCATGGCGGTCATCGCGGTGTTCATCGCCGGTCTGATGGTCGGCCGCACCCCCGAGTACCTGGGCAAGAAGATCGGCACCCGCGAGATCAAGTTCGCCGCCTGCTACATCCTCATCACCCCGGCCCTGGTGCTCTGCTTCACGGCGGTGGCGATGGCGCTGGACACGCCGTCGAACTCGATGACGAACTCCGGCGCGCACGGCTTCTCCGAGATCCTCTACGCCTACACCTCGGGTGCGAACAACAACGGATCCGCGTTCGCGGGCCTGAACGCGGACACCCAGTGGTTCAACTCGACCATCGGCATCGCGATGCTCCTCGGCCGGTTCCTGCCGATGGTGTTCGTCCTCGCGCTGGCGGGTTCGCTGGCCGAGCAGACGCCCGTGCCGGAGACGGCTGGCACCCTGCGGACCGAGAAGCCGCTGTTCACGGGCCTGCTGGTCGGCACGATCCTCATCATCACCGGTCTCACCTACTTCCCGGCCCTCGCGCTGGGACCGCTCGCCGAAGGGCTCGCAGCATGAGCACCATCACTCCCACCCGGCCCCCGCAGTCCGGGGCGCCCAGCGGCCGGCCGGCCGAGGCCGGACGCGTCGGCGGCGGACTGTTCGACCCGAAGCAGCTGGTCACGTCCTTCCCGGACGCGATCAAGAAGCTCGACCCGCGGGTCATGGTCAAGTCCCCTGTCATGTTCGTGGTGTTGATCGGCTCGATCGTCACGACCGTGCTCGCCGTCATGAACCCGGGGGACTGGTTCGGCTGGGCGATCACGGCCTGGCTGTGGCTGACGACGATCTTCGCCAACCTGGCGGAGGCGGTGGCCGAGGGCCGCGGCAAGGCGCAGGCCGACACCCTGCGCAAGGCCAAGACCGACACCGTCGCGCGCAGGATCATCGGCACGAACGAGGAGCGGGTCCCGGGAACCGAACTGCGCGTCGGCGACCTGGTGGTCTGCGAGGCCGGCGACATCATCCCCGGCGACGGTGACGTCGTCGACGGCGTCGCGTCGGTCGACGAGTCGGCCATCACGGGCGAGTCGGCCCCGGTGATCCGGGAGTCCGGCGGCGACCGGTGTGCGGTGACGGGCGGCACGAAGGTCCTGTCGGACCGGATCGTCGTGAAGATCACGACGAAGCCCGGCGAGACCTTCATCGACCGGATGATCAGCCTGGTCGAGGGCGCGGCCCGGCAGAAGACCCCCAACGAGATCGCCCTCAACATCCTCCTGGCGTCCCTCACCATCGTCTTCCTGCTCGCGGTCGTGACGCTCAAGCCGTTCGCGATCTACGCGGGCGCCGACAAGCAGACCTCGCTCATCGTCCTCACCGCCCTGCTGGTGTGCCTGATCCCGACGACGATCGGCGCGCTGCTCTCCGCGATCGGCATCGCCGGCATGGACCGGCTGGTCCAGCGCAACGTCCTCGCCATGTCCGGCCGCGCGGTCGAGGCCGCCGGCGACGTCTCGACGCTGCTGCTCGACAAGACGGGCACGATCACCCTCGGCAACCGCCAGGCCTCGGAGTTCGCCCCGGTCTCCGGGACGACGGAGGCCGAACTCGCCGACGCCGCCCAGCTGTCCTCGCTCGCCGACGAGACTCCCGAGGGCCGTTCGATCGTGGTCCTCGCGAAGGAGAAGTACGGCCTGCGCGAGCGCCACCAGGGCGAGCTCGTCGGTGCCGAGTGGATCGAGTTCACCGCCCAGACCCGCATGTCGGGTGTGGACGTGGACGGACGCAAGGTGCGCAAGGGTGCGACCGGTTCGGTCGTGGCGTGGGTGAAGGAGCGGGGCGGCAGTGTCTCCGAGGACGCGCAGGCGCTCACGGACCGGATTTCCCAGGCTGGTGGCACGCCGCTGCTGGTGGCTCTGGAGGATGACGAGGGCGCGCGCGTCCTCGGCGTCGTCCACCTGAAGGATGTCGTGAAGGAGGGCATGCGGGAGCGGTTCGACGAGCTGCGCCGCATGGGCATCCGTACCGTCATGATCACGGGTGACAACCCGCTGACCGCGAAGGCGATCGCCGAGGAGGCGGGCGTCGACGACTTCCTCGCCGAGGCGACGCCCGAGGACAAGATGGCCCTCATCAAGCGCGAGCAGGCGGGCGGCAAGCTCGTCGCGATGACCGGTGACGGTACCAACGACGCCCCCGCGCTCGCCCAGGCCGATGTCGGTGTCGCGATGAACACGGGCACGTCGGCCGCGAAGGAGGCCGGCAACATGGTCGACCTCGACTCCAACCCGACCAAGCTCATCGAGATCGTCGAGATCGGCAAGCAACTCCTCATCACCCGAGGTGCGTTGACGACGTTCTCGATCGCCAACGACGTGGCGAAGTACTTCGCGATCATCCCCGCGATGTTCGCCGTGGCCTACCCGTCGCTGGACAGGCTCAACATCATGGGCCTGGCCTCGCCCGAGTCCGCGATCCTCTCGGCCGTCATCTTCAACGCGCTGATCATCGTCGCCCTGGTCCCGCTCGCCCTCAAGGGCGTTCGCTACCGGCCCGCCAGCGCCGACTCGATGCTCCGGCGCAACCTCGGGATCTACGGACTCGGCGGCCTGATCGCCCCGTTCATCGGCATCAAGATCATCGACGTGCTCCTCTCCCTCATCCCCGGAATCGGCTGATCATGAACAACTCCGCAGGAAGCACAGGCCGTCTGCTCTGGGCGGGCCTTCGCGCCCTCCTCGTCCTCACCGTCGTGTGCGGCGTCCTCTACCCGCTCGCCGTCACCGGCATCGCCCAGGTGGCCTTCCCCGGCAAGGCGAACGGCTCCGAGGTCACCGACGCGAGCGGCAAGGTCGTCGGCTCGGAACTGATCGGCCAGACCTACAACCTGCCGCTGAAGGACGGGGAGGAGACGGCGGCGCCGGACCTGAGGTGGTTCCAGCCGCGCCCGTCGAACGGCCTGGGCTCCAACAGCGTCAACACCCGGTACAAGCTGATCCTCTCCGGTGCCACGAACCGCTCGGGCGACAACGACGACCTGATCACCTGGGTCAAGGACGCCAAGGCCGCCGTCATCAAGGACAACGCGACGGCCGACTACGAGGTGAAGCCGTCGGACGTCCCCGCCGACGCCGTCACCTCCTCCGGCTCCGGCCTCGACCCGCACATCTCCCCGGAGTACGCCGAGCTCCAGGTCCACCGGGTCGCCGAGATGAACAAGCTGGACGTCGAGGCGGTCGACAAGCTCGTCGCCGACCACACCGACGACCGCGTCCTCGGCTTCATCGGCGAGCCGCGCGTCAACGTCCTCCAGCTCAACATCGCCCTCAAGCAGCTGGTGACGGCGAAGGGCTGAGCCCCGGCCATCGGGGCGGCGACGGCCGCCGGCGGCCCTCGCCGGCGGTCAGCGCCCCGGCAGCACCCGGGTCTCCACCGTGGGAAGCCCCTTGACCCACCAGTGGTCGTAGCGGCTGTAGACCCGACGGTCACGGGCGGCGAGGAAGCCGTCGAGCGCCTCGGCCTCCTCCGCGAGTTCCGCCCAGACCCGGTCGGGCAGCGGGTGGAAGGCCGAGGCCTCGATGCCTCCCTCGACGGGGCGCCAGACCCCGGCCACGTACCCGTCGACGAGCAGCGTCGGCAGCGTGTCGCCGTTCACGCGGATCACATGCCCGCGGTACTCGGCCGGGATGACCCGGCTGCGGTCCGCGTAGGCCAGCAGGACGCTGTCCCACATCGCGAGCAGACGGGGCGGCGCCGGGACGTCCTCGTCGGGCCGGGGCGCCCCGGGCACGTCGTACAGGAGGATCCCGCCGGGCCCCTCCAGCCGCTCCAGCTCCCCCTCGACAAGCCGTACGGCCTCGCGGACCTTCCCCCGCGGCGCCAGCGTGAACTGCGCCATGTCGGGTACGGACGCCGGCCCGAAGCCCTCCAGATAGCGCCGGATCAGGACGGCGAGCCCCGCCGTAGCCGCCTCCGGATCACCGAGCACGGGCAGCGGCGCGCTCGCCGTCACGAACGACTGCGCCGCCCCGAACGACCACGGCGGCCCCGTCGGCGCGTGCCACAGCGGCGCGTACTGCCGCATCATCCGCCACACCACCGCCTCCACCGGCCCGCCGCGCGCCGCTTCGAGGCGCTCCCGCATCTGGGCCCCGCTCCGGGCCTCCCCGGCGAACTCGAGGAGAGCGGGCAGCAGCGCGTCGGCGTCGTCGGCCGTGAACCCCGCCGCCTTGAACCGGGGATCGTGGAGCCGCGAACCGCGCAGGGTCGGCTCCATGGCCTCGCGGAACGCCCGGTAGTCCTCGGCGTGCACCAGGTGCAGCGTGAGCCGCATCAGGGTCGACCTGACCAGCTCGAAACCCTCCACGGCCTTGTCGAGCAGCGCGGGATCGAAGCCGGCGACGCGGTTCCACAACGCCACGTAGGGCGAACCCGGTTGCTGCGCCTGCAGCGCCACCACCCGGCGCACGGCGTCCCCGACACCGATCGGCACCCGGTCGAGAAGGAGCTGCCGGGCGAGTGTGGAGCGGTTGAGGGCGCGCGCGGTGATCACCATGGCGCGATTGTCCTCCCCGGCACTGACACCCGCGGGCCGGAGTCGCGCGTTCACCCAGGGCTCGCCCCGAAGCCGCACACCCGACGCCCACCGTTGTGGCCGGAACTGGACCATGAAGTCGCCTCATGGGCGACATTCCGTGTGTTCAAAGGGAGTTCAGATGTATCCGCGCCTCATGCGCCGGCCCGCCGTCGTGGTCCTTCCGCTGTCCGCCGCGCTCGCGCTGACGGTGGTCATGGGTACGGCCGAGGCCGAGCCGGCGCGGCACGGCTCCGCCGCCCGGGTCGTCTCCACCTCGACCCTGCCGGACATCCCGCTGGCCGCCTTCAGCAACGGCCTGCTGCCCGGCAGCGTCGACGACGACCGGGACGTCGACCTGGGCGGCATCGGCAGCGACCTGTACCCGGCCGAGCGGCGCGGCGAGTACTGGACGGTCACCGACCGGGGCCCCAACGGCCAGATAGCGGTCGGCAAGGACAAGCGACGCACCTTCCCGGTGCCCGGCTTCGACCCGGCGATCGTGAAGGTCCGCGCGACCGGCGGCCGGATCCAGGTGCTGAGGTCCATCCCGCTCACCACCGCCTCCGGCGCACCCGTCACGGGCCTCCCCAACCAGCCGGGCCGCGACGAGGCCCCGTACGACCACAACGCCACGACCCCGCTCGCGTACAACGTGAACGGCCTCGACACCGAAGGGCTCGTCCGGGACCGGGACGGCAGCTTCTGGCTCGTGGACGAGTACGGCCCGTCGCTGGTGCACGTCTCCGCCACGGGCCGGGTTCTCGCCCGCCACGTCCCCAAGGGCCTCCACCTGACCGGCGCCGACTACCCGGTGATCGAGTCGCTGCCGTCGATCTTCCTCAAGCGCAAGGTCAACCGCGGCTTCGAGGGCCTGGCACTGCTCCCCGACGGCGACCTGGTGATGGCGCTGCAGAGCCCGCTGCTCAACCCGGACAAGGCCGCCGGCGAGGACTCCCGCACCACCCGCCTGCTGCGCTTCTCGACCCGCGGGAACCGGGTCACGGCGGAGTACGCGTACCGCTTCGACCCGGTGGGCGTCGTGGAGCCGGGCCAGACGAAGACGTCGGAGCTGAAGATCTCCTCGATCGTGGCCCTGGGCGGCGACCGCCTGCTCGTCCAGGAGCGCACGGACAAGGCCTCCCGCCTCTACGAGGTACGGCTCCGCCGCGGCGCCGACATCCTCGGCACCCCGTGGGACACGACGGCGAGCCCGTCCCTGGAGCAGCTCGACGACGAGGCGGCCGCCGACGCCCCGGTCCTGGCGAAGCGCCTGGTGGTCGACCTGAACACGGTCGAGGGCGTCCCCGGCAAGATCGAGGGCATCGCCGTGGAGGGCTCCTCGACCCTGGTCCTCCTCAACGACAACGACTTCGGCATGACGGACGGCCCGGAGGCCTTCGACGCGAACGGGCGCCTGGTCGACAGCGACGTGGAGACCACGCTGGTCCGCGTCCGGCTGCCGCACCGCCTGCGCTGACGCGGCGGCTGGGGGGCCGGGCCGCCCGGGCCGCCTGGGCCGGGCCGGCTGTGCTGAGGCGCCGGGACGCTACGCGGGCCGCGTGGACTTCAGGACGCCGATCTTGTCGATGCGGTGCTCGGGGTTGTGCTGGGCGTCCCGCCAGAAGTTGCCCGCGGCGTTGTCCTCGGGGGTCGCGCAGGTGGAGAGCGTGATCATGGCGCGGGTGGGCTTCTCGCCCGGCTCACCCGGCACGGCGGCCCGCTGCTCGGCGAGCGAGCGGGCCGACCGGAAGGACGTGGTCCGGGTCTCGACGATCTCGTACGTGTGGACGGTGCCGTCGGCGGTGACGTGCACCAGATCCCCCACCTCGACCGAGGGCAGGTCCCGCAGGGGCCCGCCGGCGGAGAGCCGATGGGCGGTCACCAGATAGTTGCCCACCTCACCCGGCCCCACGCCACCGCGCGCGCCGTGAGGACTCGCGGCCACGCCGCGGTCCTGGATACGCGTGCCCGCGCGGTCGTCGGTCGTCCCCTCGTACGGCAGGACGTCGAGGTCCTCGACACCGATCGAGGGTATGGAGAGCTCGGCGGCGACAGGCCCACGGGGCGAGGGGGCCGCCGAGGCGGAGGGGGCGGGGGAGGGCGTGGGGGGAGGAGCGGCGGCCGGTGACGCGGGGGAAGCGGCCGAGGGCGCCGGGGGAGGAGCGGAGGCCGGGGGAACGAGCGACACGGGCCCGGGCGCGCCGGTGGACACGCCGGCACCGCGATCCCCACCGCCGCTACCGCTGCCGCTCTCACCGCCCGCGCAACCGGCCGACGCAGTCAGGCCCAGGACGAGGGCGGCGGCCACGCCGACCAGGGCCGAGCGCGACCCTCGGCCGCGACTCCGCTTTTTCCCCGGGGACCCACCACGTACGGCACCCACACCCCAAGAATGACCCACCTTCCGGGCCGGGGCACCCACGGCGGGACCCCGGGCGCCTGCGGGGGAGTGGTCAGCCCGTCGCTTCCACCGCGACGGCCGGCTGCGGCCGGGTGCGCACGCCCCAGCGGGCCAGCGCGGGCCCGGCCGCGCCCAGGGCCGCGAAGAACGCCGCGAGGAGCAGCCAGCCCGCCGTGCCGAGGCCGAGCACCACCGTGGTCAGGATCGCGGGGGCCAGGGCCTGGCCCGCGCGGAAGCCGAGGCCGAGGAGGCCCTGGTACTGGCCCTGGGCGTGGTCGGGCGCGAGGCCGAAGCCCAGGGCGAAGCCCGCCGAGGACTCCCAGATCTCCCCGAGGCTGTGGACGAAGATCGCCGCGACGAGCAGGCCCGCCGCCGCCCAGACCGGCGTGTACGCCGCCAGCGCCATCATCGGGCAGCTGACGAGGAAGAGCAGCCCCGCGTTGCGGAACGCCCGGCCGCCGTCGAGCGGGGTCTCGATGCGGGAGCCGATCCTGGTCTGCAGGAGGACGCAGAAGGCCGCGTTGACGGCGAACACCGCCGCCACCGTCCAGCGCGGCGCCTCGGTGTGCTGGGAGATCCAGATCGGCAGGAGCAGGGACACCACCGAGTACTGCAGTCCCATGGCTCCGTACAGCGCGGTGAACGTCAGGTACGGGCGGTCCGTGAAGGCCGGCCGACGACGCTCTCGCGGCGGGGCCGGCAGCGCCGGGTAGTGCGGCAGCAGGAACAGGAGCAGCGCGCTCAGGGCGAAGCTCGCCGCGTTGCCGAGGATCAGCGCGACATAGGCGCCACGGGTGCCCGCCGCCAGCGCCAGCCCGGAACCCACCGTTCCGAAGATGACGCCCAGATTGACGAAGGTGCGCAGTTTCGCCCGGAACCGCGCCGGGCGTTCAGTCCCGACCCGGGCCACCAGAGCGCCCCAGGCAGCCCCGCCGGCCGCCGCGGCGATCTGGTCGACCGTCGCGAGGACGGTCAGCGCGGTCCAGCTCTCGACGAGCAGGAGTGCCGACATCGAGACCGCTTGGACCGCGAGGGCCAGCATCATGATCGTGCGGGCGCCGCGCCGGTCGGCGAGATGGCCGCCGGGTATCCCCGCGAACAGGCCGATCAGTCCGGCGATGGTGAGCGCGGCCCCGACCTGCACCGCGGGCAGGCCCACGATCAAGGTGAAGTAGAGCGCCGACGCCGCGTTGAACAGGCCGTTCCCGACCCGGTTGACGAAGCTGGCGGCGATCAGCACCCGCTCCGGGCTGTTGTCTCCCGCCACGCGGGCCAGGCGGGCTATTCGGTCGGTGGCGCTGCCCCTGATCATGAACCGCAGGCTAGCAGCGGCCGCGGAGGCGGCCGGGGCCGTACGAAGGGTCCCTGGGGGTCGTACGAAGCCGGCCCTGGCGGTCGTACGAAGCCGGCCCTGGTGGTCGTACGAAGCCGGCCCTGGTGGTCGTACGACGCCGGCCCCGGTGGTCGTACGACGCCGGCCCCGGTGGTCGTACGAAGCCGGCCCCGGTGGTCGTACGAAGCCGGCCCCGGTGGTCGTACGAAGCCGGCCCCGGCCACCGTACGAAGGCCGCCTCCGGACCTACGTGACCGTTTCCCCCAGCCTCCCCACGCGGTCGGCCAGGTCCTCCCACGGACGCGGAGCGACGACCGGCACACCGGCCTCCCGGGCCCGCGCGGCGAGCCATCGGCCGTACAGCACGCTGACGCGGGCGCGATGGCGCTGCGGCCCGGCCTTCGGCTCCCGGTGCAGGTAGTTGGCCGTCACCCGCGCCTCGTCGTCCTCGTGGAGGAAGACGCCACGGACCGGACCGCCGGGCGTCACCACGCGGGGCAGGAGGTAGTCGCCCTCCAGGATCACCGGGGTGTCGGTGCCCACGTGGTTGGCCACCACCGCCTCGACCGCCGGGGCCAGCGCCTCGGCGATCGCGATCTGCCGCTCCACCACGGACTCGGGCGCCCGCCGGGCGGCCTCCGGGTGCGTGCGCCAGAAGTGGACCTCCGGCAGGTGCTCGGGCAGCGTCACCGCGAGCAGCGCCTCCACGATGTCGTCGACCTCCACGACGGGCACGCCGTACCGCCGCGCCAGTGCCCGCGCGACACCGGTCTTCCCCATCCCCGACGCGCCCCCGACGACGAACACCCGCCAGCCGGGAGGCCCAGGCACCTCACCCGTGCCGTCGACGGACCGGCCGTTCACGAGCCCTCCACCGCCGCCACCGGCGCCGTCTCGGTGAGGAATGCGCGGATCTCATCGGCCTCGGGGACGGCGAGCGCGGTGTACAGATCGAGGGCCTGTCGGGCGTGATCGTGGGCGAGGCCGGTACGGCCCAGGCCGCGGTGGACATGCGCCAGGCCCCGGTGGGCCCGGGCCTGTTCGGGGAGGTAGCCGAACTCGCGGGCGAGGGCCAGCGCGGAGTCGTGCTCGCCCGCCGCCCGCTCCAGGTCGCCCAGGGAACGGGCCGCCTCCGCCAGGGCGTTGAGGGACTCGGCCTCGTCGCCGGGGAAGTCGAACCTGCGGCTCAGCTCCAGGGCCTCGTCATGATGCCGTCGCGCCTCGTCGTGACGGCCCTGCCGCTGGTACAGCAGCCCGATGTTGTTCAGGACGATGGTCTCGCCGATGCGGGATCCGGTCTCGCGGTACGCGCGCAGGGCCTGGCGGTGGTGGTCGTGGGCCTCCTCGTACCGGCCCTGGCGCTCGTGGTCGATGCCGAGACCGGTCAGGCACCGGGCCTCGCCGGCGCGGTCGCCGAGTTCGCGGAAGAGCGACAGGGCCTCCCCGCAGTGCTCGTGGGCCCGGTCGTGGTCACGCCGCCGCCTGGCGACGTCGCCGAGGTTCTGCAGCGCGCGGGCGGCGGCGATCCGGTCGCCGCACTCCCGCGCGAGGCCCAGGGCGTGCCGGTAGTGCTCGGCCGCCCGCTCGTACGCGCCGTGCCACCAGAAGTGGACCTCGCCGACGTCGATGAGGGTGCGCGCCTCCGCGGTCGTGTCGCCGCTGCGGCGGCTGGCTCCGAGCGCCAGGCCGTGGAGGGTCAGCGCGTCGGCCTGGTGGGCGTGGCCCAGCAGGTAGCGGTGCAGGGTGGCGGCCAGTTGGCTGGTGTGCGGGCGCCCGTCGTGCTCGGCGGGGTACTGGCCGACCGCCATGAGGTTCGCGCGCTCGACGTCCAGCCAGGCGATCGCCTCGGCCCCGTCCCGCGGGGTCGGGGCGGGGGTCGGGGCGTCCGGGGCGGGGATGCGTGGTCTGCGGTTCCGGCCCTCGGGGTAGAGGTGGTCGACGGCCGCGCTCGCGGTGTGGAGATAGTGGTGGACGAGCCGGTCGACGGCCTCGTGCCGGGCCTGGGGAGGTTCCTCGGCGGCCGCCGTGGCCAGGGCGTGCTCGCGCAGCAGGTCGTGGAAGGTGTAGCGGCCGGGCGTGAGCTGGATCAGGACATGGGCGTCCAGGAGGTCTTCCAGGAGCGTCTCGGCCTGGTCGAAGGGGAGGCCGGCCAGCGCGGCGGCCGCGTCCGGACCGATGTCCCGGCCCGGCTGCAGCCCCAGGAGCCGGAACATCCGCTGCTGGTCGGGCGCCAACTGCTCGTACGACAGCGTGAACGCCGCCGCCACCCCCCGCTCCGAGGTGGCGAGCTCGGCCAGCCGACGACGCTGGTCACGGAGCCGGTCGGCCAGGTAGGCGACGGTCCAGCTGCGTCGATGGTGCAGCCGGGCGGCGGCGATGCGGACGGCCAGCGGCAGGAAGCCGCACAGCTGCAGGACGTCGAGGACGGCCAGGGGTTCGGCGGTCGCCCGTTCGCCCACGATCGACTCGAACAACTCCACGGCGTCCGCGGCGGGCAGCACGTCCATGGACAGGGCGTGTGCCCCGTCCAGGTCGGTCAGCCGGCGGCGGCTCGTGATCAGGATGAGGGCGCGGGAGGAGGCGCCCGGCAGCAAGGGACGGATCTGGTCGGTGCCGAGGGCGTTGTCCAGTACGGCCAGCACCCGGCGGCCGGACAGCTCGGACCGCCACAGCGCGGCGCGATCGGCGACCGACGCCGGGATGTGCTTGGCCGGCACGCCGAGTTGGCCCAGGAGGACCTCGAGCGCGGCACCGGCGTCGAGCGGTGTCTGACCGGCGGTGTGGGCCTGCAGGTCCACGAAGAGCTGTCCGTCGGGAAACTGCTCCGCGAGACGGTGCCCGGCGTGGACCGCGAGCGTCGTCTTGCCGACCCCGGCCATCCCGTCGATCGCCGAAATCGTCACGACGGCACCGCTGTTGCCCGTCAACCGGCGGGTCAGCCCGTCGAGCTCGCCGTCGCGTCCGGTGAAGTCCGGGACGTCGTACGGCAGGAAGTTGCCGCCCTGCGGCCGCGCGGGCGCGGAGGCCGGCGCCCGGAGGTCGGGCGCGTCCCGCAGGATGTCCTGTTCGAGCCTGGTGAACGCGTGGCCGGGGTCGAGGCCCTGCTCCTCGGCGAGCGCGGTCCGGAAGTCCCTGGCCACCCGCAGGGCCTCGGGCTGGCGTCCCGCGCGGTGCAGGGCGAGCATCAGCCGGCAGCAGAGCCGCTCCCGCAGAGGATTGGCCGCCAGGTGGGCGGCCAGTTCGTCGATGAGGTCGTCGTGACGGCCCAGGGACAGCTCGAGCTCGGCCAGCCGCTCGACGGCGGTCAGCCGCTGTCCGTTCAGGCGCGCTCTGGCGGCGGGGACGTAATGGGCGGTGAGGTCGGCCAGCGGCTCCCCCCGCCACAGGGCCAAGGCGGCGCGTATCCGGTCGGCGGTCTCGGCGGTCTCGGCGGTGTCCGCAGAGTCCGCGGTGTCGGCCTTGCCGTCGGAGCCGGCGGGCGCCTTGGCGATCAGGCCGGTGAACTCCTGCAGATCGAGTTGTCCCGGCTCGGGGGTGATCACGTACCCCGCCGGGCGGCTGGCCAGCATGTCGTCGGCCCCCGAAGCACGCAGCATCCGGCGGATCGCGGCGATCGTGGTCTGGATCTGCGCGCGGGCGGAGTCCGGCGGGAGCGGCCCCCACATCGCGTCGACCAGGCGGTCCGCGCTGATCACGACCCCGGCGTGCAGCAACAGATAGGCGAGTACGGCCCGATGGCGGGGCGCGAGACCGGGCGAATCCGGACCGGGAGCCTGGACCTCCACCGGGCCGAGAACCGTGAACCGCATTCCGTCACTCCGGGGGTCACCAGCACGTGCATCGAAGAAGCATCGGGAATGTATCAAGATCCACCGGCAGGGTTACCGGCATGCCAGCACCCCACACCGCAGCACCCCACACCGCAGCACCCGGCACCACAGCACTCCACACCGTCGACCCGGAGAGGGCGACCGGCCAGACCGCGTCCCTTCTCACCGCCACGCACCGAGCCCTGGGGGTCGTCCCCCGGCTGGCCAGGGTGATGGCCAACAACCCGACCGTACTGAAGGGATACGTGGACGTCGTCACCGCCCTGAGCACGCGGGGGACCCTGGCGGCGGATGTGCGCGAGCGCGTCGCGCTGCTCGTGGCGCAGGAGAACCGGTCCGACTACTGCCTGTCCGTGCACATGTTCCGCGGGACCAAGCTGGCGGGGCTGACCACGGCCGAGGCCGGCCGCGCACGGCGGGGCGAGGCGGACGACCCCTGGGCCGCCGCTGTCCTGGACCTGGCCGCCGCGGTGGTCCGCGACCACGGCGTCGTCTCCGACGAGCGGCTGGAAGCGGCCCGGCACGCCGGCCTCTCCGACGGGCACGTCGTCGAGATCATCGCCCATGTGGCGCTCGGCGTGTTCACCAACTACCTGGCCACGGCGGCGCGCGTCGACATCGACTGGCCGCTCGTGCGTCACACCGACGGCGAAAACGCGATGGCCTGAACGTACGTGATGACCCAGGCTGGGCCCGATCATCCGAGCGGCTCTCCGAGCCGCCCCCATGACACACGGGCGACAGAAGTCGTCCCCACCGAGGAGTTCCCCTTGATCAACGCCATCCCGCTCACCCAGGTCTCGACCGAGGACGCCACCGCCTGGCACGCGGTCGTGTCGGCCTCGCTCGCCGCCGATCTGCCCGAGGAGCCCAGGCCCACGGTCGAACAGATCCACGCCCAACTCTCCGTCACCGGGCGGCACAACCGCCGGCTGCTGTGGCTGGCCACCGACGCCGACGGCGCGGTGGTCGGTGTGGCCGGACTGCGGCTGTTCACCTCGTCCGGCCAGCTGCACCTGGCGGAGCTGGAGCTGCACGTCACCCCGGACCGGCGGCGCTCGGGAGTCGGCTCGCACCTGCTGGCCACGGCCGTACGGGCGGCACGGGACGAGGAGCGCCGCAGCCTGGTGGCCGCCGCGCCCGGTGAGGGACCGACCGGCGCCTTCTGCGCCGCTCGCGGCTTCCGGCGCGTCCTGGCCTTCGACCACCTGCTGCTCGACGTCGCGGACGCCGACGTCGCCGAGGCCGAGGCCGAACACCCCGGCTACGAACTGGTCAGCTGGACCGGCACGGTTCCCGACGAACTGGCGGAGGCCTTCGCCTCGGTCAAGAACGCGATGAACGACATGCCGATGGGCGACATGGACTACGGAAGCCAGACCTGGACCGCCGACCGGGTCCGCGCGATGGCCGAAGTACTGGCCGACCGTGGTGACCTGCTGCTGACGACCGCCGTGCTCGGCAAGGGCGAGATGGCGGGATACACCGAGATCGTCATCCGCTCCGGGGAGACCCAGCGGGCCCTGCAGTACGACACCGTCGTGGCGCCGGCTCACCGCGGCCACCAGCTGGGGCTGTGGGTCAAGGCGGAGATGGTGCGCAGGCTCCGCGCCGAGCACCCCGGCATCGAGGAGATCGAGACGGACAACGCGCAGGAGAACACCCACATGATCGCGGTGAACCGCCGACTGGGCTTCCGCTTCCACCGCAGCACGCACGAGTACCAGCTGGACCTGTCGGCCGAGTGACGAGAGCGCACCTGCCCGCCCGCCCGGATCGCCCCGTCCAGATCACCCCCCACCGAGACCACCCCCGCCCAGACCACCCCCACCGAGACCACCCCCGTCCAGATCACCCCCACCGAGACCACCCCCACCACCTGACCAGGGAGCACCCCACCATGTCCCACTTCACCGCAGCAGGGCAGCGCAAGATCCACGACGTGCTGGCCCGGCACGTCGAGTCCGGCAGGATCCCCGGCGTCGTCGCGCTGTACGGCAAGGACGACGAGACGCATGTCGAGACGCTCGGCACGATGCGGCACGACGGCGGCGCCCCGATGCGCCGGGACACCGTCTTCCGGATGGCCTCCTCCTCCAAACCGCTGTCGATAGCGGCGGCGATGGTGCTCCTGGACGAGTGCCGGCTGCGGCTGGACGACCCCGTGGACCCGTGGCTGCCGGAACTGGCCGACCGTCAGGTGCTGAAGAGGTTCGACGGCCCGCTCGACGAGACGGTCCCCGCGCGCCGTCCGATCACCGTCCGGGACGTGCTGACCTCGACCTTCGGCCTCGGGATGGACATGACCTCGATCGGTACGCCGATCATGAACGAGGTCTTCGCGCAGGGACTGACGCCCAACCTGCCCACCCCGATGCCCGACCAGGACGAGTGGCTGCGCCGCCTGGGCGCGCTGCCGCTGATGCATCAGCCCGGTGACCAGTGGCAGTACCACATCGCCAGCGACCTGGCGGGTGTGCTGGTCTCCCGGGTGACGGGCAAGCCCTTCGGGGAAGTGCTCCGCGAGAGCGTGCTCGACCCGCTGGGGATGGGGGACACCGGCTTCCACGTCCCGGACGAGAAGGCCGACCGCATGCCGGTCCTCTACGCCCCCGATCCGGCGTCGGGCGAGTTCCACGTGTGGGACGAGTCCCGGGGCGGCCGGTGGAACACGCCGCCGGCGTTCCAGGGCGGCGGGGGCGGTCTGGTCTCCACCGCGGACGACTACCACGCCTACTTCAGGATGCTGCTGAACGGCGGCAGGCACCGCGGGGATCGGATCCTGTCCCGGCAGGCCGTGGAGCTGATGACCACCAACCGCCTGACCCCCGCGCAGAACGCCGCCCGCACCGAACTGGCCACCAGCAACGTCCACATCTCCTTCGGCCAGGGGCAGCACGGAGGCTGGGGCTTCGGGATGGCGGTACGGACGTACCGCGGCGACTACGCGCCCATCGGCCAGTTCGGCTGGGACGGCGGCTCCGGCACCTCCACGTACGCGGACCCCGCCAACAACGTCGTCGGCATCCTCCTCACCCAGGTCGGCAGCTCGGCCCCCAACTCGGTCCACCTGATGCACGACTTCTGGACCACCCTCTACCAGGCACTGGAGGACTGAGCACCCCGAAGGTCCTGTCACGGTTGCGGTCACGGTCGCGGCGAAGGACGTGGCGCCCCACCGGGACGGTGAGCTGAGCTGCTGCAGCGGGCCGGTAGGCCGGGGGTTGGTGTCGGAAGGTGTGCGTGCGGCTGAGCCGAGCCGGATCCCCGGCAGCGACACGGGCCTCCTGGGCTCCCTGTCACTGTGGTCCCGGCAGGTGCCGTCAGTCGTTCAGGGCGTCGTACAGCTCGGCGTCGTCGGGGATCCAGGGGAAGGCTATCCAGGGGTGGGCGGGCGAGCGGTCCTGGAGGTCGAAGGCGAGGGCGGCGTCGATGAACTCCCGGGGTGGCAGGTAGTTGTGGTCGAGTACGTAGTGCCCGATCAGAGAGGGGGCCGCGTAGGCGGTTCCCGGCGCCCCGGGCACCCGTATCTCGCCCGTGCCGGCGCTCGCGCGCCGGTGCCCCTGCCGGGGTTCGTACCAGGGGTGGGCGTCGTCGAGCGGTTCGGGGCACAGGTCACACTCGTGCAGGCCGAGAGCCTCGTTCACGGCCTGCGTCTCCAGTACTGTCAGCAGCTTGGACGTGAACTCCGCGGGCGCAGGCCCGGTCGTCCAGGGCCGTCCCGTTTCCAGCCAGCCGATGTTGAGCCGCCGGTAGGAGCCCCGCACGGTGACGAAGCGCGTGCCGGTGCTGACTTCGGTGAACACGTCACCGTCCTCCGCGGCGCAGTAGGCGTAAGGGCTGAGGTCGTAGTAGTGCATGACCGCATCCCACCAGAGGAAGGGCCGGTGGGCCGACCGACTATTCGGGCAGCAATCGGTCCAGCATGAACTGCGTGTTCGGGTCGGGATCGATGGTCAGTGACTGGACGCGGTAGCGGCCCGGTGGCAGCTCGACACGAAGTGCTTCCGCCGGCCGGCGTGCGTCCCGCAGGGAGCCGAGGATCCTGTCGGCCTCGTAGGCGGCGTCGATCAGCACGTATCGCCCTCCGAGTTCGAGGGAGAGGACGTCCTTCCAGCCGTCGGCTGTCGTGGCGGCACGGACGGCGGACAGCAGTCCCGTGTCGTCGTCGGCGTAGCACCAGCGTGCGAACGTGAGGGGCTCGGCGAGCCAGGTGACGGACAGGGGCTCGGCGCCGAGCGTCAGGACGTCGCGGCCGGCCATCCGGAGGGCCGAGACGTACTCGTCGATCACGTCGTCCGCCTCGGTCCCTTCCCATGCCGGAAGGAGTTCCTCCGGGATGAGCGCGTAGCGGGCGAAGTCGGTGCTGTCGAGCCAGGTAGCCATGCGGCGGATCATCCCACCCGCTTCTGACAGGCACCCCGTGCGGTCGCGCTGACGGCCGGGCGGGCGTCCCGAGACTTCGGTCCGAGCCACCCGACGCCCTCTCCCCGGCGCCCCCCGCCCGTGGCCGAAAACTGCCCCTGAACAGCAAAAAGACCCTCCCGAAGGAGGGTCGATCGCGGAGCGCCCCCGGCAGGACTCGAACCTGCGGCCAAGTGCTTAGAAGGCACCTGCTCTATCCACTGAGCTACGGGGGCCGGGTGGTGGCCGTGTGGCCAGGAGCCCCTTGTGGGTGGGGTGTGGCCTGCCGGGACAAGGATAGGGCTCCGATCGCCTTGGCCCGGTTGCTTCACCTGCGTGGCACGATGTGGAGGTTCGGTGAAGCGGAACGATAATCGCAGGCAGGTGCGATTCGCGCAGCGCTTTTCGCATCGCTCGGGGCGGGTGTTGTGCACTCGTTATGCCTGAGGTTCCGGTCACCACCTCTTTGTTCGGCGCGCAGGGCCGCAATAGGCTTCAAAAACACTCATAAATTGGGCATTCTTCGCATGTGGTGACCTTGGACGAACGGCCTCAGCTGATCGACGCACTCTCCGCCCTGCGCGACCGTGTCGCCGCCGTGCGCCTTCCCCTCCCCCTCCCCGACACACCACGCGCCCGGCAGACCCGGGCCGAGCTGCTCGCTCAGCTCGACGACTATCTGGTGCCCCGGCTCAAAGATCCCGACGCCCCGCTGCTCGCCGTCGTCGGCGGGTCCACCGGGGCCGGCAAATCCACGCTCGTCAACTCCCTCGTCGGGCGCCGCGTCAGCGAGTCCGGCGTGCTCCGGCCCACCACCCGCACCCCCGTGCTCGTCTGCCACCCCGAGGACCACCACTGGTTCGCCGGGATGCGGGTCCTCCCGCAGCTCACCCGCGTCTGGCTGCCCCAGGCCGACGACGACCACGCCGACGACGCCCCGCCCCCCGAGGAGAACGCGCTCCGCGTCGAGACCGCCGCCTCCATGCCCCGCGGCCTCGCCCTCCTCGACGCGCCCGACATCGACTCCCTCGTCGTCGAGAACCGGCTCCTCGCCGCCGAGTTGATCTGCGCCGCCGACATCTGGGTGATGGTCACCACCGCCTCGCGGTACGCCGACGCCGTGCCCTGGCACCTCCTCCGTACCGCCAAGGAGTACGACGCCACCCTCGTCACCGTCCTCGACCGTGTCCCCCACCAGGTCATCGGCGAGGTCTCCCGCCAGTACGAGGCCCTCCTCGACAAGGCCGGTCTCGGCGACGTGCCCCGCTTCACCATCCCCGAACTCCCCGAGTCCGCCGACGGCGGCAGCGGCCTCCTCCCCGACTCCGCAGTCGCCGCCCTGCGCGGCTGGCTCGCCCACCGCGCCCAGGACCCCGCCGCCCGCCAGCAGGCCGCCGACCGGACCGCCACCGGCGTCATCGACTCCCTCGACGCCCGCCTCCCCGAACTGGCCGGCGCCGTCGCCGCCCAGTACGCCGCCTCCGTCCGCCTCGGCGGCGCCGTCCGAGCCGCCTACGGCGAACAGGCCAAGCGGGTGCGCGAACAGCTCGGCCGCGGCGCCGTCCTCGCCGGCGACGCCCGCACCCGCTGGCGCGCCTACCCCCGCGACAGCACCGCCGACGAGCTCCTCGACGCACTCACCGAGTCCCTCGCCGCCCTCCTCCACTGCGCCGTCTCCGCCGCCGAGGAACGCGTCCGCGACGCCTGGCGCCGCGAACCCGCCGCCGACGCCCTCGGCCCCGCCCCGACCGGCGGCGACCGCGACACGGCCGAGCGGATCGGCGTGGAGGTACGGCGCTGGCGCCGCGTCCTGGAGGAAGTCGCCGAGGAGGAGGTGCGCACCGTCGAGCGCCCGTCCGCCCCCCGTACGGCCGCCCCCGAGGCCGACACCGTCGCCGCGCTCCTCGCCGCCGCCCTCCTCGGCGGCCGCCGCACCAGGGCCGCGGGCGAGCGCCTCGCCGAACTCCTCGGCGCCCAGGCCGCCCTGCGCCTGCGCGACAAGGGCGGCGAGCTGGTCCTCTCGAACGTCGACCGTGTCCTGCACGCCGAACGCGACCGGCGCCTCGCGCCCCTCGAAGCGCTCGACGTGACCCCCGAGCCGCAGGCGGAGCTGATCGCCGCGCTCTCCGTACTGCAGAAGGAGAAGTGACGCCGTGGACGACGACGAGTCGCGCGCCGGAGCCCGTGCCGATGGGGGAGGAAGCGATGCCGGGGCCCGTGCCGGCGCTCCTGCCGGTGCCCCTGCCGCGGGAGGCGGCGGAGACCACACCCGTACCCGCGACAGCGACGGTACCCGCGACCGCGACGGTACCCGCGAGCGCGATCGCGAGCGCGATCGCGAGCAGTCGGGCCGCTGGGACGACGGGCTGATCGCGCGGCGCGCCGCCGAGCGGGGTGCCGCCGTCGGCGACGTGCTCCCCGGCGACACGCAGGAGCCCGACACCCTGCCGCCCCTCGGCGGGAGTTACGGCGGGCCCCTCCGCGCCCGCCTCGACGCCCTCCACGAACTCGTCGGGCTCTCCCGCACGCGGGTCGAGAGCGAGGCCCTCGCCGAGGCCGGACGGGTCCTCGACGAGGCCGCCGCCCGGCAGCGGCTCTCCTCCCGGCACACCGTGATCGCGATCGCCGGCGCCACCGGCAGCGGCAAGTCCACGCTCTTCAACGCCCTCGCCGGCGTCCCCGTGTCCGAGACCGGACTCCGCCGCCCCACCACCTCCGCGCCCATCGCGCTCTCGTGGTCCGAGGGCGCCGCCGGACTGCTCGACCGGCTGGCCGTCCCCAGCCGGTTGCGCCGCCGGCCGCTCGCGGGCGGCGCCGTCGACACCGGGCTCCAGGGGCTCGTCCTCATCGACCTCCCCGACCACGACTCGGCGGTCACCGCCCACCGCGACCAGGTCGACCGGGTCCTCGGCCTCGTCGACGCGGTCATCTGGGTCGTCGACCCCGAGAAGTACGCCGACGCCGCCCTCCACGAGCGCTACCTCCGGCCGCTCGCCGGGCACGCCGAGGTCACCTTCGTCGTCCTCAACCAGATCGACCGGCTCGGCACGGAGGCCGCCGACCTCGTCCTCGACGACCTCCGCCGCCTCCTCGACGAGGACGGCGTCGCGCTCGGCGAGCACGGCGAACCCGGTGCCACCGTCCTCGCCGTCTCCGCCCTGACCGGCGAGGGCGTACCCGAACTACGGGACATGGTGGCCGGATTCGTTCAGGAACGTACCGCTCCCGAGCGCCGGCTCGCCGCCGACGTCGACGCCGCCGCGGCCCGGCTCCGCCCCGCCTATCTCGCCGAGGGCCGGTCCGGACTCGACGAGCGCGCCCGCGACGCCTTCACCGACCGGCTCGGCGTCGCCGTCGGAGCACAGGCCGCCGGCGAGGCCGCCGAACGGGTCTGGCGCCGCGGCGCCATCCGCGCCTGCGGCACGCCCTGGCTGCGCCTCTACCGCTGGTACGAGCGGATCCGCGAGCACGGCTCCACCGACCCGCACCTCGCCACCCCGGTGGAGGACGAACTGACGGCGCGCCAGCGCGTGGAGCAGGCGGTGCGGGTCGTCGCCGACGAGGCCTCCCGAGGTCTCCCGGCCCCCTGGGCGCAGGCCGTGCGCGAGGCGGCGGCACGCGGGGCGGAAGGGCTGCCCGAGGCACTGGACGAGCTCACGGTCACCATCGGCGACGCGGCGGCCCGGCCGCCCCGCCCCGCCTGGTGGCCCGCGGCCGTCCTCGCCCAGGCGGTGATGACGCTCCTGCAGATTTTCGGCGCGCTGTGGCTGGTGGGGCAGATCGTCGGCGTCGTCGAGCCGGGACTGCTGCCGCCGGTCCTCGTGATGCTCGGCGGCATCATCGGCGGACCGCTCGTCGAATGGGCCTGCGAGGGAGCCGTCAAGGGCCCCGCGCGGCGGTACGGGCAGGAGGCCGAACGCCGGCTGCGCGAGGCCGCGGCGGCCTGCGGCCGGGCCCGGGTGCTCGACCCGGTGGCGGCGGAGTTGATGCGCTACCGCGAGGTGCGCGAGCAGTACGCGACGGTGGTGGGCACGCGCCCGTCGGCCCGGATCGTCGGCGGAAGCCGCGGTGGTACGGGGCGGCTGGGTGCGACGCGGACGGGGGTACGGGGGAGGTAGCGGCGCCCTCGTCCCGCGGGTTCCTTCCCCTCGGTGCGCCTCCGCCATCCCTTCGGCGCGCCTCAGGCGCCCCCGCGGCACCCCCTCCCTGCACGCCTCCGGCACCCCCCTCCCGGCACGCCTCCGGCACCCCCCTCCCGGCACACCTCCGGACCCCCTCCCGGCACACCTCCGGACCCCCTCCCGGCACACCTCCGGACCCCCTCGGAGCCCTCCGACACACCCTTCCGGGTGAGGGAGTTGTCCACATTCCCGCCCCTGTCCACAGCCCCCGGCGGCATCTTCTCCGCGGCCCCACGATGGTGTCCGACCGGTGAAGAGACAGCAGCGTGAACGCAGGGTGGGGGAACGGACCATGAACGACACGACCGTGACGCTCGTCGGCAACGTGGCGACGGCGGTGGAGTACCGGGACACGGCGACGGGCGGGTTCGCCAGGTTCCGCTTCGCGGTGACGGCGCGCCGCTGGGACCGTGAGAAGGGGCTCTGGTCCGACGGACCCACCAGCTTCTACACGGTGTCGGCCTGGCGCTCCCTCGGGGCCAATCTGGCGGCCTCGGTGTCCGTCGGTGAACCGCTCGTGGTGCACGGCAGGCTGAGGGTGCGTGAGGACGAGCGGGACGGGCAGCGCAAGACCTTCGTGGACGTGGCGGCGCTGGCCGTGGGGCATGATCTGAGCCGGGGAACGGCGGCCTTCCGGCGGGCGGCACGGCCGCTCAGGGCCGAGGCGGAGCCGGGAGTCTGGCCAGGAGGCGGGCCAGGAGCCGAGCCGGGGGCAGGGCCTCCGGTGGAACCAGGGGCGGGGGCGGCGGAGAGGGATGTGACGCTCGGTCCGGCGCCGGACCGGGACCCCTGGGCGGTGGCGGCGGTGGAGGCCGCGGCGGAGTCGACGGCGCGGTTGGTGACCGTGCCCTGACCTTGTGTTGTGGCGATTTGTCGACCAACTCGCCCTGCGTGATAACGATTCCGATTCGGAATGGTTATCTGACCGTATGGCCGGGCACCCGGGGGTTCCGCATCCCTAGGATTCCCGGGTACTCATGTGGCACGTGAGCCCATCGGGTCTGTGATCTGCTGGCGTGCGCTCCCCCCACGCGAAACCAGTCCATGGTTCGTGGAGCGACTCGCCCGGAGGGGAAAGCAATGTATTCAGTTCGTGGACGAGGCGCCGCGCGTCTCGCCGCAGCCGCCCTCGTGTCCGGCCTTGTCATGGCTGGTGCGATAGCGACCGCCGGTCCGGCGCTGGCCGACGACCCTGCCCAGGGCACCGGAGGTGTGACGGCGAAGCTCGGCGGGATGACCGACCGGGACGACGTCGAGATCGCCGAGAAGGACGGCTCGAAGTGGGGCGTCAAGGGCGGCCTCTTCAAGATGCAGGTCGAGGGCGGGGGAACTCTCCAGACCTACTGCATCGACCTCCGGACGCCGGCCAAGCACGACTTCGACTACAAGGAAGTCGGCTGGGACGAGTCCTCCCTGCACAACAACGAGAACGCCGGAAAGATCCTCTGGATCCTCGAGCACGGCTACCCGAAGCTCTCCGCCGAGGAGCTCGGCAAGAAGCTCGACGTCGACCTGTCGAAGGACGAGGCCGCCGCGGCCACCCAGGCCGCCATCTGGACCCTGTCCGACGACGTGACGGCGACGCCGAAGAGCGCCGACGCCCAGAAGCTCACCGAGCAGCTCCTGAAGGACGCGGTCAAGCTGGAGGAGCCGAAGGCCTCCCTCTCGCTCTCCCCGTCCTCGGTCGCGGGCAAGGCCGGTGACCGGCTCGGCCCGATCACCGTCTCCACCAACGCCCAGATCGCCAAGCTGACGACCGCCGCGGGCACCCCGGACGGCGTCAAGATCGTGGACAAGGACGGCAAGGCCGTCACCGAGGCCAAGAACGGCGACCAGGTCTTCTTCGACGTTCCCGCCGGCACCGCCGACGGCACCGCCGAGCTGACCGCCGAAGCCTCCACCAAGGTCTCCCTCGGCCGTGCCTTCGTCAGCATCAAGGGCAAGAGCCAGACCCTGATCCTGGCCGGCTCCAGCGAGTCGACCGTCAGCGCCAAGGCCTCGGTCACCTGGGCCAAGAAGGGTGCCGTCCCGGCCGTCACGGTCGCCAAGGACTGCGCCAAGGGCGGCCTCGAGGTCATCGCGTCCAACGAGGGCGACGAGCCCTGGACCTTCGACCTGAAGGGCACCTCGTACACCGTCGCCCCCGGTGAGAAGAAGACCATCGCGGTCCCGCTCGCCGAGGACGAGGCGTACAAGTTCACCATCACCGGCCCGAACGGCTTCGAGGAGACCTTCGAGGGCGTCCTGGACTGCAAGACGGCCACCCCCGGCCCGAAGCCGTCCGAGACCCCCACCACGGAGCCCTCGACCGAGCCCTCCCCGTCGACCACCGCTCCCACGACCGGTGACACCACGGGCGGCACCACCGGCTCCACCACGACCGGTGGCGGCGACCTCGCCGAGACCGGCAGCTCCAACGCCACCCCGATGATCGCGGGCATCGCCGCCGCGCTCGTCGTGATCGGCGGCGGCGCGGTGTTCTTCCTCCGCAAGAAGAAGACCGCCGGCGCCTGATCCCAGGCCCCTGGTGCCGGCCCCGCCGGCACCGGGAAGCCGCCCGATCCCGTGGAGTGATCCGCGTCACCTCATGATCACCCCGTGATCACCGCACGACCCCGGAACGCGTCAGCGTCCGGGGTCGTCGCACGTCCGGGCTCCGGGCTCCGGGCTCCGGGCTCCGGGCTGCGGGCTGCGCGCGCCACCCGCGCCGGTCTGCGGCGCGGAAGCGACCAGGTCGTCGCCGTCGTCGTCCGGCGGGGCGCGCGGAAGGAAGTCGGCGAGCTGCTCACGCGCGCACGCCACCCGGTCGTCCTCGCCCAGCATGTCGATGAGGCTGCGGGGGTCGGCGGGCAGAAGTGATGATCGCGACCAACAGTGACAGACCGGATACGCGGGTGTCCCGAGAACCCGCACGTCAGCGGGCTCCTCGCCTACTGGTTCGCCCCCGGGGGTGGCGGTCAGGCAAGATGGGGTGTATCTGCCCACTCACTCCTTGCCGGACGGTTTCTCTTGGCTGAGTACATCTACACGATGCGCAAGACGCGCAAGGCGCACGGCGACAAGGTCATCCTCGATGACGTGACGCTGAGCTTCCTGCCGGGTGCGAAGATCGGTGTGGTCGGCCCGAACGGTGCCGGTAAGTCCACCGTTCTCAAGATCATGGCTGGCCTTGAGCAGCCGTCCAACGGTGACGCGTTCCTGTCGCCCGGCTTCACCGTCGGCATGCTCCTCCAGGAGCCCCCGCTCGACGAGACCAAGACCGTCCTGGAGAACGTCCAGGACGGCGCCGCCGAGGTCATGGCGAAGCTGAAGCGCTTCAACGAGGTCGCCGAGCTCATGGCGACCGACTACTCGGACGCGCTCATGGACGAGATGGGCAAGCTCCAGGAGGACCTGGACCACGCCAACGCCTGGGACCTCGACGCGCAGCTCGAGCAGGCCATGGACGCCCTCGGCTGCCCGCCCAGCGACTGGCCGGTCACGAACCTCTCCGGTGGCGAGAAGCGCCGCGTCGCGCTCTGCAAGCTCCTCATCGAGGCGCCCGACCTGCTCCTCCTCGACGAGCCCACCAACCACCTCGACGCCGAGTCGGTGAACTGGCTGGAGCAGCACCTCGCCAAGTACCCCGGCACCGTCGTCGCCGTCACCCACGACCGGTACTTCCTCGACAACGTGGCCGAGTGGATCCTGGAGCTCGACCGCGGTCGCGCCCACCCGTACGAGGGCAACTACTCCACCTACCTCGACACCAAGGCCACCCGCCTCAAGGTCGAGGGCCAGAAGGACGCCAAGCGTGCGAAGCGTCTGAAGGAGGAGCTCGAGTGGGTGCGGTCGAACGCCAAGGGGCGTCAGGCCAAGTCCAAGGCCCGTCTCGCGCGCTACGAGGAGATGGCGGCCGAGGCCGACAAGATGCGGAAGCTGGACTTCGAGGAGATCCAGATCCCGCCGGGCCCGCGTCTGGGCTCGATCGTCGTCGAGGTCGAGAACCTCTCCAAGGCCTTCGGCGACAAGGTCCTCATCGACGACCTGAGCTTCACCCTGCCGCGTAACGGCATCGTCGGTGTCATCGGCCCGAACGGCGCCGGCAAGACCACGCTCTTCAAGATGCTCCAGGGTCTGGAGACCCCGGACTCCGGCTCCGTCAAGGTCGGCGAGACCGTCAAGATCTCGTACGTCGACCAGAGCCGCGCCAACATCGACCCGAAGAAGACGCTGTGGGCCGTCGTCTCCGACGAGCTCGACTACATCAACGTCGGCCACGTCGAGATGCCCTCCCGCGCCTACGTCTCCGCGTTCGGCTTCAAGGGCCCGGACCAGCAGAAGCCGGCCGGTGTGCTCTCCGGTGGTGAGCGCAACCGTCTGAACCTCGCGCTCACCCTCAAGCAGGGCGGCAACCTGCTGCTCCTCGACGAGCCCACCAACGACCTCGACGTCGAGACCCTCTCCTCGCTGGAGAACGCGCTGCTCGAGTTCCCGGGCGCGGCCGTGGTCATCTCCCACGACCGCTGGTTCCTGGACCGGGTGGCGACGCACATCCTCGCGTACGAGGGTGAGTCGAAGTGGTTCTGGTTCGAGGGCAACTTCGAGTCGTACGAGAAGAACAAGGTCGAGCGTCTCGGCCCGGACGCGGCCCGCCCGCACCGTGCCACGTACAAGAAGCTGACCCGAGGCTGAGCGTGCGCCACATCTACAGCTGTCCCCTGCGCTGGTCGGACATGGACGCCTTCGGGCACGTCAACAACGTCGTCTTCCTGCGGTACCTGGAAGAGGCGCGGATCGACTTCATGTTCCGGCTCGCGCCGGGGGACGGTTCCCCCTCGTTCTCCGGCGGGTCCGTCGTGGCCCGGCACGAGATCGACTACGTGCGGCCGCTGGTCCACCGGCACGAGCCGGTGACCATCGAGTCCTGGGTGACGAAGATAGGCGCGGCGTCGCTGACGATCGCGTACGAGATCAAGGACCCCGAGGTCACGTACGTACGGGCGTCCACGGTCGTCGTGCCCTTCGACCTGGAGGCACAGCGGCCGCGCAGGATCTCCGCCGAGGAGCGCGAGTTCCTCCAGGAGTACGTCGACGACGGGATGACGTCCGCAGCATGACCGTGCTCGCGCCGCTGCACTTCGCCGACGCCAGGGAGGCGGCGGCCCTCGCCGCCTTCCTGACCCGGCTGGTCCACTACGACCGGGCCGCCGCCGTCCGCCTCCAGGCGGGGGGCGGGGCGCTGGCCGTCTTCGGTCGGCCGGCGTCCTTCGAGGTGCTCGCGATCCGTACGGCCCGGCTGGTCGACGACGTCGACCTCGACGTCACCGTCTCCGCCGGTGAACTCCTCGAAGGCGTCGAGGAGTCGGCGGGCAAGGCGGTCGTACCGGACTCCGTCACCGGGCCCCCGTGGACCGGTGTCCTCCCGCCCCGCGCCGGCTGGCGGCCGGTCGCCGGGCTGCCCGGCGCCGCCGAGATGCGTGGCGCGGTCGCCGCGGCCGTCGCCGAATTCCGGGCGCGGGACGAGGAGTTGTCCGAGGAGCTCCGCACCAGGGCCGAGCGCGACCGGATCGGCCGTGAGATCTGGTCCCGGACCCTCGGGCCCACCGGACTCCCGCTGCGGGCCGTGCACGCCGCGCAGTCGCTGGGCTTCCTCCCGGCCGCGGACACCGAGGCCCCGGTCGCCCTCTTCGCCTCCGGTCCCTGGCTGCGACTCCGCACCCCGTACGGCTCGATCGCCGTCCGTACGGTGTCCATGGCGCTGACCGTCACCCCCGGCGGCCCCGCGTGACGGACCTCGTCGTCGAGGTCGACGCGGAGCTCACCGGCGACGAGCTCAACGCCCTCTTCCACGCCGCCTGGCCCGGGCACCGGGACACCGACTTCGGCCCCGTCCTGACCCGCAGCCTCCTCCGGGCCACCGCCCGCCGGGCGGGCAGGCTCGTCGGGTACGTGAACGTCGTCGGGGACGGGGGCGTGCACGCCTTCCTCCTCGACACCACCGTCCACCCCGACGAGCGCCGGCAGGGGCTCGGCGTCACCCTCGTACGGGCCGCCGCCGAGGCCGCCCGGCAGCGCGGCGCGCACTGGCTGCACGTGGACTTCGAGCCGCACCTCACCGCCTTCCACGAGCGGTGCGGCTTCCGGCCGACGGCGGCCGGTCTGATGGACCTGACCGGGTCTCCCGCTCCCGTCGGCCCGCGCGGCTGAACCTCCGCGCCCCCGCCGTCGCGGCCGCGAGCAGCAGGACGGCGAAGACCGCCTGGCCCCAGGGCGGGGACGAGCCCGCCACCGCCGGTGCCACCCGTCGCCGGGGATCGTAGGCGACCCGTACCTCACCGCCGTCCGGGGCGAGCCGGCGGTTCTCCGCCAGGGCCGACGGATAGGCGCCCGGGCAGCGCAGGGTGTGGCGGTACACGGTCCGCTCGCCGCCGCCCTCGCCGACCGAGACGTGCTTCTCCTCGTGGACCTTCACCACGACACAGTCCGCGACCGCCCCGCGCGAGGCCCACTGGTCGGCGGTGGCCACCGTGAGCAGCAGCGCGCCGACCAGCGCCAGCGCGCCCCAGAGGCCCATCACCCCGTCGACGAGCAGGTAGTAGGCCACGGCCGCGGCGAGGACCGCCGCCCCGCCGACCATGACCGCGACCGTGGTGGACGGCGCCGAGGCGCTTCCGAAGGACCAGGCCGACCAGGCGTAGACGGCCACCGCGCAGAACGCGGGCAGGAGCGTGGCCACCCAGCCCTTCGCGCCGGCCCGGCTCTGTGCCTTTGCCGGGTTCTCCGCCCCCGCCGGGCTCCCCGTACCCGCCGGGCTTCCCGTACCCGCCGGGCTCCCCGCGCTCGACGGACTTCCCGCGCCCGACGGGCGCCCCGTACCCCTAGATGACATGGACATCACCCCCGCAGGGTGGGACGTCCCGCGGCGCCGCCCGGTTGCTCAGCCCTCCGCGTCGTCCGGCCACACCCCGATGTGGTCCTGCTCCAGCTCCAGGGCCACCCGGTGCTCCATGCCGAGCGCCTGCGTGTAGTCAGCCGGGAGCTGGAGCCGGCCGGCGCGGTCGAGCATCGCGTACTCCCGGGCCACCAGGGACTCCTTGCCCTGCTCGTCGACCTCCGTGCGGCGCAGGACCTCCGAGGAGGTGCGGCCGTCGCGGATGGCGACCGTGCGGCGGACCTCGGAGGCGACCGCCTGGTCGTGGGTGACGATCACGATCGTCGTGCCCAGTTCCTCGTTGGCGCGGCGGAAGGCCGCGAAGACCTGCTCGCCGGTGGCCGAGTCCAGCTCGCCCGTCGGCTCGTCGGCGAGGAGCACGGCCGGGTTGTTGGCCAGGGCGACCGCGATGGCCACCCGCTGCTGCTGGCCGCCGGAGAGCTGGTGCGGCCGCCGGTCGCGGGCCTCCGCGATGCCCAGCATCGCGAGGAGCTCCTCGGCGCGCTCCGCCTTGTGCTTCGCGCGGCCCTTCAACTGCATCGGCAGCGCCACGTTCTGGGCTGCCGTCAGATAGGGGAGCAGGTTGCGGGCGGTCTGCTGCCAGACGAAGCCGACGACCTCGCGTCGGTAGCGCAGCCGTGCCTTGCCGTCCATCGCGAGCAGATCGGCTCCGGCGACCCGGGCCGCGCCGGCGGTCGGCACGTCCAGGCCCGCGAGGATGTTCATGAGCGTCGACTTGCCGGAGCCCGAGGCGCCGACCAGGGCCATCAACTCGCCCTCCTTCACGAGGAGGTCGAGCCCCTGGAGCGCCTGCACCTCCACCCCGTCCGTGGTGAAGATCCGGACGAGGCGGTCGCAGGCGATGAGCGCGTCATGGCCGTACGAGGGCCGGTCGCGCCGCGCGGTCGCCTTCCGCTCCAGCTCCTCCAGAGTGGTGGGGTCGGAGGCGGACCCGACCGCACCGGCCCGGATCGACGTGTCGGTCTTCGTCATCGTGCGTCTCCTGCCCTGAGTTCCTTGATCGAGCCCCTGCGTCCCGCCCACCAGGCCTGTCCGGCCGCCGCCACCGCCGTGATCAGGACGACCGCGACCGCCGGCACCACCAACGACCACGGGTCCGCCCGCAGCGGCGCGCTGTCCAGCGGGGCGAAGCCCGGTGTCGTCGCGAGCGCGAGCCGGAACAGGTCGATGCCGGGCGCGAGCAGCGGCACCGTCGCCCAGCCGACGAGCGTGCCGCCGAGCGCCGCGAGGATCGCCTGCGGCAGCGCCTCGAGGCCGAGCAGCCGCCGGCCCTGCTTGCGGGTCAGGCCCATCGTCCGCAGCCGCGCGAGCAGCGTGGTCCGCTCCGGGGCGCTCTGCATCAGCGAGAGCAGCACGGCCACCACGGCGAACCCGGCGCCCGCGCCGATCGCGCCCAGGTACATCCGCTCGGCGCCCGACTGGAGCGGCGAGTCCACATAGCCGGCCCGCTCCTCGGTCCGCATCGACACCAGGAGCGCGTCGGACCGGCCCTTCACCGCGGCCCGCAGCGCGGCCCCGTCCCTCGGGCCCGTGACGAGCAGCGCCGTGTTCGCCCGGTGGGTGAGGTCGGCGGCGTTGACCAGGAGGAAGTCGGCGCCCTGCAGGGCCGGGGTGGTCGACCGGACCGCGACGATCCGCACCCGGAACACCCCGGCCGCCGACACGATCTCCTGCGGCGCGCCGCCGAGCCGCGCGGCGACCGAGGGCGAGGCGATCGCGGGCAGGACCCGCTCCGTGTCCGCCGCGGCCTCCTTGCCGCCCTTGCCCGTCGAGGCGAGCAGCGCCGCCGGGAAGGCGCCGAAGCCGGTCCGCCGCGCGTGCCGGGTGTACGAGTCGGGTTCGACGCCCACGAGGGCCGAGCTCATCGGCTGGGCGGAGGTGTTCCCGGGGGACGGCAGCGACACCCCGTACTCGATCTGCAGCGGTGTCACGTCCCGTACGCCCGCGGTGCCGCGCACCGCATCGGTGAGGCCGGCCGGCAGCGGGGTCCACTCGACCGAGCCGTCGATCCGGGCGTCCGCGCCGGTCGCGAGGAGCGCCGCCCGGTCGCGGGCGTCGGCGACGCCGGCCAGGACGGAGCCGCCGAAGGCCGCCGTGGTCAGGGCGAGGACGAGCGCGAGCAGGGGCAGGGTGCCCGCCGATGACGTGCGTCCTGCGCGGGCCAGGGCCAGCGGGCCGACGGCCCCGCGCAGCCGGCGGGCCGGGCGGGCCGCCCACCGCAGGGGCAGCGGATAGATCCGTACGAGCACCATGGCGGCGATCAGGCCGACGAGCACCGGGGCGGCGCTCACCAGATGGTCCCCGGAGTCTCCGGTGCCACGGAGCCGCAGCGAGGCGACCGCGCCCACGGCCAGGACGAGCAGGGTGAGTTCGAGGACCGTACGGCGCCGGGAGGGGCGGGCGGTGAGCAGATCGTCGCGCCCGCCGTGCAGCCGCGGGCGCCGGTGCAGGACGACGGCCCGCAGCGGCAGGACCAGCATCGCGACGAGGGCGACGGCGGAGGCGGCGAGGACCGAGGGGAGCAGCGGGATTCCACCGAGGACGCCGTCGGACCCGCCGTCCGGGCCGCGTACCGTCACCACCGCGAGTCCCAGGGCGAGCACCGCGGCCGGTACGGCGACCGCCGAGGTCTCGCCGAGCAGGCGCAGCCCGATTCCGGTGAGCGAGGCGCCTCGGGAGCGGATCAGGGCCAGTTCGCTGTCCCGGCGGGCGACGAAGAGTCCGCCGGTCATGGCGAGGACGACCGCCGCGACCGCGCCGATCCCGAAGACGGCGACGGCCACGACCGGATTGATCGCCTCGCGCATCGAACCGTACGAGCCGACGATCGAGTCGAGCTGGGTGGTCAGCGCACCGGTGGGTCCCACGACTTCGCGGATCCTGACCAGGTCGGGGCCGCCGGCCGCCGCGTCGAGCGCCGCGCTCAGCCGGTCGGTGTCCCGCCCGGTGAGATGTCCGGCGGTGGGCATGTACCGGAAGAAGACCTCGGGCTCGCCGGTGGTGGAGAGCAGCGCGGGCGCCGAGGTGGGGGAGAGCAGCAGTGCTCCCTGCCAGTAGTACTTGATCTCGTCGCCGACCAGGGGGGCGAGCGTCGGGGTGCGGAGCAGCGGCTCCACCGCCCAGTACGGGCCCTCGGGGCGGCGGGGCTCCACGATCCCGGTGATCGTCAGGGCGATCGGTTCCGCGCTGACCCGGCCCGGTACGTGCACGACGGAGCCGGGCTTCAGGCGCAGCGCCTCGGCGGTCTTCGCGGTCACCACCGCCTCCGGGGCGCGGGCCGTGCCCGCGGCGAGGCGGCCCTCGCGGAGCGTGGTGTGTTCCGGCAGGCCCGACGGGGAGGAGAGCACGAACTCGGGGGAGATGCCGTCCGGCCGGGGCAGCCACGGGTCGAGCCCCTCGACCCGCTTGACCGTGCGCAGGCCGTGGACGGTCTGCTCCGGGTCGGTCCGCAGCGGCTCGGGCAGCAGGGCCCGCGCCTCGTCGCGCTGCTTCCGGAGCACGGCGGGGGCCAGGCCGGCCTCGCGTACGGGCAGGTCGAGTTCGAGGCCCGGCGGCTCGGCGGTCAGTTCGAGGACGCTGTTGCGGGGTGCGGCGGTCCGGATGTCGTGCCGCAGCCCCTCGGTCTCGTACGCGTCCACGGCGCGCGGCAGCGCGGCCGCGAGGTAGGCGGTGACGAGGACGAGGGCGGCGAGGGAGGCGGCGGCCCAGGGCGCGGTCCGCAGCCGGGTCCGCACCCAGGGGGCGACGGCGCGGGCGGGCTTCTCGGACCGGGGCGACCGGGGCGACCGGGACCGGGACATGTCGGGTGCCTTCCTGCGTACGGCGGGTGTGTCGGGGGTCTTCCGGTGCGGGCCCTCGTCCGGGTGCTCCCCGGCCGTGCCGGACATCAGTTCTCCCCCTGGTGGCGCAGCGTCACGACCGGGTCGGTGCGCCGCAGGGCGATCGCGGCGACCATGGCGAGCGGCAGCGCGGCGACGCCGGCGAGCAGCAGGACCACCTGGCCGAGGGGCAGTTCGACCAGGACCGGGGGTACGGGCCGGGCTGCCTGGCCGGTCAGGACGACGAGCGGGACGACGGCCCGGGCCAGGACGGCGCCGAGCCCGATGCCGATGACGAGGCCGATGCCGATGAGGAGCCCCTGTTCGGCGGCGATCAGCCGGGCGAGACGGCGGCGGGGTGCGCCGAGCGCCCGCAGGACGCCGAACTCGGCGGACCGTTCCCGCATGGCGCCGGCCGAGCCGACCGCGAATCCGACGGCGGCGAGCGCCGCCGCGGCGGCGGCGACCGCCATGAGCGCGGCGTTGGGGCCGGCGCCGAGCGGGTCGCCGAGCAGTTCGGCGGCGATCTCGTCGCGTACGAGGACCTGGGCGGGGTCGGCGTTGGGCCGGGCGCGCAGGGCGGCGGCGACGTCGTCGGCCCGGCCGGGGTCGACGGTCAGCCACCACTCGGTCGCCGCCACGGTCGAGGCATCGCCGGTGGACAGGTACTGGTTGACGGAGGCCAGGTCGAGGAGGATCGTTCCGCCGTCCTCGGGGGTGGCGACGGGGCTGGTCGCCGACGCGACCTGGGCGCCGGGGCCTGTGGTGGGCAGTTCCTCGACGACGCGGGAGACGGTGACGTTGATCCGGCGGCCGCCGAGGGCGATCTCGATCACGTCGCCGGGCCTGGCGCCGGCCGCCGTCATGAAGGTTCCGGTGGCCACGGCCGAGAGGCGGCCGGGCGCCTTGGGCCCGGGCGCCTTCATACGGACGACGAACTCCTCCGCCGACCAGAACATCTCGCTCAGGGGCGTGCCGGAGACGGCGAAGGTGAGGGCGTACGGGGCGGGGCGGCCGCCGGGGCCGGCGGCGCCGGGCACGCCGGAGGTGGGGACGGGGTTCTGGGGGTCGCCCTGCTTGGTCTGCTCGAAGGAGTGCGACCAGGAGCCGAGGACCGTCCCGGGGGCGTGGACCTTCTCGCCGCCGTCCGCGCCGACGACCCCGAAACGCTCCACGTGGAGGGTCTGGGAGCCCTTCGCGTCGGCGGTGATCTCTCCGTTGAACTCCAGCCCGACGAGGGTGAGCAGCCCGGCGGAGCCACGGGTGCCGTCGGCGCCGCCGGGGCGGGCCAGGGAGGCGATGTCGAGGGTCAGCCGGTGCGTCCGGCCGTCGTCGGGCAGCGACCCCAGGGCCCGTCGGTACGGGACGCCGTTCGGGTCCTCCAGGACCGCGGTGACCCGGGTGCCGCCCTTCGGCTCGGCGAGCCGCAGGTCGGCGGTGAGCGTCCGGGTGCCGGCGGGCAGCGGGAGGCCGGGGCGGGTGGCGGCCTTGGGGGCCAGCGGGGAGAGGAGGGAGCGGACGGGGGCGTCGGCGAGGTCGGAGCGGAGCAGCATGCCGTCGGCGGCGTTACGGGTGTCCACGGCCAGGACGGTCGCGTTCTTCCCGGTCAGGTCCATGGTGGTGCGGTGCACCGGGGCCACGGCACGGACGCCGGGCACCTTGCCCAGCTGTTCGGTCTCGGTGGGTTCACCGGGGCCGGCGCTGAGGACGCGGACGGCCGCGCCGACGCGGAAGTCGGCCTGGTCGCGCTGCGAACGCTCCCAGGAGCCGCTCTGTCCGATGGCCAGCATGCCCATCGCCACGGCGAGGACGAGCAGCAGGACGGGGCCCGCGCCGCGCAGCGGCCGCCGGCTGAACTGCCAGCCGGCGAGGGCCGCGGAGAGACCGCGCCCACCCGCCGCGCGCCGCTCGGCCAGCTTGGCGGCGGGCGGCAGCAGACGCAGCGTCAGGACGGTGCCGGCGAGCAGGGCGAGGGCGGGCGCGGCGACCAGGACCGGGTCGATGGAGCCGCCGCCGTCCCCGTCCGCGCCGAGCGTGCCGCCCGCGGCGGCGGGCCGCTGCAACTGCCAGTAGGCGACGGCGGCGATGGCGAGGAGGCCGAGGTCCGCCCCGGCCCGTACGGGACCGGGCAGCGAGGCCGAGCGGGCCTTGCGCAGCGAGACGACGGAGCCGTCCCCGGCGGCCAGCGCGGGCGCGACGACGGCCGCGGCGCAGCACAGGGCGACGGCGGCGGCCACCAGCCACACCTGGAGCGACGGGGCCGTCTCCAGCCGTACGCCGAAGGAGGAGAGCGCGGACCGCTCGGCGAAGAGCCGGGTCAGCGGTTCGGACAGGAGCGGGGCGGCGACCGCGGCGGGCAGGGCGAGCAGCAGCGCCTCGGCGGCGGCGAGCCCGGCGATCCGGCGGCGCGAACCACCGCGGGCCCGCAGCAGAGCGGTCTCCCCGGACCGTTCGGTGCTGAGCAGCCGGGCGACGAGCAGCAGCGCGTACGCGGCGAGGAGGATCAGCTGGACCGCGACGATCAGCAGGGTGGAGCGGGAGACGAGCAGGGACCGCTGGGTCTGCTCCAGGACGGTGGGGAGCGCGGTGGACGCGGCGACCGTCGTACCGAACCGGTCGGTGGCACCGGCCAGCGCCTTCGGGCCCTCGGTCGCGGTGGCGCGCAGGGTGTCGATGCGGTCGGTGGTGAAGCCGGTGAAGTCGGCGGAGCCCAGCCAGGACGTCTCGCCGATGGTCAGCGCGCCGGAGGCCATGACGGCCGGGTCGACGAGCAGCGGCCCGTACGTCGTGAACGCGACCGTCCGCACACCGCGGCCCCCGGCCGGATCCAGCTGCCAGTACAGGTCGGCGGTGTCGGCGGGCCGGTAGACGCCGGTGACCCGGGCCTTCACCTTCCGGGCGTCGAGCCGGTCGGTGAGGTCGAGCACGGCCCCGGGAGCGATCTTCAGCCGCCGTGCGGCCTCCTCGGGCAGCGCCGTCTCGACGACACCGGCCGTGCGGGCGGCCGAGGGCCAGGCGCCCTTGACGAGGGAGAGCCGCGAGCGGTCGAGCGCGGCGAAGTGCGTCAGGTCGGGGTCGCCCTTACGGGCGGCGGGCGGCTGAAGACTCCGGGGCAGCGCGTACGGCCCCGAGCGCTCGAGCCGCCGTACGGTCACGGGCAGCCCGTCGAAGGTCTGCCGCATCCCCTCCTGGACGGCCTCCTCGGCGCTCGCCCTGTTGGCGGCGGGCACCTGCCCGCTCACGAGCAGCGAGGCGGCGGCCGCGGAACGTCCCCGCAGCCCCGCCTGGAGCGCGGCGTCCCCGATCGCCCCGGAGAACGAGGCGAGGGTGGCGAGCACCGAGGTCGTCAGGAGCACGGCGAGGAGTGCCGCGGCGAGCAGCAGCCGGTGCGCCCTGACACGCAGAAATACGAACCCCGTCACCCATCCCCCTGGCCACCCTGATCACGGTGCGCACGTCGAACATGTGCCGAACGCTCCCGAAACTTCTCTCGGATGCTTTCAGAGTGCATGTGCCGCTGGAAACCGCTTGCGGTCCCACCTTGATCCGATCGTGACCGTTATTCGGGGTTCCGACTCCGGAATGTGTCCGTCCGTGGAGGTGGGGCGGCGAGGGGGTGTGAGGGGCCGTCAGCCGGCCGTGTTCACCATCGACGCCGCCGCGTACGTCAGATAGCGCCACAGCTCGGCCTCGTGCTCCGGGGCCAGTCCGAGGCCGTCCAGGGCCGCGCGCATGTGACGGAGCCACGCGTCGTGGGCCGCCTGGTCCACGGTGAACGGAGCGTGGCGCATCCGCAGGCGCGGGTGGCCGCGGTGGTCGCTGTAGGTGCGGGGGCCGCCCCAGTACTGCATGAGGAAGAGCGTGAGACGCTCCTCCGCCGGGCCCAGGTCCTCCTCCGGGTACATCGGGCGGAGCAGCGGGTCACCCGCGACGCCCTCGTAGAAACGGCGGACCAGACGGCGGAAGGTCTCCTCGCCGCCGACCTGCTCGTAGAAGGTCTGCTCCTGCACTGTTTCCCCGGGAATCTCGTTCACCATTCCATCGTCTCAGATGCCCCGACCTAGGTCGGGAGGTCCAGGACCGCTCGCCGGGGCCTCCGGGCGGCGGGACAGTGGAGGCATGGGTGAGCGGCGGGACGAGTTCGCCGAGGCCGGCGCGCGGGCGCGACGGGCGCTCGTGCGGGAGATCGAGACCGAGGGCGTGCTGCCCGACGCCCGCTGGCGGAAGGCCTTCGCCGAGGTCCCGCGCCATCTCTTCGTGCCCTACTACTACGTCCCCGGCACCGGCGGCTACGAACGGCTCTGGTCCGGCGATCCCGAGCCCGGACGCCGGGACCGCTGGCTGGACGGGGCCTACGCGGACACCGCGATCGCCACCCGGGTACGGGACGGGGAGCTGGTCTCCTCCGCCAGTCAGCCCTCCCTGATGGCCCTGATGCTCCACGCCCTCGACGTCCGCGACGGGGACGACGTCCTGGAGATCGGCGCCGGGACCGGCTACCACGCCGCCCTGCTCTGCCACCGCCTCGGCGCGGAGCACGTGACCACCGTCGACCTGGACGAGGAGATCGCCGAGTCCGCCCGGACCCATCTGGCCGCCGCCGGGTACGGGCCCGCCGTGATCGCCGCCGACGGCGCCCGCGGCTGCCCGGAGCGGGCCCCGTTCGACCGGATCGTGGCGACCTGCGCGATGCCCTCGGTCCCGTACGCCTGGCTCGCCCAGTGCAGGCCCGGTGCCCTGGTGCTCGCACCGCTCTCCACCGGGCTCCTGCGGCTGCGGGTGCACGACGTCGCCCACGCGGAGGGACGGTTCCTCGCGACCTCGGCGTACTTCGTGGCGCTGCGGGGCGTCGCGGGACGGGTCCCGCGCCACGGCCCGGCCGGGGACGAGCGCTTCCGCTTCTTCTGGGGTCTGGTGGACCAGGCCCTGGACAGGAACGAAGCGCTCTCGCTCTGGCTGCGCGAGGGGCGGCCCGAGCGGGAGCGCTTCGGTGTGACGGTCAGCGGCGAGCGACAGTGGGCCTGGCTGGACGACCCCGGAGGGCCGTACGCCTGGCCGCTGCTCCGAGAGGGACTCAGCCCACCCGGATCGTGATCGTCGTCCAGGCGCCGACGTGCACCCGGTCGCCGTCCTGGAGCTGGACGGGGACGTAGGGCTGGATCGGCTCCTCGCCGCCGTTGATCGTGGTGCCGTTGGTGGAGTTCTGGTCCACCACCGCCCACGAACCGTCCGGCTGCTGCACGAGCACGGCGTGCTGGTGCGAGACGCCCGGGTCCTCCGGCGGCACCGCCAGGTCGATGTCCGGGGACTCGCCGGTGGAGTGCCGGCGACGGCCGATGGAGATCTGGTTGCCCTGGAGCGGCAGGTGCTTGTCCGGCGAGTACGCGGGCAGGTTCAGCCCGCCGGCCTCCGGGCCGCTGCGCTGCATCATCGCCATGAAGTACTCGCGGTCCGGACCGATGACCGCGGTCCAGGTCAGTGGCTGCCGCGGCGGCTGGAACTGCTGCTGCGGGGGCGCCTGGAACTGCTGCTGCTGTGGCGGCGGCGGTGCCATGTGCGGCGGGGGTCCCTGGTGCTGCGGCTGCTGCGGGGGCGCCTGGTGCTGCTGCGGAGGCGGCCCCTGGTGTTGCGGCGGCTGCGGAGGTGCCTGGTGCTGCGACGGCGGCGAGAGCACCCAGTCGTCGTCCGCGCGGGGCTGCGGCGGCGCGGGCGGCGCCGGGGCCTGGGGCGGAGCGCCCGGCGGCGCGGACGGGGTCTGGAGGTACGCCGGAGGCGCGGGCGACTGCTGACCGGGCGGCCCGAAGGGGTCGCCCTGACCGGCCGCGCCGGGCGGCTGCTGCGCCGGCGGGCGCTGCGGCGGGGCCTGGTGGTGCGTGGGGTCGCTGCCCAGCGGCTCGGCGGGACGGTTCACCTGCGAGGGCCGCGAGCCCTGGTAGCCGAACGGGTCCTGCCCCGGCGGCGGTCCCTGCTGCCCGTGCGGTCCCTGCGGACCGGGCTGGCCCGGGTGGCCCTGCTGCGGACCCGGCTGGCCCTGCTGCGGGCCCGGCGGCGTGGACTGGAAGCCCGGCGGCAGGTTCAGACCGGGCGGCGGGCCCGCCGGGCGCGCGTTCTGCGGGGCCACCGGCGTGTACGAGGTCGCCGTGTTCGTGAGGAAGTTCCAGCGGCACTCCTCGCAGAACGGCGCCATGTGCTCGCGCGGCGTCCGGCACTGCGGGCAGAGCTCGGCCTGGGCCGTCGCGTTCGGGTCGCCACCGTGGCCGAAGCCACCGGGAGCACCGGGTGCGTCGTAGCCACCGGGGCCACCAGGGCCGGGATATCCGTACGCGGGGGGCGGCGGCGGGGGAGGCGGCGGTACGGCACCCGTCGGCGCACCCGCCCCGGCCATGCGATGGCCGCAGACCTCGCACCAGTCGTCGGAGACCGACTGGTGTCCGTTCGGGCAGGTCGGCATGTCGGTGCTTCCCCCTCTCGTCGTCCGGCCCGTGGCCGGGCTACCTCTTGACGCGAACGGTCTTGGTGGAGCGGGTCTCGAGTGTCATCTCGTCCGCTTCCGCGACCTTCGCCTTCAAACGCACAGTACCGGTCGCCGCATCGACGACGTCGACCACCTTCGAAAGCAGTTTCGCCGTATCCGCGTTGCCGGAGGCCGCCGCGAGCTGCACCGCGCGGCCCAGTTTCGCCGTCGCACCGTCGTGATCGCCCGATTTGCGGGCATCCAGCCCCTGCTGGATGACGTCCGCGAGCTCGGCCTGGCCCGTGTAGTGGGCGACCTGGGGGTTGATCGACGTCGACATCGCCAGGTCGTCGGTCCACACCGCCCGTACCAGTCCTTGGGACAGCGGCTTCGGGTCGCCGCCCAGCGGGTCCGGCGCGATCAGGGAGACCCGGGCCGCCAGCATCTCCTGGCCGATCGCGGCCTGCGGGACCCGCACGCTCACGTGGTAGTCGCGGGACTCGTCGCCCCAGGAGCCCGTCGGGTAGTCCCCGGCGCGCGGTCCGGCCTCCGTACGGCGCCCGGTCAGGTCCTCGACCGTCGGCGCCACCTGCTTCACATAGGCGATCTCCACCCCGACCGGGGTCCACAGCCGCAGTGCGACGTCCGCCACGCCCTTGCCCATCGCCTGCTCCATCATCGCCGTGAAGTCGGCGGCGAGGGCGGCCGGGTCGGCGACGATGTCGGCGGAGCCGAGGAGCGCCGAGGCGATCCCGGTGACCTCCTTGACCTCCCAGTCGGTGCCCACCCCACGGGCGTCGCAGGTGAAGCGGCCGGCGCAGGCGTCGAGCGCGGCCCGCAGCTCCTCCGGCGACTCGTGCTCGTTGCGGCCGTCGGTGAGCAGGATGCCGTGCCGGATGGTGAGCCCGCCGGTGGAGAGCAGCCGGTCCGCGAGCCGCAGCCAGGTGCCGATGGCCGTGCCGCCGCCCGCGCTCAGCCGGCGCAGCGACTCCTTGGCCTCGGCCCGGGTCCTGGCGTCGGCGACGGCGAGCCCGCCGTTCCCCGGGTAGACCTCCTTCGCCACGTGCGTACCGGCGACGACGGCGAAGGCCGTGCCGTCGCGCAGGGTGTCCACGGCGGCGGCGGTCGCCTCACGGGCGCCGCGCATCTTGGTGGCGGGGTAGTCCATCGAGCCGGAGCAGTCGACCATGATCACGACACCGGCCGTGCCGCCGCCCGCCGGGACGAGCGGCTGCCGGCCGGTGGTGCCGCCGCCGGTCGAGGTGACCGTGACGATCGCGCTGACGTCCCGGCCGCCCTCGGGCAGGAACTCGTTCTGGTAGACGTCCACCGAGAACTGCGGCACGGTCGACTTGGAGAAGTTCGCCATCTGTTACGGCTCCTCGGGCAACAACGGTCAATCGGTGGAGGGACGGGGATCGGCGACCGCTCAGGCGGATCCTGCCCCTTGGGGAGCGACGGTGAACGGCACGAGCGCGACCGTGATGTTGTCGTGGCCTCCGCCGTCCAGGGCGTGGCCGACGAGGACCTGGGCGCTGTGCAGCGGCCGGTCGGACGCGTCGGCCGGCACGACCCTGGCCATGTCGTCGGCACCCTCGGCGTAGTTCCACAGGCCGTCCGTGCAGACGACGACCACACCGGACCGGTCGGGCTTGAACGCGGCCGTGTGCGGGTCCAGTTCGTACGCGTCCGCGCCGAGCCAGCCGGTGATCGCGTGGGCGCGCTCGTCCGCGTACGCCTCCGCCTCGTTCATCAGGCCGGCCGCGACCATCTGCGCGGCCCAGGAGTCGTCCTCGGTGAGCCGGGCGGCCGGGGTGGCCCGGTCGTCCGGCACCCAGTAGACGCGGCTGTCGCCGACCCAGCCGACGACGAGCAGGCCGTCGGCGACGACGGATCCCACGATGGTGCAGGCCGGGGCGTTGCGGTGGCGGTGCGGGTCGTGCTCGGCGCCGTCCTGACCGGGCTCCTCCGCGAGGGAGTTGACGGCCTCGGCGGCGGCCACGATCGCCTCGTGCATCGCCTGCTGCGGGTGCGTTCCCCGGGGCAGCGCGGCGAGCAGCGAGGCACCGGCCGCCTCGGCGGCGGCGGCGGACGCCTCGTCGGGCCGGGTCGCCGAGGACACGCCGTCGCAGACGATCGCGAGGGTGGCGGGGGAGCCGTCGGGGAGCGTGGTCGCCGAGACGGCGAACGCGTCCTCGTTGCGGTGATGGCGCAGCCCCCGGTCGGAGACGGCGGCGACGCTGCCGAGCTCCCGCTCCATGTGGTCGCGCTCGCGGGGCTGCGCGTGCCCGCAGTTCTCGCAGTAGCCGTCGGTGTCCACCCGCCCGGCCCGGCAGGCCACGCACAGGGCGGGGCCGGGGGCGGCGGCAGGTGCCGACGCCGATGTCTGAGTCGCGGGGGCGGGTGTGGGAGCGGGGGAGGGCGCGGGTGCCGGGGCCGGTGAGGCCGGCGGCGGGTCCACCCGTACCGCCGCACGCGGGTCCGGCGCGGCCAGCTCGAAGTCGCCGCTGCCCGTCGTGGTCTCCCCGGCGGGGTCGGCGCCGTGAGGCACCGGCCCGTCCGTGCGGACCGGCATCGTCGGCAGGTCGCGGCCACCGGAGTCGGTGCCCGGGAGGTCGCCCGGGTGCTGGGTGGCGGTCGACAGCGAACCGGGGTCCCGGGGCGGGGCGTCCGGCCAGGCCACGGGGGTGCCGATGGCCACGGTCGGGCGGTCCGGCTCGACCCCGGCGACCGGCACGGCCGTCAGGTCGTGACCGCACGCCCCGCAGAACCGGTCACCCGACTCCAGGGGCTCCGCGCAGTCCGGGCAGACGGTGAGGCCGTGCGACGGCTTCGGCTTCTGGGACATCCTCACACCCACGTCCGGGGGCGGAAGCGGTTGGCCCGCTCCACCAGTTCGATCCTCTCCTCGCCCCGCTGGGCGAGCCGGGCCAGCACCCGGTACGAGCGTTCGAGGCCGAAGCGCAGTCCGCGCTCGTCCAGTTCACTCCCGAGCAGCAGCGTGCCGCCGCCCGGTTCCGCACCGGGACTCCCGGAGAGTACCCAGTCGAGGGCGGTCCCGAGGACCTCCGTCGACAACTGCTCCCGGCGCACGGCGTCCAGACCGAAGCCCTGGAGCGCCGAGACCTGCGCGGCGGCCGCCGTCAGATCGGCGGCGAGCGGCTCCCACGCCGGGCGCCGCCGCAGCCGCGCCCGCACGGTCGCGACCCGCGCCGCCGTGTAGTGGATCGAGGCCTCCGGCACGGACTCAAGGGTCTGTACGGCTCCATTCCGGTCCCCGGCGGCGAGCTGCACCCGGGCGAGCCCGAAGGCGGCGCTGACGAAGCTCGGGTCGGTGGCCCACACCAGGCGGTAGTACTCGGCGGCGTTGTCCAGCTGACCCAGCACCTCGGCGCAGATCCCGAGGGCCAGCTTCGGCGAGGGCTCGCCGGGGAAGGCGTCGTAGACCGCGTCGAAGGCGAGCGCCGCGTGCTCGTGGTCGCCGGTCACCAGGGAGGTGACGCCCCGGTACCAGACGACCCGCCAGTCGTCCGGGTCGCGCTCCTCGAGACCGGCCAGCGTCCGGGCGGCGGACGGCAGGTCGCCCAGCTCCAGCTCGGCCCGCAGGGTCCGCAGCCGCAGCTCGGCGGAGGGCGCGGGCGCGGCCTGCAGCGCGGCGAGCAGCTCGCCGGGCGCGGCGGCGGCGAGACCGGCGAGGAAACCGGCGTTGGGGTCGCCCGTGTCGACGCGCGGGACGGGCAGCGCGAGCGCGGTGGCGGGCGTGTCGAGCGGCGCGAGCAGCGCCCCGAGCCCGAGCCCGAGCTCGGGTGCGGTGGCGGGGGCCTCGGCACCGGACCCGGCGGGCGGCACGACCGCGGGCGCCGAGCCTGACACGCCACCGGGCGCGGCGCCCGGCAGTGCGGGCCCGGACACGGCCCCCGGCGCGGCGGCGGGCAGTGCGGGCTGCTTGCGGCCCCGGCGGGCCCCGAGCAGGGACACGTCCTCCGTCAGTTCGGCGAACAGGGCCGTGTCCGTGACCCGTACCTCCGTGCCGAACAGCGTCGACAGCGCCGGCCGCGGCCGCCCCGACTGGAGCGCCACGACCTCCCGCAGCACACCCGTCAACTGCTCCGCCATCTCCTGCGCGGAGGCGAACCGGCGTGCCGGGTCCGGGTCGGTGGCGCGGACCAGGAAGCGGTAGAACGACTCGTACATCCGGAAGACCGTGATGTTGTCCGGGTCGGGCAGCGAGTCCACGAAGACGTTCGTGTAGCCCTGGAAGTCGAAGGTCATCACCGCGAGGGTGCGCGCCACCGTGTACAGGTCGCTCGCCACCGACGGGCCGACCTCGGCCACCTCGGGCGCCTGGTAGCCGACGGTGCCGTAGATCGCGGACTCGTCGTCGTCCATCCGCCGGACCGCGCCCATGTCGATGAGCTTCAGCTGGTCCTCGGACTGGATGGCGTTGTCGACCTTGAAGTCGCAGTACAGCAGATTGCGGCTGTGCAGGTGGCCGAGCGCCTCCAGGGCCTCGATCCCGTACGCGCAGGCCTGCTCGACCGGCAGCGGATCGCGCCGGCCGTCCGGGGTGCGCCGGTCGTTGGCGATCTCCTTGAGGGACTTGCCGCCGACGTACTCCATGACGATGTAGCCGTCCATGGAGCCGGTCCGCTGGTCGAGGTGCTCGACGAAGTTGTAGATGCGGACGATGTTGGAGTGCTCGATCTCGGCGAGGAAGCGCCGCTCGGAGATCGCGGCGGCCATGGCGTCCTGGTCGCCGGTGTCGAGGAGGCCCTTGAGGACGACCCAGCGGTCGGAGACGGCCCGGTCGACGGCGAGGTAGATCCAGCCGAGGCCGCCGTGCGCGAGACAGCCCGCGACCTCGTACTGGCCGTGGACGATGTCCCCGCCGCGCAGCTTCGGCACGAACGAGTACGGGTGCCCGCACTTGGTGCAGAAGCCCTCCGTGCGGCCCGGCCGCTCACCGCGCGAACGGCCCACGGGCGCGCCGCAGTCCGAACGGGAGCAGAAACGCTTCCGCTCGGGAACCTCGGGGTTCTCCATGACCGCCGCCCGCGGGTCCGGACGCGGCACCTCGGGGATCGTCACCAGACCGGCGCCCAGCCGGTTGCGGGCGGACTGACCGGTCGACGTCCCGGAACTGCGCACCGACACGGAGCGGGACGTGGAGGCCCCGGAGAGCGAGCGCGAGAGCCGCCCGGAGACCGAACGGCGGGAGGTCGACGAGCGCGACGAGGCCCGCGAGGACGCCCGCGAACTGCTCCGCGAGGAGCTGGAGTCCGGCCCCCCGATGCCCGAGCCGCCCCCGGCGCCGCCGCCCGTGCCCGTGCCCCTGCCCGGCACCGCCACCCCCGTGGGCGTCGAGCCGATGAGCCCGCCTGCCGCGACCACCGGGGCGAGGCCGCAGGTGTCGCAGTACAGCTCGCCGCCTCCCATGTCCTCGTACGAACCCTCGCACGAAGGACGCTGACAGCTCCCCACGCCCGTCTCCCCGCCGCTCACCACTGTTCCCCGCTCACCACTGTCGTCCTCCCGCGTCTCTCGGGCCGGACAGTACGTCCGCCGCCGCCTGCTGGTAGCGCAGGACGGCCTGTTCCGCGACCCGCAGATCGCAGGGCGCGCTCCACAGCATCCGGCGGGCCGCGTCGTACCGCTCCACGAGCAGCGGATCCTCCGCCGCACCGAGCCGCGCCACCTTCGCCTTGTACGCGTCGAGCCTGCCGCGCAGCTCCGCCCGGACCGCGAGCGGGGCCGTGACCGCGGTCAGCGACTCCCGGGCCCGCAGCAGTTCGTCCTCCGCCTCACGCTCCAGGGACTCCAGGAGCGGGGAGAGCCGGTGCCACTGGGCGTGCCTGCGGTACTCGGCGGCCGCCACGAGCCGCTCCTGCAGTACGATCGGCGGCCCGCTGACGGCCGGCACCTCGGAGGCGGCGATCTTCGCGAGGACCTCGCCGCGCGCGGCCCGCGCCTCGGCGAGCGTCCGGTCCGCCCGCGACAGCACGTCCCGCAGCCGGAGCAGCCGGTCCTCGGAGTCCTGCCGGACCGCGAGCACCGCCTCGATCTCCCGCCGGATGTCCTCCAGGGCCAGGGCCGCCCGGTCGTACCGCTCGGTGTCGGGACGGCCCCCGCCGGGCGCCGAACTCCCCGCCGCCGGGCGCCAGAAGGCCAGCGGATCGGTGACGACCTGGGAACGCAGGGCGGTCAACTCGGCGGTGATGTCCTCCAGCTCGTCGCCCGCCGGGTGCTCCCCGGGCCGTACGCCGACCGAGTGCGCGAGCGAGCGCGTCCGGCCCAGTTCGGCGGCGAGGAGGTCTATCCGGGCGGGCAGCGCCGACCAGACCGCGTCGGCGGTCACCACCACGTCCAGCGAGGACGCGTACAGCTCGTTCATCCGCCGGACGAGGCCCTCCAGGGTGAACCGCTCGGTGAGCAGACCCTGTTCGCCCGCGCCGCCCGCCACGTGGACGCTCTCGCCGCGCAGCCGGTCGGTCAGCTCCACGAGCTCGTCACGGCCGGGCCAGCGGCGCCGGGCGCGCACCTCGCGGGCGTCCCGCAGGGCGCCGGTGTACACGTCGAAGCAGGTCCAGAGCAGGGTGATGGTCCGCTCGGTCGCCGCCCAGCGGTCCCGGGTCGTGCCGGTCAGCTCCGCCCCTTCGAGCAGCCTGCGGCCCGCGTGGTCCTGGAGCGCGAGGAGCGAGTCCTCGACCGCCTTGTGCTCGGCTCCGAGGCGCGCCAGCGCACGGTCCACCTCGTCCCGGTCCATCACCGGCCCAGGGGGTCCCGTGACGCCCATCGATCACCTCTTCCTCTCCGTGTACAGGGCTGGCTGTACGGGGCTGCCCGGCGCTACTTGTACAGGGGAGCGGGCGGACCGGTTATCCCCGGCAGGTCCTTCTCCAGCCAGTGCTTGTACGCCTGTTGCCAGGGTCCCTGGCGGTAGCCCACGAGGACCTGGTTGACCCGGCGGACCAGGTCGTCGTTGCCGAGCTTGGCGGCCACGCCGTAGTACTCGGTGGTGAACGGGGTGCCCTTGAGCTCGACCGCCGGGTCCTGGGCGGCCTGTCCGGCCGCCAGGGCGTTGTCGGTGACGACGGCGTCGACCTCGCCCATCTGGAGCCGGGCCAGGCAGTCCAGCTGGTTGGGAACGGTCAGCAGGTCCTTGTCGTCCTTGGTGCCGTCGGCCTCGTCCTTGAAGAGCGCGCCGAAGGACTTCTCCTCCAGGGCCTCGTAGGCCGTGGAGCCCTCGGCGGTGCAGACCCGCTTGCCCTTGAGCGAGGTGTCGTAGCCGGTGATGTCCGTGGCCTGCTTGGGCGCGAGGACCTGCTGGCCGGCCTGGAAGTAGGCGGTGGAGAAGGCGGCCTGCTGGATGCGCTTGCAGTTGATCGTCATGGTGCGCACGACGAGGTCGACCTTGCCGCTGTCGAGGGCGGCGATCCGCTGGTTCGTGGGGATGGCCCGGAAGATGACGGCGTCCGGGCTGCCCAGGATGTCCTTGGCGATGGCCCGCGCGAGATCGATGTCGAAGCCTTCGAGCGCGCGGGTCTCCGGGTTGCGGTAGCCCCAGCGGTAGCTGGACTGGTCGACGCCGACGACGAGCTTGCCGCGCTGCTTGATCGCCTCGATGGAGGGGCCGTCCGCCGTCGAGGGGGTGAGGGAGGCCCAGGGCTTGTCGCAGGTGTCCGCCTTGACCTGGACCCCGGTGCCGACGCCGGGCCCCGGCCCCGCGACGCCGGGTACGGCCGCCGCGTCGCCGCCGCCGTGGGCCAGCGGGAGCAGGGTGAGCGAGGCGGTGAGCCCGCAGGCCACGGCCATCGCGGCCACCCCGCCCCAGCCCCGGAAGCGCTGCGCCGTCCGCCGCGCCAGCGGGTACGTGCCGTTCGGCATCCCGCCCCCTCTCACCGGTACTCCGACAGTCTGCGGTTGATGCCGAGCACGGCGCCCGCCGCGCCCAGGATCCCGAGGGCCAGCGCGCCGAGCGGCAGGGCCGTCAGCGCGTCCCTGGCGTCCCCGGCGGAGCGGGTGAACTCGGTCTGCTCGTGCGCCAGGGCACGGTCCAGGGCGGCGTCGACCTGGTCGAAGGACTGCCCCGTCGACTGCGCCGAGTCCTTGGGGCCGACGATACGGCCGAGGGCGCCCTCGAAGTCGCCCGCCTCGTCCTTGGCGCGGGCGTCCTTGTGACGCTGCTTCCACTCGGCCGTGCGCGAGGCGGCCTCGTCGACGGGGACGCGGCCGGCGTCGTCGTCGGCCAGCTCCCGAGCCGTGGCGAGCGCGTCCGTCAGGGTGTCCGTGCTCGACGTGTACTCGGCCTCGTACTTGTCGTTCTTGCCGTCCTCGGTGAGGACGGCGCCCCGGGCGACCAGGGTCAGGAGTTCGTTGGCGCGGGCCGTGAGCGAGCCGATCCGGGCCGTGTTGAGGGCCTGGAGGGATTCCTGCCCGTGCGTGCGCGCGTCGTCGAGGCCGCTGCGGGCGACGGTGTGCGCGGCGAGCAGCCAGAGCAGCACGGTCAGCGTGGCGGCGGTGGCGGCGAGCAGCCCGTGGTTGAAGACCCGGTTCGTCCGCGTGTAGGTGCGGCGCTGGGCCCAGACCAGGGCGGCGAGGGTGAGCAGTCCGAGGCCCAGGGCGAGGAACGGCCAGGTGCGGGCCGACTCGTCGTCCTTGTGGAGCCGTACCGTCTCGGCCTCGTACAGCCGCTCGGCGGCGGGCAGCAGGATGCTGGTCATCTGCTGGTTGGCGTACCGCAGATAGGCCCCGCCCAGCGGGAGGCCCTGCCGGTTGGCGGCGCGGGCGCGCTCGACCAGGCCCGTGTAGCGCGGGAGCTGTTCGTTGAGGGTGGCGATCTCGCGGGCCGACTCGCCCGAACCGTCCGTGCTCGCGGCGGCCTTGACGAGCAGCCGGGCGGCGGTGGCGATGTCCCGGTCGTACCGCGCGCGGGAGTCGGCGGGCTCCAGGGTGCCCGCGAGGAAGCCGCCGGCGGCGGTGGTGTCCGCGTCGGCGAGGGAGCGGTAGATCGCGGCGGCGTCGGCGGACAGCGGCTGGCTGCGGCTGACGACGTCGTCGGCGGCGGTCGTCCGGTCGTCGACCTGGAAGGCGGTGACGGCCCCGAACGCGACGACGAGCAGCGCGAGAACGGCCCCGAGGATCTGGAGCCGGCCCGGCTCGGTCGTCGTGGCGACCCGCAGCCGCTCCCGGCCCACGTCCCAGGCGCTGCGCCCCGCGGGCGGGGCGGCGCCCGGCGCGGGCGACGGCTGCGCGGGCACGCCGGCCGGGCGCGCGGGCGCCTGCGCCGTGCTCCGCGCCGCCGGGGCGGCGGGTGCGTTCGGCGGGTGTGTCACGTGACCTCCCCCTGGGTCGCCGACTTCGGCCGGTCCGGCCTGCAGTATGGCCGCAGGGGGCCGTCCGCACACCGGGATTGACTGGATCTTGTTCTTATCGTGCCGCATGCCCCCGGCACATCCGCGGGCGAACCCCCTCATGCCGAAGGGGCGAACCCCCTCCCATCGAGGGGCGAATCCCCTCACTCTGAATACGTCACTCGGCCGTGATCGGTTCCGTATCGGACATCGCTCGAACAGGTGAACATGCCTGCGGGGCGTCTCCTCCGGCAGAGGAAACGCCCCACGATCACACCCCCACAGGCCCGGCAGGGCCGACAGGCCACTCAGGCCCCGTAGCGCTCCCGCAGCCGGGCCGCCGCCTCCGGGCCCGCCGCCACCTCGTCCAGGGCCAGCAGCCCCGCCCCGAGAACCGGCGGCGCCGTCACGAAGCCGATGACGGCCTCGGGCGCCCGCTCGGCGAGGAGTTCCCGGATCTTCGCCTCCAGCTGCGGATGCCGCGCCGCGAGCACGCTGCCGCCCAGCATCACCGGCGCCTCCTCCTCCAGGAGTCCGAGCCGCCCGAGCGCGACCGCCGACAGCGCGACGACCTCCTCGGCGAGCCGGTGCACCAGCGACAGCGCGACCGGGTCGCCGTCCGCGCTCACCCGGAACAGCACCGGCGTCAGCTCGTGCCGCCGCTCGAAGGGCACAAGTCCCAGGTGCAGCGCCTCGATCAGCGCGTACATCGTCTCCAGACCGAAGTGCGCCGGCAGCGCCCGCGCCAGCTCGGACGGCTCGCCGCGCCCGTCCTCGGCGCGCGCCGCGAACCAGAGCGCCTCCTCGGCCATGCCGCTGCCGCCGCCCCAGTCCCCGGAGATCTTGCCGATCGCGGGGAAGCGCGCGGTCCGGCCGTCCGGGGTCATGCCGACACAGTTGATGCCCGCCCCGCACACCACCGCGACACCGCGCGGCTCGTCGAGCCCGGCCCGCAGGATCGCGAAGGTGTCGTTGTGCACCCGCACCGACCGGCTCCAGCCCCTGCGCAGGAGTTCGGCCTGGAGGGCGGTCTCCTCCACCGGCAGGTCCGCGTTGGCGAGACAGGCCGCGACATGGGCGAACGCCGGGGGGAGACCGGCGCCGCCGGCCTCCGCCCACGCCCGCCCGACGATCTCCGCCAGGGTGTCGACGGCCGTCTCCACCCCCACCACCGGCGGCTGGAACCCGCCGCCGCGCGCCGCGCCGAGGACGGTGCCGTCCGGGGCGAGGACCGCGACGTCGGTCTTGCTGTTCCCCGCGTCGATCGCGAGGAGCACGCCGTTCAGGTTCACGCCCACGCGAGGTGCTCCCGGTTGTGCGCGATCAGCCGGTCGGTGAGCCCGTCGGCGTACGCGTACTGACCCACCAGCGGGTGCGCGAGCAGCGCCTTGAACACCCGGTCCCGGCCGCCGCGCAGCGCCGCTTCGAGCGCCAGGTCCTCGTAGGCCGTGACGTTCGCGACCAGGCCGGCGTACAGCGGGTCCACCGGCGCGACCGGCAGCGGCGCGGCACCGTGGGCGCCGACCGCGGCCTGCGTCTCGATGACGGCGTCGTCCGGCAGGAACGGCAGCGTGCCGTTGTTGTACGTGTTGACCACCTGGTACGGCGAGCCCCCGCCGCCGAGCAGGGAGGCGGCCAGGTCCACGGCCGCCTCCGAGTAGAAGGCGCCGCCGCGCTTGGCGAGCAGGGCCGGCTTCTCGTCGAGCGCCGGGTCCCCGTACATCTCCAGGAGTTCCTTCTCCATCGCGGCGACCTCGGCGGCCCGCGAGGGCTTGCTGCCGAGCTCCCGGACGACCTCGTCGTGCGCGTAGAAGTAGCGCAGGTAGTACGAGGGGACGACGCCGAGCCGGTCCAGGACCGGGCGCGGCAGCCTCAGGTCGTCGGCGATCGCGTCACCGTGCTCGGCGAGCAGCCGGGGCAGCACGTTCTCGCCCTCGGGGCCCCCGAGGCGTACGGCACGCTCCCAGGTCAGGTGGTTGAGCCCGACGTGGTCCAGGTGGACCTCGGACGGGGCCACGTCGAGGAGCCTCGCGAACTTCCGCTGGAAGCCGATGGCCACGTTGCACAGGCCGACGGCCTTGTGGCCGGCCTGGAGCAGCGCGCGCGTGACGATGCCGACGGGGTTGGTGAAGTCGATGATCCAGGCGTCCGGGTTGGCGCGGCGGACCCGCTCCGCGATGTCCAGGACGACGGGGACGGTGCGCAGCGCCTTGGCGAGACCGCCGGCGCCGGTGGTCTCCTGGCCGACGCAGCCGCACTCCAGCGGCCAGGTCTCGTCCTGTTCGCGGGCGGCCTGTCCGCCGACCCGCAGCTGGAGCAGGACGGCGTCGGCGCCCTCGACCCCGGCGTCGAGGTCGGAGGTGGTGGTGATCCTCCCCGCGTGGTCCTGCTTGGCGAAGATCCGCCGGGCGAGCCCGCCGACCAGGTCGAGCCGGTCCGCGGCCGGGTCGACGAGGACGAGTTCGGTGAGGGGCAGGGTGTCGCGCAGCCGCGCGAATCCGTCGATCAGTTCGGGGGTGTAGGTGGAACCGCCCCCCACGACAGTGAGCTTCATGGTGTGAGTCAGCCCTTCACTCCGGTCAGTGTGACTCCCTCGACGAACGCCTTCTGGGCGAAGAAGAAGACGAGGATCACAGGGGCCATGACCAGGACGGTCGCGGCCATGGTCAGATTCCAGTCGGTGTGGTGCGCGCCCTTGAAGGACTCCAGGCCGTAACTCAGCGTGTAGGCCGCCGGGTTCTCGGAGGTGTAGATCTGGGGTCCGAAGTAGTCGTTCCAGCAGTAGAAGAACTGGAAGAGGGCCACGGCGGCGATGCCGGGCTTCGCCATCGGGAGCACGACCTTGAGCAGGGTGCGCAGTTCGCCGCAGCCGTCGATCCTGGCGGCCTCGATGTACTCGTTCGGGATCGTCAGCAGGAACTGGCGGAGCAGGAAGATCGCGAAGGCGTCACCGAACGCCATCGGGACGATCAGCGGCCAGAGCGTTCCGGAGAGGTCCAGCTGCTTGGCCCAGAACAGGTACATCGGGATGATGATCACCTGCGGCGGCAGCATCATCATCGAGATGACGAGCAGCAGCGACAGATGCCGGCCGCGGAAGCGGAACTTGGCGAGCGCGTACGCCACCGGGACCGAGGACACCACCACGAGCGCGGTGCCGAGTCCGGCGTACAGCAGCGAGTTCTTCCACCAGCTCAGGAAGCCCGGGGTCTCGAAGACCCGGACGTAGTTGTCCCAGTGCCAGGTGTTCGGCGTGAGGTCGCGGGTGAGTGCCTGCTGGTCGCTCATCACGGACGTCAGGAAGACGAAGACGAACGGCAGCACGAAGAACAGGGCCGCGGCGATCCCGAGGGAGTGCACGGCGATCCAGTGCAGGAGCGCCTTGCGGCGGGCCGTCTTCTCGGCGGCTCCGGCGGACGCCCGGCGGACGGGCCGGTCGAGGATGGATGTGGAGGTCATGGATCAGTCACCCGAGCCGATCAGGCCGCCCCGCCGGCGCATGAGCAGCGCCGTGAAGGCCATGGAGAGGGCGAACAGGACGAGGGACACGACGCTGGCCGCGCCGTAGTCGAAGCGGCCGAAGCCGAGGTCGTAGACCAGCTGCGGCAGTGTGAGCGTGGAGTCGTCGGGGTAGCCCGGTTCGAAGGTCTGGCCGGAGCCGCCCATCACGCCCGAGGCGACCTTCGCCGCCACGATCGGCTGGGTGTAGTACTGCATCGCGCCGATGATCCCGGTGACCACCGCGAAGAGGATGATCGGCGAGATGTTCGGCAGGGTGACGTAGCGGAAGCGCTGCCAGGCCGAGGCCCCGTCCAGCTCGGCCGCCTCGTACTGCTCCTTCGGTACGTCGAGCAGCGCGGCCATGAAGATGACCATGAGGTCCCCGACGCCCCACACGGCGAGGACGGTCAGGGCCGGCTTGGCCCACGCGGTGTCGTTGAACCAGGAGGGCGCAGGGATCCCGACGGCCTCCAGGAGCGAGTTGACCGGCCCCGTGCCCGGGTTGAGCAGGAAGACGAAGGCCAGTGTCGCGGCCACCGGCGGGGCAAGGTACGGCAGGTAGAACAGGGTGCGGAAGACGCCCACACCGGTCTTGATCTTGGTGACGAGCAGGCCGATGCCGAGGCCGAACGCGACCCGGCAGGCGACCATGACGACCGCGAGCCAGAGGGTGTTCTGCATCGCCGGCCAGAACTTCGGCAGGTCGGAGAAGACGTAGTCCCAGTTCTCCAGGCCCCGCCAGGTCGGCGGGTTGAGCCCGTCGTACTTCATGAAGGAGAAGTAGACGGTCGAGACGAGCGGGTACGCGAAGAAGACGCTGAAGCCGATGAGCCAGGGCGACATGAACGCCGCGGTGCGAAGCGCGTTGCGCACGCGCTTCGACCGCAGCGCCGCCTGACGCCCGGCGAGGGTGTCGGACATGAGATACCGGTCCCGGGGCTTACTTCGCCTGGGCGATGTCGCGGTCGATCTGGGCGGCCGTGTCCGCGAGACCCTTCTTCAGGTCCGGGATCTGGCCCTTCTCGTACTTCTGGGCGAAGTCCTGGAAGGTGTCCTGGTACGTGGTGCCGTTCACCGCGCCGTCGGAGGTGGTGGACTGCGGGTGCTTGGCGATGTCCAGGAAGGTCTTGAAGCGCGCGTCGAACTTCAGGTTCGGCGACTTCAGCGCCTCCAGGGTGGAGGGGACGTTGCCGATGTCGTTGGCGAAGTTCACCACGGCGTCGGTGTCCATCGTCATGTACTTGACGAGTTCCCAGGCCGCGTTCTGCTTCTTGCTCTGTGGCGCGATGCCGATGATCGTGCCGGAGAGGTAGCCCTTGCCGTACTCGGCGACCTCGTCGTCGGCGACGGGCAGCGGCGCGACACCGACGTCGAGCTTCACGCCGGCGTCCTTGATGAAGTTGAGCCGCCACTCGCCGTCCAGCTGCATGGCGACCTGGCCGGTGTGGAAGGGGTGCTTGGCGCCCCACTCGTCACCGAAGGTGGTGCGGTACTTGTCCAGCTTCGCGAACCCGCCCAGGCCGTCGACCAGCGACTTCTGGTAGGTCAGCATCTCGGCGAAGCCGGGGTCCTTGGCGAGGAGCGACTTGCCGCTCTCGTCGAAGTACGTGTGGTCCCACTGCGACATGTAGTGGCTCGGGACGGTCTCGTAGCCGAGGTAGTTCGGCATGAAGCCGAGCTGCTCGTAGCTGTCGCCCTTGGTCTTGGTGAGCTTCTTGGCCACCTCGGCGAACTGGGACCAGGTCTTCGGCGGGGCCTCGGGGTCGAGACCGGCCTTCCGGAAGGCGTCCTTGTTGTAGTAGAGGCCGTAGGCGTCGGAGAGCAGCGGCAGGGAGCAGCGCCTGCCCTCGAACTGGGTGTAGTTCTGGAGGACCTTCGAGAAGGTCTTGTCGAGGTCGACCTTGTCCTTGTCCAGGAAGGGCTTCAGGTCCGCCAGGGCGCCGGTGTGGCAGAACTTGCCGACGTTGGACGTGGTGAAGGAGGCGGCCACGTCCGGCCCGTTGGAACCGCCCGCGCGCAGGGCCTGGCCGAGCTTGGCGTCGTTGATGTCGCCGACGACCTTCACCTTGATGTTCGGGTGGGCCTTCATGAAGCGGTCGATGTTGTTCTGGATCGCCTTGACCTCGGCGGGCGCCGACCAGCCGTGCCAGAAGGTGATGGTCGTCTCGGCCTTGGGGTCGTCGGAGGCCGCGTTGTTCGCGGAGCCCGTACAGGCGGAGGCGAAGAGGGCTATCGAGGCGGTGGCGGCGAGCGCTGCGGCTGCTCTGCGCGGAGGGACGGGCATGACGGTGTCTCCCTGGGGCGGGTCGGGGCGTGCGGAGGGGCAGGGACGGTCAGCGAGAGGTGTCGAAGACCTCGTCGCGCGTGGTGGCGAGGGCGCTTTCCAGGGCGCCGCGCAGCACGGGGCGCCGGGGGACGGAGGCGAGCACGAGCCGTGGCCGGGAGGCGGCGAGGTCGGCGAGTTCGGACTGCACGCGCGCGCGGAGGGGTTCGCCGCCGGCGACGAGGACGTCACCGGAGAGCACGATGAGTTCGGGGTCGAGGACGGCGACGATCGAGGCGAGTCCGATGGCGACGCGCTCGGCGTACCGGTCGAGCAGCTCCGCGTACCGGGGGTCCTCGCCGTGCGCCTCGGCGGCGTGCGCGAGCAGTCCGCTCGCGATCGCCACGTACGGCTGCTCGGGGGTGTCGATCCCGATGGCGCGGGCGATCCGGGGCACGGCCTGGACGCCGGCGAGCTCCTGGAAGCCGCCGGAGTTGGCCTTGGTGACCTGGCGTACGAGCGGGGTGCCGGGCACGGGCAGGAAGCCGACCTCACCGGCGCCGCCGGTGAAGCCGCGGTGCAGCCGCCCGCCGAGGACGAGGGCGGCGCCGAGGCCCTCCTCGTTCCACAGCAGGGCGAAGTCCGTGTGACCGCGGGCCGCGCCGACACGCTGTTCGGCGACGGCGACGAGGTTGACGTCGTTCTCGTACTCGAACGGCATCGGCAGGACGGCGGCCAGCTCCTCCAGGAGGGTGGGGGAGTGCCAGCCGGGCAGGTGGGAGGCGTACCGCAGGTGCCCGGTGGCCGGGTCGAAGGCGCCGGGGGTGCCGATGACCAGGCGCCGGACGTCCTCGCGGGTGATCCCGGCCGCCTTGACGGCCCCGTCGAGGGCGTCGGTGACCTGGCGGACGACTCCGGAGGCGGCGCGCCCGGGGGTGCGGAGCTCGTACTCGCCGACGATCTCGCCCGTGATGTCGGCGACGGCGGCGTGGATGCGGAACGGGTTGACGTCGAGTCCGGCGGCGTACGCGGCCCGCGCGTTCACCGCGTAGAGCTGGGCGTTCGGTCCGGGCCGGCCCGCGGTGGTGCCGGTGGCGACGACGAGACCGGCCGCTTCGAGGCGGGCGAGCAGCTGGGAGGCGGTCGGCTTGGACAGGCCGGTGAGCTTGCCGATCCGGGTCCGCGAGAGGGGGCCGTGCTCCAGGAGCAGGTCCAGGGCGGCCCGGTCGTTCATGGCGCGCAGCACGCGCGGCGTGCCGGGGGTTCCCGGGGTCGTACCGGCCATGAGGTCGCACCTGCCCTTCGGTTCCTGGTCGGGCCATTCTGCTGCCTCGTGGCGGCCCGTCTCCCCGACTTCACTGTTAGGAAAGTTTCCTATTCGATGGGAGGAAAATAAGGCGGCCGTCACGGGGCCGTCAATACCCGGGCACGCGAGACGCCCCCGAAGGCAACCAAAGCGTTACCTGCGGGGGCGTCGCGCACGCGCGCGTTCTGTCCGGGTAGCTACTTCTGGAGGTCCGCCTTCGGCAGCGGGGTCGCCGCCGCCGACTGCGGCGAGGTCGCCGAGGAGAAGGCCGACGGCGCCGCCATGCCCGCGGTCGGATCCGCGGCCGACTCCTCGGCCTGCGCCGGAAGCCCGCCCACGATCCGGATGCCGGCCCGGTCCAGGCCCTGCTTGATCCGCCAGCGCAGCTCGCGCTCCACGCCCAGTGCCTTCCCCGGCATCGTCTTCGCCGAGACCCGGACGGTCATCGAGTCGAGCAGCACCTCGCTGAGGCCGAGGACCTCCACCGGACCCCAGAGGCGCTCGTTCCACGGCTCTTCCTTGGCCATGGCCTCCGCCGCCTCGACGATCACCGACCTCACCTTCTCCAGGTCCTCCGTCGGCCGGACGGTCACGTCCACGCCCGCCGTCGCCCAGCCCTGGCTGAGGTTCCCTATCCGCTTGATCTCGCCGTTCCGCACGTACCAGATCTCGCCGTCCACGCCGCGCAGCTTGGTCACCCGCAGGCCGACCTCCACGACCTCGCCGGAGGCCACGCCCGCGTCGACCGAGTCACCCACGCCGTACTGGTCCTCCAGGATCATGAAGACACCCGACAGGAAGTCCGTCACCAGGTTCCGCGCGCCGAAACCGATCGCCACACCGGCCACACCGGCCGAGGCGAGCAGCGGCGCCAGGTCGATCTTGAAAGCGCCCAGGATCATCAGCCCGGCCGTGCCCAGGATCAGGAACGACGCCACCGAACGCAGGACCGAACCGATCGCCTCCGAGCGCTGCCGACGGCGCTCGGTGTTGACGAGGAGACCGCCCAGGGCCGTCCCCTCCACTGCCTGCGCCGAACGGTTCATCCGCTCGATCAGCTTCGTCAGGGCCCGCCGGACGGCCATCCGCAGCAGTAGCGCGACGATCAGGATCAGCAGGATGCGCAGGCCCGTGTTCAGCCAGGTGGACCAGTTCTCCTCCACCCAGCTCGCCGCGTTCGTGGCCTTCTCCGCCGCCTCGTCGAGGGTCACCGGAATGGGCTCGGGTTCGGTGGCAGCCGCTGGGGCGGACCAAAGCACGGGGGGACCTCCAGGCATCGCGTACGCAGACCATCCACAGTAACGGGGCGTCGGACATGGTCCCGTAGCCCTGTTCGAGGGAGAGACGGACCTCACCCGGGCAAAGAGAAGGAGACATGCCGATGTGGTCGAGAACACGCCGGGCCCGTCACCCCGATCCCGGTACGTGGTGGCGTTCCGACCAGGCATGAGGAGAGACTGAGAGCAGTTCGTCCCGGCGCGAGCCACGCGCCGCCGGCGTCATAGGAGGCATCCGTGCCGCATGTCCTGGTCCTCAACGCGTCGTACGAGCCGCTCGGCGTCGTACCGCTCCGCCGCGCACTCGTCCTCGTCCTGGAGAACAAGGCTCTCTGCCTCGAGGAATCCGGCGCCTTCCTGCACAGCGAGACCCAAGTCGTCCCCGCGCCCAGCGTGGTGCGACTGAAGCGCTTCGTGCGGGTCCCCTACCGGGGGCCCGTTCCCTTGACCCGCAGAGCCCTCTTCGCACGTGACGGCGGGCGCTGCATGTACTGCGGGGGCGTCGCGACCAGCGTCGACCACGTCATCCCCCGCAGCCGCGGGGGCACGCACGCCTGGGAGAACGTGGTGGCGGCCTGCCGCCGCTGCAACCACGTCAAGGCCGACCGGCACCTGCGCGAGATCGGCTGGCGGCTGCGCCACCAACCGGCCCCGCCCACCGGCCTGGCCTGGCGGATCATCGGGACCGGACACCGGGACCCCCGCTGGCTGCCGTACCTCCAGCCGTACGGCGCCGAGGATGTGATGGCCCGGATCGACTCCGTCGCCGACGCCCCCGTGAGGGCGCTGACGACGGGTTGAGCCGGGCCTTTCGCGTCCGTACGCGCATCTCACGGGTACGGACGCGGGGGCGGGTACGGCACGGGGAGCGGTGTGCCCCTCAGGGGGCGGGCCGCTCCTCCGGCGTGCCCTCCTGCACGCCCTCCGGCGCGTCGTCCGGCACCGTGCCGCCCTCGGCCCCCGCCGGCGGCTCCGCCGGCGTCCGGGCGGGCCGACCCGGCGGCTCCGGCCGCTGCTGCCCGGCCACCGCGTAGGTCTCCACCGACCAGAGCGAATAGCCGTACTGCGTCGCCCGCGCGTCGCCCTGCACCCGCAGGAAGCGCGTGTCCGCCGCGTCCATCCGTACCGACTCCCGGCCGCCCCGGCCCTCCGCGACCGTCGCCGCCGTACGCCACACGCGCCCGTCGGCCGAGACCTGCACCCGGTAACGGGAGGCGTACGCGTCCTGCCAGTGCAGCACCACCTGCCCTATCCGGGCCGGCTCCGGCAGCTCCAGCTGCCACCAGGCGCCGTCCTCCGCCGGCGAGGACCAGCGGGTGGCCGGATCGCCGTCCACCGCGAGGGCGGCCGGGAAGTCCGGCGTCTCGTCGCCCGAGGAGGAGGCCGTCGCCGTCCGCGCAAGATCCGGGCCCGCCGTACGGGGGAAGGCCCGCACCGTCAGCACCCGCTCCTCGCCCGCGAACGACACCGGTACCCGGTACGTGCCCGCGTGCGCGTCCGGCGCCACCGACACCTCCAGGGGCACGGTCGACCGGGCGCCGCGCTCGACCACCGCCTGCCCCGGCAGCGTGACCGTGATCCCCTTCGGGGCCTTCGCCGTCAGCGGCCCCCGCACCTCGCCCGCGCGCAGGCCCGACAACTCCACGTCGACCCGCTGGGCCGGGCCGCCGATCTCCGCGTCCGTCTCCGTCCGGGCCAGGCCGAGCGCCGCGCGCGGCCCGTCCGCGAACCACGGCACCAGCGAGCGCACCGCGGGCGCCGGCCCGTCGCCGCTCCACACCACCCGCAGCGCCTCCGCCCGCAGCCCCTTGAGCTCGGTCTGCGTCCAGCCGGACGCCGACAGCGGACCGAGCGGCCGCCAGCCCTCGCCCTCGACGTACGCCTCCACGCGCGCGTCCCGCGGGTCACCGGCACCCGGATCCGTCATCACCGTCAGGGCCTCCACGGGCCGCGCCCGGTCGAGCCGCACGGTGTACGAGTCGGTGGCGCGGTCGGCACGGGCCTTCGGCGTCCGGTCGGCACCGGTCCAGGCCTTCGCCCGGTCCACCGCGCGCGTGAGGAACGGGTCGAGCACCCCCGCGCCGACCGTCACCCGGCCCGCCGCGAGGTCCTTCCGCAGAGACTCCAGGCTCAACTGCGCCCGCCAGGCCGCCGCCCCGTCACCGGACTCCTGGGCGACCAGCATGTCGACCGCCGTCTCGCCCGCCCGGCCGTACCGGGAGAGCCGCTCCAGCCAGGGGCCGGTCTCGTCGTCGAGGCTGCCGCCGGCGGTGCCCGCGAGCCGCCCCGGGGCCTCGCGCATCACGGTGAACGCGGCCCGCAGCTCCCGCGCCGCCTTCTCCCGGCCGGGGGCCGCGTCGGTCCCCGCGCTCGTGCGCGAGGCCCAGAAGGCCGCCAGGAGGGGCTTCAGGTACGCCGATTCGGCCGCCGGGTCGAGCACCGAGGAGGCGCCGTTCCCCGCGAGCGCCCGCAGCGCCTCGCGGGCGGCGGGCTCCGGGCCCGCGAGGTCGTCGACGGCCGCCCGCCAGGACTCCTCCGGCCGGTAGCCGCGCGGGTTCCAGGCGTAGTCGGCGGTGGTGAAGAGCGGGACGCGGGAGGCCGCGGGCTGCTCCATCGCGAGCGCGAGGAAGGCCGCGGAACCGGCGGCCACGGCCGGCTCCCGGCCCGTCGCGGGGCCGAGGAACAGCCGGTCCTGCGCGTAGTCGTTGACCGGGTAGTTGTCCATGGTGACCAGCGGATGGCGCAGGGCGGCCCGGGTCCGCGCCAGCTCCCCGCCGGTGATCGAGCGCGGCACGACGCCGACGCCGGTCCAGACCACCCGCACGTCCGCGTCGAGCGCCTCGCCGAGCCGGGTGCGGTAGGCGGTCGCGCCGTCCTGGTAGTACTCCGTCGGCATCACCGTCAGCGGCTCGGCGTCCGGATACCGCTCGGCGAGGTGGCGGGCGACCGTGTTCGCCACGCGCGCGTGGGCGGACGCGGCGGCCTCGGGGCCCCGCCCGAAGGTGTCGGCGTCCCGGTCGCAGTGCCACTCGTCGTACGAGGCGTCCTGGAACTGGAGCTGGAAGGAGCGCACCCCGAGCGCCCACATCGCGTCGAGCTTCCGCGTCAGGGCCGCCATGTCGCGGCCCGAGGACAGGCACATGGACTGGGCGGGCGCCACGGCCCAGCCGAGCGTCACGTGGTTGGCGCGGGCCCGCTCCGCGAGCGTGCGGAACTCGGCCTGCTGCGCGGCCGGGTAGGGGTCGCGCCACTGCACGCCCCGGTACGGGTCGTCGCCGGGCGCGTACAGATAGCGGTTCTGCTTGGTCCGGCCCAGGAAGTCGATCTGGGCGAGCCGCTGGCCGGCCGTCCACGGCGTCCCGTAGAAGCCCTCGGTGATCCCGCGCTCGGCCGTGCCCGGCCAGTCGCGCACGACGACCCCCGGGATCTCCCGGCCACCGCCGAGGAGCTGACGCAGCGTCTGCACGGCGTGGAACGCTCCGTCGCCGCCCACCCCGTCCAGGACGACCGTGTCACGGCCCCCGAGACGGCCCGTGGCGAGCCGGTAGCCGCCGCGCGGCAGATCGAGCCGGTCGGGCACCCGCAGGGCGCTCAGCGCGTCCTCGGCGGCCTCGCCGGAGGGGCCCGCGACCCGGAAGAGCGGCCCCCGGCCCGGGAGTCCGGTGTGGACGGTCCGCACCCCGGCGGCCCGCAGCAGCTCGCGCAGGGCGGCGAGGGCGTACGGATCGGCGTCGTCGTCCGCGAGCAGCGTCACCTCGTCCCCGAGGGTTACGGCGGGCCCGGCGGCGGTCAGCGACTGCGGGCGCGGCCAGACGGCGGGCACGCGCGCGGAGGCGGAGCCCGCGGAGGAGGCCGAGGTCGAGGAGGCCGAGGTCGAGGAGGCCGTGGGGGAGGAGGTCGTGGGGGCGACCGGGTCCCCCGGGGCGAACGGCGCGGCCTTCGGGCGCTCGTTCGGGCCCGCCCCCGGGACCGCCTGCGCCGAGCCCGGCACCGCGCCGCCGAGAAGGCCGCCGATGACGGCGGCGGCGACCGCCGTCGCGGTGCGCCTGCTGCGCCCGAGATGCCCGAGGTGCACGGGGGTCTCCCTTCGGCCGGGGCCGCCGGCCGCTCGCCGGTTTGGTCACGAGTGGGTCACGAGCCCACCACCCGTCGCACTGAGGTGTCAATGCACATGGCCGATGTGTCGGCTTTGCCCGGCGAGCCGTCGGCGAGGTGACGTCACTTCGCCACTTTCCGCCGGTAAAACGAGGTGCGGTGGGTAGGGCTCAGTCGTTACCCAAGTCCCACCAGTCGAGACGAATCGGGAGACCCCCGTGACCACGACCGCCCCGCACCTCGGACGGATACGGATTCCGCAGCAGCCGGCCAGGGCAGACGAACCGCTGACCAGCGAACCGCCGCTCCCCGACGCCGCGCCCCTCACCAGCGAGCCGCCCCTGACCGTGGCGGCCCCCCTCACCAGCGAACCCACCGCCCCAGGAAGTGCGGGCACGGAGTCCCCCGGAGTGTGAAGTGACCCTGGCCCGTCTCGCCGCCCTGCACGGCGTCGCCACCGCGTACAGCCCCTCCGCGGGGGTCACCGTGCCCGTGCCCGACGCCACCGTGGTGGCCGTCCTCGGCGCCCTCGGTGTGGACGCGGGGACGCCGGAAGCGGTCGCCGCCGCCCTCGCCGCGGCCGAACGGGCCGACCGAGAGCGCCTGTTGCCCCCGACCCTGGTCCGGTGGCGCGGCGCGGAGCCCGCCCGCCCGCCGGGGGACCTGCCGCCCGGCACTCGGCTCCGGGTCACCACCGAGGACGGCTCCGCCGTCACCGGGGACGACTGGGAGCACCTTCCGCTCGGCGTCCACGCGGTCGAGGCGCAGGCCCCCGACGGGCGCGCCGCCACCGCCACCCTGATCGTCGCCCCCGCGCGCGTGCCCGCCCCCGAGCGGCGCGCGTACGGGCTGCTCGTCCAGCTCTACTCGCTGCTCTCCACCCGCTCCTGGGGCATGGGCGACCTCGGCGACCTGCGCGAACTCGCCACCTGGGCGGGCCGCACGCACGGCGCCGGCTTCGTCCAGGTCAACCCGCTCCACGCGGGCGTGCCCGGGGCGCCGAGCGACCCCTCCCCGTACCGCCCGTCCTCGCGCCGCTTCCCCGACCCGGTCCATCTGCGGATCGAGGAGATCCCCGAGTACGCCCTGGTCGGCCCCGAGCGCCGCGAGGAGCTCGACCTGATCCTCACCGACGCCGCCGACCTGCGTGAACGGGTCCTCGGCAAGGGCGCGGTGATCGACCGGGACGCCGTGTGGGAGGTCAAGCGGCGCGCCCTCGAACTCGTCGTCGGCGGCGTGGAGCTCGGCCCCGGCAGGCGCGCCGACTTCCATGACTTCCTCGCCGCGCGCGGCCGCGCCCTGGAGGACCACGCCACCTACCAGGCCCTCGCCGAACGGCACGGCCACCACTGGCGGACCTGGCCCGAGGAGCTGCGCTCCCCGCGCGCGGCGGAGGCCGTCGTCCGCGACGACCCGGCCCTCGCCGCCCGGGTCGACTTCCACTGCCGGCTCGCCTGGCTGACGGACCGGCAGCTCGCCGACGCCGCCGCGGCCGCCCGCGAGGCCGGGATGGCGGTCGGGATCGTCCACGACCTGGCGGTCGGCGTCCACCCGGAGGGCTCCGACGCCTGGGCCCAGCAGGACGCCTTCGCGGCCGCCATGTCGGTCGGCGCCCCGCCCGACGCCTTCAACTCCCGCGGTCAGGACTGGGGCCTGCCACCCTGGCGGCCCGACGCCCTGGCCGCCGCCGGCTATGCCCCGTACCGCGGACTCCTGCGCGAACTCCTGCGCCACGCGGGCGCGCTGCGCATCGACCATGTGATGGGCCTGTTCCGGCTCTGGTGGGTGCCGGAGGGCCGCGAGCCCACCGAGGGCACCTACGTCCGGTACGACGCCGGGGCGATGCTCGCCGTCCTCGTCCTGGAGGCCCACCGCGCCGGCGCCCTCGTCATCGGCGAGGACCTCGGCACGGTCGAGTCCGGGGTGCGGGAGGAGCTGGCCGCGCGCGGGGTGTTCGGGACCTCGGTGCTCTGGTTCGAGCGGGACTGGGCGGCCTCCGGTCGTCCGCTGGCCCCGGCCGAGTGGCGTGCGGAGTGCGTGGCCACCGCCACGACCCACGACCTGCCCCCGACCGCCGCCCGGCTCTCCGGCGATCACGTCACCCTGCGGCACCGCCTCGGCCTGCTCCCCGGAGACCTGGCGCGCGAGCGGGCGGCGGACGCGGCCGAGACCGCCGAGTGGCTGGGCCTGTTCCAGCGGCTCGGTCTGCTCCCGGAGGGCCCGGGGGGCGAGGAGGCCGAGATCAGGGCCGTCCACCGGTTCCTGCTCGACACCCCGGCCCGGATGGTGGGCGTCTGGCTGCCGGACGCGGTGGGCGACCGCAGACCGCAGAACCTGCCCGGCACCTGGGACGAGTACCCCAACTGGCGGCTTCCGCTGGCGGACGCGGACGGGCAGCCGATGACCCTGGAGCGCCTCGCCGCCTCGCCCCGGGCGCACGCCCTGCTGCGCGAACTCCACGCGTGTGCGGCGGTCCCGGAGGGCAGTGCCACCCCGTCCGACGCCCGTACGGCACCCCCGGGCGCGCGGTCCGATTAGGTGTTCGCTACGTTTGCACCGTGGACAAGAAGAACGCACTGCGCGCCGGCTCGCTCGCGGCCGGTACGACGCTGATGATGCTGCTCATGTCGTCCCCCGCGCTCGCGCTCACTCGCGACGACGGCGACGACCCGGCCCCCAAGCTGTCGGTCATCGAGACCCTCGGCCTGTTCGTGGCCGCACCGCTGGTGCTGTTCCTGGTCATCATCGGACTGGTGATGCTGCTCGACAAGTCCAAGAAGGCCTGACCGCCTCCTCCTCCGCTTCGCCGAGGGCGCCGCACGGTACGACGTACCGTGCGGCGCCCTCGCGTGCGCGGAACCGGGCGGAGCCGCCTCGGACCGCGCGCGAAATCTCGTCCGGAACCGCGTCCGGAACCTGTCCGGAACCGCGTCCGGCCCCTACGCCGTGGTCGCCAGCAGCTTGCGCAGCAGACCCGCCAGCTGAGCCGCCTCCTCCTCGCTGAGCGCGCTCTCCAGGGCCGCCCGCTGCTGCGCGAGACCGGCCGAGACGGACTGGTCCACCAGTTCCCTGCCGTGCTCGGTGAGCGTGACCCGCAGTCCGCGCCGGTCGTGCGGATCGGGGCTGCGGGTGACGAGCCCCGCCTTCTCCAGCTTGTCCAGCCGGCCGGTCATCCCGCCGGTGGTGATCATCAGCGTCGCCGTCAGCTCGCGCGGCGAGAGCGTGTACGGCTCCCCTGAGCGGCGCAGGGTCGCGAGCACGTCGAACTCCCCGAGAGCCAGGCCGTAGGGCGCGTACGCCTTGTCCACCCGCCCGCGCATGGCGTTCGCGAGCCGGTAGATCCGCCCGAAGACGGCCATCGGCACGGTCTCCAGGTCGGGGCGGACCGCCGCCCACTGGTCGGTGATGGCGTCGACGGCGTCGTGGGCGGGGCCGGGGCCGGGGGTCTTCGTGTCCATGCGAGCAGTCTCCTCTTCCGCGTGACTCGATGGCAAGAAAGCCACTTGCAAGTAAGTAGCTTAGTGGTAAGTTAATTACCGCCAAGCCAGTTCGCCGTCCGGACCGGCATCCGCAGCAAGGGGGAGACCGTCATGTCCCGCAAGGCAGCCGTCGTCGCACTGACCGCCCTGGCCCCGATCTCCTGGGGCTCCACCTACTTCGTCACCACGGAGTTCCTGCCGCCCGACCGGCCGCTCTTCACCGGCCTGATGCGCGCCCTGCCCGCCGGACTCCTGCTCCTGGCGCTGACCCGCAAGCTCCCGCGGGGCGCCTGGTGGTGGAAGTCCGCCGTCCTCGGAGCCCTCAACATCGGCGCGTTCTTCCCGCTGCTCTTCCTCGCCGCCTACCGGCTCCCCGGCGGTGTCGCCGCCGTCGTCGGCTCGGTCGGCCCGCTCTTCGTCGTCGGCCTCGCCGCCCTCTTCCTCGGCGAGAAGCCCACGGCGCGGACCCTGCTCACCGCCATCGCCGCCGCCTTCGGAGTCAGCCTCGTGGTCCTCAAGGCCGGGGCGGCGTTCGACACCGTCGGCGTGCTCGCCGGACTGCTCTCCTCCCTGTCGATGTCGGCCGGCGTCGTCTTCACCAAGCGCTGGGGCCGCCCCGAGGGCGTCGGCGCCCTCGCCCTGACCGGCTGGCAGCTCACCGCGGGAGGTCTGGTCATCCTGCCGATCGCCTTCCTGGTCGAGGGTGCCCCGCCGGCCCTGACCGGCACCAACCTGGCCGGGTACGCCTACCTCGCCCTCGGCAACACCGCGATCTCGTACTTCCTCTGGTTCCGCGGCATCGAGCGGCTCAGCGCCTCCTCCGCCACCCTCCTCGGCCCGCTCTCGCCCATCACCGCCGCGATCATCGGCTGGGCGGCGCTCGGCCAGGCGCTCGGCGCGGTGCAGCTGCTCGGCATGACCATCGCCTTCGGTGCCACCCTGGCGGGCCAGCTGAGCCCCCGTACGCCGAAGGGGACCGAAGCGGCCGTCGAGGCGGGTGCCGTAGCCGAATCGTTCAGCGCAACTGAAGGGAATCGTCAGGAAGTTTCGATGGACCTGGAAGGTTCGGGAGTGCGACGGTAGGCCCCATGAGCCTGATCACCGCACGCCACCCGACCCCCGTCGACACCCGGAAGCCGGCGCCCGCCCGAGGCGCCGGCTTCGGCGTGCTCCTCGCCCTGCTCGCCACCGTCGTCTGGTCCGGCAGCTTCGTCGCCGCCCGCGCCCTGCACGACACCGTCCCGCCCGTCCAGGCCGCCTTCTGGCGCTGGATCGTGGCGATCCTGGTCGTCACCCCCTTCGCCGCCCGCGCCACCTGGCGGCAGCGGCACCTGATCCGCCGTCACCTGGGCTTCGTCGTCCTCGCCTCGCTGCTCGGCATCACCGTCTACAACACCCTCGTCAACCAGGCCGGACTCACCGCCTCCGCCGGCAACATGGGCATGATCATGGCCGCCTCGCCGGTGGTCATGGCGCTGTACGACCGGTTCGGCGGCGCCCGGCTCGGCGCCCGGCGCGTCACGGGCATGGCCATCGCCTGCGCCGGCGTGCTGCTCCTGGTCGGCAAGGGGGCCCTGCCGACCAGGCTCGGCGCCGGCGACCTGTGGATGTTCGCCGCGGCGCTCAGCTTCGCCTCGTACAGCGCCCTGCTCAAGCGCCGGCCGGAGGGACTCGGCGGGGTCGTCTTCCTCTATGCGACCTTCCTCTTCGGCGCCCTGATGCTGCTCCCGGTGTACGCGGCCGACCTCGCGGTCCACGGCGGTTTCGAGCCCACCGTCGGCACCGTCGGACCGCTCGTCCACGTCGGCGTGCTCTCCTCCGCCGTCGCCTTCTTCGCCTGGAACAAGGCCATCGCCCTCATCGGCGCCGCCCGCGCGGGCGGCGTCTACCACCTCCAGCCCGTCTGCGTCGCCCTCCTCTCGTACGCCCTGCTCGGCGAGCGAATCGGCGTCCTCGGCGTGGCCTGCATGGTGCTCATCCTCGGCGGAGTGGCCCTGAGCTCGGCGACCGGCGCACGCCGGGCCGCATAGCTCCGGATAGGTTGCGCCCCATGACCGAGTGGGACATCAAGAAGCTCCAGATCCTTCGCACCCTCCGTGACCGCGGCACCGTCACCGCGACCGCGGAGGCGCTGCTCATGACCCCCTCGGCCGTGTCGCAGCAGCTCACCAACCTCGCCAGACAGCTCGGCGTACCCGTCCTGGAGGCCCAGGGCCGCCGCGTCCGGCTCACCGACGCCGCCCATCTCGTGCTGCGGCACGCGGAGGTGGTCTTCGCCCAGCTGGAGCGCGCCGACGCCGAACTCGACGGCTATCTGCGGGGCGAGGCCGGAGAGGTGCGGGTGGCGGCGTTCTCGACGGCCGTGCCCGCGCTCGTCGTGCCCGCCGTACGGCAGTTGCGGAGCGCGCACCCCGGGCTCGACGTCCGGATCCGGGAGGCCGAGGCGGCGGAGGCGTACGAGCTGCTCTCGGCCGGCGAGGTCGATCTGGCCCTCTCGCTCGCCGCCCACGCGCCCTCCGCGCGCGACCCCAAGTTCAGCCGGGTCCCGCTGCTCGCCGACCCCCTCGACGTGGCCCTGCCCGCCGGGCATCCGCACGCCGACGCGCCCGGCCTGCGGCTCGCCGACCTCGCCGCCGAGCCGTGGATCTTCGGTGGCTCGGGCCCCTGGTCGGAGATCACCACCGCCGCCTGCGAGGCCGCCGGGTTCGTGCCCGAACAGGCCCACAGTGCCTCCGGCTGGACCGCGATCCTCGCCATGGTCGAGGCCGGGATGGGCATCGCCCTGGTGCCCCGGATGGCCTCCGCGGAGCGCCGGGGCGGCGCCGGGGTCGTGATGCGCGTCCTCGCCGCCGACCAGCCGCGCCGCCATGTCGTCGCGGCGGTACGGCGCGGGGCGGAGGACGGCCCGGCGGTGGCGCGGGTGCTCGCCGCGCTCCGGCAGGCGGCGGCCCAACGGGAAACCGTTCAGCAGAACTGAAGACGCCCATCGAAAACATTCGATGGACCCACCAGGTCTCCGCGGCGCACAGTCGACACATGACCTTCGAGACGAGCCAGGACCAGGACCCGCACGCCAACGACGCCGCCCCGTACTCCGGCGGCGACCCGTACGCCGACTACCGGACCGGTGACTTCCCCTTCACCGAGCTGGTCGACCTCGCCGACCGCCGTCTCGGCGCCGGCGTCGTCGCCGCGAACGACGAGTTCTTCGCCGAGCGGGAGAACCTCCTCGTCCGTGAGCGGGCCGTCTTCGACCCCGAGCACTTCGGCCACAAGGGCAAGATCATGGACGGCTGGGAGACCCGCCGTCGCCGCGGCGCCGACGCCGAGAACGTCTTCCCCGCCCCCGAGGACCACGACTGGGCGATCGTCCGCCTCGGCGCCCCCGGTGTGATCCGCGGGATCATCGTCGACACCGCCCACTTCCGCGGCAACTACCCGCAGCGCGTGAGCATCCAGGCCACCTCGGTGGAGGGCTCGCCCAGCCCCGGGGAACTGCTGGACGCGAAGTGGGAGGAGCTCGTCCCGCCGACCCCCGTCCGGGGCCACGCCGAGAACGGCTTCACCGTCACCGCCGAGCGCCGCTGGACCCACCTCCGGGTCTGCCAGCACCCCGACGGCGGCATCGCCCGCCTCCGCGTCCACGGCGAGGTCGTGCCCGACCCCGAGTGGCTGGAGCTGCTCGGCACCCTCGACCTGATCTCCGTGCTCAACGGCGGTTCGTACGAGGACGCCTCGGATAGGTTCTACTCCTCGCCGACCCAGATCATCCTGCCCGGCACCTCCCGCAAGATGGACGACGGCTGGGAGAACCGGCGCCGCCGGGTGCGCGGCACCAACGACTGGGTGCGCTTCCGGCTCGCCGCGCAGGGCGCCGTCCGCGCCGTCGAGATCGACACCGCCTACCTCAAGGGCAACTCGGCCGGCTGGATCGCCCTCCAGGGACGCAACGGCGAGACGGGGGAGTGGTTCGAGATCATCCCCCGCACCAGGCTCCAGCCCGACACCCTCCACCGCTTCAAGCTCCCCGCCCAGGCCGTCGTCACCCACGTCCGCCTCGACGCCTTCCCCGACGGCGGCGTCGCCCGGATGCGGCTGCACGGAGCGCTGACGGAGCGGGGCGCGGCCGACCTGCGCGCCCGGTTCACGGCCCTCGGCGGCTGAGCGCGGCCGCGAGCCGCACCCGCCCGGTGCCGGCGAGAAGCGCCGATACGCCGAAGGGGCCCCGGACCGACACGGTCCGGGGCCCCTTCCTCCCTACGGGGTGCGTTACTTCGCCGCCGCCGCGTCCGCCGCCCGCGCCCGGAGCGCACGCTCCACGCCCGCGCGGCTCTCCGTCACCAGGCGGCGCAGCGCCGGGGCCGGGTTGTGCTCGGCGATCCAGGCGTCCGTCGCGTCCAGGGTCTCCTGCGAGACCTGGAGGCTCGGGTAGAGACCGACCACGATCTGCTGGACGATCTCGTGGCTGCGGGTCTCCGAGACACCCTTGATCGACGCGAAGTACTTCGCCGTGTACGGGGCGAGCAGCTCGCGCTGGTCGGCCTGCACGAAGCCGCCGATGACGGCCTCCTGCACGGCGTTCGCCAGCTTGTCGTCCTCGACGACCGAGGCCCAGGCCGCCGCCTTCGCCGCCTCCGTCGGACGGGCCGCGCGCGCGGTGGCCGCGTGGCGCTCGCCCGCCGCGGTGCGGTCGCGCTCCAGCTCGGCGGCGATCTCCGGCTCGTCGTAGACGCCGGTGGCCGCGAGCCGCTGGACGAACGCCCAGCGCAGCTCGGTGTCGACCGCCAGACCTTCGACGGTCTCGCGGCCCTCCAGGAGGGCCGCGAGCAGATCCAGCTGCTGCGGGGTGCGGGCGGTCGCCGCGAAGGCGCGCGCCCACGCCAGCTGGTGGTCGCTCGCGGGCGCGGACGCCTGGAGGTGCGCGAGGGTGGCCTCGGTCCAGCGGGCCAGCCCGGCCTCGCGCCACTCCGGCGCCGCGTACATCTCAAGGGCGGCCTTGACCTGGCCCTGGAGCGACTGGACCACGCCGATGTCGGACTCCTTGGCGATACCGGAGAGCACGAGCTCCAGGTAGTCGCGGGTGGCCAGCTCGCCGTCGCGGGTCATGTCCCAGGCCGAGGCCCAGCACAGGGCGCGCGGCAGCGACTCGGCGAAGTCGCCGAGGTGCGCGGTGACGTTCTTCAGGGACACCTCGTCGAGGCGGACCTTGGCGTACGACAGGTCGTCGTCGTTGAGGAGGACGACGGCCGGGCGGGCCTTGCCCACGAGCTGCGGGACGGCGGTCAGCCCGGCGGCCTCGATGTCGAGTTCGAGGCGCTCGGTGCGGACCAGCTTGCCGGCCGCGTCGAGGTCGTAGAAGCCGATCGCGATCCGGTGCGGGCGCAGCACGGCCTCGCCCTTGGCGCCGGCGGGGAGCGCGGGCGCCTCCTGCTTGACGGCGAAGGAGGTGATCGAGTCGTTCTCGTCGGTCTCGATCTCCGGGCGGAGGATGTTGATGCCGGCCGTCTCCAGCCATGCCTTCGACCAGGTCTTCAGGTCGCGGCCGGAGGTCTCCTCCAGGGCGCCGAGGAGGTCGGAGAGGCGGGTGTTGCCGAAGGCGTGGGCCTGGAAGTAGGCCTGGACGCCCTTGAAGAACTCGTCCTGGCCGACGTAGGCGACGAGCTGCTTCAGGACCGAGGCGCCCTTGGCGTACGTGATCCCGTCGAAGTTGACGAGCACGTCCTCCAGGTCGTTGATCTCGGCCATGATCGGGTGCGTGGACGGCAGCTGGTCCTGGCGGTAGGCCCAGGTCTTCTCCGCGTTGGCGAAGGTCGTCCAGGCGTTGGGCCAGCGGGTGCCCGCCACCGAGGCCTGGCAGGCGACGGAGGTGTAGGTGGCGAACGACTCGTTCAGCCAGAGGTCGTTCCACCACTCCATCGTCACGAGGTCGCCGAACCACATGTGGGCGAGCTCGTGCAGGATGGTCTCGGCGCGCCGCTCGTACGCCGCGTCCGTCACCTTGGAGCGGAAGACGTACTGGTCGCGGATGGTGACCGCGCCCGCGTTCTCCATCGCGCCCGCGTTGAACTCCGGCACGAAGAGCTGGTCGTACTTCGCGAACGGGTAGTCGTACGCGAACTTCTCCTGGAACCAGTCGAAGCCCTGGCGCGTGACGTCGAAGATGTGGTCCGCGTCGAGGAACTCGGCGAGCGACGGACGGCAGTAGATGCCGAGCGGGACGCTCTGCCCGTCCTTCTCGTACGAGGAGTGCACCGAGTGGTACGGGCCGACGATCAGCGCGGTGATGTACGTGGAGATCCGCGGCGTCGGCTCGAAGACCCAGAGGTCGTCCTTGGGCTCCGGGGTCGGCGAGTTGGAGATGACCTTCCAGCCCGCGGGCGCCTTCACGGTGAACTGGAAGGTCGCCTTGAGGTCGGGCTGCTCGAACGAGGCGAAGACGCGACGCGCGTCCGGGACCTCGAACTGCGTGTACAGATAGGCCTGGTCGTCGACCGGGTCGACGAAGCGGTGCAGACCTTCGCCGGTGTTGGTGTACGCGCAGTCGGCGACGACCTTCAGCTCGTTGCGGCCCTCGGCCAGGTGGGCCAGCGCGATCCGCGAGTCGCGGAAGACGGCGGCGACGTCCAGGGCGTGGCCGTTCAGCACGACCTCGTGGACGGCGGGGGCGACGAGGTCGATGAAGGTGGAGGCACCGGCCTCGGCGGAATCGAAGCGGACGGTGGTGACGGACCGGTAGGTGCCGCCCTCCTGCGCACCGGAGAGGTCGAGTTCGACCTCGTACGCGTCCACGGTGAGCAGCGCTGCCCGCTGCTGAGCCTCTTCACGGGTCAGGTTTGTGCCAGGCACCCGGTCAACTCCTCGGTTTTGTGATGTTTGGCCCATCCTTCCACGGGGTGTGTCGGCAGCGCACGAGACATTTCCCAGGGCGAACACGGGAGCTTTCCCGGGCGGACGCGCGAGGGCGGCCACCCGTCTCCGGATGGCCGCCCTCGTGGCGTCGCGGGTGTCAGGCGCCCGTGAGCTCGGCCGCGACCAGCTCCGCGATCTGCACGGCGTTCAGCGCCGCGCCCTTGCGCAGGTTGTCGTTGGAGAGGAAGAGCGCGAGGCCGTTCTCGACGGTCTCGTCCACCCGGATGCGGCCCACGTACGAGGCGTCCTTGCCGGCCGCCTGGAGCGGGGTCGGGATCTCGGAGAGCTCGACGCCCTCGGCGTCCTTGAGCAGCTCGTAGGCGCGCTCGACGCTGATCGGGCGGTCGAAGCGGACGTTCACCTGGAGGGAGTGGCCGGAGAAGACCGGGACGCGCACGCAGGTGCCGGAGACCTTGAGGCCGGGGATCTCCAGGATCTTGCGGGACTCGTTGCGGAGCTTCTGCTCCTCGTCGGTCTCGAAGGAGCCGTCGTCGACGATCGAGCCGGCCAGCGGGACCACGTTGAACGCGATCGGGCGCTTGTAGACGGCGGGCTCGGGGAACGCGACGGCATCGCCGTCGAAGGCCAGCTGGTCGGCGGTCTCGGCCACGGCGCACGCCTGGGTGCGCAGCTCGGCGACACCGGCCACGCCCGAGCCGGAGACGGCCTGGTAGGTGGTGGCGATCAGCGCGGTGAGGCCGGCCTCCTGGTGGAGCGGCTTGAGGACCGGCATCGCGGCCATCGTGGTGCAGTTCGGGTTGGCGATGATGCCCTTGGGGCGGTCCTTGATCGCGTGCGCGTTGACCTCGGAGACCACCAGCGGGACCTCGGGGTCGCCGCGCCAGGCGGAGGAGTTGTCGATCACGACGGCGCCCTGGGAGGCGACCTTCTCGGCGAGGGCGCGGGAGGTGGCGCCGCCGGCGGAGAAGAGGACGATGTCCAGGCCGGTGTAGTCGGCGGTGGAGGCGTCCTCGACCGTGATGCCGTCCACGACGGTGCCGGCGGAGCGGGCGGAGGCGAAGAGCCGCAGCTCGTCGAGGGGGAAGCTCCGCTCGGCCAGGATGCTGCGCATGACTGTGCCGACCTGACCGGTGGCTCCGACGATTCCGACCTTCACGGGGACTCCTCCGTACGTATGTGCAGGTTGCTGCCGGTCCATGATGCGTATGTCCCGGGGCGCCTTGTCCAATCCATTGTCCAAGGGACGGGACGAAAGAGGGTCAGCTCTCCTTCGTGCGGGCGTAGTGCCGGGAGGCCTTGGCGCGGTTGCCGCAGACGGCCATCGAGCACCAGCGGCGGGTGCCGTTCCGCGAGGTGTCGAAGAAGTGCAGGATGCACGCCTCGTGAGCGCAGGCCCGGATCCGGTCGGGGGCGGTGCGCAGCAGGTCGAGGTAGTCGCGGGCGGCGGTCCAGCCGGGGCCCCAGGCGGGGTCCGCGAACTCGGGCCGCTCGCCGGGGCCCTCGGCGGTGAGCGTGGCCCGGATGCGGCCGTGGCCGAGGACGGCGTCGACGCGGGCGGTGGCGGCGGGGTCGCCGGGGCGGTCGACGAGCGCGGCGAGCGCGTCGCGGGCGGTGAGGGTGTGGCGCAGGGTGGTGGCGTCGGCGGTGAACCGCTCGTCGAGCCCGTTGGCGGCGAGCCAGACGGTGAGCCCCCCGACCCCGGCGAGCAGGTCCTGCCGACCGCCCTCCTCGTTCCAGCGGGTGTTGAGCAGATCAAGGGAGACGGGCTCGCCGACGAGCGGCCGTGGGTCGATCGCGGTCATGACGGGAACCCTCCTCGATGAACTAACCCCTCAAGGGTACGTGAGCGGTTGACGTCCTTCGTATCTAACCTCTAAAGTCGAATTAAGAGGTTAGCCCGGAAGAGGGCCGGCCGTCGTACCAGGAACGGATGGAACCGCCATGACCGCGATCGGCACGCTCACCACCCACCACGTCGGCCTCAACGTCACCGACCTGGACCGCTCGCTCACCTTCTACGGAGAGGTCCTCGGCTTCGAGACGCTCGGCGAGGGCACGGAGGGGGACAGCCGCTTCGCCTTCCTCGGCCGGGACGGCCGCCTGGTCCTCACCCTCTGGCAGCAGGCCGGCGAGGCCTACGCGCCGGGCCGCGCGGGCCTCCACCACCTCGCCTTCGAGGCCGAGTCCCTCGACCACGTCCGCGCCGCCGAGGCCGCGCTGCTCGCCCGGGGCACGACCTTCGCGTACGAGGGCGTCGTGGCCCACCGCGAGGGCGCGGCCTCGGGCGGCATCTTCTTCCACGACCCGGACGGCACCCGCCTGGAGATCTCGATCCCGAAGGGCGCGGAGGGCGCGGAAGCCCCGTCGGACTCCGCCCCGACCTGCGGCTTCTTCTAGAACTGGAGGACCCCGTGCCTGCCCACGACCACGCGACCGCCTACAACCAGGGCTCGATCGACGTCCAGGCCCGCGTGGGCGTCCAGGACCTGGCCGCCCACATCGCCCCCTCCGTCCGCCCCGGCATCCGCCCCGTCGCCGCCGCCTTCCTGGAGGCCCAGCCGATGCTGATGATCGGCGCCGCGGACCGGGACGGCCGCGTCTGGGCGAGCCTCCTCACCGGCGCGCCCGGCTTCACCCACGCCACCGGCCCGCACACCGTCTCCGTCGCCGGCGGCATCCCCGCGTACGACCCGCTCGCCGACGCGATCACCCCCGACGGCACACCCGTCGGCACCCTCGCCCTCGACCCCCGCACCCGCCGCCGCATGCGCCTCAACGGCACCGCCCGCCCCAGCGCGCGCGGCGTCACGATCGAGGCCGAGCAGGTGTTCTCCAACTGCCCGAAGTACCTCCAGAAGAGAGAGTGGTACGGCTCCGATCCCGCCCGCCCCGGGACCGGCACCGTCCACCACGGCGAGGAGCTCACCCCCGCCCAGGTGCGCCGGATCCGGACGGCGGACACCTTCTTCGTGGCCACCGTCGCGTCCGACGGGGTCGACACCAGTCATCGCGGGGGCAACCCCGGGTTCGTCCGGGTCGACGCGCCCCGGGAGCTCAGCTGGCGTGACTACCCGGGCAACGCGATGTTCCTGACCCTGGGGAACCTGGAGTCCGACGGCCGCGCGGGGCTGCTCTTCCTCGACTGGGAGACCGGGACGACCCTGCAGCTCAGCGGCCTCGCCCACACCGAGTACGGCCCCGAGGGACGCGTCACCCGCTTCCGTGTCGAGCGCACGGCCGAGACCCCGGCCGGCAGCCCGCTGCGCTGGTCGCCGCCGGAGTACTCCCCGGCCAACCCACCCGCCGACCCCACCCCGAGGACCGCTCCGTGACCACCACCCCGGCCCCCGACACCACCCTGCCCACAACCGCCGCCGAAACCGCCCCCTCCACGGTTCCGGCGGCAGCCGTCGCGCCCAGGCGCCCCGGCCCGCCCCCGCGCCCCCGGCCCCGGGTCCTCCTCCTCTCGACCGCCGGGAGCGTCGCCGCGCTGCTCCTCCTGGTCGCCGTCGGGACCGTGCTCGACCAGCCCCTGCTCATCCCGCCGCTCGCCGCGAGCATGGCCCTGGTCGCCGGCGCTCCCGATCTGCCGCTGTCCCAGCCGCGCTCGGTCGTCGGCGGCCAGCTGCTCTCCGCCCTCACCGGCTTCGCCGTCCTGACCGTGGCAGGGCCCGGCCTCTGGGGCGCCGCCGTCGCGGGCGGTCTCGCCCTGGGCGTGATGATGCTCGCCCGTACCCCGCACTCGCCCGCCGCCGCCACCGCCGTCATCGTCGCCCTCACCTCGCCCCCCTTCTGGTCGTTTCTCGGCCTTCTCGCGCTCGCCTGCCTCCTCCTCGTCGCCGTCGGCCTCGCAGCCGCCCGCGTCAGCGGCCGGACGTACCCCGTGTACTGGTTCTAACCTCGGTTCATGAAGAAGGAGTTGAGGGTGGCGGCCTACGCCGTGTGCGTGCGGGACGGTGAGATGCTCCTGGCCCGCTGGGTGGCGCGCGACGGCACCAAACGGTGGACGCTGCCGGGCGGCGGCATGGACCACGGCGAGGAGCCCGTGGACACCGTCGTCCGCGAGGTGGAGGAGGAGACGGGCTATCTCACCGAGCCCACCGCCCTCCTCGGCATCGACTCCATCCGCCGCGACTGGCTGCGCCGCCTCGGGGGACCCGGCGACTTCCAGGGCCTGCGGATCATCTACGAGGCCCGGATCACCGGCGGTGGGCTGCGCAACGAGACCGACGGTTCCACCGACCTCGCCGCCTGGCATCCGCTCGACGCCGTCCCCGGACTGCCCCGCGTCGGCCTCGTCGACATCGGCCTCGACCTGTGGCGCGAGCGGCCCCCGGTCGGCCGCTCCCGGCTCGCCGATCCGTCGATGAGCTGAGGACCGACCGCACGGCCGGGGTTCGGCCGAAAACCGCTCAACCGGTGCGACCCCGCTCAACCGTCCCGCGGGCCCCCGGGTCCTCCCCGCCGACCGCAGCACACGCACCGCGGCACAGTCTCAGGGGAGCCCGCATGTCAGCCGTACGCACGACCCGCACCGTCCTCGCCGCCGTCCTGGTCGCCGGACTCACCGCCACGGCCCTCGCCACCCCGGCCCTGGCGGCGTCCGCGCCGACGGCCTCGGCACCGGCGGATGATCACGCCGCCACCCGGGCGGCGCTCCAGGCCGCGGTCGACGCCGGTGTGCCCGGGGTCGTGGCCCAGGCCCGGGACGGCCGGGCCAACTGGACCGGCACCGCCGGCGAGCGCCGGGGGAACGACCGCTTCCGCGTCGGTTCCATCACCAAGACCTTCGTCGCCACCGTCCTCCTCCAGCTCCAGGCGGAGGGCCGGCTCGACCTCGACGACCCGGTCGAGAAGTGGCTGCCCGGCGTCGTCCGGGGCAACGGCCACGACGGCCGCAAGATCACCGTCCGTCAGCTGCTCAACCACACCAGCGGCGTCTACAGCGTCACCTCCGACCCCGGCTTCCAGGAGAAGATCTTCGGCCCGGGCTTCCTGGAGCACCGCTACGACCGCTGGACCCCGCGTCAGCTCGTCGACATCGCCATGACCCACGCGCCGGACTTCGCCCCCGGCACCGACTGGAACTACTCCAACACCAACTACGTCCTCGCCGGGATGGTCATCGAGAAGGTCACCGGGCGTCCCTACGGCAAGGCGGTCGAGAACCGCATCATCAAGCCGCTCAAGCTCCGCGCCACGAGTGTCCCCGGCACCGACGTGCGGATGCCGAAGCCGAGCTCCCCCGCCTGGTCCACGCTCTCCGCCGACCCGGACGCGCAGGTCCACGACGTCAGCGAGCTGAGCCCCACCATCGCCTCCGCGGCCGGCGAGATGATCTCCGACTCCAACGACCTGCAGACCTTCTACCGCGCCCTGCTCAAGGGCCGGCTGCTCCCGAAGGCCGAGATGAGGGAGATGACCACCACCGTCCCGGTGTCCCCCGAACTCCCCGGCGCGGGGTACGGACTCGGGCTCATGAAGCAGAAGCTGAGCTGCGGCAAGGAGATCTGGGGTCACGGTGGCGGCATCCACGGTTCCTCCTCCGAGGCCCAGGCCACCCGCGACGGCGGGCACTCCCTCGCCCTGAACTTCAACGCCGACTGGACGGGCGACAGCACGGCCGTCCTGGAGGCCGAGTTCTGCGGCGTCACGCCGAAGCGCTGACCCCTCACCGCGGCAGGACGACGACATACGCGGCGGGCTGCCGGTCGGGCGCGGCCATCAGGGCCGTACGCACCACGGTGGCCTGCTGGTCCATCGCCTCGCGCAGCTTGCGCGGGGTGAGGTGGACGACCGTGATGCCGAGCCGCTCCAGATGCTCCCGCTTGCGGGTGTACTCGGACCACAGCGCGTCCTCGTCCTGCCGCGGCGCCCGGGTGTCCAGCTCGACGGCGACGGCCTGGTCGGGCCAGTAGGCGTCCACCCCGCCCAGGTGCGGGCCGCCCGGCAGCCGCAGGTCCACGTTCCACAGCGGGTCCGGCAGGGCGAACTCCCGCACCATCTCGTACAGCCGCTCCTCGGACAGCGAGCGCCCCTCGGCGAGCAGCGCGTCCACCGCGTCCACCACGTGCGGCCGGGTGAGGAGCCGGGCCCGGTTCAACTCGCGTACCACCGCGCCCGGTTCGCAGTGTCCGCCGCGCACCGCCTCGGTGAGCAGCCGGCGTACGGCCTCCGCGTCCGAGAGCCCGGACACCGCGTCGGCGACGGCGCGGGCGACCGGGGCGACGGGCACGCCCGTCAGCTCCACCGGCTCCGGGGACTCGGGGGCGCGCACCACGCGCACCCAGCCGGTGGAGCGCAGCCGCCGGGTGCGGGGGACCAGGACGTCGATCCGGTCCACGGCGGTGAGCGGGGGAGCGGAGGAGAAGCGGTGCAGGGTCAGCGCGGCGAGCCCGGTGATCATCGCGTCGGGACCCTGCGGGGGTACGGCCCCGGTCCTGCGGGCGTAGAGGAGCGCGGCGTGGAGCCGGTCCTCGCTGGTGGGGGGCCCCGGCTGGAGCAGGAAGACGCCGGGGAGGAGCTGCTGCCAGGCGCCCGGGCGGCAGCGCGCGGCGACCTCGCCGGCGGGGATGCCCTGGGCCCTCAACTGGTCGGCGGACGCGAGGCGTTGTGCCCGGCCGGTGTGGGGGGAGAGGGGGAGGGGGCGGGGGGTGATGGGGGTGTTGTGGTTCATGCCGGGGGTCTTCCGCTCCCGAAGGCCGCCCTAACCCCTGTTACACGTTCGTCGACAATTGGGGACAACCCCGTCCTAAAGTACGCGCGTTCGAGTGCCGATGAGGGGCCCGCCCCGGGCCGCCCCCCGCTCGCTCCCTCCTCGGCCCCCCGCCCGCCCCCGCGACGGGCCCGGAAATACCGGAGGGGGCCGCGGACCGAAGTCCGCGACCCCCACCGTGATCGACCGAGGGCGTCAGCCGGCCAGGCGGTCGCAGTCCTGCGCCCGCAGCGCCCGCGCCAGGTCGTCCCGCGACTCCAGGACCAGCCTGCGAAGGGCCGGGGCGGCCGCCTCGTGCGCCGCCAGCCAGACGTCCGTCGCGGCCAGCGTCGCCTCGTCGTCCTGGAGCCCCGGGAACAGGCCCCGGACGATGTCCATGCCGATCTGGATCGACCGCTCGGCCCACAGCCGCTCGATGACCGCGAAGTACTTCTCCGCGTAGGGGGCGATCAGTTCGCGCTGCGAGGGCTGGACGAAGCCCGCGATCGTCGCCTCGACGAGCGCGTTCGACAGGGTGTCCGACTCGACGACCTGCGCCCAGGCCTGCGCCTTGACGGCCGCCGAGGGCCGCGAGGCCAGCAGGCGGACCTGGTGGCGCTTGCCCGTCGCCGTGTCGTCCCGGGTCAGCTCCTCGCCGATCCGCGTCTCGTCCGCGCGGCCGTGCACGGCGAGCGGCGTGAGCAGCGACCAGCGCAGCTCCTGGTCGACGTCGAGCCCGTCGATCTTCGCCGTACCGTCGAGCAGCCCTTCGAGGAGCTGGAAGTCGGCCTCGGACGAGGCCGTCGCGGCGAAGAACCGCGCCCAGGTCAGCTGGTGCTCGCTGCCCGGCTCGGCCACCCGCAGCTCGCGCAGGGCGCCCTCGGCGAGCAGCCGCCCGCCCTCCTCGCGCCACGCGGGTGCCGCGTAGTGGGTGACCGCCGACTTGCCCCAGGCGTGCACCATCTGGAGGACGCCGATGTCGGTCTCGCGGCCCGCGAAGGCGAGGACGACGGAGACGAAGTCCCGGGCGGGCATCAGGGCGTCGCGGGTCAGGTTCCACAGCGCCGACCAGCACAGGGCGCGGGCCAGGGGATCGGTGATGTCGCCGAGGTGCGCGCGCAGGGTGGCGAGCGAACCCTCGTCGAAGCGGACCTTGCAGTACGTGAGGTCGTCGTCGTTGACGAGGACCAGGTCGGGCTTCTCCTCGCCCGCCAGGTCGGCGACGGCGGTCCGGGCGCCGGTGATGTCGGCCTCGGCGCGCGCGTACCGGACGAGCTCCCCGCCGGAGAGCCGGTAGAGGCCGACGGCGGCGCGGTGGGGGCGCAGCTCGTCCCCCTCCTGGAGGACCGCGAGCTCGGTGATCCGGCCCTCGGCGTCGTAGGTGACGGCCGGCGTCAGCGTGTTCACGCCGGAGGTCTGGAGCCAGGACTTCGCCCAGGCCTTCATGTCACGGCCCGAGGTCTCCTCCAGGATGGTGAGGAGGTCGGCGAGCCGGGTGTTCCCGTACGCGTGGCGCTTGAAGTAGCGGCGCGCGCCCTCCAGGAAAGCGTCCCGGCCGGCGTACGCGACGAGCTGCTTGAGCACCGACGCGCCCTTGGCGTACGTGATGCCGTCGAAGTTGAGCTTGGCGTCCTCCAGGTCACGGATGTCGGCCGTGATCGGGTGCGTGGACGGCAGCTGGTCGGCGCGGTACGCCCAGGCCTTGCGGTTGTTGGCGAAGGTCACCCAGCTGTTGGTGAAGCGGGTCGCCTCGGCGAGCGAGAAGGAGCCCATGAAGTCCGCGAAGGACTCCTTCAGCCACAGGTCGTCCCACCACACCATGGTGACGAGGTCGCCGAACCACATGTGCGCCATCTCGTGCAGGATGACGTTCGCCCGGCGCTCGTACGCCGCCTGCGTCACCTTGCCCCGGTAGATGTACTCCTCGCGGAAGGTCACCATGCCCGGGTTCTCCATCGCGCCGAGGTTGTACTCGGGGACGAAGGCCTGGTCGTACTTCCCGAAGGGGTACGGGTAGTCGAAGTTGTCGTGGAAGAAGTCGAAGCCCTGCTTGGTGACCAGGAAGACGTCGTCCGCGTCGAAGTGCTTGGCGAGCCCCTTGCGGCACATCGCGCCGAGCGGGATCTCCAGCTCGGTCCCGTCGGCCAGCGTCCGCGTGTAGCGGTCCGTGACGTAGTGGTACGGACCCGCCACGACACAGGTGATGTACGTGGAGATCGGCGCCGTCTCGGCGAACCGCCACACACCCTCGGCGTCCCGCTCGCCCGCGCCGTTCGACCAGACCGTCCAGCCCTCGGGCGCGGTCACCGAGAAGCGGTGCGGGGCCTTGAGGTCGGGCTGCTCGAACGTGGCGTACACCCGACGGGCGTCGGCCGGCTCGTACTGCGTGTAGAGGTAGACCTCGCCGTCCTCCGGGTCGACGAAGCGGTGCATGCCTTCGCCGGTCCGGCTGTAGGCGCACCGCGCGTCCACCACGAGGACGTTCTCGTCGGCGAGGCCGTCGAGCGCGATCCGGGAGCCGTCGAAGACGACCGCGGGGTCGAGGGAGCGGCCGTTGAGGGTGACCGCGGTCACGGACGGGGCGATCAGATCCACGAACGTGCTCGTGCCCTCGCCGGTGCGACGGAAGCGGATCGTCGTCTCCGAGCGGAAGGTGCGCACGGTCTCGGCCGAGTCGCCGACCGCCGAGCGCAGGTCGAGGACGACCTCGTACCCGTCGACGGACAGCAGGGCCGCCCGCTCGTGGGCCTCGTCGCGGGACAGATTCTCACCGGGCACGGTCACTCCTTCGTGGCACGTTCGAAACAGCACCGATCCTCCCATGTGCAGCTGTCACCCCGGACACGGGAATGACTTCGTGCGTCCGGCGGTTCCCTCCTTTCGGCGCACCACCGTCTTTTTTCCGCCTTTCTTTCCCTCTTTGTTTCCGCCACTGCCGTACCGAGGAGCGACATGTCCGAGAGCAGGACCACCGCCGACTTCTACTTCGACCCGCTGTGCCCCTGGGCCTGGATGACCTCCCGCTGGATGCTGGAGGTGGAGCAGGTCCGTCCGGTCGACGTGCGGTGGAAGGTCATGAGCCTGGCCGTGCTCAACGAGAACCGTCTCGACGAGGTCCCCGCCGAGTACCGGGAGATGCTGGAGACCCAGGCCTGGGGCCCCGTCCGGGTCGTCATCGCCGCCCAGCAGCTGCACGGCGACGAGGTCGTCGGCAAGCTCTACACCGCGCTCGGCACCCGCTTCCACAACAACGGCGAGGGCCCGACCCGCGAGGCGATCGTGGGCGCCCTGACCGACGCCGGCCTGCCCGAGGACCTGGTCGAGTACGCCGACAAGGACACCTACGACGCCGAGCTGCGCGCCTCCCACACCGAGGGCATATCGAAGGTCGGCCAGGACGTCGGCACCCCGGTCATCGCGGTGCCGGGCGCGGACGGCGACGAGGTCGCCTTCTTCGGCCCCGTCGTCACCCCGACTCCGCGCGGCGAGGCGGCCGCCCGGCTCTGGGACGGCACCCTGCTCGTGGCGTCGACGCCGGGCTTCTACGAGATCAAGCGCACGCGGACGGCGGAGCCCAGCTTCAACTAGTCCGTGCGGCCTCTCCCGAGGCGTGGAAGAACCCCCGTGATTCACGTCATCACGGGGGTTCTTCTTTCATCCGCCTGCGAGTGAAGGTTGAGAAGACGATCACGAGCAGGGCGACAGGGGGCCCTTCCGGGCGCCGCTCAGAAGGAGATCAGCGGTACGGAGGCCTTGGCGGCGTGGTAGCGCTTGCTGACGTCCTGCCAGTTGACGACCTGCCACATGGCCTCGATGAAGTCCACCTTCTGGTTCTTGTACTGCAGGTAGAAGGCGTGCTCCCAGGCGTCGAAGACCAGGACCGGGACCGAGCCCTGGCCGACGTTGCCCTGGTGGTCGTAGACCTGCTCGACGATGAGCCGGCCGCTGATCGGCTCGTAGGCGAGGACGCCCCAGCCCGAGCCCTGGGTGGTCGCGGAGGCCTTGGTCAGCTGGGCCTTGAACTTGGCGAAGGAGCCGAAGGACTCGGTGATCGCGTCCGCGAGGTCACCGACGCCGTCGGCGGCCAGCGGCTCGCCGCCGCCCCCGTCCTTCGGGCTGTCCATGTTGTTCCAGTAGATGGAGTGGAGGATGTGGCCGGAGAGGTGGAAGGCCAGGTTCTTCTCCAGGCCGTTGATCGCGCCCCACTGGTCCTTGTCGCGCGCCTCCTCCAACTGCTCCAGGGTGTCGTTCGCGCCCTTGACGTACGCGGCGTGGTGCTTGTCGTGGTGCAGCTCGATGATCTGCGGATTGATCACCGGCTCCAGCGCCGCGTAGTCGTACGGCAGCTCCGGAAGTGTGTAGATCGCCATGTGCCCGGCCCCTTCGATGGCTCCTGCTTATTGCAACCTATATGCAAGTGCAGGCTAACAGTAGGTGCGGCCAGAGTTGATCAGCCCTTGGTCCTAGACCGCACGCCCGATCGCGGAGTGCTTCCGCGCGCTCCGCCGTACGGGTCAACCGGTGCTGGGGCCGGGCCCTTCAAGATCCATAACGTGCTCGCATGAGACTCCCCCTGAGACTTCTCGCGGCGACCGCGCTCCTCGCCGCGCTCGGCGCCACCCCCGCCGTCGCCGCCCCCGAGGACTGGCAGCGGGTCGGCACCGACGCGCGCGGCGGCATCAGCGGCATCGCCCACGAGGGCGCCGGCGCGCTGGTCGTCCACGACAACAAGCGGACCGGACAGCAGCGCCTCTCCCGCCTCGTCCACGCGGAGGGACCCGCCACCGTCACCCCGCTCACCTGGACCGGGGCCGAGCCCGTCGACCTGGAGGCGATCGAGGCCGTCCCCGGCGCACCCGGCGAGTACCTGGCCCTCGCCGCCCGCGGCATCGTCTACCGCGTCAAGGTCGACGGCGACGCCGCCACCGTCCTCGACCACTCCCCGCTCCCCGGGATCGGCGAGGGCGACGACTTCGAGAGCTTCGCCCTCGTCTTCCGGGACGGGAGGTTCGCCGCGCTCTGGGCGGACCGCGGCGCCGGTACGGACCGGCCCGCCACCCTGTACGCGGCGCCTGTCTCGTTCGCGTCCTGGGGCCAGGTGCTGTTCGGCGCCGTCAGCCAGCGGGTCTACCGGTCGACGTACCCGGCCGACGCCGGGACGCGCCACATCTCCGACATCACGGTGACCGACTCCGGCCGGATCCTGATCGGTTCGGCGGCGGACGCCGGGGACGACGGCCCGTTCGACTCGGCCGTGACCGACGCGGGCCGGGTGACCCTCTCGGCAGCCGGCCGGGTACGGATCTCGCTCGACGCGGCACCGAAGGTCCTCGGCACCTTCCCCGGCTACAAGATCGAGGCCGTCGAGTGCCTGCCCGGAACGGGCGACGCCCTGCTCGGCACGGACGACGAGAACGCCGGCGGCTCCGTACGGACGGCCCCGTACTGCGGAGTCTGACCCCGCACCGGCCCGGCACGGTGCCGTCCGGACACAGCACCGCGCCCCGCCGAGCACGAGCTGCTCGACGGGGCGCGGTCGCGAGGGAGGGGGAGGCTCAGGACTCCTCGGTCACCGGCCCCCGCAGCTTCTGCCGCGCGAAGCCGACGGCGGCGAGCAGCAGCGTCAGGCCGCCCGTCCAGTACAGCTGCACCCGGGTGCCCTCCTCGCGGGCCATCAGGACGAAGATCGCCGCCATGCCGGCGAGCGCCACCCAGGTCAGCACCGGGAAGGCCCACATCCGCACGACCAGCTTCTCGGGCGCCTCGCGCTCGGTGCGGCGGCGCAGCACCAGCTGGGAGGCGGCGATGAAGAACCAGACGACCAGAATGATCGCGCCGATCGTGTTGAGCAGCCAGACGAAGATGTCGTCCGGACGCCAGTAGCTGAGCAGCACGCAGGCGAAGCCGAAGACGGAGGAGACGAGCACCGCCGGGCGGGGGACCCCGCCGAAGGTGCGGCCGAGCGCCTTCGGGCCCTGGCCGCGCGAGACGAGCGAACCGGCCATGCGGGAGGCGCCGTAGATGTTGGCGTTCATCGCCGACAGCAGGGCGACGAGCACGACGACGTTCATGATCTGGCCGGCCGCCGGGATGCCCAGGTGGTCGAGGGTCGCGACGTACGGTCCCTTCTCGACGACCGCCTTGTCGCCCCACGGGACGAGGGTGACGATGACTGCCATCGAGCCGATGTAGAACAGCGCGATCCGCCACATCGCCGTGCGGACCGCCTTGGCGACGCCCTGCACCGGGTGCTCCGACTCGGCCGCCGCGATGGTGACCGTCTCCAGACCGCCGTACGCGAAGACGGAGGCGAGCAGACCCACGATCAGGCCCTCGGAGCCGTGCGGGAAGAAGCCGCCGTCGCCGGTGAGGTTCGTGGTGCCGGGGGCGTCCGTGCCGGGCAGGACGCCGACGATCGCGAGGACGCCGATGCCGAGGAAGAGGACGATCGCGCCGACCTTGAGCGCCGCGAACCAGAACTCGAACTCGCCGAAGTTCTTCACGGCCGCGAGGTTGGTGACGCAGAAGACCAGCATGAAGAGCGCGACCCAGGCCCACTCGGGGCTGTCCGGGAACCAGCCGGTCATGATCTTCGCGGCGCCGATGCCCTCCAGGCCGACGGCGACGCAGAGCAGGAACCAGAAGGCCCAGCCGGCGGTGAAGCCGGCCCAGGGACCGAGGGCCCGCTCCGCGTGGACGGAGAAGGACCCGGAGGCCGGGTTCGCCGCGGACATCTCACCGAGCATGCGCATCACCAGCATCACGAGGATGCCGGAGATCGCGTAGGCGATCACGATCGAGGGCCCGGCGGCGGCGATACCGGCTCCGGAGCCGACGAAGAGCCCGGCGCCGATGACGCCGCCGAGGGCGATCATCGAGAGATGGCGCTGCTTGAGGCCGTGGCCGAGACCTTCGGCGGGTGCGGTCGCGCCGTCCTTGCGGTCGGCCGGCGCGGGCGCGGTGGTCCGAGACATGGGCGAGCCCTGTTCACTAGCTGAGACGGGGAGGGAGCCCACAGTCTGTGGGCCACCCCCGCTCACAGGGAACGGATGTCCGCTATACGGGCACGACCTTCACACAAGGTGAAGATCTAACCTCGCTTCGTACGCAGTTCCCTGACCCAGGCCACGAGGAGCACCGCCCCGGTCGCCGCCCCCGACCACAGCACCTGCGGCCGGGCCGCGTCGTCCGTCAGCATCAGGACCAGGACCGCGCCCATCGCCGCGAGTGCCACCCACGTCAGCCAGGGGAAGCCCCACATCCGCAGCGTCAGCGTCTCCGGGGCCTCGCGCTCGATCCGGCGCCGCAGCCGCAGCTGCGAGACCGCGATCAGCGCCCAGACGAAGAGCAGCACCGCGCCGACGGCGTTGAGCATGTAGAGGAAGACGGAATCCGGCCACTTCAGATTCAGCAGGACGGAGACGAAGCCGAAGGCCACCGAGGCGAGCACCGCCCGCCGCGGCACCCCTCCGCCGGAGACCCGGAGCAGCCCCTTCGGCGCCTCGCCGCGCTCGGCCAGCGAGAACACCATCCGCGAGGAGCCGTACAGGTTCGCGTTGAGCGCCGAGAGCAGCGCCACGAACACCACCACGTTCATGATCTCGCCCGCCGCAGGCACCCCGATCGCGTCCAGGACGGCGACGTACGGCGACTCGCCCGGCTCCATCGACGTCCAGGGCAGCAGCGTCACGATGACCAGCATCGAGCCCACGTAGAAGAGGAGGATCCGCCAGACCGCGCTGCGCACCGCCCGGGCCACGTTCCGCGCCGGGTCGTCGGACTCGGCCGCCGCGATCGTGACGACCTCAAGACCGCCGAAGGCGAAGACGACGGCGAGGACCCCGGAGATCACTCCCGACCAGCCGTTGGGCAGGAAACCGCCCTGCCCGGTCAGATTCGCCGACCCCACCGGGTCGGTGTCCGGCAGCAGGCCGACGATCGCCAGCGTGCCGAGGATCAGGAAGAGGACGATCGCGCCGACCTTGAGCGCCGCGAACCAGAACTCGAACTCGCCGAAGTTCTTCACCGCCGCGAGGTTGGCCACCGTGAACACGATCATGAAGATCAGCACCCAGCCCCACTGCGGGACCCCCGGCACCCAGCCGTTCGCGATCCGCGCCGCGCCCGTCGCCTCCACGGCGAGGACGACGACGAGCAGGAACCAGTACAGCCAGCCCACCGAGAAACCGGCCCACCGGCCGAGCGCGCGCTCGGCGTGCACGGAGAAGGCCCCGGACGCGGGCATCGCCGCCGACATCTCCCCCAGCATCCGCATGACCAGCATGGCGAGGGCGCCGGCGATCAGATACGAGACCACGATGCCGGGTCCGGCGACGGCGATGCCCGCGCCGGAGCCGACGAAGAGACCGGCGCCGATCACACCGCCGAGCCCCAGCATCGTCAGATGACGCTGCTTCAGACCGTGGGAGAGGGGCTCCGGTTCGGAGGCGAGGGAGTCGTGCATGCGGGGGCTCGTGCTCTCTGACGGTTTATGGAGACCCCACAGTCTCTCCAGTGAACGACCCCTGGCGCAAAAGGGACCTCCGCGCAGGACTTCCCAGTGACAAGCGTCACGTGGCGAGAAGGGTGCTCGGCGCGGTTTGTTCGATCTCCACGAAGCACGTGACCGTCGCTTTGTCGGCGGCTGACGGTGATCGGGCGTTCACTCCTGGCATACCGTCGAGGCGTCCCACCCACCCTCACCCCGCGGAGTACCGATGAGCACCGCCGCCGCCCCCGTCCGTTCCCTCCGTGCGGGAACCGTCCTCGCCGACCTGCTGCCCGCGAGCGGCAGCGTGGCCGCGAGCCGCGCCCGCGACATCGCCCTGGTCGTCGGCGGCGCCGCCCTCACCGGCCTCGCCGCGCAGCTCTCCGTACCGGTCCCCGGCTCGCCGGTCCCGGTCTCCGGCCAGACCTTCGCCGCCCTGCTCGTCGGCACGGCGCTCGGCGCCCGCCGCGGCTTCCTCGCCCTGGCCCTGTACGCGGTGGCCGGCATGGCGGGCGTGCCGTGGTTCGCACAGGCCTCCTCGGGCTACGGCATGCCGTCCTTCGGTTACGTCCTCGGCATGCTGCTCGCCTCGACCGTCGTCGGCGCCCTCGCCCGCCGGGGCGCGGACCGCTCGGTGCTCCGCACGGCCGGCGCGATGGTCCTGGGCTCCGCGATCATCTACGCGGTGGGCGTGCCGTACCTGGCGCTGGCCACCGGCATGACCCTCGGCCAGGCCGTCGCGGCGGGCCTCACCCCGTTCCTCATCGGCGACGCCCTCAAGGCGGCCCTCGCGATGGGCGTCCTGCCGACCGCGTGGAAGCTGCTCGACCGCAAGGGCTGAGCCGTCACCCCGTCCGTCCGGTGCCCAGGCGCACACGAAGAGGGCCCGCCGTTCCCCGAAGGAACGGCGGGCCCTCCCGCGTGGGTGCCCCCGGCGCTAGACGCGCTCGGAGAGCTCCGTGGCGGCCTCCGTCGAGGCCTTCGTGAACCGCTCCTTGACCAGCGCGATCACGATCACGAGCGCGGCCACGAGCAGCGACAGGACGACCTGCTCACGGGCGCTGCCGCCGTCGTAGATCATGTAGCCGAGGACGAAGACGATCATGGCGATCGTCGCCCAGGTCAGGTACGGGAAGAGCCACATCCGCACGACGAGCTTCTCCGGCGTCTCGCGCAGGATGATGCCGCGCATCCGCAGCTGGGTCACACAGATGACCAGCCAGACGAAGAGCGCCACCGCGCCGGAGGAGTTCAGCAGGAACGCGAAGACGGTGTCCGGCCACTTGTAGTTGAAGAAGACCGCGACGAAGCCGAAGACGACCGAGCCGAGGATCGCCGCCACCGGCACGCCCCGCTTGTTGACCTTGGCGAAGGCCTTGGGCGCGTCACCGCGCCGGCCGAGCGAGAAGGCCATGCGGGAGGCGGTGTAGAGGCCCGAGTTCAGGCAGGAGAGCACGGCCGTGAGGACGATCACGTTCATGATCTGGCCTGCGTGCGCGATGCCGATGGAGTCGAGGGCGGCGACGTACGAGCCCTTCTCGACGATCGACTTGTCGTTCCACGGCAGCAGGGTCAGGACGACGAAGATCGATCCCAGGTAGAAGACGCCGATGCGCCAGATGACGCTGTTGGTGGCCTTGGTGACGGCCCGCTGCGGGTCCTCGGACTCGCCGGCGGCCAGGGTGACGATCTCGCTGCCCATGAAGGAGAAGACGACCATCAGCACACCGGTGAGGATCGCCCCCGCGCCCATCGGGAAGAAGCCCCCGCTGTCGGTGAGGTGCGCGAATCCGGCGCCCGGGTTGTCCGAGCCGGGCAGCACGCCGAAGACGGCGAGCATGCCGATGACGACGAACGCGCCGATCGCGACGACCTTGATGCCGGCGAACCAGAACTCGAACTCGCCGTACGAGGCCACGGAGCCGAGGTTGGTGGCGGTGAGCACCACCATCACGATGAGTGCCCAGCCCCACTGCGGCACGGCCGGGATCCAGCTCTCCAGGATCTTGGCGCCAGCGGTCGCCTCGACGGCGAGCACGACGACCCAGAAGAACCAGTAGAGCCAGCCGATGCTGAAGCCGGCCCAACGGCCGAGCGCGCGGTCGGCGTAGGCGGAGAAGGAGCCGGAGGACGGCCGGGCGGCGGCCATCTCGCCGAGCATCCGCATCACGAAGACGACCATGGCGCCGACGAGAGCGTACGAGAGCAGGATCGCGGGACCGGCGGCGGCGATGCCGGAGCCGGAGCCGACGAAGAGACCGGCACCGATGACGCCACCGATGGCGATCATCGACAGGTGACGGTTCTTGAGACCGGCCTTGAGGCCGTCGGAGGAGTGCGGCGCCCCGGGGGTGCCGGTCTCCTCGCCGTCCTTCGTCAGGGTCGGTTGCGTGTTCATGAACGCTTCCTTGCGTGTGGGGGGCGCTCGGATCGCGAGCCCGAGCATTGAACACCGGGAACGGGTGTGATCGGAAGACCTCATTCCGGATCGTTGTGTGGACCACGTCGCGAGAGTCGAAGGTCCGTACCAGGCCGGGTGAAGGTCCCGACCCCGCTGCCTGCTACCCGGCCCCGGACATGCCACACTCGGTTTCATGCGCGTCTACATCGGTTCCGACCACGCCGGCTTTGAACTCAAGAACCACCTCGTCGAGTGGCTCACGGCACACGGCCACGAGCCCGTCGACTGCGGTCCCCACATCTACGACGCCCTGGACGACTACCCGCCGTTCTGCCTGCGTGCCGCCGAGAAGACGGCCGCGGACCCGGACAGCCTGGGCGTCGTCATCGGCGGTTCGGGCAACGGCGAGCAGATCGCCGCGAACAAGGTGAAGGGGGTGCGCGCCGCCCTCGCCTGGAGCGAGCAGACCGCCGCCCTCGGTCGCGAGCACAACAACGCCAACGTGATCTCCGTCGGTGGCCGGATGCACACCCAGGAAGAGGCGACCAAGTTCGTCGAGATCTTCCTCAGCACCCCGTACTCCGGTGACGAGCGCCACACCCGTCGGATCGACATGCTCACCGCGTACGAGAACACCGGCGAGCTCCCCCCGATCCCGGCCCACCACCCGCAGGAGCCGACCGCCTGATGCCCGAGGGGCACACGATCCACCGACTGGCCGCCGACCACCGGGAACGGTTCGGCGGCCGGTCCGTGCGGGTGACCAGCCCGCAGGGCAAGTTCACGGACTCCGCGGCGCTGCTCGACGGCACCGTGCTCGACACCACCGAGGCCCACGGCAAGCACCTCTTCCTCGGCTTCGCCGGCATGGGCTGGGTCCACATCCACCTCGGCCTCTTCGGCAAGGTGAACTTCGGGGACGCGCCCGCCCCGCCGCCCACCGACACGGTCCGGCTGCGCCTCGCGAACCCCGAGTCGTACGTCGACCTCCGCGGCCCCACCACCTGCGCGCTGATCACGGACGCCGAGAAGCGGGCGATACACGACCGCCTCGGCCCGGACCCGCTCCGCGACGGCGACGACCCCGACCGGGCCTGGCACCGCGTCTCGAAGTCCCGCACCACGATCGCCGCGCTGCTCATGGACCAGAAGGTCATCGCCGGCGTCGGCAACGTCTACCGCGCCGAGGTCCTCTTCCGGCACGGCATCGACCCCTACCGCGCGGGCAAGGACCTGACGCGCCGGGAATGGGACGCGATCTGGACGGACCTGGTGGAGCTCATGCGCGAGGGCGTCCGCCTGAACCGCATCGACACGGTCCGCCCCGCACACACCCCCGAGGCGATGGGCCGCCCGCCGCGCGTGGACGACCACGGCGGCGAGGTCTACGTCTACCGCCGCGCCCACCTGCCCTGCCACCTCTGCGCCACGGAGATCCGCACGGCGGACCTGGCAGCCCGCAACCTCTTCTGGTGCCCGGGCTGCCAGACGCGCTAGAGGGCGCGCCCCACTAGAACCCGTGCGGCAGCCACGGTGCGACCGGCGACCCGAACGCGACGGACGCCTCGGTCAGCGCCCCCTCGCGCTGCTCCCGCACCCGTCCGGCCCCCGCCAGCGACGCCAGCGAGATCCCGCCCAGGTAGGCCGCGCCCAACTCCCGTACGGAAAGGGAGAGATCAGCCGCGTCGGCCGTCCGGACGCACGTCGCGCCCTTCTGGTCCCCGACCAGCCGCCACCGCCCCTCGTTCCACGGGCAGAACGCGTCCTCGACCTCGAACACCACGTCCACCGGCGCCTGATACGTCCGCGCCTCCAGCGCCGCCCCGACCTCCACGAGGCGCAGATGCAGGGCGTCCCGCAGGCGCGGCGCGCAGCGCCGGATGTCGCTCACCAGGTGCTGCCAGCCGTCGTCCACCGGCCGGCTGAGGATCCGTACCTCCGAGGTCAGGTCCACCGAGCAGAGGAACCGCCACAGTGCCGCCTCCGCCGCCGGGTCGAGACCGAACAGCCGGTGCACGATCACCGCCCCCGTCGCCCCCTCGAACGACCAGTCGGGCTTGATCGCGTAATGGGCGTACCCCACGACCCCCCCGTCCCGCTCGGCGAGCACACAGAGCCGTGGCGACGCGCCCTCCCGGTCGCCCGCCGGATCGAGCAGCGCGAGGCGCTCCCAGCCGGGCATCGAGGCGAGCATGCCCGGCCGCGTGGGCACGAGGCGCGCGTACACGGCCTCGCACGCCGCCGCGGACTCGGTGGGATCGGCCAGCCGGAGCCGCACCTCGTCCGTGCCCTCCGGCACCGTGAGCCGCACCCGCGTGGTGTCGATCGTCGCCCGCGCCGTGTACGCGGTGACGCCGTACCCGAACCGCCCGTAGATCTCCGGCTCCGAGGCCGTGAGCACCGCGATCGACTCGCCCGCCGCCCGCAGGTCGTCCAGCTGCCGCCGCATCATCGACGTCAGGATCCCGCGCCGCCGGTGCGTGCCTGCCACGCTCACCATCGTCACGCCGCCGGCCGGCACCGACGCCCCGCCCGGCACCGTGAGCCGGAACGTGAACGCCCCCGCCGTACCGACACACTGGTCACCGTCCCAAACCCCCAGGGAACGGTCGAACTCGGTCAGGTCGCGCCACAACTGCCGTTCCTCCGGGGCCTCGGGCACACCCCCGAAGGCGAGTTCGAGGACTCCGTACCAGCGGTCCCACTCCGTCGGGTCCAGAACCCGCAGTTCAGTAGTCATATGCCATCGATATCAGCGGCGCCCGCCCGGGGCGACCCGATTTCGCGCACATTGTCACAGGGGTACCCCTGCGCGATGCCGGACGGGATGGATAGGGTCCAGGCCAATGGGACACCGCGCCGGAGTGAAGACGTACGCGGCCCGGATGCGCCGACGCGCCCGCCGGGCCCGCATCGCGCTGCGCAGATCCGGCGTCGACTACTTCCGCGGGGACGGCTCCGACTGGCTCGCCTTCGCCGGACTCCTCCTGATGATTCCGGCCATCGCCTGCGGAACGCTCCTCGACCCCGTCTGGTGCGCACCCGCCGTCCTCGTCCTGCCGATCGTGGCCGGCGGACTGCTGCTGCGCCCCGCGAGCCTGCTCGGTCTGTACGCGGCCGCCGCCGGCGCCCTCATCGTCGAGTCCATCATCCTCGGCCCCTACACCCAGGGCCCCGCGCGCGTGACCCCCGGCACCGTCCTGGTCGTCGCCGCCTGCGGACTCTTCGGACTCCTCATCGCCCAGTTCCGGGCCCGGGTCGGGGTGCCCTGGCGGCGCGGCGGCACCATGCTCTTCGACCTGCGCGAGCGCATCCGCGTCCAGAGCGCCCTGCCGCGGCTCCCGCAGGGCTGGCACCGCGAGATGGCCCTGCGCCCGGCCGGCGGCCAGTCGTTCTCCGGCGACTTCGTGGTCGCCGCCCGCACCCACGGCGGCCGGACCCTGGAGGTCGTCCTCACCGACGTCTCCGGCAAGGGCATGGACGCGGCCTCCCGCTCCCTGCTGCTCTCCGGCGCCTTCGGCGGACTCCTCGGCTCGCTCCCGCCGCACGGCTTCCTGCCCGCGGCCAACGGCTATCTGCTCCGCCAGAACTGGGACGAGGGCTTCGCCACCTCCATCCACCTCGTCCTGGACCTGGAGTCCGGCGACTACGAGCTCTTCTCCGCCGGCCACCTGCCCGCCCTCCAGCTGCACGCGGGCAGCGGGCGCTGGGAGGAGAAGGCCGCCGACGGGCCGCTGCTCGGCGTCTACGACGGCGCCGAGTTCCACCCGGACAAGGGGTCCCTGCGCCCCGGCGACGTCCTCATGCTCTTCACCGACGGCCTGGTCGAGGCCGCCGACCGGGACATCGCCGAGGGCATCGACCGCCTCACCGGCGAGGCCGACCGCTGCGTCGTGGAGGGCTTCGACGGCGTCGCCTGGGATCTGATCGAGGCCGTCGCCAAGGACGTCAACGACGACCGGGCCCTGCTGCTGATCTCCCGCCGGGGCTGACCCGCGTCCCCGCGGCGACGTGATCTTGTGCACGACGATTCGTCACCTGGCAGCGGGGGCAGGGGGGTTGGTGGCACGATGGAGACAGCGGGGGGTGTTCCGGGACACGGGCTCCCTGGTGGGCAAGGCGGGACCGACCGAGGGTGTGATCAGTTGTGGCCATTTCACTGTCTGTGGTGTTGCTGTTGGCAATCATCCTGGTGGTGCTGATCCGCGGGGGGAACCTCAAGGGCGGCCCGGCCGTGGTCGCGGTCCTCTTCGGCTTCTTCCTCGCCTCCACCGGCATGGCCGACGACATCCAGCGCTTCCTGGACTCGATAACGCAGACGGTCGCCTCGATAAAGTTCTGAGACCGACAAAGTCCTGAGACGACCGACCCCGGAACCCCTGGGGCGACTCTCAGGTCGCCGTGGCCGCTGCCGTCTGCTTCGCCGCCGCCCGCTTCGTCCGCCGGCCGCCACCGGAGGCCGACGCGGGCCCTGCCGCCGCCTTGCGCGACGCCCGCTTCGCCGGCGTGGCCGAAGTGGCCGCCGTCGTCTTCTTCGCGGCTCTCTTCGGCGTGGCCCTCGCCGCCGTGGTCTTCGACGCCGTGCTCCCGGCCGACTCGGCCGGCTTCGCGGGCGCGCTCTTCCGGGCGCGGCCCGTCGGCCACTTGAACTCGATCTCCAGCTCGATCTCCCCGTCCGACACCTCGAATTCCAGCTCGCAGCGGAGCTCGTCGGGGATGCGCAGGCTCAGGGTTCCCGCTCCCAGCTCCAGCTCGGCCTCCCCGCCCTGACGCAGGGCGGCGGCGAGGGCGGTCAGCTGATCCGCCGCCTCGGCACGGGACAGCGAGCGCTTCTGCTCGAACTTCAGGTCCTTCATGGACGGCCTCCGGTGCGGAGAAGGACGGGGCTGATCTCAGCCCAGTCTGCGGCCGTCCGCCCGACCCGGCATCTCGCACGGTCGGGGGACACCCCGGAAAACGCCTCGGGGCCGGTCAGGAGAAGACGACTCCTGACCGGCCCCGAGCACATGGAGCGGGTGACGGGAATCGAACCCGCGTAGCTAGTTTGGAAGACTAGTGCTCTACCATTGAGCTACACCCGCACAGCATCGCGCCGCAGGTCACGAGGACCGCGGCACGAAGAGCATGGTAGCGGTTCGGGGGCCCTTCGCGCACACCCCGAAATCAGGGGGCGCCGCACAGTCCCCGTCCATGTACCCTACGTGTCGCACCGACGGGGTGTGGCGCAGCTTGGTAGCGCGTCCGCTTTGGGAGCGGAAGGCCGTGGGTTCAAATCCCGCCACCCCGACCATGACGATCACGCGCACAGCTCGCGCGCTCTTGATCACGTTGTGGGCGTCATCCCGCTTGCGGTTACTATGCAAGCTGCGTGCCCGTGTGTCTTTCTGACCGGGCCGACCCGCCGGAACCGCCACACGCGGCGCCGGTGGATTCCAGGAATCAGCCACAAGGAGACCGAACCGTGAAGAGCGCCGTGGAGACCCTGAACCCGACCCGGGTTCGGCTCACTGTCGAGGTGCCCTTCGAGGAGCTCAAGGACAGCCTCGACGCGGCGTACAAGAAGATCAACCAGCAGGTCACGGTCAAGGGCTTCCGTAAGGGCAAGATCCCGGCTCGCGTGATCGACCAGCGGTTCGGCCGCGGCGCCGTGCTGGAAGAGGCCGTCAACGACGCGCTCCCGAAGTTCTACACCGAGGCCGTCAACGAGGCCGAGGTCAACCCGCTCGGCCAGCCCGAGGTCGACATCACCGAGCTGAAGGACGGCGAGCTGCTGGCCTTCACCGCCGAGGTCGACATCCGCCCGACGCTCGAGATCCCGGACTACTCCGGCATCGAGGTCACCGTCGACGCGGTCGAGGTCACCGACGAGGACGTCGAGAAGTCCGTGGAGCAGCTCCGCGAGCGCTTCGCCTCGACCTCCGCGGTCGAGCGCGCCGCCCAGGACGGCGACGTCGTCACCATCGACCTCGAGGCCAAGGTCGAGGGCGAGGTCCTGCCCGACGGTGTCGCGAGCGACGTCTCGTACACCATCGGTTCGGGCGAGCTGCTCGACGGCATCGACGAGGCCGTCAAGGGCCTGGAGGCCGGTGGCGAGGCCACCTTCACCTCGCAGCTGAAGGGCGGCTCCGCCGAGGGCAAGGACGCGGAGGTCACCGTCAAGGTCACCACCGTCTCCGCCCGTGAGCTCCCCGAGCTCGACGACGAGTTCGCGCAGATGGCGTCGGAGTTCGACACCCTCGACGAGCTCAAGGCCGACAGCCGCAAGCGCCTCGAGAACATGAAGCAGTTCGACCAGGCCACCCAGGCCCAGGAGCGCGTCCTCGACGAGCTCCTCAAGCTGGTCGAGGTCCCGATGCCCGAGAAGCTTCTCGAGGACGAGATCAACACCCGCAAGCACAACCTGGAGCACCACCAGCTCGGCCAGATGGGCCTCGACCTCGCGAAGTACCTGGAGATCCAGGGCAAGACCGAGGAAGAGTTCCTGGCCGAGACCAAGGAGCAGGCCGAGAAGGGCATCAAGACGCAGTTCATCCTCGATGAGCTCGTCAACAAGGAGAAGCTCGACGTCTCCCGCGAGGAGCTCACCGAGCACCTGTTCCGCCGTGCCGCCTCCTCCGGCATGAGCCCCGACCAGTTCGCCCAGGCCGTGGCCGAGGGTGGCCAGGTTCCGATGCTCGTCGGCGAGGTCGCCCGCGGCAAGGCCCTCGCGGTCGTCGTCGAGGCCGCCAAGGTCGTCGACAGCAACGGTGAGGTCGTCGACCTCTCCGACGACGAGGACGAGGTCGAGGCCGCCGCCGAGGCCGTCGAGGCCGTCACCGGCGAGGCCGAGGTCTCCGAGGACAAGTAAGGGGCCCTCCGCCCCGCGCGGACCCCGCTCCACGGGCCCGTACGCACTCCAGTGCGTACGGGCCCGTGGACGTACGAGGACCCGGTCATGCGCCCCCAACTACCTTGCGCTCCCAGCGAACAGTTCGGGAACCGGGATGGCGTTGTCCTACCTGCGCGTTAGGGTCCATGAAGAGAGGGCAGTGCCCTCGGTACGAGACGCTGAGACGGCCCTGGCCGTCGGAGACGAGCAGGTGGATACGTGACGAATCTGAAGCCTTACGCCGCGGGTGAGCCGTCCATCGGTGGCGGCCTCGGCGACCATGTCTACAACCGGCTGCTCGGCGAGCGGATCATCTTCCTCGGCCAGCAGGTCGACGACGAGATCGCCAACAAGATCACCGCGCAGATGCTCCTCCTGGCCGCCGACCCGGAGAAGGACATCTACCTCTACATCAACAGCCCCGGTGGCTCGGTGACGGCCGGCATGGCCATCTACGACACCATGCAGTACATCCCGAACGACGTCGTCACCATCGGTATGGGCATGGCGGCCTCCATGGGCCAGTTCCTGCTCACCGGCGGCGCCGCCGGCAAGCGCTTCGCGCTGCCGAACACCGACGTCCTGATGCACCAGGGCTCCGCCGGCATCGGCGGCACCGCCTCGGACATCAAGATCCAGGCCGAGTACCTGCTCCGCACGAAGAAGCGCATGGCCGAGATCACCGCGCTCCACTCCGGTCAGACCGTCGAGACGATCATCCGCGACGGTGACCGCGACCGCTGGTTCACGGCGGAGGAGGCCAAGAACTACGGCCTCATCGACGACATCATCACCCACGCCGCGGGCGTTCCCGGCGGCGGCGGCACGGGCGCCTGAGCCCGGCAGCCGCTGAAGAGCCCCAGCCCCCGCCGAACGCCACCAGGACGGTGAACACCCAGATGCAGAACAACCTCTCCGCGAGCGGCCTCTACACCGGCGCGCCGATGGACAACCGCTACGTCGTGCCGCGCTTCGTCGAGCGCACCTCGCAGGGCATCCGCGAGTACGACCCGTACGCCAAGCTCTTCGAAGAGCGCGTGATCTTCCTCGGCGTGCAGATCGACGACGCCTCCGCCAACGACGTCATGGCGCAGCTCCTGTGCCTGGAGTCGATGGACCCGGACCGCGACATCTCCATCTACATCAACAGCCCCGGCGGTTCCTTCACCGCGCTGACGGCGATCTACGACACGATGCAGTTCGTGAAGCCGGACATCCAGACGGTCTGCATGGGCCAGGCGGCCTCCGCCGCGGCCGTGCTGCTCGCCGCCGGTACCCCCGGCAAGCGGATGGCCCTGCCGAACGCCCGCGTGCTGATCCACCAGCCGTCCGGCGGCACCGGCCGTGAGCAGCTCTCCGACCTGGAGATCGCGGCCAACGAGATCCTGCGCATGCGCAGCCAGCTCGAGGAGATGCTGGCCAAGCACTCCTCGACGCCGATCGAGAAGATCCGCGACGACATCGAGCGTGACAAGATCCTCACGGCCGAGGACGCCCTGGCGTACGGCCTGGTGGACCAGATCGTCTCGACCCGTAAGAGCACGGCCGCCGCGGCACACTGACGCCCGACCTTCCCGTGGCACGGTGCGCGTGGCCGAATCGCGACCATGTGAACCGTGCCAAGGGGGGCCCGAACGGGGGGCCCGGCAAGGTACCGTCGAATATGAGGCACCAGGAGTCGCTGAACCAGGCGCTCCCAGGCGAAGGGGAAGCACCTCGTGGCACGCATCGGTGATGGCGGCGACCTGCTCAAGTGCTCGTTCTGCGGAAAGAGCCAGAAGCAGGTGAAGAAGCTCATCGCGGGACCCGGTGTGTACATCTGCGACGAGTGCATCGACCTCTGCAACGAGATCATCGAGGAAGAACTCGCGGAGACGAGCGAGGTGCGCTGGGAGGAACTCCCCAAGCCCCGCGAGATCTACGAGTTCCTCGAGGGGTACGTCGTCGGGCAGGAGCCCGCGAAGAAGGCCCTCTCGGTCGCGGTGTACAACCACTACAAGCGCGTCCAGGCCGGCGAGAACGGCGGCGGGGCGGGGCGGGACGACGCCATCGAGCTGGCGAAGTCCAACATCCTGCTGCTGGGCCCGACGGGCTCCGGCAAGACGCTCCTGGCCCAGACGCTGGCGCGCATGCTCAACGTCCCGTTCGCCATCGCCGACGCGACGGCGCTGACGGAGGCCGGCTATGTCGGCGAGGACGTCGAGAACATCCTGCTCAAGCTGATCCAGGCGGCCGACTACGACGTCAAGAAGGCCGAGACCGGGATCATCTACATCGACGAGATCGACAAGGTCGCCCGTAAGAGCGAAAACCCGTCGATCACCCGCGATGTCTCCGGCGAGGGCGTGCAGCAGGCCCTCCTGAAGATCCTGGAAGGGACGACGGCCTCGGTGCCGCCGCAGGGCGGCCGGAAGCACCCCCACCAGGAGTTCATCCAGATCGACACGACGAACGTGCTCTTCATCGTGGGCGGCGCCTTCGCCGGCCTTGAGAAGATCATCGAGTCGCGGGCGGGCGCCAAGGGCATCGGCTTCGGGGCGACCATCCGCTCCAAGCGCGAGATCGAGGCGAGCGACCAGTTCCAGGAGGTCATGCCGGAGGACCTGGTGAAGTTCGGGATGATCCCCGAGTTCATCGGCCGCCTCCCCGTCCTCACCTCCGTCCACAACCTGGACCGCGAGGCGCTCCTCCAGATCCTGGTCGAGCCGCGGAACGCCCTGGTGAAGCAGTACCAGCGCCTCTTCGAACTCGACGGCGTGGAGCTGGACTTCGACCGCCCGGCCCTGGAGGCCATCGCCGACCAGGCGATCCTCCGCGGCACCGGCGCGCGAGGCCTGCGGGCGATCATGGAGGAGGTCCTCCAGTCGGTGATGTACGAGGTCCCGTCCCGCAAGGACGTGGCCCGCGTGGTCATCACGGCGGACGTCGTCCGCAACAACGTGAACCCGACGCTGGTCCCGCGGATCGTGAAGAACGACGGCAGGCACGAGAAGTCGGCCTGAGCCCCACACACAGGGAGAGGCCCGGTTGGTTCATCGAACCAACCGGGCCTCTCCCTGCGTGCGCTATGTAGTGGACATGAAGAAAGGGTGATCAAGCCATTCCTTCGATCCGTCCTTGACGATCCAGTACTCGAATCGAACTATTAGGTCAACTGTTCGAGAGATTGGGATGCGTGAGGGATGCTCGTGCTCCGCTCAAAAGTTCAGCGGGTGCTGGTCGCCGCATGTGTGGCCGGCGCTGCCGCAATCCTGCCGGTGACGACCGCCGCTCCTGCCCAGGCGTCGATAGTTGACTGCCAGACCTACCTGAACTACGAGGGATACAAGGTCGGCCCGAAGGTCACCCATGCCTGTGGCCTCGGCCTGTGGTGGCAGTACGGCAGCTGTCTGGGGTTGCTCCTGCAGGCGGGCGTGAGGCAGGAGCACGCGACCACGGCCTGCAACATGGCGTAGCTCGGAACCCCTTTTGTCGTCATGGTGATGCCCGGCCAGTTCGAGGAACTGGCCGGGCATCACCGCGTTCACACCGGGGGTTAGGCCTTGGAGCGTGAGGCCTTGTACTGCTGGGCCGTCAGTTCGGCGACCTGGTCCAGGGTGAAGCCCTGGCCGCCGGTCAGCATCGTCGACGGGTCGATCGCGTTGACGACGCCCACGGTCCCGTAGTCCGCCCAGATGCACGTGGGTACCGTGAACGACTTCGGGCCCGGGGTGGTCTCCGTCTTGGTGCTTTCGAGCGTGAGGTTCTGGCACTTCATCAGTGCGCCCTCGAACCCGGCCGGGGTCTTGTCCTCGGGGCTGCCGACTGGGGTGACCTTGAGGTCCTCGGACTTGCCGCCCTGGTTCTTCCCGTAGTTCGCGAACGCGGCGTCGATCGCCTTCTCCGGATCGGCGACCTCCCCCCACATCCCGTTCAGGCTCATGTTCTTGCCCTTGAGGGGATCGGTCGAGTCACCGGCCTTGTACGAGGCCTGGGCCTGCTGCGGGTTCTTGATCCCCATGGCATCGGCGGCGACCTTCTGCTCGGGGGTCAGATCGCCACTCTTGCCGGCACCATCCTTCTTGTACTCACCGATCGTCGCCGCCGGAGTGATTTTGTACCCCTTGGTGTCGTCGGCCACGGCACCGTTTCCGCTGCCGCCCAGCACGAAGTACGCGCCCACGCCGATCGCCGCCACCACCGCGACCGCGCCGATGATCCAGCCCGCCTTCGACTTCTTCGGGGCCGGCGGGTGGGGGACGTAGCCGCCGGGGCCCTGGGGGGCGCCGTACGGGGGCTGCTGGCCGTACGGGCCGGGCTGCTGGGGCTGCTGGGGGTAGCCGTACGGAGGCTGCTGCGGCGGGACGCCCTGCGGGGCCTGCTGGGGGTAGCCGTAACCGGGCTGCGCGCCGTACGGTCCCGGCTGCTGCGGCTGCTGCCCGTACGGGCCCGGCTGCTGGCCGTAGGGCCCGGGCTGCTGCGGCTGCTGGCCGTACGGGCCCGGCTGGTTGTAGCTCATCGACAGGTTCCCCTCACAGGATGTTTATGCCTACCGAACATCCTGGCGGAACCGCGGGGGCGTCAGTGCGGCGGGGGCCACACCGTTACCGAACCAAAGCGTTTCAGGACAGCACCGAGACACCCCTAAACTGGCCCCGTGACCGAGAACACTCAGCAGCAGACAGCGCCCACCACCGAACTGCCGACCCAGTACGCGCCGGCCGAGGTAGAGGGGCCGCTGTACGAGCGCTGGGTAGAGCGCGGGTACTTCGAGGCGGACGCGAAGAGCGAGAAGCCGCCGTACACCATCGTCATCCCGCCGCCTAACGTCACCGGGTCCCTGCACCTGGGCCACGCCTTCGAGCACACGCTGATCGACGCCCTCACCCGCCGCAAGCGCATGCAGGGCTTCGAGACGCTGTGGCAGCCCGGCATGGACCACGCCGGCATCGCCACCCAGAACGTCGTCGAGCGCGAGCTCGCCAAGGAGGGCAAGTCCCGCCACGACCTGGGCCGCGAGGCCTTCGTCGAGCGCGTCTGGCAGTGGAAGGCCGAGTCCGGCGGTCAGATCTCCGGCCAGATGAAGCGTCTGGGTGACGGCGTCGCCTGGTCCCGTGAGCGCTTCACCATGGACGAGGGTCTGTCCCAGGCCGTCCAGACCATCTTCAAGAAGCTCTACGACGACGAGCTGATCTACCGCGCCGAGCGCATCATCAACTGGTGCCCGCGCTGCCTGACGGCGATCTCGGACATCGAGGTCGAGTACCAGGACGACGACGGCGAGCTCGTCTCGATCCGGTACGGAGAGGGTGACGACTCCCTGGTCGTCGCCACCACCCGCGCCGAGACGATGCTCGGCGACACGGCCGTCGCCGTCCACCCCGACGACGAGCGGTACAAGCACCTGATCGGCCGCCAGATCAAGTTGCCGCTGACCGACCGCACGATCCCGGTCGTCGCGGACACCCACGTCGACCCCGAGTTCGGCACCGGCGCCGTCAAGGTGACCCCGGCGCACGACCCGAACGACTTCGAGATCGGCCAGCGCCACAACCTGCCGAACCTCGCCGTCATGGACGAGCGCGCCATCATCACTGCCCACGGCCCCTTCCAGGGCCTGGACCGTCTGGAGGCCCGTTCCGCCATCGTCGCCGCGCTGCGCGCCGAGGGCCGGATCGTCGCCGAGAAGCGTCCGTACACCCACTCCGTCGGCCACTGCTCGCGCTGCAAGACCACCATCGAGCCGCGCCTGTCGATGCAGTGGTGGGTCAAGGTCGGCCCGCTCGCGCAGGCCGCCGGTGACGCGGTCCGCGACGGCAAGGTCAAGATCCACCCGCAGGAGATGGAGAAGCGGTACTTCGACTGGGTCGACAACCTGCACGACTGGTGCATCTCGCGCCAGCTGTGGTGGGGCCACCGCATCCCCGTCTGGTACGGCCCGGACGGCGAAGTCGTCTGCGTCGGACCGGACGAGCAGCCGCCGACGGGCGAGGGCTGGCACCAGGACACCGACGTCCTGGACACCTGGTTCTCCTCCGGCCTGTGGCCGTTCTCCACGCTCGGCTGGCCCGAGCGGACCGAGAGCCTCGAGAAGTTCTATCCGAACTCCGTCCTGGTCACCGGCTACGACATCCTCTTCTTCTGGGTCGCCCGGATGATGATGTTCGGTCTCTACGCGATGGACGGCACCCCGCCGTTCCACACCATCGCCCTGCACGGCATGGTCCGTGACCAGAACGGCAAGAAGATGTCGAAGTCCTTCGGCAACGTCGTCAACCCGCTGGACTGGATGGACACGTACGGCTCCGACGCCGTCCGCTTCACCCTGGCCCGCGGCGCCAACCCGGGCGTCGACGTCCCGATCGGCGAGGACTGGGTCCAGGCCTCCAGCAAGTTCGCCAACAAGATCTGGAACGCCACCCGCTTCGCGCTGATGAACGGCGCCACCGTCGAGGGCGAACTGCCCGACCCGTCCGAGATGTCCGCCACGGACCGCTGGATCCTGTCGCGGCTCAACAAGACGGTCGCCGAGGTCGACGCGTTCTACGACGACTACCAGTTCTCGAAGCTGTCGGACGCCCTCTACCACTTCGCGTGGGACGAGGTCTTCGACTGGTACGTCGAGCTGTCGAAGACGACGTTCTTCGCCGGCGGCGAGGGTGCCCGGGTCTCCGGCCGGGTCCTCGGCGAGGTCCTCGACGTCATGCTGCGCCTGCTGCACCCGGTGGTCCCGTTCGTCACCGAGACGCTGTGGACCACGCTGACCGGCGGCGAGTCCGTCGTGATCGCCGACTGGCCGAAGGACAGCGGCTTCCGCGACGCGGCCGCCGAGCAGGAGATCGCCCTCGTCCAGCGGGTCATCACCGAGGTCCGCAGGTTCCGCAAGGAGCAGGGCCTCCAGGACGCCCAGAAGGTGCCCGCCCGCCTCGCGCTGGAGGGCACCACGCTCGCCGCGCACGAGGCGGCCATCCGTCAGATCCTGCGCCTCCAGCCGGAGGGCGAGGGCTTCTCCGCCACCGCCTCCCTGCCGGTCGCCGGGGCGACGGTCGCGCTCGACCTGTCGGGCACGATCGACGTCGAGGCCGAGCGCAAGCGCCTCGCGAAGGACCTCGCGGCGGCGGAGAAGGAGAAGGCCCAGGCCGAGGCCAAGCTCGGGAACGAGGCCTTCCTGGCCAAGGCCCCCGACAACGTCGTGGACAAGATCAAGAGCCGGCTCGCCAAGGCGGACGAGGACATCGCCCGTATCCAGACGCAGCTGGCGACCCTGCCGCAGGCGTAACCCGTACGGAAGGGGCCCGGAACCGACTCGGTTCCGGGCCCCTTCCGCGTGTCCGCGTACCCCTCAGGCCTCCGTCGCGACCGGGCCGACGCCCGCCGCCTCGGCGTTCCGCCGGGTCTTCGCCCAGCCCGTCCGGCCGCGCAGCAGCCGGACGAAGCCGCGTGCCGAGACGATGAACAGGTGGTATGCGTACAGCCAGAGCGCGAACCCCCACAGCAGGCCCTTCAGCCGGGAGCGGTCCGGAGCGAACTCGCGCCGGTAGACCGGTCCCCAGAGCAGGAACGGGACGATCGACACGACGGCCAGCGCGAGCGCGAGCGGCCACGCGGCGAGCAGCACCTCGGCCGTGCCGCCGCCGGTGGCGAGGGCGATCAGCATGACGACCGTCAGCGCCAGCGTCGCCAGGTGGGCGAGGGGCTGGAAGAACGTGTAGAGGGACTCCAGGACGCCCCGGGCCTGGTAGTGGCGGGAGCCGACGATCCGGTTCGCGTACCGCACGCACTGGATGTTGCCCTGCGCCCAGCGGGTCCGCTGGGTCAGGAAGCGGCGGGTGTACGGGAGTGCCTCCTGGGTGACCCAGGTGTCGGCGACATGGGTGACCCCGTAGCCGGCGAGGCGCATGTGCAGGCCGAGCTCGTAGTCCTCCAGGAGGGCGTCCCGCTGCCACGGGCGGCGCTCGGCCGCCGCGATCCGGTCCAGTGCGGTGAGCCGGGTGAACTGGCCGTTGCCGCCGAGGCCGACGGAGCCGGTGCGGCGGCGCAGCAGCTGCATGCCGGTGTTGGAGACGGCGAACTCGACGTCCTGCATGCGGATGAGGAGCCGGGCGTACGCGTTCCCGAGTCGGCCCCGGTGTTCGAGGGGGCGTTCGTCGTCGACGTTCCGCATCCGCACGCCGATCTGCACCCCGCCCATGTCCGGGTCGCCGAAGGCGTCCGGGCCGCTGACGTAGGCGAGGGCGTCGGGGGAGACCTGGCCGTCGGCGTCGACGACACAGACGATCACGCGGGCCCGGTCCGCCTCGCCGAGGTGTGCGTCCAGGGCCGCGTAGGCCGCGTTGAGGGCCGCGCCCTTGCCGACGCGGGCGTCGGGCCGGCGGCGGGAGACCAGGTGGACGCGCGGGTCCCGCTCGGCGAGCGCGGTGACGATCGGGGCGGTGAGGTCGTCGCTGGCGTCGTCGATGACCCAGACGTGCGCTACGGGGAAGTCGGTGCGCAGCCGGGTGACCGTGGTCGCGACGACGGCCTCCTCGTCACGGCAGGGAACGAAGAAGTGCCAGTCGTAGGCGGCCGGGTCACCGGCCTCGGTGGGGCGGCGGCGGGCGTAGGAGTGCCGGGCCCCCGCCCAGTAGACGAGGAAGCCGGCGAGCAGGAGGAAGGGGAACACGTACAGGAGGAGGTGGAGGCTCATGGGGGTCTCCGGGGGAGGCGGGTCAGGCCGCGAGGGCGGTCAGGTCGCGGGAGCGGGTGGCGGTGACCAGATCGGTGATCAGGGCCGCGATCCGGTGGGAGGCGGTGCCGTCGCCGTACGGGCTGGGGAGGGTGGCCAGGCGGCGCAGGCCGGGTCCGCCCTCGGCGAGGCGGCGGCGGGCCGCCTCGCCGAGGCCCGGGCCGGGCTCGACGAGGTCCGCGAAGTCGGTGAGGGACTCGGGGCGTTCGGTGGACCGCCGGACGACGACCAGGGGGCGGCCGAGGACGGTCGTCTCCTCCTGGATGCCGCCGGAGTCGGAGACGATCAGGGCGGCGTGCCGGGCCAGGGCCAGGAAGGTGCCGTAGCCGGCCGGCGGCAGCACCGTCAGTCCGTCGAGGAGCGGCAGCAGTCCGGCCGCCTCGATCCGGGCGCGGGTGCGGGGGTGCAGGGGGAGGACGACGGGCAGGTCGCGGGCGAGGGCGGCGAGCTCCTCCAGGACGGCGGTGAGGGCGGCGGGGTCGTCGGTGTTCTCGGGCCGGTGGACGGTCGCGAGGACGTAGCCGTCGGGGACGAGACCGCTGACGGCGAGCAGCCGGGCGCGCTCCGCGGGCGGCGGGAGGTGGTCGTGGACGGCCTCGACGACGGTGTTGCCGGTGACGGCGATCCGGTCCTCCGCCACGCCCTCGGCGAGCAGCAGCGCGCGGTTGTCGGGGGTGGCCGCGCAGAGCACGTCGGCGAGCCGGTCGATGAGGACCCGGTTGTGCTCCTCGGGCATGGCCCGGTCGTGGCTGCGGAGGCCCGCCTCGACGTGGACGAGGGGGAGGCCGCGGGCGTTGGCGGCGAGGGCGCCGGAGAGGGCGGCGTTGGTGTCGCCCTGGACCACGACGGCGAGCGGCGGCTCGGCGGAGAAACGCTCGTCGAGGCCGGTCAGGGCGGCGGCGACCTGCACGGCCCGCGGCTGCCCGCCGACCCCGGTCAGATACTCGGGCTCGGGCAGCCCCAGCTCGTCGAGGAAGTCGCCGGAGAGCGCGTCGTCGTAGTGCTGTCCGGTGTGCACGACCCGGGCGGCGGGACCGAGGGCCCGGATCAGCTCGGCGAGCTTGACCAGCTCGGGACGGGTACCGAGGACGACGGCGACGCTGCGGGCGGGGAGAGTCTTCATACCGTCGAAAGTGACGGGCCTCGGTCGCGTCGTGCGGTGGTCCTCGGTTGCCGGACGGTTGCGGTGGTGCGGGCCGGGGTGGGTCGGGACGTCCGTCCGGGCCGTCCGGCCGGTGCCGGCCGGGACCAAGGTCCCGTCCGGCCGGTGGGATCTCCCGCCGGGCCCCGGTCCCTGCCGGTGGGACCGTCAGGGCCCCGCCCCGCTCTCGTAGCGGTACCCCAGGCCCCGGACCGCCTCCAGCGGGTCCCGGGAGCCGGGGCCGCCCGCCGTGCGCAGCTTGCGGCGCAGGCGGAGGACGGCGAACTTCACCCGGTCGCGGCCGATGGCCGTCGTGTCGTCCCAGACCTGGTCCAGGAGCTGTTCCGTGGTCACCACCCGGCCCCGGTTGCGGACGAGGAGCTGGAGCAGCCGGTACTCGATGTCGCTGAGCCGGATCTCGCTGCCCTGCCAGAGGGCGGCGCGGCGCTCCGGGACCAGCCGGAGGTCCTCCTCCACCGGTTCGCCGGCCCACTGGCGCGGCCCCGACCTGCGGAGCAGCGCCTCGACGCGGGCCAGGAGCTCCGTGTGGGCGAAGGGTTTGACCAGGTAGTCGTCGGCGCCCGAGCGCAGCCCGCGGACCCGGTCGTCGACGTCGCCCAGGCCCGACAGGACCAGGACCGGCAGGTCGCTCATGTCCCGGGTGCGGTCCAGGACCTCCCAGCCGTCGAGGGCGGGGAGGAGGAGGTCGAGGACCATGAGGGAGGGGCGCTGCGCGAAGAGGAGGCGGAGGCCCTCGCGGCCGTCGGCGGCGACGGAGACCTCGTAGCCCCGTCGGGTGAGGAGGACCCGGAGCGCCAGGGCCAGGTCCGGGTCGTCCTCGACGATCAGGAGCCTGGTCATGGGCGGCTGGTGACGGGCAGCCGGACGGTGAAGACCGCGCCGGGCCGGCCGTCGTGGTCGCGGACCGTGATCGTCCCGCCGTGCAGTCGCACGGTGTCGAGGGCGCCCGCCAGGCCGAGTCCGGTGCCGGGGAAGCCGCCGCGGCGGGCGTTGGGTGCCCGGACGAACGGGGTGAAGATCTCCTCGTGGTACTCCATCGGGACCCCGATGCCGTTGTCCCGGACCTCGATCGTCCAGTGGTCGTCGGCGGCCCTGCCCACGACCTCGACCCGCCCGTCCTCCGGGGTGAAGCGCAGCGCGTTCGCCAGGAGCTCCTCGATCGCGCCCGTCAGCATGCCCGCGTCGGCGACGAGGGGCGGCCCGCCCGGCGGGCAGTCGGCGGCGATGTACGGCCCGGCGCCGTCCGCCCGCTGGAGCGCCTCCAGGACCACCCGTTCGATCAGCTCGTGGACGAGGACCTGCCCGAGCCGGGGCTCGGCCGTCGGACCCCCGGTGGCGGCCTTCGGCAGGTTCTCGGCGACCGACCGCATCCTGATCGCGTTGCGGCGGATGGCGTCCACGTAGGAGGCCTGCTCCTGGCTCAGGGGGCCGCCCGCGGGGTCCAGGAGCAGTTCGGCGAAGCTGAGGACGGTGGCGAGCGGGGTCCGCAGCTCGTGCAGGGCCCGTCCGGCGAACGCCGCCCGTTCGTCGGCGAGCGCCGCCAGCTTCCGTACCTGCTCGTACAGGCCGTCCTCGGCCTCGCTGCGCCGCGTCACGTCCTCGACCAGCCACAGATGGCCGAGCAGTTCGCCGTCGTCGAGGACGGGCGCCCGCCGGCGGCGCAGCGTCCGGCCGTCCCGCAGGTGGTAGTCGGTCGAGCGGGTGACGGGCCCGTGCGTCTCGCTCTCCTCCAGGAGGCGCCTCCGTTCCTCCGGACGGGCCAGCAGGCCGGCCACCAGGTCGACCACCCGCTCGCGCGGTGTGCCGGGGGAGAGGCCGGCGCCGTCGGGCAGCCGGAGGAGCGTGGCGAAGCGGCGGTTGATGCGGACGACCCGCAGGTCACGGTCGAGGAGGAGCGCGGCCTGGGGGAGCGCGTCGAGCAGTGCGGCGGCGAAGGACAGCTGCTCCTGTGAGGCGTCGTGCACGGTTCCGAGTGAAACAGGAATAGGGACGAAGTGCCCGATGTCACATCAGACGGGACTTCAGGTCCGCGTCGTCGGGACGAAAGACCTTGGATGATGGAAGGCATGCTCCGCCTCCCCACCGTCCCCGCGCTCCGTCGATGCGTGGACCGGTGGGCGGTCTCGCCCCGCGCCCTCGACGTCGTCGCCGCGCTCAGCGCCTTCGGCCTCATGTGCCTGGACGTGCCGGGGCTCGCCCGCGCCGACAACTCCCTGACCGGCGTCACCGCCACCCTGGTCCTCGCGGCCGGCGCCGCCACCCTGGTGCTCCGGCGCCGGCTGCCCTGGGTGCCGTACGTGGTGGCGCTCGGCCTGATGGGCTGGCTGCACGAGCTGACCATGATCCAGTTCGCGCTGTACTCGATCGGCCGGTACCGGGGCCGCCGCGCCGCCGTCGTCGCCACCCTGCTGTACGTCGGCGTCGCCTACGGCCTCTTCCTGACCCCCGGCTGGCCCGCCCGGCACGGCGACACCCTGAGCGACTTCCTGAGCCTGGTCGTCCCGATCGGTGTCCTCGCGGCGGGCGTCGGCATCGCCGCGTACCGGCAGGACCTCGTCCGCGCGCTGGAGGTCCAGCGGCGCGAGGCCGCCGCCCGGCAGGCCGTCCAGGAGGAGCGGATCTCCGTCGGCCGGGACGTCCACGACCTGGTCGGCCGCGAGCTGACCGTGCTCGCGGTGCGGGCCGAGGTCCTCGCCGTACGGGCCAGGGGCGAGGCCCACCAGAAGGACTTCGAGGAACTCGCGGACACCGCCCGGCGCGCCCACCTCATGCTCAACGAGACGATCGTGCGCCGGGACGCGGCCACCCCCGGCCTCGAAGGCCTCGCCGAGCTCGCCGGGGAGAGCGAGCGGATGGGCAGCCCCGTCGAGCTGTCCGTCGCCGAGGAGGCGAAGGCCCTCTCGCCGCTGCGGCAGGCCGCCGTCCACCGGGTCGTGCGGGAGTGCCTGACGAACGCCGCCAAGCACGCCCCCGGGCTGCCCGTGACGGTCGAGATCACGGTGGAGGGCCCCGACCTGCGCATCGAGGTCCGCAACCCGCTGCCGAAGACCCCGCCGGACCCGGCCCCGGTCTCCACCGGCACCGGGCTCTTCTCCATGGAGGAACGGGTCACCAGCATGGGCGGCACCCTGAAGGCCCGCCGCGAGGGCGACGGCTACGAGGTGACGGCGCTGCTGCCGACGGGCCTGCGGCGCTGACACCGGCGGAGTCCGTCGGGCGTCGTGCCGGCACCCGCGGAGACCGTCGGGCGTCGTGCCGGCACCCGCGGAGTCCGTCGGCCGTCGTGCCGCGGAGTCCGTCGGCCGTCGTGCCGGCACCCGCGGAGTCCGTCCGCCCGGCGTCGACGGGGCTCGTCACCCGCTGAGGCGCGGTCAGCGCACCGTCTCCGCCTTCCCCATCACCCGCTGCAGCCCGTCGAAGTCCTCCACGCACCGACCCGACCCCAGCACCACGCAGTCCAGCGGCCGGTCCGCGACGAAGACCGGGATGCCCGTCGCCGAGGCCATCCGCAGGTCGAGGCCCGGCAGCAGCGCCCCGCCGCCGGTCAGCACGATGCCGTGCTCCATGACGTCGCCGGACAGCTCCGGCGGGCACTCCTCCAGGGTGACCCGCACCGCCGAGATGATCGCCTCGACGGGCTCGTCGAGCGCCGCCCGCACCTCGGGCACCGTCAGCTCCACCGTCCGGGGCAGTCCGCTGACCTTCTCCCGGCCGCGCACGGTGAAGGTCGCGCCCTCGCGCTCCTCCTCGCCCGGCACCGGCCAGGCCGTACCGATGGCGACCTTGACGTCCTCGGCGGTCCGCTCGCCGATGAGCAGCGAGTGCCGCTTGCGGACGTAGTCGGTGACGGCCGCGTCGAGACGGTCGCCGCCGACCCGCAGGGACTGGGCCGTGACGATCCCGCCGAGCGAGATCACCGCCACCTCGGTCGTACCGCCGCCGATGTCGACGACCATCGAGCCGCGCGGGGAGGAGACGGGGAGCCCGGCGCCGATCGCCGCCGCCATCGGCTCCTCGATCAGATGGACCGCCCGCGCGCCGGCCGAGAGCGAGGCGTGCACGATGGCCCGCCGTTCGACCTGGGTGACCCCGCTCGGCACACACACCACCATGCGGGTACGGGGCCGGCGGCGGCCCGGGACGGCCTTGCGTACGAAGTGCCGGATCATCTCCTCGGCCGCCTCGTAGTCGCTGATCACGCCGTCCCGCAGCGGGCGGATCGCGGTGATCGAACCCGGCGTGCGCCCGATGGTCTCCTTCGCCTCCGTGCCGACCGCGAGCGCCTGCCGCGAGCCCTCCTGCACCGCCACCACCGACGGTTCGTTCAGCACGATGCCCTGGCCCCGTGCGTAGAGGAGCGTGTTGGCCGTGCCGAGGTCGATCCCTATGTCCATGATCGCCAAGTTTGCCCGGCCGGTGCGGCGGACGGTGGACCGAAGGTCCCGAAAGGGGTGGGTCCAATGTCCTGTCGGTACCGCTCCGTAGACTGGGCCCGTGAGCGAGCCGAGCGACCCGAGTGACCAGTTCGACGACATCGTCGACGCCGAGACCGACCGAGACCCCGACCTGGCGGTGATCGAGGCCGGCAGCCGCACCCTGCGCACCCAGGGCGGCCGGCCCCAGGGCGACCCGGTGCCCAGCCGCCCGGAGGACCCGGAGCTCGACAAGGCCCTGCGCGAGGTCGAGACCGAGCTGTCCACCCGCTGGGGCGAGACCAAGCTGGAGCCCTCGGTCACCCGGATCGCGGCCCTGATGGACGTCCTCGGCGACCCGCAGCGCGCGTACCCGTCGATCCACGTCACCGGCACCAACGGCAAGACGTCGACGGCCCGCATGATCGAGGCCCTGCTCGGCGCCTTCGAGCTGCGCACCGGGCGGTACACCTCCCCGCACGTGCAGACCATCACCGAGCGCATCAGCCTGGACGGCGCCCCGATCTCCGCCGAGCGGTTCGTCGAGACGTACCAGGACATCAAGCCGTACGTGGAGCTGGTCGACGCCCGCGAGGAGTACCGGCTCTCCTTCTTCGAGGTCCTCACCGGAATGGCGTACGCGGCCTTCGCCGACGCCCCGGTCGACGCGGCCGTCGTCGAGGTCGGCATGGGCGGCACCTGGGACGCGACGAACGTCATCGACGGCTCCGTCGCCGTCGTGACCCCCATCGACCTGGACCACACGGACCGGCTCGGCGGGACGACCGCCGAGATCGCCGGCGAGAAGTCCGGGATCATCAAGCAGGGCGCGACCGTGATCCTGGCCCAGCAGCCGGTGGACGCGGCGCAGGTCCTGCTGAAGAAGGCCGTCGAGGCGGACGCCACCGTGGCCCGCGAGGGCATGGAGTTCGGCATCGTCGCCCGTGAGGTCGCGGTCGGCGGCCAGCTCCTCACCCTGCGCGGTCTGGGCGGCGAGTACGACAACATCTTCCTGCCGCTGCACGGCGCCTACCAGGCGCACAACGCGGCGGTGGCGCTGGCCGCGGTCGAGGCCTTCTTCGGGATCGGCGCGGAGCACGCGCGGACCCTGGACCTCGACACGGTCCGGCAGGCCTTCGCCCAGGTGGCCTCGCCCGGCCGGCTGGAGATCGTCCGCTCGTCCCCGACGGTGATCCTGGACGCCGCGCACAACCCGCACGGCGCGCGGGCGACGGCGGAGGGCGTCAGCGAGGCCTTCGGCTTCTCGCGGCTGGTCGGCGTGGTCTCCACGAGCGGCGACAAGGACGCCAGGGGCCTCCTGGAGGCCTTCGAGCCGATCTTCGCGGAGGTCGTCGTCACGGCGAACTCCAACCCCCGTGCCACGGACGTGGACGCGCTCGCCGCCCTTGCGGTCGAGGTCTTCGGCGAGGACCGGGTCGTCGTGGAGCCGCGGCTGCCCGACGCCCTGGAGGCGGCCATCACGCTCGCGGAGGAAGAGGCCGAGTACGGCGGCGCGGGTGTCCTCGTGACCGGTTCGATCTTCACGGTCGGCGACGCCCGGCTGCTGCTGCGAAGGGGCTGAACCCGATGCGTACGCTCTGTTCCTCGACGCTCATCGGCGAGTTCTTCGTGATCGGCTTCGCCGGTCTCGTCGCGATGAAGGACGACAGTCTCGCGATGTCCACCGTCTGGTGGGTCTGCGGTGCCGCGATGGTCATCTCGGTGCTGCTCTGTGGGATGGTCACCCGCCCCGGCGGTGTGCAGCTCGGCTGGGCCCTGCAGATCGGCCTGATCCTCAGCGGCTTCGTCGTGCCGACGATGTTCTTCCTCGGGGCGGTTTTCGCCGGTCTGTGGTGGGCCTCCGTTCACTATGGGCGACGGATCGACGACATCAAGGCACGGTGGGCCGAGGCCCAGGCCGCGGGGGCCTCGGCAGGGCCTGACGCTGCGTAATCGAGGGGCGTGCGGGGCCTGTAGCCTCGGAGGTCCCGCACACCGCTTTCCCGAAGGAGTTCCCCCGTGAGCCAGCGCACGCTCGTCCTGCTCAAGCCCGACGCCGTCCGCCGTGGCCTGGTCGGCGAGATCATCGGCCGCATCGAGCGCAAGGCCGGCTGGACCCTGGCGGCCCTGGAGCTGCGCGAGCTGGACCAGGAGACCCTGGAGCAGCACTACGGCGAGCACAAGGGCAAGCCCTTCTACGAGCCGCTGATGGGCTTCATGTCCTCCGGCCCCGTCGTCGCGCTCGTCGTCGAGGGCGAGCGGGTCATCGAGGGCGTCCGCCAGCTGGCCGGTCCGACCGACCCGATCGCCGCCGCGCCCGGCTCGATCCGCGGCGACTTCGGCACCATCGTCCGGGAGAACCTGATCCACGCCTCCGACTCGGAGGAGTCGGCCCTGCGCGAGCTGAAGATCTTCTTCCCCGGCCTCGCCTGAGCGGACCCGACATCGCTGACTCGGCGTCAGCCGAACGCAGCAGCCTGTGGGGCGACCGATGGAATTCGGTCGCCCCCAGGCATATGAACGCCGATCCCGGGAACGGATCGCCGCGTCCTACCGTCACCTGTACAGAGGTGGACCACCGCGCGGTATCCGGGCGGGCGGCACTACGATGGAAAACTCCACGCCGCACCACCTTCAGCCACCCACTTCAGCACCGTTTCGCCTGCCTGAGCAGCCGTCAACGCTCGCTGGGGAAGGCCCGAAGCATCCTCATGGGAAACAAGGGGAACTCAATGTCGTTCATCGGCCGTGACATGGCTATCGACCTCGGGACTGCCAACACGCTGGTGTACGTCAGGGGGCGTGGCATCGTCCTCAACGAGCCGTCCGTCGTCGCCATCAACACCAACACCGGCGGCATCCTCGCGGTGGGCGCCGAGGCGAAGAAGATGATCGGCCGGACGCCCGGCAACATCGTCGCCGTCCGGCCCCTGAAGGACGGCGTGATCGCCGACTTCGAGATCACCGAGCGGATGCTCCGCTACTTCATCCTCAAGATCCACAAGCGTCGCTACCTGGCCCGCCCCCGGGTCGTCGTCTGCGTGCCCTCCGGCATCACCGGAGTGGAGCGCCGCGCCGTCATCGAGGCCTCCACGCAGGCCGGCGCCCGTCAGGTGCACATCATCGAGGAGCCCATGGCGGCGGCCATCGGCTCGGGCCTCCCGGTCCACGAGGCCACCGGCAACATGGTCGTGGACATCGGCGGCGGCACCACCGAGGTCGCCGTGATCTCCCTCGGCGGAATCGTCACGGCACAGTCGATCCGGGTCGCCGGCGACGAGCTGGACAACGCGATCATCCAGCACATCAAGAAGGAGTACTCGCTCCTCCTGGGTGAGCGCACCGCCGAGCAGATCAAGATCACCATCGGCTCCGCGTACGACCTCGACAAGGACGAGCACACCGAGATCCGCGGCCGCGACCTCGTCTCCGGTCTGCCCAAGACCGTGGTCATCTCGGCCGCCGAGGTCCGCAAGGCCATCGAGGAGCCGGTCAACGCCATCGTCGACGCCGTGAAGACCACCCTCGACAAGTGCCCGCCGGAGCTCTCCGGTGACGTCATGGACCGCGGCATCGTTCTCACGGGTGGCGGCGCCCTGCTGCGCGGGCTCGACGAGCGCCTCCGCCGCGAGACCGGAATGCCGATCCACATCGCCGAGGACCCGCTGGACTCGGTGGCCCTCGGCTCCGGCAAGTGCGTGGAGGAGTTCGAGGCCCTCCAGCAGGTCCTGGACGCCCAGCCGCGCCGCTAGCACCACCCGTACGGCCCACGCGAGCACCACCGCACGGCCGTACCACCGCACAGCCGAACAACCGAACCACGAGGAAAGGCACGGCCGCCGCACGTGAGGGACACACGAGAGAGCCGGCTGCTCCTGGTGCTGCTGATCGCCATCGCGTTCGCATTGATCACGGTGGACATCCGCGGCGGCCAGGAGTCACCCGTCGACGGTGCCCGGCAGGCCGCAGCGGCGGTCTTCGGGCCGGTCGAGAACGGTGTGGCGGCCGCCGTCGATCCCATCGGCAACGCCATAGGCGCAGTCAGGGACTCCGGCGAGCGGCACACCCGGATCGCCGCCCTGGAGAAGGAGAACGCCGAGCTCAAGGCGGAGCTCGGCAGCGACGACCGCAACCGCAACCGGCTGCGCGAGCTCGACTCCATCCTGAAGACCGCCGGCGCCGGGCAGTACGGCATCAAGGGCGCGCAGGTCATCGCCATAGGAGCGGCCCAGGGCTTCTCCTGGACCGTCACCGTCGACGTGGGCGCCCGCGACGGCATCAAGCGGGACATGACCGTCCTGAACGGCTCCGGGCTCGTCGGCCGCGTCACCACCGTCGGCCCGTCGACGTCCACGGTGCTGCTCGCCAACGACCCCGACTTCACCGTCGGTACGCGCATGGAGAAGTCGGACGAGCTCGGCTTCGCCACCGGCCAGGGCGACCGCCCGCTGCTCGTGCAGCTCCTCAACGGCAAGGCCAAGGTGAAGCCCGGCGACCGGCTCGTCACCTTCGGCTCGCGCGCCGACAAGCCGTTCGTGCCGGGCGTCCCGGTCGGCGAGGTCGTCCGTGTCGACCCCGCGGGCGGCGGCCTGACCCGCAACATCTACGTCCGCCCGTACGTCGGCTTCACCAAGCTCGACATCGTCGGCGTCGTCGTCCAGGCCCCCCGGGCCGACCCGCGCGACATGGTCCTGCCGCAGAAGCCCAAGCCCGCGCCGACCGTCACCGTCACGGTGACGCCGACGCCGGCGGACGGGCAGCAGGCCGCCGACGGACAGCGGAACCAGCAGGGCCAGAACCAGCAGAACCAGCAGGGCCGGGACCAGGGGGACGCGACACCGTGAAGTTCAACCGGATCCTCCTCTCCGCCACCCTGATCGTGGTGGCCCTGGTCGTGCAGGTCTCCGTGCTCGCCCGGCTCCAGCTCCCCGGCGCCGTGCCCGACCTGGTCCTCCTCACCGTGGTCGGCCTGGCCCTGGTGTACGGGCCGGTCAGCGGCTCGCTCATCGGCTTCAGCGCCGGCCTCCTCGCCGACCTGGCCCCGCCCGCCGACCACGCCGCCGGCCGCTACGCCCTCGTGCTCTGCGTCATCGGCTACCTCGTCGGCCTGGCCCGCCCGGAGAACGGCCGGCTGACCTCCGCGACCGGCCCGATGGCCGTCGTCGTCGCGGCCGCCGTCGGCTCCACCCTGCTGTACGCGGGGGTGGGCGCCCTCGTCGGTGACACCGCCGCCCGCCATGTCGGCCTGGGGTTCCTGCTGTTCACCGCGGCCGTGTACGACCTGCTCCTCGCGCCCTTCACGGTGCCGCTCATCATGGCGCTGGCCCGCCGCGCGGAGAACGACCCGCTCGCCGACGCCGGCGGGGGCAACGGCGCCGACGTCGCCTCCGGCTGGCTCTCCTCCGGCACCGGCCTGAGGATCGGGAACCAGCGAGGCGGCCTGCGGGTGAAGACCGCCCGGAGCCGCGCCTCACGGGCCGGACGCATCAAGGGAGTCAAGCGACTGTGACCGAGGGGGCCCCGGCCGTATGAGCAACATCCCCGAGACAGGGCGGACCCCTCGGGTCCAGATCCGGCTCGTCGTCATCCAGATCCTCGTCTTCTCGCTGCTGCTGACCCTGGGGGGCCGGCTCTGGTACCTCCAGATCCGCAACGGCAAGGAGTACACGGACGAGGCGAAGAACAACCACGTCCAGCAGGTCGTGCAGCCCGCCGTGCGCGGCTCCGTCCTCGACGCCCGCGGCGTCCCGCTGGCAGACAACGAGACCCGGCTCGTGGTCTCCGCGTCCCGCACCGAGATGATGAAGATGAAGGACCGCGGCAAGGCGGTCCTGACCCGGCTGGCCGACGTCCTCGACATGAAGCCCGACGACGTCATCAACAAGATCAGGCTCTGCGACTCCAAGACGCCGAAGCCCTGCTGGAACGGTTCGCCCTACCAGCCGATCCCGGTCACGGACGAGGCCACCACCCAGCAGGCCCTCCAGATCCGCGAGCGCGCCGAGGACTTCCCCGGCATCACCGCCGAACCCACCGCCGTACGCCGCTACCCGGCGCCCGGCAAGGCCCGCACCTCGCAGGTCCTCGGCTACCTCTCGCCCGTCACCGACAGCGAGATCGAGAAGGCCAAGGACACCGACTCGCCGTTCCTCCGCTCCGACCAGATCGGCCGCTCCGGCCTGGAGCGCACGTACGACAAGGAACTGCGCGGCAAGGCCGGCGTCACCCGCTACGAGGTCGACAACCTCGGCCGGGTCATCGGCCAGGCCAAGAACGACCCCGCGGTCCCCGGCTCCAACGTCGTCACCTCCATCGACGCCCGCGTGCAGGCGGTCGCCGAGTGGGAGCTGCACAACGCGATGGTCGAGGCCCGCAAGGTGCACGACAAGAACACCAGCGAGAACTACAAGGCCGACTCCGGCGCCGTCGTCGTCATGGAGAACAAGACCGGCCGGATCGTCGCCATGGCCTCCCAGCCCGACTACGACCCCAACGCCTGGGTCGGCGGCATCTCCGCCAAGGACTACGCGGCCCTCACCGGCAAGGACTCCAACTTCCCGCTCCTCAACCGGGCCATCCAGGGCCAGGCGGCCCCCGGCTCGATCTTCAAGGTCATCCCGACGACCGCCGCCGTGAACGCCGGATACGACTTCAACGGGCGCTACCCGTGTCCCTCCTCGTACTCCATCGGCAACCAGGTCTTCAAGAACTTCGAGTCCCAGGGCCACGGCTCCATCACCCTCGGCCAGGCTCTTGAGGTCTCCTGCGACACCGTCTACTACGCCCTCTCCCACCAGCAGTGGCAGAAGGACGGCGGGATGAAGCCGAAGAAGGACGCCAAGGACTGGTTCTACAAGACGGCCCATCAGTTCGGCCTCGGCGCCGAGACCGGCATCGACCTCCCCAACGAGGTCACCGGCCGTGTCCCCGACCGGAAGTGGAAGCAGGACTTCTGGGCGGACAACAAGGACTACTGGTGCCGCATCGGCAAGAAGGGCGGCACGTACGTCCAGCAGCTCTCGTACGAGAACTGCCTCGAAGGCAACCTGATGCGCGCCGGTGACTCCGTCAACTACTCCATCGGGCAGGGCGACACCCTCGTCACCCCCATCCAGATGGCCACCATCTACGCGGCCATCGCCAACGGCGGCACCCTCTGGAACCCCACCGTCGGCAAGGCGATCGTCAGCCCCGACGGCAAGAAGGTCACCGAGATCAAGCCCAAGGCGCACGGCAGGCTCCCCATGGACACCAAGACGCAGGCCTTGATAGAGGAAGCCCTCGCGGGAGTCGCCACCCGCGGTACGGCCGCCTGGCGATTCGGCGGCTGGCCGCAGGACAAGATCCCGATGCACGCCAAGACGGGTACCGCCGAGGTCTACGGCAAGCAGACGACCTCCTGGTTCGCCACGTACACCAAGGACTACGCGATCGTCATGACGATCGCCCAGGGTGGTACGGGCTCCGGCGCCTCCGGCCCCGCCGTCCGCAACATCTACGACGCGCTCTACGGGCTCGACGACGCCGGCAAGCAGGACCTCAGGCGGGCCCTGCTGCCGCAGCCGCAGAAGACCCTCCCGAAGATCGAGGCCGACGGCTCCATCGACGCCCCGAAGATCAAGCCGTACGACCCGGAGGTCGGGAAGATCGACCCCGACGCGCCCCTGAACACGCCGGACGGCACCCAGCAGCCCGACCCGGCCGACCCGGCCGACCCGGGCCAGGCCGACCCCGACAAGCCCGACCAGCAGGAACTCGCGGGCCCGCCCGCCGCCTGGCGGAGGGACTGAACCGATGACCGCACCCCACGGCTTCTCCATCTCCCGGTACGCCCCCGAGCGCGGCACGCTCGCCAAGCTGGCCGCCCGCGACTCGGTGGTCCGCCGGCTCGACTGGCCGATCCTGCTCTCCTCGCTCGCGCTCTCCTTCATCGGGGCGCTGCTCGTCTGGTCCGCCACCCGCGGCCGCACCGAGCTCAACAACGGCGACCCGTACTACTTCCTGTTCCGGCACCTGCTCAACACCGGCATCGGCGTCGCCCTGATGATCGGCACGATCTGGCTCGGCCACCGCACCCTGCGGGGCGCGGTCCCGGTCCTCTACGGCCTCTCGATCGTGCTGATCCTCGCCGTCCTCACCCCGCTCGGCGCCACCATCAACGGCGCCCACGCGTGGATCGTCATCGGCGGCGGCTTCTCGCTCCAGCCCAGTGAGTTCGTGAAGATCACGATCATCCTGGTGATGGCGATGCTGCTGGCCGCGAAGGTCGACGCGGGCGACCAGATCCACCCCGACCACCGCACCGTCGCCAAGGCCCTCACCCTGGCCGCGCTCCCCATGGGCATCGTCATGCTGATGCCGGACCTCGGCTCGGTCATGGTCATGGCGGTCATCGTGCTCGGCGTGCTGCTCGCCTCCGGTGCCTCCAACCGCTGGGTCCTCGGACTGATCGGCGCCGGCGTCGGCGGCGCGGTGCTCGTCACCGCGCTCGGCATGCTCGACGAGTACCAGATCAACCGCTTCGCGGCCTTCGCCAACCCCGACCTCGACCCGGCCGGCGTCGGCTACAACACCAACCAGGCCCGGATCGCGATCGGCTCCGGCGGCCTCCTCGGCTCCGGACTCTTCAAGGGCTCCCAGACCACCGGCCAGTTCGTGCCCGAGCAGCAGACCGACTTCGTCTTCACGGTGGCGGGGGAGGAGCTCGGCTTCGTCGGCGCCGGCCTGATCCTGCTGCTCCTCGGCGTCGTCCTCTGGCGGGCCTGCCGGATCGCCCGCGAGACCACCGAGCTCTACGGCACGGTCGTCGCGGCCGGGATCATCGCCTGGTTCGCCTTCCAGTCCTTCGAGAACATCGGCATGACGCTCGGCATCATGCCGGTCGCCGGCCTGCCACTGCCGTTCGTCTCGTACGGCGGCTCGTCGATGTTCGCGGTGTGGGTGGCGATCGGACTGCTCCAGTCGATCAGGGTCCAGCGGCCCATGACGGCCTAGAGGACGTCCGGCGCATCCCCCAGGGGATTTCCGGACAGGCTGACAGGCGTACTCCCGCGGAGTTCACTTCCCGTCTAGATTCGATTCATGGCGGAGACGAAGCGAGAGATCGAGCGGAAGTACGAAGCCACCTCCCGGACCGGCCTCCCGGACCTGACCCGGGCGGCCGGGGTGGCCTCGGTCACCGACGAGGGCGTCACCGAACTCGACGCCGTCTACTACGACACACCCGACCTGCGGCTCGCCGCCGACGCACTCACCCTGCGCCGTCGCACCGGCGGCGCGGACGCCGGCTGGCACCTCAAGTTCCCCGTCGCTTCCGGCATCCGCGACGAGATCAGAGCCCCGCTCTCGGACACGCTCCCGCGGTCCCTGGCGGGGCTCCTGCGCTCCCGCGTCCGGGACGCCGAGATCGTCCCCGTCGTCCGCCTCCGCTCCTCCCGTGACGTCCGCCACCTCCACGACGGCGACGGCACCCTCCTCGCCGAACTCTCCGTGGACACCGTCCACGCCGAGGGCCTCACGAGCGGGGGAGAGGCCGCCTGGACCGAGATCGAGGTCGAACTCGCCGACGACACCGACCCCGCCGTCCTCGACGCCGTCGAGAAACGCCTCAGGAAGGCCGGCATCCGGCCCTCGGACTCCCCGTCGAAACTGTCCCGCGCGCTCGCCGAGACGGGCGTCGAGCCCGAGGCGCCCGCGGCCGCGCCGGAGCCGCCCGCCGAGCCCGGCACCGCCGGAGCCGCCGTCCTCGCCTACGTACGGGACCAGGTCGAGGCGATCGTCGCGTACGACCCCGCCGTGCGGCGCGACCTGCCCGACGCCGTCCACCAGTTGCGGGTCGCCTGCCGCCGGCTGCGCAGCGCCTTCAAGACGTACAAGAAGGTCCTCGACCGGGAGGTCACCGACCCGATCGGCGAGGAACTGAAATGGCTCGCGGGAGAACTCGGCGTCGCCCGCGACCAGGAGGTCCTCGACGAACGGCTCCGCGCCCGCCTCGGTGAGCTGCCCCGCCCCCTGGTCCTCGGCCCGGTCAAGGCCCGGCTGCGGCGCCGTGACGCCGCCCACGGCAGGAACGCCCGCCGCCAAGCCCTCGCCGCCCTCGACTCCGCCCGCCACCTCACCCTCCTCGGCGCCCTCGACGCGCTCCTCGCCGACCCGCCGCTGCGGAAGGACGCCGCCGGCGACGCCCGGACGGTCCTCGCCCGCGCCGTCCGCAAGGACCACGCCCGCCTCGCCGGCCGGATCGGACACGCCCTCTCCCTCGAACCCCAGCACGAACGCGACCTCGCCCTCCACGAGGCCCGCAAGGCGGCCAAACGCGCCCGCTACGCGGCCGAGGCCGCCCGCCCCACCCTCGGGAAGCCCGCGAAGCGGCTCGCGAAACGAGTGAAAGCCGTCCAGAGCCTGCTCGGCGAGCACCAGGACGCCGTCGTCGCCAGGGGCGCCCTGCGCGAGCTCGCGATCGTGGCCCACGGGGCCGGCGAATCGGCCTTCACCTGGGGACTTCTGTACGGACACGAGGAGGCCGCCGCGGCGGACGCCGAGCGGGCGCTCCCCGGGGTCTGGGCCAGGGCCTCGGCCCCGGACCTCACGGCGTCCCTGACCCACTGAGCACCGGGGTACGCTTGAGAGTCGCCCCCCTGCCAGCTCACGAAGGTTCGAGATGTCTGCTGCCGAGTCTGTCTTCCCGCAGCTCGAAGCTCTGCTCCCGCACGTGCAGAAGCCGATTCAGTACGTCGGTGGAGAGCTGAACTCCACGGTCAAGCCGTGGGAGTCCGCCGACGTCCGCTGGGCGCTGATGTACCCGGACGCGTACGAGGTCGGTCTGCCCAACCAGGGCGTCATGATCCTTTACGAGGTGCTCAACGAGCGCGAGGGCGTCCTCGCCGAGCGCACCTACAGCGTCTGGCCGGACCTCGAAGAGCTGATGCGGGAGCACAAGGTCCCGCAGTTCACGGTCGACAGCCACCGCCCCGTCGGCGCGTTCGACGTCTTCGGCCTGAGCTTCTCCACCGAGCTCGGCTACACGAACATGCTCACCGCCCTCGACCTGGCCGGCATCCCGCTGGAGTCGAAGGACCGGACCGTCGACCACCCGATCGTGCTCGCGGGCGGCCACGCGGCCTTCAACCCCGAGCCGATCGCGGACTTCATCGACGCGGCGATCATCGGCGACGGCGAGCAGGCCGTCCTCGACATGACCGAGATCATCCGCTCCTGGAAGGCCGAGGGCCGGCCGGGCGGCCGCGAGGAGGTCCTCTTCCGCCTCGCGAGGACCGGCTCGGTGTACGTCCCGCGGTTCTACGACGTGGAGTACCTGCCGGACGGCCGCATCGGCCGTGTCGTGCCCAACAAGTCCGGTGTGCCGTGGCGCGTCTCCAAGCACACCGTCATGGACCTCGACGAGTGGCCGTACCCCAAGCAGCCCCTCGTGCCGCTCGCGGAGACCGTCCACGAGCGCATGTCCGTCGAGATCTTCCGCGGCTGCACCCGCGGCTGCCGCTTCTGCCAGGCCGGCATGATCACGCGCCCCGTGCGGGAGCGAAGCATCACCGGCATCGGCGAGATGGTCGAGAAGGGTCTCAAGGCGACGGGCTTCGAGGAGGTCGGCCTCCTCTCGCTGTCCTCCGCGGACCACTCCGAGATCGGTGAGATCGCCAAGGGCCTCGCCGACCGGTACACGGAGGACAAGGTGGGCCTGTCCCTGCCGTCCACCCGTGTCGACGCCTTCAACGTGGACCTGGCCAACGAGCTGACTAGGAACGGGCGCCGCTCCGGCCTCACCTTCGCCCCCGAGGGCGGCTCCGAGCGCATGCGCAAGGTCATCAACAAGATGGTCTCGGAGGAGGACCTCATCCGGACCGTCTCCACCGCCTACGGCAACGGCTGGCGCCAGGTGAAGCTGTACTTCATGTGCGGCCTGCCGACGGAGACCGACGAGGACGTCCTCCAGATCGCCGACATGGCGATGAACGTGATCGCCGAGGGCCGCAAGGTCTCCGGCCAGAACGACATCCGCTGCACCGTCTCCATCGGCGGGTTCGTCCCCAAGCCGCACACCCCGTTCCAGTGGGCCCCGCAGCTGTCGGCCGAGGAGACGGACGAGCGGCTGCGCAAGCTCCGCGACAAGATCCGCGGCGACAAGAAGTACGGCCGCTCGATCGGCTTCCGCTACCACGACGGCAAGCCGGGCATCGTCGAGGGCCTCCTGTCCCGCGGCGACCGCCGCATCGGCGCGGTCATCCGCGCGGTGTACGAGGACGGCGGCCGCTTCGACGGCTGGCGCGAGCACTTCTCGTACGACCGCTGGATGGCCTGCGCCGAGAAGACGCTCCCGGAGATGGGCGTCGACGTCGCCTGGTACACGACCCGCGAGCGCACCTACGAGGAGGTCCTGCCCTGGGACCACCTGGACTCCGGTCTCGACAAGGACTGGCTCTGGGAGGACTGGCAGGACTCGCTCGACGAGACCGAGGTCGAGGACTGCCGCTGGACCCCGTGCTTCGACTGCGGCGTCTGCCCGCAGATGGACACCCACATCCAGATCGGCCCCACCGGCAAGAAGCTGCTGCCGCTGTCGGTCGTGAAGTAGCTCCGACCGGAGAGAAATCCGGCGAACGGCCCGGCGTGAGGGAGAACCCTCCGCCGGGCCTTCGCGTCATCTCGGGCATGACCATGGAGAGCCCGCCGCCGCCCGCGCTGATCCGCATCCCCGTCCGGATCGTCGTGCTGGTCGCCGTCCTGCCGGTCCGCATGGTCTGGGACGCCCTCGTGGCCGCGGCCCACGTCCTCGACCGCGCGGTCCTGCGCCCGGCGGGCCGGGGACTCGCGCATGCGCTCACCGGGCTGCACCAGGGCCTCGTCCGGGTGCTCACCGGCGTGGGGAGGGGGCTCGGGTGGCTCGTCCACCACCTGGCGGCCCGTCCGGTGCGGTGGCTGGACCGGACGGTGCTCGCCCCGGTGGGCCGGGGACTCGCGGTCGGCGGCCGCGTCCTGGGGAAGCTGCTCCTCGTGTGGCCGTGGGTGGGGCTCTGGCGGTATCTGCTCGTGCCCGTCGCCCGGTACGGGATCGCCGCGCCGGCCCGATGGCTCCACCGCACGCTGCTGCGCCCGACCGGCCGCGGCCTGGCCCGGGCCCTCGCGGCGGTCGCTGCGGGACTCGGGTGGTTCCTCCCCCGGCTCGGGCGGGTCCTGGGGACCGGGGCCGGGTGGCTGGCCAGGGCCGTGTTCGTCTGGCCGTGGACCGGCCTCTGGCGGTACGTGGTCGTGCCCGTCTGCCGCCACGGGATCGCCGTACCCAGCGTCTGGCTGTACCGGCGGGTCCTCGTCCCGCTCGGCGCCGGGCTCTCCTTCCTCCTGGAGAAGGGCGTGTTCGTCCCGGTCGCCGCGCTCTTCACGCACGTCCTGGTGCCGCTGCTCCGGTACGGCGTCGTCGTGCCCGTCCTCTGGTTCGACCGGTACGTGCTGACCCCCGTCGGGAAGGGCCTCGGGTGGCTCTTCCCCCGGCTCGGCCGGGGCATCGCCGTCGCCATCGTCCTGCTGGCCAAGGCCGTGTTCGTGTGGCCCTGGGCGGGCCTCTGGCGGTGCGTCCTCGTCCCGCTCGTCCGGTACGGGATCGTCGTCCCCCTCGGGTGGCTCTGGAACCGGGTCCTGGTGCCCGTCGCGCGCGAGGTCCGGGACGCGCTCGCCCTGTGCTGGCGCGTCGCCGGGTACGTGTCGCGGGCCGTCGGGCGTGCGGTGGGGTGGATGGTACGAACCCTGGTGGGTCTGCCCCTGGTCTGGTTCTGGCGGAGCGTCTGCACCCCCGTCGGACACTGGATCCGCGACCACGTCTGGGCCCCGGCCCGCCGTGGCGCCGCAGCGGCCGGCCGCCTCGCCGCCACGGCCGGCCGCGTCGCGAAGGAGACGCTCACCGGAGCCGGACGCGCGGCCCGCGAAGCGCTCGCCTCGGCCCGCGCCGCCGTGCGGGAGGCCCGCCGGGACACCTGGCGTGCCCTGGTCGGCTCAGTCCGGTCGTCCGGGTCCGGGGAACCGGAGGCGGCCCGGGCGCGTACTCTGGGTAGTACAACGAACGTCCCCGGCGCGGCGCCCGCCCCCGAGATCTCCCCGCGAAAGCGGGGGTGAACCGGGCGGGACCCCCAGGGCGACCCGTACATCTCGTGGACGGCGCCACCCGCGCCGCCCCGCACCGAGGAGAAGAACCACTGGGCAAGCGACAGCCCGAAGGCCCGCCGCCCGCACCGGCGGTGCAGCGCATCCGACTGCGCTACACCAAGCGCGGCCGCCTCCGGTTCACCAGCCACCGTGACTTCCAGCGCGCTTTCGAGCGTGCGCTGCGCCGTGCCGAGGTGCCCATGGCGTACTCGGCCGGCTTCACCCCGCACCCCAAGGTGTCGTACGCCAACGCCGCCCCCACGGGCACGGGCTCCGAGGCCGAATACCTGGAGATCGCCCTCACCGAGGCACGCGACCCGGAGACCCTGCGGGTCCTGCTCGACGAGTCCCTCCCGGCCGGCCTCGACATCACCGACGCCGTCGAGGCCCGGACCTCGGGCCTCGCCGACCGGCTCACCGCCTCCATCTGGGAGCTGCGCCTCGAAGGCGTCACCGTCGAGGACGTGGAGAAGGCCGCCGAGGCGTTTCTCGCGGCCGAGACCGTGGAAGTACAGCGCAAGACCAAGAACGGCGTCCGCACCTTCGACGCGCGTTCCGCGGTCACCGAGCTGACGGCAGCCGCTCCCCAGGGCGATCCCCAGGGTGATAGGCCGCTGGACAGCGCCTGTGCGATACTGCGGCTGGTTGTTCGGCACGTGACACCTGCCGTACGACCCGACGACGTCCTGTCCGGTCTCCGAGCTGTGGCCGACCTGGCGCCGCCGGTCCCCGCTGCGGTGACCAGGCTGGCGCAGGGGCTCTTCGACGAGGAGTCCGGCACGGTGACCGACCCGCTCGCGCCCGACCGCGAGGCAGTCACGGCCGCATCTACCACGGCCGCCGCGACCGCCTCTGCGACGGCGCCGGGTACCGGCATCGCGTAGGGAGCGGTCGTCGTAGCGCCGCCCTGGTACTCGGGAGCCACCTGGGTCGGGCAGCGCACTGACCAGGAGACTTTCGCCAGGCCGTACGCACAGTGCGTACGGAACCGGCGAGCCAGACACAGAGCTCCCGTGCGGCGCCCGCGCCCCGGACGGCGGCACCGCGCCTCAGGCGCGACCGTGCCGCCGGACCGGACCAAGACGCGGCGCCCGGGAGCGTGACGGGAGAACCCCGCATGCTCGAGTCCAACGAAGACACCAACGCCCCCGGTGACAAGCTGCCGCCGCGCCGCAGGCGCCGCGCCGCTTCCCGCCCCGCCGGTCCGCCGGTGACGGGTGCGAACGCCGAGACCACAGCGGCCACCACGGCCCCCGAGACCGCGGCCGCGGAGGCCGCCCCGGCCGAGACCGAGGCCGCACCCGCGCCGCGTGCCCGCCGCCGGGCCACCCGCAAGGCCACCGCGCCGGCCGCGGAGAACGCGGCACCCGCCGCGGAGACCCCGGAGCCGGTCGTGGAGACCCCCGCCGCCGAGGCCGTCGCCGCCGAGGCCGTCGAGGAGGCCCCCGAGGCCGCCCCGGCCCGCACGCGCCGCCGCGCCACCCGTAAGGCCACCTCGCCGGTGACCTCCCCGGTCGTCGCCGAGGCCCCCGAGGAGACCACCGAGGTCACGCCGGCCGAGCCGGTCGCCGAGGAGGCCCCCGAGGCCGCCCCGCCGGCCCGCACCCGCCGCCGCGCCACCCGCAAGGCCACCGCCCCGGCCGGCGCGCCCGCGGCCGCCGAGGAGACCGCGGTCGTGACGCCCGCCGCCGCGCCCGCCGAGCCGGTCGTCGAGACCGCCCCGGCCGCCGAGGTCGCGGAGGAGGCCGCCGCGCCCGCCCCGCGTACCCGCCGCCGTGCCACCCGTAAGGTCACCTCGCCCGAGGTGACCGCCGAGGCCGCCGCCACCGGCGAGTCGCTGCCGACGGCCGCCGTCGCGCAGATCGCCGCCGACGAGGCCGAGGTCACCGCCGCCGAGACCGCCGCCACCCGTGGCCGCGGCCGCCGCCGCGCGACCTCCCCGCAGTTCACCTCCGAGCCCGCCCCGGCCCGCGAGTCGCGCCGTGCCGCGCGCCCCTCCGTCGCCGTCTTCCAGGCGCCGGTCTTCACCGAGCCGATGTTCCAGACCCCGGAGACCGCCGCCGCGGCCGCTGCCGCCGCGCCGGTGGAGCCGGAGGAGGACGAGACGGTCGAGGAGATCGAGCTCGTCGAGGCCGAGGTCGAGGCCGAGGTCGAGGAGACCCCCGAGCCCGTCGAGCGCCCCGAGGGCTCCCGCCGTCGCCGTCGCCGCCGTGGCGAGCCCGTCGCCGTCGAGCCCGTCCCCGCCACCGTCGCCGACGAGCCCGAGGTCGAGGCCGTCGCCGACGAGGTCGAGGAGGCCGAGGAGGCCGAGGAGAGCGACGAGTACGAGGACCGCCCGTCCCGTCGTCGCCGCCGTGGCGGCCGTCGCCGTCGTCGTGGTGAGCTCACCGAGGTCGAGGACTCCGAGGACGGCGAGGAGCCGCACGCGGAGGACGAGTCCGAGGAGTCCGAGGACGGCGAGGAGGAGCACGACGAGGCCGAGGCCTTCGGCGGCTCCAGCAGCTCCCGTCGCCGTCGTCGCCGCCGCCGTCGCAGCGGGGACGCCTCCGCCGACGTCGAGGGCACCGACGAGGAGGGCGTCCGTACGGTCGTCAAGGTCCGCGAGCCCCGCCCGGCCCGCGAGAAGGCCGAGCCTGGTACCGGCGCCGACGAGGTCCAGTCCATCAAGGGCTCGACCCGCCTGGAGGCCAAGAAGCAGCGTCGCCGCGAGGGCCGCGAGCAGGGCCGCCGCCGCGTCCCGATCATCACCGAGGCCGAGTTCCTGGCACGCCGCGAGGCCGTCGAGCGCGTCATGGTCGTCCGCCAGAGCGGCGAGCGCACCCAGATCGGCGTCCTCGAGGACAACGTGCTCGTCGAGCACTACGTCAACAAGGAGCAGGCCACCTCGTACGTCGGCAACGTCTACCTGGGCAAGGTCCAGAACGTCCTGCCGTCCATGGAGGCCGCCTTCGTCGACATCGGCAAGGGCCGCAACGCCGTCCTGTACGCCGGTGAGGTCAACTTCGAGGCGCTCGGCATGGGCAACGGCCCGCGCCGCATCGAGACCGCCCTCAAGTCCGGCCAGTCGGTCCTCGTCCAGGTGACGAAGGACCCGATCGGCCACAAGGGCGCCCGTCTCACCAGCCAGGTCTCGCTGCCCGGCCGCTACCTCGTGTACGTGCCCGAGGGCTCGATGACCGGCATCAGCCGCAAGCTCCCGGACACCGAGCGCGCCCGCCTCAAGACCATCCTCAAGAAGATCGTCCCCGAGGACGCGGGCGTCATCGTGCGCACCGCCGCCGAGGGCGCGAGCGAGGACGAGCTGCGCCGCGACGTCGAGCGACTGCAGGCGCAGTGGGAGGACATCCAGAAGAAGGCGAAGAGCGGCAACGCCCCGACGCTGCTCTACGGCGAGCCGGACATGACCGTCCGGGTCGTCCGCGACATCTTCAACGAGGACTTCTCCAAGGTCATCGTCAGCGGTGACGAGGCGTGGGAGACCATCCACGGCTACGTGCACCACGTCGCCCCGGACCTGACCGACCGCCTGTCCAAGTGGACGAGCGAGGTCGACGTCTTCGCGACGTACCGGATCGACGAGCAGCTCATGAAGGCGCTCGACCGCAAGGTCTGGCTGCCCAGCGGCGGCTCGCTGGTGATCGACAAGACCGAGGCGATGATCGTCGTCGACGTCAACACCGGCAAGTTCACCGGCCAGGGCGGCAACCTCGAAGAGACCGTCACGAGGAACAACCTCGAAGCGGCCGAGGAGATCGTGCGTCAGCTCCGGCTGCGCGACCTCGGCGGCATCGTCGTCATCGACTTCATCGACATGGTCCTGGAGTCCAACCGCGACCTGGTGCTGCGCCGCCTCCTGGAGTGCCTGGGCCGGGACCGGACCAAGCACCAGGTGGCCGAGGTCACCTCGCTCGGCCTGGTGCAGATGACCCGCAAGCGGGTCGGCCAGGGCCTCCTGGAGTCCTTCTCCGAGACCTGCGTCCACTGCAACGGCCGCGGTGTCATCGTGCACATGGAGCAGCCGACCACCGCCGGTGGCGGTGGTGGCGGCAAGCGCTCGAAGAAGCGCGGCCGCGGCGGCGCCGAGCACGCCCACGAGCACGAGCACGCCGAGGTCACCGAGGCCACCGAGACGGACGGCGAGACCGCCGAGACCGAGGCCGAGGTCGCCGCCGAGCTGGCCGCCCCGGTGGCCCTGCCCGAGCCGATCGCCGCGGACGAGGAGCTGTACGGCTCCATCGCCGAGGCGGAGGCCGCCGCGACCCGTGGCCGTGGCCGTCGTCGGGCGACCCGCCGGGTGTCGGCTCCGGCCGCCGCGCGGTCGGTCGTGGAGACCGAGGCCGTCGAGTTCGAGGCGAAGCCGAAGGCCGAGCCGAAGCCGGAGCCCGTGGCGGCGCCGGAGCCGGTCGTCGAGCCGGAGCCCGTCGTGGCCCCGGTCGCCGAGGCCGTCGCCGAGCCGGCGGTCGAGGAGACCGCCGCCCCGGCCCCCCGCGGCCGTCGCCGTGCCACCCGCCGGGTGACCTCCCCGGTCGTCTCGACCACGGAGCCGGCCGCCGCGCCGACCGTCGTCGAGCCGGTCGCCGAGACCGCCCCGGAGCCGGAGCCCGTCGTGGCGCCGGTCGCCGAGCCCGTCGCGGAGCCGGTCGCCGAGCCCGTCGTCGAGGAGGCCCCCGTGGCCGCCCCGCCGCGGGCACGCCGCCGGGTGGTCCGCAAGGCCACCGCTCCCGCCGGCTCGCCCTCGGGCGCCGAGGAGGCGGCCGTCGTCGTGGTGACCACGGCCCCGGCCGAGGCCACCGAGACGGCTCCGCAGGCCGCCGAGGCCGAGGCCGAGCCCGCCCCCGTCAAGAAGACGGCGGCGCGCAAGACCGCGGCGAAGAAGACCACGGCCAAGAAGGCCGCCACCAAGAAGACGGCGGCGACCAAGAAGACCGCGGCGAAGAAGACCACCACCAAGAAGGCCCCGGCCAAGAAGGCGGCGGAGAAGACCGCCGCCCCGGCCCAGGACTGACCGGTGGGTACGGGCCGCCCCCCTCACCGGGGGCGGCCCGTACCGAACGGGCGAATTTGACCCTCCGAGGCAGCCGCCCGTAACCTAGACCGTCGGCGTGTCTATCGATGCGCCGCGCCTCTGAGCACCTCCCTCCCGCTCGTCGGGAGAGGCCGCTCGTCCGATTCCGGAACGCCGCGGGCCCTCGGGTCCGTGTGAGTGGCTGGCTTCAGAGGTTTCGATCCCGAGTGAGAGAGAGATCCGCGTGTACGCCATCGTGCGCAGCGGTGGTCGCCAGCACAAGGTTGCTGTCGGCGACATCGTTGAGGTTGACAAGATTTCCACTGCCAAGGTTGGCGACACGGTCGAGCTCTCGACCCTGCTCGTTGTCGACGGCGACGCCGTGACCAGCGACCCGTGGGTCCTGGCCGGCATCAAGGTCACGGCCGAGGTCGTGGACCACCACAAGGGCGCCAAGATCGACATCCTGCGCTACAAGAACAAGACCGGCTACCGCCGTCGCCAGGGTCACCGTCAGCAGTACACGGCGATCAAGGTCACCGGTATCCCCGCGGCTGCGAAGTAAGAGGGACTGAGACATGGCACACAAGAAGGGCGCATCGTCCACCCGGAACGGGCGCGACTCCAATGCCCAGCGGCTCGGCGTGAAGCGCTTCGGCGGTCAGGTCGTCAACGCGGGTGAGATCCTGATCCGCCAGCGTGGCACCCACTTCCACCCGGGCTCCGGCGTCGGCCGTGGCGGCGACGACACGCTGTTCGCCCTGCAGGCCGGTTCGGTGCAGTTCGGCACCCACCGTGGCCGCAAGGTCGTGAACATCGTTCCGGTCGCCTGATCGGTTCATTTTGCGGAGGCGGACCTCACTTCCCGGTCGGGAAGCGGGTCCGCCTTTCGCGTGTTACTAGATAGACATTCCGCACGTATTCAGATGGAGGCACAACCATGACCACCTTCGTGGACCGCGTCGAGCTGCATGTCGCCGCGGGTAACGGAGGCCACGGCTGCGCCTCCGTTCACCGGGAGAAGTTCAAGCCGCTCGGCGGCCCCGACGGCGGCAACGGCGGCCGTGGCGGCGATGTGATCCTGGTCGTCGACCAGGCGATCACCACGCTCCTCGACTACCACCACTCGCCGCACCGCAAGGCGACCAACGGTCAGCCCGGCGCCGGCGACAACCGCTCCGGCAAGGACGGCCAGGACCTCGTCCTGAACGTGCCCGACGGCACCGTCGTCCTCGACAAGGAGGGCAACGTCCTCGCCGACCTCGTCGGCCAGGGCACCACCTTCGTCGCGGGCCAGGGCGGCCGCGGCGGCCTCGGCAACGCGGCGCTGTCCTCCGCGCGCCGCAAGGCCCCCGGCTTCGCGCTCCTCGGCGAGCCCGGCGAGGCCCGGGACATCGTCCTGGAGCTGAAGACCGTCGCCGACGTGGCGCTCGTCGGCTACCCGAGCGCCGGCAAGTCCTCGCTCATCTCGGTCCTCTCGGCCGCCAAGCCGAAGATCGCGGACTACCCCTTCACCACGCTCGTCCCGAACCTGGGCGTCGTCACGGCCGGCTCGACCGTCTACACGATCGCCGACGTGCCGGGTCTGATCCCGGGCGCCAGCCAGGGCCGCGGCCTGGGCCTGGAGTTCCTGCGCCACGTCGAGCGCTGCTCGGTCCTGGTGCACGTGCTGGACACCGCGACCCTCGAATCGGACCGTGACCCGGTCACCGACCTCGACATCATCGAGGAGGAGCTGCGGCAGTACGGCGGTCTTGAGGACCGGCCCCGCATCGTCGTCCTCAACAAGGTCGACATCCCCGACGGCCAGGACCTCGCGGACATGATCCGCCCGGACCTGGAGGCCCGCGGCTACCAGGTGTTCGAGGCCTCCGCCGTGGCCCGCCTCGGCCTCAAGGAGCTCTCCTTCGCCCTCGCCGGCATCGTCGCCGAGGCGCGCGCGTCGAAGCCGCAGGAGGAGGCGACCCGTATCGTCATCCGCCCGAAGGCCGTCGACGACGCGGGCTTCACGGTCACGTACGACGAGGCCGAGGACGTGTACCGGGTGCGCGGCGAGAAGCCGGAGCGCTGGGTCCGCCAGACCGACTTCAACAACGACGAGGCCGTGGGCTACCTGGCCGACCGCCTCAACCGCCTCGGCGTCGAGGACCAGCTGATGAAGGCGGGCGCCCGCGCGGGCGACGGCGTCGCGATCGGCTCCCTGGAGAACGCGGTCGTCTTCGACTGGGAGCCCACGATGATGGCGGGCGCCGAAATGCTCGGCCGCCGAGGCGAGGACCACCGTCTCGAAGCCCCGCGCCCGGCGGCCCAGCGCCGCCGTGACCGCGAGGCGGAGCGCGACGACGCGCAGCGCGCGTTCGACGAGTTCGACCCCTTCTAGCAGGACCGGGCGGGAAGCTCGCCGCAGTGGGCCCTCGTACCCCCCGGACCGGGGGGTGCGGGGGCCCTCGTACGTCCACGCCGGGGGGTGCGGGGGCCCACGTACGTCCACGCCGGGGGCACCAGGGGCTCCCGTAGGATCCTGGTGTGAGTACAGCGCCCCCGTCCGAGACCGCAGGCCGGCTCAGTGTCGTCGTCATCGCCTACAACGACGAGGAGCTGGTGGGAGAGGCGATCAGGTCCGCGCTCGACCAGGGTCCCGTCGTGGCGGAGGTCGTGGCGGTCGACGACTGCTCCCGCGACGGCACGGCCCGGGTGCTCGACGAGCTCGCCGCCCAGCACCCCCGGCTGCGCGTGGTGCACCGAACGGAGAACAGCGGCGGCTGCGGCTCCCCCCGCAACGACGGCATCAGGGCCGCCACGGCCCCGTACGTCATGTTCCTGGACAGCGACGACATCCTGCCGAGCGGCGCCGCCGAGGCCCTGGTCGCCGCCGCGGACCTGCACGGCACCCAGGTGGCCGTCGGCGTCTGCGTACGACGTGAGCTTCCCGAGGGCCGGGACGTCCGCTGGCAGCCCTCGCTCTACCGCGAGCCCGCCGTCCTGGAGACGCCCGCCGAGCTCCGCCCCCTGGTCCACGACACCCTCTGCGTCAACAAGGTCTACGACCGGGCCTTCCTCGTCGAGCACGGCATCCTCTTCCCCGAGGGACGCTTCGTCTACGAGGACTTCCTCTTCACCGCCCGGGTGTACGCCGCCGCCCCCCGCGTCGCCGTGATCCCCGAGACCGTGTACGTCTGGCACGTCCGCCGCGCCGCCGCCCAGCTGTCGATCTCGCTGGACCGGGAGGGCGTCTCCAACTGGCAGGCCCGGATCGCCGCCCACCGCGCGGCCGTCGAGACCTTCGTCCGGGCCGGTCGCGCGGAGCTCGCGGCGGCCTGCCGCACCAAGTTCCTCGAACACGACCTGCGCATGTACGCCCGGGACCTGCGGCTGCGCGACGCCACCCACCGGGCCGAGTGGTGGGAGCTCACCCGGGAGCACCTGGCCGGCTTCGCGGAGCCGGAGATCGCCGCCGCGGTCGCCCCCGCCCGCTGGATCGCCCGCTTCCTGCTGGCCGCGAAGGAGCCGCGCGATCTGCTCCGGCTCTCCCGGCTGGCCGCGAACCCGGCCCGCCTGCTCCCTCCGTACGCGGGCGGCCGCTCCGCCGCCGTCTGGGCCGACGACCTGCCGGAGGCCCGGCTGGACGGCATCGAAGGGCTGCCGCTGGACGAGCTGCCGCTCGTCGTGGACGCGCGGCTGCGCACCGGGGGCGGTGGCGAGCTGCTGTTCACGGTCCGGGACCTGTACGGACGGCTGACCGAGGCCGGCCCCCGTACCGCCGAACTCGCCTTCCTGCCGCGCGGCGACACCGAGCCCGCGCGGACGGAACACGCCGAGCTGCGCCCCGTCCCCGCGACGGACGGCGCGGACGGTCAGGACGGCGCCGTCGGGGCGGAGGGCGGCTGGTCCGCCCGCGTCCCGGTCCGGTTCACCGGGCTCGCCGGCAGCGGCCGGACGCGCGGCCGTGAGGGCGTCCAGCTGTGGGACATCGGAGTCACGGTGACGTGCGCGAACGGAGAGACGTTCACCACCTCGCTGCGCCCGCCGGACGGCTCCCAGCGTCGCTCGGTGCTTCCGAGCAGCCGGTACGGTGTACTTCTGGTGCAGCAGTACGCCACGGCGAACGGGTCGCTGGCCGTACGGATCGCACCCGGAGCCCGGGACGGTTTTCGGGCGGTCAGGGCCAGGCTCCGTCGGCTTGCCCGCAGTTCACAGTGAAAGGGTTTGGGGCACTATGACTTATCTGATCACCGGTGGCGCCGGATACATCGGCTCTCACGTGGTGCGCGCCATGACGCTGGCGGGCGAGCGGGTCGTCGTCCTGGACGACCTGTCCACGGGGTACGAGGAGCGGGTGCCGGAAGGCGTCCCCCTGGTGGTCGGCTCCACGCTCGACCGCGAGGTCCTGGACCGCACGATCACCGAGCACGGCGTGACCGGCGTCGTCCACCTCGCCGCGAAGAAGCAGGTCGGCGAGTCCGTCGAGCTGCCGCTGCACTACTACCGCGAGAACGTCATCGGTCTCACGGTCCTCCTGGAGGCCGTCGCCGCCGCCGGCGTGCGCAACTTCCTCTTCTCCTCCTCCGCCGCCGTCTACGGCATGCCGGACGTCGACCTCGTCACCGAGGAGACCCCCTGCCTGCCGCTGAGCCCGTACGGCGAGACCAAGCTGGCCGGCGAGTGGCTGGTGCGCGCCGCGGGCGCGGCGCACGGCATCTCCACGGCCTGCCTGCGCTACTTCAACGTGGCCGGAGCTGCGACCCCCGAGCTGGCCGACACCGGGGTCTTCAACCTGGTCCCGATGGTCTTCGAGCGCCTGGACGCGGGGGAGGCCCCGCGGATCTTCGGCGACGACTACGCGACGCCCGACGGCACCTGCATCCGTGACTACATCCACGTCGAGGACCTGGCCGATGCGCACCTCGTCGCCGCGCGCAAGCTCGCGGAGTGGGCCGAGGCGGGCGAGCCGCGCGACCTGACGGTCAACATCGGCCGTGGCGAGGGCGTCTCCGTCACCGAGATGGTCGAGCTGATCAACGAGATCACCGGCCACACCACCGAGCCGCTCGTCACCCCGCGCCGCGCCGGCGACCCCGCCCGGGTCGTCGCCGCCGCCGACCGCATCGCGTCGGAGCTGGGCTGGAAGGCCCGTCACGACGTGCGCGACATGATCTCCTCGGCCTGGGCCGGCTGGGTCGCGCGCCGCGGCGCGGCGGTCTGACCCCGCGATCGGGCGAACACAGCGGAAGGGCCGGGGAGTTCGACTCCCCGGCCCTTCCGCTTCTCTGCCGTTCTCCGTAGGACCGTCAGCGCTCCAGGAAGGCGAAGAGGGCCTCCCAGCGGTCGGTGATCTCGTCGGCGGCATACCGCTTCACGTTCTCGAAGGCCGCGTCGCCCATCCGGTCCCGCAGTTCCTTGTCGGTGATCAGCGTGCTGATGTGACCGCCGAGCTCCATCGTGTTGCCGAGGCGGGCGAGCAGACCGTCCTCGCCGTCACGGATGATCTCCCGGACACCCGGCGCGCAGTCGAACGCCGCACAGGGCACGCCCGCCGCCATCGCCTCGAGCAGGGTGATCGGGAAGCCCTCGGCCCGGGACGCCTGGGCGAACACCGAGGCCTGGGAGAGCGCCCCGAGGACGTCGTTGGTGCGCCCCATCCACTCCACGGACTCGTCGAGCCCGAGGAAGGCGGTCCGCTCCCGCAGCGCGTCCTCCTCGTCGCCGGCGCCGTAGATCCGCAGCTTCCAGTCGGGGTGGTGGGACGCGATCTCGGCCCAGCTGTCGAGCAGCATGTCCACCCCCTTCTCATGCGAGAGACGACCGATGCAGGCGACGACCTTCTCGGTGCGCGGCGCCGGGGTGTCGGGCATGAAGGGCAGCGCGTTGGGCATGTGCCCGACGTTGTCCATGCCTGCCCGGATCCACTGGTCCGCGTCGCCCGGGGTGAGCACGAGGAGCCGGTCGACGTCCTTGTAGTACCGCTTCACCCGGCCGAGCCGGGAGGAGCCGGCGCTGGCGGCGTACGACTCGTGGCTCATACCGATGACGACGAGGTTCTTCGTGTCGGCGAGGGCCACCCACTCCATCGCCCAGACCTGGGTCACGATCACGACGGCCCCGGGCCGGGCGGCGGCGAAGAGTGCCGTCATCCGGTCGGCGCGCTCGCGCATGCCGGCGGCACGCGCCGCGTGGCGCCGGCGCTCGGCCGCGTTGAGCTTGCCCTTGAGTCCGCGCAGCGGGCGGACCTGCGGCGGGTGCCCGTCGTACAGCGTGGTGGTGTCGTACGGCAGCGCGTCGGGGAACTCGTGCCGGCGTCCCTCGGGGGCCGGGGTGATGCCGATGACGTGGACCCGGTGGCCGCGGTCGGTGAACTCCCTGGCCATCTGGTGGGTCCAGGTCGTGACACCGCCCATCTCGTCCACGCTGTTGGAGACGATGAAGATGTCGCGGCCTGACACGGTGGTCTGGTGGGTCACTTCCCGCTCCTGGTGAAGAACTTGGCGACGATCTGACGGGCCGCGTCGCCTCGGTCGTACTCGCTGAACTCCGTGTTGAACCGCTGGCGGGCCGCCGCGTACTTGGTGTCGGCCTCGTCCTTGAAGTTGGCGATCACCCCGAAGAGTTCCTCCGCCGTGGCCACGACAGGACCGGGAGCGCGCTCCTTCAGGTCGAAGTAGGTGCCGCGGTTCTCCTTGGCGTACTCGTCGTAGTCGTACGTGAAGAAGATCATCGGGCGGTCGAGCAGCCCGTAGTCGAACATCACGGACGAGTAGTCGGTGATCAGCCCGTCCGCGAGGGCGAGCAGCGGGGTGATGTCGTGGTGGCGCGAGACGTCGATGACCCGTCCCCGGACCGACGGCGGCAGCGTCACGCTGTTCAGGTAGTGCGTCCTGATCAGCAGCTGGTGGGTGTCGCCGAACCGCTCCGCGAACTCCTCGACGTCGAAGGGAGCCTGGAAGGCACGCACCTTGCCACCGGGGGCGGCGCGGAAGGTCGGCGCGTAGAGCAGGACCTTCTTCTCCGGGTCGATGCCCAGTTCGGCCGCGAGCGGACCACGGTCCCGGTGACCCGTCTCGGTCTCCTTGCGGCGCGCCTCGGCGAGGTCGTCGTTGCGCGGGTAGCCGACGGGCAGCAGCACCTCGTCGCGGAGGCGGAAGCCCCGGGCGAGGGTGCGGCGGTCGTGCTCACCACGGATCAGGAAGTGGTCGAAGCGGTCCAGGGCCTGCTGGAAGGAGGCCGCCGCGGCCAGGCCGCGGGCCTTCGTGGTGGGCTCGTCGAAGCCCATCCGCTTGAGGGCGGTGCCGTGCCACGTCTGGATGTACGTGGTCCCCGGGCGCTTGGTGAGGCGCAGCGGGAAGCCCTGGTTGTCGATCCAGAACTCGGCCTGGGCGAGCGCGCGCAGGTACTGCCAGCTCCAGCGCTGCACCAGGGTGGCGTCCTCGGGGAAGCCCGTCGGCTTGGCCCCGGCGTACGACCAGACGGCCTCGAACGGGATGCCCTGGCGGCGCATCTCCTCGTAGATCGCCTTGGGGCTGTCGCTGTACTGCTTGCCGAGGTGGCTCTCGAAGACCACCAGGCCCTTGCGGATCGGCAGCTTGCTGTAGAACTCGTGGTAGACGCGCAGCTTGGTCTCGCCCGAGCGCAGGTCCTTCTTCGCCTTGAGCAGGCGCTTCAGACTGGTCTTCGCGAGTCCGGCGGCGCGCCCGTGCATGGCGCCCTCGATCATCGCCGAGGTGTGCACGGCCGCCTTGCCCTCGGCACCGAGGACGTAGGACAGATTGCCCTTCTTGGTGACCTCGGGCACGAAGCGGTCGGAGACCAGCTGGGTGAGCCGCGGGCGGATCCGCAGGGCGCCGGCCTCGTCGATGGGCGTCCCGCCGACGGACACCCGGGTCCTGAGCCGCTGGCCGTCGACCGTGAGGATCAGACGGACGTCCCAGACGGCGTCGATGATGCCGAGGGGGCGGACGGTGCGGGCGATGTCGGCCCGGCCCTCCCACTCGATGCGGTCGCCGGCGTGGCGGATCGTGGTGACGGGGATGTGGGCGGTCTTGCCGCCGACGCTGCGGCGGGCCGAGACCTCGAGCACCGCGCTGATCTCCGCGTCGGGGCTGATCCGGCCCAGCGGGTTGACCACGCGGCCCGCGAGGCTGACGACGCCGTCGGCGCTGGAGTACGAGGTCAGCCGGTTGCCCAGGACGATCGAGGTCAGCGGCCGGCTGTGGAAGTTGGACGCGGTGACGTCCAGGATCTGACGGCCCTGCTCGGTGTCCAGGTGCTCGGCGCACCAGTACACCTGCCCGTCCTTCTCGGCGAGCGGGGAGGTGAGGCGGCCGGGGTTGGTGAGCGCGTCGGTGGCGGGGAGGAGGTTGTTCCAGTCCTCCTTGCTCAGCAGGTAGGCGCAGATGGCGTGCATGCGCTGCACCTCGTCGTACGCCTGCGGGTCGATCTCGGCCAGGTAGCCGTTGGCGACCGCGGCGAACTCGCGCCGGTAGTCCTCGTCGAGCAGCGCCAGGTCGCGGAAGTGGAGGACCAGGTCGTGCTTGAGGAACTTGATGTCCTTGCGGTACTTGAGCTCGTCGTAGCCCTTGCTCTCCAGCAGGGCGTCCACGCGCCGGTGGATCTCCATGCGGTGCACGAAGTTGGCGATCTCGTGGCGCCTGTTGCTGATCGACTTGGCGGCGGCGCTCTCCTGCACGTTCCAGTAGTAGACCGTGTTCGGGATGAGCGTGATCCGGCGCGCGGCGACGTAGGCCTGGGCCGAGAAGAGCAGGTCCTCGTAGTGGATCCCGACCGGGAACTCCAGCCCGGACTCCAGGAGGAACTCGCGCCGGTAGCACTTGTTCGTCGACAGGGTGTCGAAGGTCAGCAGGTCCGGCAGCTCGGTGATCGACTCGATGGTCCGGGTCGTCGAGTAGAGCCACGGGTACCAGGAGGTCCGCTTCTGGTTGCGGCTGTCGAGGTGCACGCGGACGCAGAGGCCGGAGACGATGTCGGAGCCGGTGCCCTCGGCGGCCTCCAGCATGTTGCGGCAGGCGTTGCGCTCGAGCACGTCGTCGCTGTCGAGGAACATGACGTAGTCGCCGGCGCACTGCTGGATGCCGTAGTTCCGGGGCGCGCCGCAGCCGCCACTGTTCTTCGGCAGCTGGAACGCCCTGACCCGGTCAGGGTTCCTGGCGGCGAGCGCCTGGGCGACGGCGAAGGTGTCGTCCTTGCTGCAGTCGTCGACGATCACGACCTCGACGCCGTGCAGGGTCTGTTCCAGCACCGACTGTACGGCCGTCGGCAGACGCTCTGCGTCGTTGTATGCGATGACGACCACGGAGACGTCAGGCACTTCCACCTCGATCCACTTGTCTTTCCTCCAGACACACCCAAGCTACCTGGTGTTCCCCACCCGGTTTGTCGCGCCTTCCGGCGGTTACGGCATGTGCCGTGTCCTGATCGTGATGGGCGGGCCGCGTTCGCGGGGGCAACTATTCTCACGCGTCAGGAGTCGCCCGTACGGGCGTTGACTGATCAGCGGCGTCCACACGGGGCCGTGAGTCCCGGGACGGTACCTCAGGTCCTCTCGCGGGCGCTTCCCCGAAGTGACGGGGAACACACCTCTCCCCCGGGTTCCGGAAGCCGGAAGCGGGGGAGAGGGGTTCGGCGTGGCGCCGGATGTGTCCGACGCGACACGCCGGACGAGGCCGCCGCGCGGACGTCCGCCGGGCGCCAGGGCGCCGGGAGTGTCTACCGGGCGCCAGGGCGCCGGGAGTGTCCGTCGGGCGTCGAGGCGCCGGGAGTGTCCGTCGGGCGTCAGGGGCGGTTGAGGCGGTCCACCTCGTAGTAGCGGGCCGCGCACTGGGCCGCCCAGTCGCGCGCGTACACCTTGGTGAAGAAGGGTTCCGCGAGCCAGCCGATGTGCATGGGGCGGTACGTCACCTCCGTGGCGCCGTTCGCGATGTCCGCGCGGATCTGCGCGTTCTGCCGGTCCCAGGCGACGCCCCGCGCCACCGTGCCCGTGGTCGTCGAGTACACCGGCCGCACCAGGGCGATCGCGCTCGCCACGGCGAGTCCTCCCACCGCGAGCAGCGTGACCGCCCGCGCGACGCGGACGCCGGGCCGGGGGGCCAGGAGCACCCGGCCGAGCCGGTAGCCGGCCCACGTGCCGTACGCGCAGAGGATGAGCAGCATCGGGACGAGGAAGTTCGTCCAGGTGCGGGCGTACGTCCAGCCGGTGACGCCGTACCCGCTGCGCAGGCCGTACGCGACGCCCAGGCTCGCGAGGGCGAGCAGCGGCAGCGGCAGGAGCGCCGCCACGATCATCAGGCCCCGCGGGCGGCGGCGCCCGGCGGGGGCGGCGGCGCGGTCACGGGACGGGCCGGCGAAGACGAGGCCCAGACCCAGCAGGACGCCGACGGCGAGGGCTCCCGCGTACGCCCACTGGTCGGTGATCGTCTGCCACATCCGCCACCAGTCGTGGACGATCTCGCCCACCTCCGAGAGCGTCAGCGGCTCCTTCGGCACCTGGGCACGCCGCCACTTCGCACCGGGAGAGGTGTACAGAAGGGCGAGGCCGCCCGCGAGGCCGACGCAGGCCGCGGCGCACCAGCGGGAGACGTACCAGTCCTTCGCCCAGCCCAGGCGGGGCAGGCAGAGGACACCGACGGCGGCCGCGGAGATGCCGGCCACCATGGTGAACGGCTCGCTGAGCGTTCCTATCGCCATACCGATGAGGACCGCCGTCACCACGGCGGCGATCCGGGCGCGCGGGCTCCGGGCCGCGAGGACGGCGACGACCACGGCCCAGAGGCCGATGACGCTCGGCAGCGTGTGGGAGATGGTGGCCGGGGCCCACAGCAGCACCTGGTAGGCCCGCGTACCGGCGAAGAACAGCAGCGCCTCGATGAGCCCCACGGCGGCCACGAGCAGCACCGCGGGGGGCTGCGGACGGCCGAGGGCGCGCAGCGCGGCGCGGGCGAGCAGGAAGAGCGCGCCGCCGAGCGCCACCACGAGGAAGGCGGGCAGCAGCTTCGGGCCCAGCATGTCGTCGGCGTAGATCACGCCGCTGAGGAAGGCGTTGGTGACGCGGCCGTTCTGGGTGTTGTAGAAGTCGGAGACCAGCCCGAACGGGCCCATGTCCCGGGCCTTCCAGAGGGCGCACCAGTCGTCGGACGTGGGGCGCACGTAGAGGCCGAGGAAGGCGCCGACCGCGAGGAGCGCGCCCGATCCGACGGCGACGAGGAGTCCGACGCCGCTCAGGGCCCGCCGGAACCTGTTCCCGCTGAGGGTGTCGGTCTCCGCTTCGTCCCCCGGGAGCGGTGTCTCGCCGCGCTCTGAGGTGGTGGTTCTGCTCACCGGTGCTAGCTCCCCTGGCCCCTGGCCGTTCATAAAGTGGCAATTGTGTGGAAATGCCACGTATGTCAAGGTCTTCTGCGATGCTTTATTGTATGGACGGCATGCCGACCGGGGCGGCCACGGCGGGCATGCCCGTCGGCCTTCACCCGCCTTGTACCGCACCGTGCTGTCCAAGGAAGAGTCTGCTGGTCGCCACTCAGGGCGCGCCCTCGCTCATCCCGATGGAGTGAACGTTCCATGACCAAACTTTCCGTCGTCGTTCCCTGCTTCAACGAGGAGGACGTCGTCGAGCTGTTCGACGCGCGGATGCGGCAGGTGCTCGACGCCCTCCCGGTCGACTACGAGATCTGCTACGTGGACGACGGCAGCTCCGACGGGACGCTGGGCAAGCTGCGGGAAATAGCGGCTCTGCACCCGAGCCGGACCCAGTATGCCTCGTTCAGCCGAAACTTCGGCAAGGAAGCCGCCATGCTGGCCGGCCTCCGCAAGTCCACCGGCGACGCCGTCGTCATCATGGACGCCGACCTGCAGCACCCGCCGGAGCTCCTCGCACGCATGCTGGACCTGCACCACCAGGGCCACGACCAGGTCATCGCGCGCCGGACCCGCGAGGGCGACAAGAAGCTCCGCTCCGCGCTGAGCCGCATGTACTACCGGGCCGTCAACCGCTGGGTCGACGTGGAGCTCACCGACGGCGTCGGCGACTTCCGTCTCCTCTCCCGCCCCGCCGTCGACGCGCTGCTCTCGCTCCCCGAGTACAACCGCTTCTCCAAGGGCCTGTTCTCCTGGATCGGCTTCGACACCGTCACCTTCGACTACCAGAACGCCGCACGCGAGGGCGGTGAGACGAAGTGGAAGTTCAGCTCCCTGGTCAACTACGGCATGGACGGGTTGATCTCCTTCAACAACCGTCCGCTGCGCATCGCCCTCTGGCTCGGGATGATGCTGAGCGGCTTCGCGGCCCTCTACGTGGTCTGGGTGGCCGTCGCCGCCATCGCCCACGGCGTCACCGCCCCCGGTTACGTCACCCTGGTCGCGATCATCGTGGGCCTCGGCGGCGTACAGATGGTGATGCTGGGTCTGATCGGTGAGTACATCGGCCGCATCTACTACGAGACCAAGCGCCGTCCGCACTTCCTCGTGAAGGAGACCCACCGCTCCTTCGGCCGCGGCACCGCGGCGCACACCGCCGCCGAGCGCGTCCGGGTCGCGGCGTCCGACGGAGAGCACTGATGGGGGACGGCTCTCCCACGGCGAGGCGCGCACGCCTCGCCGAGATCTTCCGCTTCGGACTCGTCGGCGGCGTCAACACGGGTACCTTCTTCGGCTGTTACCTGCTGCTCCATCCGTGGATGCCGTACTTCGCCGCGTACTCCCTCGCCTTCGTCCTCAGCATGATCGGCTCCTTCTTCCTCAACACGTACTTCACCTACCGCACCCGGCCGACCTGGAAGAAGTTCGCCCTCTTCCCGCTCACCAACGTCACCAACTACCTGGTGCAGAGCGTCGGTCTGTACGCGCTCGTCACCTGGGCCGGAATGGACGACAGGATCGCGCCACTCGTCGCGGCCGTCGTCGCCATCCCGTTCACCTACCTGATCTCCCAGCGGATCCTCGTCCCCCGGAACAACGGACAGGACAGCGACGACTCCGGTCCAGGGAGCGAAACGGAAGAGCGGCAGCCCTCCCGGCTCGCGTAGATTGCCTGGCAGTCGCGGCGGGGAAACACGCGGCGCGTGGGACAGCCGAGTGAGGACGACGCAGGTGGCGGCACAGGTGACGACGCAGATGACCGGAGAGACGGGCGACGCGAGGCGGTATGTGACGGAGGCCCGCAGGATCGTCATCAAGGTCGGCTCCTCCTCCCTCACCACCGCCTCCGGAGGACTCGACGCCGATCGCGTCGACGCCCTCGTCGACGTGCTCGCCAAGGTCCGCAGCGGCGGCGAGAAGGAGATCGTCCTCGTCTCCTCCGGCGCGATCGCCGCGGGCCTCGCGCCGCTCGGCCTCACCCGCCGCCCCAAGGACCTCGCCCGGCAGCAGGCCGCCGCCAGCGTCGGCCAGGGCCTCCTCGTCGCCCGGTACACCGCCTCCTTCGCCCGCTACGGCGTCCGCGTCGGACAGGTCCTCCTCACCACCGACGACACCAGCCGGCGCGCGCACTACCGCAACGCCTACCGGACCCTCGACCAGCTCCTCGCGATGGGCGCGCTGCCGGTCGTCAACGAGAACGACACCGTCGCCACCGACGAGATCCGCTTCGGCGACAACGACCGGCTCGCCGCCCTCGTCGCCCATCTCGTCCGCGCCGACCTGCTCGTCCTGCTCTCCGACGTCGACGGCCTCTACGACGGGGACCCGTCCAAGCCCGGCACGTCGAGGATCGCCCAGGTCGCCGGCCCCGACGACATCGCCCATGTGGAGATCGGCTCCGCCGGGAAGGCGGGCGTCGGCACCGGCGGCATGGTCACCAAGGTCGAGGCGGCCCGGATCGCCGCCGCCGCCGGCATCCCCGTGGTCCTCACCTCCGCGAGCCGCGCCGCCGACGCCCTCGCCGGGCGCGACACCGGTACGTACTTCCACCGCACCGGCCGCCGCTCCGCCGACCGGCTCCTGTGGCTGGCGCACGCCTCCACCCCCCAGGGCTCCCTCACCCTGGACGACGGAGCCGTACGAGCCGTCGTCGAGGGCAAGAAGTCCCTGCTCGCGGCCGGTGTCGCGGGCATCGAGGGCGACTTCGTGGCGGGCGACCCGGTCGAACTGCGCGACACCGACGGCCGCGCCGTCGCCCGCGGCCTCGTCAACTTCGACGCCAAGGAGATGCCCCGGATGCTCGGGCGCTCCACCCCCGAGCTCGCCAAGGAGCTCGGCCCCGAGTACGAGCGCGAGGTCGTCCACCGCGACGACCTGGTCGTCATCCGCTGACCCTCGCACCCCTCCCGAAACGGCTGAAAGTGCGGCCATCCGGAAGGGACGTTTACCAAAACCGCCCCAAGTGCCGCCTCGGGCTGGTCAACTTTGTCTCGGGGGTAAGAGAGCAGGGGCGGGGTACAGCACCACACGCATCACACAGGAGGCCGCCGGTGAGACGAGCGCGCCCAGGGGCACCGCCCCGAGGGACTGCCGAACGCGCCCTGACCAGTGTCGAGGCCGGAGCCGACTTCGACGAGGCACGGGACAGGTCCACGGACACCAAGACCGAGACCACCACCGAGACACGCGAGGTTCGCGAGGCACGTGAGGCACGTGCCAAGGAACAGCCCGTGTCCAAACTCTGGCACATCACGCTCAGCGTGTCGGGTGTGGAGTCACCGCTGAAGGAGGTGCGCCGCGGGCTCGAACAGCTGGCCCACGACCACCCCTTCCTGCTGACCAGCAGGTATGCCAACGACCACGCCGAGATCCGGTACTGGGAGGAGGCCCGCGACCTGCACGACGCCGCGGCCGTCGCCCTGCGCCTGTGGGGCGAGCACCGGCAGACCGCCAAGCTGCCGCCGTGGGAGATCGTCGGCCTCGAGGTCATCGACCGCGAGACCTACCACCAGCGGATCGCGGAGGGCTACGGCCCGCCGCCGGCCGCCCCGGTCGGCGTCCACCCGTACTGAACGGGGGCGTGTTCCGGACGCCTCCCCGTGCGGGCCGTCTCGGAACGGCCGGGGCACGTCTCGGAGTGCGGGATACGTGAGGGATGTCCGCAGGGGTGCCAGTACCCTGCGGGCATGACCTCGCTCACGCCCCTCGACAACCTCTCCCCGGTCACCCGGGCCGCCTACCGGGCCCGTGGCGCCGCCGCCGAAATCGCGCCACTCCCGCGTGCGACCAAGGACGACGCCCTGCTGGCGATCGCGGACGCCCTCGAAGTGCGCACCGCCGAAATCGTCGAGGCCAACGCCGAGGACATCGCCAAGGCCCGCGAAGCCGGGACCAGCGAGGCGATCATCGACCGGCTCACCCTCACCCCCGAGCGCGTCCGCGCCATCGCCGCCGACGTCCGCGACGTGGCCGCCCTGCCCGACCCCGTCGGCGAGGTCGTCCGCGGCTCGACCCTGCCCAACGGCATCGACCTGCGCCAGGTCCGCGTCCCGCTCGGCGTCGTCGGCATCATCTACGAGGCCCGCCCCAACGTCACCGTCGACGCCGCCGCCCTCTGCCTCAAGTCCGGCAACGCCGTCCTGCTCCGCGGCTCGTCCTCCGCCTACGCCTCCAACAGCGCCCTGGTGAAGGTCCTGCGCGACGCCGTCGGCGGCGCCGGACTGCCCGCGGACGCCATCCAGCTCGTCCCCGGCGAGTCCCGCGACTCGGTCCGCGAGCTGATGCGCGCCCGCGGCCTCGTCGACGTCCTCATCCCGCGCGGCGGAGCCTCCCTGATCCGGACGGTCGTCGAGGAGTCCACCGTCCCGGTCATCGAGACCGGCACCGGCAACTGCCACGTCTACGTCGACGCCCAGACCGACCTCGACATGGCCGTCGACATCCTGATCAACTCCAAGGCCCACCGGGTCAGCGTCTGCAACGCGGCCGAGACCCTCCTCGTCCACCAGGACATCGCCGCGGCCTTCCTGCCCCGCGCCCTCGACGCCCTCGCCGAGGCCGGTGTCACCGTCCACGCCGACGAGCGCGTCATCGCCTTCGCCGAGGGCTCCAAGGCCACCGTCGTACCGGCCACGCCGGAGGACTGGGAGACCGAGTACCTCTCGTACGACATCGCCGCCGCCGTCGTCGACTCCCTCGACAGGGCCGTCGAGCACATCCGGACCTGGTCCTCCGGTCACACCGAGGCGATCGTGACCACCTCGCAGGCCGCGGCCCGCCGTTTCACCCAGCTGGTCGACTCCACCACGGTCGCCGTGAACGCCTCCACCCGGTTCACGGACGGCGGACAGTTCGGCTTCGGCGCGGAGATCGGCATCTCCACCCAGAAGCTGCACGCCCGGGGCCCCATGGGCCTCCCGGAGCTCACCTCGACCAAGTACATCGTCACCGGCGACGGTCACGTGCGGTAACCACTCCTTTCGGTACGGGCGGGGAGGCTTCGCACTCTCCCTGCCCAAAACCACCTCGCGGGTCTACTCTGAATCCGTGCCGGACGACGTGGGGGGCACGCCGTTCCAGGACGGCGGGGACCCTGAGGACTCTGTCGACCGCGGAGGCGCCGACGAGGTCTACGCCGACGTGGTGTTCGACGAGGACTTCGTGCGGGCCGCGACCGTTCACGAACCCACCGCCGTCGAGCGGCTCCTCGCCGCCGCCCAGGCCCGCGCGGAGGCCGAGTCGGCCCGCGCCCGCGCCGGAGGCGGATCGGGCGACGACGACCTCTACGAGGACTTCCACGACGCCTCCGGCCTCACCTACGAGCCGGACGACGTCGGCGACGACGCCAGCCCCTACGGCCGCCACGGCGGCGCTCTGCGCCCCTACCGGGGCAGCGCCCGCTGGCACCGGCCCGTCGCCTGGGTCCTCGCCCTCGTCATGGGGATCGGCATGGTCGCCCTGGCGTTCAGCGCCGTCTACCGGGGCGCGGCCGCCAACCGCCAGGACCAGGTCCCGCCGCCGGCCACGACCGGCGTCGACACGCCCAACCCGAACCCGGCCCCGCCCGCCGCGTACGCCCCCGCGGCACGCTCCGCCTCCCCCAAGTAGGCACGCTCCGCGCCCCCCGCGTCGCGGTCCGCCGCCCTCCCGTCGCGGTCCGCGTCTCCCGGCCGGCCGAGCCGCACGGACCCACGGCGGCGCACACACACCCTGACGGCGGAATTCTTCCGAACTTGTCCCGCACCTGGGCGTTTACCGAAGCCCCCGCGGACCTACCCTGAAGGTATGGCAGGGCGTGGCGACCCGCCTGAGGGGACACCTGAGGGTCTCCCCGGTGGTGAGGACGAGTACAGGTCCGTCGTCTTCGACGAGGCGTTCGTCCGTGCTGCCCACCTCCAGGAGTTCTCGGCCCGGGAGCGGATGGGCGAGCACACCGAGGCCGTGCGAAGTCGCCCCTCGTCCTGGGAGGGCCGGAGCGGCTCCCGCCAAGCCCTCATGCTGGTCCTGCTGATCCTCCTCGCCTTCGGTACGGCCATCTATCTGGGCGTCCGCAACCCCTACCAGCCGCCCGCCGACCAGCGGGCCGAGCCACTGCGGACCACCGTGGTCCCGCTCGCCCCGCAGGGCCCCGTCGTCGGCGGGGTGCCCGACCGGCTCTTCGAGCACAGCCCGGTCGCCGAGTACCGCACGGGAGCCGCCGGCATCAATCTCCCCGTGGCCGGCCGCACCACCCACTTCGCCGAGAGCCAGGTCGTCAGCGCCCTGAGCATCGCCAAGGACTATCTGGTGGCCTCGTCCCTGGACCCCGACGTCCTGTCCGGGGTCACCGTGCGGCCCCCGCGCCTGCTGCTCGACCCCGACCAGCTGGAACAGTTCGACCGGAGCGTGGAGACACCGTCCGACGACGGCCGGCACGCCCTCGCCGCCTGGCTGGTCCGCTTCGACCCGCGCCAGGCCGTCCTCGCGGACCCCGCGACCCGTGTCCAGGGCACTCTCCGCTTCGAGGAGACCGGCCCCGACACGCTGGACGTCACCGCGGACCACACGTACACCTACGCCCTCCGCCCGGCCGCCCAGGGCGCGGGACCGGTCGGGCAGGCCTCGCTCTTCACCGTCCACCGCGAGGTGCACTTCCGCTTCGACCGCGAGGACCTGCGCATGCACCGGGCCGAGCTGGTGACGAGCACCGCCGAGGCGGGCCCCCAGGCGTGCGGTGCGGACACCACCGGCTCCCTGAAGCCGCTCCTGGCCGGAGCGCGGGCTCCCGAGGCGGGCGGCGGACCGCCGGTCACCGACCCGTACGCCACGGGCCGGCCCGCCGCCCCCTCACTGTGCGGAGCACTGGCGCCGAGCGCTCAGCCGTCGCTCTGAGCCCCCTGAGGACCCCGAGCGCTCCGCTCTCGCTACGGGGCGTCCCCGGTGGCGCTGTCCGGGCCGCTCCTGCCGTCCCCGGCGGTCCCGGTGGTTCCGTCGGTCCCCGCGGCGCCCGGCTTCTTCGGGCCCTGAGCGCCGCCGCCGAAGGCGTTGCGCAGCTTCCCGCCCAGGTCGCCCGCCAGGTCACCGGCGCCACCGGCTATGTCACCGACCAGCTTGATCAGCGGATCCTTGCTGGTCCGCACGGTGTCGGCGTAGTGCCCCGCCGACTCGCGGAAGGAGTCCGTGACCGAGGCGTCCTTGTCCTCCGAGCGCTTCGGGTAGTGGCCGTCCATGATCCGCTGGAAGTCGCGGCTCTCCGACCACTTCCGCAGCTCCGCCGCCCGGACGGTGGTGAAGGGATGCGTGCGCGGCAGCACGTTGAGGATCTTGAGAACCGAGTCCCGCAGGTCCCCGGCCTTCTCGTACTCGTCGGCCTGGGCGAGGAACGCGTCCACGTTCATCTCGTGGAGGTGGTTGCCGCCGGCGATCTTCATCAGACCGCGCATCGAGGCCTGCACGTCCTGCCCGACGAGGAGCCCGGCCCGGTCGGCGGAGAGCTCCGACTTGCGGAACCACTCGCGCAGCGCCGTGACGATGGCCATGATCGCGACGTTCCCCAGCGGGATCCAGGCGATCTTGAGCGCCAGGCCGGTGAGGAACAGCAGCACCGTGCGGTAGACGGAGTGCCCGGACAGCGCGTGGCCGACCTCGTGGCCGACGACCGCTCGCATCTCCTCCTCGTCGAGAAGCTCCACCAGGCCGGTCGTGACGACGATGATCGGCTCGTCCAGGCCGATGCACATCGCGTTGGGCTTCGGGTCCTGCGTCACGTACATCGGCGGGACCTTCTCCAGGTCCAGGATGTAACAGGCGTCCCGCAGCATGTCGTTGAGATGGCTGAACTGCGCGTCGCTCACCCGGACGGAGTCCGAGAGGAAGAGCAGTCGCAGACTGCGCTCCGGCAGCAGTCCGCTGAGCGCCTTGAAGACCGTGTCGAAGCCGCTGAGCTTGCGCAGCGCCACCAGCGCCGAGCGGTCGGCCGGATGCTCGTAGGCCCGCGAGGAGATGCCGGGGAACCGCTTCCGCTGCCTGCTCGGCACGTTCCCCTGGTCGTTCTCGGTCATGGATGCCCCCTGTTCGTACGAGTCGGTGCTCGTCCCCCTGACGAACCCCAGCCTAGGCGCTGGGGCTACCGTGTGCCGGAGCCTGTGGATAACTCGGGCACCGAGGACGACAGAGGAGCACGACCGACATGCCGGACACCGTCGACACCGCCGCCACCCTGCTCGCGGCCGCCGCGCAGGCGGGGCCGGGTGACACGCTCCGTATCGTGCTGCTGGTCTCGATCGTGGGCGGCGCGCTGCTCGCCTGGTTCCTGCTGCGCGGCTACCGCACCGACGACTCGGGCGACGCCGGCACCGGCGACGGCACCGACGGCGGCCGGGGCGGCAACACGGACCGTGACGCGAGTGCCTGAGTCGGCGTGAGCCCTTCCGGACCGCCCGCATACGATGTGCGCGAAGTCTCCGCTCCCATCCCCGATCGATAGGTCTGCCGAAGATGAGCCTCCACAGCACCGCCGCCAACCTGGTCTCTCTCGCCGAGGGCGCCGAGCACGGCGGCAACCACGACAGCCTCAGCCCCTACCTCACCGGCTTCGGTGCCTTCGGCGCCCTCCTCCTGCTGCTGTGGATCACCACTCGCTTCAACCGCGACCGCTGAACCGGCGACCCTGATCAGGCGTCCGCTGCCGTGCCAGTAGGCTCTGCACGCATGGGAGAGCAGGAAATGCCTACTGGCGGGCGCGGGAAGCGCCGACTCGGCGTGATGGGCGGAACCTTCGACCCGATCCACCACGGACACCTGGTGGCGGCCAGCGAGGTCGCCGCCCTGTTCCACCTGGACGAGGTCGTGTTCGTACCGACCGGGCAGCCGTGGCAGAAGAGCGACAAGACCGTCTCGGCGGCCGAGGACCGCTATCTGATGACGGTCATCGCGACGGCCTCCAACCCGCAGTTCTCGGTCAGCCGGATCGACATCGACCGCGGCGGCAAGACCTACACCATCGACACCCTGCGGGACCTGCGCTCCCTCAACAGCGACGCGGACCTCTTCTTCATCACCGGGGCCGACGCGCTGTCGCAGATCCTCACCTGGCGCGACGCCGAGGAACTCTTCTCGCTCGCGCACTTCATCGGCGTCACCCGGCCGGGCCACGACCTCACCGACGACGGACTGCCCAAGGGCGGCGTCTCGCTGGTCGAGGTTCCCGCGCTCGCCATCTCCTCCACCGACTGCCGGGCGAGGGTCGCGCAGGGCGATCCCGTCTGGTACCTGGTCCCGGACGGCGTGGTGCGCTACATCGACAAGCGCCAGTTGTACCGCGGCGAGTGAGCTTCGGGGAGGGCCACCGGTGAACGATCAGCAGCATCCGTACGACCCGTACTATCCGCAGCCGCAGATCATCGGCTACGACGAGTACGGGCAGCCGGTGTACCAGCAGCCGCAGCAGGGATACGGCTACGACCCGTACGCCCAACAGTCGTATCCGGAGCAGCAGCAGTACCAGGAGCAGCAGCCCTCGCAGTATCAGGGGCAGCCTCAGCAGCACCAGCCGTCCCACGAGCCGCAGTACGACCCGTACGGACAGCAGGGCTACAGCTACCCCTCCTACGACACGGGGCAGCAGTGGGCCGCCCAGCCCGAAGCCGCCGCGCCCGTCGCCCCGGCCGCACCCCCCGTGGCGCAGGCCGCGCCCGTCGCGGCGCCCGCCGGGGTCCCCGGCCAGCGTCCCGCCTCCGAGCGTTCCGCGCCGTCCCGGCCCGCCCCCGACGACGACCGTGAGTACCGCACCGAGCAGTTCTCGTTCATCGAGGAGCCGGACGAGGACTCCGAGGACGTCATCGACTGGCTGAAGTTCACCGAGAGCCGCTCCGAGCGGCGCGAGGAGGCCAGGCGCCGGGGCCGCAACCGGATCATCGCCCTCGTCGTCGTGCTCGTCCTCGCGGCCGTGGGCGGCGTCGGCTACCTCTGGTCCGCCGGCAAGCTCCCCGGAGCCTCCGAGGAGCAGCAGAAGGGGAGCACCGCGACCGGTCCGCAGAAGCGCGACACGATCGTCGTCCACCTCCACAACACCACCGGAGGCGGTACCTCCACCGTCCTGCTGGTCAACAACACCACCACCCGCCAGGGCACCTCGGTCCTGATCCCCAACTCCGTCGTCGTCGCCGACGGCGAGGGCGCCGCGACCACCCTCGGCAAGTCGGTCGAGGACGACGGGTCCAGCGGGACCCGCGAGGCGATCGGCAACCTCCTCGGCGCCCCGATCACCGGCACCTGGCGCCTGGACACGCCGTACCTGGACACCCTCGTCGACCTCGTCAGCGGTATCGAGACGGACACCGACACCGACGTGCCCGACCCGAAGAAGGGCGCCGAGCCGTTGGTCAGGAAGGGTGAGAAGCAGTCCCTGAACGGCCGCGCGGCCGTCGCGTACGCGACCTACCGTGCCCCCGGCGAGGCCGAGACCAAGCAGCTCCAGCGCTTCGGCCAGGTCATGTTCGCGGTGCTGCGCAAGATCTCGGACAATCCCGAGTCCGCCACGATGACCGTCGAGAGCCTCACCCAGATCTTCGACCCCTCGCTCTCCGAGAAGGACCTGGGCGCCGCCCTGGCCAAGCTCGCCGAGCACGCCAAGGTCGGCGACTACAAGACGGCGCTGCTCCCGGTGGGCCAGGACGGCACGCTGACCGAGGGCGCGAGCGACAGTGTGGTGAAGGACATCCTGGGCGGAAAGGTCACCGCCCCCGCGGCGGGCGACGTGCCCCGGGTCTCGCTGCGGGACGGTTCCGGCAAGAAGGCGACCGAGGCGGCCAGGATCGTCCTGATCAACGGCGGCTACGCCTTCGTGGGCGGCGGCGACGCGGACATCCAGGAGAAGTCGCAGGTCGTCTACGGTGACGACCTCCAGAAGGCGACGGCGGCCGAGGTGGCCAAGACCCTGGGTCTGCCGACCGGCTCGGTCACCAAGGGCAAGCCCTCGGGAGCGGCCGCGGTGACCGTGATCCTGGGCCAGGACTACAAGGTGCCGGAGGCCCGGTAGAGGCGCTCCGGAAAACGTTGGCGGGGCCGTCGGCGGTCCGTGAGACCCTGGAGGGGTACTGGACCGCCGACGAAAGCCTGCTTGTGACCGCCACGGATCGTTCCATCGAGCTCGTCAACGCCGCCGCTCAGGCGGCCGCCGACCGGCTCGCGCACGACATCATCGCGTACGACGTCAGCGATGTGCTGTCGATCACCGACGCCTTCCTGCTCGCCTCCGCGCCCAACGACCGCCAGGTCAAGTCGATCGTCGACGAGATCGAGGAGCGCCTGAACAAGGACCTCGGCGCCAAGCCGGTCCGCCGTGAGGGCGACCGCGACGCGCGCTGGATCCTCCTGGACTACGTCGACATCGTCGTCCACGTCCAGCACAGCGAGGAGCGTGTCTTCTACGCGCTCGAGCGCCTGTGGAAGGACTGCCCCGAGCTCGAGCTCCCCGAGGACGCGGCGAAGACCCGCGGCAAGGGCGCCGAGCACGCCGCCCTGACCGGTGTCGACCTCTCCGAGCACGCCGCAGGGCTGCCGGACGGGCCGGACGGTGAGCTGAGCTGAGCACCACCAAGGGCGGCACTGGCCGCCGCATCGTTCTCTGGCGTCACGGCCAGACCTCCTGGAACCTGGAGCGCCGCTTCCAGGGCTCGACCGACATCGAGCTGACGGAGACCGGTGTCGCCCAGGCGCGCCGGGCCGCCCGGCTGCTCGCCGCGCTGAAGCCGGACGCCATAGTGGCCTCCGACCTGAAGCGGGCGGCGGCCACCGCCGCCGAGCTGGCCGTGCTCACCGGCCACGCCGTCGCCCACGACTCCGCGCTGCGCGAGACGTACGCGGGGGAGTGGCAGGGACTGACCCACGACGAGATCGTGGGGCGGTACGGCGAGCAGTACGCCGCGTGGAAGCGCGGCGAGCCCGTGCGCCGGGGCGGCGGCGAACTGGAGACCGAGGTGGCCGACCGGGCCGCCCCGGTGGTCCTGGAGCACGCCGACAAGCTTCCCCAGGACGGCACGCTCGTCGTGGTCAGCCACGGCGGCACGATCCGCACCACCATCGGCCGGCTCCTCGGTCTGGAGTCCCAGCACTGGGAGAGCCTCGGTGGCCTCTCGAACTGCTGCTGGTCGGTCCTCGGCGAGGGCGCGCGCGGCTGGCGCTTGATGGAGCACAACGCGGGCACGCTGCCCGAGCCGGTCCTCGGCGACGACGACTGAGCCCCACGACCGGCCTGCCGGACCCGGATTTCACTTTCCGGCAGGTCACAGGCTAAAGTTCTTCTTGTTCGCAGCGCAGAGCGCGAAGAACACGAGGGGCTATAGCTCAGTTGGTAGAGCGCCTGCATGGCATGCAGGAGGTCAGGAGTTCAATTCTCCTTAGCTCCACAATCACCGGATCCCGTCCCCAGCAGGGGGCGGGATTCGTCGTTCCCGGGGTCCGTCGCTCGACGAGCTCCGTCGGTCGGTGGGACCGGCCGTCCTACGGGGCCCGTCGTTCCGTCACCTCCCGCAGGGACGTGAGTCCGTGGCGGCTCTCCTCGTCGTTCGGCGTGTAGGCCACGATCCGGCACTCCGGCATCCCGTTCACCGAGAGGGAGACCGAGGTCAGCCGCACCTCGCCGGTCCGCGGGTTACGGAAGATCTTCACCCGCGTCCCCGGCGGGACCACGTCGCCGCTGCGCCACAGCCGGGCGAACTCCGGGCTGGCCTCCGCCAGGGCCCGTACGAACTCCTCCCAGGCCGGCTCGCCGACATGGCGGCCGTACGCGCCCCGCAGCTGGGCCACCATCAGCGGCAGCTCCCGCTTACGGTCGACCACCGGGCAGGTGGGTCCGGTGTCGCTGAACAGCGTCCACAGCACGTTGCGTATGCCGAACGGGCCGGTGTCCAGGTCGCCCCGGCCCTCCTGGAAGAAGAGCTGCTCGTACATGGCGTTGGTCGCGAGCACGTCGTACCGCGCGTTGTAGAGCACCGCCGGGTGCGGGTCCAGGGCGTCGAGGATGCCCTGGATCTCCGGGCTGACCACCGCCACGTCCGAGCCCGACCGCTCCGGCGCGTACGGCACCTCGGCCAGGTGGTAGAGGTGCTCACGTTCGGGCCGGTCGAGCCGGAGCGTCCTGGCCACCGCGTCGAGCACCTGCGCCGAGGCGTTGATCGGGCGCCCCTGTTCCAGCCACGTGTACCAGGTGACGCCGACGCCGGAGAGCTGGGCGACCTCCTCGCGGCGCAGGCCCGGCGTGCGGCGGCGGAGTCCCGGGGGCATCCCCACGTCCTCCGGTGTCACCCTGGCCCGGCGGCTGCGCAGGAACGCCGCCAGCTCCGGTCGTCGGCGTCGCTGTGTCGGTACCACTGCCACGATCGTCACACCCCCATGGTCGAGTCCCCGTGCCGCCGCTGCCAGGTGGTGTCAGTACCAGCATCAGCGGGCTCTCGTTACCCGTATCCGATCGAGGTCACGCTCGGCGTATGACCTCGACCACGACACGTCCCGTACTCAGTAAAGACGGTGGCACCGACAACCGCCCCGGACTGCTGCTCGGCGTGGTCCTCGCCGCGCAGTTCATGGCGCTCCTCGACGTCTTCATCGTCAACGTCGCCGCGCCCACGATCCGTGTCGAGCTCTCCGCCTCCGGAGCCGCGCTCCAGCTCGTCGTCGCCGGATACACCATCGCCTACGCGGTGTTGCTGATCACCGGTGCCCGCCTGGGCGCCCTCCTCGGGCACCGCCGGATGTACCTCGGCGGCCTCGCCGTCTTCACGGCGGCCTCCCTCGCCTGCGGACTCGCCGCCGGCACCGGCCAGTTGATCGCCTTCCGGATCGCGCAGGGCGCGGGCGCCGCCCTGATGATCCCTCAGGTCCTGAGTCTCATCCAGCGCGAGTTCGCCGGCGAGCGCCGCGTGAAGGCGCTCAGCGCCTACTCCGCGGTCCTGGCCACCGGCGCCGCCGCCGGGCAGGTCGTCGGCGGGGTCCTGGTGAGCGCCGACCTCTTCGGCACCGGCTGGCGGCCCGTCTTCCTCGTCAACGTCCCCCTCGGCATCGCCCTGCTCGTCCTCGGCGCCCGGCTGCTGCCCCGTGACGCCCGGACCGAGGCCACGCGTACGCGTGCCCTCGACCTTCCGGGCCTCGTCCTGCTCGCCGGCGCCGTGTCCCTGCTGACCGTCCCCCTGGTCCTCGGCCAGGGACAGGACTGGCCCCTCTGGTCCTGGCTCTCGCTCGGCGGCTCCCTGGTGCTTCTCGCCCTCTTCGGCGCGTACGAGTCGCGGCTCGCCCGGCGCGGCGGCGCCCCGCTCATCGCCCCGCGCGTGCTGCGGCTCCCGGGCATGGGACGGGCCGTCCTCTGGATCGCGGTGTCGATGGGAGTCAACGCCGGCTTCCTGTTCACCCTCACCCTGCATCTGCAGGGCGGACTCGGCCACAGCGCGCTGCGCGCCGGACTCACCTTCGGTCCCGCCGCCGTGGTCTTCGGCACCGTCGGGCTGACCTGGCGGCGCTGGCCGGCCCGGCTCCACCGTGGGCTGATCCCGGGCGGATTCCTGCTCGCCGCCGCGGGAGCCCTCGGCGTCGGCGGGCTGCTCGCGGACGGTGGTGAGGGCGGCTGGGGTCTCTACCCGGCCCTGGGCGCGCTCGGTGCCGGGATCTCGCTGGCCTTCAGCCCCGCCCTGACCGGCGCGCTGGCCGCCGTACGACCGGAGGACGCGGCCGACGCGAGCGGGCTGCTCGCCACCGTCACCCAGCTCGGCCAGCTGATCGGGGTCGCCGCGTTCGGGACCCTGTTCCTCGCCGCGGCGGATGGATCCGGAGCACAGAACTCCGCCGACGCGCTGTGGACGACCATGATCGCCCTGGCCGTCGCCGCCCTCGCCGGCGCGGTGGCCGGGCCGTGGCGTCGAGCACGCTGACCCCCTTGCGGTGCCATGGCAGAATCGGACGGCCGGAGGGGGACGAGGATCCGGACGGGAGGGTGGCCCAAGTGCTCGGCGACAACGGCGGGGTGTCCTATGGGTGCACGGCCTGCGGCCACAGCTGGAGCTGACTGATGGGTGCACACAGGCGGAAATGCGACTGGTGCGGCAGCGGCACGCCCATCGTGCGCGACATGGACCCCGTCAACCCGGGGTTCCAGTACTGGTGCGAGGAGTGCGCGCGGGCGCTGATCATAAAAGGCGACCCCATCGAGACGTACCGCGAGCTGGAGGGGGAGCCGATCTACGGCCGGCTCCTCGACGAGCACTGCACCCTCAAGCGGTTCTACTCCTTCGCCACGGCCTGACGCCGCAGCGTCAGCACGTACCCCACGAGCAGGGCCGTGGTCGTCAGCGGATAGATCGCGGACAGCACCATCTGACCCGCGTTCTGGTCCAGTTCCGGCCGGCCCGGGTCGTGCGGAACCCACCACAGCGCGAACGAGGCGAAGGCCAGGGCCACCGCCCCCGTCACCGGCCACGTGCGCGTGGCGCGGTCCGCGAGCAGGATCAGCAGGGGCACGCACCAGACCCAGTGGTGGGACCAGGAGATCGGGCTGATCATCAGCGCCGTGAACGCGCAGACGATCACCGCCACCGCCTTGTCCCCGCGCACCGCGGCCCGCACCGCGAGGACCATCGCCACGCCGCCCAGGACGGCCGCCGTCACCGCCCACCACATGCCCGGGTCGTCGGTGTGCATCATCCGGGCCAGGACCCCGCGGATCGACTGGTTGGCGGTCTCCTCGGCGAAGCCCACCCGGCCGGTCTCGAACAGCGTCTCCGTCCAGAACCGCTTCGAATCCGCCGGCAGCACGAGCGCCACGGCCAGCGTCGTTCCCAGGAACACCCCGGTCGCCGTCACGGCCGTGCGCAGCCAGGTGTTCCAGCCCCGGTCCCGGCGCCACAGCAGCACGCCCGCGACGAGCAGCAGGACCACGAAGAGCCCCGGTGTGAGCTTCACCGCGGTCGCCAGGCCGATGCCCAGGCCGGCCCAGCGGCTGCCGTGGCGCCGGGTGAGGTCCCAGAGCACCGCCACCGCTATGAGCAGGTTGATCTGGCCGTACCGCAGGGTCGTCCACACCGGCTCGCACCAGACCACCACCGCGGCGACCCACAGTGTCGTACGCCACAGATCCGTACGCGACAGCGACGGGCGGACCAGCTGGAGCGACAGCTGCACCAGCGCGACCACCAGGAGCAGGTTCCCCGCGGTGGCGAGCGTCCGCATCACGGGCACGCTCACCAGGGTCAGCGGGACGAACAGCAGGGCCGCGAAGGGCGGGTAGGTCATGCCGAGGTTCGCCGAGGTCGCGCGCATCGCGTACAGATCACCGCCCGCCCGGACCGTCTCGCCCTCGGCCCGGTAGACCATCACGTCGAGCATGTTCACGTGGGCGAGGCGTTGCGCCACCCAGAAGGCCACGAACGAGAGCAGGCAGATCGCCGCGGCGGTGGCCAGGGGCCAGGGCCGGGCGCGGGTCTTGGAGAGCACGGAGACGGACACAGTCGGCGACCCTACCCGGCAGGTCAGGAGGGCCCGGAGAATCGATTTGGAGATCTGCCGGGAAGCCGGTTAATGTTCTGTCTGTCGCCGCGAGGGAAACCGAAACGGAGACGGAAAGCAAGGGGCTATAGCTCAGTTGGTAGAGCGCCTGCATGGCATGCAGGAGGTCAGGAGTTCAATTCTCCTTAGCTCCACAGAAAAGAAGCGGGCCACCCGATCCGGGTGGCCCGCTTCTTCGTGTCGGCTTGTTCGTTGTCGGCTTCGTCGTCCAGCTTCTTGGTCCGGCTTCGTCGTCCGGCTTCTGCCTCCCGCCTCACTCGCCGCGACTCCGCTCCGTGGAACGTCGGTGCGGCCCGCTCGGGCCCTGCGGTACCCTGGCGCCATGCGTGCCGTACGCCTTCTGCTTACCGAGCCGCGCTGATCAGTCCCGGCGGATGACAGACATCCGCCGGAGTCGGCGCGGCGTCCCCTCCTGTGCGAGGGGTTTTTTCATTTCACGGCAGTCCGTGGCAGTGGGCAGAGACGATCGATGGAGCTTCAAGGACCATGACCGAGATCAATACGGCCGCCGAGACGGCGGCCCCGCATCGCTACACGGCGGCCATGGCCGCCGACATCGAGGCACGCTGGCAGGACTTCTGGGACGCCGAGGGCACGTACGAGGCCCCGAACCCCACCGGTGACCTGGCGGGCGACCCCGCGGTCGCCTCCCGGCCCAAGAAGTTCATCATGGACATGTTCCCGTACCCCTCGGGTGCGGGCCTGCACGTCGGCCACCCGCTCGGCTACATCGCCACGGACGTCTTCGCCCGCCACGCGCGCATGACCGGCCACAACGTGCTGCACACCCTGGGCTTCGACGCCTTCGGCCTGCCGGCCGAGCAGTACGCCGTGCAGACGGGCACGCACCCGCGTGTGTCCACCGAGGCCAACATGGAGAACATGAAGGTCCAGCTGCGCCGGCTGGGCCTGGGCCACGACAAGCGCCGGTCGTTCGCCACGATCGACCCCGAGTACTACAAGTGGACCCAGTGGATCTTCCTGCAGATCTTCAACTCCTGGTACGACGACGAGGCCGGCAAGGCCCGTCCGATCGCCGAGCTGATCGCGCAGTTCGAGAACGGCACGCGTGAGGTTCCCGGCACCACGCGCGCGTGGAGCGAGCTGACCGCCGCCGAGCGCTCCGACGTCCTGGGCGAGTACCGCCTGGCCTACGCCTCCGACGCGCCCGTCAACTGGTGCCCCGGCCTGGGCACGGTCCTGGCCAACGAGGAGGTCACCGCCGACGGCCGCTCCGAGCGCGGCAACTTCCCCGTCTTCAAGTCCAAACTGCGCCAGTGGAACATGCGGATCACCGCCTACGCGGACCGCCTGCTCGACGACCTGGACGCGCTGGACTGGCCCGAGGCCATCAAGCTGCAGCAGCGGAACTGGATCGGCCGCTCCGAGGGCGCCCGCGTCGACTTCCAGGTCGGCGACACCGGTGCCATCACCGTCTTCACCACCCGCCAGGACACGCTCTTCGGCGCCACCTACATGGTCCTGGCGCCCGAGCACGACCTGGTCGAGAAGATCGTCCCGGCCACCTGGCCCGAGGGCACCCACGACGTGTGGACCGGCGGACACGCCACCCCGTCCGAGGCCGTCGACGCCTACCGCAAGCAGGCCGCCTCCAAGTCCGACGTCGAGCGGCAGGCCGACGCCAAGGAGAAGACCGGCGTCTTCACCGGCGCGTACGCGACCAACCCGGTCAGCGGCGAGCAGGTCCCGGTCTTCATCGCCGACTACGTCCTGATGGGCTACGGCACCGGGGCCATCATGGCCGTCCCCGCGCACGACAGCCGCGACTTCGCCTTCGCGCGCGCCTTCGAGCTGCCGATGCGCTGCGTCGTCGAGCCGAGCGACGAGCGCGGCACCGACCCCTCGACCTGGGACGACGCCTTCTCCTCGTACGAGGCCAAGCTGGTCAACTCCTCCAACGAGGACGTGGCGCTCGACGGCCTGGGCGTCGTCGAGGCCAAGGAGAGGATCACCGCCTGGCTGGCCGACCGCGGCATCGGCGAGGGCACCGTCAACTTCCGGCTGCGCGACTGGCTGTTCAGCCGTCAGCGCTACTGGGGCGAGCCCTTCCCGATCGTCTACGACGAGGACGGCGTCGCCCACTCGCTGCCCGAGTCGATGCTGCCGCTGGAGCTGCCGGAGGTCGAGGACTACTCGCCGCGCACCTTCGACCCGAACGACGCGGACACCCAGCCGGAGACCCCGCTGTCCCGCAACGAGGACTGGGTCAACGTCACCCTGGACCTCGGTGACGGCTCCGGCCCGCGCCGGTACCGCCGCGAGACCAACACCATGCCCAACTGGGCCGGTTCCTGCTGGTACGAGCTGCGCTACCTGGACCCGCACAACTCCGAGCGGCTGGTCGACCCCACCGTCGAGCAGTACTGGATGGGCCCGCGCGACGGCATGCCCACCGGTGGCGTCGACCTGTACGTCGGCGGCGCCGAGCACGCCGTGCTGCACCTGCTGTACGCGCGCTTCTGGTCCAAGATGCTGTTCGACCTGGGCCACATCTCCTCGGCCGAGCCGTTCCACAAGCTCTACAACCAGGGCATGATCCAGGCCTTCGTCTACCGCGACGCGCGCGGCATCGCCGTGCCGGCGGCCGAGGTCGAGGAGCGCGACGGCGGCTTCTGGTACCAGGGCGAGAAGGTCAGCCGCGTCCTGGGCAAGATGGGCAAGTCCCTGAAGAACGCCGTGACGCCGGACGAGATCTGCTCCGAGTACGGCGCCGACACCCTGCGCCTGTACGAGATGGCGATGGGCCCGCTGGACGTGTCGCGTCCCTGGGACACGCGCGCGGTGATCGGCCAGTACCGGCTGCTGCAGCGGCTGTGGCGCAACATCGTCGACGAGTCGACCGGTGAGGTCACCGTCGTCGACACCGAGGCCGACGAGGACACGCTGCGCGCCCTGCACAAGGCGATCGACGGCGTCGCCCAGGACATGGTCGCGATGCGCTTCAACACCGCCATCGCCAAGATCACCGAGCTGAACAACCACCTGACGAAGTCCGGTGGCGCGCTCTCCCGGCCGGTCGCCGAGCAGCTGGTCCTGCTGGTCGCCCCGCTGGCCCCGCACATCGCGGAGGAGCTGTGGCGCAGGCTGGGCCACAGCGACTCGGTGGTCCACCAGGGCTTCCCGGTCGCCGACCCGGCGTACGTCGTCGACGAGACCGTGACCTGCGTCGTACAGATCAAGGGCAAGGTCAAGGCCCGCCTGGAGGTCCCCCCGTCGATCACCGACGCGGACCTCGAGACGCTGGCGCTGGCCGACCCGCACGTGGTCGCCGCGCTGGGCGGCGCCGAGATCCGCAAGGTGATCGTGCGGGCGCCGAAGCTGGTCAACATCGTCGCCGGCTGACCCACATAGGGATTTCCCCTACGGGCAGGTTGGGGGTTCCGATGGAACCCCTGGCCTGCCCGTTCCGTTTACCGTGGAGGAACCACATCCGTGGGGACCGGACGGACGCCGGAGGGGCACACATGGAAGCCGCGATTATCACGATCATGGCGCTGCTCTTCTTGTCCTTCGTGGCGCTGGGTGTCTATGTCACGGTGAAGGCGGTCAAGGCCGCCAAGCGCGGCGTGGACCGCACGATCGACCAGGCCCGGCGCACCGTCGAGGACACCACGCTGCGGGCCAAGAGCTTCGGCCAGGCCGGGACGGCGGGTGAGCTGGCCCGACTGCGCCTCTCGCTGCGCACCTCGATGCGGGCCACCCAGGAGGCCCTGCAGGCCGGGGTCGGCGAGGACGCCTCGCTGAAGGAGTCGCTCCAGCTGTTCCACCGGCTCAGCGCGCACGGGCTCGAACTGGACGAGGACCTCAAGCGGATCGAGCGGGAGCCCGACCGGGCCTGGGTGGCCGGGCAGCTCCCCGAACTCACCGCGCGGACCGAGCGGATCACCAGCTCGGCCGACGCACTGCGCCGCGCCGCCCGGGAGCGGGCCCTCAGGTTCGCCGAGGACGACCTGTCGTCGCTCAGCGAACAGATCGACGTCGAGGCGGGTGCGCTGCGGCACTGGACGACGGGTCCGGAGACCACCTCCGGGACGACCGGGACATCGGGGACCGCCGGTACGTCGGGGGCGGCTTCGGGGAGCTCGGTGCCGGGTGGCCAGGGCGCCGCCTCCGGGAGTTCACGGCCGGGAGCCGGGGGTGAGCCGTCCGCGATCACGGCGCCCGACCCCCGACGGACCTCCTACCCCTGGGAGAAGTCGGCCCGCCCGGAGACCACCACCTGACGGAACCGCGGACGCGGAAGCCCGCCCGGGCGCCGGGCGGGGACGGGTGCTCGGCGGAGCCGGAGCGTTCACGACGGGGGCCGGGCTGCCGCGCGCCGCTCTCGGCGGGTAACCTCCCGCTCATGTCCCGGCATGTCGCGATCGTCACCGATTCCACGGCCTACCTGCCACACCAGACCAGGGAGCGGCACGCCATCACCACGGTCCCGCTGACCGTCGTCATCGGCGACCGCGCCCTCGAGGAGGGCACCGAGGTCTCGGCCAAGGCGCTCGTCGAGGCCCTGCAGAAGAAGCGGGCCGTCACCACCTCGCGGCCAAGCCCCGAGATCTTCGCCGAGGCCTACCGCGAGGCCGCGGAGGCCGGCGCGCAGGGTGTCGTCTCCCTCCATCTCTCCGCCGAGGTCTCCGGGACCTACGACGCCGCCGTGCTCGCCGCGAAGGACGCTCCCGTGCCCGTACGGGTCGTGGACACCCGCATGATGGGCATGGCCCTGGGCTTCTGCGCCCTCGCGGCGGCCGGGGTCGCCGAGGCCGGCGGATCGCTCGACGAGGCCGTCGCGGCCGCCGAGAAGCGCGCCGCGGGCACCTCCGCCTACTTCTACGTCGACACCCTGGACTATCTGCGCCGCGGCGGGCGCATCGGGGCGGCGCAGGCGCTGCTCGGCTCCGCGCTCGCGGTGAAGCCGCTCCTCGAACTCGACGGCGGACGGATCGAGCTGCGCGAGAAGGTGCGGACGGCCTCGAAGGCCATCGCCCGGCTCGAGGAGATCGCCGTGGAGCGCGCCGGCTCCGGCCCCGTCGACATCGCCGTCCACCATCTCTCCGCGCCCGAGCGGGCTGCCGCGCTCGCCGACCGGCTCAAGGAGCGGGTGCCGGGGCTGGCGGAGCTGCACGTCAGCGAGGTGGGAGCGGTCATCGGCGCCCACACGGGGCCCGGGCTGCTCGCGGTCGTCGTCTCGCCGCGCTGAGTCCGTACGTGGGTCCATCCCCCGGGAGAGTGACGGAGTTGTCCACAGCGGGGGCCCTGTCCACGGAACGTGGGTGAGTCCCGCACAGCACGGCGGTGATTCCTACCGTCATCCGCATGACTCTTCGTACACGTATCTCATCGACGACCTCCGGCGTTCTCGGCCCGACAGGCGCTCCGACCGGCGGTCCCGGCAGGATGCCGGGCTCCGACGGGAGGAGCCGCCCGGGAGCGCGTGGCGCGCCTCCTGGGCGGGCCAGGAGGCGGACCCGGGTGAGGAGGGCCGGGGCGGTTCCCGAGGCTGTCGTACGGCGGCGGGGGGACGAGCTGTTCCCGGCGGCGTCGGGGGAGGAGGCGGCTGGGGCGGGCGGCGCGGTTGTGGACCCTGAGGCGGAGGAGCCGGGATCTTCGTCGGGGGTACGAGATCGGGGATCGCCGCCCGGGGCGGGGGCGCGCCTCGCGGCGGTGCTGCGTGACCGGACCCCGGTGTGGGTGCAGACGAGGATCGGGCTCGAACCGAGGGCGCTGGCCGCGCTGACGGTGGTGCTGGTCGTGGCCGCGGGTCTCGCGGGCGGTTACTTCTGGACGGGGCGGCCGGAGCCGGTGCGGGCTCCGGAGCTCGTTCGGGCCGCGCCGGTCGCCGCCGTACCCGCCGTACCTGCGGCGCCCGCGATGCGGGCCGGGCCGGGGCCCGGTGCGGGTGGGGCGCGGGTGATCGTGGATGTCGGGGGCAAGGTGCGCAGGCCCGGGGTGCTGACGCTGCCGGCCGGCTCGCGGGTGGCGGACGCCCTGCGGGCCGCGGGCGGGGCGAAGCCCGACGCCGATCTCACCGGTCTCAACCGGGCCCGGGTGCTGTTCGACGGCGAGCAGGTTCTCGTCGGGCTGCCGGGGACGCCGGTCGGGAGCTCAGGCTCCGGCGGCGGCTCGGGTCCCGGTGGGGGCGCCGGTGGGGGTGGGCCGGGGGTGCCGTTGAGCCTCAACACCGCCACGGTCGAGCAGCTCGACACGCTGCCGGGCGTCGGTCCGGTGCTCGCCCGGCACATCGTCGACCACCGTGCGGAGCACGGCGGCTTCCGGTCGGTCGGGGAGCTGCGGGAGGTCAACGGCATCGGCGAGCGACGGTTCGCCGAACTCGAACGGCTGGTGCGGCCGTGAAGCCGGACGAGATGACGGCGGACGAGGAGACGGCGGACGAGCGGGGCGCCCGGGGGCCCTTCTGGGAGGAGGGGCCGACCGATCTCCGGCTGGTCCCGCTCGCGGTGGCCGCGTGGGTGGCGGCGGCGATCGCGGTGGGGGTCGCCGGGTGGTGGACCGTGACGGGAGTCGTGGTCTGTCTGGTGGGAGGCGGTCTCCTCCTGATGCCTGTGGCGGCACGCTGGTTCGGCGGGACCGCCTGGCCCGGTGAGGGGATCGTGGCGGCGGACGCGCCGGCGCGGCGGGGCACCCCCGGGTGGCGGTTGCGGGCGACGGCGTTCGCCGGGGTCCTGCTCTGTGCCGCCGCCGGGGCCGCTTCGGCCGGGCTGCACACGGCGGATCTGCGGCGCGGGCCCGTACCGGCCATGGCGCTGGAGTACGCGCGGGCACAGCTGGAGGTGACGGTGACCTCGGATCCGCGGCTGACCCGGCCTCGGGTGCGGGGCAGCGAGACGGTGCCGGTCTCCGTCGTCCTGGACGGCGAGGTGACCCGCGCCGAGCGGTCGGACGGGACGGTCCACCGGACGAGGGCGCCGGTGCTGCTGATCGTGCCGCCCGGGGAGGGGCGGGCGGAGTGGCTGCGCCTGCTGCCGTCCACGCGGCTGAGGGTCGGTGCCCGGCTCGCGCCGCCCTCGCACCCCGGCGATCCCTTCGCGGCCGTGCTCAAGGTCGGCGGTGGGGGACCGCCCCGGATCGTCGGCCCGCCGAGCGCGCTGCAGCGGACGGCGGGGGATCTGCGCGCCGGGCTGCGGCGGGCGACGGACGGCCTCGACCCGGACGCGCGGGCCCTGTTGCCCGGTCTGGTCGTCGGGGACACCTCGCGGATCGGGACCGAGCTGCGTGACGCCTTCGTGGCCACCGATCTCACCCACCTGCTCGCTGTCTCCGGCAGCAATCTGTCTGTCGTCCTGCTCCTGCTGGTCGGCAGTCCCGGGCGGGCCCATCAGGTGGAGCGCGGTGGGCTCGCGCCCCGGCTGGGGATGTCGCTGCGGGTCACGGCGGTGGCCGGGGGAGCGCTGACGCTCGCCTTCGTGGTGGTCTGCCGGCCCGAGCCGAGTGTGCTGCGCGCCGCCGCCTGCGGGCTCGTGGTGCTGCTCGCGATCGGCACCGGACGGCGGAGATCGCTGATCCCCGCGCTGGCCGCCGCCGTACTGCTGCTGGTGCTCTACGACCCGTGGCTCGCGCGGAGTTACGGATTCCTGCTCTCGGTCCTCGCCACCGGGGCCCTGCTGACAGTGGCGCCACGCTGGAGCGAGGGGTTGCGGCGGCGTGGAGTGCCCGACCGGCTGGCGGAGGCGTTGGCGGCGTCGCTGGCGGCGCAGGCGGTGTGCGCTCCCGTCGTGGTGGTCTTCGCCGCCCGGGTGAGTCTGGTGGCGATCCCGGCGAACCTGTTCGCCGAGCTGGCGGTGGCGCCGGCGACGGTGTTCGGCTTCGCCACGCTCGCCGTGGCCGCGGTCTGGATGCCGGCCGCGGAGGGGCTGGCGTGGGTGGCGGGATGGCCGGCCGGGTGGATCGCGCGGGTGGCCCGCACGGGCGCGGCGCTGCCGGGGGCGGAGCTGAGCTGGCCCGGTGGGTGGTGGGGTGGGCTCGCGCTGGCCCTGGTGACCGCGGTGGTGGTCCTCGCGGCGCGCAGGCTGCCGTACCGGGGGCCGGTCGCGGGGCTGGTGGCCGTCCTGCTGCTGCTCGTGGTGGTGCGGCCGGCGCCGCTGACGCGGTGGGTTACCGGATGGCCGCCCCCGGGCTGGGTGTTCGCGATGTGTCAGGTGGGGCAGGGGGATGCGACGGTCCTCGCGGCGGGCGGGGACGCGGCCGTTGTGGTGGACGCGGGGCCCGACCCCGTACCGGTGGACCGATGTCTGCGGGAACTCGGGGTGCGCAGGGTGCCGTTGCTGGTGCTGACCCACTTCCACGCGGACCATGTGGCCGGGCTGCCGGGGGTGTTGCGGGGACGGTCGGTGGGGGCGATCCAGACGACGGGTCTTGAGGAGCCGCCGGCCCAGGCGGCGTTCGTACGGCGGACGGCGGCGGCCGCGCGGGTGCCGCTGATCCGTGCGGGGCCGGGGGAGCGGCGCAGGATCGGCGGGCTGGAGTGGACCGTGCTCTGGCCGACGACAGGTGGTGGGGCGGCCGGTGTCGGTGCGGCCGGGGGAGGGCGAGCGGCCGGGGGTTCCGGTGGGGCGAACGACGCCAGTGTCGCGCTGTTCGTCAGGGCCGCCGGTGGGCTGACGCTGCTGCTGCTCGGCGATCTGGAGCCGCCGGCCCAGCGGGGGCTGTTGCGGGCCCATCCGGGGCTCGCGCCGGTGGACGTGCTCAAGGTCGCCCACCATGGTTCCGCGCATCAGGACCCGGGGCTGATACGGGCCGTACGGCCGAGGCTCGCGTTGGTGTCGACAGGGCGCGACAACCCGTACGGGCATCCCTCGCCCCGGACGGTGGAGGCGTTGCGGGCCGGTGGGGCGCGGGTGCTGCGGACGGACCGCGACGGGGCGATCGCGGTCGTCGGGGCGGGGCCGGGGCTGGTCGCCGTACCGGGGGGAGGGTGACGTGCCGAGAGCCCTTGTAAAGAAGTCTTTCTAAAGATATCTTTTCATCATGCCGGAGGAGATCATCGACCCGCAGCCCGAGGGCGAGCAGCCCCGCAGTATCCGACTCACCGACCCGCGAGCCCTGCGCGCCTACGCCCACCCCCTGCGGATGTCGCTGGTGGGGCTGCTGCGCAGCAGCGGCCCCTTCACCGCCACCCGGGCCGCCGAACTGACCGGGGAGTCCGTCGCCAGCTGCTCCTACCACCTGCGGATACTCGCCAAGTACGGGCTCGTGGAGGAGGCGCCGGGCGGCCGGGGGCGGGAGAAGCCCTGGCAGGCCACGGCCCGGTACACGGAGTGGCCGGAGTACAGCGAGGACCCGTCGATCGCCCAGGCGGCCGACGCCCTGAGCGCCGCCGTCGCCGAGCAGTACTTCGAGCGGGTCACCCGGGCCATGGAGAACCGGCACCGGCTGCCGAGGGAGTGGCAGGAGGCCGAGCAGTTCGGCGACTCGCTGCTCCACCTCACCCACGAGGAGCTGGCCGACCTCGGAGCACGCATCGACGCGCTGCTCCGGCCCTACGAGGCGCGGGCCTCCGACCCGTCCCTCCGCCCGGAGGGCGCCAGGCCCGTCAGTGTCCTGCGGATCGCCTACCTGGATCCCGACGTCCCCGACAGCGAGAAGGAGTGAGCGGGATGGCTCTCGTCGAACGCGTACCGGCGCTGCTGCGCGAGCGGACCTTCCGCCGCTACTGGACCGGGCAGACCATCTCCCTCGCGGGGGACCAGATATCCCTCATGGCGATCCCGCTCGCGGCCGTCCTCGTCCTCGGCGCCGACGCCGCGGCGATGGGCTGGCTCAAGGCCGCCGAACTCCTGCCCGCCCTCCTGCTCAACCTCCCGTTCGGCGCCTGGGCCGACCGGCAGACCAGTCGCAGACGGGCGATGATCGCGGCCGACATCGGACGGGCGGCGCTGGTCCTGACCCTTCCCGTGGCCTATCTGCTCGACGTGCTGACGCTCACCCAGCTGTACGTGGTGGCCTTCGGGATCGGCGCGCTCACCGTGCTCTTCGAGGTCTGCAACACCACGCTCTTCGTGGCGCTCGTGCCCACCGAGCGCTATGTGCAGGCGAACTCGCTCGTGAACGGCAGCCGTTCGACGGCCTGGCTGGCGGGACCCGGGATCGGCGGACTGCTCGTGCAGTTCCTCACCGCCCCCTTCGCCCTGGTCGCGGACGCCCTGACCTATCTCGTGTCGGCCGGGTACCTGGCCCGGATCGAGCCGGTCGAGCCCCCGCCGGCCCCCGTGGCCAAGGGGCACTTCACCGAGGGGTTGCGCTGGGTGGTCCGGGAGCGCTCGATGCGGGCGCTGTTCGCCGCCTCCGGCACGGTCCAGTTCTTCAACTACATGTTCCACACCCTCTTCGTGCTCTACGTGACCACCGAACTCGGCCTCGGTGCAGGGCTGCTCGGCCTGATCCTCGGAGCGGGAGCCGTGGGCGGACTCCTCGGGGCGGTCGTCAGCGGGGCGGTCGTCCGACGGATCGGCATCGGGGGCTCGCTCGTCGCCGGCTTCCTCGGATTCACCCTGCCCCTGGTCCTGATACCCCTGGCCGACGGTCCTCTGCCGCTCGTGGTGTTCGTGCTGTTCGTGGCCGAGTTCCTCTCCTGCGTCGGCGTGATGATCGTCGACATCGCCGCGGGATCGTTCCAGATGGCGCTGATACCCGACGCCGTGCGAGCCCGGGTCATGGGCGCCTTCCGGACGCTCAACCACGGCTTCCGTCCGCTCGGCGCGCTCGTCGGCGGTTTCCTCGGCACCGCGGTCGGGCTGCGCCCGACGTTGTGGATCGCCACCGTCGGGGCCGTCTTCGCCGTGCTGTGGGTGCTGCCCTCGCCGCTGCCGCGGATGCGTGAACTGCCCTCTCCGAAAGGGGAGTCGGAGCCGGTCGGACTGCCGGGGGGAGGGAAGGGCTGACCAGGCAGACTGGCGACATGACTACGCGACCGACGGCTCCCGTCCCCTCCGAGCCCCCCGTTTCCTCCGAGCCCCCTGTTCCTTCCGGGTCTCCCGTTCCCGCCGAGCCCTTCGCTCCCACGCCGGACGACGTCCGGGCCTATCTGCGGCGTATCGGCGCGGAGCGGCCGGACCGTGCGGATGCCGAGGCGCTGCGCGATCTGCAGCTGCGTCATCTGCGCACCGTGCCGTTCGAGAACCTCTCGATCCACCTCGGCGAGGACATCGTCCTGGAGGAGAAGGCGCTGCTCGACAAGGTGGTCGGCGCGCACCGGGGAGGGTTCTGCTACGAGGTCAACACGGCGTTCGCCGTTCTGCTGCTTGGGCTCGGCTATCGGGTGGCGCTGCTCCAGGCGCGGGTCTTCGGGCCGGAGGGGAAGCCGGGCATCCCGTACGACCACATGGCGCTGCTCGTGGAGACGGCGGACGGGGAGCGGTGGATCGCCGACGTCGGCTTCGGTGACCACAGCCACTTCCCGCTCCGCTACGAGGACCGCGCCGACCAGATGGACCCGGGTGGTGTCTTCCGGCTCGTGGACACCGACGAGGGCGACGTGGACGTGCTGCGGGACGGGAAGCCGCAGTACCGCGTGGAGCTCCGGCCGCGCAGGCTCGCCGACTTCACGGCCGGCGCCTGGTACCACCGGACCTCGCCCGACTCGCACTTCCCGCGCAGTCTCATCTGCTCCCTGCTCACCGAGGAGGGTCGGGTCACCCTCAGCGACCGGAAGCTGATCACGCGGGCCAAGGGTGAGCGCGACGAGCGGATCCTCGACGGTGAGGACGAGGTGCGGAGCGCGTACCTGGATCTGTTCGGGATCGAGCTCGACGTGCTGCCGGTCGTTCGCGGTGGAATTTCCGATTCGAACCCTCGGTAACGCTTGCGCACCTCGTGACCGGTTTGCGTCGAACGCCCCGACGGTGATCGAATGCGACTTCGTTGCATAGTGAACGAGTCGCACGGGGGTGCGTGAAGAATGTTCGATCGTCTCTTCGGGAAGCGTGCGGCGGGCGCCGCGAGAGGCGGCCCGCTCGCCGGTCTCACTGTCCCCGCCTCGGCGGGGATGCTGAGCTGCCGGGTGCTCGACCCCGTGCACGAACCCGTCCGGCAGGCCGGGTTCGTCCTCAGCGACGCCGCCGGGCGCAAGGTGATCGCCGGCGAGACCGACCCGTACGGCACGGCGCTCGCGACCGTGTCGGCGGGCGAGTACCGGCTCGCGGTCACCGCCGAGGGCTACACGCCGCACCACGGCCGGGCCGTCGTCACCGAGGGCGGCCACACCGGCCTCGACGACGTGCTGCTCCAGATCGCCCCGCAGCCCCAGCTCCCCGAGCCCGGCGACTGGGAGATCGACCCGACGCACTCCCAGATCGGCTTCACCGCACGCCACATCGGGCTCGCGCGGATCCACGGACGGTTCAACAGCTTCGCCGGCGCGGTACGGATCGGTGACCGCGTGGAGCGCTCCGCGATGCACGTCGTCATCGACGCGGCCTCCATCGACACCGGGGTGCAGATGCGCGACGACCATCTGCGGTCCGGCGACTTCCTCGATGTCGGCGCGTACCCGACGCTGGAGTTCTTCAGCGAGCGCTTCACGCACAAGGGCGGCAGCCGTTGGGCCGTCACCGGGGCGCTCACCCTCCATGGGGTGAGCCGCACGGTCACCCTCGACACCCAGTACCTGGGCCTCGGGAGCGGCCTGGAGGGCGAGACCCGGTGCGCCTGCCGGGCCACGACCGAGCTGCACCGGGAGGACTTCACGCTCACCTGGCAGACGCTGCTCGCGCGGGGGATCGCGGCGGTGGGGTCGAGCATCAGCATCGATCTGGATGTGCAGATCGTGCCCAAGGCGGGGCGGGGCTGAGGGTTCGCCCCGGGGTGCGCCGTGCGGCGGGCCGGGCCTACGGGGCCTCCAGCCAGCCCTCGTACTCCGCCGCCAGGGAGTCCAGTGCCGTCGGGTCGAGCCGGCCGTCCGGGTCCTCGACGACCACCAGCCACTGGGCGTCCTCGGCGTCGTCCTCCCCGGCCAGGGAGTCCCGTACGAGCTGCGGTTCCTCGGCCACGCCGAAACGGTCGGGGAGTTCCCCTGCGACCTCCTCGGCGGCGTCGCGGTCGGGGAGTACCAGTACGTGTCGTTCACTCACCCCGTCATTCTCGGGCATCGCCGTCCTGTCAGTGGTCCGTGGGATGCTGGACCGCGATGGCCACCAGAAAGACTTCCCCCGACGACCTCCTCGGCCCCGTGACGCTCGCCGTGGGGCAGGAGGACCTGCTCCTCGACCGTGTCGTCCATGCGGTGGTGGCGGCCGCGCGTGCCGCCGACGCCGACACGGACGTGCGCGACCTCACGCCCGACCAGCTCCAGCCCGGCTCGCTGGTGGAGCTCACCAGCCCCTCGCTCTTCGCCGAGCGCAAGGTGCTGGTCGTGCGGAACGCCCAGGATCTGTCCGCCGACACGATCAAGGACGTCAAGGCGTATCTCGACGACCCGATCGAGGACATCTCGCTCGTCCTGCTCCACGCCGGCGGCGCCAAGGGCAAGGGGCTGCTCGACGCGGCGCGCAAGGCGGGGGCGCGGGAGGTGGCCTGCCCGAAGACGACGAAGCCGGCGGAACGGCTGACGTTCGTGCGGCAGGAGTTCCGGACGCTGGGGCGTTCGGCCACGCCCGAGGCCTGCCAGGCGCTCGTCGACTCCATCGGCAGCGATCTGCGGGAGCTCGCGTCCGCGGTCGCGCAGCTCACGTCCGACGTGGACGGGACGATCGACGAGGCCGTCGTCGGGCGCTACTACACCGGCCGCGCCGAGGCCTCCTCCTTCAACATCGCGGACCGCGCGGTGGAGGGGCGTGCGGCGGAGGCCCTTGAGGCCCTGCGGTGGTCGCTCTCGACCGGGGTCGCGCCGGTGCTCGTCACGAGCGCGTTGGCGCAGGGCGTACGGGCGATCGGCAAGCTGTCGTCGGCGCGGGGTGGACGGCCGGCGGATCTGGCGCGGGAGCTGGGTATGCCGCCGTGGAAGATCGACCGCGTGCGGCAGCAGATGCGGGGCTGGACCCCCGACGGGGTGTCGCTCGCGCTGCGGGCGATCGCGGAGGCGGACGCGGGGGTGAAGGGCGGCGGGGACGACCCGGAGTACGCCCTGGAGAAGGCGGTGGTCGCGGTGGCTCGGGCGGCGAGGATGCGGCGGGGCGGGTAGGGGTCGCGGCCTTGTGCCGGTGCCGGTGCCGGTGCCGGTGCCGGTGCGTGCCGTGCCGTGCCTGTGCCGGGTGCCTGCGCAGGTGCGTTGCCGTGCCTGTGCCGGGGTGGGCCGCGCTGGGCCTGGGGGCGGTTGTGCGTGTGGGTGCGGGGCGGTCGGTGGCCGGTGCCAGGGCGATTCCCCCACCCCGCCCCTTCCCGAAACCCTGCCGGGGGCTGGTGGTGGGTGAGGGAGAGAGTCCGGGGGCTGCGCCCCCGAACCCCCGCTCGGGGCTGCCGCCCCGGGCCCTGCTGGGGGCTGCGCCCCCGAATCCCCGCTCGGGGCTGCCGTCCCGGGACACTGCTGGGGCTGGGCCCCTGACCTCCTCGGGGCCTGGGCCCCTGCCCCCCCGGGGGGCTGCGCCCCCTCCTCGGGGCCTGGGCCCCTGCCCCCCCGGGGGGCTGCGCCCCTGACCCCCCCGGGGGGCTGCGCCCCTGACCCCCCCGGGGGGCTGCGCCCCTGACCCCCCCCCGGGGGCTGTGCCCCCGAATCCCGGCTCGGGGCTGCCGTCCCGGGACACTGCTGGGGCTGGGCCCCTGCCCCCCCGGGGGCTGCGCCCCCGAACCCCTCGGCGCCGCGCCGCAGACCCCCTCAGGGCTGCGCCGCGCCCCTGCCCCCCTCGGGGCTGCCCCCCTGCCCCTCAGGGCTGCGTCCCCACCTGGGTTCCCCGGGTCCCGTGCCGTGTGTACGCCAAAGGCCCCGCACCTCCTGGGGAAGGAGGGGCGGGGCCTTTGGTGTTCGAGCTGGTGGGCTCGCACCCGCGTGGCGAACGCGTCCGCGTGCGAGTCCTGGGTGGCCGTGGGAGCGGGAGAGAGGGCCCGCTGGGTCCCGTGCGGCCGGTTACATCAGAGCTCAGCCCTGGAGAGCGGCAACCTTGGTGGCCAGCGCCGACTTCTTGTTGGCGGCGGCGTTCTTGTGGATGACGCCCTTCGAGACAGCCTTGTCGAGCGCGCGGGAGGCGGCGCGGGAAGCCACGGTGGCCTTCTCGACGTCACCCGCGGCGACGGCCTCGCGGGCCTTGCGGATCGCGGTCTTGAGCGAGGACTTGACGGCCTTGTTGCGCAGGCGCGCCTTCTCGTTCGTCTTGTTCCGCTTGATCTGGGACTTGATGTTCGCCACGAAAAGAGCCTTTACAGGTTCGATGTTCCTTCTGGATGCGTCTCGCAGGCTGAGAGGGCACACGAGACACAGCTGTCCACAGTATCAGCCACTCTCGTGCCCGCCCAAACCGGGCGCAGGGCGACGGGCATGGGACCATGGAGCCTACGTATCGATCCGACATCGCCCCGAGACGAGACCCTGCGTGCCCGCGACTCCTACCAACGTGCCCGAGCCGAGCCGTACCGACCCGGCTCTGATCCGCAACTTCTGCATCATCGCGCACATCGACCACGGCAAGTCCACGCTCGCCGACCGGATGCTCCAGCTGACCGGTGTGGTCGACCAGCGGCAGATGCGTGCCCAGTACCTCGACCGCATGGACATCGAGCGGGAGCGCGGCATCACGATCAAGTCCCAGGCCGTCCGGCTGCCGTGGGCGCCGACCGAGGGGCCGGGTCAGGGCAACACGCACATCCTGAACATGATCGACACTCCTGGGCACGTCGACTTCACCTATGAGGTGTCCCGGTCGCTCGCCGCCTGTGAGGGCACGATCCTGCTGGTCGACGCGGCGCAGGGCATCGAGGCGCAGACCCTCGCCAATCTGTATCTGGCGATGGAGAACGACCTCACCATCGTTCCCGTCCTGAACAAGATCGACCTGCCGGCCGCCCAGCCGGAGAAGTTCTCCGAGGAGCTGGCCAACCTCATCGGCTGCCAGCCGGAGGACGTCCTCAAGGTCTCCGCGAAGACCGGTGTCGGTGTCGACGCGCTGCTCGACCGGGTCGTCCGGGACGTTCCGGCCCCGGTCGGTGTCGCCGACGCGCCCGCCCGCGCGATGATCTTCGACTCCGTGTACGACTCGTACCGGGGTGTCGTGACCTATGTGCGAGTGGTCGACGGGCAGCTCAACAAGCGCGAGCGCATCAAGATGATGTCGACCGGCGCCACCCACGAACTGCTGGAGATCGGTGTCTCGTCTCCGGAGATGACGCCGTCCGACGGTCTCGGCGTCGGTGAGGTGGGCTACCTCATCACCGGTGTGAAGGACGTCCGCCAGTCCAAGGTCGGTGACACGATCACCTCCCTGAACAAGGGCGCCACCGAGGCCCTCGGCGGTTACAAGGACCCGAAGCCGATGGTCTTCTCGGGCCTCTACCCGCTGGACGGCTCGGAGTACCCGGACCTCCGCGAGGCCCTCGACAAGCTGCAGCTCAACGACGCCGCGCTGGTCTACGAGCCGGAGACCTCCGCCGCGCTGGGCTTCGGCTTCCGCGTCGGCTTCCTGGGCCTGCTCCACCTCGACGTGATCCGTGAGCGGCTCGAGCGCGAGTTCGGGCTCGACCTGATCGCCACCGCGCCCAACGTGGTCTACCGCGTGGTCATGGAGGACGGCAGCGAGCACACGGTCACCAACCCGAGCGAGTTCCCCGAGGGCAAGATCGACGACGTGTACGAGCCCGTCGTACGCGCCACGATCCTCGCCCCCAGTGAGTTCATCGGCGCGATCATGGAGCTGTGCCAGACCCGTCGCGGCACGCTGATCGGCATGGACTACCTCTCCGAGGACCGGGTCGAGATCCGCTACACCCTGCCCCTCGCCGAGATCGTCTTCGACTTCTTCGACCAGCTGAAGTCCAAGACGCGCGGTTACGCCTCCCTCGACTACGAGCCCACCGGCGAGCAGGCCTCCAGCCTGGTCAAGGTCGACATCCTGCTGCACGGCGACAAGGTCGACGCCTTCTCCGCCGTCACCCACAAGGACGCCGCGTACGCCTACGGTGTGCGGCTCGTCGCCAAGCTGCGCGAGCTCATCCCGAGGCAGGCCTTCGAGGTGCCGATCCAGGCCGCGATCGGCTCCCGCGTGATCGCCCGCGAGACCATTCGCGCCATCCGCAAGGACGTCCTCGCCAAGTGCTACGGCGGTGACATCTCCCGTAAGCGGAAGCTGCTGGAGAAGCAGAAGGAAGGCAAGAAGCGCATGAAGATGGTCGGCTCGGTGGAGGTGCCGCAGGAGGCCTTCATCGCCGTTCTGTCGAGCGACGAGTCCTCCGGCAAGAAGAAGTAGGCCAGGGCGCCCCACGTAGCTGTCCTGTGCATGCAACGGGCCCACGCGCCACGCGCGCGTGGGCCCGTTCGTTATGAAGCGGCGCCCCGTAGGCCCTTACGCGCCGGACCTCGGGCCTTTACTCTGATCCCGGCTCGAAGGTTACTCGCCAGTTAGTTACGAACCACCAGAAGGCACCGCCGCCGCCCGGAGGACGTCGTGAGCGACACACAGACCCAGATCGAGAACCGGCCGCCCTCCGTGGCGACCCTCTTCCTTGAGCGCGTCGAGCGGACTCCGGATGCGGAGGCCTACCGCTACCCGGTGCCCGCCGCCTCCGGTGCCGGCCCGGACGACTGGAAGTCGCTCAGCTGGGGGCAGGCCGCCGAGCGGGTCTACGCGATCGCCGCCGGCCTCGTCGACCTCGGGGTCGAGTCCGAGGAGCGGGTCGCCCTCGCCTCCTCCACCCGGGTCGAGTGGATCCTCGCCGACCTCGGTGTGATGTGCGCGGGCGCCGCGACCACCACGGTCTACCCGCAGACCAACGCCGAGGAGTCGGCGTTCATCCTCTCCGACTCAGAGTCGCGGGTCCTCATCGCCGAGGACGCGGCCCAGCTCGCGAAGGCCGTCGAGCGCCGCGCCGACCTGCCGAACCTCCGCCATGTCGTCGTCATCGACGCCACCGGGGTGGAGAGCGACGGCGAGTTCGTCCTCACGCTCGCCGAGCTGGAGGCGCGCGGCAAGGGCTATCTGGAGAAGCACCCCGAGGCCGTCAAGGAGCGGGTCGCGGCGATCACCGCCACGCAGCTCGCCACCCTCATCTACACCTCGGGCACCACGGGCCGCCCCAAGGGCGTCCGCCTCCCGCACGACAACTGGTCGTACATGGCCAAGGCCATCGCCGCCACCGGCCTCGTCACCCAGGCCGACGTCCAGTACCTGTGGCTGCCGCTCGCCCACGTCTTCGGCAAGGTCCTCACCTCGGGCCAGATCGAGGTCGGGCACGTCACCGCCGTCGACGGACGCGTCGACAAGATCATCGAGAACCTGCCGGTCGTCCAGCCGACCTACATGGCGGCCGTGCCCCGCATCTTCGAGAAGGTCTACAACGGCGTCGCCGCCAAGGCCCGCGCCGCCGGCGGAGCCAAGTACAAGATCTTCCAGTGGGCGGCCGGCGTCTCCCGCGAGTACGCCAAGGCCAGCCAGGACAACTTCCGCCGCACCGGGACCGCCTCCGCGCCCTTCGGCCTCACCGCCAAGCACAAGGTCGCCGACGCCCTCGTCTACGCCAAGATCCGTGAGGCCTTCGGCGGCAACCTGCGCGCGTGCATCTCCGGATCCGCCGCGCTCGCCCCCGAGATCGGCTACTTCTTCTCCGGCGCCGGCATCCACATCCTGGAGGGCTACGGACTCACCGAGACGTCCGCCGCCTCCTTCGTCAACCCGGGCGAGGCCTACCGCACCGGCACCGTCGGCAAGCCGCTCCCCGGCACCGAGGTCCGGATCGCCGACGACGGCGAGATCCTGCTGCGCGGCCCCGGCGTCATGGAGGGCTACCACGGCCTGCCCGAGAAGACGAACGAGGTCCTGGAGTCCGACGGCTGGTTCCACACCGGTGACATCGGCGAGCTGTCCGCCGACGGCTACCTGCGGATCACCGACCGCAAGAAGGACCTGATCAAGACCTCCGGCGGCAAGTACATCGCGCCGGCCGAGGTCGAGGGCCAGTTCAAGGCCGTCTGCCCGTTCGTCTCGAACATCCTCGTCCACGGCGCCGACCGGAACTTCTGCACCGCGCTGATCGCCCTCGACGAGCCCACCCTCCTCGGCTGGGCCGCCGAGCACGACCTCGCGGGCAAGTCGTACGCCGAGGTCGTCGCCGCCCCGCAGACCGTCGCGATGGTCCAGGGCTACGTTGACCGCCTCAACGAGGGGCTCCAGCGCTGGCAGACGATCAAGAAGTTCCGTCTGCTGCCGCGCGACCTCGACATCGAGCACGGCGAGCTGACCCCGTCCCTGAAGCTGAAGCGGCCGGTGGTGGAGCGCGAGTACAAGGGGCTCATCGAGGAGATGTACGCGGGGTCGCGGGAGTCCTGACCCCCGCCGCTGCGGACCTGAGCCTCGCCCCTGTGGAGAGGTTGTCCACAGGCCGGGCGTTCACCTCGGGCAGTACGGGACAATGGGGCTCATGCCTTCCGTACTGCCCGATGGTGAGTCCGTTCCCGACGACGGGGCGCTGCCCCCGCACGCCCTCGAAGGGGCGGGGGAGCGGCCGCTCGGGTTCTATCTGCACGTGCCGTACTGCGCGACGCGCTGCGGCTACTGCGACTTCAACACCTACACGGCCAGTGAGCTGCGGGGCACCGGCGGCGTGCTCGCCTCCCGGGACAACTACGCCGAACAGGTCGTCGAGGAGATCCGGCTCGCCCGCAAGGTGCTCGGGGACGACCCTCGGCCGGTCCGGACCGTCTTCGTGGGCGGCGGTACGCCCACGCTGCTCGCCGCCGGTGATCTCGTACGGATGCTGGGGGCCGTCCGCGAGGAGTTCGGGCTCGCCGACGACGCCGAGGTGACGACCGAGGCCAACCCCGACTCCGTGAACCCGGCCTATCTGGCGGAGCTGCGGGCCGGGGGCTTCAACCGGATCTCCTTCGGCATGCAGAGCGCCAAGCAGCACGTCCTGAAGATCCTCGACCGGACGCACACCCCGGGCCGCCCCGAGGCCTGCGTCGGGGAGGCGCGGGCCGCCGGGTTCGAGCACGTCAACCTCGACCTGATCTACGGCACCCCCGGCGAGACCGACGACGACTGGCGGGCCTCGCTCGACGCGGCCATCGGCGCCGGACCCGACCACATCAGCGCCTACGCGCTGATCGTCGAGGAGGGCACGCAGCTGGCGCGGCGGATTCGGCGCGGCGAGGTCCCCATGACCGACGACGACGTCCACGCCGACCGGTACCTGATCGCCGAGGACGTCCTCTCCGGGGCCGGCTTCGACTGGTACGAGGTCTCCAACTGGGCCACCTCCGAGGCCGGGCGCTGCCTCCACAACGAGCTCTACTGGCGCGGTGCCGACTGGTGGGGCGCGGGCCCCGGCGCCCACAGCCACGTCGGCGGCGTCCGCTGGTGGAACGTGAAGCATCCCGGTGCGTACGCCGCCGCGCTGGCCGCCGGGACGTCTCCGGGGGCCGGACGTGAGCTGCTCTCCGAGGAGGACCGCAGGGTCGAGCGCGTACTCCTGGAGCTGCGGCTCAAGGAGGGCGTCGAGCTGTCCCTCCTCAAGCCGGCGGGCCTCGCCGCCTCCCGCAGGGCCCTCGCCGACGGACTGCTCGACGCCGGGCCGTACGCGGCGGGCCGGGCGGTCCTGACCCTGCGCGGACGGCTGCTCGCGGACGCGGTGGTGCGGGACCTCGTGGACTAGGGGGTGTCGTGCCGTTCAGGGCCGGACAGGCCCCGGTCCGGCGCGCTCGCGCCGGGCTCGCGGCAGGACATCCCCTGGGCGGCCGCGAGGACCCTGCGGGACGGCAGGGCGATGAGCAGGGCGCCCAGGACGAGGAGTCCGCTCGCCCACAGCGGGCCGAGCGTCCCCGCCCCGGCCCGCAGGGTGAGGGCGGCGACGAGCGGTCCGGTGGCGGCCCCGACGTTGAGCGCGGCGGTCGCGTAGGAGCCGGCCATGGTGGGGGCTCCCGCGGCCTCGTAGAGGACCCGTGCGATCAGCGTGCCGCCCAGCGCGAACGACCCCATGCCCTGCAGGAACACGAGGGCGAGCAGCGCGGCCGGTTCCTCGGCCAGCACGGCCAGGGCCGGCCAGCCGACGAGCAGCAGCGGACCGCCGACCGCGACGACCAGGCCCGGGTACCGGTCGGACCACCGTCCCGCGAGGGTGATCCCGGCGAAGGAGCCGACCCCGAAGAGGACCAGGGCGACCGGAACCCACAGCTCGCCCAGACCGGCGGAACCGGTCACGACGGGCGCCAGGAAGGTGAAGCTCGCGAAGGTCGCCGCGTTCACCAGGGCGCCGAGCAGCATCACCAGGAGCAGCCGCGGACGCCCGAGCCGCGCCAGCTCCGCGCGCAGTTCCGGCCCCCCGGCCGCGCCCTCCCGCGCGGGCCGCGCCGGGACTCCCCGGAGCACGCCGAGGGCCGCGGGCAGGCAGAGGGCGGCGACGGCCCAGAACGTGGCCCGCCAGTCGAGCAGCGTGCCGAGCAGCGATCCCGCGGGGACTCCGGCGATCGTGGCCAGCGTCGTGCCGGACAGCAGGACGGCCAGCGCGCGCCCCTTCCGGTCCGGCGGCACGAGCCGGGTGGCGGTGGTCAGGGCCACGGCGAGGAAGCCGGCGTTCGCGAGGGCCGCGACCACCCGGGTGGCGAACAGGACGGTGAAGCTGGTGCTGACGGCGCCCAGGACGTGCGCCGTCGAGAACACGAGGACGAACCCGAGCAGGCTCGCCCGTACCGGCCAGGAGCGGGCGAGCGCGGCCAGGAGCGGCGCGCCGACGATCATTCCGACGGCGAAGGCCGAGGTGAGCAGACCAGCGCTCCCGACCGTGACGCCGAGGTCGGAGGCGATGTCCGGCACGAGGCCGGCGAGCATGAATTCCGAGGTGCCCATGGCGAAGGCCGCCAGGGCGAGCAGAAAGAGCGGGAGGGGCATCGAGCGGCTCCGGGGTGAGGAAATGACGACAGAGGCATCTCGTCACCGCGGTCAGCACCCACGGGCCCACGCGTCCGGCCGCGGAGGGCGGCGGGAGGGAGGGTGGCAGGACTTCGAACCCGGTGCCGTACGACCGCGGGGGCCGTACGGAGCGGGCTCAGTGGTCCGTGAGAACTCGGGGGTCCAGGGGGCTGACGGCGTGACCGAAAGCCCCCGACGTGTCCGACTCGGGGCTCGACATGCCGCGCACGCTACCCGACCGCGCCCTGCCGAGGCACCCCCGATTCCACGGGGGAACAGCCCTGGAAAGCCCCCGGGGAGTGTCTTGCCGAATCAGGCCGGGCTCGTCGACAGGACGCCCCCTACGGCGCCGTCACGAAGTCGATCAGTTCCTCCACCCGGCCCAGCAGCTCCGGCTCCAGGTCCTTGTACGTCGTCACCCTCGACAGGATGTGCTGCCAGGCCGCGCCCGTGTTCGGCGGCCAGCCCAGGGCCTCGCACACGCCCGTCTTCCAGTCCTGGCCCCTGGGGACCCGCGGCCAGGCCCGGATGCCCACCGACGCCGGTTTCACCGCCTCCCAGACGTCGATGTACGGGTGGCCGACGACCAGCACGTCGGGCGAGGTCACCTGGGCGGCGATCCTCGACTCCTTCGAACCCGGGACCAGGTGGTCCACCAGGACGCCCAGCCGGGCGTCCGGCGCGGGGGCGAACTCCGCGACGATCGACGGAAGGTCGTCGACGCCCTCCAGGTACTCCACGACCACGCCCTCGATGCGGAGGTCGTCGCCCCAGACCCGCTCCACCAGCTCCGCGTCGTGGCGGCCCTCCACGTAGATCCGGCCCGCGCGCGCCACGCGGGCCCGCGCCCCCGGGACCGCCACCGAGCCCGACGCCGTACGGGTGGGGCGGGCGGGACCGGCCGACGGGCGGATCAGCGTCACCACCCGGCCCTCCAGGAGGAAGCCGCGCGGATCCAGCGGGAACACGCGGTGCTTGCCGAAGCGGTCCTCCAGGGTCACCGTGCCCGCCTCGCAGCGGATCACCGCCCCGCAGAAGCCCGTCGTGACCTCCTCGACGACCAGATCACGGTCGGCCGGAACCTCGGGAACGGGCGCCGAGCGCTTCCAAGGGGGCGTCAGGTCGGGGTTGTAGCTGCGCATTCGGGCGACGTTATGCGACGGAGAAGCGCGTTGCCAGTTCCTCCCGTTGGAGTCGTACGAACGTGGCGTCCACCACCGCCCCGTGCCCCGGCACGTACACCGCGTCCTCGCCGCCGAGCCGCAGCAGCCGGTCGAGCGCGTCCGGCCAGCGGGAGGGGATCGCGTCCGGGCCCGCCTGCGGTTCGCCCGACTCCTCGACCAGGTCGCCGCAGAAGACCACCTCGCGCTCACCCGGCACCAGGAGCACCAGGTCGTGGCCCGTGTGGCCGGGGCCGACGTTCGCCAGGAGGACCTGCCGGCCGCCCAGGTCGAGCGTCCACTCGCCGGAGACCACGTGCCGCGGGGCCACCAGGACGTCCACCGCCTCCGCCGCCGCCGTCTCGTCGAGCCCGTGCCGTACCGCGTCCGCGCGCAGCGCCTCCCGGTCCCGCACCCGGCCGAGGAGCTCGTCCGAGCCCACCGCGCCGAAGACCTCCGCGCCCGAGAACGCCGCCGTGCCGAGAACGTGGTCGAAATGGGGGTGGCTCAATGCGATGTGCGTCACTCTGCGGCCGCCCGTGAGGTCCGCGATCCGGGTCCGCAGCTCGGCGCCCTCCGCGAGCGAGGAGCCCGTGTCGTACAGCAGCACCGCCCGTTCACCCAGTACCAGTCCGACCGTGGCGTCCCACCCGGGCAGCCGTCGCCGGCCCACCCCGTCCGCGAGCCGCTCCCATCCGTACGCTTCCCAATCCACGTCCATGCGGCGACGCTAACCGGTGGAGGCGTCGCCACCTTGCCAGGAGCGACGCCCGCCGCCGTACACTGGCCGGGGGATCGCTGGCACTCGAACAGGGCGAGTGCCAAAAGCGGAGCAACCGGAACGACGACGACAGCTGGAGGTGCGCACGATGCTCAGCGAACGCAGACTCGAGGTCCTGCGCGCCATCGTCCAGGACTACGTCGGGACGGAGGAGCCCGTCGGCTCCAAGGCGCTCACCGAGCGCCACAAGCTCGGCGTATCGCCCGCCACCGTGCGCAACGACATGGCCGTCCTGGAGGAGGAGGGCTTCATCGCCCAGCCCCACACCAGCGCCGGCCGCATCCCGACCGACAAGGGCTACCGCCTCTTCGTCGACCGGCTCGCCGGCGTCAAGCCGCTGTCGACGCCCGAGCGCCGGGCCATCCACAACTTCCTCGACGGCGCGGTCGACCTGGACGACGTCGTCGGCCGTACGGTCCGGCTGCTCGCCCAGCTGACCCGTCAGGTCGCCGTCGTCCAGTACCCCTCGCTGACCCGCTCGACCGTCCGGCACGTGGAGCTGCTCTCGCTGGCCCCCGCCCGCCTGATGCTGGTGCTCATCACGGACACCGGCCGCGTCGAGCAGCGGGTCATCGACTGCCCCGCGCCGTTCGGCGAGACCTCGCTCGCCGACCTGCGGGCCCGGCTCAACAGCCGGGTCGTCGGCCGCCGGTTCGCCGACGTGCCGCAGCTGGTGCAGGACCTCCCCGAGTCGTTCGAGGAGCCCGAGGACCGCGCCACGGTCTCGACCGTGCTCGCGACCCTCCTCGAAACCCTCGTCGAGGAGCACGAGGAGCGGCTGATGATCGGCGGCACCGCCAATCTCACCCGCTTCGGACACGACTTCCCCCTGATGATCAGGCCCGTCCTCGAGGCTCTGGAGGAGCAGGTCGTGCTCCTCAAGCTGCTCGGCGAGGCCAAGGAATCGGGCATGACCGTACGCATCGGGCACGAGAACGCCCACGAGGGGCTGAGCTCCACGTCCGTCGTCTCGGTCGGCTACGGTTCGGGCGGCGAGGCAGTCGCCAAACTCGGCGTGGTCGGACCGACCCGCATGGACTACCCCGGAACGATGGGAGCGGTACGCGCAGTGGCACGTTACGTCGGACAGATCCTGGCGGAGTCGTAAGTGGCCACGGACTACTACGCCGTACTCGGCGTGCGCCGCGACGCTTCCCAGGACGAGATCAAGAAGGCCTTCCGGAGGCTCGCGCGCGAGCTGCACCCGGACGTGAATCCCGATCCGAAGACGCAGGAGCGCTTCAAGGAGATCAACGCCGCCTACGAGGTCCTCTCGGACCCGCAGAAGAAGCAGGTCTACGACCTGGGTGGCGACCCGCTCTCGGCCTCCGGCGGAGGCGGCGCGGGCGGCTTCGGGGCCGGTGGCTTCGGCAACTTCTCCGACATCATGGACGCCTTCTTCGGCACGTCCCAGCAGCGCGGCCCGCGCTCGCGGACCCGCCGCGGCCAGGACGCCATGATCCGTCTGGAGATCGACCTCAACGAGGCGGCCTTCGGCACCACCAAGGACATCCAGGTCGACACGGCCGTCGTCTGTACGACCTGCTCGGGCGAGGGCGCCGCACCCGGCACCTCCGCGCAGACCTGTGACATGTGCCGCGGCCGCGGTGAGGTCTCGCAGGTCACCCGGTCCTTCCTGGGCCAGGTCATGACCTCGCGCCCCTGCCCGCAGTGCCAGGGCTTCGGCACCGTCGTCCCGACCCCGTGCCCCGAGTGCGCGGGCGACGGCCGGGTCCGGTCCCGCCGCACCCTCACGGTGAAGATCCCGGCCGGTGTCGACAACGGCACCCGGATCCAGCTCGCGGGCGAGGGCGAGGTCGGCCCCGGCGGCGGCCCCGCCGGCGACCTGTACGTCGAGATCCACGAGACCCCGCACGAGACCTTCCAGCGGCGCGGCGACGACCTGCACTGCACGGTCACCCTCCCGATGACGGCGGCGGCCCTCGGCACCAAGGTGCAGCTGCAGACCCTCGACGGCCTGGAGGAGATCGACGTAAGGCCGGGCACCCAGTCCGGCCAGTCGATCCCGCTGCACGGCCGGGGCGTCACGCATCTGCGCGGCAACGGCCGGGGCGACCTGATCGTGCACGTCGAGGTGCAGACCCCGGGCAAGCTCGACGCGGAGCAGGAACGCCTCCTGCGCGAACTGGCCAAGCTGCGCGGCGAGGAGCGGCCCACGGGGCAGTTCCAGCCGGGACAGCAGGGGCTGTTCTCGCGGCTGAAGGACGCGTTCAACGGGCGGTAGGCAGCGCCGGTATCTGTTGTACGGAAAGGGCGGCACACGCGCATGGGCGTGTGCCGCCCTTTCCGTACCGTACGTGCGCCGTCCAGTGCCTCCTCCGTACCTGACGTACGGATTCGGCCCGGAAGCAGGGGCATGGCACGATGCCCATATGTCCACCACCGCACTGAACGATCTCTCTCGGTTTCCGATCGTGCAGGCCCCCATGGCGGGTGGCGCCTCCTCTCCCGAGCTGGTCGGAGCCGTGTGCGCGGCCGGGGCGCTCGGCTTCCTGGCCGGCGGGTACAAGACGGCCGGAGGCCTCTACCAGGAGATCAAGCAGGTACGCGGGCTCACCGCACGCCCCTTCGGCGTCAACCTCTTCCTGCCGGACTCCGGACGGCCCGCCGACCCCGCCTCCGTCGAGGTCTACCGGCATCAGCTCGCGGGCGAGGCGACCTGGTACGAGACCCCGCTCGGCGAGACCGACGACTGCCGCGACGACGCGTACGACGCCAAGCTGGCGATCCTCCTGGAGGACCCGGTCCGAGTCGTCTCCTTCACCTTCGGCTGCCCCGCGCCCGAGGTCCTCGCCTCCTTCGCGCGTGTGGGAACGTTCACGATCGTCACCGTCACCTCCGCGGAGGAGGCCCTCGCCGCCCAGCAGGCCGGGGCCAACGCCGTCTGTGTGCAGGGCGCCGAGGCGGGTGGACACCAGGGCACGTTCCGCGACGACCCCGCCGACGACGCCCCGGGCACCGGACTGCTCGCCCTGCTCGGCCTGGTCCGCGAGAGCGTCGCCCTGCCGGTCGTCGCGGCCGGCGGCATCATGCGCGGCGCGCAGATCGCCGCCGCCCTGGCCGCCGGGGCGGACGCCGCCCAGCTCGGCACGGCCTTCCTCTGCTGCCCCGAGTCGGGCGCCCACCCGCTGCACAAGCGGGCCCTGACCGACCCGCTGTACACCCGGACCGCCCTCACCCGGGCCTTCACCGGGCGTCCGGCGCGCGGCCTCGTCAACCGCTTCATGCGCGAGCACGGGCCGTACGCCCCCGCCGCGTACCCCGAGATCCACCACCTCACCGCCCCGATCCGCAAGGCCGCCGCCACCGCGGGCGACGCGCAGGGCATGGCCCTGTGGGCCGGGCAGGGCCACCGGCTCGCCCGCGAACTCCCCGCCGGGCAGCTGGTCGAGGTGCTGGCCGCCGAACTCGACACCGCTCTCTCCGAGCTGCCCCACAGGAGCGCCTCATGACCGCACCCGTCTTCGTCGTCGACGCCGTTCCCGGCCCCGGGAGCTTCCTCCTGGACGGCCCCGAGGGCCGGCACGCCGTCTCCGTGAAGCGGCTGCGGGAGGGCGAGGAGCTCGTCCTCGCCGACGGCCGGGGCCGCTGGGCCGCGTGCGTGGTGCTGGCCGCCGAGGGCAAGGACCAGCTCACCGTGCGGGTCGACGAGGTCCACGAGGATCCCGAGGAGGAGCCCCGTATCACCGTCGTCCAGGCGCTGCCCAAGGGCGACCGGGGCGAACTCGCCGTCGAGACCATGACGGAGACCGGGGTGGACGCGATCGTGCCGTGGGCCGCCTCCCGCTGCATCACGCAGTGGAAGGGCGACCGGGGCCTCAAGGCGCTCGCCAAGTGGCGGTCCACCGCGCGGGAGGCCGGGAAGCAGTCGCGCCGCTCCCGGTTCCCCGAGGTCGCGGAGCCGATGACGACCAAGCAGGTCGCCGTGCTGCTCGCCGGAGCCGACTTCGCGGCCGTGCTGCACGAGGACCGCGACCACCCGAGCGGGGCGCTCGCCACCGCCGAACTCCCGGAGAAGGGCTCGATCGTGCTGGTCGTCGGCCCCGAGGGCGGGGTCTCCCCGGAGGAGCTCGCCGCGTTCGAGGCGGCCGGGGCGAAGCCGTACCGGCTCGGCCGGAGCGTGCTGCGGACGTCGACTGCGGGCACGGCGGCGACGGCGCTCGTCCTGGGACGCACGGGCCGCTGGAGCTGACCGCCCCGGGCTCCAGACCCGTCCGGCCACAGGGCTTCCGGCCTCAGGCGTTCCGGCCTCTCGCGCTTCCGGCCTCAGGCGTTCCCCGCCTCAGGGATCCCGGCCGCGGGCGCTCCCGGGCCACAGGGCTTCCGGCCTCAGGCGCTCCGGCTTCTCGCGCTTCCGGCCTCAGGCGTTCCCCGCCTCAGGGATCCCGGGGGCCTCGGCGCTCGTCGGCCCGTCCCCTGTCGTCAGGGTGTCGTAGAGGGGCCAGCCGTCCTCGTCCTGGATGCCGTGGGCGGTCGGGAGCAGGCCGCGGGCCGCGGCCTCGTCGAGGAAGCGGCGTACGACGCCCGGTTCGTTCAGGTTGAGGATGGCGCCGGCGCCGGTCGCGGCGATGTCGCCGGCGCCGAAGGGGTAGCCGGCCACGATGCGGCCCGGACCGTCCCGGAAGACCAGACGGAGCTGGCTGTGGCGGTTCTCGGCGCGGCGCAGGGTGAGGAACGTCAGGCAGTCCGGGGTGTGGTCGTGCCCGACCGTCCACAGCCACACCGTGGACTCCACCGTCAGCCTGCGTGGTACGCGGTCCCGTCTCATCCGGCGAAGTGTACGGAGTCCGCGACGGACCGAACCCGGTGGACAGCCGCCCCCGCACGCTCCTTAGGCTGGCCGCATGGCCGACGAGTCCCCCCTGATCCGCAGTCTGCGCGCCGCCGTGGCCGCCGCCCCCGGTGACGTACCCCTGCGTCTTCACTTCGCCGAACTCCTCCTCTCCGAGGGGCGGAACGACGAGGCCGTCGCGGAGGCGGCCGTCGCGCTCCAGCACGCGCCGGGGGACGCGGACGCGCGGGCGCTGATGGTGCGGGCCATGGGGATGCCGCCGGCCCCTGCCACCGCTCCGACGGAGAACGCCCCCGGGCCGACCGGGCCGACCGGGCTGCCCACGTCGCCCACGTCGTCCGAACCGCCCGCGTCGCCCGTGGGCAAGGCCCCCGCCTTCGACTGGGACGCCGCCGAGCAGCAGGTGCAGGACGTCGTCGGGCCCCGTTTCCTGGAGGACCCGCAGGCCGCCGACGGCGACGGGCCCGCCGGGGACGCCGACGCCTGGGACGTCGACGCGCCCGGCGCCGTGCGCCTCGCGGACGTCGGCGGCATGGACGAGGTCAAGGAGCGCCTGGAGGCCGCCTTCCTCGCCCCCATGCGCAACCCCGAACTGCGCAGGCTGTACGGCAAGTCGCTGCGCGGCGGGCTGCTCCTCTACGGGCCTCCCGGCTGCGGCAAGACCTTCATCGCGCGGGCCGTCGCCGGCGAGCTGGGCGCGAACTTCCTCACCGTCTCGCTCTCCGACGTCCTCGACATGTGGATCGGGGCCTCCGAGAAGAACATCCACGACATCTTCGAGACCGCCCGCCGCCAGGCCCCCTGCGTCGTCTTCCTCGACGAGCTGGACGCCCTCGGCGCCAAGCGTTCCCGCACCCACCACAGCGGACTGCGCAACGTCGTCAACCAGCTCCTCACCGAGCTCGACGGCATCGCGAGCGGCGCCGGCAACGAGGGCGTGTTCGTGCTCGCCGCCACCAACGTGCCCTGGGACGTGGACATCGCGCTGCGCCGCCCCGGCCGCCTCGACCGCACGCTCCTCGTGCTGCCGCCGGACGCCACCGCGCGCGAGGCGATCCTCCGCTACCACCTGCGCGAGCGGCCCATCGAGGCCGTCGACCTCGGCAAGCTCGTCAAGGCCACCGAGGACTTCTCCGGCGCCGACCTCGCCCATGTCTGCGAGTCGGCCGCCGAGGCCGCGCTGCTCGACTCCGCCCGCAGCGGCTCCGTGCGGCTGATCACCACCAAGGACCTGCTGGGCGCGGCCAAGCAGATCAAGCCGTCCACCGAGCCGTGGTTCGCGGCCGCCCGGAACGTCGCCATGTTCGCCAACGAGGGCGGCCTGTACGACGACCTCCTCGCCCACCTCAAGCGGAAGCGCAAGCTGTGACCACCCCGACCACGCTCCTGCGCGCCGAGGCCCTGTACGACACCGGGCGGTTCGCGCAGGCCGGGGAACTGGTCGCCCAGCACCTGGCGAGCGAACCGGAGGACGCCGAGGCGCTCGTCCTGCTCGCCCGCTGCCACCACCGCGCCGAGAAGCACCAGGACGCCCTGGAAGCCGTGGACGGCGCGCTGCGTGCCGAACCCGAGCTGCTGATGGCCTGGCTGATGCGCGTCCAGATCCTGCTCGAACTGCGGCGGTTCCAGGAGGCCGAGACCGCCGCCCGGTACTCCGTGCGGCTCGCCCCGCAGTACTGGGGCACCCACTACGCCCTCGGCACCGCCCTCGCGCAGTTCGCGGAGCACGCGCGGACGCCCGCTCGTACCGTCGAGGCGTACGAGGCGGCCCGGGCCGCCGTCAGCCTCGCCCCCGAAGAGGACGCGGCCCACTTCCTGGTGGGGCTCACCGCCCAGCGCCGGGGCGACCACGCCACCGCGCAGCGGGCGTACGAGGCCGCCCTGCGGCTCAACCCGCAGAGCAGCGAGGCCCACAACAACCTGTCGCTGCTCCGGCTGCGCCGCCGCTGGTTCCGGCGCGGGGCCTGGACGCAGGCCGCCGAGGGTTTCGTCGCCTCCGCCGCGCTCGACCTCCAGGACCGCAAGGCCCGCTACAACCTGGAGGCCATGGCCTGGAACACCGTCGCCGGGGCGCGCTGGGTGGCCCTGCTCGGCTTCGTCGCCTCGACGTTCGGCGCCGCCCCGGTCCGGAGCGGTGACACCGGCGCGGACGCGATCGTGCCGTTCCTGATCGGCGCGGCCGTGATCGTCGGAGCCTGGGGCGGCTGGGTGCTGTGGATGAGCCGCCGGGTGCCGCCCCGGCTGCGCCGCCCGATGTTCCTGGTGGCGCGCTCCTGCCGGCCGGTGATCGCGATGGCCGCCGCCGTGGGGCTGCTCGGGCTCTACTCGGTGGTGTCGATGGCCCTCTGGTCCTTCGACGCCGGGGTGGTCGGCGGGCTGGGGACGCCGCTGTTCTGGGCCGTGATCATCACGTACTGGGTGAGCCGCTCGGCCCTCAACCGGCGCGCGCCCAAGGACTGACCTGGGACACGGCGGCGACCGTGGCGGCGGATAGCATGCGCGTGTAGTGACCGACGAGGCGAGGAGGCCCGGGCCATGGCCGGAGAGCCGCAGAGCGACTGCCTGTTCTGCAAGATCGTGGCGGGGGAGGTGCCCGCGACGATCGTGCGCGAGACGGAGACCACGCTCGCGTTCCGCGACATCAACCCGCAGGCGCCCAGCCACGTCCTCGTGATCCCGCGCCTCCACTACCCGGACGCCGCGTCCCTGGCCACCGCCGCCCCGACCGTCGCCGCCGACATACTGCGCGAGGCCGGAGAGGTCGCCGCCCAGGAGAAGGTCGAGGGCAGCGGCTTCAGGATCGTCTTCAACACCGGCGCCGGCGCGGGCCAGACCGTCTTCCACGCCCACGCGCACGTGCTCGGCGGCCGCGGCCTCAACTGGCCCCCCGGCTAGACCGGCGGCACGCGTGTCCGTACGGGAACTCGTCGTGCTCGGGACCGCAAGCCAGGTCCCGACCCGGCACCGCAACCACAACGGCTACCTGCTGCGCTGGGACGGACAGGGCATCCTCTTCGACCCCGGTGAGGGCACCCAGCGCCAGATGCTGCGGGCCGGGGTCGCCGCGCACGACATCGACCGGATCTGCGTCACGCACTTCCACGGCGACCACTCGCTCGGCCTCGCCGGGGTGATCCAGCGGATCAACCTCGACCAGGTCCCGCACCCCGTCACCGCGCACTACCCGGCGAGCGGGCAGCGCTTCTTCGAGCGGCTGCGGTACGCCACGGCCTACCGCGAGACCGTGCGGCTGGCCGAGGCACCGGTGGCCGCCGACGGGCCGCTCGCCGTCACCGACGCGTACACCCTCGACGCGCGCCTGCTCTCGCACCCGGTCGAGTCGTACGGCTACCGGCTCACCGAGCCCGACGGGCGCCGCGTCCTGCCCGAACGGCTCGCCGCGCACGGCATCAAGGGCCCCGACGTCGGCCGCCTCCAGCGCGAGGGCGTCCTCGGCGGCGTGACCCTCGACGACGTCAGCGAGGTCCGGCGCGGGCAGCGGTTCGCCTTCGTCATGGACACCCGGCTCTGCGACGGCGTGCACGCGCTCGCCGAAGGCGCCGACATGCTCGTCATCGAGTCGACCTTCCTCGACGAGGACGTCCGCCTCGCCACCGACCACGGTCATCTGACGGCCGGACAGGCCGCGGCGGTCGCCCGGGACGCGGGTGTACGGCACCTGGTCCTGACCCACTTCTCGCAGCGCTACTCCGACCCGGCCGAGTTCGAGCGGCAGGCGCGGGCGGCCGGGTTCGACGGCGAACTGAGCATTGCCCAGGACCTCATGAGGGTCCCCGTACCGAAGAGATAGAGCACCACCCATGCCCCTCCCCGCGGCTCTCCCCAAGGCCGAACTGCACCTCCACATCGAAGGCACCCTCGAACCCGAGCTGGCCTTCGCGCTCGCCGCGCGCAACGGCGTCACCCTGCCGTACGCGGACACCGAGGCCCTGCGCGAGGCGTACCGCTTCAGCGACCTCCAGTCCTTCCTGGACCTCTACTACGGCCTGATGGCCGTCCTGCGCACCGCCGAGGACTTCACCGAACTCACCGACGCCTATCTGGAGCGGGCCGCCGCCCAGGGCGTCCGGCACGCCGAGATCTTCTTCGACCCGCAGGCGCACACCGCCCGCGGCGTCCCCATCGGCACGGTCATCGAGGGCCTGAGCGCCTCGCTCGAACGCTCCGAGGAGCGGTACGGGATCTCCACCCGGCTCATCATGTGCTTCCTGCGCGACGAGTCGGCGGAGTCGGCGCTCGCGACCCTCGACGCCGCCAAGCCCTACCTGGACCGGATCACCGGTGTCGGCCTGGACTCGGCGGAGGTCGGCCACCCGCCGGCCAAGTTCCGCGAGGTGTACGCGGCCGCCGCGGCGCTCGGACTGCGCCGCGTCGCCCACGCGGGCGAGGAGGGTCCGGCGGCGTACGTCCGCGAGGCGCTCGACGTCCTCGGCGTGGAGCGGATCGACCACGGGCTGCGGTGCATGGAGGACCCCGAGCTCGTCGAACGGCTCGTGCGCGAGCGGGTGCCGCTGACGCTCTGTCCGCTGTCGAACGTACGGCTGCGGGCGATCGACGTGCTGGGTGACCATCCGCTGCCGGCGATGATGGCGGCGGGGCTGCTCGTCACCGTGAACTCCGACGACCCGGCGTACTTCGGCGGGTACGTGGGGGACAACTTCGACGGGGTGCGGGAGGCGTTGGGGCTGTCGTCGGAGCGGTTGCGGGAGTTGGCGCGGAACTCGTTCGAGGCGTCGTTCCTGGAGGATGACGAGCCTCGTCGGGCGCGGTACCTGGCCGAGGTCGAGGCGTACGAGTTCGGCGGGGAGTAGGCGGGCGGGGGCAGGTGGGTGCGGGGGGCGCCCGCGGCCGTGCCCTCAGACGCCGGGCGGGCTGGGTTCTCAGCCCCGGTCGCTCGGCCTCGCCAGGCGGAAGGTCGACTTCACGAGGCGGCGGCCCGCCGGGACACGGACCGGGGTGATCTCCTGTTCCGGTGCGCCCATCTGCGGGACCGTCGGCGGGGTCGCCGCCGCCGTGCCCGCCAGGACCGCGCCCGCCGCGCCGCCCCGCCGTCGTACCGAGCCCGGGACCAGGGGGCGGCCCGAGACGTGGCGGGCCACCGCCGTCATCGGGATCGCGACCAGGACGAGCAGGGCGCACAGGACCACGCCCATGCCCGGGTACCCGGCGCCCTCCGACAGGAGGCTTCCCGCCAGGGGGCCGCAGGCCACGCCCAGGGAGGACGCCGCGCCGACCAGGACCGCCCAGCGGCCCCGGGGGTCGAGGGAGGCGGCCAGGCCCAGGAGGTAGGAGAGGACCACCGGGTAGCAGGCGTTCCACAGGATCTCGCCGGTCGCGAAGGAGACGAGGTCCTCCGCCGCCGAGCTGAGCAGGACGCAGGCCGCGATGACGACCGTGCCCACGCCGATCGGTACCGCCCGGCCCAGACGCGAGCCGAGGGCGCCGGCCGCCGTGACCCCCAGGAGTCCCGCGCCGAGCGCCGCCGCGAAGACCGCGCCGACCGTGACCTCGGAGAGACCGGCCTGAGTGAGGCCGATGCGGCCGCTCACGCCCCACAGGGCGTTCTGGGAGAGGGACCAGAGGAGGATGCCGCCCGCCAGGACCGTGCCCGCCGTGCGGTGGGGCAGGGGGCCGGTCGGGGCGGTCTCGCGGGCCCCCCGGGCCGTGCCCGGCAGCCTGCTCGTGAGCGGCCACACCAGGGCCGCCGCGCAGGCGATCGCGAGCAGCGGCGGCGCGTGGCCGCCGGACAGGTGCGGGAGGGTGAGGTAGAGCGCGCCCGCCGTGGCCGAGACCGAGAGCAGGCCGAGCGTCGAGGCCCGGTGGGGGTCCCGCTGCCCGGCGATCCCGGCCGCCGCCACCGCCGTCGCCGTACCGGAGCCGAGGCCGCCGAGGACCGCGCCCGCGACCACCAGGGGCACGATGCCGGTCGCGGCGGCGGAGCCGTATCCCACCGCCATCGCGAGCAGGCCCGCGCGGGCCGCCCGGCGGGGGCCGATCCGGTCCCCGCGCGCGGCGAGCGTGAAGCCCGCGGTGGAGGAGCCGAGGAGCAGGACGGATCCCACGAGGCCCGCCTGTGCCGGTGTGAGGCCGAGCCCGGCGGAGAGCCGGCCGACGACGGTCGGCAGCAGGTACGGGGCCAGGTATCCGGCGGTGAAGAGGGAGACGAGGGCGACGAGGGCCCCCGGGACGCGCGGGCGCGACGACATGGGCGTTCCAGGAACTGAACAGGGAAGTGAGACGGCGCCCGGTGAGCCACGGGGTCGCGGCACCATGTGTATCAAGCATCCGAGTGGGCGGAGAAGGTGGATTCCCCCGATTCGGTCCGTGATACGGGTCACAATTGGTTTGGAGTCAAGTGGGATGGGTATCGCGCGAGCACCGTGTGGTGTCTCCCCGTCTCTCAAGCCCCATCGGGCACACTGTCCAGATCGGCACCACGGTGCCGGTCCACGCACCACGACCGGGGAGTCCGCCGTGACCACAGCAAGGGGAGACCAGCCGCAACAGGACGCCGGGGTCGACCCGTTGGTGTGCCTGCGCGAGCCCACCGACCCCGCCTGCGACGTCTTCCTGACCGGCACGGTCTTCCTCGACATCATCTTCACCGGCCTCGACTCCGCCCCCGTCCGCGGCACCGAGTCCTGGGCCCGCGGCATGGGCTCCAGCCCCGGCGGCGTCGCCAACATGGCCACCGCCCTCGCCCGGCTGGGGCTCCGCACCTCCCTCGCCGCCGCCTTCGGCGACGACCACTACGGCGAGTACTGCTGGGACGCGCTCGAACAGGGCGAGGGCATCGATCTGTCGCTCTCCCGCACCGTCCCCGGCTGGCACTCCCCGGTCACCGTCTCCATGGCCTACGAGGGCGAGCGCACGATGGTCTCCCACGGCCACGAGGCCCCGCCGCTGGACGGCGCCCTGCCCGCCTACCCGCCGCACGCGCGCGCGGCCGTCGCCTCCCTCGTCCCCGGCCGCGACGAGGACTGGGTCGCCCAGGCCGCCCGCGGCGGCGCCAAGGTCTTCGCCGACGTCGGCTGGGACGACACCGGCCGCTGGGACCTGGCCGGCCTCACCGACCTCGCGCACTGCGAGGCCTTCCTGCCGAACGCCGCCGAGGCGATGCGCTACACCCGGACCGACTGCCCCCGGGCCGCCGCCCGCGCCCTCGCCGACAAGGTCCGCTACGCCGTCGTCACCCTCGGTTCCGAAGGCGCCTACGCCGTCGACGGCGGCACCGGCGAGACCGCCGAGGTCCCCGCCATCCAGGTCTCCGCCCTCGACCCCACCGGCGCCGGGGACGTCTTCGTCGCCGGGTTCGTCACCGGCACCCTCGCCGACTGGCCGCTCGCCGACCGCCTCGCCTTCGCCGGGCTCACCGCCGCCCTCTCCGTCCAGGAGTTCGGCGGCTCCCTGTCCGCCCCCACCTGGGGCGAGATCGCCGCCTGGTGGCAGCACGTCCAGGTCCACGAGAGCCAGGACCCCGAGGCCCTGCGCGACCGCTACGCCTTCCTGGAGCGGCTCCTCCCCGCCCCCGCCCGCCCCTGGCCGCTGCGCCGGGCGGTGCCGACGATCGGCTTCCGCGCGGCCCACACCTGAGCCGCCGGCCGCCGCGGGCCCCTCCGTAAACCGCTACGGGCTTGTCCGTGCCAAGTCGTAGGCTTGGTAGCCCAGAGGTTGTCGAGCAGCGAGAACCCTGAACGGGAGGTATGCGCAGGCCTCAGTGCCGGCCCATGACTCAGACACCCACAGCCCACAACGGATCGCCCCAGGACGGGGCGCCCGGACAGGCCCGCGCCCACTTCACCGTCCCCGCCAAGCATCCGATGGTCAGTCTGCTCGGCTCCGGTGACGCGCTGCTCCGCGTGATCGAGCGGTCGTTCCCGCAGGCGGACATCCATGTCCGGGGCAACCAGGTCAGCGCGGTCGGCGACGCGGCGGAAGTCGCGCTGATCCAGCGCCTGTTCGACGAGATGATGCTGGTGCTCCGCACCGGTCAGCCGATGACGGAGGACGCAGTGGAACGCTCGATCGCCATGCTCAGGGCGAGCGAGAACGGTTCGGAGGGCGGCGAGGAGACCCCCGCCGAGGTGCTCACGCAGAACATCCTCTCCAACCGCGGTCGCACGATCCGTCCCAAGACCCTCAACCAGAAGCGGTACGTCGACGCGATCGACAAGCACACGATCGTCTTCGGCATCGGTCCCGCCGGTACGGGAAAGACCTACCTGGCCATGGCCAAGGCGGTCCAGGCCCTGCAGTCCAAGCAGGTCACCCGGATCATCCTGACCCGCCCGGCCGTCGAGGCCGGCGAGCGCCTCGGCTTCCTGCCCGGCACGCTCTACGAGAAGATCGACCCCTACCTGCGCCCGCTCTACGACGCGCTGCACGACATGCTCGACCCCGACTCCATCCCCAAGCTCATGGCGAGCGGGACGATCGAGGTCGCGCCCCTGGCGTACATGCGCGGCCGGACGCTGAACGACGCGTTCATCATCCTGGACGAGGCGCAGAACACGAACCCCGAGCAGATGAAGATGTTCCTCACCCGCCTCGGCTTCGACTCGAAGATCGTCATCACCGGTGACATCACCCAGGTCGACCTGCCGAACGGGACGAAGAGCGGTCTGCGACAGGTCCGCGACATCCTGGAAGGCGTCCAGGACGTCCACTTCTCGACGCTCACGTCGCAGGATGTCGTCCGGCACAAGCTCGTCGGCCGTATCGTCGACGCGTACGAGCAGTACGACAGCCGCAACGGCCGCAACGGGCTGTGACGACTTAACGAGAGAAGTACACGAGCACCATGTCGATCGACGTCAACAACGAGTCCGGTACCGAGGTCGACGAGCAGTCGATCCTCGACATCGCCCGCTACGCGCTCGCGCGCATGCGCATCCACCCGCTCTCCGAGCTCTCGGTGATCGTCGTGGACGCGGAGGCGATGGAGCAGCTCCACATCCAGTGGATGGATCTGCCGGGTCCGACGGACGTCATGTCCTTCCCGATGGACGAGCTCCGTCCGCCGGCGAAGGACGACCAGGAGCCCCCGCAGGGGCTCCTGGGTGACATCGTGCTCTGCCCCGAGGTCGCCACCCAGCAGGGCAAGGACGCGCCGACGGAGCACTCCATGGACGAGGAGCTCCAGCTGCTCACCGTCCACGGTGTGCTCCACCTCCTCGGGTACGACCACGAGGAGCCCGACGAGAAGGCCGAGATGTTCGGCCTCCAGGCGGCGATCGTCGACGGCTGGCGCGAGGAGAAGGGCCTCACCGGCCCGTCCCCGGCGCCGACCGTCTCCTGACCCCGATGGACGTCTCGCTGATCCTCGGCGCCGTCGCGCTGGTCGTCGTGGCCTGGCTCGCCGCCTGCGCCGAGGCCGGTCTCGCGCGCGTCTCCAGCTTCCGGGCCGCCGAGGCCGTACGGTCCGGCCGGCGCGGGGCCGAGAAGCTCGCCCAGGTCGCCTCCGACCCCACCCGCTATCTCAACGTGGCCCTGCTGGTGCGCGTCGCCTGCGAGATGGCGGCCGGCGTCCTCGTCACGTACGCCTGCCTTGAGGCCTTCCCGGAGACCTGGGAGGCGCTGCTCGTCGCCATCGCCGTGATGGTCCTCGTGTCGTACGTGGCCGTGGGCGTCTCACCGCGCACCATCGGCCGCCAGCACCCGCTGAACACGGCGACGGCCGCCGCGTACGTGCTGCTGCCGCTGGCCCGGATCATGGGGCCGATCCCGCAGCTGCTCATCCTCATCGGCAACGCGCTGACCCCGGGCAAGGGCTTCCGCAAGGGCCCCTTCGCCTCCGAGGCCGAGCTGCGGGCCATGGTGGACCTCGCCGAGCAGGAGTCGCTGATCGAGGACGAGGAGCGCCGCATGGTGCACTCCGTCTTCGAGCTGGGCGACACGCTCGTCCGGGAGGTGATGGTGCCCCGTACCGATCTGGTCTGCATCGAGCGGTACAAGACGATCCGTCAGGCCCTCACCCTCGCGCTGCGCTCCGGGTTCTCCCGTATCCCCGTCACCGGGGAGAACGAGGACGACATCGTCGGCATCGTGTATCTGAAGGACCTGGTCCGCAAGACGCACATCAACCGGGACTCCGAGGCGGACGTGGTGTCGACGGCGATGCGGCCCGCCGTCTTCGTGCCCGACACCAAGAACGCCGGTGACCTGCTGCGCGAGATGCAGCAGGAGCGCAATCACGTCGCCGTCGTCATCGACGAGTACGGCGGCACGGCCGGGATCGTCACCATCGAGGACATCCTGGAGGAGATCGTCGGCGAGATCACCGACGAGTACGACCGGGAGCTGCCGCCGGTCCAGGACCTCGGCGGGGGCAGCCACCGCGTCACCGCCCGCCTCGACATCGGGGACCTCGGCGAGCTGTACGGCCTGGGGCCCGACGAGTACGACGACGAGGACGTGGAGACCGTCGGCGGACTGCTCGCGAAGGCGCTCGGCCGGGTCCCGATCGCCGGCGCCAAGGCGTTCGTGGAGCTGCCCGACGGGCGCTCGCTGCGGCTGACGGCCGAGTCCCCGGCCGGCCGCCGGAACAAGATCGTCACCGTTCTCGTGGAACCCCTGGAACCGGAGGAGAAGCCGGGATGACCCCCGACGAGCTGCGCGCCTTCTGCCTGGACTTCAACGACGCGACGGAGGAGTTCCCCTTCGGGCCGGACGTCTCCGTCTTCAAGGTCGCCGGGAAGCTGTTCGCGCTCTCGTGGCTGGAGGCCGAGCCGCTGCGGGTCAACCTCAAGTGCGATCCGGACGACGCCGTACGGCTCCGCGAGGAGCATCCGGCGATCGCCCCGGGCTATCACATGAACAAGCGGCACTGGAACACGGTGACCGTCGGAGAGCTCCCGGACCGCATGGTCCGGGAGCTCGTCGAGGACTCGTACGACCTGGTGGTCGCGGGTCTGCCGAAGGCCGTACGGCTCCGTCTCGACCGGCCGTAGCTCTCGACGGGCCGTGGCCCCCGGCCGGCCCCCCGGCCGGCCGTAGCTCTCCCGCCGACGTTCTCAGGACGTGCGCCTCAGGCCGAGGCCGACCAGGACCGCCGTGCCGAGGACGATCGCCGCGTCCAGGACGAGGACCGTGCGGACTCCCCCGAACAGGTCACCGCCCGTGGTGGCGAGCACGCCGAGCAGCGGGATGCCGACCGTGAGGCCGACCTGCTGGGTGGTCGTCACCAGACCGGTCGCCAGGCCCTGCTCCTCGTCCGGGACACCCGAGGTGACGGTCAGTCCGTACGAGATGATCGCGCCGAGGTGGCACATCGAGGCCAGCGAGACGGCGACGGTCGCCAGGACCACGCCCGACTCCTCGCTCAGGCCGAGCAGCGCGGCCGTCAGCACGCCCTGGCCCACCAGCGAGCCGACCAGGGTGGCGCGGGCGCCGATCCGGCCGATCACCTTCGGCGCGAGCATGCCGGCCACGACCGACATCACGCCCTGCACACCGAAGATCAGGCCGGTCGCGAAGGCCGACAGGTCCAGCGTCTCCTGCAGGTACAGGGTGAGGACGAAGATGACGGTCGACATCATCGAGAAGGTGATCAGACCGCCCAGGTTGCCGAAGGCCACCGTGCGGCGGCGCAGCATCGGCAGCGACACCAGCGGGGCCGCGTGCCGGGACTCGACCCGCACGAACACCGCGAGCAGCACGAGCCCCGCGACCAGGCTGACCAGCACGTCCGTGCCGCCGAAGCCGCGCTCGGCCGCCGTCGACAGGGCGTAGATCAGGGCGAGCAGACCACCGGTGACGGTCACCGCGCCGGGCACGTCCAGGCGGGGCCGCTCGGGGGTGCGGGACTCGGGGAGCAGGCCGGGGGCCAGCGGCAGCACGATCACGGCGAAGAGGGCGAGCAGGCCCATGGTGGAGCGCCAGCCGAGGGTGTCCGTCATGACACCGCCGAGGACCATGCCGACGGTGAAGCCGAGCGAGAGCAGGGTGCCGGAGATGCCGAGCGCCTTGTCGCGCAGCGGCCCCTCGGGGAAGGTCGTGGTCAGCAGGGACATGCCGGTGGGCACGATCGCGGCGGCGCCGATGCCCTGGAGGGCGCGTCCGGTGAGGAAGGCGGCCGGGTTCCAGGCGAAGGTGGCGAGCAGCGAGGCGAGGCCGAAGAGGGCGAGTCCGGCGAGGAACAGCTTCTTGCGTCCGTAGAGGTCGCCGACGCGGCCGAAGAGGAGCAGGAAGCCGCCGGAGGGCAGCGCGAAGGCGGTGACCGCCCACTGGAGGGCGGACTGGCCGAGGCCGAGGTCGGCGCCGAGGACGGGCAGCGCCACGTTCAGCACGGAGAAGTCGAGCGCGACCATGAACTGGGCGGCGCACAGCACGAAGAGGATGAGCCGGGTGCGGCCGGTGAGGGCCGGGGGAGCGGCCGGAGGGGCGGCCTCGGTGTCGGTGCCCGCGGGGGGAGAGGTCAGGGTTGCCATGACCCCACCTTCGGCGTCGGGGAACAACGCTGGGGAGCGGGAACTTATCCTGTTGGTCGTACCACCAGGCATCCAGGGGGAGGAAGCACACGTGGCCACCGCTCTCGAGAGCACCACGGCGAAGCAGCACCGACTCGGCGAACTGCGCGAGTTCCTGATGAGCCGTCGGGCCAGGGTGAGCCCCGCGGAGGCGGGCCTCCCGGACGGTGGCGCGCGCCGCCGCACGCCGGGCCTGCGCCGGGAGGAGGTCGCGGTCCTCGCGGGCGTCGGGGTCTCCTGGTACCAGTGGCTGGAGCAGGGCCGGGACATCACGGTCTCGCCGCAGGTGCTCGACTCGGTGGCGCGGGTGCTGCGGCTGAGCCCGGCGGAGCGGCGCCATCTGTACGTCCTGGCGGCGCTGAACCCTCCGGCGCCGGAGACGGCCCCGGAGGACCGCGACATGTGCGACGGGCTGCGGCGGCTCATCGACGCGTGGATGCCGTTCCCCGCGCACATCATGGACGCGTACTGGAACACCGTCCTCTACAACGACGCGGCGGCGATCGTGCTCGGGATGGGTCCGGAGAGCGCGCAGAACTGCCTGGTCACCTTCTTCACCGATCCGCTGTACCGGACCCGCATGGGCCACTGGGAGGAGATCGCCCCCCGGGTCGTCGCCCAGTTCCGCTCGGCGTGCTCGGAGAGCCCCGACGACGAGGGGTTCCGGCAGGTCGTCGAGGAGGTCAAGGAGCTGAGCCCGGAGTTCGCGGAGCTGTGGGAGCGGCGGGACATCCTGCCCGGCGGCCAGAACCGCAAGGAGCTGGAGCATCCGTTGGTCGGTACGCTGTACGTCGAGGCGACCCAGCTCAGGGTCCCGGCCCGCCCGGACCTGGTGATCGTGCTCCACACCCCGCTGCCGGAGGCCGGTACGGCGGAGAAGCTGGAGTGGCTGGTGTCGCCCGAGGGGCGCCGCGGGGCGATGTACCCGGTCGCGGGCTGAGCTCCCGGGCGTCGGCGGCTGAGCCCGGGGTCGTCGTGGGCTGAGCCCCGGGGTCGTCGCGGGCCGCGTTCCGGAGCGGACCTATGCTCGGGTCATGACACTCAGCAGCGAGCACGGCGACCTCGGCGCCGAGGACCTCAAGATCATCACGCTGGCGCGCAGCGCCCGCGCCCGCAACGGTGTGCCCGAGGGGGCCGCCGTACGGGACGAGACCGGTCGCACGTACGTGGCGGGGACCGTGGAGCTGGAGTCGCTCAAGCTGAGCGCCCTGCGGACCGCGGTCGCGATGGCGGTGGCGAGCGGCGCCCAGTCCCTGGAGGCGGCGGCCGTCGTGTCGAGCGCCGAGTCCGCGTCGGACGAGGACCGCGCGGCGGTACGGGACCTCGGCGGCCCGGAGACCCCGGTCCTGCTGGCCGGCCCTGACGGACAGCTGCGCGCGGCGGTCACGGCGGGCTGAGCGCACGCGCCCGCCCCTCGGGCGAGCGGCGAGAACGGGACATCGAGGGCCCGGCGCACACGCGCCGGGCCCTTGCGCTGCAGCGGGTTTGTGTGTTTGTGAAGGATCACCGCATCTTCTCTTGCCTTCCCATGCGGTCTGCGTCTCAATGAACACCGGTCCGCCCGACGGACCGTCAGATCTCCACCATTCACGCAGTGTCCGCACCCCTGCGTTCGCCATCGGAAGGGGTTCGAACTCGCCATGAGAAGCAGAAGCACCTTAGGGACCGTCGCGGTCGTCGCCGGAGGACTCGCCGCCGCCTCGCTCGCCTTCGCGCCGACGGCCGCCGCCGTCTCGCCGGGCTCGGCCACGGCGACGTACGACTGCGGTTCGTGGGGCGGCGGCAGCGCCACCCTCGTCGCGACGCAGAGCGGCACCGCCGCCACCATCACCCTCACCTCGTCCGTGACGACCCCGATCCCGGTCGGCGCCGACCAGATCAACGCCACGCTGACGCTGGCCAAGGCCGGTGGCGGCACGCGGGTCTTCAGCGGCAAGAAGAACCCGGCGCTCCCCGTGGGGCCGGTGACCATCGGACCCCTCAGCGGGACCGTGGCCTCGGGCGACAGCCTCAACTCGTACTTCGCGGGTGTCGCCCTCAAGATGGTGATCTTCGGGGTCACGGTGAACTGCGACGCGCTGACCTCGCAGTCGCCAGGCCCGTTCGTCTTCAGCTGAGCCCTGTATCAACCGGACCGGTGTCGCCCTGGGCGGCACCGGTCTCCGTCGTGTTCCGGTACCCTGGACAAGGCGCCTGACCTGGGGAAACGTCTACGTTCCGAGGATCTTGACAGCATCTGATGGGTCATCAGTCAATGTCTTTCGCTTGCATTGACTTCTCTCCGCCCGCAGCCGTCAATGGCGCCCACTCATCCCTCAGGAGGGGGCATACCCATGGCACTCACCCGATCCCGGGCGGCGGCTCGAAGACGGCGCTGGACCGCCGTCCTCGGCGCCACCGCCCTCGCGGTCGCAGGAGGCGCGCTCGCGGCCCCGGCCGGCGCGACGACCACCTCCCAGCCGGTGGAATTCCAGACCCGCTGCGTCCCGCCGCCGATCGCCGGCATCCCGCCCATCACGGGCACCACCACCGCCGAGATCACCGTCGACAAGGCCAGCCCCAAGGTCGGCGAGACGGTCACGGTGACGTACACGATCACCAAGCCCGCCGCGTCCAACCCGGTCGACCTCGCGCTACCGGCCGACATCATGACGCCCAGCGGCAAGGTCGTCCTCGGCGGCGCCCAGAGCGGCGCGGTCGCCGTCAACGGACCCAAGAAGAACGCGCCGGTCCCCCCGAAGGGCTCCTTCCCGGCCTTCTCGATGACCGGCACCTTCACCGTCACCCAGGCCGGGTCGATCACCCTCTCCCCCGGCGACTACAACATCCACACCAGCTACCTCATGGAGCTGGACACCCCCTGTACGGTGCTCAACCCGCCCGCCCCGGTCTCCGAGACGGTCGTCGCGAGCCCCGTGACCAGCCCCAACACCCGCGCGCTGGCCCTCGACACCGCGTCCGGCGACCCGGGCGTCCGGGTGACCGTCAACGGTTCCAAGTTCACCCCGCTCACCGAGGTCACCGTCGTCGGCCGGGCCGGGGCGGCGGAGACCGCGGACAAGATGACCGTCACGACCGACAGCGAGGGCTCCTTCGCCGCGCGCCTGAAGGTCAACGACGCGGCGACCACCGGGATCGTGGCCTACGAGGGCGCGGCCTGGGACCCCGAGAAGGGCGCGGGACCCGCCGCGTACAAGGTCGTCGTACCGGCGCCGCCGAACAGCCAGACCATCACCGCGGCCGTCACCGCCGGTGAGCTGTCCATGACCCAGGCCGGGGACGCCGTCGAGCTGTCGTCCGTCGACTTCGGTCAGGGCGGCGCGGCGACCGGCGCCCTCAAGACGGTGACGGTGAAGGACTTCCGCGGCGGCCCCGCGGGCTGGTCACTCACCGGCAAGGTCACCGACTTCACCGGCACCGGCGGCTCCATCGGCGCCGGCAACCTCAGCTGGACCCCGGCCTGCACCGCCAAGGCCGGCAGCCCCAGCGCCTGCGCGGCCGGCTCGTCCGGTCCGGTCGGCGGCGGCGGCGCGACCCTCGCCTCCACGCCGAACGGCGCCCTCACCGGCGGCGAGTTCACGATCGACGCGGGGCTCTCCCTCGACGTCCCGGCCTTCACGGCGCCGGGCTCGTACGCGGGCGTGCTGACGCTCACCCTGTCCTGACCACCGTGCGGGCCGGGCGCGCACCCGGCCGGCCCGCTCCGCACCCCGGGGGTTCCGACTCGTGCGCACGCTGTACGTACTCCTCCTGAGCGTCCTGCTCCTCCTGCTGGGCCCCGCCCCGCACGCACAGGCCGCCGAGAACGGCGAGTGGGCCGTCTATCCGGCCGCCGCCCAGTTGGGCAGCCGCCCCTACTTCTTCCTCACCGCCGACCCGGGCTCCACGCTCACCGACCGGGTCACCGTCGCCAACAAGACGGCCGCCCCGCTGACCTTCCGGCTCTACGGCGCCGACGCCTACAACACCGACCGGGACGGCGGCTTCGCCGTCCGCACCCAGCGGGAGAAGCAGACCGGCGCCGGCGCCTGGATCAAGCCCGAGCGGACCCGGATCACCGTCCCGCCCGGCTCCGCGGTCACCGTCCGGTACACCCTGTCCGTCCCCGCCGACGCCGACCCGGGCGACCATCCCGGGGCGCTCGTCGCCCTCGACGAGCGGATCAGCCCCGGCGGGAAGGGCGCCGTCGCCGTCGGCGTCCAGCGCGCCGTCGCCGCCCGCCTCTACCTGCGGGTCAACGGGCCGACCGTGCCCGCGCTCGGCGTCGAGGACGTCACCGTCGACCAGGACCGGCCGCTGATCCCCGGCGCGGGCACGAGCAGCGCGGTCGTCTCGTACACGCTGCACAACCGGGGCAACGTCACCCTCAACCCCAAGGTCGCCCTCAGGGCGGAGGGCCTCTTCGGACGCACCCTCCTCGACCGCGACCTCGCCACGGTGCCGTCCGAGCTGCTGCCCCGGCAGAAGATCCGGCTCACCGAGCGGTGGACCGGCTCCCCGCAGCTCGACTGGGGTGACATCACCCTCACCGCGACCGCGAAGGACGTCCGGGAAACCGGCACGGTCTCCTTCCTCGCCCTGCCCTGGCTCGCCGCCGCGACCCTGCTCGTCGGGGGCGCCGCGGGCCTCCTCGGCCTGCGGATCCGGCGGCACAGGGCGGCCCGCGCCGAGCCGAGTGCGCACGTGAGTACATGAGGCGGGCGCTCATCGGGGACAATGGCCCCCATGAGCGCTCGCAACCAAGAAACCGAAGCCGTCCACCGGGCCGGCTTCGCCTGCTTCGTCGGCCGCCCCAACGCGGGCAAGTCCACCCTCACGAACGCTCTGGTCGGCCAGAAGGTGGCCATCACCTCGAACCGGCCGCAGACCACCCGGCACACCGTCCGCGGCATCGTGCACCGCCCGGAGGCGCAGCTGATCCTGGTGGACACCCCCGGCCTCCACAAGCCGCGCACCCTCCTCGGCGAGCGGCTCAACGACGTCGTGCGCACCACCTGGGCCGAGGTCGACGTGATCGGCTTCTGCCTGCCCGCCGACCAGAAGCTCGGCCCCGGCGACAAGTTCATCGCCAAGGAACTCGCCGGGATCAAGAAGACCCCCAAGGTCGCGATCATCACCAAGACCGACCTGGTCGACTCCAAGACCCTCGCCGAGCAGCTGATCGCCGTCGACCAGCTCGGCAAGGAGCTGGGCTTCGAGTGGGCGCAGATCGTGCCGGTCTCGGCCGTCGGCAACAAGCAGGTCCAGCTCGTCGCCGACCTGCTGATCCCGCTGCTCCCGGAGTCCCCGCCGCTCTACCCGGAGGGCGACCTCACGGACGAGCCGGAGCAGGTCATGGTCGCGGAGCTGATCCGCGAGGCCGCGCTCGAAGGCGTACGGGACGAGCTGCCGCACTCGATCGCGGTGGTCGTCGAGGAGATGATCCCCCGGGAGAACCGCCCGGCGGACCGGCCGCTGCTCGACATCCACGCCAACGTGTACATCGAGCGCCCCAGCCAGAAGGGCATCATCATCGGCCCGAAGGGAAGCCGCCTGAAGGAGGTCGGCATGAAGTCCCGCAAGCACATCGAGGCCCTCCTCGGCACCCCGGTCTTCCTGGACCTCCACGTCAAGGTCGCGAAGGACTGGCAGCGCGACCCGAAGCAGCTGCGGAAGCTGGGGTTCTAGGACGCTTCACGCGCCTTCCCGCCCTGCGCGCCTTCCCGGCTTACGCGCCTTCCTTGAGGACCCTCGTGATGAGGGTCCTCTGCGCTTCCGTCAGGCGTGGGTCGCCGCAGCGGACGGTGCGCTCGTCGACGGAGATCTCGTAACGGAAGCCGTCCGGCACGCCCTGGACCGCGCCCTCGCCGTCGGCGACGCCGTCGGCGAGGACCGTGATCGCCAGGGTGTGCCACTCGGCGGCGTCCGGCCGGCCGGAGGTGTCCACCTCCGCCGACCGCTCGATGCCCGCGAAACCGCCCGTGCGCCGCACTCGAATCCGCATGGGACCTGTGTACCAGCCGGATCAGTCGGTCGGTACGCCCACGGCCGACCAGGCCTTCAGGACGGCCTGGATCTCCTCCCCGTCGCCGTACCGCGCCCGCGCCGCCGCCACCGTGGCCGCCGCGAACTCGGAGAACCGGGCCTCCGGGGTGAGCGTCCCGCCGGTCATCACGTCGTACCAGATCTGCCCGGCCCGCTCCCAGGAGTTGCCGCCCAGCTCGGTCGCCGCCAGATAGAAGGCGTGGTTGGGGATGCCGGAGTTGATGTGGACGCCGCCGTTGTCGCGGCCGGTGCGGACGTAGTCGTCCATGTGGCCGGGCTGCGGGTCCTTGCCGAGGATGTCGTCGTCGTACGCGGTGCCCGGGGCCTTCATGGAGCGCAGCGCCGTCCCCTCCACGCTCGGGTGGAAGAGGCCCTCGCCGATGAGCCAGTCGGCGGTGTCGGCGGACTGGCCGAGCGCGTACTGCTTCACGAGGGAGCCGAAGACGTCGGAGACCGACTCGTTGAGGGCGCCGGACTGGCTGAAGTACTCCAGGTTCGCCGAGTACTGGGTGAAGCCGTGGGCGAGCTCGTGGCCGATGACGTCCACGGGGAGGGTGAAGTCGAGGAAGATCTCGTCGTCGCCGTCGCCGAACACCATCTGCTCGCCGTTCCAGAAGGCGTTGCCGTACTTCTCGTCGTAGTGGACGGAGGCGAGCAGGGGCAGCCCGGCGCCGTCGATGGAGTCGTGCCCGAAGGCGTCGAGGAAGAGGTCGAAGGTGGCGCCCAGGCCGGCGTACGCCCGGTTGACGGTGGCGTCCCCGGTCGCCGCGTCGCTCTCGCCGCGGACCTTCACCCCGGGCAGCTCGGTGCCGCGCTCGCAGTCGTAGATCGTGCGGTGCGGCTTGCCGGCCTCGGCGGGGGCGAGCGTGGGCGCGGTGCCGGGCAGCGGCAGGATCCGGAACGTACGGGCCGATGCGTCCGCGATGAGCGTGCGGCGCGCGGCCGCGGCGACGGCGGGGTTCGAGGAGTGCGCCAGGTGCTCCAGGAGGTGCGGGGGGACGATCGAGCAGAAGACAGGCGTCTGGGGAGTCATGCTCGCAATGTGGCACTGCGTGAGCTCACTGTCACGGGCTGAGACGAGGATTGGTGAAATGGAGTGATGCGTCACTGTTCGGCCTTGACGCGGACGCCGTCCCGCATACTGATACGGGACGTCCGCCTCCGGTGTCCCTGGGCTAGGCTGCGGCACATCATGCGTTTCGGGCTGCTTCTCCTTAGCTGCCGCGGCGAGGGCCTGTAGTCGTAGGCCGACCCCCTCCCCGCGGGACCTGGTGTTGCGTTCGACAGTCGGCCGTCCCTCCCGTAGGACCCCGAGGAGCCCAACGCAATGTCCCAGTCCCCGTTCGTCAGCCGCCCCACGCCGATCACCAACGCGACGCAGCTGCAGAAGCCGTCCGGGATGCCGATCCACAAGTACGGCCAGTACGAGCAGGTACGGATCCCCGACCGCACCTGGCCCGAGCAGCGGATCACCAAGGCCCCGCGCTGGCTGTCCACCGACCTGCGCGACGGCAACCAGGCCCTGATCGACCCGATGTCCCCGGCCCGCAAGCGCGAGATGTTCGACCTGCTCGTGCGCATGGGCTACAAGGAGATCGAGGTCGGCTTCCCGTCCTCCGGCGAGACCGACTTCGCGTTCGTGCGCTCCATCATCGAGGAGGGCGCGATCCCGGACGACGTCACCATCTCCGTACTGACCCAGGCCCGCGAGGACCTGATCGAGCGGACCGTGGAGTCCCTGGTCGGCGCGAAGCGCGCCACCGTCCACCTGTACAACGCCACCGCGCCCACCTTCCGCCGGGTCGTCTTCCGCGGCTCGAAGGAGCAGATCAAGCAGATCGCCGTGGACGGCACCCGCCTGGTCATGGAGTACGCGGAGAAGCTGCTCGACGAGCGCACGATCTTCGGTTACCAGTACAGCCCCGAGATCTTCACCGACACCGAGCTGGACTTCGCCCTGGAGGTCTGCGAGGCGGTCTGTGACGTCTGGCAGCCGGGCCCGGGCCGCGAGATCATCCTGAACCTGCCTGCCACCGTGGAGCGTTCGACGCCGTCCACGCACGCGGACCGCTTCGAGTGGATGTCCCGGAACCTGACCCGCCGCGAGCACATCTGCGTCTCGGTCCACCCGCACAACGACCGCGGTACGGCCGTGGCGGCCGCGGAGCTGGCGATCATGGCCGGCGCCGACCGCATCGAGGGCTGCCTGTTCGGGCAGGGCGAGCGCACCGGCAACGTCGACCTGGTGACCCTGGGCATGAACCTGTTCAGCCAGGGCGTCGACCCGCAGATCGACTTCTCGCAGATCGACGAGATCCGTCGCACCTCCGAGTACTGCAACCAGATGGAGGTCCACCCGCGCCACCCCTACGCGGGCGACCTGGTCTACACCGCCTTCTCCGGCTCCCACCAGGACGCCATCAAGAAGGGCTTCGACGCCATGGAGGCCGACGCGGCCGCCCAGGGCAAGACCGTCGACGACATCGAGTGGGCGGTGCCGTACCTGCCGATCGACCCGAAGGACGTCGGTCGCTCCTACGAGGCCGTCATCCGGGTCAACTCGCAGTCCGGCAAGGGCGGCATCGCGTACGTCCTGAAGAACGACCACAAGCTGGACCTGCCCCGCCGGATGCAGATCGAGTTCTCGAAGATCATCCAGCAGAAGACGGACACCGAGGGCGGCGAGGTCACGCCGGCCGCGATCTGGTCCGTCTTCCAGGACGAGTACCTGCCCAACCCGGACAACGCCTGGGGCCGCATCCAGCTGCGCTCCGGCCAGACCACCTCCGACACGGACGGCACGGACACGCTGACCGTCGAGGCGGTCGTCGACGGCGCCGAGACCGTCCTGTCCGGCTCCGGCAACGGCCCGATCTCCGCCTTCTTCGCCGCCCTGCAGGCGATCGGCGTGGACGCCCGCCTGCTGGACTACCAGGAGCACACCATGAGCGAGGGCGCCTCCGCGCAGGCCGCCTCGTACATCGAGTGCGCCATCGACGGCCAGGTCCTGTGGGGCATCGGCATCGACGCCAACACGACCCGCGCGTCCCTGAAGGCGGTCATCTCGGCGGTCAACCGCTCCGCCCGCTGACCCGGCCCTCAGGAGACGGCCCCCGCACCCTTCCGAGGGGGCGGGGGCCGTCCCGTTTCCGGCCCGGGTCATGTTTCCGCGGCCCGGTGCCACCCCGGAGGGTGATCTCGCGACGACCGCTTCGGCCATCGAATCCGGGGCGATCGGCCCGGGGGAGGCGGCAGGCCGGGCCGGCGGAGGCTTTCTGGCCTTCACAAAGCGCCGTCGCCGCGTTCCGCGGCCGATGACGTGTCTCGGCCAACTCCGCGGTGAAGTCCTGACGGGGTGCTGACGCCACATCAAGGATGTGGCTAACATCACGCCAACGCCGGCAGTGCAGCCGGGCCGTTGAGGAGGTGCGTGTGCGGTCTGCCCGGAATTCACGTGGTGGGAAAGTGGGCGTCTGCGGAATCCGCACCTCCTGGAACACGGTCGGGGACGGTGAGTTCTTCTGCGAGGAGTGCGGCGGCGACCGCAACTACCGGCGCCGCACCGGCCGCCGCAGGTTCGCCGTCCTGGGGGTCCCGGTCCTGCCCCGGGGCTGTACGGGTCCCGTCGTCGAGTGCGCGGCCTGTCACACGCACTTCGGCACGGAGGTGCTCGACCACCCCACGACCAGCCGTTTCTCCGCGATGCTGCGGGACGCCGTGCACACCGTCGCGCTCGCCGTGCTCGCGGCCGGCGGCACCGACTCCCGCGCGGTCCTCGACCGGGCCGTGAGCGCCGTCAGGTCCGCCGGGTTCGCCGAGTGCACCGCCGTCCAGCTCGTCGACCTCGTCGAGGCCCTGGAGGCGGACACGGGGCGGTTCATGCCCGAGGTGAACCCCGAGGGCGCGCTCCTCGCGATCGAGCTGCACGAGGCCCTGGAGCCGCTCACCCCGCACCTGGCTCCCTCCGGCCGGGAGTCGATCCTGCTCCAGGCTGCCGGGATCGCCCTCGCCGACGGCGTCTACAGCCCGGCCGAGCGGGAGGTCCTGGGGACGGTCGGCAACGCGCTCGCGCTGGCCCCGGACGACGTCGCACGACTCCTCGCCTCGGCCCGGACGGTCTCCTAGCAGCGGACGCCCGTCGAGCGAGGCGGAGGCGAGGTTGCCGATCGCGGCGTTGAAGCGGGTGGTGATCTGCTGGTCCTCGATGATCCGCAGCTCCTTGCCCGACTGGCTGACCTGGAGCCAGGTGAAGAGCAGCGCGGCGACGGCCGCCAGTCCCGGCAGGCTGAGCAGGATCAGCGAGAGCCGCGAGGAGGGGGCCGTGGCGCCGCCGCCCGCCCCGGTCGCCCGGCGGCGTGCCGCCAGACGGCGCCGGGCCGCCCGCCGTCGCCGACTCCGGCGGATCCGTTCGGGGAACGTGGACCGGTTCACCCGGCCATTGCCTCACGCCGGAGCGTGTGGGCCCGCGGTGCCACACCGCCTTTCCCCATTTCGAGGGTGCTACGGCGCGATGTTCTGGTTCAGCCGGAACACGTTGTCGGGGTCGTACCGGCGCTTGACCGTGCGCAGCCGGTCGTAGTTCTGGCGGTAGTTGACCCGGACTCGGTCCTGGTCGTCGGTGTCCATGAAGTTGACGTAGCCGCCCTCCTGGGTGTGCGGGCGCAGGGCCGTGTCGTAGGCGCGGGTCCAGGCGATGTTGCGGTCCGAGTCCGCCGGGTCGGTCCAGGTGCCGCCGAAGGAGTGCGAGAAGACGGCGTCCCGGTACGCGAACGCGGTCTCCTCCGGGCCCACCCGGTGGCAGGCGCCGTCGATCGGGAAGATCGCCGTGTCCGATTCGAGGGACGGCATCGTCGCGCCGTACTCCGTGTGGACCGCGATCGCCCCGTCCGACAGCTCACGGCTGAAGTTGCCCTTCCAGTAGTGGTGGAGCCCGGCCGGCAGCTGCTCGTCGAACAGGGTGTTGATCACCGGGTACGGCATCCGCTCCATGAACCGGCCGATCACCGGGCCGAGTCCGTCCAGGCGGGCGAGGACCTTCTCGTCCTCCGCCTCCGGGCCGCTGAAGCAGGTGAACGCGGCGCAGATCGGGCGCCCGTGCCAGCGCTCGGGGAGGAACGGTTCCTCGGGGCCGAGCGCGAGGACCAGGATCGAGTTCAGCTCCTCCGGGGAGTCCGCGATCAGCTCGCGCCAGGCGCGTGCCACGTCCCCGTCGAGCGGGTAGCAGCTCAGACCGCCGAAGACGTCCGCGACCGGGTGCAGCCGGTACGCGAGGGAGACGGCGACGCCGAAGTTGCCGCCGCCGCCCCGCAGCGCCCAGAACAGGTCCGGGTTCCGCTCGGCGTCGCAGGACACCAGGGTGCCCTCGGCGGTCACCACGTCCGCCGCGATCAGGTTGTCGCAGCTCAGGCCGTAGCGGCGGGCCAGGTGGCCCATGCCGCCGCCGAGCGTGAGCCCGCCGACGCCGGTCGAGGAGACCACCCCGCCGGTGGTGGCGAGCCCGAAGGCGTGGGTGGCGTGGTTGAAGTCGCCCCAGGTGGCGCCGCCCTCGGCCCGTGCCGTACGGGCCTCCGGGTCGACCCGGACGCCCCGCATCCGGGACAGGTCGACGACGAGGCCGTCGTCCACGGTGCCGAAGCCGGCGACCGAGTGGGAGCCGCCGCGCACGGCCAGCGGGAGCCCGTGCTCCCGGGCGTGGAGCACCGCCGCGATCACGTCGCCGGCGTCCACGGCGTGGACGACGACGGCCGGGCGGCGGTCGTGCTGGGCGTTGTAGACCCGGCGGGCCTCGTCGTACGACGGGTCGCCGCGGGTCACGACGGTGCCGCGTACGGCACCGCGGAGCGTGTCGACAGGGGGCTGGGGGTCGGTCGTGGTGGTCATGCCTCCGGTGTAGCCCGGTGGGCTTCCGGCGCGCATCGCCCGAACCGCCCATGCGCGGGCACCGGTCGGCATGGGCCGTTCAGACCAGGCCGTGCGCGTACGCGTAGGCCGTGGCGGAGGCGCGGGAGCCGACGCCCAGCTTGGTGAAGATGTTGTTCAGGTGCCGGGCGACGGTGTGCTCGCTGATCACCAGCGCGCGGGCGATGTCCTTGTTCGTGCCGCCGGAGGCGACCAGCCGCAGGACCTCCGCCTCCCGTGCGGTGAGCCCACCCGGGAGCCGCCGCCGCGACCCGCCGCTGAGCAGGGCGGCCGCGCGCCGGGCGTCCGGTACGGCTCCGAGCCGCTCGAAGACCGCCCGCGCGGTGCCCAGCTCCAGACGGGCCGCCTCCTCGTCGCCCGCGGCCCGGCAGGCCGCCGCGAGCAGCATCCGTACCTGCGCGGCCTCGTACGGCACCCGCAGCTCCAGCCAGCCGGCGAGCGCCCGGCGCAGCGGGAGCAGCGCGCCGGGGCGCTTCTCGGCCAGGGCCACCGAGCCGAGGGCCGTGTCGGCCAGGGCGCGCAGCAGGGGTACGTCTCCGTCGGCGGCGCCCGCGAGGGCGTCGAGGTCCGCCGCGGCCTTCGCAGCCCCGGGGACGTCACGGACGGCGAGCGCCACCTCCGTGCGGGCGGCGAGCAGCCGGGACCGGCCCAGGACGTCGTGGTCGGGGTCGCTCCGGCAGGCGAGGGCCAGGTCGACGCCCGCCACGGCCGCGTCGGCCCGGCCCTGCGCGAGGCGCAGCAGCGCGAGGCCCGGCTGCGGGATCCGGCCCAGCTCGTGGGCGTGCCCGTACGAGACGGCCGCCGCTTCGAGGCGGCCCTGGCGCCGCTGGACGTCCCCGGCGGCGTAGTACGCGGCGGCGGCCGACTCCAGGCAGTCCACCGGCACCTCACGGCAGGCCTGCCGGGCCTCGGCCTCGGCGAGCGCCCAGGCCCCGAGGAGGTCGAGGACCTCGACGCGGTGGGCCCGGCAGACGCCCCGGAAGGGGTTCTCGCCGGAGGGGACGGTCATGGGGAGCGGGGCCGCGGGCGTGGGGAAGTCCTCCCGGGCCGCACCCGCGAGGGCGCCCTCCGCGGCCGTGGCCCCGGCACCGTCCTCGTCCGGCGGGCGGCCCGTCCACGGCGGGGCGCACCACTCCATCGCCGCGTTCGTCCACTCCACCGCCCGCGCGAAGTCCGCGGCCTCCATGCACTGGGTCAGGGCCAGGCAGTACAGCCAGCCCGTGACCATGCCGCTCAGTTCGCCGGCCGACACCGCGCACATCGCGTCGTCGAGGAGGGCGAGGCCCTCGGTCCTGCGGCCGGCCGCGAGGAGCACGCGGGACTCGGCATGGCGGCTGAGGGCGAGCAGGTCGGGGCTGCCGCAGGCGAGGGCCAGGGCGGTCATGCGGCGGGTCGCGGCGAGGGCGGTCTCGTGGTCGCCGTGGGCCGAGGCCTCCTCGGCGGCCGTCATCTCCAGGAAGCACTGTTCCGGGCAGTCCGGCAGGTCCTCCAGGTGGTGCCGGGCCCGGTGGAGCCAGCCGGAGGCCGCCGCGGGCCGTCCGAGACCGGCGTACTCGTAGTACAGCCACCAGGAGGCGAGCCCGGCGCCCCGGTGGTCGTCGGCCGCGAGATACGCGGCGTGCGCCCGGAGCCGGGCGGTCACGGACTCGTCGACGTGCCCGGACCACCAGGCGGCGTCGGCGAGCACGGAGAGGTCGTCGGCGGTCAGGCCGCGCGAGGGGTGCCGGTCGTGGGCGTGGAGCAGCTCGTACGCCTCGGCCCAGGACTCACGGGCGGCGGCGTCCCTGGCACGCTCGACCGGGTCGGTCGTGGTGGGTACGGACATGGCTCTCGCCCCTTCCCGGTCCTTTCAGGGTAGGCCGGGGAAGGGGCGAGAGCCCGCGCGGTCCTGCGCGACGTGCTAGGCGATCGCGCCGCTCGCGCGCAGCATGTCCTCGCGCTCGACGATCTTGATGCGCTCGCGGCCCTGCGGCTCGCCGAGCGCCTTCTCGGCGGCGTCCAGCGCGTACCAGCCCTCCCACGTGGTGTACGTGAGGCCCTTGCCCTCCAGGAAGGTCACGACGGCGTCGGCCTCCGGGGTGTCGGGGGTGAGCAGGCGGCCGTTCGCGAAGTCGTCCAGGAGGTTCGCCACGGTCTCGTTGGCGTCGCCCTTGGTGTGGCCGATGAGGCCGACGGGGCCGCGGCGGATCCAGCCGGTGCAGTACGTGGAGGCCATGTGCTCGCCGGTCTCCTCGACGACCCGGCCGCCCTCGTCCGGGACGGTGCCGCTGACGGCGTCCCAGGGGAGCTTGGGCAGCTCGTCGGAGAGGTAGCCGACTGCGCGGTAGACGGCCTGGACGTCCCAGTCCGTGGTCTGCCCGGTGCCCTTCACGTTGCCCGTGCCGTCCAGCTCGGTGCGCTCGGTGCGCAGGCCGACGACCTGGCCGTCCTCGCCGAGGATCTCGACGGGCGACTCGAAGAAGTGCAGGAAGAGCTTGTGCGGGCGGTCGCCGACGTCGCGGATCGCCCAGTTCTCCAGGGTCTTGGCGACCATGTCGGTCTGCTTGTTCTTGCGCCGCTCGGCGATCGAGCCGTCGTCGTAGTCGATGTCCTCGGGGTTGACGATGACCTCGATGGTGGGGGAGTGGTCCAGCTCGCGCAGCTCCATGGGGCTGAACTTGGCCTGGGCCGGGCCACGGCGGCCGAAGACGTGGATCTCGACGGCCTTGTTGGCCTTGAGCCCGTCGTAGACGTTGGCCGGGATCTCGGTCGGCAGCAGCTCGTCGCCGGTCTTGGCGAGGATGCGCGCGATGTCGAGGGCCACGTTGCCGACGCCGAGGACGGCGACCTTCTCCGCGTCGAGCGGCCAGGTGCGCGGGACGTCCGGGTGGCCGTCGTACCAGGAGGCGAAGTCGGCGGCGCCGTACGAGCCGTCGAGCTCGACGCCCGGGATGCTCAGGGGGCGGTCGGCCATGGCGCCGGTCGAGAAGATCACGGCGTCGTAGAAGGCGCGCAGGTCGTCGAGGTGGATGTCGGTGCCGTAGTCGATGTTGCCGAAGAGGCGGACCTGCGGCTTGTCGAGGACCTGGTGGAGGGCGTTGACGATGCCCTTGATGCGCGGGTGGTCGGGGGCGACGCCGTAGCGGATGAGGCCGAAGGGGGCGGGCATCCGCTCGAAGAGGTCGATGGACACACCCGGCTCGGCGGCGGCCTCGGACTTCAGCAGCGCATCGGCGGCGTAGATTCCGGCGGGGCCGGCGCCGACGATCGCGACCCGGAGGGGGCGGGGCATGACTGGGTTCCCTTCGCAAGCGACGTGGCGGCGAAGCCGCCGACACTTAGGTCACCCTAAATAATGCGTCACGCGAACCGGTACCCGCCCCCGGTCTATGGGCTCATAAGCCGGACTTATGAGTTCCATAAGAAAGGCTAGGCGGGCTCGGAAAGGCCGAGCGTGCCCTGGAAGGCCGAGACGGTCATCGCGATCATGCCGCCGTAGGACACGAGCCCGCCGAGGGCGAAGAACAGCCCGAGGGCGAGTTCCCCGCGCCGCAGCAGCGCCGTCCTGGGCAGGATCACGTTCCCCGCGTCGCGCGGGTCGTAGCAGACCTTCACGGCCATGCCCCCCGCCCAGGTGGACACCTGCCGGATCAGGCCCGCCGGGTCCGTGTACAGGTACGTCCCCGGCCTGTCCGGCACCTCCGCGGCGAACGTCGTGACGCCGTGCCGCATCAGCCGCCACTCGCGGTACCAGCTGGACAGGGCGACGACGGCGACGACGGTGGACCCCGCCGCGGCGAAGCCCATGGGCAGGAAGAGAACGACCCCGACCGGCTCGCCGGCGACGGCGATGAGCACGCACAGGAGCGCGACCAGCACGGTGGTGCCGGCCGACCACCGCTTGACGAGCCGCGCCTTCCGTTCCCGCCGGTCGAGGGTCCGGGTCCGCGCCTCCACGAGCGCGGAACCGTCGGCCGTCGTGTCCCGGCCGGGCGCCCCGTCCAGGGCGGCGTTCACGGCCGCCGCGAACATCGTCGTCCCCGCCTCGCTCGCCCCGTCGATCCGGTGCACCACCGGCACGCCCCCGGCCGGAGCCGTCAGCTCGACGACGACGGCCCGCCCCTCGGCGCGCACGCGCCCGACCGCGGCCAGCGGGATCCGTACGTCCTCGTGGGGGCGGCGGAGGTACAGCGCGTCGCCCTCGAACTCGAGCGACGTCTTCCTGCTGCCCTGGACGACGGGTACGGACGGACTGATCGACATGGGCGTGATCGTAGAGGCGGTGCCGTGCCCCTGCCAGCCCTTCAGCTCTTGAGGCCGGCGACGAACGCGGTCCAGGCGGCGGTGGAGAGGAGGAGGGCGGGGCCGGTGGGGTTCTTGCTGTCCCGGACGGGGACGACGCCGGTGACACCGTCGAGGACTTCGAGGCAGTTGCCGCCGTCGCCGTCGCTGTAGGAGCTCTTGCGCCAACGGGTGTTGCTCAAGTCGTACTCGCGCATCGTCTGAAATCCTCCGCCGCCGATTCGATCAGGGGCAGGGACGCCTCCGGCGACAGCGCGGCGGCCCTGAGCAGATCGTAGGTGTGCTGTGCCCGCTTCACCACTGCCGGATCGTCGAGCAGGTTGCCCGAATACACGGCCTCTGTATACGCCGTTGGCGGCGCGTCCTCGAACTCCATCAGCTTGAGGGGCTTGCCCATCTGCGGGTAGGCGCCTTCCGAGTAGGGCAGTACTTGGATGAGTGCCACGCGCCCGCGTGCGCACGTTGCGAGGTGGTCCAGCTGTGCGGCCATCGGCCCGGGGCCTCCTACCGGGATGCGCAGGGCTGTTTCGTGGAGGATCACCCAGTAGACGGGTCTCGTGGGGCCGCTGAGGATCGCGGATCGGTCCATGCGGCCCTTGACCGTCTCCTCGACATACTCGTCCGTGGCGAGCGGGTTGCTGGCGCGGACGAGCGCCCGCGCGTACGCCGGTGTCTGGAGGAGGCCGGGGACCGCAGCGGCCTCGAACTCGCAGATCTTCGTGGCGATGTCCTCCAGGTCGGCAGCGGCCTGGAAATAGGACGCGTAGGGCGACTTGTTGATGAGTTTGCGCCACGTCCGTTCGAAAATACCGCCGGTTTGTAGGACCGCGTCGATTCGCATCGCCACATCCAGCTGCGGTTTTCGGATTCCCTGCTCGAACAGGCCGATGTATCCACCGGATACGAACACGCGTCTGCCCAGTTCGCCCTGCGTGAGGCCCGCCGCCTCCCGGCGCTCCTTCAGCAGCTCGCCGAAGAACTCCCAGACATCCTGCTGCTTGCCTCTGGCCATGGATTAACTCCCCAACCCTACGCCGCAGTTGTACGACCTGCGCATCTGCCAATTCTACGGATCCGGCCCCACCCTGGTGAGGCGAAGCAGGAAATGGATTCAGAAAGGCATACGTTGGTGAAGGAAGACATCATGAAGACGACCACGGGGGCCATCGAAGCCGCACAAGAGGCAGTGACGGAATTGCGCGAGGCACTCGCGAGGGCCGGAATCCGGCTTCCCTCGCTCGGGCTCGACGTCGTCACCCTCGCCGCCGATCCTCCGAGGCCGCTCGTCGAATTGGGATGCTGCACGGTGGAAACGGCACGGCTCCTCGCCGCCGCCGTCCTGCCGGGGGAGGAGAACCGGTCATGACACTGCCCATCGGGTCGTACGTCGTCGAGATCCGCACCGGGCGGGTCGGGAGGGTCATGGGGCACGAGGGGCCCTATGTCCAGATCCGGCCGCTCGGTGGCGGCCGGGAATGGGACGTGGAGCCCGACGGGGTACGGGAGGCCACCTCGGCCGAGCGGCTGAGCGCGGCCACGGCGCACGTGAACGCGCGGAGCCGCGGCGAGGTGCCCTGACTCCGCTCGCGGGCCGGGCGGGGGCGAAGGAGACGGTGACGGCCCGCGATCGCCGTCGAGGTCAGTCGGCCCGCCGGCGGATCTGCTGCACCTCGCGCGTGATGGCCCAGGCGTCGGCGACCGGCCCGAGGTGGCCGAGCTTGTCGGGGTTGAGAACGGCGCGGATGGTCTGGATCTGTCCGTCGAGGACGTCGAGAACGATGGCCTGGAGGATCTTGCCGTCGCGGTCGCGGTAGATCGCGCCGGGCTGACCGTTGACCTCCCGCGGCTCGCACGTGACGTCGATCTCGTACAGCGTGGGGAAGGCGGAGCAGAGGAGCCGGGCCACGTTGTCCGCGCCCACGATGGTCCTGGCGAAGTTGGGGGCCTTGCCGCCACCGTCGCCGACGAGCTGGACGTCGGCGGCCAGGAGGTTCTGGAGTCCGCCCAGGTCGCCGTCCTTGAGCGCGTCGAAGAAGCGGTTCGCCAGTTCCAGTCGTTCCTCGCGGTCGGCCGCGAACCGGGGCCGTCCGGCGTGCATGTGCCGCCGGGCCCGTACGAGCAGCTGCCGGCAGGCCGCCTCCGAGCGCCCCACGGCCTCGGCGATGTCCTGGAAGTCGAAGGCGAAGACCTCCCGCAGCAGGAAGACCGCGCGCTCCAGGGGGCTGAGCCGTTCGAGGAGCAGCAGCGCCGCCATGGAGACCGAGTCGGCCAGTTCCGCCGAGCGCGCCGGGTCCTGGTACGGATCGCTGAGGAGGGGCTCGGGGAACCAGGGTCCGACGTACTCCTCCCTCCGGACCCGCGCGGAGCGCAGGACGTCGATGGAGAGGCGGGTGACAGTGGTCGACAGGAAGGCCTTGGCCGACGTGGGGAGGGTCGACGAGCCGTCGTATCGCAGCCATGTCTCCTGGACCGCGTCCTCGGCCTCGCTGACGCTGCCCAGGATCCGGTAGGCGATCGAGAACAGCAGCGGTCGCAGCTCCTCGAACTCCTCGACCTTGCTCATGCCGACTTCCTTTCCCCGTTCCCCGTCCGCCCGTGCGGTGCACGGCCTCGTGATCATCCAGGCGGGTGGCGGGCCGGGCAACCGATCACCCGGCCCGGGCCCTTGCCCCCGCCCCGCGCCCTCCGTCAGTGGAACCGGCCGGGGACGTAGTCGCCCGCCGGCTGCCGGGTGATGGCGTTCAGGCGGTTCGCCAGGTTCATGAACGCGATGTGGAGCACGAGAGCGGTGAGCTGTTCCTCGTCGTAGTGCAGGGCGGCGCGCTCCCAGACCTCGTCGCTGACCCCGCCGGCCGCGTCGGCGGTCCGGGTGCCCTCCTCGGCCAGTTCCAGCGCGGCGCGCTCGGCCTCGGTGTAGACCGTGGCCTCCCGCCACGCCGCCACCAGGTTGAGCCGCACCGGGGTCTCGCCGGCGTGCGCCGCCTCCTTGGTGTGCATGTCGATGCAGACGGCGCAGCCGTTGATCTGGCTCACGCGAAGCGCGACCAGCTCCTGGGTCGCGGCCGGGACCGTCGACTCCTTGACCGACCTGCCCGCCGCCATGAGGTGCTTGAAGGCCTTGCCGGCGGTCGGGCTGGTGAAGAGGTTCAGTCGTGCGTCCATGGGGTACTCCTCGGTGGTCGTGGTCGTCCGTCGCCGGCTACAACCCCTGAGACGAGGTAGCCCGCCCCCCTGTGACACGGGCGAACGTGACCTGCGTCTCCCTGGCGGACGCGTCGTGCGAGTCTGCCTGCCCCGGGTCCGGGCGCCCCCGCCGTACGCGAGAATGGGCGCATGAGTCTGTTCCGCGACGACGGCATCGTGCTGCGCACCCAGAAGCTGGGTGAAGCGGACCGCATCATCACCCTCCTCACACGCGGTCACGGGCGCGTGCGCGCCGTGGCGCGCGGGGTGCGGCGGACGAAGTCGAAGTTCGGCGCGCGGCTCGAACCGTTCTCGCACGTGGACGTGCAGTTCTTCGCCCGGGGGAGTGAGCTGATCGGACGCGGCCTGCCGCTCTGCACCCAGAGCGAGACCATCGCCGCGTACGGCAGCGGCATCGTCACCGACTACGCCCGCTACACCGCCGGCACCGCCATGCTGGAGACGGCGGAACGGTTCACCGACCACGAGGGCGAGCCCGCCGTGCAGCAGTACCTGCTGCTCGTCGGCGGACTGCGGACCCTCTCCCGGGGCGAGCACGCCCCCCACCTCATCCTCGACGCCTTCCTCCTCCGCTCGCTCGCCGTGAACGGCTACGCGCCGAGCTTCGAGGACTGCGCCAAATGCGGCATTCACGGGCCCAACCGGTTCTTTTCGGTCGCGGCGGGTGGTGTCATATGCGGCGACTGCCGGGTGCCCGGAAGCGTCGTACCCTCTCCGGAGGCCGTCGGCCTGCTCAGCGCGCTGCTCACCGGCGACTGGGCGACGGCGGACGCGTGCGAGCCGCGTCACGTCAGGGAGGGCAGCGGACTCGTGTCCGCCTATCTGCACTGGCACCTCGAGCGCGGCCTGCGCTCCCTGCGATACGTAGAGAAAAGCTAGGTAGGAGAGACCACGTCATGGCCATCGCACGACTGCTCGGTCGCCAGCGCCGGGAGTACAGCACCCCCGAACCGCACCCGTCCGGCGCCCGCCCGCCGAAGCTCCAGTCCGAGCTGATCCCCGAGCACGTCGCGATCGTCATGGACGGCAACGGCCGCTGGGCCAAGGAGCGCGGCCTGCCCCGTACCGAGGGCCACAAGGTCGGCGCCGAGCAGGTCCTCGACGTGCTCCAGGGCGCGATCGAGATGGGCGTGGGCTCGATCTCGCTCTACGCCTTCTCCACCGAGAACTGGAAGCGCTCCCCCGAGGAGGTGCGCTTCCTGATGAACTTCAACCGCGACTTCATCCGCAAGTCCCGTGACCAGCTCGACTCCCTCGGCGTCCGCGTGCGCTGGGTCGGCCGGATGCCCAAGCTGTGGAAGTCGGTCGCCAAGGAGCTCCAGGTCGCGCAGGAGCAGACCAAGGACAACACCAGGCTCACGCTGTACTTCTGCATGAACTACGGCGGCCGCGCGGAGCTCACGGACGCGGCGCAGGCGCTGGCCGAGGACGTGAAGGCCGGCCGCCTCGACCCGGCGAAGATCACCGAGAAGACCATCCAGAAGTACCTCTACTACCCGGACATGCCGGACGTGGACCTCTTCCTGCGGCCCAGCGGCGAGCAGCGCACCTCCAACTACCTGATCTGGCAGAGCGCGTACGCCGAGATGGTCTTCCAGGACGTGCTGTGGCCCGACTTCGACCGCCGCGACCTGTGGCGGGCCTGCGTCGAGTACGCCCAGCGCGACCGCCGCTTCGGCGGCGTCGACCCGGCCGACATGGCCGTCCTCGACAAGGCCTGAGCCGCTCGTGGACGAGGCGACGGAGCACACCGCCCGGGACGGCCTCGCACTCGCCTACCCGCCGGTGTTCGCGGACGTGAGCGAGGCCGTACGGGTCCGGCTGCGGGCCACTCGCTGGTGGCCCGCGCTGCGCTGGGCGGCCCGCGGCGCCTGCGTTCTCGCCCTCGCTGTCGCGGCCCTCGCGCTCCTCGTGGCGTGGGAGCCGGACCCGGGGACGGCGGTCGAGATGACCCTGCTCGGCCTCGTGGCCGTGACCGCCGCGGAGCTCGTGCCGTGGGCGACCGCGCGCAGCCTCTTTCTGATGATCCGGTCCCAGGGCGAGGCCAAGGCCGTCGTCGACGAGGACGGCGGGCGGTGGACCACCCGGGACACCGACGTCACGATCCGGTGGGCCATGCTGCCCCGGTACGTCGAGACGCCCCGGCTCTTCGTGCTGCTCACCGCCCGGCGGACCGGCACCGGCTTCGCGTACCTGCCCAAGAGCGGACTCGCCGACCCGGCCGCCATCGACCGGCTGCGGGCGGTCCTGGACCGGAACTCCGCCCGGACCTGACACGCCCCGGGGTGTGATCCGCACGCGAGAGGGCCCGTACCCCGGGGGTACGGGCCCTCTCGTATGTCAGGTCACTGCTCGTGCGTCACTTCCCGGCGCAGTCCGCGCACGTGCCGAAGATCTCCACGGTGTGCGCCACGTTCACGAAGCCGTGCTCCGAGGCGATCGTCTCGGCCCACTGCTCCACCATCGGGCCCTCCACCTCCACGGCCTTGCCGCAGACGCGGCACACCAGATGGTGGTGGTGGTCGCCGGTCGAACAGCGGCGGTACACCGTCTCGCCCTCGCTCGTGCGCAGCGCGTCGACCTCGCCCGCGTCCGCCAGGGACTGGAGCGTGCGGTAGACGGTGGTGAGGCCGACCGAGTCGCCGCGGTGCTTGAGCATGTCGTGCAGCTCCTGCGCGCTGCGGAACTCGTCCACCTCGTTCAGCGCCGCGGAGACGGCGGCACGCTGTTTGGTCGAGCGGCCTCGTACGGGGGGTCCTGCCGTCACCACGGGGGCCTCCTTGAATGCTTGTCTGCCCCCGCCATTCTGCCAGCCCCCCACGGCCCTGAGTCCGGGCCGGATCAGACCTTCACGTCGTCCGAGGGACGCCGGGTCGCCGGAACCGGTGCGTCACAGCTCTCCGCGCCCGCCTCCGCCGCCCGCGCCCGCCGTTTGGCGAGCGGCGTGGCGAGCAGGGTGAGCAGGACGAAGACGCCGATCGCGTACAGGACGATCGTCGCGCCGGGCGGCACGTCCTGGTAGTACGAGGTGACCGTGCCGGCCAGGGTGACCGTGATGCCCGTCACCACCGCGAGGACGAACGTCGCGCGGAAGGACTTCGACAGCTGCTGGGCCGCCGCGACCGGCACCACCATGAGCGCGCTGACCAGCAGCAGGCCGACGACCCGCATGGCGACCGTGACGGTCACCGCGGCCGTGACCGCGATCAGCAGGTTCAGGGCGCGGACCGGGAGGCCGGTGACCCGGGCGAACTCCTCGTCCTGGCTGACCGCGAAGAGCTGCCGGCGCAGACCGACCGTGACCAGGACGACGAAGGCGGCCAGGATGCCGATCGCGGTGATGTCCTCCTCGGAGACCGTGGAGAGCGAGCCGAAGAGATAGGAGCTGAGGTTGGCGTTGGAGCCGGTCGGGGAGAGGTTGATCAGCAGGACACCGCCGGCCATGCCGCCGTAGAAGAGCAGCGCGAGCGCGAGGTCGCCGCGGGTCTTGCCGTACGCCCGGATCAGCTCCATGCCGACCGAGCCGACGACGGCGACCAGGGTCGCCATCCAGACCGGGCTGGAGTTCAGGAGGAAGCCGAGGCCGACGCCGGTCATGGCGACATGGCCGATGCCGTCGCCCATCAGCGCCTGACGGCGCTGGACCAGGTAGATGCCCACGGCGGGCGCGGTGATGCCGACGAGCACGGCCGCGAGGAGCGCGCGCTGCATGAAGGCGAGATCGAGCATTTCCATGATCAGGTCAGCTTCCTCAGGTCAGCAGACCCGTACGGAGCGGCTCCCCGGCCGCGTGCGGATGGACGTGGTCGTGGCCCGGCAGCGCGTGCTGGCCGAGGGCCTCCGGCGGCGGGCCGTCGTGGACGACACAGCCGTCGCGGAGCACGACCGCGCGGTCGATCAGCGGTTCCAGGGGGCCCAGCTCGTGCAGCACGAGGAGGACGGAGGTGCCGCCGGCGACCTGCTCGCGCAGGGTCGAGGCGAGGATCTCCTGGCTCGCGAGGTCGACGCCCGCCATCGGCTCGTCCATGATCAGGAGTTCGGGCTCGGAGGCGAGCGCGCGGGCGATCAGGACCCGCTGGTGCTGGCCGCCGGAGAGCGCGGAGACGGAGTCCTTGGCGCGGTCGGAGAGTCCGACGAGGTCGATGGCCCGCTCGACGGCGGCCTTGTCGGCCTTGGTCAGCCAGCCGAACCTGCGGCGGGAGAGCCGGCCGGAGGCGACGACCTCGCGGATGGTGGCGGGGACGCCGCTCGCGGCGGTGGTCCGCTGCGGTACGTAGCCGACGCGCGCCCAGTCGCGGAACCGCTTCCGGTCCGTGCCGAACAGCTCGATCGTGCCGCCGGTCAGCGGCACCTGGCCGATGACGGAGCGGACCGCGGTGGACTTGCCGGAGCCGTTGGCACCGAGCAGCGCGACGACCTCACCGCGGCGGACGGTGAGGTCGACACCGCGGAGGACGGGCCGGGCGCCGAGAGCCGCGGTGGCTCCGCGGACGGAGATGACGGGTTCCCGTTCCGGTGTCGGGGCTGCCATGGCTCGTACCTCCTGCTGTGCGGTGCTCACTTCGCGCCGAGGGCCTTCTGCAGCGCGGCGAGGTTGGAACGCATGACCTCGATGTAGTCATCGCCCTTGGACGTGTCCGTGATTCCCTCCAGCGGGTCGAGCACGTCGGTCTTCAGACCGGTGTCGCCGGCGAGGGTCTTGGCGGTCTTGTCGCTGGCGAGGGTCTCGAAGAAGACGGTGGTGACCTTGTCCTTCCTCGCGACGTCCTGGAGTTCCTTGATCCGGGCGGGGCTCGGCTCGGACTCGGGGTCGATGCCGGAGATGCCCTCCTGGTCCAGGCCGTAGCGCTCGGCGAGGTAGCCGAAGGCGGAGTGGGTGGTGATGAAGGTCTTCGTCGTGGTGTTCTTCAGACCGTTCGCGAAGTCGGTGTTCAGGTCGCCGAGCTTCTTGACGAGCGCGTCGGTGTTCTTCTCGTAGTCGGCGGCGTTCGCCGGGTCGGCCTTCTCCAGGGCGGTGCCGACACCCTTCGCGACCTCGGCGTACTTCACGGGGTCGAGCCAGATGTGCGGGTCGTTGCCGGCCTCGGAGCCGTGGTCGTGACCGGCCTCCTCCTCCGCCTGCTCGCCCTCGGCGTGGTCGTGGCCGGCGTGGCCGACCTCGGTGCCGTGGGCCTCCAGCTTCGTGAGGGTGGAGGCGTCGACGGTGTTCTTGACGCCGGCCTGGGCGATCGCGTCGTCGACGGCGGGCTGGATGCCCTTGAGGTAGAGGACGACGTCGGCCTCGCCGAGCTCGCCGATCTGCTTCGGCTTGAGCTCCAGGTCGTGGGGTTCGACGCCGGGCTTGGTGAGCGTGTTGACGGCGACGTGGCCGCGGCCTATCTGCTCGGCCAGGTACTGCATGGGGTAGAACGACGCCACCACGTCCAGCTTGCCGTCGCTGCCCTTGTCGGCCGCGTCCGAGCTTCCGCCGCAGGCGGAGAGGGTGACGATGCCGAGCGTGACGGCTGCGGTGGCGGCGGTGGTGGATATGAGGCGGCGACGTACGTTCATGACACTCATTTTCAACAAAACTGGAAACGATTGTCAATTGTCGTACGTGTGGCCCCGCCCACGCGGCCCCTCGCGCGGTCCCCTCGCCGAACCGATTTGATACGGGGGGCGTGCGCGCCGGTAACCTGAGGCATTCGCACTTCGTCGTCGTAATGAAGAGAGCACCGTGGCCGCCGACAAGATCGACACCATCGTCAGCCTGAGCAAGCGCCGTGGCTTCGTCTACCCGTGCAGTGAGATCTACGGCGGCCAGCGCGCCGCCTGGGACTACGGACCGCTGGGCGTCGAACTCAAGGAGAACCTGAAGCGTCAGTGGTGGCGTTACATGGTGACCGCGCGCGAGGACGTCGTCGGCATCGACTCGTCGGTCATCCTGGCCACCGAGGTCTGGGAGGCCTCCGGTCACGTCGCCACCTTCACCGACCCGCTGACCGAGTGCACCTCCTGCCACAAGCGCTTCCGCGCGGACCACCTGGAGGAGGCGTACGAGGAGAAGCACGGCCGCCTCCCCGAGAACGGCTTCGCCGACCTCAACTGCCCCAACTGTGGCAACAAGGGCACCTTCACCGAGCCCAAGCAGTTCTCCGGCCTGCTCTCCACGCACCTCGGCCCGACCCAGGACACCGGCTCCGTCGCGTACCTGCGTCCCGAGACCGCGCAGGGCATCTTCACCAACTTCGGCCAGGTGCTGCAGACCTCGCGCAAGAAGCCGCCGTTCGGCATCGGCCAGATGGGCAAGTCCTTCCGGAACGAGATCACTCCGGGCAACTTCATCTTCCGCACCCGCGAGTTCGAGCAGATGGAGATGGAGTTCTTCGTCAAGCCGGGCGAGGACGAGCAGTGGCAGGAATACTGGATGGAGCAGCGCTGGAACTGGTACACGGGCCTGGGTCTCCGTGAGGAGAACATGCGCTGGTACGAGCACCCGAAGGAGAAGCTCTCCCACTACTCGAAGCGCACCGCCGACATCGAGTACCGCTTCCAGTTCGGCGGCAGCGAGTGGGGCGAGCTCGAGGGCGTCGCCAACCGCACCGACTACGACCTGAACGCGCACTCCAAGGCCTCCGGCGCCAACCTCACCTACCTGGACCAGGAGTCCGGCGAGCGTTACACGCCGTACGTCATCGAGCCCGCCGCCGGTGTCGGCCGCGCGATGCTGGCCTTCCTGCTCGACGCGTACAACGAGGACGAGGCCCCCAACGCCAAGGGCGTCATGGAGAAGCGCGTCGTGATGCGCCTCGACCCGCGCCTGGCCCCGGTCAAGGTCGCCGTCCTGCCGCTGTCCCGCAACCCGCAGCTCTCCCCGAAGGCCAAGGGCCTGGCGGCGGACCTGCGCCAGAACTGGAACATCGAGTTCGACGACGCCGGCGCCATCGGCCGCCGCTACCGTCGCCAGGACGAGATCGGCACCCCGTTCTGCGTGACCGTCGACTTCGACACCCTTGAGGACAACGCGGTGACCGTGCGCGAGCGCGACACCATGAAGCAGGAGCGCGTCTCCCTCGACCAGATCCAGGGCTACCTGGGCAGCCGCCTGCTCGGCTGCTGATCCCCCCGCTCCACGGCAAAGCCCCCGGTTCCGCTGCGGAACCGGGGGCTTTCCCGTGGCCGGGTCAGGCCGCCTGGGCGGCCGTCGCGTCGGCCTCCGCCTGGCGTCTCGCTCCCTCGGCGGCGCGGCGCTTGCCGAACCAGGCCGTCCACACCCCGAGGACGCCGAGCACGCCGTAGATCATGAGCGGGCTGAGCGTGACCATGGTCGAGGTGTCCAGGGTGAACGCGAGCCCGACCCGGACCAGCGCCTCGGTCACATAGGCCACGCCCCACACCAGCGTCATCGTGCGCATGGTGGAGCGGAAGCCCTCGTACTGCCACATGCCGTTCCACCAGGCGGTGCTCGCCGGGGTGCCGTCGGTGGCGAACTTGCGCCCGAAGTAGAACATCAGCGGGCGCGGCGCGAGCAGGGTGGCCAGGCAGAGCAGCCCGAACAGGCCCGTCACCCCCGAGTCCTTGACCAGCAGCGCGCGGGCGGTGTGTGCGCCGATCAGCGAGACCAGGGCCGTGATCACCAGGAACACCAGGGTGACGACGGCGAACTCGTCGATCTTGCGGCGCCAGGCGACCATGATCGCGCTGTCCAGGACCGGCCAGGCACTGCCTGCGAGCAGCGCGGCGAACTCGGACCAACCGTGGTCCTCGGTCAGGATGTTGTACGTGAGGATCGGCGCGACGACATTGAGCCCGATGGTCAGGACCCAGCCGATCGCCGAAGCGGCCCCGGAACGGGCCGGCGGCCCAGCTGGTGCGGACATGGTTCCCCCTGGAAGCGTTCGAGTTCGTGGTGCGGGGGAACGCTAGCCAGGTTCCGGACAGGGAACGGGAAAGTCCAGGCCAAATGATCTTCATGATCTTGGCAGGGTTGGGTGAGCGGGCGGGGTGGGGCGAGGCTGAGCGGTGCGGGGCGGTCGGGTCCGCGCCCCGCCGTGAGGGCTCAGGCGCGGAGGCCGCGCAGCAGCAGACTCACCACGGACTCGAACTCGGTCTCGATCGTGGGGCGCTGCCACTCCGGAGCGTAACCCGGGTCGTGGAAGCGGGCGGTGGCGTAGAACAGGGCGCGGGCCGTCGAGTCCGGGTCGGCGGCGGTGAACTCCGCGTCCCGGGCCCCCTCTTCGACGATCGACCGGACCTGGTCGATCAGGACGTCGATGTGCTGGTCGACCACTCCGCTGTTCTCGTCGATCAGCACGCTGTACGTGGCGAACAGCTCGGGATCGTCACCCGCCTTGTGCCGCTTGGCCTCGAAGAGGCGGGCGAACCACGCGTGGAGCTTGGCCCGCGCCGCCAGGTCCGGCGCCGCCGTCAGCTCGGCGAGGGCGGTCTCGGTCCGGGAGAGCCACCGCTGGGTCACCGCCTCGCGCAGCGCCGCCTTCGTACGGAAGTGGCGGTAGACGCTGCCGTGGCTGACGCCGAGGACCCGGGCCACGTCCACGACGGTCGCCTTCGCCGGTCCGTAGCGGCGCAGCACCTCCTCGGTGGCTTCGAGGATGCGCTCGGCGGTCAGAGTCTCGGTGGCGGCCATGGAATGACAGTACCCGTCAGTCGTCGGGGTCCCGGGGCGCCGGTCAGTGCTCGCTGTCCAGGTGCGCCATCTGCGCCGCCGGGTACCGGTCGCCGGCCGCCGCGCCCGCCGGGACGGCCTCCTCGATCGCCGCCAGATCGGCGGCGTCGAGCGTGACGTCCAGGGCGCCGAGCGCCTCCGTGAGCCGGTCCCGGCGCCGGGCGCCGACCAGCGGGACGATGTCCGCGCCCTGCCGCTCGGCCTGCGCGAGGACCCAGGCGATCGCGGTCTGCGCGACGGTCACGCCCTTGGCCTCGGCGAGCACCCGCAACCGCTCCACGAGGTCCAGGTTCCGCTGGAGGTTGTCGCCCTGGAAGCGCGGGCTCATGCCCCGGAAGTCGTTCGCCGCGAGTTCCCGGTCGCGGGTGAAGTGGCCGCTGATCAGGCCGCGCGACAGCACCCCGTACGCCGTGATGCCTATGCCCAGCTCCCGGGCGGTCGGCAGGATCTTCTCCTCGATCGACCGGGAGATCAGCGAGTACTCGATCTGGAGGTCCGCGATCGGGGCCACGGCCGCGGCGCGGCGCAGGGTGTCCGCGCCGACCTCGGAGAGTCCGATGTGGCGCACGTGCCCCGCCTCGACCAGCTCGGCGATGGCGCCGACCGTCTCCTCGATCGGCACGTCCGGGTCGACGCGGGCGATCCGGTAGATGTCGATGTGGTCGGTGCCGAGGCGCTGGAGCGAGTAGGCCGCGAAGTTCTTCACGGCGGCCGGCCGGCCGTCGTACCCGGTGAAGCCGCCCTCGACCGTGCGCAGGGCGCCGAACTTCACGCTGGTCAGCGCCTGCTCGCGGGCGGCCGCGGAGGCCGTGCGCAGCCCCTCCTCGATCAACAGCTCGTTGTGCCCCATCCCGTAGAAGTCGCCGGTGTCGAGCAGGGTCACCCCCGCGTCCAGGGCGGCGTGGATCGTCGCGATCGACTCGGCGCGGTCGCTCTCGCCGTACAGCGCGGACATGCCCATGCAGCCGAGGCCGAGAGCGGAGACCTCGGGCCCGGTGGTGCCGAGCCGGCGGGTGGGGACGGGGTGCCTGGTGGTGGTCATGGCTGTCTCCTCGGGTTCGGGGAAGCGGTCGATCGTCCTCGGTCGGTCGATCGGTGGAACACAACAACCATGACATGACCGATGACAGATTTCAATATCTGTCATTCCTTCGAGTGGTGCGAGGAAAACCGGGTGCTCTCGCCCGGGGGCCCGGGTAGCGTCACCGGCATGTCCTCGTTCTTCCAGATCTACGAGTGAGCGCCGTCTCCGGCAGCCCGAGTCAGACCACCGCCCACCTCACTGACGGGAGAACACCGTGGCGAAGAGCCGCAACAACCTCCTCGGCGTCGGAGGACAGCGCAAGAAGCTGTCCCGCGCCGACCAGCACGGCAACGGCCAGAGCCGCACGGCGGCCCAGCGCTCCGCCGACGACCGCAAGCAGGACCTCCTGAAGAAGATGCGCGAGCGCACCCAGGGAGCCGACGCCGCCCAGACCGCGACCGACGCCGCCGGCGCCGACACGGCCGGCACCACGGCCGACTCGGCCACCGGCCAGGAGTAGCCACCACCGCAGGACGAAGGGCCCGAGGCGCCTCCACGCCCCGGGCCCTCTCGCCGTCCCGGCTAGCCCACCTTCCTCGGCAGGCGTACGGACAGCGCCACCGTCAAGGCGACCATGACCAGTTGGACCAGCAGCGTCGTCGTCAGGGCCGTACCCGCGTCCGGGGCCGAGGTCGCGAGGCCCAGGTAGAGCGAGCCCAGGGTCGCGACGCCCAGGGCGAGGGCCGACTGCTGGGTCGTCACCATCACACCGCTGCCCACGCCCGCGCGTTCCCCCGGGACCTCCGAGAGGATCACCCGGAAGAGCACCGGGAGCTGGAGGCCCTGGCCAAGGCCCGCGATCGCCATGCCCGGGAGCAGGATCCCCACCGACAGGTCCGGCCAGGCGCGCCGGACCGTCACCGCGAGCAGGCCGATGCCGACGCCCTGGATCAGGCCGCCGGCCGTCACCACGCGCGTGCCCCAGCGCCGCACCAGCCGGGGACCCGCGAGCGAGGCACCGAAGAAGGCCACCGCCATCGGGACCAGGGCCAGGCCGGAGGCGATCGCGCCCAGGCCCAGGCCCTGCTGGAGGGCGACCGCGATCACGAACATGAAGCCGCCGAAGCCCATGCAGAGCGGCAGCAGCAGCACGAGCCCGCGCCGCAGCGACACCAGGCCGAGCAGGCTCGGCGGGACCAGCGGCGTGCCGCCCCGGCGGTCCATCCGCCGCTCCACCCGCCAGAACGCCACCGCCGCGAACGGGAACACCGCCAGCGACACCCATGTCCACACCGGCCAGCCCGCCGCGCGGCCCTCCGTCAGCGGCGCGAGCAGGGTGGTCAGCGCGAGGGCGAGCAGCAGCGTGCCCGGCACGTCCACCGGCGCCGGGCGGTCCGAGCGGGTCTCCGGGACCGCGCGGAAGGCCAGGACGAGCCCGACCACCGCCACCGGCACGTTCACCAGGAAGACCGCACGCCAGCCCGAGCCCGCGAGGTCGGCGGCCACCAGGACCCCGCCCAGGATCTGCCCGGCCACCATGGAGAGTCCCGCGGTCGCCCCGTACAGGCTCAGCGCCCCGGCCCGCCGCGCGCCCTCCGTCGAGGAGTGGATGGTCGCGAGGACCTGCGGCAGCATCAGCGCCGCCGCCGCGCCCTGCGCCACCCGCGCCCCGACCAGCGTCCAGGCGTCCGGGGCGAGACCGCAGGCGAGCGAGGTCAGCCCGAAGGCCGCCATGCCCGCGAGGAAGAGCCGGCGGCGCCCGAAGAGGTCCCCGAGCCGTCCGCCGAGGACGAGCAGGACGGCGTACGAGAGGCCGTACCCGGCGACGACCAGTTCCAGGAGCGCCGGGCCCGCCGCCAGGTCGTGGTCGATCGACGGCAGGGCGACGTTGACGATGAAGAAGTCGATCAGGGGCAGGGCCGCGCCGAGCAGGACGGTGAACAGACCGAGCGAACCGAGCGCCGGTCGGTCGCGGACGACGGGAGCGGCCCCGGGCGGGGTGCCGCCCGGGGGAGAGGCCGCGGAGCGGGGAGAGGCGGAGGTCGTAGTCACGGCATCGACGATCCGCCGCCGCTCAGCCTGGTACCAGAGTGTCTTTATCCTGGTAGAAGGAGTACCTGGCACGGGTCTCACGGACCCGGCACCCTGGGAGCGTGACGACCATGACGACGGCCGAACCCGGCACGCGGCGACACGAGCTCGCCGCCTTCCTGCGCAGCCGGCGCGAGCGCATCACCCCCGAGCAGGTCGGCCTGCCCCGGGGGCGCCGCCGCCGCACCCCCGGCCTGCGCCGCGAGGAGGTCGCCCACCTCTCCGCCGTCGGCGTCACCTGGTACACCTGGCTGGAGCAGGCCCGCGACATCCAGGTCTCCCCGCAGGTCCTGGACGCCCTCGCCGGAGCCCTGCTGCTCGACCCGACCGAGCGCAGCCACCTCTTCGCCCTCGCCGCCCGGAGCGACCCGCACCCCGAGACGGCCTGCCCGGCCGTCACCCCGGCGCTGCGCGAGCTGCTCCACCAGCTGGAGCCCGTGCCTGCCTGCGTGCAGAACAGCCGGTACGACTTCCTCGCCTACAACCGCACCTTCGGGCGGCTCTACTGCGACCTGGACGCGCTGCCCCGCGAGGACCGCAACACCCTCTGGCTCGCGTTCACCAACGACGACTTCCGTGCCGCCTTCGGCGACCTCCCGGAGGTCCTGCGCGCGATGGTCGGCAAGCTCCGTGCCTCCATGGCCGAGCACCTGGCCGAACCCGCCTGGAAGGCGCTGGTCCAGCGGCTCCAGGACGCCTCCCCGGAGTTCCGCGAGCTCTGGGAGCGCCGCGACGTCGCCGACCTCGCCGGCCGCGCCAAGGTCATCCGGAACGCCCAGGTGGGCGTCCTCCACCTGGAACACACCAACCTCTGGCTCGGGCCGGCCGCCGGACCGCGCCTCGGCACGTACGTACCCCTCGACGACGAGTCCCGGGCGCGGCTCGAACGGCTCCTGGAACTGGCCGTACGGGAGGAGGCGCAGGCGACCGGGGAGGCGCGGGCACCCCAGGCGGGCCGTGAGTCCCACGCCGCCGGCGACGCGCGGCCGGTCCGGAAGGCGCAGGCCCTCACCGCCGCCTGAGCGGCAGGTCCGTCCCGTCCGCCGCCCGCGGCTCCTCGTCCGTCTCCAGGCACCGCGCCGTCCGCTCCGCCGTGCGACGCGCCCACTTTCCGCTGGTCAGCGCGCCGACCGCGAGGACGGCGAGGCCGCAGGCCGTCACCACCCAGTAGCCCGGCCGCGCCGCCGTCACGAAGTCCTCCGGGGACGTCCCCGTGCCCACCCCCGTCGCGAGCACCGTCCCGACGACCGCCACCCCGAGCGTCTGCCCCACCTGGCGGCTCGTCGAGGCCACCGCCGCCGCCACCCCGGCCTGCGCGCGGGGCATCCCGGAGACGGCCGTGTTGGTGATCGGCGCGTTCACCAGGCCGAAGCCGATGCCGAAGGCCACGTACCCGGTGAAGAGCAGCGGGTCGTGGGTCTCCGCCTCGAAGGCCGCGAAGAGCAGCGCCCCCGCCGCCATCGCCGTGCCCGCGAGCAGCAGCGGGAGGCGGGGTCCACGCGCGCCCGTGAGTCGGCCCGACAGCGGGGCGAAGACGAAGGTCATGCCCGCCATCGGCAGCACGTACAGACCGGCGTCCAGCGGGGAGAGCCCGCGCACCTCCTGGAGGTACAGGGTGTTCAGGAACAGGAAGCCGGCGAAGCCCGAGAAGGCGCAGATGGCGACGACGGTGGCGCCGCTGAACGGCGCGCTGCGGAAGAACCGCAGGTCGATCAGGGGCTCGCGGCGCCTCGGCTCGTACACGAGGACCCCGCCGAGCGCCACGGCCGCGACGCCGGCGAAGAGCGGGTCGGTCTCGATGATCGCGTACGTCAGGGAGCCCAGGAGCGTCGCCACCAGGAGCTGTCCGACCGGGTCGGGACGCCGGGGCCGGGGCGCGCGGGACTCGGGGACGTACCGCAGGGTGAGGAGCAGGGCGACGAGGGCGACCGGCAGGTTGACCCAGAAGATCGCCCGCCAGCCGACCGACTCGACGAGCACGCCGCCCACCAGCGGACCCAGGGCCAGGGAGATGCCGACGACGGCGCCCCAGACGCCGATGGCACGCGCGCGTGCGGCGGGTTCGGTGAAGGTGTTGGTGATGATCGACATGGCGACCGGATTGAGCATCGAGCCGCCCACCGCCTGCACCGCCCGGAAGGCGATCAGCGCCTCCAGGTTGGGGGCGAGGGAGCAGAGCAGCGAGCCGAGCGCGAAGACGACCAGGCCGGTCACGAAGACCTTGCGGCGGCCGATCCGGTCGGCGGTGGAGCCCGCCAGCATCAGCAGCGAGGCCAGGACCAGGGTGTACGCGTCGATGACCCACTGCAGGCCGGAGACGGAGGCGTCGAGGTCGTGCCGCAGGGAGGGCAGGGCGACGTTGAGCGCGGTGTTGTCCAGACTGACGATCAGCAGACTCATGCAGCAGATCGCCAGGACGACGAGCTGCCGGCGCCGGGGGAGCTGCGCGCGTGTGAGCTCTGGCATGTTCGGATAGTACGGCTAACTAATGACCGGCGCAGTGCGCGACAATGGGCCAATGACCGCGTTCTCCCCCCTCGCCATCGGGCCGCACATCGTGCAGCCGCCGGTGGTGCTCGCCCCGATGGCCGGCATCACCAACGCCCCCTTCCGCACCCTCTGCCGCGAGTACAGCGGCGGCAAGGGTCTGTTCGTGAGCGAGATGATCACGACGCGCGCCCTGGTCGAGCGCAACGAGAAGACGATGCAGCTCATCCGCTTCGACGCGACCGAGCAGCCGCGCTCGATCCAGCTGTACGGCGTGGACCCGGTGACGGTCGGCAAGGCCGTCCGGATGATCGTCGACGAGGACCTCGCCGACCACATCGACCTGAACTTCGGCTGCCCCGTCCCCAAGGTGACCCGGAAGGGCGGCGGCTCGGCCCTGCCCTACAAGCGGCCGCTGCTGCGCGCGATCCTCAACGAGGCCGTGACCAACGCGGGCGACCTGCCGGTCACGATGAAGATGCGCAAGGGCATCGACGACGACCACATCACGTATCTGGACGCGGGCCGGATCGCGGTGGAGGAGGGCGTCACGGCGATCGCCCTGCACGGGCGGACGGCGGCGCAGCACTACGGCGGTACGGCGGACTGGGACGCGATCGCGCGCCTCAAGGAGCACGTGCCGGAGATCCCGGTCCTCGGCAACGGCGACATCTGGTCCGCCGACGACGCCCTGCGGATGGTGCGGGAGACGGGCTGCGACGGCGTGGTCGTCGGCCGTGGCTGCCTGGGGCGGCCGTGGCTCTTCGCGGACCTGGTGGCCGGCTTCGAGGGCACGGGCGCCTACGCGGCGCCGGGGCTGCGGGTGGTCGCGGACGCGATGGTGCGGCACGCGCGGCTGCTCGGGGAGTGGCTCGGCGACGAGGCACGCGGTGTCATCGACTTCCGCAAGCACGTGGCCTGGTATCTGAAGGGCTTCTCGGTGGGCTCCGAGATGCGCAAGAAGCTGGCGATCACCTCGTCCCTCGACGAACTGAGCGCTCAGTTGAGCGAGCTGGACCTTGATCAGCCGTGGCCGGTGGGCGCCGACGGTCCTCGGGGTCGTACGTCCGGAAACAACCGAGTTGTCCTGCCGGACGGCTGGTTGAAGGACCCGTACGACTGCTCCGGCGTGAGCGAGGACGCCGAGCTGGACACGTCCGGCGGCTGAGATTCGGCCTCGATTCGGCCTTTCCGGGGGAGTGATCCTCGCCACCCTTGAGGGGGGTGGTGCTCAGATGAGCAGGTTACAAACGGCTGCATCGCCTGAAGGGTGGCACGGGGTGCCACCCTTTTTGCGTTCAAGTCTTGAACGCAAGTGCTCGAATGCGCGCTCGTCTGAGCGGCTTCTCTCTGGTTTGGGTCATGGAGTCTTCGGGGCCTGAAAGCGGAAGCTACTTCTCGGTTACTTTCGAAGTGCTGGCGGACGGGTGGTTAAGGCCACGTGACCGCTAGGCGTACCTCCCCAGAAGCCTTCGATCTGGGTATGTTCCTCGCCGTCAGGGCAGCCAACCGAGTCATCGAGGAGTCGGGACCCGTGTCGGAAAACAATGATCAGAAGTTCGTGTACGACTTCACCGAGGGCAACAGGGACCTGAAGGACCTGCTCGGTGGCAAGGGCGCGAACCTGGCCGAGATGACCAACCTCGGTCTGCCGGTCCCTCCCGGGTTCACGATCACCACCGAGGCGTGCAAGGTCTACCTCGAGAGTGGCTCGGAGCCGGTCGAGCTCCGCGACGAGGTGAGCGCCCACCTCGACGCCCTTGAGCAGCAGATGGGCAAGAAGCTCGGCCAGGCCGACGACCCGCTGCTGGTCTCCGTGCGCTCCGGGGCGAAGTTCTCCATGCCGGGCATGATGGACACCGTCCTCAACATCGGCCTCTCCGACGCGTCCGTCGTCGGTCTCGCCCGCCAGGCCGACAACGAGCGCTTCGCGTGGGACTCGTACCGCCGGCTCATCCAGATGTTCGGCAAGACCGTCCTCGGCGTCGAGGGCGAGCTCTTCGAGGACGCGCTGGACGAGGCGAAGGCCGCGAAGAAGGTCGCCAGCGACACCGACCTCGACGCCGCCGACCTGAAGAAGGTCGTCGAGCACTTCAAGAAGATCGTGAAGGCCGAGACCGGCCGCGACTTCCCCCAGGACCCGCGTGAGCAGATGGACCTCGCGATCGAGGCCGTCTTCAACTCCTGGAACACCGACCGCGCGAAGCTGTACCGCCGCCAGGAGCGCATCCCGGGCGACCTCGGCACCGCCGTCAACGTCTGCTCGATGGTCTTCGGCAACCTCGGCCCGGACTCCGGCACCGGCGTCGCCTTCACCCGCGACCCCGCCTCCGGCCACGCCGGCGTCTACGGCGACTACCTGCAGAACGCGCAGGGCGAGGACGTCGTCGCCGGTATCCGCAACACCGTGCCGCTGGCCGACCTCGAGTCGATCGACAAGACGTCGTACGACCAGCTCATGCACATCATGAACACGCTGGAGACCCACTACAAGGATCTCTGCGACATCGAGTTCACGATCGAGCGCGGCCAGCTCTGGATGCTCCAGACCCGCGTCGGCAAGCGCACCGCCGGTGCCGCCTTCCGCATCGCCACGCAGCTCGTGGACCAGGGCCTGATCGACGAGGCCGAGGCGCTCCAGCGCGTCACCGGCGCGCAGCTCGCCCAGCTGATGTTCCCCAAGTTCGACGAGGGCGCGAAGGTCGACCAGATCGGGCGCGGCATCGCCGCCTCCCCGGGCGCGGCCGTCGGCAAGGCCGTCTTCGACTCGTACACCGCCGTCAAGTGGTCCCGCTCGGGCGAGAAGGTCATCCTGATCCGCCGCGAGACCAACCCGGACGACCTGGACGGCATGATCGCCGCCGAGGGCATCCTCACCTCCCGCGGCGGCAAGACCTCGCACGCCGCCGTCGTCGCCCGCGGCATGGGCAAGACCTGTGTCTGCGGCGCCGAGGAGCTGGAGGTCGACACCAAGCGCCGCCGGATGACCACGGCCGACGGCCAGGTCGTCGAGGAGGGCGACGTCGTCTCCATCGACGGCTCCACCGGCAAGGTCTACCTCGGTGAGGTACCCGTCGTACCGTCGCCGGTCGTCGAGTACTTCGAGGGCCGCATGCACGCCGGCGCCGACGACGCCGACGAGCTGGTCCAGGCCGTCCACCGGATCATGGCCTACGCCGACCGCGTCCGCCGGCTGCGCGTCCGCGCCAACGCCGACAACGCCGAGGACGCCAACCGCGCCCGCCGCTTCGGCGCCCAGGGCATCGGCCTGTGCCGCACCGAGCACATGTTCCTCGGCGAGCGCCGCCAGTTCGTCGAGCGGCTGATCCTGGCCGACACCGACACCGAGCGCGACGACGCCCTGGAAGCCCTCCTGCCGCTGCAGAAGACCGACTTCGTCGAGCTCTTCGAGGCCATGGACGGGCTGCCCGTCACGGTCCGGCTGCTCGACCCGCCGCTGCACGAGTTCCTGCCCGACATCACCGAGCTGTCGGTGCGCGTCGCCCTCGCCGAGTCCCGCAAGGAGCCGCACGAGAACGACCTGCGCCTCCTCCAGGCCGTGCACCGGCTGCACGAGCAGAACCCGATGCTGGGTCTGCGCGGTGTCCGCCTCGGCCTGGTCATCCCCGGTCTGTTCACCATGCAGGTCCGTGCGATCGCCGAGGCCGCGGCCCAGCGCATCGATGCCAAGGGCGACCCGCGCGTCGAGATCATGATCCCGCTCGTCGGCACCGTCCAGGAGCTGGAGATCGTCCGCGAGGAGGCCGAGCAGGTCATCGCCGAGGTCCAGGCCCGCACCGGCGTCGAGCTGAAGCTCGCGCTCGGCACCATGATCGAGCTGCCGCGCGCCGCCGTGACCGCCGGTCAGATCGCCGAGGCCGCGGAGTTCTTCTCCTTCGGCACCAACGACCTGACGCAGACGGTCTGGGGCTTCTCCCGCGACGACGTGGAGGCCTCGTTCTTCACCGCGTACCTGGAGAAGGGCATCTTCGGCGTCAGCCCCTTCGAGACCATCGACAAGGACGGTGTCGGCGCGCTCGTGCGCAGCGCCGTCCAGGCCGGCCGCGCCACCCGCCCCGACATCAAGCTCGGTGTCTGCGGCGAGCACGGCGGCGACCCGGAGTCGGTGCACTTCTTCCACGAGGTCGGTCTGGACTACGTGTCCTGCTCGCCCTTCCGGATCCCGGTGGCGCGTCTGGAGGCCGGCCGCGCGGCGGCCGAGTCGAAGGGCAGCGACAGCCGCTGAGTCCTGCTGAACGGGGGGTCAGGAGCGGCGGTCGGGCCCTCCTGAACCCCCGTTCAGCAGCGGGAATCGGCCTTCCTGAACCACGGTTCAGGAGCGGGAATCACCGAACCACTCCGGTACGACCGGGGGCGCCGCCGGTCACCTCATCACCCTCACCGGCGGGCGGCGGCCCCGGAATCACGGCGACGGGACGGACACCTTTGTGCGGAGGTGTCCGTCCCGTCGTTTGTTTGTTGAGCGGATGTGAGTAGTTGTTCAATTGCGCCTGATTGAATTATTGGCCATTGAACTTCCTCGTTCCTCCGCAAAGGATCCACCGCAAAGAATGGGGCGGGCGCGACCCCCGGATCCCCACCCGGAGGCCGCGCCCTTTACCGATGCCGGGCAGGTGAGCCGCAACCTCGCCGACCGCCGCCGGACGGGCAAAGCCCCCCACGGTCTTCACCACGTCACCTCGGTCCTGAAGGTTTCCTGCCCGACCCGTACAGCTTTTCGGTTCCGCCCCCATTGCCGCGATGCTTTTCAACTGTGGCTGAAACACCCTGGTAACGTGCAGTGATGCTGTGCATACTCGTCGTCGGGGGTGGTTGCGAGTGCACAGGTGGGGACGTCATGCTGCGGATTCATTTCACCGGAAACGACCTGGCGGGGGTGCGGACCGCCGCCCGGCCCGATGTTCTGTGGGAAACGATTCTCAGTTTTCACCGTTTAAGGGACCGGCGCGGCCCCGTCGTCTTCGGAGAATGGCGCTCCGAAACCCGGATGCGGCTCGGTGGTGAGACCCGGCTCCTCGCCGCGCTCGTTCCCAGCCGCGGCTATTTTCCCGACTTCCTGACGCCCGCCGAGGGCGTCCACGGGCTCGACGAGGGCCTGGAGGCGATCCGCGCGACCGACTCCGGCCGGCTGCGCGGGGAACTCTCGCTGCTCGCCGCGCACCGCTCCGGCGGACGGACCGTGCCCCATTCGCTGCGCGCCCTCGCCGACGGCGGCGCGGAGCCCTTCGACCGGCTCATCGGGGTCCTGCGGAGCTACCACCGGGCCGCCGTGGAGCCGTACTGGCCGCACATCAGGGCCCGCGTCGAGGCCGACCGGGCCCGGCGCGGCCGCGCGCTCCTGGACGGCGGCGCCGACGAACTCCTCGCCTCGCTGCCGCCGATGCTGCGCTGGCGCGCGCCCGTCCTGGAGGCCGACTACCCGGTGGACCGGGACGTCCACCTCGACGGGCGGGGGCTGCTGCTCCAGCCCTCGTACTTCTGCCGGGGGACCCCCGTGGTGCTGCGCGACCCCGCGCTGCCGCCGGTCCTCGTCTACCCCGTCACCCACGGCGAGGCGCCGACGGTGCGCGCGCCGGGCGGCTCCTCGCTCGCCAAGCTGGTCGGCCAGACCCGCTCGGCGGTCCTGCACGCCATCGGCGACGGCGGTACGACGAGCGAGCTCGCCCGCCGGGCCGGGGTGTCGCTGGCCTCGGCGAGCCAGCACGCGGGCGTGCTGCGCGAGGCGGGGCTCATCGCGACCCTGCGGCACGGGAACGCGGTCCTGCACACGCTGACGCCGTTGGGCGCCGCCCTGCTCGGCGGCGCCCAACGGACGGTGGATCTGCGGTGCTACGCGCGGAACGGGTCCCGCGTCACCTCGTAGGGACGGTCGGGCGGGAGGGGCCCGTCACCGCGCGGTGACGGGCACCGGGTCGGGCGCGGTGACGGGCCCGAGGCGGGCGTCAGGCGCGGAACGGGCCCGTCACCTCGTACGTGATGCCGGCCGAGGAGCTGCCGCTCGTGCCGCGCTGGCTGGAGAAGTACAGCCGCCTGCCGTCGGGGGAGAAGGCGGGACCGGTGATCTCCGAGGAGGACTGGCCGCTGATCCGCAGGAACGGGGCGACGACGTCGTCCGGGGTGATGACGCAGATCTCCATGTTGCCGCCGTCCTCGGCGATGAACAGGTCGCCGGAGGAGGAGCCGGTGACGTTGTCGACGCCGGTGAGCGGGGCGGCGCCGCTCGGGACGAGCGAGTCGTCGTACGCCAGCTCGTAGGTGCTCGTGGCGAGGTTGAGCTGCCAGAGGCGGTTGTCGCCCTTGGTGGTGAACCAGACGGTGTCGTTGGCGTAGTGGCAGCCCTCGCCGCCGTTGAACTTCTTCGCGCCCGAGACCTGGCTGCGGGTCGCGGTCGGGGAGCCGTCCGGGTCCGGCACGTTCTGCCAGGTGAAGGAGCCGGAGGTGGCGGAGCCCGCGACCAGCACCTGGAGGGTGCCGGCGGAGAGGTTGCCCCAGGTGGTGGGGATGAAGCGGTAGAAGCAGCCGCTCGTCTCGTCCTCGGTCAGGTAGACGACCTTGCGGACCGGGTCGGCCGCGGCGGCCTCGTGCTTGAACCGGCCCATGGCGGCGCGGCGGACGGCGGCGTTCACCCCGTACGGGTCGGTCTCGTAGACGTACCCGAGGCTGACCTCCTCGCAGGAGAGCCAGGTGTTCCACGGGGTCTTGCCGCCCGCGCAGTTCTGCCGGGTGTCGGACAGGATGCGGTACGCGCCGGTGATCGAGCCGGCGGAGTTGAACTTCACCGCGCTCGCGCCGCCGCTCGGGTTGATCTCCGAGTTGGACACGTAGATCCAGCCGGTGCCGTCGGCGAAGCAGGCACCGCCGTCGGGGGCGCTGTGCCAGGTGTACGAGGTGCCGGGCACGGTCTGGCCCGACCGTGCGATGACCCGGCTGGTGAAACCGGCGGGCAGCAGGATGCCGTTGGCGTCCGCCGCGCCGAGGGCGCCGTAGGGGCCGGCGCCGGGCTGCGCGGGGGCCGCGTAGGCCGCACCGTGCATCAGGGTGCCGCCGAAGGCGGCCGCCGAGGTGCCGATGACCGCTCCGCGCAGAAAACTGCGTCGCTCCACGTCTCACTCCTGAGAAGGGTGGTGAACCGCCCCGTCAGCCCGGTCGGCGACGGGGTCGCGCGCTTCCGGAAACTAGGAGTACGGAATTGACTGTGCATCAACAAGCGGTGAAGGGGAAGAGGCGGGTACGGGGCGGAGTCCCGTCGGGCGGGGCGGGCGGGGGACGGGACGTTCGGCTCTACGGGAGGTCCCGCGCAGGGAGGACACTGGAGGCATGCGCGCCCCCCGGGACATCAACGGCCGAGACGACCTCGACGTCGTGCTGCGGCGCTTCTATCGCGCCGCCTTCGCCGATCCGCTCATCGGGCCGTTCTTCACCGAGGTCGCCGGGACCGACCTCGAGGTCCATCTGCCGCGCATCGCCGACTTCTGGGAGCGCGCCCTCTTCCGTACCGCCGACTACGGGCGGGACGCCTTCGCCCCGCACGCCGCGCTCCACTCCGCCCGGCCCCTCACCGCCGCCCACTTCGGGCGCTGGGTGCAGCTCTGGCACGCCACCGTCGACGGCCTCCACACCGGGCCGCTGGCCGAGCGGGCCAAGGCGCAGGGCGAGCGGATCGCCCTCGCGATGCTGCGGCGGCTCGCCGGGCCGGGGGCCGGTACGGAGGGCACGGGCGGCGGGTTCGTACCGCTGGCGGTCCTTGAGCTGCGCTCCGCCGCCTGAGCGCAAAAAATCCTCGGGAGAGCGATGAGTTACGGGCGGGACGTCCGTCCTACCTCTTGAAGGCGCCGGAGCGACTGGAGCGACCGGAGCGACCGCAAGGGAAGAGAGCGCATCATGGCCCCGCAGATGATCTTCGTGAACCTGCCCGTCAAGAGTGTCGACGCCAGCAGGGCCTTCTTCGAGAAGCTCGGCTTCTCCCACAACCCGCAGTTCAGCGACGAGACGACCGCCTGTGTGGTCTTCAGCGACACGATCTTCGCGATGCTCCTCGAAGAGGAGAAGTTCAAGTCCTTCATGGCCCCCGGCAAGGAGATCTCCGACGCCACCAAGGCCACCGAGGTCCTGGTCACCCTGAGCGCCGAGAGCCGTGAGAGGTGCGACGAGCTCGCCGACGCCGCCCTCGCCGCCGGCGGCGGCCCCGCGAAGGAGCCGATGGACATGGGCTTCATGTACGGCCGCTCCTTCACGGACCTGGACGGCCACCACTGGGAGGTCTTCTGGATGGACCCGGCGGCCGCCCAGGGCTGAGCCCCGCGCGCGTCAGGCGGAGACGCCGCCGTCGATCACCAGGTCCGTGCCGACGGCGGAGCCGGCCGCGTCCGACGCGAGGTAGAGCACGGCCGCCGCCACCTCCGCGGCGGAGGAGATCCGGCCCAGCGGGGACTCCTGCTTCATCCGGACCTCCCGGTCGGCCTCCGTCTCGCCGGGCCGCAGCGACATCGTGGACTCCGAGGCGCCGGGGCTGACGGCGTTGATCCGGACCCCGTCGGCGATGTGGTCCAGGGCCGCGGCCCTGGTCAGCGCCGACACGGCGGCCTTCGAGACCTGGTAGCCGAAGACTCCGGGGATCCGGACGTGCGGGCCCAGGTTCGACGCGATGTTCACGATCGCCCCGCCGCCGTGCGCCCGCATGTGCGCCACCTCGGCCTGGAGGGCGTGCAGCACCCCGGTGACGTTGATGTCGAGCAGCGTCCGCCAGTCGTCGAGGGGGAAGTCGGCGGCGCTGTGGCCGCCCCGGAAGACCCCCGCGTTGTTCACGGCCACGTCGAGACCGCCGTAGACCTCGACCGTACGCCGGACCAGCTCCCGTACGGATCCGGCGTCGGCCACATCGGCCGTGACGGCGGCGGCGGTGCCCCCGGCGGCCTCGATCAGGCCGACCGTCCCCTCCAGGGGCTCGGCGGTACGGCCGGCGACGACGACCTTCGCGCCCTCGGCGGCGAAGGCGAGCGCGATGGCCCGGCCGAGACCGGAACCGGCCCCGGTGACGAGGACGACGCGGTCGGTGAAGCGTGCGTTCATATGAGTCGACTCCCGTGTGAGTGCTTGCTACTTGACGCGGATCGTGAGGACGGCGAGCGCGGTGAAGAGGGCGGCGGCGGCCGCCAGGGACACCGCGTCCCCGCCGAGGGTGAGCAGGGCGGCGAAGACCACGGTCGGGCCGAGTTCCATCGCCGTGTTCAGGACGCCGCCCGCGAGGCCCGCCCGGTGCGCCGGGACGCCCTCGGTGGTCAGGACGGCGGCGGCGGAGAAGGACAGGGCGCCGCCGGCCGGCAGCAGGAGCAGGCCGGGGAGCAGCCCGTACGCGTACGGCACCGAGGCGTCGAAACCGGTCGCGGCGAGCAGTCCGAGTCCGGCCGCCGCCGTGCCGAGCCCGGCCGCGGTCACGCGCCCGGGGCCGTACCGCCCGATCAGCGGGGACGCCAGCCGTCCCGAGCCCAGCAGGGCGACCGCGAAGGGCACGAAGGCGGCGGAGGCCCGCAGTTCGTCCCAGCCGCGCTGCTGCTGGAAGGAGAGGGAGAGCAGGATGAAGACGGTGGCCATGCCGGTCGCCGTGAGGCCGATGGCCGCCAGGCCCAGGGCCCGGCGCCCGTCGCGCAGGAAGTCCGGGGGCAGCAGCGGGTCGGCGGTGCGCCGCTCGACCGCCCCGAAGGCGGTCAGGAGGGCCAGTCCGGCCAGGAGGGGAACGAGGACCGGGGCGGAGCCCCACGGGTGGGCGTCGGTGAGGACGAGCCCGAGGCTGACGAGGGTGATCCCGGTGGTGGCGAGCAGGGCGCCGGGGAGGTCGAGGGACCGGCTCTTCGGTCCGTGGCCGCCTTGGGGCGCGGTCCCCGGCAAGGCGCGCGGCGCCAGGAGCAGGGTCACGACGGTCACCGCCACCGGGACCGCGAACGTGCCGCGCCAGGACGTGGCCGCCGCGATCACCCCCGAGAGAAGGTTCCCCGCGGTCGCGCCCAGCACGGAGAGGCCGCCCCAGGTGGCCATCGCCCTGCCGTACGCGGCCGGTCCGGGGAACAGGGACCGGAGCACCGCCATCGCCGCCGGGGCGACGAGCGCGGCGCCGACGCCCTGCCCGAACCGGGCGGCGAGCAGCGCCTCGTACCCGGAGGTGAGCGGAGCGAGGGCGGAGGCGGCGCCGAAGACCAGCAGTCCCGCGGTGAGGATCCGGCGTCCGCCGAAGCGGTCGACGAGCCGGCCGCCGAAGAGGAGCAGCCCGGCGAAGGTCAGACCGTAGGCGGCGCTCAGCAGGATCAACTGGGCGCGTTCGAGAGCGAATTCGGTGCCGATGCGGGGGAGGGGCACGGCGAGGGAGGCGAGCGTGAAGATGAGGGTCATCTGCACGGCCGCGAGGAGGGCGAAGCCTCCGCGGGTGCGGAGCTCGCGGGCGCGGCTTCCGGGTGTGTGCTCTCCGGGGGTGGGGGCTCCTCCGCCTGTACGGCCTTCGGGTGTGCGGGGCCCCGGTGTGCCGGTCCCCGCTGTGCGGCGCCCGCCACCGGTGCCTCCGGCGGGTTCCCGCGCCGTCGTCGATGACATTCCCATCCCCCTGTACTTGACCGTACGTTCCAAAATAAGGGCCTGAGAAGGGGCGCCCCCCCGTGGGCGCCCCTTCTCGGTCTCGCGCTGTCTCAGTCCAGCAGGCCCAACGCCTGTTCCGCCGCGTCCCGGACCCTGGCCGGGTCGCTCGACGCCTTGCCGACCACCCGGATCCCCTGGAGCAGTACCAGGAGCATGCGCGCCAGGGCGCGCGGGTCCCGGTCGGCCGGGAGCTCGCCCCCGGCGCGGGCCCGGGTGAGCGCCCCGTACAGGAGCGTCTCGATCTGCTCCCAGCTGAGCTCGACCCGGCGGGCCACCGCCGTGTCGTGCGGCCCCAGTTCCGCGGCCGAGTTGGTGACGAAACAGCCGTTCAGCCGCTCGTCGTCGGCCGACGCCTCGGCGGCGAAGCGGCGGACCAGCGTGCGGACGGCCGGCAGGGCCGGGCCCGGCTCGGACAGCTCCTCGACGATCCGCGGGTCGCGGGTCTCCAGGTAGCGGTCCATCGCCTTCAGATACAGCGCGTGCTTGTTCCCGAAGGTCGCGTAGATGCTGGCCCGGCCGACGCCGAGGTGCTCCACGAGGTCCGACATCGTCGTCGCCTCGTAGCCGCGCGCCCAGAACAGGTCGAGGGCGGCCTGGAGCGCGGCGTCGGGATCGAATTCCTTGGTCCTGGCCACAAGAAGACCCTACGGCTATCTGGAACGATCGGTCAAGTTACTTCGCTCGCACCGGATACACCGCCACCGCGATGTCCCCGTCGTCCAGGCACCGGCCCGTCTCCAGGTCGAAGCGCTGCTTCAGGAGTGGCGAGGCCACGAACGGCCGCCCCTCCGCCGAACCGACGAGCCCGCGGGAGAGCACCTGCGCCCCCGTGAAAGGGTCGCGGTTGTCGATCGCGTACGTCCGGCCCGACCGGTCCCGGAAGACCGCGGCCTGCCGGCCGTCCGGCAGCAGCGCGGCCACGCCCCGGCCCGGGGTCAGCCGGGCCTCCTCGCAGACCGTCACCCAGGAGCCGGGGTCGGGGGAGATCTCGAGCGTCGTCGTGGTGGGAGTCGTGAGCGTCGTGAGGGTCGTCATCGGGAGGAAGCCCCTTCCAGCGTGCTGTTCGTCCTGCCGAGGGTCAGGATCGTGAGGTCCGGCTTGATCTGGTCGCGCTCCGGAACGAAGCGGACCGAGGGGTCCGGTGCCTCCGGGGCGTTCACGAAGGAGACGAAGCGCCGCAGCCGCTCCGGGTCGTCCAGGGTCTGCGCCCACTCGTCCTGGTAGTCGGCGACGTGCGCCGCCATCAGCGCCTCCAGCTCGTCGCAGAGCCCGAGCGAGTCGTGCACCACCACGTCCTTGAGGTGGTCGAGCCCGCCCTCCAGGCGCTCCAGCCAGGTCGACGTCCGCTCCAGGCGGTCCGCCGTCCGGATGTAGAACATCAGGAACCGGTCGATCAGGCGCACCAGTTCGGCGTCGGAGAGGTCCTGGGCGAGCAGGTCCGCGTGGCGCGGGGTCGCGCCGCCGTTCCCGCCGACGTACAGGTTCCAGCCGTTGGCCGTGGCGATGATCCCGAAGTCCTTCGACTGCGCCTCGGCGCACTCGCGGGCGCAGCCGGAGACCGCCGACTTGAGCTTGTGCGGGGCGCGCAGGCCCCGGTAGCGCAGCTCCAGCTGGATCGCCATCCGTACCGAGTCCTGGACGCCGTACCGGCACCAGGTCTGCCCCACGCAGGACTTGATCGTGCGCAGCGCCTTGCCGTACGCGTGCCCCGACTCGAAGCCCGCGTCCACCAGCCGGGTCCAGATCGACGGGAGCTGGTCCACCCGGGCGCCGAAGAGGTCGATCCGCTGACCGCCGGTGATCTTCGTGTAGAGGCCGAAGTCGCGGGCCACCTCGCCGATCACGATCAGCTTGTCCGGGGTGATCTCACCGCCGGGGATGCGCGGCACGACCGAATACGAGCCGTTGCGCTGCATGTTGGCGAGGAAGTGGTCGTTAGTGTCCTGGAGGGAGGCCTGCTCGCCGTCCAGGATGTAGCCGTTGTTGAGCGAGGCGAGGATCGAGCCGACGGTCGGCTTGCAGACCTCGCAGCCCTCCCCGCCGCGCGCCTCCGCCCGCCCGTGCGAGTCGAGCAGCGCGGCGAAGGAGGTAACCCGCAGGGTACGGGCGATCTCGTACAGCTCGCTCCGGGTGTACGAGAAGCAGCCGCACAGGCCGTGGTCCGTCGGCGCCGGCAGCAGCTTCTCGATGATCTTCACGCAACTGCCGCAGCCGGTACCGGCCTTGGTGCACTTCTTCACCTCGGCGAGCGAGGAGCACGCGCCGATCGCGTGCTTCGTCACGTTGTGGCAGGAGCAGATCACCGCGTCGTCCGGCAGCGCCGAGGGCCCCAGCGCCACCGGAGCGCCCGCGCCCGCCGGAAGGACCAGCTGCTCGGGGGAGACCGGCGGCACGGTGCCGGTGAGCGGGCGGAGCAGGCCGTACTGCTCGGCGTCGCCGACCAGGACACCGCCGAGGAGGACGCCGTCGCCGCTCACGACCAGCTTCTTGTAGACGCCCGAGCGGGAGTCGGAGTACACGACGTCGAGGCAGCCCTCGGCCGTGCCGTGCGCGTCGCCGAAGGACGCGACGTCCACGCCGAGCAGCTTCAGCTTCGTCGACATGTCGGCGCCGGTGAAGCCGTCGTCCTCGCCCGCCTCCTCCGCCAGGGTCGCGGCCACCGTCTGCGCCATCTCGTAGCCCGGCGCCACCAGGCCGTACACCCGGCCGTCCGAGGCGAGCGCGCACTCGCCGATCGCGAAGACCGCCGGGTCGGAGGTACGGCACCGCTCGTCGACCGCGATGCCGCCGCGCTCCCCGACGGTCAGGCCGCAGTCCCGGGCCAGCTGGTCCCGGGGCCGGACACCCGCCGAGAACACGACCATGTCCGTGGCCAGTTCGGAGCCGTCCGACAGCTTCATGCCCGTGACCGAGCCGTCCGCCGTCACGACCTCCTGCGTGCCCGTTCCCGTGTGGACGGTCAGACCCATCCGCTCGATCGTGCGCAGCAGCGCGGCGCCGCCGCCGTCGTCGACCTGCATCGGCATCAGCCGGGGCGCGAACTCCACGACGTGGGTGTCGAGTCCGAGCCCCTTGAGCGCGCCGGCCGCCTCCAGACCGAGCAGACCGCCGCCGACGACCGCGCCGGTCGTCGCCGTCTTCGCGTACTCCTCGATGGCCAGGAGGTCCTCGATCGTCCGGTAGACGAAACAGCCGCGCGCGTCCTTGCCGGGGACGGGGGGCACGAAGGGGTACGAGCCGGTGGCGAGGACGAGCGCGTCGTACGCGAAGACCCGGCCGGAGCGGGCGGTGACCGTACGGGCCTCCCGGTCCACCGACTCCGCCGCGTCGCCCACGTACAGCTCGATGCCGTGCCTCTCCATGAAGCCCGCCTCGACCATCGACAGGTCGTCCGGGGTCTTGCCGGAGAAGTACGAGGTCAGCTGGACGCGGTCGTAGGCGGGGCGCGGCTCCTCGCAGAGGACGACGATCCTGGCCCGCTCGGTCACACCGCGGTCGGCGAGCGACTCCAGGAACCGCTGGCCGACCATTCCGTGGCCGACCAGGACGATGGTGGGGGTGGTCATGAGGAGCCTCCGTCGTGGGTGAGCAGGTGCAGCAGGGGGGCCTCGTCGGGCAGGGCCTCGTCGCCCTCCCAGGCCCGGGCGAGCGTGCCGACGGCGGCCAGATCGCCGAGGAGGACGCCACCGACCAGGCGGTCTCCGCGGACGACGACCTTGCGGTAGGCGCGGCGGGTGGCGTCGGTGAGCTGGACGACGTCGTCGCCGGGGCGGGGGGTGGTCTCGCCGAATGCGGCGAGGTCGAGGGGGTGGGGGCCGGGGAGGGTGAGGCGGGTGAGGGAACGGGTGCCGGTGTACGCGGCGGGCTCGGCGGCGCCTCCGCCCGTTGTGGGCGCCCCGGCGGGGGCGTCGCCCTCGCCCCCGCCCGTTGTGGGCATTCGTTCCGCTGGGGCGGTGGGGGACCCCCAGACTCCGTTCGGGGGGACCCCCACCGCCCCGCGGGACGATTGCCCACACGGAGCCAGGGTGGGGGTTTCCGACAGGAGGACGGTCGTCAGGGCGTCCGCCTGGTCCAGGGCCGGCGCCGCCAGGCCGTAGACCCGGCCCCCGTGTTCCGCGCAGTCGCCGATCGCGTGGATGTGCGGGTCCGACGTCCGGAGTTCGTCGTCGACCACGATCCCCGTCGCCACCGCGAGCCCCGCCTCCCGTGCCAGGGCCACCCGGGGGCGGACCCCGCACGCCAGGACCACGACCTGCGCGTCGAGGACGAAGCCGTCGGCCAGTTCGACCGCCGTCACCTCGCCGTCCCGCTGCCGCAGACCGCTCACCCGGCACTCGGTGTGCACCTCGACCCCGAGGGACTCGACGTGCTCGTGCAGCAAGTCCGACGCGGACGCGTCCAGTTGGCGTTCCATCAGGCGCTCGCCCTGCTGGGCGAGCACCACCTCCGCGCCCAGCGCGGCCAGCGCCCGTGCCGCCGAGACCCCGAGGAGGCCGCCGCCGATGACCACCGCCCGCGCCCCGGGGCGTACCCGGTCGCGCAGCGCCAGGCAGTCGTCGAGGGTACGGAAGGCGTGGACGCCCTCCGGCAGTTCCGCCCCGTCCGGGCCGCGCAGTCCGCGCAGCGGAGGGAGCACCGGGTTGGAGCCGGTGGCCAGGACCAGGCGGTCGTAGCCGACGAGCGAACCGTCCGCGCACTCCACCGTCCGCGCCGCCCGGTCGATCCGCACCGCCCGCACCCCGAGCCGTACCGGCTCGCGGGTCCCGGGCAGGGCGATCACCTCGGGGGCGTACCGCCCGGCGAGGACCTCGGCGAGCAGCACCCTGTTGTACGGGGCGTGCGGCTCCTCGCCGAGGAGGGTGACGGGCAGGCGCCGGGCGAGCCGGGCGCCCGCCGTTCCGCCGCCGACCACCACGATCCGTGTACTCATACCGGGAAGCGTGCGGGGCCGGTGTTACCCGTCGGCATCCCGACTGTTTCCCGTACGGAACGCTGATCTCCGTCCCCGGCCCCGTCCGCTGTGAGGCCGGGCGGGGCGGCCGTCAGGGTTAACCCGTGGTCAGGCTCGGCTCAAGCCAGGCTTAAGGATCGGGGGGAGCGGGCTGAGCTGCGGGTTCCCGTATACGGGCGGACCTACTGTGCCGGATGTGACCACCGAGGCCAGCCATCCTCTCTACGTACCCCTCCAACCCCTGCGCGCCGAACCGGCCCCCGCGCCGCCGGCCCCCGCCCCGCCCCTTCCCGCCCTGCGGCTCGCCCCCGCGCGCCTGCGGACCGCGATCCTCGGCGGCGCCGGGGCCGTCGCCCTGCTCTGGGGCGTCCAGGCCCGGCCGTCCGCCCGCCTCGACGCCTTCTTCGCGTCCGGCGCGCACCTCACCGGTCTGCTCGCCGGGTACGGCGTCCTCGTCCTGCTGCTGCTCATGGCCCGCGTCCCGGCCGTCGAGCACGGCGTGGGCGCCGACCGGCTCGCCCGCTGGCACGCCCTCGGCGGCCGGTACGTCCTCGGTCTGATCGGCGCGCACGCGCTCCTCGCGCTCTGCGGTTACGCCGTGCACACCCGTACCGACCTCGTCACCGCGACCGGGGGCCTCCTGGCGTACGGGGCGATCGCCGCCGCCACCGCCGGTACCGCCCTCTTCGTCGCCGTCGGTGTCACCTCCGCCCGGGCCGTACGGCGCCGGGTCCGGCACGAGATCTGGCGGGCCGTCCACCTCGGCGGGCTGCTCGCCGCCGCCCTCGGCTTCGTCCACCAGCTCGCCGGACCCGACATCGCCGACAGCCTCCTCGTCCGCTGGCTCTGGTCGATGGCCCACGGCACCGTCGCCGTCCTCCTCCTCTGGTACCGGCTCGTCGTCCCGGTCCGCGCCGCCCTCCGCCACGAACTGCGGGTCGTCGAGGTCCGCGACGAGGGCCCGGGTGTCGTCTCGGTGCTCGTCCGGGGCAAAGGAGTGGCCCGACTCCACGCCGAACCCGGCCAGTTCTTCCGCTGGCGTTTCCTGCGGCGCGGGCTCTGGGCGACCGCCCTGCCCTTCTCCCTCTCCGCGCCCGTCCGTGACGACACCCTGCGGATCACCGTGAAGGCGCTCGGCGACCACACCCGCCGCGTCCGCCGGCTCCGCCCCGGCGTCCGGGTCCTCGCCTCCGGCCCCTTCGGCGCGCTCACCGCCCACCGCCGCACCCGCCGCAAGGTACTGCTGCTCGCCGGAGGCGTCGGCATCACCCCGCTGCGCGCCCTGTTCGAGACGCTGCCCGGCGGGCCCGGCGACGTGACCCTCCTCTACCGGGCCTCGGACGCTGCCGGGCTCGTCCTGCGCGAGGAACTGGAGGCCATCGCCCGCGAACGCCGGGCCGCCCTCCACTTCCTCCTCGGCCGCTCCGACGACTCCTTCGACCCCCTCGCGCCGCGCGCCCTGCGCCATCTGGTGCCGGACCTCGCCGCCCACGACGTCTACCTCTGCGGGCCGCCCGCCATGGCCCGCGCCGCCACCGCCAACCTGATCCGGGCCGGGGTGCCGGCCTCCCGCATCCACAGCGAGGACTTCGACCATGCCTAGACACGGTGCTCCCCGCGCTCCCCGCGCCCTGCCGGTCGAGCAGGCCCGGCGCCGGCTCGCCGCCGCCCTCCTGGGCGCCGGCGCGCTCGCCGCGACCCTCCTCACGGCCTCCGTCTCCCCGGCCGCGCCGCCGGCCCCCGACCGCGGCCCGGGCGCCGCAAGCTCAGACGTAGCTCAACTCTCCAGAGACTGATGGACGGGGCAACGATCGGCTCCCTACGCTCACGGGCATGCCCGAGATCTCACTGACCACCCTTGTCCTGCTGTGCCTCGCCGCGCTCGTGGCGGGCTGGATCGACGCGGTGGTCGGCGGCGGCGGGCTGCTCCTGCTGCCCGCGCTGCTGCTCGGGCTGCCGAACGTCCAGGCCGCGCACATCCTCGGCACCAACAAGGCCGTCGCGATCGTCGGCACCACCGGGGCCGCGATCACCTACGTCCGCAAGGCACCCGTGCGGGTCTGGACGGCGGTCCGCATCGGGCTCGCCGCCCTCACTGGCTCCATGGCCGGCGCCTTCTTCGCGGCGGGCATCAGCAGCGACGTCCTGCGCCCGGTGATCATGGTCGTCCTGCTCGCGGTGGCGGCCTTCGTGATGCTGCGGCCGTCGTTCGGCGCGAAGGCCGAGGGGGAGGAGCGGGCGCCGCTGACCCGGGCCCGGATCGTCACCGCGATCGTCGTGGTCGGCGGCGGGATCGGCTTCTACGACGGTCTGTTCGGCCCCGGCACCGGCACCTTCCTGGTCCTCGCGCTGACCGCCGTCCTCCATCTCGACCTGGTGACCGCCTCGGCGACCGCGAAGATCGTCAACGTCTGCACCAACGCGGGCGCGCTCGCGATGTTCGCGTACCAGGGCAGCGTGTACTGGCAGCTCGCCGCCGTCATGGCGGTCTTCAACCTGATCGGCGGGACGGTCGGGGCGCGGATGGCGCTCAGCAAGGGCGCCGAGTTCGTGCGCGGGGTGCTGCTCGTGGTGGTGCTCTCGCTGGTCGCGAAGCTCGCCTTCGACCAGTGGGCCTGACGTTCACCGGACGTCCCCGGGCGCGGTCGGTCACCGCCCCCGCTACCGCACCCCGATGAGGTGGCCGAAGGCGACCACGTTCCCCTGGTAGCCGTTCTTCTTCGAGAAGCCGCCGCCGCAGGTGATCACCCGGATCTCCGCGCGGTTCGCCTCGTCGTACACCTTCCGGTCCGGGAACTCCTTGTTCCCGTAGACCTCGACCGCGTCGACCGTGAACACCGCGGTCCGCCCGTCCTGCCGGTCCACCTCGATCCGATCGCCCTTCTTCAGGGCGCCGAGGGTGTAGAAGACGGCGGGGCCTTCGGCGTTGTCGACATGGCCCGCGACGATCGCCGTGCCCTTGGCGCCGGGCGCGGTGCCGTCCTCGTACCAGCCGGCCATGTTCCGGTTCTCGGCCGGCGGTACGTCGAGCGAACCGTTCGGGGCCAGGCCGAGCCGCATCATCGGGGTGTCCACATCGGTCTCGGGGATGCGCAGCCGGACCGGCGCGGAGGGCGGCAGCGGGTCGGCCGCGGCGTCGGTGTGCACGCTGGGCCCGGCGGCGAAGGCCTGGGCGGCCGACGGTACGGGCGGGGTGACCTGCTCAGAGCCGTTCTGGACGAGCCAGAGGCCGACGCAGGCGGCCACGGCTATGCCCCAGCCCTTGCTCCTGTTGCCCACCTGGGCTCCCTCGGGTGTGGCCCTGCCCCCGCCGGGCCGTGATCGGGCGCTCCGGCGGGGGCAGGACAGGCGGATGGTCTCAGTGGCCCTGCGCGCCGCTCGCCCGGCGACGCAGGAGCCAGACCCCGCCCACGGCAGCTGCGGCCAGCACCGCCGCGCCTGCCGTGACCTGGGCGGTGTCGGGGCCGACGCTGCCCCCGACACCGGTCTGGACGTGGCCGCTGGGACGCCGGTGCTTGACGGTCAGGTCGCCCCGGGCCGTCTTGCCGTTGTCGCAGGCCACGCTGATGCCGTACGTGCCGGCCTTGGCGTGCTCCGGTACGTGGAACTGGCCGACCACGACCTCCTTGTGGGTGCTCGGGCTCAGCTGGAACTCGCCCGCGCCGAGCGAGTTCGCGTCCCCGACGCCGCGGCCGTGCTTGCCGCAGGCGAGCGTGTTCACCGTGACGGTGGCGCCGGGTTCGGCATCGGAGGGGAAGATCTCGAGCCACTCGGAGTCGCCGGCGAATGCCGAGGGGACGGCGAGGGCTCCGATCGCGGCGACCGTCAGCGCGGTACCGGTGAACAGGCGGACAATGGTGCGCATAGGGGGGCCTCCGGGGCGCGCGAGCGGTCGAGCGGGGCGGTCCTCCCGGGAGGGACTTCCCGGAACGGCCTTCTGTGACCGAGATAAGAGCCGCCGCGCGCGCCGCGCCTCCTGATGGGGCATCAGGATTGGGCCGTCCGATACGGTGTGTCGCCTGGATTTTCTGCGTTTACGCAGGTCAGAGCGGGTTACGTAGGGTCAGCTGACGCCCCGTGCCGAACGGGTGACCAGGTGCCGTCCGGCAGGCGTCCGCCAGAGGTCCGTCAGAGGCCCGTCAGAGGCCCGTCAGACCGGTGATCGCCGCCAGGGCCCACTCCTGGGCGCCCACCGTCGCGCCGGCCGCGATGCCTGTGGCCACCGGGGCGAGCGCGCCCCGGAGCGTGGTGAGCGCCCGGCGCACCCTGCCCTCCTCGACCGGCTCCTCCTGGCTGATCACCGCCAGGACCTCCTCGGCCGCCTCCTGGGTGTCGCGCCGGTCCTGCTCCCCGAAGCCGGCCTCGGGGAGCCGCCGGAGGAGTTCGTTCACCCGCTCGGCGAGTGCCTCGTACCCCGGGGCGACGGGGCCTGTCTCGCCGTTGTTCTGCTGGTTCTGGGTGACGGTCTCGTTGTCCCAGGCGAACTGGCCATGCGAGACGGTGCCGTTGAACACCGGTCCGTTGTAGTGGTTCACCTGAGGTGCGCCGATCTCCGGTGCGGCCTTCCCGGGTGTGCCGTTCTCCGGTGTGCCGTTCTCGTCCGGTCGGTCGTTCATGAGCGGGAATCGTCCCCTTCCGTCCTCTGCTGGTCCTGGCTGACGTTCTCGTTGCCCCAGGCCACCTGGATGTCCCGGACGGGTCCGTTGAAGACCGGCCCGTTGAAGATGTTGATGATCTGCTGCGGCGGCCCGGCCGGCTTCTCCGTGTGCCGGACGACCTTGAGCGAGGTCCGAAGCCCGACCGTCTCGACCCGGCCGTTGCCGATGACGGCCACCCCGCGGGTGCCGTTCACCGCGCAGTCCACCAGCTGCCCGCCGGCCTCCCCGTCGAAACTCGCGCCGGCGTTCGCGCAGTCGGTGAACTCGCTCCGCGTGATGTCGAGGTACGCGGAGCCCGTCCCGTAGACGCCGAGCGCCCCCGAGCCGTTCACGGTGAGGTTCCGTGCGATGAGCCGTCCGCCGCCGAGGGCTCCGGCTCCGGCGACGCCCACCGCCGTGACGACGCTGTCGGTCACGCGCAGCTGGGCCTCGTCGGAGACGCCGAAGCCGAGGATGCCGTGCTCCGCCGTCACGCTCCTGAGGGTGACGCGGGACTGGCCGCCGATGGCCACGGCGGCCGTCTCGCAGTCGCGGAACACCGTGTCCGTGACCTCGGCCGTGGTGCCGCCGTTGCCCCGGGCCTCCAGGCCGGACTGGCAGCGGTCCACCCGTACGTGCTCGAACGTGGCGCCGGAGTCGTCGAAGACCCGCAGCGCGGTGTTCGTCAGGTCCTCGACCGTGATGCCGGCGAATCGGCCCCGGGCGCTGTCGGTGACCGCGATCCCGACGTTGCCCCCGGAGATGCGGCCGCCGTGCACCTCCGGCGCGCCGCCCTTGGTCGAGAACACCGCGATATTGCCGGAGCCGAGCACCTGGCAGTCCTCGAACCGGCCCCGGGCGTCCGTCTGCACGTTGATGCCGGTGTCGTGGCAGTCGTCGAGGACGCAGCCCCGTACCACCGGGTCGGCGCCGCTCGCCGCGCCGATCCCGTGCCGGGCGCCGGCGACCCTGGTGCGGTCGACGGTGCCCCGGGACTGCTCGGTGAACATGATGCCCTCGCCGTGCACGGCGGTGATCACGCAGTCCGCCACGACGAGCCGCGCGCGGGCGTCCGCCGTGAGGGCGGCCCGCCCGGTGCCGGTCAGCTCGCAGCCGACGACCTCGGCGTGCGCGTCGCTGACCCGCAGCCCGTGGATCCTGCTGCCCTCGATCCGGCTGCCCCGGACCGAGACGCGCGCGCCCTCGATCACGGCGATCGCGTTGTCGGCGGCGTCGGTGAACCGGCAGCGTTCGACCAGCCCCGTGCCGCCGGCGAAGAGCGTCCGGCCGTGGGCGACCAGGCTGTCCCGCAGGGTGACGGTGGAGTGCGGCCGCGCGTGCACGGCGACGCCGCTGTGCGCCCAGATCTCGGTGTGTTCCACGGTGAGCGTGCCCGCGTGGCAGGCGACGACGTCCGCCTCGCGGCCGACCAGTGTGAGGCCGTGCACCCGGACCGATCCGGAGGCGTCCAGGACGGTGCCGCGGGGCCGGCCGACCACGACGGAGCCGGGGCCCTCGGCCGCGACCAGCTGCACGTCGCCCCGGACGGTGAGCGTCTCCTCGTACCGGCCGGGCGCGATCTCGATCAGGGCCGCCCGGCCCCGTGCGGCCGCCGCCCGGAGCGCCGACGTGATGTCGGGGTGGGCGCGACGCCCGCCGCGCGGCGAGACGACGTATCTCGCGACCATTCCGATGGCTCCCCCCGCGTCGATCCCGAGTCGTTCTACAACTCGTCCCACTCCACCGAGTCGTACGCCGAGTACACCCGCTCCATCAGCTCCCCGTCCACCGTGAATGTCACCTCGTCGATCGCCGTCACGGCCGCGATGGAACGGGAGTTGGTGACGAGCGCGGCCCGGTAGCCGGAGAGGTCGGCCAGGGTGACCGGGCGCCGGACCGAGGGCAGTCGGGGCTCAAGGAGGGCCATGGTGATGCCTTCGAGGCAGGGCGCCGACGGCCAGACCAGGGAAGTCCCGTCCCAGAAGGCGATGTTGGTGACGGCTCCTTCGGCGATCTCGCCGTACGGGGAGGTCAGCACGGCCTCGTCGTAGCCGGCGCGCTGGGCCGCCTCGCGGTGGTAGCTCTGGCCGAAGCCGCCCAGGTGCTTGATGTGCGGCGCGGGGCGCCAGTACTCGGCGGTCGTCAGGCGCTGCGGGGCGCCGAGCCCGTCCGGGGCGGGTGCGGCGACGGTCACCAGGACGCGGACGTCCGGGTACACGTACACCCGTACCGAGGCGTTCCGCCGCCCGGACGCCTCCAGGGCGCCGGTGATCAGGGTGCGGACCCGCTTGCCGTCCAGCTCCTGGCCGAAGAGCTCGCGGGTCGCGCGGTCGAGACGGGCGAGATGCAGGTCGAGGCCCTTCACGCGCCCGTCCCGTACCTGCATGGCCGTGAAGTGGCCGAAGCCGGACATGAGGGTGGCGAGCAGTCCGGGGTCGGCCGCGGGGGCGCCGTCGATCTCGATGTAGGGGGGCGGAGTCGTCATGCGCTCACCGTACGTCGGGGGAAACGGCCTGGGGAAAGAGCCGCCGAACGCCGCTTGACCTCAACCAAACTTGAGGTACCACGATCATTCGCATGGACCTCACGAACGCCACCACGGCCACCGTCTTCCCCGACTCCTCCGCGGCTCCCGCCACCGCGCAGGACGCCTCCGCCCCCGCCCCCCTCACCCTCGCCCTCGTCGTCGCCAGCGACCGCGAAGGCCGCTTCGCCCCCGTCGTCACCGACTGGTTCCGCTCCCGTCTCGCCGAGCGCGAGGACTTCACCGTCACCGTCGTCGACCTCGCCGAGATCGACCTCCCGACCTCCCTCTCGTACGACCCCTCCCCGGCCGTGCGGACCGAACTCGCCAAGGTCACACCGGTGTTGGAGGCCGCCGACGCGTTCGTCGTCGTCACCCCCGAGTACAACCACTCCTTCCCCGCCGCCCTCAAGAACCTGATCGACCGGCACTACACCGAATGGCAGGTCAAGCCCGTCGGCTTCGTCTCCTACGGCGGCATGTCCGGCGGCCTGCGCGCCGTCGAGCAGCTCCGGCAGGTGTACGCCGAGATGCACGCGGTCACCGTCCGCGACACCGTCTCCTTCCACCACGCCCACGGGCTGTTCGACGAGGACGGACGGCACAAGGACCCCGCTGCCGCGGAGGGCGCCGCCAAGGCGCTCCTCGACCAGCTCGGCTGGTGGGGACGCGCCCTCAAGGACGCCAAGTCCGTCCGCCCGTACGGCGTGTGAGGGGCCGTCATCATGCTGCTGCGCCTTCTCGCGCCCCGCCTCAGGCCGTACCGGGCCCTCCTCGTCCTCCTCGTCGCCCTCCAGCTCGTCCAGTCCCTCGCCTCCCTCACCCTGCCCGCCCTCAACGCCGGCGTCATCGACCAGGGCGTCCTGCGCGGCGACACCGACCGTGTCCTCGGCGGCGGCGGCGCGATGGTCGCCGTCACCCTCCTCCAGGCGGCGGCCGCGGCTGCCGCCACCTACACCGGCGCCCGGGTCGCCATGGGCGTCGCCCGCGACCTGCGCTCCGAAGTCTTCCGCCGCGTCCAGGAGTTCTCCGCGCGGGAGCGGGGCCGCTTCGGCGCCGCCTCCCTGATCACCCGGACGACCAACGACATCCAGCAGGTCCAGACGTTCACCGTCCTCGTCCTGACCATGCTGGTCGCCGCGCCGCTCCTCTGCTTCGGCGGCATCGCCATGGCCCTGCGCCAGGACGTGCCGCTCGCCCTGGTGCTGCTGCTCTTCGTGCCGGTGATGACCGGGGCCGTCGGCGCCGTCGTGCTGCGGATGCGCCCGCTCTTCAAGGGCATGCAGGAGCGCGTCGACCGCGCGGGCCGGGTGCTGCGCGAGCAGATCACCGGCGTCCGGGTGGTCCGTGCCTTCGTCCGTGACCGGCACGAGCGGGAACGGTTCGCCGCCGCCAACGACGAACTCCGCTCCGTCGGCCTCAGGGCCGGCCGGCTGCAGGCCCTGATGTTCCCGACGGTCCTCATCATCTGGGAACTGACGACCGTCGCCCTCGTGTACGTCGGCGCCCACCGCATCGAGTCGGGCGCCCTCCAGCCCGGTGGGCTCGTCGCCTTCCTCGGCTATCTGCTCCAGATCTCGATGTCCGTGATGATGGTCCTCTTCCTCCTCATGCACATGCCCCGGGCCGAGGCGGGTGCCGTCCGTGTCCGCGAGGTGCTCGACACCCGCTCGTCCGTCGTCCCGCCGGTCTTCCCGGTCCGTACCTCGGACGACCGGGGTCATCTGGAGGTCCGGAGCGCGGACTTCCGGTACCCGGGTGCGGAGGAGTCCGTCCTCAAGGACGTCGGGCTCGAAGCCCGGCCGGGCGAGACGACCGCGATCATCGGCTCCACCGGCAGCGGCAAGTCGACCCTCCTCGGACTCGTGCCCCGGCTCTTCGACGCCACCGGCGGCGAGGTCCTCGTCGACGGCGTCGACGTCCGGAACCTCGACCCCCAACTGATGGCGAGGACCGTGGGACTCGTCCCCCAGAAGCCCTACCTCTTCTCCGGGACCGTCGCCACCAACCTCCGCTACGGCAAACCCGACGCCACCGACGAAGAGCTCTGGCACGCCCTCGAAGTCGCCCAGGCCGCCGACTTCGTCCGCGGGCTCGACGAGGGGCTCGACGCGCCCGTCTCCCAGGGCGGCACCAACTTCTCCGGCGGCCAGCGGCAGCGGCTCGCCATCGCCCGGGTCCTCGTCGCCCGCCCCCGCCTCTATCTCTTCGACGACTCCTTCTCCGCCCTCGACCCCCGGACCGACGCCCGGCTCCGCGCCGCCCTGAAGGAGGAGACGGCGGACGCCACCGTCGTCATCGTCGCCCAGCGGGTCTCCACCATCCGGCAGGCCGACCGGATCGTCGTCCTCGACCGGGGCCGGAACGTCGGCACCGGCACCCACACGTCCCTGATGCGGGACAACCCGACCTACCGGGAGATCGTCCTCTCCCAGCTCACCGAGGAGGAAGCCGCATGAGTACGGCCACGGAGAGCCGCACCACGAAGGACACACCCGCCGGACCCGGGGGAGGACCCCGCACCGTCCCCGCCCGCTCCGGCCCCTCCTCGACGCAGCGCGGCCCCGGCCTCCCCGCCACGCCCGCCCTCGAACGCTCCCTCTCCTTCCGCGCCTCCGGCCTCCGCCTGCTCCGCACCCTCGCCCCCGACCGGGCCCCGCTCCTCGGCCTCCTCGCCGCCGGTGCCACGGGCATCGCCCTCACCGTCCTCAACCCCCTCCTCCTCGGCCGCGCCACCGACCTCGTCATCACCGGCGCCACCGGCCCGGCCGGGGTGGACTTCCGGGCCGTCGGCCGGCTCCTCGCCCTCTCCGCCCTGGTCGTCGCCGGGTCCTCCCTCTTCACCTGGGCGCAGTTGAGGATCGCCACCACCGTCGTCCAGCGGGCCGGTCACCGGCTCCGCGAGGAGGCCCAGCACAAGCTGGCGAAGCTGCCCCTCGGCTACTTCGACCGGCAGGAGCGCGGCGAGGTCCTCTCCCGCACCACCAACGACATCGACAACATCACCCAGACCCTCCAGCAGGCCTTCAGCCAGATGGTCCGCGCCCTGCTGACCCTGGCCGGCGTCCTCGCGATGATGTTCTGGGTCTCCCCGGTGCTCGCCCTCGTCGCCCTCGCCACCGTGCCCGTCTCGATCGCCGTCGCCGCCTTCGTCGGCCGCCGAGCCCAGCCGCAGTTCGTGAAGCAGTGGGCGGTCACCGGCCGGCTCGGCAGCCACGTCGAGGAGATGATCACCGGCCACACCGAGGTCGTCGTGTTCGGCCGCCGAGAGGAGGCCGTGCGCCGCTTCGACGAGCTGGGCGAGGAGCTGTACCGGGCGAGCTTCCGGGCCCAGTTCGTGTCCGGGTTCATCCAGCCCGCCCTGACCTTCGTCGGCAATCTGAACTACGTGGTCATCGCGGTCGTCGGCGGACTGCGGGTGGCGAGCGGCACGCTGTCCGTCGGCGACGTCCAGGCCTTCATCCAGTACTCGTACGACTTCAACGGCCCGATCACCCAGGTCGCCGCCATGGCCAACCTGCTCCAGTCCGGAGTGGCCTCCGCCGAGCGGGTCTTCGACCTCCTCGACGCCGAGGAGGAGGACCCGGACCCGGCGGAGCCCGAGAAGCCGGCAGCGCTCCGCGGCCGGGTCTCCTTCGAGAAGGTCGCCTTCCGCTACGAGCCGGGCAAGCCGCTCATCGAGGACCTGTCCCTCACCGTGGAGCCGGGCCGGACCGTTGCCATCGTCGGCCCCACCGGGGCGGGCAAGACGACCCTGGTCAACCTGCTCCTCCGCTTCCACGAGGTGACCGGCGGCCGGATCACCCTGGACGGCGTCGACACGGCGGCGATGACCCGGGAGGAGCTGCGCTCCGGCATCGGCATGGTCCTCCAGGACACCTGGCTCTTCGGCGGCACCATCGCCGACAACATCGCGTACGGGGTGCCCGGCGAGGTCTCGCGTGAGCGGATCGTCGAAGCGGCCAGGGCCGCGCACGCCGACCGGTTCGTCCGCACCCTGCCCGCCGGGTACGACACCGTCCTCGACGAGGACGGCGGCGGCCTCAGCGCCGGCGAGAAGCAGCTGATCACCCTCGCCCGCGCCTTCCTCTCCGACCCGGTCATCCTCGTCCTCGACGAGGCCACCAGCTCCGTCGACACCCGCACCGAACTCCTCGTCCAGGAGGCGATGGCCTCTCTCCGGGCCGGCCGCACCAGCTTCGTCGTCGCCCACCGGCTCTCCACGATCCGGGACGCGGACACCATCCTGGTGATGGACGGCGGCTCGATCGCCGAGCAGGGCAGCCACGAGGAACTCCTCGCCGCCGGGGGTGCGTACGCCCGGCTGCACGCGGCCCAGTTCGACCGTACGGTGGAGACGTGATCGTCACCGTCCGCACCACCACCGACGCGCGCGCCAAGGCCGACGCCCTGGCGCGCGGCGCCGTCGAGGCCCGGCTCGTCGCCTGCGCGCAGATCTCCGGCCCCGTCACCTCCGTCTATCACTGGCGGGGCGCGATCGAGACCACCGAGGAGTGGGAGGTGGTCTTCAAGACCACCGAGGCCCGCTACCCGGCCCTGGAGGCCCACCTCCTCGCCGCCCACGACTACGAGACGCCCGAGATCCTCGCCACCCGGGTGACCCGGGTGAGCGAGGAGTACGCCCGCTGGGTCGAGCGCGAGACCTCCGCCGTCCAGGAGACCGAGGCCCCCGCCCACGACGAGCGGCCGTTCTTCGTGTACGGGACGCTGCGCCCGGGCGCGTACAACCACGATCGGTTCCTCGCCGGCCGGATCGGCGCCGAGGCGGACGCCGTGCTGCACGGGGCGGTCCTGTACGACGGGCCCGGCTACCCGTACGTCGTCCCGGCGGACGGGGGCCGGGTGGTCGGCACCCTGCTCACGCCCGCGGCCGGCGCCTACGGCGAGCTGTTCGGCCTGCTCGACCGCCTGGAGCTGCCCGTCGGGTACGAGCGGGTGGCGATGGACGTCGTCCGGGCACGGGACGGCGCGCGGGTGTCCGCGTGGGTGTTCCTCGCGGCGCCGGACGCGCCGCTCGGCGAGGTCATCGAGAGCGGCGACTGGTTCGACCGGCCGTAAGGGTGTACCGCCGGGCAGGCCGGATCAGCGGCCGTCCGGCGGACGGGGAGCTCCGGCGGCTCAGCGGCCCGGGCTCACCAGGCCCGACTCGTAGGCGATGATGACCAGCTGGGCCCGGTCCCGGGCGGACAGCTTTCCCATGATCCGGCTGACATGGGTCTTCGCCGTGAGCGGCGAGAGCCCCAGTGACTCGGCGATCTCGGCGTTGTTCAGGCCCCGGCCCGTCAGCGTCAGCACCTGGCGCTCCCGGTCCGAGAGCCCCTCCGGGCCGACCGTCGCCAGGGGTTCCGGCGCGGCCAGCGCCCGGGCGATCAGCCGGGACGTCGGGCCCGGCGACAGCAGGGCCTCGCCCGCCGCGACCGTACGGATCGCGGCGAGGAGCTCCGCCGGGAGGATGTCCTTGACGACGAAGCCCGACGCGCCCGCCCGCAGCGCCTCCATCACGTGCTCGTCGGTGTCGTACGTGGTGAGGACCAGCACCTTGACCCCGGCCAGGTCCTCGTCGGCGGCGATCAGCCGGGTCGCGCCGATCCCGTCGAGCTCGGGCATCCGGACGTCCATGACCACCAGGTCGGCCCGCGACGAACGGGCCAGCTCGACCGCCTCCCGGCCGTTGGCCGCCTGCCCCACGACCTCCATGTCCGGCGCCGAGTCGACCAGCATCGCGAACGACGCCCGGACGAGCGTCTGATCGTCCGCGAGCAGCACCCGGATCACACCGTCACCTCACTCATCTCACCGAGAGCGGCAGCGCCGCCTCGACCTCGAAGCCCCCGCCGTCGCGCGGGCCCGCGATCAGTGTGCCGCCCACGCTCCTCGCCCGCTCCCGCATCCCCAGGATCCCGTAGCCGGAGCCACCCGTTCCTCCGGGAGCCGCGCCGCCGTTGGTCACCCGTACCGTCAACACCTCCTGGTCGAGGCCGACATCGACGCGCACGTCCGCGCCAGGAGCCCCGTGCCGTACGGCGTTGGTCAGGGATTCCTGCACGATCCGGTACGCCGCCGCTCCCACGGCCGCCGGGATCCTGGCCGCCGCCGTCCGCACCGACAGGGCCGCGCCCGAGGACCGTACGAGATCGGGCAGCGAGGCCAGGTCGGGCAGCGGGCCCTCCGGCGCGGCCCGCAGCACGTCCAGCGTGGTGCGTACCTCGGCGCGGGCCTCCCGGCAGGTCTCGGCGATGCCGTCGAGCGCCTGGACGAGTGCCTCCCGGTCGAGCCGGTCCGGGTCGGCGACCAGGACATGCGCGGCGACCGACGTCTGCACGCCGATGAGGGTGATCGAGTGGGCGAGGAGGTCGTGCAGGTCCCTGGCGATACGCAGCCGCTCCTCGGTGACCTTCCGCTCTGCCTCGTGCTCCGCCCGCTCCACCACACCCGCCACCAGCTGGCGGTAGAGCCGGATGCTTGCGCCGAAGACCAGCATCGCGATCACCCAGCCGGAGACCCGCAGCAGTTCCACCACCTCGTGCGGGTTGACGAAGAGCTGCATGGTGAGGGTGACGGAGGTGACCGAGAGCCCCACGACCAGCGTGCGCGTCGGCCGGCCGGTGGAGGCGACGGTGTAGAGCGCCGTCATCGAGGCCGGGATCGGCGCCAGATGCATGTAGTCGAGCCCGTGGTACGGGGCGACGACGGCCACCACGGCGAGCAGCACCGGCAGGGGCGCCCTGCGCCGCCAGGCCAGCGGAACGTGCGCGGCGAGCAGCAGGGCCCAGCCGAGGGCGTCCGGGCGGCGGCCGTCGTCGACGGTGAGCGCGAGCACCGCGGCGAGCACCGCGAAGACGGCGGCGGCCGCGGCGTCGCGCCGCACCGGGTCCGGCGCCGCCTGGGGGTCCCGGGTGAAGGCCGCTGCGAAGTCCATGGTGTCCATCCTCCCTGCGGGAGGGGGCTCCTGACAGCGCGTGGAGCCCCCTCGGCCGCTCCTGATCAGACCCGTACGGGCTCCCGCTCGGACTCCGGACCCGCCGTCGGCACGGGCTTCCTGGCCAGCGGCCCCGGCCACCACACCGCCCGGCCGAGCAGCACGCTCGCGCTCGTGACGAGGTAGGTGCGGACGAGGAAGGTGTCGAGCAGGACACCGACCGCGATCACGAAGCCCAGCTCGGCCAGCTGCACCATCGGCATGTTGACGAGCACCGCGAAGGTCGCGGCGAGGACGAGTCCCGCCGAGGCGATCACCCCGCCGGTCGTCCGCAGGGCCGTGAGGGCCGCGGCCCCCGGCTCCGCACCGTTCAGGCACTCCTCACGCATCCGGTGCATCAGGAAGATGCCGTAGTCGACGCCGAGGGCGACGAGGAAGACGAAGGAGAGCAGGGCGAGGCCCGGGTCGGTGCCCCCGAAGCCGAACAGGCCCTCGAACAGGAGGCCGCCGATGCCGAGGGACGCGCCCCAGACGGCGACCACGGCGGCGATCAGGATCAACGGTGCGACGAGGCTGCGCAGCAGCACGATCAGCACGATCAGGACGACGACGATGACGAGCGGGACGACGATGTTCCGGTCGCGTGCGCTGGTGTCGGCCATGTCGAGCTGTTCCGCGCTGGGCCCGCCGACGTACACCCCGTCGCCGAGCGCGGTCCGCAGCGCCTCGATGGTCGCGGTCTCGGCCGCGGACTGCGGCGGGTGCGCGGCGATGACGGAGATCTCCGTCCAGCCGTCGGCGCTGCGGCCGGGTTCGGCCTTCGCGACGCCGTCGGTCGCGAGCGCGGTCCGCAGCGCCCCGGGGACCTCGTCCGTCGGGGCGACCACGGTGAGGGGCTGGGTTCCCGTCTCCGGGTAGGCGGCGGCCAGCGTCCTCATCGCGGCGACCGCCTCCGGGGTGGAGCTGAAGGTGTCCTCCTGCTTGAGGGCTCCGGGCAGGTTCAGCGCACCGAGCGCCAGCGCGGCCAGGGCGGCGGCGCCCGCGAGGAGGACGGCGAGGGGGCGCCGCCCGGCGGAGGAGCCCATGGCGGCGAAGAGCGAACGGCGCGGGGCCTTCGGCTCGCTTCCGTACGCCGGGATCAGGGGCCAGAACACCCGGCGCCCGAGGACGACGAGCAGAGCGGGGAGCAGCGTCATCATCGCGATCAGCGCGCACAGGACACCGACGGCGGCCGTCGGCCCCATGCCCCGGCTGCTGTTCATGTCGGCGGCGAGCAGGCAGAGCATGCCGAGGGCGACGGTCCCGGAGGACGCGAGGACGGCGGGGCCGCAGCCGCGCAGCGCGGCGGCCATGGCGTCGTACGGGCGGGGGACACGGCGCAGTTCCTCGCGGTAGCGGGAGACGAGGAGCAGCGCGTAGTCGGTGCCCGCGCCGAAGACGAGGATCGTCATGACACCGGTGCTCTGGCCGGAGACGCTGATGTCGAAGCCCTGGTGCAGGGCGTAGGTGACAGCCATGGAGAGGTAGTCGGCGACGCCGGCGACGGCCAGCGGGACGAGCCAGAGGAAGGGGCTGCGGTAGATGACGATCAGGAGGATCGCGACGACGGCGACGGTCGTGTAGAGGAGCGGGCCGTCGAGGGAGTTGTAGACCTCGCCCGCGTCCGTGGCGAGCGCGCCGGGGCCGCCGACCTCGCCGCTCACGGTCGCGCGGACGTCGTGGACGAAGGCGTCCCTGGCCGCCTCGTCCTGGCCGGGCTCCGTGCTCGACACGGCGTACAGGAGGGTGGTGCCGTCCTCGGAGGGGACGGCACGCGGCGGCGAGGAGAGCGGGTGCTCGGCGGCGACCTGCCGCACCTCCCGGGCGGCGGTTGCCTTGTCGCTGGCGGTCAGTCCGCCGTCACGGTGGTAGACGAGCACGAGGTCGGTGGAGCCCCCGCCGGGCATCTGCTCCATGATGGTCGCGACCTGGGTCGAGTCGGCGCTCGCGGGCAGGTAGTCGACGGCGCGGTCGCGCTGTACGTCGCCGAGCTTTCCGGCGAGCGGTGCGGCGAGGGCGATCACGATCACCCACAGGGCCAGCACCCCCCAGCCGACGATCCTCTTGCGGCCCTCCATCGGGCCCCCCTTCATCGGTCCTCTTCGGGTCGATCCCAGAGTCCCGCCGCGCGGAGGGCGTTTCGTCGCGCTGACGGCCGAGTCGGGGGGTACTGCCGGGGGCGGTGCGCCGCGGCGATCACTCCCGGGGGAGTACGGGCGCGTACACCCCCTGGCGTGGTTCTCCGGCCTCGTTCCCGGCGTGCTCCAGACGGACCGCGCACACCTTGAACTCGGGCATCCGGGAGACCGGGTCGAGCGCCGGGTTCACCAGGGTGTTGGCCCGGCCCTCGCCCGCCCAGTGGAAGGGCATGAAGACGGTGTCCGGCCGGATGGCCGTGGTGATCCGGGCCGGTGCGACGGCCCGGCCGCGCCGCGAGACCACCGCGACCCGCTGGCCCTCGGCCACCCCGAGGCGCTCGGCGAGCCGGGGATGGAGCTCGACGAAGGGGCCGGGGGCCGCCGCGTTCAGCTCGTCGACCCGCCGGGTCTGCGCGCCCGACTGGTACTGGGACACGACCCGGCCGGTGGTGAGGACGACGGGGTACTCGGCGTCCGTCTCCTCTGCCGCGGCCCGGTGCACCACCGGCACGAACCGGGCCCGCCCGTCGGGCGTCGCGAACCGGTCGAGGAAGAGCCGCGGGGTTCCCGCGTGGCCGGACTCGCCCTCGCCGGTCTCCGGGCAGGGCCAGAACACACCCTGCTCCTCCTCGATCCGGCGGTAGCTGATGCCCGAGTAGTCGGCCGGACCACCGGCCGAGGCCCGGCGCAGTTCGTCGAAGACCTCCTCGGGTTCGGCGGGGAACCCCTTCTCCCAGCCGAGGAGCCCGGCGAGCGCGTGCAGCACCTCCAGGTCGCTCCGTACCCCGGCGGGCGGGGTGAGGGCGCGCCGGCGGAGCAGCACCCGCCCCTCCAGGTTGGTCATGGTGCCGGTCTCCTCCGCCCACTGGGTGACGGGCAGCACGACATCGGCGAGCGCGGCGGTCTCGGAGAGCACCACGTCGGCGACGGCGAGGAAGCCGAGCGAGCGCAGCCGGCCCTCGACGTGGGCGGCGCGGGGCGCGGAGACGACCGGGTTGGAGCCCATGAGGAGCAGGGCCTTCACGTCGCCGCCGAGGGCGTCGAGGAGCTCGTACGCGCTCCGGCCCGGCCCCGGCAGCGACTCGGGGGGCACACCCCAGACCCCGGCCACGTGCGCGCGTGCGGCCGGGTCGTCGAGCTTGCGGTAGCCGGGGAGCTGGTCGGCCTTCTGGCCGTGCTCGCGGCCGCCCTGGCCGTTGCCCTGGCCGGTGAGGCAGCCGTAGCCGCTGAGGGGGCGGCCCGCCTTCCCGGTGGCCAGGCAGAGGTTGATCCAGGCGCCGACGGTGTCGGTGCCCTTGGACTGCTGCTCGGGGCCGCGCGCGGTGAGGACCATTCCGGTGGCGGCGTCGCCGAACAGCGCGACGGCCTGCCGGAGCAGCGGCACCGGCACGCCCGTGATGCGCTCGACCTGCTCGGGCCAGTGGGACATGGCCCCGGCGCGCGCGGCCTCCCAGCCGGAGGTGCGCGTGGCGACGAACTCCTGGTCGACGCGTCCTTCGGCCACCACGAGGTGGAGCATGCCGAGGGCGAGCGCGAGGTCGGTGCCGGGGCGGGGCGCGAGGTGGAGGTCGGCCTGCTCGGCGGTGCGGGTGCGGCGCGGATCGACGACGATCAGCTTTCCGCCGTTCTCCCTCAGCTCGGTGAGGTAGCGGAGGGCGGGCGGCATGGTCTCGGCCAGGTTGGAGCCGACGAGGATCACGCAGCCGGTCCTCGGGATGTCCTCCAGGGGGAACGGCAGCCCCCGGTCGAGCCCGAAGGCCCTGCCGTGCGCGGCGGCCGCCGACGACATGCAGAAGCGCCCGTTGTAGTCGATCTGCGAGGTGCCGAGCACCAGCCGGGCGAACTTCCCCAGCGTGTACGCCTTCTCGTTGGTGAGGCCGCCGCCGCCGAAGACCCCCACGGCATCGGGACCGTGGTCGGCGCGGGTCCGGCGCAGCCCGTCGGCGACGGCGGCGAGGGCCTCCTCCCAGGACGCGGGCACCAGGGTCCCCGTGTCAGGGCACCGGACCAGGGGCTCGGTGAGCCGGACCCGGGAGGAGAGCACGGCGGGGGCGGTGCGGCCCTTGCCGCACAGCGCGCCCCGGTTGACGGGGAAGTCGGTCCGGTCGACCACCTCGGCGGGCAGCTCCGGGACGCCGGTGGGGCGGAGCGACATGCCGCACTGCAGGGCGCAGTAGGGGCAGTGGGTGGGTACGGCGATGGCCTCGGACATGCGGCCAGCGTGGGTCAGGCGTGTTACGCGGGGCGGCACCGCTGATTACGGGCGCGGGGCCATGCTCTCCGTCCGCTACGGCTCGCGAGGTGAGGCCAGCGCCTCGGTGACGCCCTTCTCCTCCGGGCCGAGGAAGTGCGGGTCGGGCCGGAGCGCGGCGTCGAGGGAGGCCTTGCCGGCGGCGAAGAGCTCCCGGGTGGTGCCGTAGTACCAGGTGCGGTCGTGGGGTTCGGGGACCCCGACGCCGTACGCGTCGACGCCGGCCCGCCCGCACAGCGCGACGGCCCGCTTGATGTGGAAGTCCTGGGTGACGAGCACGGCCCGGTCGACACCGAAGACCTTCCGGGCGCGGACGCAGGAGTCCCAGGTGTCGAAGCCCGCGTAGTCGCTGACGATCCGGCCGTCGGGCACCCCGCGCGCGGTGAGGTACGCGCGCATGGCGCTGGGTTCGTCGTACGCGGTCCTGCTGTTGTCGCCGGTGACGAGCAGGACCCGGACCTTCCCCGCCCGGTACAGCTCGGCGGCCGCGTCGAGCCGGTGCGCGAGGTACGGGGTGGGGCGCCCCTTCCACAGCCCGGCGCCGAAGACGACGGCGACGTCCCGGTCGGGCACGTCGGCGGTGGTACGGAGCTTCCCGGCGGCGGCGGTGTGCATCCAGGTGACCGGGGTGAGCGCGAGGACGGCGCCCAGCATCACGGCCTGCACGGTACGGCGGCGGGCCCGGGTGGTGCGCGGGATCAACCGGGTGAGCCGTGCCGGCATGCGGGAACCTCCGTGGCGGGTGGTCTCGGTGTCGCTCTGTCACCCCGTCCGACGCGCTTCGGCGGGATTCGGTTCGGCGGCGGCGTCACGTGTTCCGTACAACACACCGGCCAGCACCATCCCGAGCAGCATGCCGAGCAGCTGGGCGGCGGCGAAGGCGGGCACCGAGCCGGGGGCGATCCCGGTGAAGGAGTCGGAGAACGCGCGGCCGACGGTGGCGGCCGGATTGGCGAAGGACCCGGAGGAGGTGAACCAGATCGCCGCGCCGATGTAGCCGGCGACCGCGACCGGGGCGAGCCCGGGGCGGCCGATGTGGCTCAGGCCCCGGACGACGAGGACGAGCCCGGCGGTGGCGACGGCCTCGCCGAGCAGCAGATGGAGCGCGGAGCGCGACTCGGTGGCCCAGGCGCCGGGCATCCGCCCGAACATCGCCTCGGCGAGCAGCGCGCCCGTCACGGCCCCGGCGAGCTGGGCGGCGATGTAGGCGAGGACCTCGCGCGAGCCGCCCGTACCGCGTCGGGACCACCACTCGGAGAGGGTGACGACGGGGTTGAGGTGGGCGCCGGAGAGCGGCCCGATGAGGGCGATGAGCAGCCCGAGTCCGATGGCGGAGGCGGCGGCGTTGGCGAGCAGCCGGACGCCGATGTCCTGGCTCAGGGTGTCGGCGCGGATGCCGGAGCCGACGATGACGGCGACGAGGGCGCCGGTTCCGATGAACTCGGCGGCGACGCGCCGGGGGAGAGCGGGCGGGGACATTCTCATGGTGGAAAAGATATTCCGTGATTCGGAATCGGAAAAGGGGGCAGGGGAGGTGCGGGGCCTGCCCCACGAGCGCCTGACATCCATCGGGGCACGCGCGTGAGGTCACGGAAAACAGTCGTGACCCCGGTGCAACGGGCAGGCAACCTGCGCCCCGCAGGATCGGTGCATGACGGAGCCGGACAGTACGTACGCCACCGCCGCCGAGCTGCTCGGCAGGATCACCGAGCGGCTCGGCGAGCAGCTCGGCCACCTGCATCCGTACGGCCCCCGGCCGCGGAAGGACGAGCAGGAGGTATCCCCGCCCATGAACACCCCAGGCCGTGCCACTCCCGTCCTCGCCGAGCCCGCCCTCCCGGGAACCCGCCGGCTCCGCCCCGCCCTCGTGGGAACGGCCCCGCCCGCACCCGTCCTCGTCGCCGTCGGCCACGGCAGCCGGGACCCCCGCGCCCGCGCCACCCTCGGACGCCTCCTCGAACGGGTCGGGGAACTGCGCCCCGGCCTCGACGTGCGGCTCGCGCACATCGAGCTGAACGCCCCGCTCCTCGACGCCACCCTCACGGAGCTCGCCGCCGAGGGCCGCGACGCCGTCCTCGTCCCCCTGCTCCTCGCCCCCGGCCACCACGTCACCCACGACCTGCCCGCCGCCCTCGCCGCCGTGCCCGGACTCAGCGCCCGCGTGGCCGCGCCGCTCGGTGCGCACCCGCTGCTCGTCGAGGCCCTCGCCGACCGGCTCGCGCACGCCGGCTGGACCCCCGAGACCGGCACCTCACGGGCCGCCGGGGTCGTCCTCGCCTCCGCCGGATCCCGCGACCCCCGCTCCGGCGCCGAGCTCCGCCGGATCGCCGCCCTGCTCGGCGAGCGGCTCGGCGGCGTCCCCGTCGTCCCCGCGTACGCGTCCGCCGCCGCGCCCACCGTGCCCGAGGCCGTCCGCGCCCTCGTCGCCCGGGGCCGCCACCTGGTCGCCGTCGCCTCCTGCTTCACCGCCCCCGGCCTCTTCGCCACCCGCGCCGCCGCACACGCCCCCTGGATCGCCTCCGCGCCCCTCGGCGCCCACCCGGCCCTCGCCCGCCTGGTCCTGCACCGCTACGACGGCGCTCTCCGCGCGACCACCCGGGAGCGGGAACTCGCCACCGTCTGAGCGCTTCTGTCGGTCCCTCCGGTTACCTTCGATGCATGGAAGGCATCACAGACGGCACAGACAGCGCAGACATCAAGGGCAGCCCGGACCTCACCGACACCGCCGACCTCGCCGGCGCCACCGACACCCCCGGCTACGACGCCGACGCGACCGATCGCTGGGCCGCCGAGCCCGACAAACGTCCCGGGCGCACCGCCTTCCAGCGCGACCGCGCCCGCGTGCTGCACTCCGCCGCGCTCCGCAGGCTCGCCGGCAAGACCCAGGTCGTCACCCCCGGCACCCGGGGCCACGCCTGGGACGCCAGCCCCCGCACCCGGCTCACCCACTCCCTTGAGTGCGCCCAGGTCGGCCGGGAGCTCGGCGCCGCCCTCGGCTGCGACCCCGACCTCGTCGAGGCCGCCTGCCTCTCCCACGACATGGGCCACCCGCCCTTCGGGCACAACGGCGAGCAGGCGCTCAACGACGTCGCCAAGGACTGCGGCGGCTTCGAGGGGAACGCCCAGTCGCTCCGCCTCCTCACCCGGATCGAGCCCAAGCGCTTCGTGAAGGACGCCGAAGGGGAGCTGGTCAGCGTCGGGCTCAACCTCACCCGCGCCGCCCTCGACGCCGCCACCAAGTACCCGTGGCCGCGCGGCGGCCACCCCGACGACCCCGGCTCGTCCAAGTTCGGCGTGTACGAGGACGACCTGCCGGTCTTCGCCTGGATCCGGCAGGGCGCCCCCGGCCACCGCAAGTGCTTCGAGGCCCAGGTCATGGACTGGTCCGACGACGTGGCCTACTCGGTCCACGACTTCGAGGACGGTCTGCACGCCGGGCACATCGACCCCAACCTGCTCCTCGCCGAGCCCGAGCGCGCCGACATCGCCGCCGTCGCCATCGGCCGCTACGTCCCCGAGGACACCGACCCGCAGGAGCTCGCCGAGGCCCTCGACCGGCTCGTCGACCAGGAGTGGTGGCCGCACGGCTACGACGGCTCGGCCGTCGCCCAGGCCCGTCTCAAGGACGCCACCAGCCAGCTCATCGGCCGGTTCGCCCTCGCCGCGGAGGGCGCCACCCGGCAGGCGTACGGCTCGGGCCGCCTCACCCGCTACGGCGCCGAACTGGTCGTCCCCCGGGAGGCCCGTAACGAGTGCGCCGTCCTCAAGGCCGTCGCCGACCGGTACGTGATGCAGCGCCCCCAGCAGGAGGCCCTCCGCGCCGACCAGCGCATCGTCGTCGCCGAACTCGCCGAGGCCCTCGTCGCCCGCGCCCCCGACGGCCTCGAACCCCAGTTCCGTTCGCTGTTCGACCAGGCGCGCGACGACCGGGCCCGCAAGCGCGTCATCGTCGACCAGATCGCCTCCCTCACCGACGCCTCCGCCCGCGCCCTGCACACCCGTCTCCGTCCGCACCACGGCTGACCCCCCGCCGGGCCACCGCCGGGCCGGGCCGCCTCGGAGTCGGCCCTCTTCCGTCACCACCCTCCGTGCGGGACGCTCGCATGCACGGCCCGAGGCGGTACGGCCCGACGAACGCCCGGGGGCGTAGGTTGGAAGCGGTCGCAAAGAGGAGGAAACGACGTGGTCGACGCAGATCAGACCTTTGTCATCGTCGGCGGGGGCCTGGCAGGGGCCAAAGCGGCGGAGACCCTGCGTGCCGAGGGGTTCAACGGCCGGGTGATCCTCATCGGCGACGAACGCGACCACCCCTACGAGCGCCCACCCCTGTCCAAGGGGTACCTGACCGGCGCGAAGGAACGCGACAGCGTCTTCGTCCACGAGGCCGCCTGGTACGCGGGCCACGACATCGAGCTGCACCTCGGGCAGTCCGTCACCGCCGTCGACCGCGAGGCCCGCACCGTGCGCCTCGGCGACGGCACCGTCATCCGCTACGACAAGCTGCTCCTCGCCACCGGCGCCGAGCCCCGCCGCCTCGACGTCCCCGGCACCGAGCTGGCCGGCGTCCACCATCTGCGCCGGCTCGCCCACGCCGACCGCCTCCGCCAGGTCCTCGCCTCCCTCGGCCGCGACAACGGCCACCTGGTGATCGCCGGCGCCGGCTGGATCGGCCTGGAGGTCGCCGCCGCCGCCCGCGGCTACGGCGCCGAGGTCACCGTCGTCGAGTCCGACCCCACCCCGCTGCACCGGGTCCTCGGCCCCGAGCTCGGCCAGCTCTTCGCCGACCTGCACACCGACCACGGCGTCCGCTTCCACTTCGGCGCCCGGCTCACCGAGATCGTCGGCCAGGACGGCATGGTCCTCGCCGTCCGCACTGACGACGGCGAGGAGCACCCGGCGCACGCCGTGCTCGCCGCGATCGGCGCCGCCCCCCGCACCGCCCTCGCCGAGAACTCCGGGCTCGCCCTCGTCGACCGCGCCGACGGCGGCGGCATCGCCGTCGACGAGTCGCTGCGCACCTCCGACCCCGACGTCTTCGCAGCCGGTGACGTGGCCGCCGCCCACCACCCGCTGCTCCACACCCGGCTCCGCGTCGAGCACTGGGCCAACGCCCTCAACGGCGGCCCGGCCGCCGCCCGCGCCATGCTCGGGCAGCGCGTCTCCTACGACCGCGTCCCCTACTTCTTCTCCGACCAGTACGACCTGGGCATGGAGTACTCCGGCTGGGCGCCCCCCGGCACGTACGACCAGGTCGTGGTCCGCGGCGACACCGGCAAGCGCGAGTTCATCGCCTTCTGGCTCAAGGAGGGCCGGGTCCTCGCCGGGATGAACGTGAATGTGTGGGACGTCACAGACCCCATCCAGCAGCTCATCCGCGCCCGTACGGCCGTGGACCCCGACGCCCTCGCCGACGCCTCCGTACCCCTGGAGAGCCTGATCTGATCACCTCCGCCCGCACGTAGACTTCATGCGTGGCAGGCAGGATCAACGATGACGACGTGAAGGCGGTCCGGGACGCGGTCCCGATCGACGCCGTCGTGTCCGAGTACCTCCAGCTCCGCAACGCGGGCGGCGGAAACCTCAAAGGTCTCTGCCCCTTCCACGACGAGAAGTCGCCCTCCTTCCAGGTCAGCCCCAGCAAGGGACTGTTCCACTGCTTCGGCTGCCAGGAGGGCGGCGACACCATCGCCTTCGTGATGAAGATCGACCACCTCTCCTTCTCGGAGACGGTCGAGCGCCTCGCCGCCAAGGCGGGCATCACCCTGCGGTACGAGGAGGGCGGCTACAACCCCGGCCACCAGCGCGGGGAGCGCATCCGTCTGGTCGAGGCGCACAAGGTCGCCGCCCAGTTCTACATCGATCAACTCGACTCGCCCGAGGCCGAGATCGGCCGCAAGTTCCTCGCCGAGCGCGGTTTCGACCAGGCCGCCGCCGCCCACTTCGGCGTCGGCTACTCCCCGGCCGGCTGGGACCACCTCACCCGCTTCCTGCGCGGAAAGGGCTTCTCCGACAAGGAGCTGATCCTCTCCGGGCTCTCCCAGGACGGCCGCCGCGGCCCCATCGACCGCTTCCGCGGCCGCCTCATGTGGCCGATCAAGGACGTCGGCGGCGAGATCGTCGGCTTCGGCGCGCGCAAGCTCCGCGACGACGACAACGGGCCCAAGTACCTCAACACGCCCGAGACCCCGATCTACAAGAAGTCCCAGGTGCTCTACGGCATCGACCTGGCCAAGAAGGACATCGCCAAGGTCAGCCGGGCCGTCGTCGTCGAGGGCTACACCGACGTCATGGCCTGCCACCTCGCCGGCGTCACCACCGCCATCGCCACCTGCGGCACCGCCTTCGGCGGCGACCACATCAAGATCCTCCGCCGGCTCCTCATGGACAACGGCTCGGCCCGCGTCATCTTCACCTTCGACGGCGACGCCGCCGGCCAGAAGGCCGCCCTGCGCGCCTTCGAGGACGACCAGAAGTTCGCCGCCGAGACCTACATCGCCATCGCCCCCGACGGCATGGACCCCTGCGACCTGCGCCTCGCGAAGGGCGACGAGGCGGTCGCCGACCTCGTCCAGCCCCGCACCCCGCTCTTCGAGTTCGCGCTCCGCCAGATCGTGAAGCGGTACGACCTGGAGACCCCGGCCGGCCGCGCCGCCGCCCTCGACGAGGCCGCGCCCGTCGTCGCCCGGATCAAGAACATCGGCGCCCAGCACGAGGTCGCCGTCCAGCTCGCGGGCATGCTCGGCATCCTCGACACCCAGTTCGTCGTCAAGCGGGTCGCCCAGCTCGCCCGCTGGGCCCGCGACCGCGGCGGCAAGGGCCCCGCGCAGCAGCAGAGCCCGCAGCGCGGCTACGACACCGCCGCACCGGCCGCGGCCGCCGCCTCCTCCGGCCCCGCGCTCAACCTGCGCAGCCCGGCCCACCGCACCGAGCGCGAACTCCTCAAGCTCGCCCTCCAGCGCCCCGAGCTCGTCTCCCCGGCCTTCGACGCCTACGGGGCCGACGAGTTCACCGCCCCGCCCTACGCGGCCGTCCGCCAGTGCGTCCAGGACGCCGGAGGCGCCACCGGAGCGCCTTCCGACTACCTCGACACCGTCCGCGAGGCCGCGCCCAACGACACGGTGCGCGCCCTCGTCACCGAACTCGCCGTCGAGACGATCTTCGCCAAGACCGTCGACGAGGCCTACGCCGGCGACCAGCTCGTCACCGTCCGGCTCCGCGCCGTCGACCGCCGCATCCGCGAGGTCCAGGGCACCCTGGCCCGCCTCGGCCCCCAGGGCGACCCCGAGCGGCTCTCCGCCGTCCAGAACGAGCTCTGGGTCCTCACCCAGTACGGCCAGTCCCTGCGGAACAACGGCGCCGCCGCCCTCTGACGCACGGTCAGTCACGTTCCGGTCTCAAAAAGTCACCGCACGCCCCTCGTGGGCTCACTGTGTCGTACCCCACACTGGGTAACGGTGTCGTCCCGCTGCCCTACGCCCCCGGACCGGCAGCGATCACCCCCCTGGAGGTCGCCCGCCGTGCAGACCCGGACCATGTCCCAGGAACCGCCCGCCGCCGCACCGGACGAGCAGCCGGAGATACCACCCCAACGCCGCCGCCCCGACCCCGGCGGCAACGGGCCCTCCTCCGACCTCTTCCGCCAGTACCTCCGTGAGATCGGCCGCATCCCGCTGCTCACCGCCGAGGAGGAGGTCGACCTCGCCCGCCGCGTCGAGGCGGGTCTGTTCGCGGAGGAGAAACTCGCCAACACCCCCGACCTGGACTCCCGTTCGGCGAGCGACCTGGACCAGCTCGTCGTCCTCGGCAGGATCGCCAAGCGCAAGCTCATCGAGGCCAACCTCCGCCTCGTCGTCTCCGTCGCCAAACGGTACGTGGGCCGCGGCCTGACCATGCTGGACCTCGTCCAGGAGGGCAACCTCGGCCTCATCAGGGCCGTCGAGAAGTTCGACTACGCGCGCGGCTACAAGTTCTCCACGTACGCCACCTGGTGGATCCGCCAGGCGATGTCCCGGGCCCTCGCCGACCAGGCCCGGACCATCCGCGTCCCCGTGCACGTCGTCGAACTCATCAACCGCGTCATCCGCGTCCAGCGCCGCATGCTCCAGGAACGCGGCTACGAACCCACCGCCGAGGAGGTCGCCGCCCAGCTGGACGTGCCCCCGGAGCGGGTAGGCGAGGTGCTCCGCCTCGCCCAGGAACCCGTCTCCCTGCACGCCCCCGTCGGCGAGGAGGACGACGTCGCCCTCGGCGACCTCATCGAGGACGGCGACGCCGCCTCACCCGTCGAGTCCGCCGCCTTCCTGCTGCTCCGCCGCCACCTGGAGGACGTGCTCTCCACCCTGGGCGAGCGCGAGCGGAAGGTCGTGCAGCTCCGCTACGGCCTCGACGACGGCAGGCCCCGCACCCTGGAGGAGATCGGCCGGATCTTCGGCGTGACCCGCGAACGCATCCGCCAGATCGAGTCCAAGACCCTCAGCAAACTGCGGGACCACGCCTACGCGGACCAGTTGCGCGGCTATCTGGACTAGGGGGTGTCCGGCGGATCCAGCCCAGCTCCTTCACCGTCAGCGTCCACGGGCCGTCGGCCTTGTACAGCAGCAGCAGCGGACCCGCCGGGAGCGGGACGGTGCGCCGCAGCGGGTCGGTGCGGTTGAGGAGCAGCGTGGGCCGGTCCGTGAGACCCGTGTGCCCGGCGACCTCGTGGCACCAGATGCCGACGTAGCCGCCGCCGTCCTCGTCGCCCTCGAAGTGCACCTGGAGGTCGGCCACCCCGCCCGTGTACAGCAGGGCCTCGGGGCCGTACCCCCGCAGCGTCCCTTCGAGCCGGCGCGCCGCGGCGACGGGCTTCACCCGCATCGCCCAGCGGCGGTCCGCCCGTACGCGCTGCCGCAGGGCACGGCCCTCGGGGGCCGGAACGACCGAGCTTCCGGTGAAGTCCGGGAGCGTGGTGTTGAAGAGGTAGTCCTCGTCCTTGTTCCTGCTGTCGAGGGGGAAGTTGCCGAAGTAGCCCCGGTCCTCGTGCGCGGCCTCCACCAGGACGGGCCCCGGCGGGACACGGCGGTCCACGGTGACCACCTGGTCGTCGTCGCCCGTGATCGTGAAGGGCTCGAACACCGGGCCGAACTCCCAGCCCTCGACGAGCTGGTACGGCCGGTGGTTATGTGACCCGTGCCGCACATCATGCGGCACGGGTCACATGCCCGTTCAGTCGACCTCGGCGACCGCCTGCGCGAACTGCGCCGCGTACAACCGGGCGTACGCCCCGCCGGACGACAACAGCTCCTCGTGCGTGCCCTGTTCGACGATCGAGCCGTTCTCCATCACCAGGATCACGTCCGCGTCCCGGATCGTGGAGAGCCGGTGCGCGATCACGAACGACGTGCGCCCGTGGGCCAGTCGCGCCATCGCCTTCTGGATGAGGACCTCGGTCCGGGTGTCGACCGAGCTGGTGGCCTCGTCGAGGACGAGGATCACCGGGTCGGACAGGAACGCCCGCGCGATGGTGATCAGCTGCTTCTCGCCCGCGCTGACCCCCGCCCCGTCGTCGTCGATGACCGTGTCGTACCCCTCGGGCAGGGTGCGGACGAACCGGTCGGCGTGCGCGGCCCGCGCCGCCTCCTCGATCTCCGCCCGGGTCACCGCGCGCGTGGCGCCGTACGCGATGTTGTCCGCGATGGTGCCGCCGAACAGCCAGGTGTCCTGGAGGACCATGCCGATCCCGGCCCGCAGCCGCTCCCGGGACATCGTGGCGATGTCCACCCCGTCGAGGGTGATCCGGCCGCCGGTGACCTCGTAGAACCGCATGAGCAGGTTCACCAGGGTCGTCTTGCCGGCGCCGGTCGGGCCGACGATCGCGACCGTCTGGCCCGGCTCCACCGTGAGCGACAGGTCCTCGATGAGCGGCTTGTCGGCCTCGTAGCGGAAGGAGACGCCCTCCAGGGCGACCTTCCCCTTGAGGTCGGCCGTCTCCCAGCCCTCGGCCGGGGACGCCCCCAGCTCACCGGCCGGCGCGTCCGGCTGCTGCTCCTCCGCGTCGAGCAGCTCGAAGATCCGCTCGGCCGAGGCCACACCCGACTGCACCAGGTTCGCCATCGACGCGACCTGCGTCAGCGGCATCGAGAACTGGCGCGAGTACTGGATGAAGGCCTGCACGTCGCCGATGGAGAGCGTGCCGCTCGCCACCCGCAGACCGCCGACCACGGCCACCAGGACGTAGTTGATGTTCGAGATGAAGAACATCACCGGCTGCATCACGCCGCTGTTGAACTGCGCCTTGAACCCGGCCTCGTACAGCGCCTCGTTCTGCTCGCGGAAGTCCTTCGCGGACTCCGCCTGTCGGCCGAACACCTTCACCAGGGTGTGCCCGCTGTACATCTCCTCCACGTGCGCGTTGAGCGCGCCCGTGGACTTCCACTGCTGCACGAAGTGCGGCTGCGAGCGCTTCCCGATCTTCGCCGCGACGAAGACCGAGACCGGCACCGTGATCAGCGCCACGAGCGCGAGCAGCGGCGAGATCCAGAACATCATCGCGAGCACGCCGACGATCGTGAGCAGCGAGTTGATCAGCTGGCCCATCGACTGCTGGAGGGTCTGCGAGATGTTGTCGATGTCGTTGGTCGCCCGCGACAGCACCTCGCCGCGCTTGGCCTTGTCGAAGTACGACAGGGGGAGCCGGGCCAGCTTCGTCTGGACGTCCTCCCGCATCCGGTAGACCGTCCGGTTGATCACCTTGATCGACATCCGGGTGGAGACCAGCATCAGCAGGCCCGCCGCCACGTACACGCCGAGGACCACGAGGAGCACCTCGCCGACGGCGGAGAAGTCGATCCCCTGCCCCGGCGTGAAGTCGACCCCGCTCAGCATGTCCGCCATGCCGGAGTCGCCCGAGGCGCGCAGCCTCTCGATCGCCTCCGCCTTCGTGCCGCCCTCGATCTGCCGCCCGATGACACCGGCGAAGACGAGGTCGGTCGCCTTGCCGAGGATCTTCGGGCCGACCACGGAGGCCGCCACCGACAGCACACCGGCGATCAGCATCACCCAGAGCGTGCCGCGCTCGGGCGCCAGCTGCTTGAGCAGCCGCTTGCCCGAGCCCTTGAAGTCCATCGACCGCTGGTCGGGGCCGCCACCGGCCATCATGCGTCCGCCAGGACCGGCCATCAGGCTGCCTCCGCCTCGGTGAGCTGGGAGAGCACGATCTCCCGGTACGTCTCGTTGTCCGCCATCAGCTCCTGGTGCCGTCCGGTGCCGACGACCCGGCCCTCGTCGAGGACGACGATCCGGTCGGCGTCCCGGATGGTGGAGACCCGCTGGGCGACGATGACGACGGTCGAGTCGGCCGTCTCCCGGGCGAGCGCGGCCCGGAGCAGGGCGTCCGTCTCGTAGTCGAGCGCGGAGAACGAGTCGTCGAAGAGATAGATCTCCGGCCGCTGCACCAGCGTCCGCGCGATGGCGAGCCGCTGCCGCTGCCCGCCGGAGACGTTGGTGCCGCCCTGCGCGATCGGCGCGTTGAGGCCGGCCTCCAGGTTCCGGACGAAGTCGGCGGCCTGGGCGACTTCGAGGGCGTGCCAGAGCTCTTCGTCGGTGGCGTCGGGTTTGCCGTAGCGGAGGTTGGTGGCGACGGTCCCGGAGAAGAGGTAGGGCTTCTGGGGGACGAGTCCCACGGTCCTCGCCATCAGTTGGGGGTCGAGGTTCCGGACGTCGACGCCGTCGACGAGGACCTCGCCGCCGGTGGCGTCGAAGAGCCGGGGCACGAGTCCGAGGAGGGTCGACTTGCCGCTGCCGGTGGACCCGATGATCGCGGTCGTCTCGCCCGGCCGGGCTTCGAGCCCGACGTCCTTGAGGACGGACTCCTCCGCACCCGGGTACCGGAAGTCCGCGCTCCGGACCTCCAGATGACCCCGCCGGTCGAGCTCGGTCACCGGCTTCACCGGCGGCACCACGCTGGACTCGGTCGCGAGGACCTCCTCGATGCGTTCGGCACAGACCTCGGCCCGCGGCACCATCATGAACATGAAGGTGGCCATCATGACCGCCATCACGATCTGCATCAGATAGGCGAGGAACGCGGTCAGCGCGCCGATCTGCATCCCGCCGCTGTCGATCCGGTGCGCGCCGAACCAGACGACCGCCACGCTGGAGATGTTCACGACGGTCATGACCACCGGGAACATCAGCGCCATCAGCCGGCCGGTCGCCATCGAGACATCGGTCAGCTCCGCGTTGGCACCGCGGAACCGCTCCTCCTCGTAGCCGTCCTTCACGAACGCCCGGATCACGCGGTTGCCGGTGATCTGCTCGCGCAGCACCCGGTTCACCGTGTCGAGACGCTCCTGCATCGTCCGGAAGAGCGGCCGCATCCTCCGCACGATCAGGGAGACCGAGACGGCGAGGATCGGCACCACGGCGAGCAGCACGGCCGAGAGCGGCACGTCCTGGCCGAGGGCCATCACGATGCCGCCGACACACATGATGGGAGCCGAGACCATCAGGGTGAACGCCATCAGGACCAGCATCTGGATCTGCTGGACGTCATTGGTCGTACGGGTGATCAGCGAGGGCGCGCCGAACTGCCCCAGCTCCCGCGCGGAGAAGGACTGCACCCGGTCGAAGACCGCGGCACGCACGTCCCGGCCCAGCGCGGACGCGGTGCGGGCGCCGTAGAACACGGCCCCGATGTTGCAGACGACCTGCACGACGGAGACGCCGACCATCAGGGCGCCGAAGCGCAGGATGTATCCGGTGTCCCCGTCGACGACACCGTTGTCGATGATGTCCGCGTTCAGGGTCGGCAGATAGAGGCTCGCGCAGGTCTGCAGGAACTGCAGCAGCACGAGCAGTGCGATGGGTTTTCGATAGGGCCCGAGGTGGGTTCGGAGAAGTCTTATGAGCACGGCTCCACTATCGCCCGCACGCCCGAGGCGTTACGACTCGGTTTCAGGGTGCGGGGCGAGCCCTGGGGAAGACTTTACGAACGGGGATTCGGGCCCCGGTGAGGTGAGGCACGGGGCGCGATCCCCCCGTCACGCTACGAACCGAAGGCGCCCGGGTGGAGCTGGTCCCGTGTCGCCACGTACTGCTGTCGCACCGCCCGGCCCGCGGGCAGGTCCTCGCCCGGCTCCAGGATCTGCGCGGCCGCGCCCTGCCAGGCCGGGGGAGTGGACGGCGGCAGCGTGCCCCGCGCCACCCCGAGGGCCCAGGCGGCCTGCCGGGCCGCGCCGAGCGCCGCGTAGTCGGCGGGCTGCGGGACGACGACCTGCGCGCCGAACAGCGCGGGCGCGAGCGCCTGCACCGCCGGAAGCGCCGCCGCGGCGCCGAGCAGGAACACCCGGCGCACCTCGACCCCGCGCCCGCGCAGCACGTCCATGGCGTCGGTGAGCGCGCAGAGCATGCCCTCGAACGCCGCCCGCGCCAGGTGTTCGGGCTTCATCGACTCGCGCCGCAGCCCGCTGAGCGTGCCCGCGGTGTGCGGCAGGTTCGGGGTCCGCTCGCCCTCCAGATAGGGCAGCAGGACGAGCCCGGAGGCGCCCGGCGTCGACTTCAGGGCCAGCGCGGACAGCTCTTCGAGGGAGTCGACGCCCAGCATCTCGGCGGTGCCGCGCAGCGCCCGGACCGCGTTGGAGGTGTGGACGACGGGCAGGTGCATGCCGGTGGCGTCGGCGAAGGAGGTGATCATGCCGCTCGGGTCGGCGAGGGCCTCGTGGTGGACGGCCATCACGGAGCCGGAGGCACCGAGCGAGACCACCGCGTCCCCGGGGCCGAGCCCCAGACCCAGTGCGGCGGCCATCGTCTCGCCGGTGCCGGCGGAGATGAGGAGCCCCTCGGGCGTGGTGCCGGCCGCGTCCGCCGGGCCGAGGACCTCGGGCAGCACCGCCTGGTGGCCGAGGGCCAGCTCGACGAGGTCGGGACGGTACGTGCCGGTGCGGGCCGACCAGTAGCCGGTGCCGGAGGCGGCGCCGCGGTCGGTGGTGCGCCGGGCGGGCCGGCCGAGGAGCTGCCAGACCAGCCAGTCGTGCGGCTGGAGGACCATCGCGACCCGCCGGGCGTGCTCGGGCTCGGTGCGGGCCAGCCAGCGCAGCTTGGCCACCGGCTGCCCGGCGCCGGGCACGGAGCCCACGGCCTCGGCCCAGGCCTGTCGGCCGCCGAGCGACTCGACCAGGTCGGCGGCGGCGACCTGGGCCCGCTTGTCGTTGCGGACGAGCGCGGGCCGCACCAGGCCGCCCTGCGCGTCGAGCGGTACGAGTCCGTGCTGCTGCGCGGACACGCCGATGGCCTGCACGCCCTCCAGGAGCCCGCCGGTGGCGGCCTCCCCGAGCGAGAGCAGCCAGGTCTGCGGGTCGACGTCGACGGCCTTGGGTTCGCCCGGGTGAGGGGCGTATCCCTGCCGCAGTACGGCACCCGTGTCCGTGTCACAGACGACGATGCGTGTGAACTCCGCTGAGCTGTCGAGTCCGGCGACTATCCCCATGACACTTGATTCTGCCGCACGCGGGGCGGTTCAGGTGTTGCTGGTGCCCCAGTCGTCGTCCTCGACCTTCCCATTGGCCCCGCCGCGCCCGGACAGCGCGTGGAACCGGTCGGTCACCGAGGACGGCAGCCGGTCGCCCACCTTGTCGCCCACGACGTGCGCGGCCTTGCCCGCGACCTGCCGCCCGGTCTGGGCGGCGGTCTCGGCGGCGTTGCGCACGGCCGGGTTCTGCGCGAACTCCTTCGCGGACTTCTTCATCTGCTCGTACCGCTCGCGTCCGGCCCGCGTGCCGACCACGTAACCGAGGGCGAGTCCTACGACGAACGTCAGCTTGTATCGCATGGCCACCACCTTCCCTGGAGAGCTTCCTTGATGCCTGCCCGACGCGTCTCCGACGCATCGCCGGTGCCCAGGCGGTGCCCCCGGCGATACCGATTGGCGGAGCACCCCCCTGCTTGCGCTAATGTATGTGTCGCAGCGAGCAACCGCCCGCCCGGAGCATCCGGAGTGGGTACGTTCGGTGCAACGCAGCAATCCCCTGTAGCTCAATTGGCAGAGCAGCCGGCTGTTAACCGGCAGGTTACTGGTTCGAGTCCAGTCGGGGGAGCGCGATCCCCTGTAGCTCAATTGGCAGAGCATTCGGCTGTTAACCGGAGGGTTACTGGTTCGAGTCCAGTCGGGGGAGCGGAACGGAAAAGGACCCTTCGGGGTCCTTTTTCGCGTCTCGGGGAACCATGCGGAGCGCGGTGCGGTCTTCATGGTCGAGCAGAGCCGATCTTCCGGAGCAGGAGATCGTATGAGCGGCTATGCTGCGGCAGACGGCGCGCACACATGTACGCGCCTCACCGTTCGGGGCGGTAGCTCAGCCGGTTAGAGCAGCGGACTCATAATCCGTCGGCCGTGGGTTCGAGTCCCACCCGCCCCACCACTTCGTGGTGCCCGCAGAATCGTTCCGACCCGTGATCCGACCGGGCGGACGGTTCGGCGGCGCGAGCCCGCCGCGTACGGCCGGCAGCTCTTCCCCAGTCTGCGACCTCCCGAGGGCGGACCCGGGACATCGGCTCCGCGACACGCCCGGTGAATCACCCGGATGGCGCGGAACGGCCCCTTCCGGCCAGATCGTGAGCCGCCTCACACCACACCACCGAACGCCCTGTCCGGGCCCGAGGGCCCGTACGCGCCGCATGGACGCGTACGGGCCCTCGGGGCGTCCCGCCGGGGTGGTCAGTACGTGAGGAGGGCCGGGTCCGAGAAGCTGGCCGCGCCCGTCTCCACGTGGCCCGCGAGGCGGCGGACGTAGTCCGTGCTCGCGGAGGACGTGACGGTGACGTCGTACCAGTGGTGGGCCGCCGAGACGTCGACGCTGTGGGTGACCGTGGCGCCCTTCGCGACGGAGAGCGTCTTCTGGGCGCCGCCGTAGGCGTTGATGAGGGTCACCGTCGCGGTCGTGCCCGCGTTGGTGAAGGTCAGGTCCAGCGTGCGCGTGGTGGGATTGTGGCGGGCCGTGACCTCGGGGACGGCCGTCTTGCCGGGGGAGCGGAAGCGGCGGACGAAGCCGTTGGGGCCGTGGACCGTGAGGTCGGTGACGCCCTTCGAGTACGTCGTGTTCCAGGTGTCCGCGATCGACTTGCCGGCCTCGGTCGTGTACGTCCACGGCGCGTCCGTGCGGTTGGCCGAGGTCACGTAGAACTGCGCGCCCGCCGAGGGCCCGCCGCCGAAGGTGAGGCGGAACTTGCCGGCCGCGGTGTCGGCGGCGCCGTCCACGAACGGGGCGTACTTCAGCGGGCGGGTGGGCTTGGCGCCGCGCTCCTGGCGGGGCATGGTGCCGGTCGCCGGGGCGGTGGCGAGGAAGTCGGGGTGGCGGTTCCTGTCCGGCGGGAAGTAGCCGGACGTCGGCGGCAGGGCGGCCGCCGAGGTGTCCGTACGGGAGAAGTCGAAGGCGGAGGTCAGGTCGCCGCAGACGGCCCGGCGCCAGGGCGAGATCTGGGGTTCCTGCACCCCGAAGCGCTGCTCCATGAAGCGGATGACCGAGGTGTGGTCGAAGGTCTCGGAGCAGGTGTAGCCGCCCTTGGACCAGGGCGAGACGACGAGCATGGGGACGCGCGGGCCGAGGCCGTAGGGGCCGGCCACGTAGCCGGTCTTGCCGGGGAAGTGGTCGAGCCCGGTCGCGACGGTGGAGAGACCCTGCGCGGCGGAGCCGGGGACGTACGGCGGGACGACGTGGTCGAAGAAGCCGTCGTTCTCGTCGTACGTGATGAACAGGGCCGTACGGGCCCAGACGTCCGGGTTCGAGGTCAGCGCGTCGAGGACCTGCGAGATGTACCAGGCGCCGTAGTTCGCGGGCCAGTTGGAGTGCTCGGAGAAGGCCTCCGGGGCGGCGATCCAGGAGATCTTCGGCAGCCGGCCGCCTTGCACGTCGGAGCGCAGCCGGTCGAAGAAGCCCTCGCCGGCCTTGGCGTTCGTGCCCGTGCGGGCCTTCTCGAACAGCGGGTCGCCGGCCTGGGCGTTGCGGTACGTGTTGAAGTACAGGAGCGAGTTGTCGCCGTAGTTGCCGCGGTAGGCGTCGTTGATCCAGCCCCAGGAGCCGGCCGCGTTCAGCCCGTCGCCGATGTCCTGGTAGATCTTCCAGGACACCCCGGCCGCCTCCAGGCGCTCCGGGTAGGTCTTCCAGCCGTAGCCCGCCTCGGCGTTGTTGAGGACCGGGCCGCCGCCGGTGCCGTCGTTGCCGGTGTGGCCGGTCCACAGGTAGTAGCGGTTCGGGTCGGTCGAGCCGATGAACGAGCAGTGGTACGCGTCGCAGATCGTGAACGCGTCGGCGAGCGCGTAGTGGAACGGGATGTCCTCGCGGGTGAGGTACGCCATGGTGGCCTTGGTCTTGGCCGGTATCCAGTTGTCGTACCTGCCCTTGTTGAAGGCGCTCTGGCCGCCCGCCCAGTCGTGGTTGAGGCCCTGGAGGAACTCCATGCCGAGCTTCGCGCTCTCCGGCCGGAAGGGCAGCGTGACCTTGCTGCCGTCCGACTGGTTCCAGACCGACTTGCCACTGGGCAGGGTGACCGGGCGGGGGTCGCCGAAGCCGCGTACGCCCTTCATCGACCCGAAATAGTGGTCGAACGAACGATTCTCCTGCATCAGGACGACAATGTGCTCGATGTCCTGGATCGTGCCGGTGGAGCCTTGAGCCGGGATGGCGGCGGCGCGCGCGATGCTCTCCGAGAGCATGGTCAGCGCGGCGGTGCCGCCGGCGAGTTGAAGGAACCGGCGACGGTCGAGGTCGGCCATGGGGGAGTTCTCCTCCGGGTCGAGAGGGGCACGGGTGGGGGTGCGCGTGCGGTGGCCGGGTGGACCGGCTCGTGGGCGCCCCAAGGAGAGCGCCCGTGAACCACCGGCCGGGGGCCGTTCCATGACTGCCCGTCGTACGGCAGACGAATCCCCCGTGCCCGAACGGAAGAACTCACGAACGAACGCCCCCGGTGGTCGATGACCATCGGGGGCGTACGTGAACCGACAGAAAACTACTCGACGACGAGGTCGACCTTGATGTTGCCGCGGGTCGCCTTGGAGTACGGGCAGAACGCGTGGGTCTTCTCCAGGAGGGACTTGCCGGCCTCGCCCTGGAGGTGGTCCGGGAACTCGGCGCGCATCACGACCGCGAGGCCGAAGCCGCCGTCCGCGGCGTCCTTGCCGATGGAGACCTCGGCGGTGATCGAGGCGTCGGAGATGTCGATCTTCTCCTGGCGGGCGACCAGGTTCATGGCGCTGGCGAAGCAGGCCGCGTACCCGGCGGCGAAGAGCTGCTCGGGGTTGGTGCCCTGACCGTTGCCGCCGAGGGCCTGCGGGTGGGCGAGGGGGAGGTCGATGTGGCCGTCGGAGCTGACGGCGCGGCCCTCGCGGCCGTTGGCGGTGGCGACAGCGGTGTAGATCGCGTCCATGGTGTCCGTTCCTGTCCTCGGGGGGTGTGCTGCGGTGGCTCTCTATTAATAGCGCACGATTCAATTGTGTACAACTCAATCGCGTGTGAGGTGTCCTCGCGTATCCTGGAGCCATGGAGACGCTCGACACCGTCCCGGACGAGGACTTCCTCCGGCTCGACCACCAGATCTGCTTCTCGCTGCACGCGGCGACCCGCGCGTTCAACGGCGTCTACCGCGAGGCGCTCAAGGAGCTGGGGCTCACCTACCCCCAGTACCTCGCCATGCTGGTGCTCTGGGAGCACGGCGAGCTGCCCGTGAAGGGGATCGGGGAGCGCCTCCGGCTCGACTCCGGGACCCTGTCCCCGCTGCTCAAGCGCCTGGAGACGGCCGGATACGTCGAGCGGCGCCGCAGCCCCGAGGACGAGCGGTCCGTCACCGTGCGGCCCACCGCCGAGGGGGCCGCGCTGAAGGAGAAGGCCCGCGACGTGCCGCGCCGGATCGCCGCGGCGACGGGACTCGACCTCGCCGACATCCGCGACCTGCGGGAACGCCTCGACGCCCTGGCCGTCCGGCTCGACAGCATCGACCCGGACGACCTGAACGTCTGCCGCTAGACGGCTCTCGCAGCCGGACGGCGGCCACGGCCGGGCGTAGGCGGCTCCGACCGCCGGGCGCCTCTCACCGGCCGCACGACTCCGACCGCCGGGCGCCCCTCACGGCGCCGTGATCACCAGGGCCGCGTTGTGGCCGCCGAAGCCCACCGACGTGGACACCGCGAGCCGCAGCCGGGCCGTGCGCGCCGTCGTCGGGACGTCGAGGTCGATGCCCTCGCCCGGCTCCGCGAAATTGGCCGTCGGGGGCACCGTGCCCTCCTCGACCGACAGCACCGTGAGCACCGCCTCCACCGCACCCGCCGCACCCAGCAGGTGCCCGGTCACGCCCTTCGTCGACGTCACCGGCGGCCGGTGCGGCAGCAGCGCCGCCAGGACCGCCGCCTCCACGGCGTCCCCGCGCGGCGTCCCCGTCCCGTGCGCGTTGACCAGGTCGACGTCCCCGGGCGACGCCCCCGCCTCGGCGAGCGCGCCCCGCACCGCGGCCGTCAGACCCGAACCGTCCGGCCGGGGCGCCACCACATGGTGCGCGTCGGACGTCGCCCCGTAACCGCTGACCAGTGCCCGAGTCCTGGCCCCCCGCGCCGCCGCGTCCGCCGGCCGCTCCAGGACCAGGAACCCCGCGCCCTCCGCCATCACGAAGCCCGACCGGTCCACGTCGAACGGCCGGAGCCCGCCCGCCGGGTCGTCGAAGCGGCGCGACAGCGCCCGGAGCCGGTCGAAGCCCGCGATGTAGAACGGGCTCAAGGACGCCTCCGCCCCGCCCACCAGGACGAGGTCGCAGCGCTCCAGGGCCAGCAGATCGAGCGCCACACCGATCGCCGACGCCCCCGCCGCACACGCGGTGGTCACCGCCAGCGACGGACCCCGGACACCGAACTCCACCGCGAGCTGCGCCGCCACCGCGTTCGGCAGCGCGCCCGGCACCGCGAACGGCGACATGTCCCCGGGGCCGTCCGTCCGGAGCACCTCCCGCTGCGCCTCGTACGTGAGGACCCCGCCGGCCCCGATCCCGGTGACCACCCCGACCCGCGCCCCGTCCCAGCAGCCCGGGTCGAGATCCGCGTCGGCGAGCGCCTCCCGCGCCGCGCACAGCGCGAGCGCCGCACTCCGGTCGGGCCGCCGCGCCGCCGCAGCCCGCCCGGGACCCCCGGGAGGCTCGGGCGCCCGGCAGGCCAGGTAGGTGAGACCGTCCCGCTCCTCCCGTACCGAGGTCGACTTTCCCACGCGTACGGTCTCCCAGGTCGTCGCCCGGTCCGCGCCCGCCGGTGTGAACAGCCCGACCCCCGTGACGGCCGCCCCGCGGCCGGGGCCCGGTCCGCCGCCGCGCATCAGACCGTCCCCGCGTGGACGGCGACCAGGCGCTCGATCGCGGCGACGGTGGTCGCCGCGTACAGCTCCTCCTCCGGCACCGGGACGCCCCGCTCCTTGCGCAGGACCAGCGCGAGCTCGGTCAGCAGGAGCGAGTCGAGGCCGGCCTCCTCGCGGGTCGCCTCCGGGGTGACGCCCTCCGGGTCGAGACCCAGCGAGACCAGCAGGTTCTTCAGTTCGTCGAAGGTCATCGGGCTTCCTTGCCGGTCGGAGTGGGGGTGGGGCGGGGGAGGTGCGAGGCGGCCGCCCGCGCGTGGTTCAGGCCGAGCAGCACGCACACGTCCGTCAGGAGCGGTACGTGATAGGCGAGCGGTCTCGGCCCCGCCTGGTCCGGGCGGGAGACGAAGCCCCCGTCGGCGCGCTGCCGTTCGAGCAGATGCCGCACCGCGCGCTCTGTCGCGCCCACGGCGCACGGCACGGCCGGAGTCCGGGCCACGGCGATCAGCGCGTACGCCGTGCTGATCGGGTCGCTCGGATCGGACGGCACATGACCCCAGCCGCCGTCCTGGTTCTGGGTGTCGACCAGCCGGGCCACCGCCCGCGCCCGGGCCCGCGCGACCACGGTCCCCGCCGGGTGGCCGGGAGCCACGGCGTGGAACGCGTCGTACGCGAGGACCGTACGGAACAGGGCGTTGCTCTCGTTGAGGCTCCAGCTGCGCTCGAAGGGCCCCGCGCTCTCCTGCCGGGCCGCCATGAACCGGACGGCGGCCGCCACGACGGGCCGGTGGGCCGGGTTCGGGGCGAGCGCGTTCACCGCCGCCGCCGTTATCGCCACCTCGGAGGCCGTGCCGGGCTCGAAGGTCGGGAAGCCGTCGTCCCCGCCCCGCCGGGCCAGCAGATACTCCTCGCCGGCCGCCACCTCGGCGCCGCGCTCCGGGGCCGTCGCACGCAGGAACTCCACGCAGTACGCGGTGTCGTCGACGTCGCTCTGGGCGACGTCGCGGTCGAACCCCCAGCCCCCGTCGGGATTCTGGCGCTCCGTCAGGGCCGCCGCGAGGGCCCGCAGGGTGTGCGTGGGGGCTCCCGCCCCGGCCAGGGCGAGGCCGCCGGTCGCCGTCGCGAACACGTCCATGCCGGTGATGAACGGCAGCCCGCCGTCCGCGCGGAGCAGCCCGCGCAGCTCCGCCGCCCGCGCGCCCACGGCCGCCGCGTACCGGGGCCGGTGCCGGAGCGCGAGCAGGGCGAGGATCCGGGCGAGATGGTTGCCGTACGGGGGCGGGCCGGGCAGCGAGCAGGGCGCGAGCGTGCGCCAGTCGTCCTCGGTGACGAGCCGCGGCGAGCCGGTGCCGAAGGCGTACAGAACCTTCAGGGCGGCCATCTCCGTGACCAGCCACAGCTGTTGGCCGCGCGCCTCGAAGACGCGGCCGGGGGAGGCGAGGACGGGGAACGGATGGGCGCCGAGCTCTGCGAGCACCGTCTGGAACATCAGTCGCTTGCGTCCGGCGGTGAAGTGGTCGAAGCCGCCGAGCAGCCTGGTCAGCGCGGCCGGCCCGTCCACGTACTCGCCGAGCGCCGCGCGGGCCGCGGCCTCCTGCACGGGGTCGGGGGCGCCCTCGTCCACGGCGGTCTTCAGCCGCCGCATGAGCCGCTCCTGGGCGTCCGGATCGACCCCGGTCACCGTGAGCAGCCGCAGGGCCAGCGCGGTCTCCAGGATCCGGCTGTCGCAGGGCGCGCGGAGCAGCCCGTCCGCCCCGGCGGCCGCCACCAGGCGGGTGGCGAGCCGGGCCCGGGCCCGGTCGAGCCGGCCGGTGACGGACGCAACGCCCGGCGCGGGGCCGGGCGCGGGGCCCGGGACGGCGAGCGAGGCACCGGTCAGGGGCAGCGCGCAGTACGTCATGGTGGGGGTGTCCTTCGTCGGGGTCGGTGAGAGGGCGGGGCGGACGTCGGGCCGGGCTCCCGCCCGGGTGGCGAAAAGGACGGCGGTCAGAGGGGGAAGAGCCGCCGTACGGCCTCCGCGCCCGCCGGGACCAGCGGGGTGTAGCCGCCCGTCATGACCGCGAGCGGTGCGACGAAGCCGCACCAGGCGATCTCCCGGGAATCGGGCCGGGGCGCGCGGTCCGCCACCCAGCGGTGGACGGCGAGGAAACAGTCGCCGTGGGGATCGTCGACGCGGATCCGGTACGCCTCGGCGAGGCCGGTCACCGTCGACCAGCCCAGCTCCTCCCGGAGCTCCCGGAGGGCCGCCGCGCGGTAGTCCTCGCCGGTCCGCACCGCGCCGCCCACCAGGACGTCGTAGTGGTCCGGGTAGACCGGGGCCGTGGCGGTCCGCCGGTAGAGGAGGACCCGGCCGGCGTGGTCGGTGCAGACGGTGGCCGCGTACCGGCGGAGGAGCCCGGCCGGCTGGCCCTCCGCCCGGCCGCCCTGGGCGACGACCCGGTCGCCGGGGTCGACGTAGTCGACCCGCTCGGACGGCCGCGCGTTCACGAACGCTCGCGGACGCGCGCGTGCAGCGGGCCCGCCGGGCGCAGGTTGATGCCGAAAACGGGCTCCCCGGCCGGAGCGGTCGTCTCGACCGTGAACCGTGCGAGCAGCGCGCCGAGCAGCGACTCCATCTCCCGCATCGCGAACCGGGTGCCCAGGCAGGCGCGCGGGCCGATGCCGAACGGGAGGTACGCGCCCGGCGGCAGGGGCGCCCGGGCGGGGAAGCGGTCCGGGACGAACGCCTCGGGCTCCGGCCAGACGTCCGGGTCGCGGTGGGTGAGGTACGGGCAGACGAGGAGGTCCGTACCGGCGGGGATCCGCCAGCCGTCGACCAACTCGTCGGCCGGGCTGTGGCGGGGCAGCAGCCAGCCCGTCGGGTAGAGCCGCAGAGTCTCGGCGAGCACCGCCTCGACGGCCGCCGTTCCCCCGGCGGCCGCGTCGCCCGCCGCCCGCCCCATGACCGCCGGATGCTGATCCAGCAGAACGAATGCCCAGGTCAGCGTGCGCGCACTGCTCTCGTACCCGGCGACGAGCAGCGTCACGAGCTCGTCCCGGATCAGCCGGTCCGTGTACGCCGGGTCCGTCTCGGCCGCGTCGAGCAGCCGGTGCAGCACGCTCGGCCCTCCGGCGCCCACGCGGTGCGGGGTCCGCGCCTCGGCGAGGGCCCGCAGCACCCGGTCGTCCAGGGCGGCGAGCGCCGCCTCCACGTCCGGCGGGAGGGCGGTGGCGCCGCCCACGTCGGCGGGGAGCGCGGCCACGATGTCCTGCACGGCCGCCAGGTCGACGTACGTCTCGTGGTCGAGGGGGCGGTCGGTCAGCGCCCGCCAGATCGTGTCCACGGTGAAGAACTGCACGTCCTCGGCGATGTCCGTCGGCTCGCCCCGACGGGCCAGGTCGGCCCAGCGGTCGACGACGGAGGCCGTCGCACCGGTGATGTGGTGCTCCCAGCGCTGGATCCCGCGGCCGGTGAACATCGCCTGGAGCAGACGCCGTTGGGACCGCCAGGCCTCGCCCGTGGCGGACAGCATCCCCTCGCCGAGCAGGGGTTTCGCCCGGTGCGAGCGCTTGACGAACCGGTCGCCGCCGACGCCGAGGACCTGGTGCACATGCCTCGGCTCGGTGATCAGCACGGCCGCGCGGCCGCCCCGGCGGAACCCGGTGAGCCGGCCCGGGGTGTGCGCCCGGTGCAGCAGGTCGACGAGCGGGGCGCCGGAGGCGGTCCAGGCCGTCACGGTGTCGTCGTCGAGGAGGTCGGGGAGCATGCCGTCCGTCACGCATTGCGATTGCATGATGACGTATCGTAGCGCCCTGTGCGATCTTCAGATCCCGTTCGATCTTCCGCTTCCGTGCCCCTCGCGGTGCTCGACCGGCTCTCCCTCGACGTGGCGGCGCTGCACGCGACGGACTCCGCGCTGCATCTCGGCGGCCTGGTCGTCCTCGACGGCGAACCACCCTCCCGCGCCCGGCTGTCGGACCATCTGAGGCGCCGCCTCGACCTGCTCCCGGAGCTCCGCCACCGGCTGGCGGGGAGCGCCGGCCGCCCGCGCTGGGAGCCGGACCGCCGGTTCGATCCCGACCGTCACCTGTACGAGCTAACCGGCTCCACGGACCTGTCGGCGGTCGCCGCCGAGCTGCTGCGCCAACCCCTGCCGCGGGACCGCCCCTTGTGGGGTCTCTGGCTCGTCCACCGGGCGGGTGGCGGATACGGGATCTGCTACCGGGCTCATCACGCCTTCCAGGACGGGGCCGCCGCCGTCGCCACCCTGGAACTCCTCCTCGGTCCCGAGGAGTTGCCGCGCCCCCGGGCCCTCGCCTTCCGGTCGCCCCGGCCCGTGGCCTGGGCGGCCGTACTGCCCGAACTCCGGCCGCCGGGCCGGAACACCTGGTGGTCCGCGCTCGGCACCCCGCCCTCCCAGGCGTACGCCGCCGGGTTCGCCGACGTCGACACGGCCCGGCTCCACGCGCTCGGGCGGCGGACCGGGGCCACCGTCCCGCAGCTGTGCCTGGCCCTGACGACCGAGGCCCTGCGCGCCTGGCACCCGCGCGACTGGGGTCCCGGCGGCCCGGGGCACGGCCGGGGGCTCCGTACCAACCTCGGCATCGGCGTCCGCGACGCCGGGGACCCCCGCCCCCTCCTCGGCAACCGGGTGGCCGTCGCCGGGATCGACCTCCCCTGCGGCGAGCCCGACCCGGCCCGGCGGCTCGACCTCATCGGCCGGGCCCTCGACCCCGCGCGGCTCGGCCGCCTCGCGGACGCGCACCGGGTGATCCTGCGGAAACTCCCTTACCGGCTCGGGAGGTTGGCGCTCGCGCGGAGCGTCGACGCCCGCAGCACGCCGCTGAGCGTCGCCGACCTGCGGGTACGGCGCCCCCTCGGCTTCGACGGCTCCCCCGCCGGCGCGGTGTACGCGCTGCCGGTCATGGTCCCGGGCCAGCCGCTGTTCGTCGCCTGGACCGTCCACCGGCGCCGCCTCCACGTCACCTTCCTCACCGACGGCGCGCTCGCCGGGGCCGAGCGGCTCCCGGGGGCGTGGCTGGCGGCGCTCGAGGGATACGAGGCGGCACCGGGACCGGCTCGCGAGCCGCTCGCCGCGCGGTAGGCGCGGCGAGCGGCTCGTGGTGGGGCCCGGGGGGAGCGGTCAGGCGCGGGGGACCTCGCGGAGCAGGGTCAGGACCACGGCCGCCGTCACCAGGGCGAAGACCGCGCTCAGGGCCGAGGCCGAGTGGAGGGCCGCCCCCCGACGGCCCGCACGATCCTGGGCCCGGAGACCTGTGCGAAGACCTTCACCCACGGCACGACCCTGACCCGCGAACAGGCGGTGACGGAGGCGGGGCCGCCCGCGTGGGCACCGGAGCCGACGCTTGAACCCTTGACCAAAACGTAAGGATCAACTGCCCCACCCGCCCCTATACTCACCCCATGTCCGAGTTCACTGTCCGGCGTGCGACCGCCGACGATTCCAAGCGGCTCACCCGGCTGGTCAGGAGCTCCCGGGCCTATCGGGGGGACTACGCCACGATGGTCGAGGGGTACCAGGTCGGGGGGGCGTACATCGAGCACCATCCCGTGTACGTCGCCGTCGACGCGAGCGACCGGGTGCTCGGGTTCTACGCGCTGCTCGTCGACGACGCCGAACTCGACCTCGCCTTCGTCGCCGACAGCGCCCAGGGGCTCGGCATCGGGCGGCTGCTCATGGAGCACATGACCGGGCGGGCCAGGGCCGCCGGGCTCAGGGCCGTGCGGGTCGTCGCGCATCCGCCCGCCGAGGAGTTCTACCTGCGCACCGGCGCCGTCCGCAGCGGAACCGTTCCGGCCGCCGGGCGCATCCACTGGGACCGCCCCGAGCTCCGGTACGACATCGCGTGACCGCCACGGAGCCCCAGCCCCAGTCACAACATCAGCCCCCTGAGCCCCAGCGCGCCGAGCGCCGCCGGCTCTTCGCCGATCTCACCCCGCTGCGGACCTCCGCCCACTACCGCCGCCTCTGGTTCGGCAGCACCGTCTCCTGGGTCGGGCAGGGCATGACGTCGCTCGCCGTCTCCCTCCAGGTGTACGACATCACCCGGTCGCCCTTCTCCGTCGGGCTCGTCGGGCTGTTCTCGCTCGTCCCGCTCGTCTGCTTCGGGCTGTACGGCGGCGCCATCGCCGACACCGTCGACCGCCGCAAGCTCGGGCTCTACAGCGCCTGCGGTTCCGCCGTGCTCTCGGTCGCGCTCGCCACCGCCGCGTTCGCCGGGTTCCACCGGGTCTGGTTCCTCTACGGGATCGTCGCCCTGCAGGCCGTCTGCGCCGCGCTCAACGCGCCCGCCCGCTCCTCGATGATCCCCCGGCTCCTGCCGCCCGAGCAGCTGCGCGCCGCCAACGCGCTGAACTCGATGGTCACGACCTTCGGCATGCTCGTCGGGCCGAGCCTCGGCGGGCTGATCGTCGGGTTCGCCGGGTACCAGACCGCGTACCTCGTCGACGCCGTCGCCTTCGCCGCGAGCCTGTACGCGATGTGGCGGCTGCCGTCGATGCTCCCGGACCGGAAGGAAGGCGGCAGGCGAGCCTCCGTCCTCGACGGGCTGCGGTTCCTCGCGACCCGCCCCAACCTCCGTATGACGTTCTTCTCGGACTTCTGCGCGATGATCCTCGCCCACCCCCGCGCCCTGTTCCCCGCCGTCGCCGTGCTCTGGTTCGGCGGCGACGCGAAGACCGCCGGACTCCTCGTCGCCGCGCCCGCGTTCGGGGCGCTGCTCGGCGGGGTGCTCTCCGGCTGGCAGGGACGCATCCGGCACCACGGGCAGGCGATCCTGGTCGCCGTCGCCTGCTGGGGGACCGCCATCGCCGTCTTCGGGCTCACCCGGAACCTCTGGCTGGGGCTGCTCCTGCTCGCCCTCGCCGGGTACTCCGACACCGTCTCGATGATCTTCCGCAACACGATGATGCAGGTCGCGGCGCCCGACGAGATGCGCGGCAGGCTCCAGGGCGTGTTCATCGTGGTGGTCGCCGGCGGGCCCCGGCTCGGGGACTTCCTCGCGGGCTCCGTGGCCGATCTGACCTCGCCCGCGGTCGCCGTCACGGGCGGCGGAACCGCCTGTGTCGTCGCCGTCGGTCTCCTCGCCCTGTACGGGCGCGGTTTCCGCCGGTACGACGCGCTCGACCCGACTCCGTGAGCAATTCTCCCCGAACGGCACGTCCTGTTCTGGCGGTTGGCCGCCACGGCGCATAACCGCCAGGACGGAACGGAGTCAACTCCCGTCCACCTGGCCAAGACTCCTCGCGGCACCCGGAAACACCCCCGACCCCGGGTCCACGAGGAGTTCGAACGATGACGTCGAGGACCACACCCTTCGACAGAGGGAGGGTCGCGCTGATCGCCGCGGGCATCTCTCTCGTGATGCTCTCGGCGGGGCAGACCGCCGCCGCCGGGACCACCGCCTCCGCCGTACCGGACACCTTCAAGGGGGCGGCGGCGAGCACCACCGTCACCCTCGTCACCGGCGACCGCGTCACCCTCACCGACCTCGGCGGCGGGCAGCGGACCGTCACCGTCGACCGGGCCGAGGGCGCCACCGGCGCGATACGCAGCCAGATCTCGGACGGCAGGGTCACGGTCGTCCCCGACGAGGCCCGCCCCTACCTGGCCTCCGGCGCGCTCGACCCGCGCCTCTTCGACGTCACCGGACTCGTCGCGCAGGGCATCACCGGAGACCTGCCGCTGATCGTCACCTACGGCGGCAAGGGCGCCCGTACCGCCGCGGCGACCCCGCGCGGTGCCGAGACCGTCCGCCCGCTGCCCAGCATCGGCGGCGCCGCCGTCACCGCCACCGACCCCGCCGCCTTCTGGCAGGGCTTCACCGCCGCCCCGACCGCGCGGACCGCCGCCCCCGCCAAGGTGTGGCTCGACGGCCGGGTCAAGGCCGCCATGGCCGAGTCCAACGCGCAGATCGGCACCCCGAAGGCCTGGGAGGCCGGGCTCACCGGCAAGGGCGTGAAGGTCGCCGTCCTCGACACCGGCGCCGACCTCGCCCACCCCGACCTCGCGGGCCGGGTCACCGAGTCCAAGTCGTTCATCGCCGGCCAGGAGGTCGCCGACCGCAACGGCCACGGCACCCACGTCGCCTCCACCGTCGGCGGCAGCGGCGCCGGCTCCGACGGCAAGGAGAAGGGCGTCGCCCCCGGCGCCACCCTCGCCGTCGGCAAGGTCCTCAGCGACGAGGGCTCCGGCTCCGAGTCGGAGATCATCGCCGGCATGGAGTGGGCCGCCAAGGACATCGACGCGAAGATCGTCTCGATGAGCCTCGGCTCCCGCGAACCCAGCGACGGCACCGACCCGATGGCCCAGGCCGTCAACACCCTCACCGCCGAGACCGGCGCCCTCTTCGTCATCGCCGCCGGCAACTCCGGCTACCCGGGCTCCATCGGCTCGCCCGGCGCCGCCGACTCCGCGCTCACCATCGGCGCCGTCGACTCCGCCGACGAGGCCGCCTACTTCACGAGCCAGGGCCCCCGCTACGGCGACCAGGCACTCAAGCCCGACCTGTCGGCGCCCGGTGTGGACATCCTCGCCGCCCGCTCCCAGCTCGTCTCCGGCAGCGGCCTCTACACCTCCATGAGCGGTACGTCGATGGCGACCCCGCACGTCGCCGGCGTCGCCGCCCTGCTCGCCGAGCGCCACCCCGACTGGACCGGCGCCCAGCTCAAGAGCGCGCTGATGTCCTCCTCGAAGACGCTCGACGCCTCCTCGTACGCACTCGGCTCCGGCCGGGTCGACGTGGCCGCCGCGATCGCCGCGAACGTCACCGCGACCGGCTCCGCCGACCTCGGCTACGTCGCCTGGCCCTACGAGTCGAGCAAGCCGGTCACGAAGACCGTCACCTACACCAACTCCTCCGACACCCCGGTCGAGCTGAACCTGGCCGTCGAGGGCATGCCGGCCGGTGTCGCCGCCCTCGCCGACACCACCCTCACCGTCCCCGCCCACGGGACCGCGAGCACCACCGTCACCGGCGACGGCACCAAGGCTCCCGTAGGCCAGTCCTCCGGCCGGGTCACGGCCACCGCCGCCGGCACCGTCGTCGCGCACACCGCGCTCGGCCTGGTGAAGGAGGAGGAGCGCTACACCCTCACCGTCCACGTCAAGGACCGTGACGGCGCCCCCACCCCCGCCTACCTCGGCGTGCAGCAGCTCACCCAGGGGGTCGACCCCTTCCCGGCCACGGTCGGCGAGTCCGGCACCCTCGAACTCCGCCTGAAGCCCGGCACGTACACCGTCGACACCTTCCTCGACGTCCGCGGCTCCCACGGCAAGGACTCCCTCGGCCTCGGCCTCCTCACCGCGCCGGAGATCACCCTCGACCGCGACCGCGAGATCACCCTCGACGGGCGGCAGCTCCGCGAGATCCGCGCCGAGGTCGAGAAGCGCACCGAGACCCGGCAGCTCCTGATGGAGTTCGACCGTAAGGCGAACGGCGCCTCCTACGGCGCGGCCGTCCAGGTCCCGCCGAGGTACGACTCGATCTTCGCGGCGCCCACCACCAAGCCCGCCACCGGCACCTTCGAGTACCGGACGGTCTGGCGCCTCGGCAAGCCCATGCTGGAGGCGAGCGTCGACGGCACCCGGCTCTCCGAGGCCACCCCGCAGTCCGGCGGCGGCCTCCTGGAGGGCGGCCACCGTCTCGGCCTCGTCGACGCGGGCACCGGAACCCCCGCCGAGTACACCGGCAAGAACGCCACCGGCAAGGCCGTCCTCGTCCGGCTGACCGAGGGCGCCGACCCGAAGCAGATCGCCCAGAACGCCCAGGACGCGGGCGCCAAGGCCCTGTTCGTCACCGACGACCAGCCCGGCCGCCTGATGACGTTCTTCGGCACCGCCGACTACGAGGACCGGCCCCTCGCCGTCGCCACGGTCAACACCGCCGACGCCCAGCGGCTCGCGGCCGCCGCGGCCCGCGGAAAGCGCGTCGACCTGACCGGAACCCGCTTCACCCCGTTCACGTACGACCTCTCCGAGGGCCACCCCGGCGCCATCGGCAAGGACCTGGTCTTCCGTCCCGACCGGGACGAACTGGCCACGATCAGCTCCACCTTCTACGCGCCCACCAAGCGCAAGGAACTGGGCGGCGAGTTCCGCTACTCGATCACCGACACGTTCCCGATCGGCTTCGGCTTCAAGGAGTGGATCTCCTTCCCGACCGAGCGCACCGAGTACGTCTCCACCGGCACCGGCCAGCGCTGGCACGAGTCCGTCGACCTCGGCGACTCCCTCGAGGAGCGCGGTGGCACCCCCTCCTACAAGGGCGGCAGCCGGGTCGACCTCGACTGGTTCGGCCCCGTCTGGCACCCGTGGCTGGGCACCGGCCTCGGCTGGGGCCAGCAGCGCTCCGGCAACGACCTGCGCTTCAACACCCCCGGCTGGGGCGACTCCGGCACTGACCACACCGGCTTCGGCAACGTCTGGAACGACGACTCGATGACCCAGTACACCGAGGTGTACGTCAACGGCACCCGCGTCGACCGCAAGATGAGCTCCGGCGCCTACGCCTGGGACGCCCCGGCCGAGGAGGCGACCTACAAGGTCGTCACCGACACCACGCTCGACCCGGCGCGCTGGCGGCTCGCCGGCAAGGGCCACAGCGAGTGGACCTTCCGCTCCGCCGAGACCCCGGCCGACCGGACCACGTACCTGCCGATGCTCAACCTCGGCTTCGACGTGGACACCGACATCGACGGCGACGTCCGCGCCGGACGCAAGCTGCCCGTCGGGATCTCCGCCGAGTACGTGAAGGGCGCCACCGGCACCGGCAGCATCACCGGCGGCACCCTGGAGGTCTCCTACGACGAGGGCAGGACCTGGACGAAGGTCGCCCTCAAGAAGGCGCGGCACGGCGCCGCCTGGGACGGCGAGCTGCGCGTCCCGTCCGGCGCGGCCTCCGTCTCGCTGCGGGCCGGGGCGAGCGACGACCGGGGCGGCTCGGTCACCCAGGAACTGATCCGCGCGGTGGGCGTGAAGTAGCCACGCGGCCACCTGTCCCTGTGCCGACGGCCTGGCCCCCTCCCGCTCACGGCGGGAGGGGGCCAGGCTCCGTCCGCTCAACCACCTGCGGTCAACGCCTTCTTGAGGACCTTGCCCATGTCGTTGCGGGGGAGGGCGTCGAGAAGGCGCACCACCCGGGGCCGCTTGTGCGGGGCGAGCAGGCGCGCGACGTGGCCGGCCAGCTCCTCCGCCGTCGGGGGCTTCTCCGTGTCCTCCGGCACCACCCAGGCCACGATCCGCTCGCCCAGGTCCGGGTCGGGCTCGCCGGTGACGGCCGCCTCGCGCACCCCGGGGTGGTCGAGGAGCGCGTTCTCGATCTCGCCCGCCCCGATCTTGTAGCCGCCGCTCTTGATCAGGTCGGTCGCCCTGCGGCCGACGAGCCGCACCGCGCCGTCCGCCTCCCGGACCGCCATGTCGCCGGTGCGGAACCAGTCGCCGTCGAAGGCGGCGGCCGTCGCGTCGGGCCGGCCGAGGTAGCCGGAGAACAGGTTCGGGCCCCGCACCTGCACCTCGCCCACCGTCTCCCCGTCGAACTCCTTCAGCACCGAGCCGTCCTCCTCGACGAGCCGCAGGTCCACACCCGCGAGCGGGAGGCCGACGGTCCCCGGGCGCGGTTCGCCGCCCGGCAGGACGCTGGTGTTCATGAGCGTCTCCGTCATCCCGTACCGCTCCACGACCGTCCGGCCCGTCGCCGCCGCGATCCGCTCGTGGTCGTGGACCGGGAGCGCCGCGGACCCGGAGACGAGGAGCCGCGCCCCGGCCAGCGCCCGGACCAGTCCGGTGTCCCCGGCGAGCGCGTCCGCGAGCCGGTGGTACATGGTCGGTACGCCGAACAGCATCGTGCCGCCGCCGCCGAGCTCCCGCGTCACGCCCTCCACCGAGAACGCGCCCAGGTGCCGGACCTCCCCGCCCCGGCGCAGCGGCCCCAGGATCCCGAGGATCAGCCCGTGCACATGGAACAGCGGCAGCGCGTGCACGAGGGCGTCGTCGGCCGTCCACGACCAGGCCTCGGCGAGCGCGTCGAGCGAGGCGGCGATCGCCCGCCGGGACAGCAGGACGCCCTTCGGCGGGCCGGTGGTGCCCGAGGTGTAGACGATCAGGGCGGGGGACTCGGCGTCGGCCGCCTCCGCGACCGGCGCGCCGCTCGCCGTCAGGTCCACGACGATCCGGGGCAGCCCGGCGAGGCCGGCGGGCAGCACGTCCTCGGCGCCGGTGAGCACGGCCGAGGGCTTGCTGTCGTCGAGGATGTGCGCCAGCTCGCGCTCGCCCGTCCGCGGATTGAGCGGTACGGCGGGCACGCCCGCGAGCAGGGACCCGACGACCGCGACGGCCGTGTGCGCGGTCGGCGTGGCCCAGACGGCGACCCGCCCGCCCCCTTCGATCCGAGCGGCCAGGGCCCCGGCGGCCCGCGCCAACTCCTCGTACGTCAGGGTGTCCGGACCGCAGCGCAGCGCGGGCCGGTCGGAAGGGGCCGCAAGGGCAGGGAAGAGCGCACTCACCGGTCGTACTCCTCGGGTCGTGGTCGAGATCGAGGGTTCCGGGAGGCATTCTGCCGTCCGTCAGGGACGGCCCGCCGTGACCTTCGTCGCCTCCGGCGCCGGGTCCTCGCCCTCCGGGCGGATCCCGCGCATGCGCCCCCACGCGTACACACACCCCGCCAGCGCCAGATCCGACAGCAGCATGAAGCCGATCGAGTACGACCCCTTCGCGCTGTAGATCGCGCCCATCACCAACGGCGGCAGGAACCCGCCCAGCCCGCCCATCGCACCGACGATGCCCGTTACACTGCCGACCTTCGCCTGCGGGGTCACCTGCGAGACCAGCGCGAACACCGAACCGCTCGCCGTGCCCAGACCCGCCGCCATGATCAGCAGGGCGATCGTGCCGCCCGGGTTCAGCGGCGGGTCGAAGGCCTGGACGATCGCGAGGAGCGCCACCACACCGAGCGCTGCGGCCGTGACGAGCGCCGGATGGATCCGGTCCGAGAGCCAGCCGCCGATCGGCCGGAAGACGACGGTCACCAGCGCGAATCCGGCCGCCTTGGTCCCCGCGTCCGTCGGGTCCAGCTCGTACCAGGTCTTCAGGTACGTCGGCAGATAGACGCCGAACGCCACGATGCCGCCGAAGCCGATCGCGTACAGCGCCGACAGCTCCCACGTCACCCGCAGCCGCCCCGCCGCGCCGAGCCGGGTCGCCAGGGAGGCGGTGGGCACGGGCCGGTCGGGCCGGTCGGTGATGAGGAACGTGGCGAGCACCGCGTACGCCGCGAGCGCGACCGCCACCACGATGAACGGCAGGTTCTCGCCGTGCTTCGCGATGCGCGGCGTGAAGTAGCCGGAGAGCGCCACACCGCCCATGCCCATGCCGAAGACGCCGAGCGCCAGACCGCGCTTCTCGGGCGGGAACCAGGAGTTGACCAGCGGGATGCCGATCGCGAACGTCGTCCCGCCGAGGCCGAGGAGGAACCCGACGACGAGCAGCAGGCCGTAGGTGTCCTTGACCACGACGAGCAGCAGGACGGGGATGATCGTCAGCGCCGAGACCAGCGGGAACATCAGCCTCGCGCCGTACCGGTCGGTCAGCGCGCCGGCCGGGATGCGGCCGAGCGAGCCGACGAGGACGGGCACCGCGACGAGCAGCGACTGCTCGAAGGAGCTGAGTTCGAGCCGGTCGCCGTACCAGCTGGCGAGGGGCGCGATCAGGTCCCACGCCCAGAAGGTGAGCGTGAAGCCGATGGTGGCCGTCACCAGGTTGCGGTAGGCCGCCGCGGTCGGGGGCTTGGTCTCGGTGTCCACGCCTCCAGTCAAGATCGGGGAGGGGCGGGGGGCGCGCGGGACTGCTCCGTACGAGTGCCCCCGTGCACGGGGTTTCGTACGGGCGTCCCCGTGCCTGACCTACGGCCAGGTCACCGTCGTCGGCGGAGTGCCGTCGTCCGTGACCCGCAGCCGGGCCCCCTCGTCCCCGACCGACACCTCCACGGTCATCGCGCCGATCCCCGACCGCCGGTGCGCCGCCGCGAGCGCCCCGCGCAGGGCGGCCAGGAGCCGGCCGGCCGTCTCCTCGTCGATGAGGGTGTCGACGGCTCCGGAGAAGTGCACGGACGGCTGGAACCCGAGCAGGACCGCCGCCCCGCCGGTCTCCCTCAGCACCTTCCCCCGGAAGGACGTGGGGGCGTCCGCCGGGGGCTGCTGGAGCGCGAAGATGGTCGTACGGACCTCCTGGATCGTGGAGTCCAGCTCGTCCACCGCCCGCCCGAGCAGCGTGTTGTCCTCGGAGGAGTCGACCGCCCGCCGCCGGGTGGACTCCAGCATCATCTCGGTGGCGAACAGGCGCTGGACGACCAGGTCGTGCAGATCGCGGGCGATCCGGTCCCGGTCCTCGTACACCGCGAGCCGTTCCCTGTCGTGCCGCGCGTCGGCGAGGACGAGCGCGAGCGCCGCCTGCGAGGCGAACTGCGAGGCGAGGAGCCGGTCGACGGCCGTGTACGGCCGGTCGCCGCGCCGCCGGGGGAGGGCGAGCGTGCCGATGAGCTTCCCGCCGCTCTGCAGCGGCAGCATCATCGACGGCCCGAAGCGGGACCGGACGGGGGTGGTCATCCGGGGGTCCGTCGCCGAGTCCTCGATGAACACGGGCTCCCCGCCGAGGAGCTGGACGAGCACGGGGGAGCCGGGGGCGATCGCCGTCCCGACCAGATCACCCGGGTCGTCCGTCGTCGAGGCGGCGACGATCTCCATCCCGCCCTCGGGGGTGGGCTGGAGGACGACCCCGGCCGAGGCGCCGGCGAGGATACGGGCCCGCTCGGCGACGGTCATCAGCGCGTTCTCGGCGGACGCGCCGGTCAGCAGGGCCGTGGTCACCGCCGCCGCGCCCTCGATCCAGCGCTCCCGCTGCCGGGCGGTCTCGTACAGCCGGGCGTTGCCGATCGCGATGCCGGCCTGCGAGGCGAGGACCCGGAGCAGGGAGAGGTCCTCCTCGGTGAAGCCGCCGGCGCGCTTCTCGGTGAGGTACAGATTGCCGAAGACCTCGGTGTGGACCCGGATGGGGACGCCGAGGAAGGAGTGCATCTCCGGGTGCCCCTCGGGCACGCCGGAGGAGCGCGGGTCGGCCGTCAGGTCGTCGACCCGCAGCGGCCGCTGGTCCTGGACGAGGACGCCGAGCAGCCCGGTGTGGCCGTCGGGCAGGCCCCCGACGCGCCGCCGTTCCTCGTCCGTCATACCGGCGGTGAAGAGCTCGGTGACGCGGCCGCGCTCGGGGTCGACGACCCCGAGCGCGCCGTAGCGGGCCCCGGTGAGCTCGGTGGCGGAGTCCACGATGTGCTGGAGGGTGGCGCGGAGTTCGAGGTCCGTGCCGACACTGAGGACGGCTTCGAGCAGCATGGGCAGGCGGGGCGCGTCCTCGTCCGTGGCCCCGCCCCTGTCCTCGTCCATGATCGCCATGGTCTCATTGTCGTACGAATCGTTCGGTTTCGCGGGATTGTGTCCGCTCGGCACTCATTCCTCGTCGGTCAGCGGGTTCCGCTCCGCCAGCGGGTCGAGGACCATCGGCTGGACCTTGCCCTCCAGCATCGCGCCGAGGCCCAGGACCGCGCAGACGTCGGGCCGTTCGGCGATGTGGACCGGCATGCCGGTCGCCTCGCGCAGCATCTGGTCGAGACCCGGCAGCAGGGCGCTGCCGCCGACCATCATGATTCCGCGGTCCGCGAGGTCGGCCACCAGGTCCGGCGGGCAGTCCCGCAGCACCTTCCCGATGCCGTCGAGGACCGCCGTCAGCGGCGTGTGGATGGCCTCCCGCACGGCGGCGGTGTCGACGGTCACCGACCGGGCCAGGCCCGTGGCGACGTCACGGCCGTGGATCTCGGTCCAGGCCGGACCGTGGGGCGTCAGGCCGTTGCCGCTGAGTGCGAGTTGGAGCGGACGGACCGACTGGCTGGGCAGCATCAGTTCGTGGTGGTGGCGCAGGTGCTGGATGACGGCGTGGTCGATGGCGTCGCCGCCCACCGGCATCCGCTCCGCCGTGACGATCGAACCGAGCGAGAGCACCGCGACCTGTGTGGTCGCCGCCCCGCACACCAGGATCATGGTGGCGGTCGGCTGCTCGACCGGCAGGCCGCAGCCGACGGCCGCCGCGATCAGCGTGTCGACCAGCTCCACGCGGCGGGCCCCGAGACCGACGAGGGTCTCCACGGCGGCGCGCTGGGCGAGCGGGTCGCTGTCGTGCGGGGTGCAGGCGGCGGCGCGCAGCCGGGGCTTGCGGCGGAGCTGACGGCGCAGCTTCTCGCCGAGGAGGTGACGGAGCATGCGCTGCGCCATCTCGATGTCGACGACCGTGCCGCCCGAGACCGGGCGGACGACCCGGATGTAGTCGGGGGTGCGGCCGGTCATCTTCTCGGCCAGCGCGCCGACGGCGATCAGCGCTCCGGTGCGGGTGTTGACGGCGGCGACGCTCGGCTCGTCGACGACGAGTCCGGCGCCCTTGACGAAGACCCGGGTGCGGGCGGCACCCAGGTCGACGGCGACATGGCAACGACGCAGCTGCTCAAGGCTGACGGTCACGGCGGATCCTCCGGAGTGCGGTGCTGGCACGGGCGAGGTGGGCTCGCGTTACGCGGTCCTCCTGGCATCGTCCGGCCGTTGGGGGCGCGGCGCGCGCTGGGCTGAGCCGCCCGGGGCCCGCTCCGGCGCGCCCGGCAGGACGTACCGAAGCGGGAGAATCACGACGCACCGCCGACGACCTGCGGATTCCTCACAGAATCCTCACTTCCGCGCCTACCTGCGGCCGTACCCGGCCGCATAGCCTGCGGGCCCCATGGACTACTGCCACGCGTGCCGGCGGCATCTCAACGGGGCCCTCGCCTGTGCCGGGTGCGGGACTCCCGTCGAGGAACTGCGGTACGAGACCCCCCACATACCCGGCCGGCCGGCCGAGCCCGTCCAGGCGTTCCCGTCGGCCCGGCCGGTGGAGCCTGCCGGGCCCGAGCACGGCGCCGGGACCGGCGCCGGGGAGGCGTACGCGCCCGCGCCCGAGCACGTCTACGAACTCGACGTCCTCGAACCGCCCCGCCCGGCCCCCGGCGGCCGCCGCGCCGCCCGCGGTGCCGCGCAGGGCAGGTCCGCCGACCGCGGCCGCGCCGCCTCGCGCAAGGGCCGCCGCGGGCGGAGCCGACGGGGCCGTACGGTCCTGGTGGGAACCCTCGGTCTGGTGCTCGCTGCCGCCTCGCTGAGCATGGCCCGGCTCGCCATGGAGGATCCGGACCAGGCGGGCGCCGCCACGGCGGTGGAGGAACTCGACGTCACCGAGTCCCCGCTGGCCCCGGAGCCGGTCGAGACGACCGCCGCCCCGGACGGCGGCGGCCCGTCGCCGGTCACGTCCGCGCCGAACCGCCCCCGCCAGGTGAGCGCGGACACCAGCACGGGCCCGGGCTCGGGATCGGGCACAGGATCGGGTACGGGCTCCGGTACGGGGACGGGGACGGGTACGGGCCCCGGCACGGGGAGCGGGAACGGGGGCGCCCCGCAGCACCCGTCGACGCCCACCGACCCGGTGACCCGGCCCGGGGCGACACCCAGCGCGACCCCGTCGGCCACGAAGGCCGAGACGCCTCCGTCCGGCACGCCCACCGCCACCGGCCCGACCCCGTCGAGCACGGCCACGTCGGCCACGCCCACCCCCACGCCGACCCCGAGTCCGACCAAGACGTGCACCCCGTTCCTCTGGTGGTGCGTCTGAGCCGCAGGGCCCGTCGGAGGCCCGTCGGCCGGTGTGAGCCGGTGCCGGTCGGCGTCAGCCGGCCTCGGGCCTGCCGAACTCCTCGATCAGGACCGGGTACTGCTCGCCGCCGTGGCCGGCGGCGATCGCACGGTCCGCCATGGACTTGAACAGCTTCGGGAGTTCGGCGTTGACTCCCAGCGCCTCGCTCTCCCCGATCAGATGCTCCATCGCCCGCGCGTCGGTCTCCAGGGCGGACACCTCGGCCGGGAAGGAGCCGGCGTCGATCTGCTCGGCGTACCCCGGGAGCCAGTCGGCGACTCCGGCGGCGATCTGCCGGGCGAACGGCGCGTAGGTGGCCGCGTCGACGCCCGCCTTCCTCAGCATGGCCGTGCCCTGGAGCCAGGCGTTCAGGACGCTCCACATCATGGCCAGGCCGGCCACGTCGTACAGGGACGCGAGCCCGTGGTCCTCGCCGAGGTGGGTGAGGGTGCCGAGCGCTTCGAGGGTGGGGCCGTGGGCGTCGAAGTCCGCCTTCGGGCCGCTGTGCAGGATGACCGCCTCGGCGGTGCCGATCACCGGCGGGACGGCCATGACGGCGCCGTCCAGGTAGCGGGCGCCGCGGCGTTCGGCCCAGCGGGCGGTTTCGCGGGCCTGCGCCGAGTCGCCCGAGGTCAGGTTGATCAGGGTCGTGCCGTCGAGCTTCACGTCGTCCGCGTCGAGCAGCTCGTGGACGGCTTCGTAGTCGGTGAGGCAGACGATCGCCAGGGGGCTCGCGTCGAGCGCTGCACCGATCGAGGGCGCCAGGTGCGCGCCCTCGGTCACCAGCGCGGCGGCCTTGGAGCTCGTACGGTTCCACACGGTGGTGGGGTGTCCGGCCCTGAGGAAGGCACCGGCGAGTGCCCGGCCCATCAGGCCGAGTCCGATGACGGTCACGGGGGCGGCGGCGGATGCGTTCACAGGTGCGGCTGTTCTGTCGGTCATGACAGCATCGTCAACGTTGATACCGGTGTGAAGGTCAAGCGCGCGCGTGAGCGGGTGCACGAGGGCGAGGTTGCTGTGCGGATCGGGGAGTTGGGCCGCCGGACGGGTGTCCACACCCATCAGCTGCGTTACTACGAGGCCCAGGGCCTCCTGGAGGCCGACCGCGGCTCCAACGGATACCGGGAGTACGACGAGAGCGCCGTGCTGCGGGTGAGGCAGATCCGGCATCTGCTCGGCGCGGGGCTGTCATCGGAGGACATCGCGTATCTGCTGCCGTGCGCGGTCGGCGAGGTCCCCGAGCTGGCCGGCTGCCCCGAGCTGGTGGCGGCCATGCGGTCGCGGATGGGGCGGATCGAGGACCAGATGGAGCGGCTCGCCCGGTCCCGCGACGCGCTCGCCGTCTACATCGAGGCGGCCGAGCGCATGGGTGCCGAGAACTATCCGCCCTTCGACGGCTCCGACCGGGAGTCGGTCCCGGCCTGAGCTCCGTCCCGGACCCGGAGTCCGTCCCCGCCTGAGCGGCGCGGGTCCCCGCGCCGCTCTAGACGTCCGGCTGGACGCCGAGCATCCGCTTCAGCAGGTCCCGCAGCAGCGTCCGCTCGGCCTCGGTGAGCTCACCGAGCGGCTCGCGCGCGAAGTCCAGGGACTCGCGCAGCCGGTGGGCCGTCGCGCGCCCCTCCTCCGTGGGGACGGCCAGCTTGACGCGGCGGTCCGCCGGGTCGGGCCGCCGCTCCACCAGGCCACGGGCCTCCAGGCGGTCCACGATCCCGGTGATGTTGGACGGCTCGCACTTCAGCTTCTGCGCGATGCGGCGCATCGGCAGCGGATCCAGCGAGAGCAGGCCGAGGACACGGGCCTGCGCGCCGGTCAGCGCGTGCTGCGCGGCGGCCTGCTCGTACTCCTCGTAGTAGCGCGCGACGACCGTGCCGATCAGCTCGACGACTTCGAGGGTCAGGGGGTCCGTGCGTGGAGTGGCCATGCCCTCCATCCTACCCAGATACTTGACAACATAAAATATCTAGGTGCATGGTTGTTTCAGGTAGTGAAACTTTTGTGATCTGAAGCTTTTCGTACGTTCTCTGGAGGCCGTGCTCATGTCCGTACTTCCCGCGTCCAGCCGTGAGTGGCACCTCGTCGCCCGTCCGCACGGCTGGCCGACCCCCGCCGACTTCGCGCTCCGTGAGACCCCCGTCACCGAGCCCGCCGAGGGCCGGATCCTGGTCAGGAACCTGCACTTCTCGGTCGACCCGTACATGCGCGGCCGGATGAACGACGTGAAGTCGTACATCCCGCCGTTCACGCTCGACCACCCCATGGACGGCGGCGCGGTCGGCGAGGTCATCGCCTCGAACGCCGAGGGCTTCGCCGTCGGCGACCACGTCCTGCACGGCCTCGGCTGGCGCGAGTACGCCGACGTCCCGGCCCAGCACGCCACCAAGGTCGACCCGGCGCTCGCCCCCCTCTCCGCCTACCTCGGCGTCCTCGGCATGACCGGCCTCACCGCCTACGCCGGCCTCTTCGAGGTCGCCTCCTTCAAGGAGGGCGACGCGGTCTTCGTCTCCGGCGCCGCCGGTGCCGTCGGCAGCCAGGTCGGCCAGATGGCGCGCCTCAAGGGCGCCTCCCGTGTGATCGGCTCGGCCGGCTCCGACGAGAAGGTGAAGTTCCTCGTCGAGGAGCTCGGCTTCGACGCCGCCTTCAACTACAAGAACGGCCCGGTCAAGGATCAGCTCCGTGAGGCCGCCCCGGACGGCATCGACGTCTACTTCGACAACGTCGGCGGCGACCACCTCGAAGCCGCGATCTCCTCGCTGAACGTGCACGGCCGCGCCACCATCTGCGGCATGATCGCCCAGTACAACGACACCGAGCCGGTCCCGGGCCCGCGCAACATGGCGATGATCATCGGCAAGCGGCTCCGCCTCCAGGGCGTCCTCGTCGGCGACCACTACGACCTCCAGCAGCAGTTCGTCCAGGAGGTCGGCGGCTGGCTCGCGGCCGGCGAGCTCAAGCACCGCGAGACCTTCGTCGAGGGCATCGAGAACGGCGTGGACGCCTTCCTCGGACTGCTCCGCGGCGACAACACCGGAAAGATGATCGTCTCGGTGACCGGTTAGTCTTCCCTCAGCCGCCGCGATCGTGGGCGCGAGTCGCGGCGAACCCATGAAGGAAGTACCTCGCATGCCGATCCAGCACTCCGACGTCCTCTACACCGCCGTCGCCACCGCCGAGGGCGGGCGTGACGGCCGTGTCGCCACCGACGACGGCAAGCTCGACTTCGTCGTGAACCCGCCCAAGACCATGGGCGGCTCCGGCGCGGGCACCAACCCCGAGCAGCTCTTCGCGGCGGGCTACAGCGCCTGCTTCCAGGGCGCGCTCGGCGTCGTCGCCCGCAACGAGAAGGCCGACATCTCCGGCTCGACGGTCACCGCCGAGGTCGGCATCGGCAAGAACGACGACGGCTTCGGCATCATCGTCAAGATCTCGGCGTCCATCCCGAACGTGGACGCCGAGACGGCGAAGAGCCTGATCGAGAAGGCGCACCAGGTCTGCCCGTACTCCAAGGCGACCCGCGGCAACATCACGGTCGAGCTCGCCGTCTGAGCCCACCGGTCGACGACGCGCTCGACGACCTGATCGCCCGCTGACCGAGGACCGCCCCCGACCGCCGTCGGGGCGCGGTCCTCGCCGCGTACGGGCCGCCGCGGGGGCCCCGATAGGGTGACCCCCATGCGCGATCTCGGGGTGGGTTTCGGTTACCTGGTAAAGGGCCAGAAGTGGGTGGGCACGCACGGACGGTGGTTCGGTTTCGGGCTGCTGCCCGGACTCGTGACCCTCGTCCTCTACGCGGGCGCGCTCGTCGGCCTCGGCTACGGCGCCGACGACCTGGCCACCTGGGTGACCCCGTTCGCCGACGACTGGAGCTCCCCCTGGCTCGGGATCTTCCGCGGCACCCTGACCGCCCTCGTCGTCGCCTTCGGCCTCTTCCTCGCGGTCATCACCTTCACCGCCGTGACGCTGCTCGTCGGCCAGCCGTTCTACGAGTCGCTCTCCGAGGAGGTCGACCGCAGCGAGGGCGGCGAGGTGCCCGAGTCCGGGCTTCCGCTCTGGCGCGAGCTGTGGATCTCCGCCCGTGACAGCCTGCGGGTCCTGCTGCGGGTCGCGTTCTACGGCGTCCTGCTCTTCGCCTGCGGCTTCATCCCGGTGATCGGCCAGACCGTCGTCCCCGTCATCGGCTTCTGCGTCTCCGGCTTCTTCCTCGCCGAGGAGCTGACGTCCGTCGCGTTCCAGCGCCGCGGCGTCGAGCTCAAGGAGCGGCTCCAGCTGCTGCGCGGGCGCCGGATGGCCGTCCTCGGCTTCGGCGTCCCGCTGACCCTCGCCTTCCTCGTGCCCTTCGTCGCCGTCTTCCTGATGCCGGGAGCGGTCGCCGGGGCCACCCTGATGGCCCGCGAGCTGGGCGGCGAGACCGTCGGCGACGACCGGGACGAGAACGTCCGGGAAAACGATCACCCGGGCGGCAACCTTCCTTCCTCCGGTGGCGACCAAGGGGTGCACCACCTCCCCCACTGAAGGAAGAAGCATCATGACCTCAGCGTCACACAAGCGGAAGACGGGCCGTCGGCGGGCGATCATCGGCGGCCTGAGCGCCCTCGGAGTCACCGGGGCGGCGATCGTCACCACGAGCCTGCTCGCCCCGGCGGGCGCCGCGAGCGCCCTGCCCGCCTGGCCGCAGGCCAAGGGCGGCAAGCCGGTCCCCGCGTCCATCGAGGTCTCCGGCACCTACGACGGCAGGCTCCAGCGCTTCCACGGCACCGGTGAGCTGGGCTCGGACGGCCAGGACGAGAACCAGCAGCCGCTCTTCGTCCTCAAGGACGGCGCGGTCCTCAAGAACGTGATCATCGGCTCTCCGGCCGCCGACGGGGTCCACTGCCTCGGCAGCTGCACCCTGCAGAACGTCTGGTGGGAGAACGTCGGCGAGGACGCCGCCACCTTCAAGGGCACCTCGGCGTCCTCGGTCTACACGGTGTACGGCGGAGGCGCGAGGAGCGCGTCCGACAAGGTCTTCCAGTTCAACGGCGCGGGCAAGCTGGTCGTGACCAGGTTCCAGGTCTCCGACTTCGGCAAGCTCGTCCGGTCCTGCGGCAACTGCAAGAAGCAGTACAAGCGGACGATCCTGGTCAACGACGTCGACATCACCGCGCCCGGCACGTCGGTCGTGGGGGTCAACGCCAACTACGGCGACACGGCCTCCCTGCGGAACGTCCGGATCCACGGCGACACCAAGAAGAAGATCAAGCCGTGCACCCGCTTCACAGGCAACAACACCGGCAAGGAGCCCAAGGAGACCGGCACCGGCCCGGACGGCACCACGTGCCGCTACTCCGCCGGCGACCTCTCGTACGACTAGGCGTACGCACCCGGTCCCCGGCGTCGTCTCAGACGTCGAGGACCGGGTGCAGTTCCGGCCGGGCGTCCCACCACTCCCGGTAGAAGGCGTTGTTGCCGACGTTCGCCAGATAGGCGTGGACCGCCGCCCGGTACAGCAGCTCCGCCTGCCGGGCGGGGACCGCCGCCCTGTTCCAGGCCAGCCGGATCCGGCCCAGGACCGGATCGCCCTCCAGGGGGCGCAGGACCGTGCCCTCCGCGTACGGGGCGGTCGGCTGGCTCATGGAGATCGCCCGGCCCGAGGCGATCAGGGCGTAGTGCATCTTCCGGTCGGCGACCCGGTGCCGCAGTGAGGGCGTGAACCCGGCCTTCGCGCAGGCGGCGACCAGCGCCTCGGGCCCGCCGTCGTCGTCCTCCACCAGCGTCATCCAGGACTCGCCGGCCAGCTCGGCCAGCGCGATCCGCTCCTTCCCCGCCAGCGGGTGCGCGGCCGAGAGGCGCACGCAGAACGGCTCCCTGGGGACCAGGGTCCTGGCCGTGGTGCCCTCGGGCAGGGCGACCTCGTGCTCGTTGACCTCCCCGTACAGCACGGCGTCGTACCGGCCCGCGCCGAGCTGCCGGGTCAGGGTCGTCGCCGAGTGCTCCACGGTCACCGAGATGTCCTGACCGGCCATCACCCGCTCCAGCTGCCCGAGCAGCCCGTCGACCAGAACGAGCAGGATGCAGCCGAGCCGCAGCGGCGTGCCCGGGGCGACGGCCCGCGCCCCGGCGGCGAGCGCGTCCATCTCGCCGAGCACGAGCCGCGCCTTGGAGAGGACGAACTCGCCCAGCGGGGTGGGCTCCACGCCGTTGCGGCCGCGCAGGAAGAGCTCCCCGCCCGCGACCCGCTCGATGCGCCGGAGCTGCGCGGAGAGCGCCGGCTGGGAGACCCCGAGCCGCCCGGCCGCGCGTCCCAGACTGCCCGCTTCCGCTATCCGGCAGACGGCCTCGAGATGCCTCAACTCCAGCTGCATTTCAGCAGCGTACGCAGCACCGCGCGGCCGCACCATAACCCGCGTCTTATGCCGGATGAGATGTCCCGAACCAGTCATGTCCACGCCCATACTCGGCGCGACGATCCGTCTCCCCCACCACGATCCCACCCCGATCGGAGCAGACGTTGCACCCCAGCAGAATCACGGCGGCCGTGGCCGCCCTGGCACTCTCGGCGAGCCTCGCGACCGCCCTCGCCGGCACCGCCACCGCCACCGCGGCCCCCCAGGCGCAGCCGGTACCCCCGGGCCACGGCAAGTCCCTCGCGCTCGCCGCCGCCGACGGCGCCGCGGCCAGCGGCCTCGACGAGCTCCGCCACGGCGCCGACGAGGACCTCGTCCGGACGTCCGTCACCCCCTGGTCGAACGGCCTGTACTACGCCTCGTACGAGCGCACCTACCGCGGCCTCCCGGTCGTCGGCGGCGACGCGGTCGTCCTCTCCGACAGCTCCGGCAAGGTCCGCGAGGTCACCGGCGCCCCGGCGCCCGCCATCAAGGTCTCCACCAAGGCGAAGGTGACCGCCGCCGCGGCCCTCGCCACCGCCCGCGGGCAGCTGGCCTCGGTGGAGAGCGCGAGCGCCCCCGAGCTGACCGTGCTCCTCAAGGGCGGCAAGGCCGTGCTGACCTGGCACACCCTGGTCGTCGGCCGGACCGCGCAGGACGCCCCGAGTTCGCTCGACACCTACGTGGACGCCCGTACCGGCTCCGTCGCCCGGGCCACCGACAAGATCCTGCACGCCGACGGCCGCGGCTATCACAACGGCAACGTCACCATCGACACGGCCGCGAGCTCCATGACCGACACCAGCCGCGGCGGCTTCAAGTGCGGCGGGCAGAACGGCAGCGCGTACACGGGCTCCTCGCCCTGGGGCAACAACGGCGCCAACGACCTGGTGACCGCCTGCGTCGACATCATGTACGCGGCGCAGAAGGAACACTCCATGCTCAAGGAGTGGTTCGGCTACAACGGGCAGAACGGTCAGGGCGGCATGGTCCCGGCCCGCGCCGGACTCTCCGAGGTCAACGCCTACTACGACGGCACGAAGACGACCTACGGGCGAGCCCAGACCGGCTCGAACCAGCTCACCGGCATCGACGTCGTGGCGCACGAGTACGGCCACGAGATCTTCGACCGGACCCCGGGCAGCGCCGGCTCCTCCAACGAGAACGGCGGGCTCAACGAGTCCACCGGCGACATCTTCGGCGCGCTCACCGAGCACTACGCCAACAACCCGAACGACACCCCGGACTACACGGTCGGCGAGAAGGTCAACTTCTTCGGCGACGGCAAGCCGATCCGGAACATGTACAACCCCTCGCTCGTCGGCAACGACCCCAACTGCTACCCCCAGTTGACCTCGGGCACCGAGGTGCACGCGGCGGCCGGCCCGCAGAACCACTGGTTCTACCTCCTCGCCGAGGGCTCCAACCCGGGCGGCGGCAAGCCCAGCAGCCCCATATGTTCCGGCGGTCCGTCCTCCGTGACCGGCATCGGCATCCAGAAGGCCGGCAAGGTCTTCATGGGCGCCCTGCTCATGAAGACCTCCTCCTGGAACCACCTGGCCGCCCGCAGGGCGACCCTGACCAGCGCCAAGAACACCTACGGCAGCGTCGAGTGCAACGCGGTGAAGGCGGCCTGGAACGCGATCGGCGTCCCCGCACAGTCCGGTGAGACCGACTGCGGCGGCACCACCACCCCGGACTTCTCGCTCGCCCTGAACCCGTCCTCGGGCTCGGTCCAGGCCGGTGCCTCCGTCACCTCCACGGTGAACACCAGCACCACCGGCGGCAGCGCGCAGACCGTCCAGCTCTCCGCGAGCGGCGCCCCGAGCGGTGTCACGGTCTCCTTCAGCCCGGCGTCGGTGACCTCCGGCAACGCCTCGACGATGACCGTCCAGGTCGCGGCGGGCACGGCCAACGGCACCTACCCGATCACCGTCACCGGTACGGGTTCCGCCACCCACACCGTCACCTACCAGCTGTCGGTCGGCACCACGACCCCGCCCACCGGCTGCGCGAACTCCGAGTACACCTACCAGGGCAGCCTGACCTCAGGCCAGACCGCGGTCCAGCCCGACGGCTCGTACTACTACTCGGCGGCCTCCGGCACCCACGTGGGCTGCCTGCGCGGCCCGGCCGGCAAGGACTACGACCTCTACCTGCAGAAGTGGAACGGCGCGGGCTGGGTGGACGTCGCCGTCGGCGGCACCGCGACGGCCGACGAGGACACCAGCTACTACGGCACCGCGGGCTACTACCGGTACATCGTCCACGCGTACAGCGGCTCCGGCGCGTACACGCTGGGCCTGAGCGCCCCGTAACGGGGGGCGGGGCGCCGTCACGGACCAGGGGGTTCCGTGACGGCGGTCCGGGGCCGGGCGGCCGATGTCCCACGGCCGCCCGGCCCTTTCCTGTGAGCCTGCCGCCCGGCTCCTTCTGGGCCGGTTCCGCGGGTCAGCCGACCTCGGCGAGCACGAACCCCGGCTTGTCCGGCCCCGCGTCGGCGATCCGCTCGCCGTCCGGGCCCCAGGCCCCGGCCGCGCCGCCGCCCACGCCGTCCTCGTTGGCCCCGAGGACATTGCCGAGCACCACGTACAGGCCGAAGTCCCGGGCCCGTACCGGATACACCGTCTCGAAGGAGTCGTTGTCCGCGGCGAGCACCGAACTCGCCAGGTACACCGCGCACGCGTCGGCGGCGGCGCGCTCGGCCAGCTCGGGGAAGCGGTTGTCGTAGCAGGTGGCGGTCGCGAAGCGGACCCCGTCGAGCGCGAACCGCCCGTCGGCCGTGCCCGGCGCGAAGACCTCCTGCTCGATCCCGTACAGGTGCTGCTTGTCGTACCGGGCGAGGAGCTCGCCCGCCGGGCCGATGACCAGCGTCGTGACCGCGGTCCGGCCGTCCGCCGTCCGCACCGGACCGTTGACGACGGCCGCCGCCGACACGACGCGGCAGGCCTCCCGTACGGGTTCCAGGCGGGGGTCGTCCTCGGTGAGGACCAGTCCGGGGGTGTCCCGGATCAGGGTCGGCTCGTACCCGCTGAGGCAGAGCTCGGCGAAGACGACCACGCGGGCGCCCTCGGCCCCGGCGGCCCGGACCAGGTCGGCGACGGTCCGGACGTTGGCGGCGATGTCCCCGGCGACCGGGGCGAACTGGGTGGCTGCGACGATCACGATCGATGGTCCGTTCCGTGGAGAAGGTGCAGGAAATCGCGGAAGGCGCCCGGCATGTCCACCGCCGTCGGGTCCAGGAGCCACTGGTACTGGAGCCCGTCCATCACCGCCGTCAGGAGCGGCGCCGCGCGCTCCGGGCTCAGCCCGCTCGGCAGCCGGTCGCCGAACTCCAGGCGCAGCACCTGCGCCATGTTCGTCCGCACCAGTGCGTACCGCTCGGTGAAGAACTCCCGTGCCGGGTGCCCGTCCGTCACGCTCTCGCCGAGCAGCGCGGAGAAGGTCTGCACGATGCCGGGCCGCATCGCGTTGTACTCGACGAGCGATTCGAGCAGGTCGAGCCGCCAGCCCTCGCGGTCCCGGCCGCCGCTCGTGTCCCAGCGGTCGCGCTCCTCCAGGACGGCGACGAGCAGCGCCTCCTTCGTCGGGAAGTAGTGCAGGAGCCCTTGCTGGGTGAGCCCGACGCGCTCGGCGACGGAGCCGAGGGTGGCGCCCCGGTAGCCGCGCTCGGCGATCACTTCGAGGGCTGCGCGCAGGATGTCCGCCCGCCGCTCCTCGCTCCTGGCCCGCACCATCGCCGTGGCCCCTCTCCGCTCGTCGTTCCGAACAGGACGGTACCTCGTCCCTAAGATAACGAAGAAGTAACATCACCTACCGATCTACAGGGAAGTGGGTGCACGATGACGTCATCGGGGTCATCGGTACGTCAACGAGGAGGTACGGCCATGACGGAGACCAGCGCGGACACGGCACGGGCAGCGGCGAACACCGCACGGGAAGAGGCCGTCGAGGCGGCGCTCGCCAAGCTCGACCTGGACACCAAGACCCGGCTGCTCGGCGGCCAGGACATGTGGTCCCTGCACGCCCTGCCGGAGATCGGCCTGGAGTCCCTGGTCATGTCCGACGGCCCCATCGGTGTCCGCGGCGTCCGCTGGACCGCCGACGACCCGTCCGTCGCCCTGCCGTCCCCGACCGCGCTCGCCGCCGCCTGGGACCCCGCCCTCGCCCGCCTCGCCGGCCGCCTCCTCGCCCAGGAGGCCCGCCGCAAGGGCGTCCACGTCCTGCTCGCCCCCACGGTCAACCTGCACCGCACCCCGCTCGGCGGCCGCCACTTCGAGGCCTACAGCGAGGACCCCTTCCTCACCGGCGCCGTCGGCACCGGCTACGTCCGGGGCGTCCAGGACGGCGGCGTCGGCACCACCGTCAAGCACTTCGTCGCCAACGACGCCGAGACCGACCGCTTCACCGTCGACAACAGGATCGCCCCGCGCCCCCTCCGCGAGCTCTACCTCGCCCCCTTCGAGGCCATCGTCAGGAACGCCCACCCCTGGGGCATCATGACCGCCTACAACCGGGTCAACGGCGTGACCATGACCGAGCACCGCCACCTCGTGAACGCGGTTCTGCGCGGCGAGTGGGGCTTCGACGGCTTCAACGTCTCCGACTGGATGGCCGCCCGCTCCACCACCGGCGACATCGAGGGCGGCCTCGACGTCGCCATGCCCGGCCCGCGCACCGTCTACGGCGAGGCGCTCGCCGCCGCCGTCCGCGCCGGCGAGGTCGAGGAGTCCACGGTCGACGCGGCCGTACGCAACGTCCTGCGGCTCGCCGCCCGCGTCGGCGCCCTCGAAGGCGCCCCGCCGGTCGTCACCGAACCCCCGGCCGCCCTCGACGGCGACGCGCTCGCCCGCGAGATCGCCCGCCGCGGCTTCGTCCTCGTCCGCAACGAGAACGGCGCGCTGCCCCTCGCCGCCGGAACGACCGTCGCCCTCTCCGGCGCCGCCGCCCGCGACGCCCGCGTCCTCGGCGGCGGCTCCGCCCAGGTCTTCCCCGAGCACGTCGTCTCCCCGCTGGCCGGCCTCACCGCCGTCCTCCCCGACGGCGCTCTCTCCTTCGCGGTCGGAGCCGACCCCAGCGACGAACTCACCCCCGCCGATCAGGGGTTCACCCTCCGCGCCCGCTGCCGCGACGCCTCCGGCGTCGTGCTCGGGGAGGGCTCCCTGCCCAACGGTCAGGTGCAGTGGATCGGCGACGACCTCCCGGCCGGCGTCACCCACGAGGCCCTCGCCTCCATCGAGGTCGTCGGCACCTTCACCCCGCGCGAGTCCGGCGAGCACTCCTTCGGCACCCGCGGCCTCGGTGCGTACACCCTCACCGTCGGCGGCGAGACCGTCTACGAGGGCGTGCAGGCCATGGGCCCCGAGACCGACCCCTTCGAGGCCTTCTTCGGCTCCCCGGTCGAGCGCGCCAAGGTCACGCTCACCGCGGGCGAGACCGTCGAGGTGTCCCTGCTCCACACCCTCGACAAGGAGTTCGCGGCCCCGCTGCCGGCCGTCATGTTCTCCTTCGTCCACCTCGGTCCGCGCCGTGACCCCGACGAACTGATCGCCGAGGCCGTCGAGGCGGCCCGCGCCGCCGACACCGCCGTCGTGGTCGTCGCCACCACCGAGCGCGTCGAGTCCGAGGGCTTCGACCGCAAGGACCTCGCCCTCCCCGGCCGCCAGGACGACCTCGTACGGGCCGTCGCCGCCGCCAACCCGAACACCGTCGTCGTGGTCAACGCCGGCTCCCCGGTCGAGCTGCCCTGGCGCGAGGAGGTGGCCGCGGTCCTGCTCAGCTGGTTCCCCGGCCAGGAGGGCGGCGCCGCCCTCGCCGACGTCCTCACCGGAGCCGAGGAGCCCGGCGGCCGCCTCCCCACCACGTGGCCCGTCGCCCTCGCCGACGTCCCCGTCACCGAGACCACCCCCACCGACGGCGAACTCGACTACGCGGAGGGCGTGTTCATCGGATACCGCGCCTGGGACAAGGCCGGCGCCGTCCCCGCGTACGCCTTCGGCCACGGCCTCGGCTACACGACCTGGTCGTACGACTCCCTGACGGCCGGCCCCGACACCGTCACCGTCCGGCTCACCAACACCGGCGACCGGGCCGGCCGCGAGGTCGTCCAGGTCTACCTGGCGCCCGTGGACGACACCGCGGAGCGCCCCGCCCGCTGGCTGGCCGGCTTCGCGAACGTCGAGGCGGGCCCCGGCGAGACCGCCGAGGCCCGGATCGAGCTGCCCCGCCGCGCCTTCGAGATCTGGGACGAGGAGAAGAACGACTGGACCCTCGTCGCCGGGACATACGAGGTCCTGGCGGCGCACTCCCACACGGACGCCCGCCTGACCACCACCGTCGAGATCTGACGGCGGGGGCCCCCACGAACGGCCCCGGGGCGGCACCTGACAACCGCCCCGGGGTCCTCACTCCTTCGTGATCCGCCGGTACGCGAGCTCCGCGAGCCGCGCCTGTCCGTCCCGGCTCGGGTGGAAGAAGTCCCAGGGACTCAACTGCCCGCTGTCGAACCGGAATCCGAAGACCGCCCCGCCGTCGTACCGGCAGCGCTCGTCCTTCGCGCACACCTCCGAGAGCACCCGGTTGTACGCCACCACCCGGTCCTGCACCTCGGTGCGCCGCCGCTCCGCCGCGGCGCTCAGGTCCTCCGCGTCCGACAGCATCGCGCCGCAGATCCCCAGCTTCCACACCTCCAGCCCTCTCGGGCTGACCCGTCCCGTGGACCACAGATGCATCAGGGACGGCACGCTCGCCACGTACACCTGCGCCTTCGGCGCGCCCTTCCGCAGCCGGGCGAGCGCCGTCTCGAAGTGCGCCCGGAAGTCGGCGACCGGGGTCATCAGGTCAGGGGTGGCCCGGCAGGCGTCGTTCGCGCCCATCATCACCGTGACCAGCTCGGGACGTTCGGCGGCCGCCACGGCCATCTGCTCGGGAAGCTCCGCCATCCGTGCCCCGGTCCTCGCCAGGTTCCAGCTGCGGGTGGCGACCTTCTCCGGGCCGAGCAGGCGCAGCGCGAGGCTGTTCACGGAGGTGTCCGTGCCCGTCGCCCAGGACGACTCGGGGCAGTCCGCGAGGACCGCGCAGGCATCGAAGGCGCGGGTGACGGAGTCGCCGACGGCGGCGACGGAGGAGGGGGAGACGTCCCACAGGGAGGCCGGCTTCGGTGCCGCTTTCGGGGCCGTCCTCGGTGCCGCCTTCGGGGTGGCTCCGGCCTCCGGGGCCTTGGCCGCGGGCTCCCCGGCGGTGCAGCCGGACAGGGCCCCCGCGCACAGCAGCGCCGCCGTCGCGGTGGCGACAGCGGTTCGGATTCTGCGTCGGCCGCGCATCCCCGGCCCCTCCTTCGGCGTCCTGGCGGGTGAAAGCTTCGTGTTCACCCGCCCCCGGACCGACCGTACGTCACACCGATGACGGTGCGGCACGGTAGCTTTTCCCCCGTCGAACCAGAGGCACCTTTGCCGACCGGCTCCGGTAAATTACATCACGTCACATCCTGTCCCCTTTTTTAGGGTTTGTGACCTTTTGCTCCTGATGCTGTTTACTGAGGCCGCTGGGAAAGGCGAACCTCGTCCCACACTGGAGGTCCCGGTGACGACACGTGGAGTCCTGTACGTTCACTCCGCACCGCGCGCGCTGTGCCCGCACGTCGAATGGGCGGTCGCGGGTGTCCTCGGTGCGAGGGTCCAGCTCGACTGGATCCGCCAGCCGGCTTCCCCCGGCACCTGGAGAGCCGAGTTCTCCTGGCAGGGCCGTACCGGCACCGCCTCCGAACTCGCCTCCGCGCTGCGCGGCTGGCAGATGCTCCGCTTCGAGGTCACCGCGGAGCCCTGTCCCACCGCCGAGGGCGAGCGCTACAGCGCCACCCCCGACCTGGGCATCTTCCACGCCGTCACCGGCATGCACGGGGACATCCTGATCCCCGAGGACCGGCTGCGGGCGGCACTCGCGCGCTCCGCGCAGGGCGAGACCAAGCTGGAGGCCGAGATCGCCCGGCTCCTCGGCAAGCCCTGGGACGACGAACTGGAGCCCTTCCGGTACGCGGGCGAGGGAGCCCCCGTCCGCTGGCTGCACCAAGTCGTCTGACCGGCCGTCACCGGCGAGCGGTGGATTCCGCCCGGGTGCGCAGGGGGTGCGCCGGGCGGGAGAGAAGTGACGCGAGAACGTACGGCGCCGGTCACGGCCGCCGTTCTGCTGTCGGGCGCCGCGTTCGGCGCCGCGGCGACGTTCCTGGGGGCCGGGGTCGTCGTCGGCTCCTGCCCGAAGGGCTGGACGGCGCTGGGGTGCGCGCTGGCCCTGGCGGCGGGGGTGACGGGGCTGGTCGCGAGCCGACGGAGCCGTACGGCCGACGGAGCCGCGGGACGGGGCGCCGGGACCGCGTCCCGCCAAGACCGACGGGGTGAGGATCGTCGTCCGCGACGGCCGACGGATCACGACGGCCGAGCGGGACGGCATCGTGCCCGACCGGGTCGTCGCGTACTCCCTCACGGACGGCCGGAAGGCCTGGGAGTACGCCTCCGAGCATCGGACGGCGGCACTGGCGACCGAGCGGGACGGCCGGGTCGCGGTCCTGGAGAACGCCGTCGGAGCGAGGATCGTGCTCCTCGACCCCGCTACGGGCAAGGCGGGCACGGTGATCGCCCCGGAGAACCCGGAGGCGCAACTCTCCATCGAACCGGAACTCCTCGCCGCCCCCGACGGCGGGCACGTCGTCGTCAACCACCTCCTGACGCAGGCGGAACCCTCGGCCTTCGCGCTGCGCTGAGCGCCGACACACGAAGGAGGCCCACCCCCCAAGCGGGGGGCGGGCCTCCTTCGTGTGTCGGACGCGAGGTCAGACCGTGCGGAACGCCAGGACCACGTTGTGGCCGCCGAAGCCGAACGAGTTGTTGATCGCGGCGATCGTGCCCTGCGGGAGCTCGCGGGGCTCGTCGCGGACGATGTCCGCGTCGACCGCCGGGTCCAGCTCGTCGACGTTGATCGTCGGCGGGGCCAGGCGGTGGTGGAGGGCCAGGACCGTCGCGACGGTCTCGATGCCGCCCGCGCCGCCGAGGAGGTGGCCGGTCATCGACTTCGTCGCGGAGATCGCGACGTGGTCCAGGTCGTCGCCCAGGACCTTCCGCAGCGCCTTGATCTCGGCGACGTCACCCTGCGGCGTCGACGTGGCGTGCGCGTTGAGGTGGACGACCTCGGACGGCTTGAGGTCCGTCGCGTCGAGCAGGTTCTGCATCGCGGCGGCGATGCCCCGGCCGGTCGGCTCGGGCTGCGCGATGTGGTGGCTGTCGGCCGACAGGCCCTGGCCGAGGACCTCGCAGTAGACGCGGGCGCCACGGGCCTTCGCGTGCTCCTCGGACTCCAGGATCACGACGCCCGCGCCCTCGCCGAGCACGAAGCCGTCACGGCCGGTGTCGTAGGGACGCGAGGCCTTCGTCGGCTCGTCGTTGTTCTTGGACATCGCCATCATGTTGGCGAAGGCGGCGATCGGCAGCGGGTGGATCGCGGCCTCGGTACCGCCGGCGACGACCACGTCGGCGCGGCCGGTACGGATCATCTCGACGGCGTAGCCGATCGCCTCGGCACCCGACGCGCACGCGGAGACCGGGGTGTGGACGCCCGCCCGGGCGTTCACCTCGAGGCCGACGTTCGCGGAGGGGCTGTTCGGCATGAGCATGGGCACGGTGTGCGGGGAGACGCGGCGGACGCCCTTCTCCTTGAGCACGTCGTACTGGTCGAGCAGAGTCGTTACGCCACCGATGCCGGAGGCGATGACCGACCCGAGCCGCTCGGGCGCGATGGACGCGTCCTCGCCCGCGGGGGCGGTGTAGCCCGCGTCGGCCCAGGCCTCGCGGGCCGCGATCAGCGCGAACTGCGCCGAGCGGTCCAGCTTGCGGGCGAGCGGGCGGGGCAGGACGTCACCGGGGTCGACGGCGGCGGTCGCGGCGATCTGCACAGGCAGTTCGGCGAAGCGCTCGCCCTCCAGGGGCTTGACGCCGGAGCGCCCCGCGAGAAGACCTTCCCAGGTCGACGCGGAGTCGCCACCCAGCGGTGTGGTTGCGCCGATACCGGTGACGACCACGGTGCGATTGGTCGAGCTCACAGGAATTCGTTCTCCATGTGTGTGATGGTCGGAATACGGCGCCACCGCCGGGTGGCGGACCGAGTCAGCGAGGGCCGAATCAGGCCTGGTGCTTCAGGATGTAGTCGGCAGCGTCGCCAACCGTCTTGAGGTTCTTGACGTCCTCGTCCGGGATCTTGACGTCGAAGCGCTCTTCGGCGGCGACGACGACCTCGACCATGGAGAGCGAGTCGACGTCCAGGTCGTCGGTGAAGGACTTGTCCAGCTGGACGTCCTCGACCGGGATGCCGGCGATCTCGTTGACGATCTCGGCGAGGCCTTCGACGATCTGGTCCTGGGTGGCGGCCATGGTGGCGCTCCTTCTTGTGATTACTTGTGAAAAGGCTTCCGGGAGAACCGGAGTGCCTAGGGGAGGGTAACGACCGTCGCGGCGAAGACGAGACCCGCCCCGAAGCCGATGATGAGCGCCGTGTCGCCGCTCTTCGCCTTGCCGGTCGCCAGGAGTCGTTCCATGGCGAGCGGAATCGAGGCCGCGGACGTGTTGCCGGTGGTCTCGACGTCACGGGCGACCGTGACGTGCTCCGGGAGCTTCAGCGTCTTCACCATCGAGTCGATGATCCGCATGTTCGCCTGGTGCGGGATGAAGACGTCCAGATCGTCCGCCGAGATGCCGGCGGCGTCCAGGGCCTGCTGGGCGACCTTCGCCATCTCGAAGACGGCCCAGCGGAAGACCGCCTGACCCTCCTGCGTGATGGCGGGGAACTTGATCTCGCCCTGCTCGTTGAGCGGCAGCTTCGAGACATCGCCCCCGTGGAACTCGTTCCACGGCACGGTCTGCTTGATCGTCTCGGACTTGTCGCCCTCGGAACCCCAGACGGTGGGGCCGATGTGCGGCTCGTCCGAGGGACCGACGACCACGGCACCGGCGCCGTCGCCGAACAGGAAGGCCGTCGCGCGGTCCTCCAGATCCGTCAGGTCGCTGAGCCGCTCGACACCGATGACGAGCACGTACTCCGCGGAACCCTCGACGATCATGCCCTTGGCGAGCGTCAGGCCGTAGCCGAAGCCCGCGCAGCCGGCGGAGATGTCGAACGCGGCCGGCTTGCCGGCGCCGATCTTGTCGGCGATCTCGGTGGCGACGGCCGGGGTCTGCTTGAAGTGCGAGACCGTGGAGACGATCACGGCGCCGATCTGCTCGGGGTTGATCCCGGCGTCGGCGATGGCCTTGCCCGAGGCCTCCACCGACATGGCGGCGACGGTCTCCTCCGGAGAGGCCCAGTGGCGGGTGGCGATACCGGAGCGCGAGCGGATCCACTCGTCGGACGAGTCGATCTTCTCGAGGATCACCTCGTTCGGCACGACCCGGGTGGGGCGGTAGCCGCCGACACCGAGGATCCGTGCGTACGGGGCGCCCTTGCTGGGCTTGATCTTCGACATGCTTCTCGACACTCCTTGTCAGACGGCCGCGTGCTCAGCGATGAGCGTACGGGCCGCGTCGAGGTCGTCGGGAGTCTTGAGGGCGACCGTGGACACGCCCGGCAGGGCGCGCTTGGCGATGCCGGTCAGGGTGCCGCCGGGGCACACCTCGATCAGCGCGGTCGCGCCGAGCGTCTGGAAGGTCTCCATGCACAGGTCCCAGCGGACCGGGTTCGCGACCTGGCCGACCAGGCGGGCCACGACCTCGGCGCCGTCGGTGACGACCTGCCCGTCCTTGTTCGAGACGTAGCGGGTGGCCGGGGCGGCCGGGGACAGCTCACTCGCCGCCGCCTCCAGCTTCGCCACGGCCGGGGCCATGTGGTGCGTGTGGAAGGCACCGGCGACCTTGAGCGGGACGACCCGCCGGACGCCCTCGGGCTTGTCCGCCTCCAGGGCGGCCAGCTGCTCCATGGTGCCGGCGGCCACGATCTGGCCCGCGCCGTTCACGTTGGCCGCGGTCAGGCCGAGCTTCTCCAGGTGCGGGACGGTCACCTCGGGGTCGCCGCCGAGCAGCGCGGACATACCGGTCTCGGTGATCGCGGCGGCCTCGGCCATCGCGAGCCCACGGGTCCGTACGAGACGCAGTGCGGCGGTGTCGTCGAGGACGCCCGCGAGCGCGGCGGCGGTGAACTCGCCGACGCTGTGACCGGCGACGACGCCGGGAACGACGTCACCGAGGGCGGCGGCGGACAGCAGGCCGGCGGCGACGAGGAGCGGTTGCGCCACGGCGGTGTCACGGATCTCGTCCGCGTCCGCCTTCGTGCCGTAGTGGGCGAGGTCGAGCCCGATGGCGTCCGACCAGGCCGCGATGCGGTCGGCGGCGCCGGGGAGTTCGAGCCAGGGAGTCAGGAAGCCGGGCGTCTGGGCGCCTTGGCCGGGAGCGACGAGTACGAGCACCCTCACACTCTCTCTTGCGGACGGCTTCGAGCGCCCGTGGGGACAGGGACGAAGAACCGTCGGGGGAATTGTTGGTGTTCGACAAAAGTCTAGGACTGCGGATCTCCGTCGGCCAAGCGCCCGAGAATGAGCGCGATCCGCAGCGTGAACGCGGAACGGACATCAGAGGGTGACCAGCCGGTGACGTCGGTCACACGTCGAAGCCGGTAGCGCACGGTGTTGGGGTGCACGAACAGCATCCGTGCCGCGCCTTCCAGGCTGCTGGCCTGCTCCAGATAGACACTGAGAGTTTCGAGCAGCGCCGAGCCCGCTTCTTCCAGCGGTCTGTAGATCTCCTCCACCAGCTGCTCGCGCGCCGAAGGGTCGGAGGCGATGGCGCGCTCCGGCAGGAGATCGTCCGCGAGGACCGGGCGGGGAGCGTCCTGCCAGGCCGAGCAGGCCTTCAGACCCGCCGCGGCGGCCTGCGCGGAGCGCGTGGCGGCCAGCAGGTCGGGGACGACGGGGCCGGCGACGACCGGGCCCGCCGCGTACGGGCCGATCAGGGCCTTCGCCACGGCCAGCGGATTATCGTTGCCGCCGGCGATGACGACCAGCCGGTTGCCGAGAACGCCGGTGAGGACCTGGAGCTTGGCGTGCCGGGCCGCGCGGCGGATCGCCTCCACGGTCAGCTCGCTGTCGCCGTCGGGGGCCGTCCCGAGGATCACGCACACATGGTCCGGGGAGTTCCAGCCGAGCGCGGCGGCACGCGACACCGCGCCCTCGTCGGCCTCGCCGGACAGGACCGCGTTCACCACGAGCGATTCCAGGCGCGCGTCCCAGGCGCCCCGGGCCTCGGCGGCCTGCGCGTACACCTGGGCGGTCGCGAAGGCGATCTCCCGGGCGTAGACGAGGAGCGCCTCGCGGAGGATCGACTCGTCGCCGGGGGCGGCGACCTCCTCGATCGCCGTCTCCATGACCTCGATGGTGGTCCGCACCATCTCGACGGTCTGGCGCAGGGTGATCGCGCGGGTCAGCTCGCGGGGCGCGGTGCCGAAGACGTCCGTCGAGATGGCCTGCGGGGTCTCGGGGTGCCGGAACCACTCGGTGAACGCGGCGATACCGGCCTGGGCGACCAGACCGATCCACGACCGGTTCTCGGGCGGCATCGCCCGGTACCACGGCAGCGTCTCGTCCATGCGGGCAATGGCGTTGGCGGCGAGCCGCCCGGAGGACTGTTCGAGGCGCTTCAGGGTCGCGGCGTGCGGGTGAGGGGCGTTCGTGGGTTCTGGCACGGGGACAAGACTGCCTTATCGGGACGGCAGTGTGCGGGGTCGGGGCGGGTTCGCCTCCGGAGGGGTCGGCGGCCGGCCCCCGCCGCGACCCCCGGGAGCGCCTCGCGACGGGACCCGGGCGGGGCCCCGGGCGGCGGCACTACCGTGGGACCCGTGATACGCATCCAGCGCGCGGGGGAGCGGTACCCCGGGGGCGACCCGGCCGCCGGGATCGAGACCCGGCACGCCCTGTCCTTCGGGTCGCACTACGACCCCGACAACCTCCGCTTCGGCGCCCTGCTCGCCTGCAACGAGGAGCGGCTGGCGCCCGGCGCGGGCTTCGACGAGCATCCGCACAGCCACACCGAGATCGTCACCTGGGTCGTCGAGGGGGAGCTGACCCACCACGACACGGCCGGCCACACCACGGTCGTCCGCCCCGGCGACCTTCAGCGGCTGAGCTCCGCCGGCGGAGTCCGGCACGTCGAACGCAACGACGCCGACGTGCCGCTCGTCTTCGTGCAGATGTGGCTCGCACCGCTGTCGCCGGGCGGGGAGCCCTCGTACGAGGTGGTGCGCGGCCTCGGGGAGCCGTACGACCTCCCGGAGGCGGACGCCCGGTTGCACGTCCGCCGGCCCGCGGCGGGCGAGCGGGTCCCCGTGCCGGCCGCCGACTTCGTGTACGTCCATGTCGTACGCGGCACGGTCGGGCTGGCCGAGGAGCAGCCCGGCGGGGAGGCCGGCGAGCCACCCGACGGCGAGCCGCTGCACCCCGGCGACGCCGCCCGCCTCACCGACGCCCGGGGTCACACCCTCGTCGCCACGACCGACGCGGAGGTCCTGGTCTGGGAGATGCGGGACTGGCGCAAGGCCCTCGGCTGAACGACCGGGGGCCGGTCCTTCAGGCGAGCGCGCTCTTCTTCCTCCACTGCTCCCAGCTCAGGTTCCACGCCCCGTAGCCGTTGCCCTCGGCGACCGTGCCCTTGGTGTCCTTGCCGGTGATCTCGAAGGGGTCGCCGACGTTCACCGCGCCGTAGAAGGACGCGGCGTTCGCGTCGCTCATGCCGATGCAGCCCGAGCTCTTGTTGGCGTTGCCGAAGTACGCCGCGTTCCACGGGGCCGCGTGCGCGTACATGCCCGACCAGGTCAGCCGCATCGAGTAGTCGACCATCTTGTCGTAGGCGTCCCCGAGCCCGACCGTCTCCGAGTTCATGTTGATCGTGCCCTCCTTCGCCATCAGCACGGCCGTGCCCCGCCAGGACCGCTTGTCGCCGCCCGGGGTGCCGCCGGAGACCGGGATCGTGCGGACCGTGCGCCCCTCCTTGTCCAGGGTCAGCCTGTGGCGGTCCAGGTCGACCTTCACGATCTGCGCCGCACCGATCGTGAAGCCGGTCCGGTAGTCCCGTACGAACCAACCGCCGCCCGAGTCCGTGCCGTTCAGATCCGCCTCCAGGGTGACCTTCGTACCGGGCTTCCAGTACGTACGGGGGCGCCAGTCCGCCCTGTCACGGCCCGAGTAGTCCTTGACCCAGCCCCAGGAACCCTCGGTCGCGTTCGAGGTGGTCACCTTCAGCTGCTTCTCCACGTCCGCCTTCTTCGTCACCGGCAGGTCGAAGACGATCGAGACGGGGTGGGCGATGCCGACGGTGGTGTTCTTGCCGGGGGCCAGGGTCACCTTGTTGACCTTGTCCGCCGCGGCCGTCCTGAACGAGGACCGGGTGGTCGACTCGGTGCCGTCGGCCGTGCGCGAGACGACCTCCACCGTGTACGCGGTGCCCGGCGCCGCCTTGCGGTCCGATACCCAGCGGGTGCCGCCCGCGGCCGCCCGCCCGGCGAGCGAACCGCCGTCCGCGTCCACGACCTTCACCTCGGAGATCGTGCCGCCCGTCGCGGTCACCGTCACCGGGACGCCGGCCGCCGGGTCCACGACCGTCACCTTCGCCGGCGGGGCCTTCGACCCTTCCGCCGCGGCGGCCCCGGTCCCCCCGGGACCGCTCGCCGCCTGAGCCGAACAGGCCGTCAGGGAGACGGTCAGCGCGACTGCCGCGAGAACGGGACGGGGTGTGCGTATTCGCAGCACGGGAGACCTCCGCAGTGATGAGGAGTGAGTGGGATGTTTCGGACTGTAGGTCGCTCCCCGCGCCGCACGGGGGCCCGGGGCCCGTATGACAAGGGCTGCGGCAAAACGGTCATCGTCCGGTCACATACGCCGCGCGACTCCGTCGAATTCGGCTGTGAGCCTGCTGTGCGCCCCACCACCGAGGGGCGGAACAAGGAGGCTCCCGTTGTGTCAGCCCTGCTCGTGACGGCCGCACCCACCGAGCGCCGCGCCCTGCGGCTCGGCCCCGTGACCCCCGAGGTCTACCGCGCCTTCCTCGCGTCCCGCTCCGGTGCGGACGGGCCCAGCTTCCTCCAGGTCCCTGCCTGGGCCCAGGTGAAGGACGGCTGGCAGCACCAACTGATCGGCTGGGGCCCGGAGTCCGGCGGCCTGACCGGTGTCGCCCTCGTCCTCCTGCGGCCCTTCCCCGGCACCCGCAAGTACTTCGCCTACCTGCCCGAAGGCCCCGTCGCCGACTGGGCCGACGCCGACATCGACGGCTGGCTCGGCCCGCTCCTCGGCCACCTCCGCTCCTGCGGCGCCTTCGCCGTACGCATCGGCCCCGGGCCCGCCTACCGGCGGTGGAACGCCGCCACCGTCAAGTCCGCCACCGGGCCCGGCCGCCGGCTCTCCGACGTCCTCGCCGACGAGGTCGACCCGCTGGGGACCGCCGTCGCCGAACGGCTCCGCGCCCGCGGCTGGCGCAAGTGCGGCGGGGAGTCGGAGGACGGCGCCGACGCCCAGCCCCGGCACGTCTTCCAGGTGCCGCTCACCGGGCGCACCCCCGACGACCTGTGGACCGGTCTCAACCAGGAATGGCGGCGCAACGTCCGCAAGGCCCGCAAGTCCGGGGTCGAGATCACCGTCGGATCCGCCGCCGACCTCCCCGAGTTCTACCGGCTGCTCCGCGTCACCGAGGAGCGCGACGGTTTCCGGCTCGGCCGCTCCCTCGCCTACTACGAGCGCCAGTACGCCGTCCTCAACGCCGAACACCCCGGCCGGATGAAGCTCTACCTGGCCCGCCACGAGGGCGAGATCCTCGCCGCCCACACCATGGTCACCGTCGGCGGACGCGTCTGGTACCAGACCGGCGCCTCCGCCGACCACCGCCGCGAGGTCCGGCCCTCCAACGCCCTCCAGTGGCGCATGATGCTCGACGCCCACGCCCTCGGCGCCGCCGTCTACGACCTGCGCGGGGTACCCTCCACCCTCGACCCGGGCGACCGTGCCCACGGGCTGCTCCGCTGGAAGCTCGGTACGGGCGGAGAGGTCGTCGAGACGCTGGGGGAGTGGGAGACACCGATGCAGGGCACGACCAACCACGCGCTGTTCCGCGCCTTCCAGGCGTATCTGGCCCGCCGATGACGGCCACGCTCGCCGCCGAGAGGCCCGGCAGGGGCCGGGCGAAGGCCAAGCCGTCCGCGCTGCGCAGCGGCGCGCTCATGGCCGCGGGCTCGCTCGTCTCCCGTGCCACCGGCTTCGTCCGCGCCTCCGTCGTCGCCGCGGCGCTCGGCGCGGCCGCCGTCGCCGACGGCTACGCGGTCGGCAACACCGTCCCCACCATCATCTACACGCTCCTCCTCGGCGGCGCCCTCAACGCCGTCTTCGTCCCCGAGCTGGTCAAGGCCGCCAAGGAGCACGAGGACGGCGGAGTCGCCTACACCGACCGGCTGCTCACCCTCTGCGTGCTCGCCCTCCTCGCCCTCACGGCCGGCGCGGTGTTCGCCGCGCCGCTCATCGTCGACACGTACACCGACTACGTCGGCGAGCAGCGGGAGATGACCCTCGCCTTCGCGCGCGCGTGCCTGCCGCAGATCTTCTTCCTCGGCCTCTTCACCCTCCTCGGGCAGGTCCTCAACGCGCGGGGCCGCTTCGGCGCCATGATGTGGACCCCCGTCCTCAACAACGTGGTCGTCGTCTCCGTCTTCGCCCTGTTCCTCGTGGTCAGCGACGGCGGCGCCCTCACCCCCGGGGAGACCGCCCTGCTCGGCTGGGGCACCACCGCCGGCATCGTGCTCCAGGCCCTCGCCCTCCTGCCCTCGCTGCGCGCCGCCCGCTTCCGCTGGCGGCCCCGCTTCGACTGGCGCGGCAGCGGCCTCGCCACACCGCTGCGCTCGGCCGGCTGGCTGGTCCTGCTCGTCCTCACCAACCAGGCCGCGTACTGGGTGACGACGCTGCTCGCCACCTCGGCGGGCGGCACCGTCAGCGGCGGCGGCCTCGCCGCGTACAACAACGCCTATCTGCTGTGGTCCGTCCCGCACGGCATCATCACGGTCTCCCTCGTCACCGCGCTGCTGCCCCGGATGAGCGCCGCGGCCGCCGACGGCGACCTCACGGGGGTCCGCCGGGACGTCTCGTACGCCCTGCGGACCAGCCAGGCCGCCGTCGTCCCGGCGGCCTGCGCCCTCCTCGCGCTGGCCGTCCCGCTGATGACGGTCGTCTTCCGGTACGGGGCGACCAGCGGCGACGACATCCGCGCGATGTCCTGGATCCTGATGGCCTTCGCGCCCGGCCTCGTCGCCCTCTCCGGGCAGTACGTCTGCAACCGCGCCTTCTACGCGCTGCGGGACACCCGTACCCCGTTCCTGCTCAACCTGGTGATCGCCGGGCTCAACGCGGGGCTGTCGTTCGCCGCCCACCACTACCTGCCCACGAAGTGGGCCGTCGCCGGCATGGCCGCCGGGTACACGCTCGCGCTCTGGGCGGGCTGGGGCCTCACGGCGTACGTGCTGAGGAAGCGGCTCAAGGGGAGCGGCCCGGCGTCCGGGACCGGGCCGGCACCCGGCGGCGCGGGCGGTCCGGCCTCCCGAGGCGCGGGCGGTGCGGCCTCCGGCGGTTCCGTCTCCGCGCTCGCGCGGCTGCTGTTCGCCGCCGTGCCCGCCGCCGGCTACGGGCTCCTCGTCACCGACCTCACCGGTCCCGCAGGGGCCGTGCCCTCCGGGATCGCCGGCGCGCTGACCGTCCTCACCGTCTTCGCCGTCCTCGCCCAGCCCCTCCGGCTCACCGAGGTCCAGGCCCTCATCGGGGCCGGCACCGGCCGACTGCGCGGCCTCGCCCACCGCACCTGAGCCACCCCCTCCGGCAGGAGGGGCCCTTCGACCTTGGATACTTCACAGATGCCCCGCGTGCTCCTGATAGAAGACGACCCCTCCGTCCGCGAAGGCGTCGAGCTCGGCCTCCGGCGCCGCGGGCACGAGGTGCGCACCGCCGCCACCGGGGAGGCCGGCCTCGAAGCGCTCGCGGAGTTCCGGCCGGATCTGCTGCTGCTCGACCTCATGCTGCCCGGCATCAACGGCGTCCAGGTCTGCCGCCGGGTCCGCGAGAGCAGCCAGCTGCCGATCATCATGCTGACCGCCCGCGGGGACGACTTCGACGTCGTCATCGGTCTGGAGGCCGGCGCCGACGACTACATCGTCAAGCCCGCCCGTACCGAGGTCATCGAGGCGCGGATACGGGCCGTGCTGCGCCGCATCGAGGAGCCGGCCGGCGGCCGGGCCGCCGTCGAGTTCCACGGGGAGCTGGCCATCGACCGGGCCGGTCTCACCGTCGCCAAGGCGGGCGAGCGGATCGCCCTCGCCCCCTCCGAGCTGAAACTGCTGCTCCATCTCACGGCCGCGCCCGAGCAGGTCTTCAGCCGGCAGCAGCTCCTCGAACACGTCTGGGAGCACAGCTACCACGGGGACGCCCGGCTGGTCGACGCCTGCGTCCGCCGGCTGCGGAACAAGATCGAGGACACCCCGGGCGAGCCCCGCTACATCCAGACCCTGCGCGGCTTCGGCTACCGCTTCGGCCCGCTGGGACCGCAGTGAAGGCCTGCGTCACCCCGGACGAGGACACCGGGCACGAGGGGCACGAGGGGCACGGAGGCCGCGCCGGCCAAGACGGTCACGGGACGACGGCGCGCGGGCGCGCCGCCCGGCGCGGTGGCCGCAGCCCGCGCCTGCGGCCGCACCCCTTCGGGCTCCGCACCCGGCTCGTCCTCGCCTTCCTGCTCGTCGCCGCCGTCGGCTGCGGCACCACCGCCGCGCTCACCTACCGGGCCGCCCGCAACGCCATCCTGGAGCAGACCCAGGACACCGCCGTCTCCGCCTTCCGCGAGCAGATCGACGCCCTCGGCACCGAACTGCCCGTCGACGCGGATTCCCTGCGGAGCTCGCTCATGCTCGTCGCCCGCCAGGGCAAGCCCCGCGCCTGGCGCGTCTACGCCGAGTACGGCACCCTCCGCGTCTCCTCCACCGACCGGCCCACCTCCTCCGTCATCACACCCGAGCTGCGGGCCCGCGCCGCCGACGACAAGGGCGTCCCGCACGGCAGTTTCCAGCGAGTGGTCAAGAACGGCACCCCGTACCTCACGATCGCCGTGCCGGCCGTCTTCCTCGCCCGCTCGGCCCAGGGTCCGCCGCAGCGCACCGGTCTCGTGTTCTACGCCGTCATGGAACTCGCCGAGGAGGAGGCGAACATCGAGGCGATGGTCACGGCCGCCCGCGACGGCGCGCTGCCCGCGCTCGCCGTCGCCCTGATCCCCGCCCTGATCGCCGCGCGCGGCGTGCTCCGGCCGGTGCGGGAGCTGCGCCACGCGGCGCACAGCATGGGCCGCGGCCGGCTCGACACCCGCATCCACGCCAAAGGCAGCGACGAACTCGCCGATCTCGCCCGGACGTTCAACGAGTCCGCCGCCGAGCTGGAACGTTCCGTCGCGGAACTGCGCAACGCCGAGGCCCGCGCCCGACGCTTCGCCTCCGACGTCTCGCACGAACTCCGCACCCCGCTCGCCGGGATGCTCGCCGTCACGGAGGTCCTCGACGAGGACGCCGGGAGCCTCGACAGCGACACCGCCCGCGCCGTCCGCCTGATCAGCGCCGAAACCGGGAAGCTCGCCGTGCTCGTCGAAGACCTCATGGAGATCTCCCGCTTCGACGCCCGCGCCGCCGAGCTGCACACCGACGAGGTCGACGCCGCCGACTGCGTCCGCAAGACCCTCCAGCACCGGTACTGGACCGACCCGGCGCAGGTCGTCCCGTACCTCACGGAGGGGATCAGGGCCCGGCTCGACCCGCGTCGCTTCGACGTCGTCGTCGCCAACCTCGTCGGGAACGCGCTGCGGCACGGCGGGGCGCCCGTGACGGTCCGGCTGTGGGCGGAGGGGGACCAGCTGGTGACGGAGGTCGCCGACCGGGGCCCCGGCATCCACCCGGACGTCCTGCCGCATGTGTTCGACCGCTTCTACAAGGCCGACCGGGCCCGTACCCGCTCGGCGGGCAGCGGCCTCGGCCTCGCGATCACCCTGGAGAACGTACGGCTCCACGGAGGCACGGTCACGGCCGCCAACGCCCCCGAGGGCGGGGCGGTCTTCACGGTACGGATGCCGCTGTGAACACCCGGAGCACCACCGCCGGACGCCGCCGCCGGGCGGGTGGGGCCGCGAAGCGCCGCAGAGCGGCCGCCGTCGCCCTGCTCGCCCTGCTGACGCCGCCCGCGCTGGCCGGCTGCGGCATACAGAAGAGCGACGTCGTCGAGGCGGGCGGGGCGGCGACGCTCCACGTCGGGCCGCAGATACTCGAGGAACGGATCGTGCTCTACTTCGTCGGCCCCGACGGCCGGTCGATGCCGGTGACCCGTGACATCGGCCGTCCCTACCCGGAGACCAGCTCCCCTTCGGGGGGCTCGGGAGAGCACGTACCGACCGACGTGTTCGGCCCTGGCTACGAGATATCCCGCGACGACCTGCGCCGGGGTGGGATCGTCACCGACAAGATCCTCGCCATGCTCCTCGCCGGTCCCAGGGAGAACGAGCGGGCGGCGGGCATCGCCACCGCCCTGCCCGAGGCGAAGGGGGACACCCCGACCATGCTGCAGGCCTCGGAGGGGAACGGCTCGACCGGGACCCCGGCACGCCGGCTGATCTGGGTCCGGACGCCCTTCCCCGTCAAGAAGCTCTCGGAGGCGGGCGTCCGCCAACTGGTCTGCACGACCGCCTACGCGGAACACCCGGCCGGCCTCGTCGAGGTGTCCCTCAGCGGCCCGGACGGCATCCTGCCCACCGCCCGCTGCGACGATTAGGGTCTAGGCGGCCCGCAGGTCGGCGAGGACCGCGTCGGTGAACGGCGGCCAGGCCTCGACCGCCCACGGCCCGAAGGGCCGGTCGGTCAGCGCCACGCACGCGGCGCGGGCGTCCGGGTCGATCCACAGGAACGTGCCGGACTGCCCGAAGTGCCCGAAGGCGCGCGGCGAGGACGTGGCGCCCGTCCAGTGCGGGGACTTGCCGTCGCGGATCTCGAAGCCGAGGCCCCAGTCGTTGGGCCGCTGGTGCCCGTAACCGGGCAGGATGCCGGTCAGGCCGGGGTACGCGACGCTCATCGCGTCCAGGACCGTGCGCGGGTCGAGCAGCCGCGGCGCCTGCACCTCGGCGGCGAACCGCACCAGGTCGTCGACGGTCGAGACGGCGTCCTTGGCGGGCGAGCCCTCCAGCGTCGTCGACGTCATGCCCAGCGGCTCCAGGACCGCCTGGCGCAGGTACTCGGCGAAGGGGATGTCGGTCGCCTTGGCGAGATGGTCGCCGAGGGCCTCGAAACCGGTGTTGGAGTAGATCCGGCGGGTGCCCGGCGCGGCCATGACCCGGTTCTCGTCGAACGCGAGCCCCGAGGTGTGGGCGAGGAGATGGCGTACGGTCGCGCCCTCGGGCCCGGCCGGCTCGTCGAGGTCGATCGCCCCCTCCTCGTACGCGACGAGGACGGCGTACGCCGCGAGCGGCTTGGTGACGGAGGCGAGCGGGAAGCGCTGCCCGGTGGGGCCGTACGACCCGGCCAGGGTGCCGTCCGCGCGGACCACGGCGGCCGCCGCGGTGGGGACGGGCCAGTTCTCGATCGACGCCAGGCTCGGCACGCTGCTCTGCATGGAGCCGAGCCTACTTGCTTGGAGTGCACTCCAACCTTTTAGCGTGGGGGTCATGAGCGTGATGGCGAGCACGAGCACGACGACAGGCACGAGTACGAGCAGCGGCACGAGCGGTACCCGGATCCCCCGGGCGTACTACACGATCAGCGAGGTCGCGGCCCTGACCGGCCTCACGGCCCACACGCTGCGCTGGTACGAGCGGATCGGCCTCATGTCGCACGTCGACCGCTCGCACACCGGCCAGCGCCGTTTCACCGAGCGGGACCTGGGCTGGCTCGCCTTCGTCGGCAAGCTGCGGCTGACCGGGATGCCGGTCGCCGACATGGTCCGGTACGCGGAGCTCGTCCGCGAGGGGGACCACACCCGCGACGAACGACGGGAACTCCTGGAGACCACCAGGCGTGACGTGCTCTCCCGGATCACCGAACTCCAGGACACGCTCGCCGTGCTCGACATCAAGATCAGTCATTACGGGACCGCATGCGGAGGCACATCTTCATGACCAGCGTGACCAGGATCGACACCGTACGGCTCGGCGGCCAGGACGGACCCGAGATCGGCGTCCAGGGCTTCGGCGCCATGGGCATCAGCGAGTTCTACGGCGACACCGACGAGACCGCCGCCCGCGACACCCTCGACGCGGCCCTGGAGGCCGGCGTCACCCTGATCGACACCGCCGACGCCTACGGCAACGGCGCCAACGAGCGGTTCCTCGCCCCGTTCCTCGCCGCCCACCGCGACGAGGTCACCCTCGCCACCAAGTTCGCCCTGGAGCGGCGCGCCGACGACCCCGCCTACCGGGGCATCCGCAACGACCCCGCCTACATCAGGACCGCCGTCGAGGGCAGCCTGAGCCGCCTCGGCATCGAGACCATCGACCTCTACTACATGCACCGCCGCGACCCGGAGGTCCCGCTCGCCGAGTCCGTCGGCGCGATGGCCGAACTCGTCCGTGAGGGCAAGGTCAAGCACCTCGGCCTCAGCGAGGTCACCGGGCCCGAACTGCGCGAGGCCCACGCCGTCCACCCGATCGCCGCCCTCCAGTCGGAGTGGTCGCTCTTCTCCCGGGACGTGGAGCGCAGCGCCGTCGGCGCCGCCGCCGAGCTCGGCGTCACCGTCGTGCCGTACTCGCCGCTCGGCCGCGGCTTCCTCACCGGATCCTTCGCCGACGCGGCCAAGGAGCTGACAGGCGGCGACTACCGCCGGCACCAGCCCCGGTTCACCGGCGAGAACGCGGAGCGGAACGCCGCCCTGCTCGACCCCGTCCGCAAGATCGCCGCCGCGCACGGCGCGACCCCGGCGCAGATCGCCCTCGCCTGGGTGCAGCAGCGGGCCTCCGTGCACGGCCTGACGGTCGTCCCGATCCCCGGCACCCGCAAGCGCTCCCGCCTGGAGGAGAACGCCGCCGCCACCCGGATCACCCTCACCGGGGCCGAACTCGCCGAACTGGAGCCGATCGCCGGTCTGGTGGCGGGCGACCGCTACCCGGACATGCGCTTCACGGCGCTGTCGCGCGAGGCCTGAGGAACCGCGCGTCACGCGAGCCCCAGGGCGAAGGCCGCGAATCCCGCCGCCAGCAGCCCCGCGAGGGTGCGCCGGCCCGGGCCGGTCCTCGCCCACGGCGACTCGAACCCGCGCGCGTACCGCCCGATCAGGACGAGCAGTCCGGCGAAGACCGGCATCCAGGCCAGCCGTGCCAGGATCCAGCCGGCCGAGTCCGGTGCGCCGACCAGCCCCGGGACCTCCCCGAGGTACGAGGCGGGGATCGCCGCGGTGAGCATCGCCGTCTGGTGCCAGCACAGGATCGTCATCGCCGAGAGGTTGACCACCACGACCGGCGCCCACAGCGCGGGCCGCTTCAGGAGCCTGCCGAGCCGGTCCCTGAGCAGGATCGCGGCCCCGCTCTGCGTGGCGGCCAGGGCGAGGACGAGCAACGACGGCGGGTGGGAGTTGGTGCGGGCCTCACCGGGGACGCCGACCATCGAGGCCGGGTAATCGAAGGCGAGCAGCAGGGCGGCGAAGAGCGCGGCCCCGCCGATCAGCAGCCACCGGGCGTGCCGCCCGGTGAGCCGGCCCTCGCCCCAGGAGACGCCGAGCTGATAGGCGAAGAGCCAGCCGGGCAGGATGTTGAGGAGGCTGAGCCAGGACGGTACGGCGTCGGCGTACGGGCCGTACCGCAGGAAGTCGACGACGGCCACCGAGCCGAGCAGCGGGGCCGCGGACCACACCCCGAGACGGCGGGCCGCCCGGACGCACAGCGGGGTGAGCGCGGTGACCACCGTGTACACCCCGACGAACCACAGCGGCTGGATCACCAGCGTGGAGGCGGTCCGCAGGGTGTCCACGGGCACGTCGAACCCGAAGTGCAGCACGGGCAGCAGCGCCGCCCAGACGGCGGTGACACCGAGGACCGGGCGGCCGAGCCGCGCGAGCCGTCCACCGAGCCACGCGCGCGTGGAGCCCTTCCTGCGCCGGTACGAGAGGACGGAGGCGTAGCCGCCGACCAGGAAGAAGATCCCCAGCATCTGGAGGACCCAGCTGACCGGCGCGAGCCCCGCGAACGTGCCCAGCGGGCTGGCGTTGTGGATGGCCCCGTCGGAGGAGAGAGTGAAGCCGCCGAGCAGCCAGTGCCCGGTGGGCACGGCCAGCAGGGCCAGGGCGCGCAGCCCGTCGATCGCCCGGTCGCGGTGGGCGGGGGTGCCCGACTCGATCTTCCGGGCCGTGCGGCGGGCCATGGTCGCGAGGGCGCTCATCGGACGTCTCCCTCGGCACGGGCGCCGGCGGCGATGCGGGCGTCGGCGGTGGTGCGGATGTCGTCGGCCGTGCGGACGGAGCCGTCGGCGATCGCGGCGAACGCGCGGAGGGAGGAGGTGCCCGGCGCGAGGTAGCCGCCGTGGCCGGCCGCGTCGTCGGCCGCGATCCGGCGGGCCCCGAACGCCGGGTCGGCGGGGTCGGCGCCGTGCCCGAGGTCGCCGACCTCGACGTTCGGGATCCGGTCGATCCAGTCGGTGGGATCCTTCGCCGCCCAGACGCGGGCGGAGGTGCCGAGCTCGTCCACGTTCCCGGCGCGCATCCCGGGGGAGCCGAAGACCACCAGGTCCTTGGCCTTCAGATCGCGGGCGGCGAGGCCGCAGACCACGGAGCCGTAGCTGTGGCAGAACAGGGAGGGCTCGGGCGCCCCGACGGCCGCGAGTCCGTCCGTGAAGCGGGTGAGCCGCTCCGCTCCGGCCTGGGCGAGCCGGCCGGAGGCCGCGTCCAGACCGACGCCGACCGGGGTGGTGTACCCGGCCCAGGCGACGACCGCCGTGTCCCCGCCGGCGGCCTGCCGCAGCGAGGCCGCCATGTCGGTGAGCGGCCGCACGTGGCCCGCGTCGATGTCCGAGCCGGGCACGATCACCGCGATGTGCTCGGCCCGCACCAGATCCCCGTACACCAGGGCCACCTGGCCCCGGCCGCGCGTGTCGTGGGCGAGGACCCGCGCCCCGCCGAACGCCCCCTGCGTCGTGCGGGCGTTGGCCTCGTACCGCAGCTCAAGGGGTGCCCCGTCGAGGTTCCCGACGACCGTCGGGTGCGTCCGGGCCAGCTCCCGCTGCCGTACGGGGCTGAGGCCGGCGAAGAACCGCGCCACCCCGGCCGGGTCCATCCGCTCCGGGTCCGGCAGCCCGGCGGCCCGCCACTCCGCCGTCCCGACCGGCGCCCCGGTGACGGCCTCCTGACTGTCACCGGACGCCCAGCCGGCCGTCCCGCCGATCACGGCGGTCACCAGGGCCGCGGTGATCAGGGTCCTCGAAATACGGCGCATGGGGTCGCCCTCCCTCTCCGGTACTCGCTCGTTCGCTGGCGAGAGGAAGGTAGGAAGACGACGGGTGACGGCACGTCACACCGGGGTGCCAACTCCCCTTTGATACCGGGGTAGGGGGTGGAGGAGCAGGCAACACCAGGCGCGGGGTGGGGTTTTCCCCCGGGGGACAGCTACCGGGGCGTCAGGACGTGCCGGGGTCCCTGGCCATCGCGTCAGGGCGTGCCCGGGGTCACGAGCCCCGACTCGTACGCGAAGACCACCGCCTGCGCCCGGTCGCGCAGGTCCAGCTTGGCGAGGACCCGGCCGATGTGGGTCTTCACCGTCTGCTCGGCGAGGACGAGGTGGTCCGCGATCTCCTGGTTGGACAGGCCCCGGGCGATGAGTTCGAGGACCTCGGTCTCGCGCGGGGTGAGCCCGTTCAGACGCAGCGCCGTGGTGTCCTTGCGCGGCGCGGGCCGGGAGGCGGCGAAGTCGGCGATCAGCCGCCGGGTCACGGACGGGGCGAGCAGGGCCTCGCCCGCCGCCACCACCCGTACCGCCGCGATCAGGTCCCCCGGCGGCGCGTCCTTCAGGAGGAAGCCGGACGCGCCGGCGCGCAGCGCCTCGTACACGTAGTCGTCCACGTCGAAGGTGGTCAGCATGAGGACCTTCGGCCGGTGGGTGACCCCGGTCGGCGGATGGAGGATCTCCCGGGCGGCGGCGAGCCCGTCCAGCTCCGGCATCCGGACGTCCATGAGGACGACGTCCGGGTGCGTCGAGCGGGCCACGTCGACGCCCTGCCGCCCGTCGGGGGCCTCGCCCACGACGTCGATGTCGGGCTGGGCGGCGAGCAGCGCGGCGAATCCGGCCCGCACCATGGCCTGGTCGTCGACGATGATCACGCGGATGGTCACTCGGAGTCCTCGGCGGTCGGGGGCGGGGTCTGGGGCAGGGTCGGAGACGTGGCCGGCGCCGGGTCCCGGGCCGGGGGCGTCGCCGCGGCGGGGACCGGGTCCGGGGTCAGCGGCAGCCGCGCGGCGACCCGGAAGCCGCCGTCCGGCAGCGGCCCGGTGTCGAGCGAGCCGCCGGTCAACCGTACGCGTTCCCGCATGCCGACGAGTCCGTGACCGGTGCCGGACGCGCCGCGCTCCACCCCGGAACCCGCCTCCGCGGAGGGCCCGTTGACGACGAGGACCGTCAGCCATCCGCCGTCCGCCCGGACCGACACCCGGGTCGACGCCCCCGGCGCGTGCCGGACGATGTTCGCGAGGGCCTCCTGCACGATCCGGTACGCGGACAGGTCCACCGCCTGCGGTACGTCGCCGAGGTCGGCGGCGAGCCGCAGCTCGGCCGGCACCCCGGCCCGTACGGTCGCCTCGACGAGCTGCTGGACCCGGTCGAGGCCCGGCTGCGGGGCCCGCTCGCCCTCGCTGCCGTCGCTGCGCAGCACGGACAGCAACCGTCGCATCTCGGCCAGCGACTCGCGCGCGCTCGACGCGATCGAGGTGAACTCCTCGCGCGCCGCGTCCGGGAGGTCCGGGATGCGGTACGGGGCGGAGTCGGCCTGCACGGTGATCACCGACATGTGGTGGGCCACCACGTCGTGCAGCTCGCGCGCGATCCTGGCCCGCTCCTCCAGGAGCGTGCGGCGGGCCCGCTCGGCCTCGCTGATGGTCTCCTGCTCGACGAGCCGCCGCTGGGCGTCGCCCCGCGCGCGTACCGCCGAGGTGAGCAGGAGCAGCACCCCGCTGAGGACGACGAGCAGGGTGTGGACGCTGGTGTGACCGGCGGGCCGGAAGACCTCCAGGACGTACCCGGCGACGCCGGTCGCCAGCCACACCCCGAACAGCGCCCGGCGGGACTCACGAAGACCCAGCGCGATCATCAGCGCGCAGTAGCCGACGACGATCGGCGGGGTCCAGGGCCAGAGCTCGGCGCGCGGCCCGTCGGCGGCGAGCAGCACGACCGCGCCGAGCACATCGGCGGCGAAGATGATCCACCAGGCCTGGAGCGGACGGGCGACGGCGAGCAGCAGCGGCGCGGTCTGGGCGGTGCCGATGGCCCCGGCGAGCGCGCCGTTGACGCCGTAGTCCCCGGCGAGGAGGTGGACCGTGGTGGGGAGCAGCGAGGCGACGAACGCGAGGGCGACGGCGTACGGCAGCAGGCGCACCCACCGCGAGGAGGCGTCGGCGAGGAGCGGCGCCCCCGGGGTGGTGGGCGTGGTGAGCGCGGTCCCGAGCCCCTGGAACATCTCGCGTGTCCGGGTGCTGAGCTGCCGCAGGGTGGGGGTGGGCGGCTCGTGCCGCGGTTCGGTAGCCATGACCAGCTCAGGGTAGGCAGGGGGCCCGGTCCCCGACGTCATACCGGGGACCGGGCTCTGTCCTGATACCGGGGTATGACGTCGGGGTCCGCGGGGTCCGCCGTGCGCGTGTGGTGCGCGTCCCGCGGTGTCTGCGGTGGCCGCGGTGCGCGTGTGGTGTCCTTCGGTCCGCGTCCGGTGCCTGCTCGGCTACAGCTCCGCGAGGAGCTCCGCCTTCTTCGCCGAGAACTCCTCGTCCGTCACCAGTCCCGCCTGGTGCAGTTCACCCAGGTGCCGAATCCTTTCAGCGACGGCCCCGGGAGCGGCGGCCGTGCGGGCCGGGACCCGGTCCGAGGTCCTGATCGCCGCGAGGACCGCCGCCGCGAAGGGGAGGGACAGGTGCACCGGCCCGTATCCGAGGCCGAACACGACGGAGGCGGGGTCGCGGTCCGGCTGGGGCGCGCGGGGTTCGCCGCCCCGCGGAACCAGCCGCAGATGCCCGTCCAGGACGTCAGGCGAGCGCCACTCGACCCCGCAGAGATCCCGTACGTGGAAGAACTGGTCACCCGCCTTCCACTTCTCGGAGGACGCCCCCGTCCAGGACCAGCGGAACGAGACCTCCGACTGCCCGTCGAAGCTCGCCTTCCCGTCGTACGCCTTGAAGGACTGCGGACCCTGCGGCGGCGCCACGAGGAAGCGGTCGGCGGGCGTCACGTCCCCCCCGTCCGACGCGTCGTCGGGGTACGCCGCCCCCGCCGTCCCCGACCCGAGTACGCCCCGCAGATCGTCCCGGTAGTACTCGGCGAGCGTCTCCCGGTCCGCCGGCAGCACCAGGCGGTACGGGTCGCAGTTCTCCGAGAGCTGCCCCGCGGCCGCCTCCATCAGCGGATCGGCGCCCGGTCTCGGCACGGCGTGCAGCACGACGGTGCCCCGCTTGCCGGGCGCGAGCGTCACGGACGCCAGCGCCTCGTGCGGTACACGTCGTTCGCGCAGCACGCCGAAGAGCCTCGGCGCACGGTTCCCCCGGTCGAAGCGGATGACGAGGGCGTCGCTCTCGAACTCCCAGGTGGCATGAATTCCGGCCAGCACATCACCCATACGCCTCATCGTAAGCGGCGCGTGCCCGTGCGTCGCCCCTGTGAAAGGTCCCGAAATTACGTGATCTACGCGCGTCAGCGCCCTTCCGTACCGGATATTCCCCCGTGGCAAGCGCTGTCGGCACCTGCGCAGACCAGCTCACCGTAGGAGCCGACGCCTATCGCGGCGAAGTTGCCGAGGCTGTCGGTGCCGGGCGCGAAATAGCCGCTGTGGCCGATGGCGCCGCGCGCCGAGAGCAGCCGGGCGCCGAACTCCGGGGCCACCGGATCGGCTCCGTGCCCGACCCCGCCCACCTCCAGGTGCGGCACGTCCGCGATCCAGTCGTCGGCGTCCCGCATCGCCCACACGTGCGCGGGGGTACGGAGTTCCGTCGCCCGCTCCACCCGCATCCCGGGGCTTCCGGCCACGGCCAGGTCCGTCACCCGGGCGGGCAGCCGGGGCGCGGCGACCCCGCAGAGCACGGAGCCGTAGCTGTGGCAGAACAGCGCCACGCGCGCGTCGCCGGGCAGTCCCTCGGTCATCCGGACGAGCCGGGCGGCGCCTCCCTCGGCGAGGCGGCCGGTCATGGCGTCGACGCCGACCCCGGCGGGCGCGGTGTAGTCGGCCCAGGCGATCACGGCGACCCTGGCGCCGGGCGAGGCCCGCCGCTCGGCGCCGTAGAGGGACTCGGCCATGCCGGCGGGGGCCCCGTACCGGCCGTGGGTCTTCTGGAAGGTGAGGAGGTTGGTGTCGACGCCGGGCACGATCACCGAGACGTGCCGGGCCCGCGTCAGGTCCCCGAGGACCTCGGCCGTCCGCCCCGTGCCGGTCGGGTCGAAGGCGAGGATCTGCCGGCCGGGCCGCATCAGCGAGACGAAGCGGTCGAGGCGGCGCTGCGCCTCGTGCCGTCCGTCGGCGGAGAGCCGGGCGTCGTGGACCCTGCCCCGTTCGGCGGCGAGGGCGTGGCCGAGGGTGATCCGGTTGGCGCGGTAGCGCAAGGAGACCGGGGCGCCGTCGAGATTGCCGACGACGAGCGGATGCCGTTCGGCGAGCTCGGCCGCGCGCGGGGGGCCGAGCCGGGCGAAGAACGCGGCTATGCCCCCGGCGGAGGTGTTCGGTCCGGGCAGGGGGCGGTGGTCGATCCGGTCGCGCGCCCAGGCGGCGAGCGCGGCCGCGCGGGTGGGACCGGGTACCGGACGGTGCGTGATCGTCGTCCAGCCCGTGGTCGTGAGCAGCACGAACACGACGGCGAGCGCGAGCAGGGTGCGCAGGACGACGAGCGTGGGGGAGTCGGCTTCGACGGGGGTCACGGGCGGCCACCCTACGGGTCGTGGGTGAACGGCCCGACCGCGCGGCGGCTACGTCCGGTCGCGCCAGTGGGGTGCGAGGGCCGGTCCGAGGTGGTCCAGATACCGCTCGGTGAGGGCGCGAATGGCCTCCAGGCTCTGGTCCGTGCCCCGTCCCCACATCTGCCCTGTCACACGCATCACACCGCTGAAGGCCGCCACCGCGATCCGCGGGCGCGGGTCCGCGTCGACGTCGAGGCCCTCGCGCTCGGCGATGATCCGGGCGAGGGTCTCCTCCATCTCGGTCGAGCGGCGCAGATGGACGGCGAGCAGCGCGGGCGTCGACTCGATCATCTGGAAGGTGCGCAGGTACAGCTCCAGCGGCACGATCTCGGTGATGGCGTCGCCGATGGTGTCCCAGCCGGAGAGCACGGCGTTGCGCATCGCGTCGAAGGGGCCCTCGCCGGGGGGCCGCCGCCGGAGGGCCGCGACGAAACGCTCCTCCACCATCTGCTGGACGGCGAAGGCGACCTCCTCCTTGGAGGAGAAGTAGCGGAAGAAGGTGCGCTGGGAGACCTCGACGGTGTCGACGATCTCGTCGACGGTCGTCCGCTCGTAGCCGTGCGCGGTGAAGAGCTCGAGGGCCACCTTGATCAGCGCCTCGCGCGTACGTTGCTTCTTCCGCTCGCGCAGGCCGGGCAAGGTCACGTCAGGGTCCTCTTTTCACGCATTTCGTCCAGCTCAGCGTACCTGTGAGCTACGTGACAGTTACCGGCGCATGAATCGCTTTGTCAATTGTCAGTGACTGTCACTAGCCTCGTTTCCATGACTAGTCAGACCACCGTGGAAAAGGCCCCGCAGGGTCAGGGGGACGCCCGGGAACCCGTACCGGCCCCGGCGAAGGGACTGCGTGGCCATCCGTGGTTGACGCTGTTCGGAGTCGCGGTCGGCGTGATGATGGTCGCGCTCGACGGCACGATCGTCGCCATCGCCAACCCCGCCATCAAGACCGACCTCGGCGCCTCCCTCGCCCAGGTCCAGTGGATCACCAACGGCTATCTGCTCGCGCTGGCCGTCGCCCTGATCACCGCCGGCAAGCTCGGTGACCGCTTCGGCCACCGGCAGACCTTCCTCATCGGCATCGCCGGCTTCGCCCTCGCCTCCGGCGCCATCGGCCTCTCCGACTCCATCGGGGCCGTGATCGTCTTCCGCATCCTCCAGGGCCTCTTCGGCGCCCTGCTCATGCCGGCCGCGCTCGGCCTGCTGCGCGCCACCTTCCCCGCCGAGAAGCTCAACATGGCCATCGGCATCTGGGGCATGGTCATCGGCGCGTCCACCGCGGGCGGCCCGATCGTCGGCGGCCTGCTCGTCGAGCACGTCAGCTGGCAGTCCGTCTTCTTCATCAACGTGCCGGTCGGCGTCGTCGCGCTCGTCCTCGGCCTGGTCATCCTCAAGGACCACCGCGCCGAGAACGCGCCGCGCTCGTTCGACGTCCTCGGCATCCTGCTGCTCTCCGGCGCCATGGCCTCCCTCGTCTGGAGCCTCATCAAGGCCGGCGAGTCCTGGGGCTGGTCGAGCGGCAGGACCTGGGGCGGCCTGCTCGGCGCGGTGCTGCTCTTCGCGGTCTTCGCCTTCTGGGAGACCAAGGTCAAGGAGCCGCTCATCCCGCTGGCCATGTTCCGCTCCGTGCCGCTCTCGGCCGGTGTGGTGCTGATGGTCCTGATGGCCTTCGCCTTCATGGGCGGCCTGTTCTTCGTGACCTTCTACCTCCAGGGCGTGAAGGGGCTCAGCCCGGTCGACAGCGGTCTGCACCTGCTGCCGCTGACCGCGATGATGATCGTCTCCTCGCCGCTCGCGGGCGCGCTGATCACCAAGTTCGGCCCGCGGGTGCCGCTGGTCGGCGGCATGGTCTGCACGGCCGTCGCGATGTTCGGCATGATCACCCTCTCCGCCGGCACCGGCACCTTCGTCATGTCCCTCTGGTTCGCCCTGCTCGGCCTCGGGCTCGCCCCGGTCATGGTCGGCGCCACCGAGGTCATCGTCGGCAACGCGCCCCTGGAGCTCTCCGGCGTGGCCGGCGGTCTCCAGCAGGCCGCCATGCAGGTCGGCGGCGCGCTCGGTACGGCGGTGCTCGGCGCCGTCATGTCCTCCAAGGTCGCCGACGCCTTCGAGGGCAACTGGAAGGACGCCGGCATCCCGGCCCCGGTCAACCCGCAGCTGGAGCAGGCCGCCGAGTTCGGCATGGCCCCGCCGGAGCTGGCCCAGGCGCCGGGGATGACCCCCGACGTCCTCCAGAAGATCACCGGCGTCATCCACGACACCTTCCTCGACGGCATGGGCCTGGCCTTCACCGTCGCCGGTGTCGTCGCCGTCGTCGCGGCCCTCGTCGCCACGCTCACCAAGCGCGGCGAGAACGCGGAGGCGGGCGGCATGGGCGGTCACATCTGACCTCCCTGGAGGTGCCCGTGAGGGGCCGTCACCCGTTCGCGTGAACGGGGGCGGCCCCTCTTCCGTCTCCGGGTGACCTCCGCCATGCTTTTGATTACGGAGAGTGACTGAACGGGGGTTCATCAGCATGTACGTGTATACGAAGGCCGCACTGGTGGTCGCGGCCGTCCTGACCGCCTTCCTCGCCGTCCCGGCGGCGGCCGCGCCGTCCGGGATCGCACTGGGGGCCTGCGGGCCGGGGCGGCTCTGTCTCTGGCCCAAGCCCGACTTCAAGGGCAGGGCGCAGAGCCACGAGCTGGCGACGACCGACATCGAGAGCTGTGTCGCGCTGCCGCCGGGCACCTCGGCCCAGTCCCTCGCCAACCGCACGGGACGGCCGGTGACCACGTACCAGTCGGCCGAGTGCGCGGAGGCGGGGGAGTTCGAGACCTACCCGGGGCGCGGGACCTGGGTGCCGCAGACGCCCTACGAGGTCAGAGCGTTCAAGATCTGGGAGCGGTAGGCGAGGGGAGGTCCTGGGGCTCCGGCCCGGGACCCCCGGCCGGTACGGCCTGCGCCGGCGCGGCGGCTGCCGGTACCGCCCCTGCGGGTGCGGCGTCTGCCGGGGCGGTCTCTGCCGTTACCACCCCGGCCGGGGCGGTCCCCGCCGGTGCGGCTCCGGCCGGTGCCGACAGCCGGGCGACCTCCGCGCGCAGGGCGCGGACCTCCAGGGTCAGTGTCTCCAACAGCTCGGTCTGGCGGCGCTCCACCGCGTCGTCGCGGTCGAAGCGGGAGATGAACCAGGCCGCGATGTTGGCGGTGACGACACCGAGCAGGGCGATGCCCGAGAGCATCAGGCCCACCGCGAGGACCCGGCCGAGACCCGTGGTGGGGGCGTGGTCGCCGTAGCCGACCGTGGTCATCGTGGTGAACGACCACCAGACCGCGTCCCCGAGCGTCTTGATGTTGCCGTCGGGCGCGTCCCGCTCGACGTGCAGCACGGCCAGCGAGCCGAACATCATCAGCCCGACGACCGCGCCCGCCACATAGGTGGTGAGCGTTATCTGAGGGGCCATCCGGGCCCGCCGGCCCACGAGGAGGAGGGTGGAGACGACCCGCAGCAGCCGCAGCGGCTGCACCATCGGCAGCAGGACCGCGAGCAGATCGAGGGGATGGGAGCGGACGAAGGCCCAGCGGGCCGGGGCGAGGGCCAGCCGGACCAGATAGTCGAGGGCGAAGGCCGCCCAGACCGCCCACTCGACATGGGTGCACAGCCGGAGCACCCAGGGTGCGGCGCCGGGAGCCACGATCGGCACGGCGTAGGCGACGCCGAACGCCACGGCCAGCACGAGCAGCGGTGCCTGTGTGCGTTCTTCCCAGCGATCCCTCATGCGGGGAATCGTAGAGAACGCCGAAGGGCGGCGAGACCGAGGTCCCACCGCCCCTCACCAGGTGCGCTGTGCTACCGGAGCACCGCCCGAGGGCTCCTCCGGGGGCTGCCCGAGGGCTGCCGGGTCAGGCGTCGCCGCCCGCGGCGCCCGGGTCGGCGGCCGTGACGTCGAGCAGCTGGTAGCGGTCCACCGCCTGCTTCAGGGCCGAGCGCTCGATCTTGCCCTCACGGGCCAGCTCGGTGAGCACGGCCAGCACGATCGACGGGGCGTCGATGTGGAAGTAGCGACGGGCCGCGCCCCGCGTGTCCGCGAAGCCGAAGCCGTCCGCGCCCAGCGAGCTGTAGGGGCCGGGCACCCAGCGGGAGATCTGGTCCGGCACCGCCCGCATCCAGTCCGAGACCGCCACGAACGGGCCCTGGGAGCCCTGGAGCTTGCGCGTCACGTACGGCACGCGCTGCTCCTCGTCCGGGTGGAGCAGATTGTGCTCCTCGACGGCCACGGCCTCGCGGCGCAGCTCGGTCCAGGAGGTCGCGGACCAGACGTCGGCCCGGACGTTCCACTCCTCGGCGAGGATCCGCTGCGCCTCGATCGCCCACGGCACGGCGACACCGGAGGCCATGATCTGCGCCGGGATGGTGCCCGCCTCGGCCGGCTTGAAGCGGTGGATGCCCTGGAGGATGCCCTCGACGTCCACGTCCGCGGGCTCGGCCGGGTGCTGGATCGGCTCGTTGTAGACGGTCAGGTAGTAGAAGACGTCCTCGGCCTCGGAGCCGTACATGCGGCGCAGACCGTCCTTGACGATGTGCGCGATCTCGAAGCCGTACGCCGGGTCGTAGGCGATACAGGCCGGGTTGGTCGAGGCCAGCAGGTGGGAGTGGCCGTCCGCGTGCTGGAGGCCCTCGCCGGTCAGGGTCGTCCGGCCGGCGGTGGCACCGAGCACGAAGCCGCGGGCCAGTTGGTCGGCCATCTGCCAGAACTGGTCGCCGGTCCGCTGGAAACCGAACATCGAGTAGAAGACGTACACCGGGATCAGCGGCTCGCCGTGCGTGGCGTACGCCGAACCGGCGGCGATCAGCGAGGCCGTGCAGCCGGCCTCGGAGATGCCGTCGTGCAGCATCTGGCCGGTCGGCGACTCCTTGTAGGCGAGGAGGAGTTCGCGGTCCACCGCCTCGTACTGCTGGCCCAGCGGGTTGTAGATCTTGGCGCTCGGGAAGAACGCGTCCATGCCGAAGGTGCGGTACTCGTCGGGGGCGATCAGCACGAAGCGCTTGCCGATCTCCTTGTCCCGCATGAGGTCCTTCAGGATGCGGACGAAGGCCATCGTGGTGGCGATCGACTGCTGCCCGGAGCCCTTCTTGGCGGCCGCGTAGGTCTTGTCGTCGGGGAGGACCAGCGGCTTCGCCCGCACGACCCGGGTGGGGACGTACCCGCCCAGCGCCTTGCGGCGGTCGTGCATGTACTGGATCTCCTCGGAGTTCCGGCCCGGGTGGTAGTACGGCGGCAGGCCGTCCTCCAACTGCCGGTCGGTCACCGGGATGTGCAGCCGGTCGCGGAAGCGCTTCAGGTCGTCGACCGTCAGCTTCTTCATCTGGTGGGTCGCGTTGCGGCCCTCGAAGTTCGGGCCCAGTGTCCAGCCCTTGACGGTCTGGGCGAGGATCACCGTCGGCTGGCCGGCGTGCGCCTTCGCCGCCGCGTAGGCCGCGTAGATCTTCTTGTGGTCGTGACCGCCGCGGCCCAGGTGCAGCACCTGCTGGTCGGTCATGCCCTCGACCATCGCCCGCAGCCGGTGGTCGTCGCCGAAGAAGTGGTCGCGGATGTAGCCGCCGGTCTCCGTGGCGTACGTCTGGAACTGGCCGTCCGGGGTGGTGTTCAGCTTGTTGACCAGGATGCCGTCGCGGTCCTGCGCGAGCAGCGGGTCCCAGGAGCGGTCCCAGATCAGCTTGATGACGTTCCAGCCGTTGCCCCGGAAGATCGACTCCAGCTCCTGGATGATCTTGCCGTTGCCCCGCACCGGGCCGTCGAGGCGCTGGAGGTTGCAGTTGACGACGAAGGTGAGGTTGTCCAGGCCCTCGCGCGCCGCGATGGACAGCTGGCCGAGCGACTCGACCTCGTCCATCTCGCCGTCGCCGAGGAACGCCCAGACGTGCGACTTGGAGGTGTCCGCGATCCCGCGCGCCTCCATGTACCGGTTCATCCGGGCCTGGTAGATCGCGCCGAGCGGGCCGAGGCCCATCGACACCGTGGGGAACTCCCAGAAGTCCGGCATCAGCCGCGGGTGCGGGTACGAAGAGAGCCCGTTCGGGAACTTCGACTTCTCCTGGCGGAAGCCGTCGAGCTGCGTGTCGTTCAGCCGGTCCAGGAGGTACGCGCGGGCGTAGATGCCGGGCGACGCGTGTCCCTGGAAGAAGATCTGGTCGCCGCCGTCGCCCTCGTCCTTGCCGCGGAAGAAGTGGTTGAAGCCGACGTCGTACAGCGAGGCGGAGGAGGCGAAGGTCGCGATGTGGCCGCCGACGCCGATCCCCGGACGCTGGGCGCGCGACACCATGACGGCCGCGTTCCACCGGGTGGCGTTGAGGACCTTGCGCTCGATCTCCTCGTTGCCCGGGAAGAAGGGCTCGTCCCTGGTCGCGATCGTGTTGACGTAGTCCGAGCTGCGCATCTCGGGCACGGCCACACGCTTCTCGCGGGCCCGCTCGATCAGTCGGAGCATGAGGTAGCGGGCCCGTTCACGGCCCCGCTCGTCCACGGCCGCGTCGAGGGAGTCGAGCCATTCCTGGGTCTCTTCCGGGTCGAAATCCGGGACCTGGCTGGGAAGGCCGCCAATGATGATCGGGTTGCGATCGGATCCGGGAGCCACGCTCTTCCTTCGCTGTTCGGTGGTGCCCACGGGCCACGACGTGGTCGGGATGTCCATCGTGTACCCCGTGTGCGCCAGACGTCACATTTACCGAGGGGTAACCCCCAGCGGTGTCCTCCACGAGTCTGGGTTCGGTCAAATCGCAACCTTACGCTCAACCCGCGCATGCGTTTCGTCCGGGCGTTCGGCAGACTGAAACCGCAGAAGTCTTCAAACCGGGATGAATCATGTGTGCCTGATCACGGAGCGGGGTCCCTACGGTGCCGGAAGTTGCGGCGAGACGGCCCCAAACGTCACCGTTTCGGCGGTCTCCACGGCCGGGTACTTGCGCGATCCACCCCGGCACGTGTGGACTACGGCCAGCGCCGCGCGCATACGCGCGGCCCAAGCATTTACCGAATGAGCAGGAGGCAAGCCGTGAGCGCGACCGCGGACCACGCGGAGGAGCGGACCAACCCGGCCGTCAGGCTGGGGTTCGAGCCCGGACAGGTGGTCCAGGAGATCGGCTACGACGACGACGTCGACCACGATCTCCGTGAAGGCATCGAGTCCATCATCGGGGCCGAGCTCGTGGACGAGGACTACGACGACGTCGCTGACGCCGTCGTGCTCTGGTTCCGCGACGAGGACGGCGATCTCACCGACGCCCTGGTGGACGCCATCGGTCTTCTGGAGGACGGCGGCACCATCTGGCTGCTGACGCCGAAGACCGGCCGCGACGGCTACATCGAGCCGAGCGACATCAACGATGCCGCGCAGACAGCTGGTCTCTCCCAGACCAAGAGCATCAGCGTCGCCAAGGACTGGACGGGCACCCGCCTGACCGCCCCCAAGCGCTGATCACCACGCTGCGAGAAGCCCCCGCCGGTCCGCCGGCGGGGGCTTTCGTGCGCGCGCGCCCGCCGGGCCGCCGGGCCTCGCGGGGGCTCGCGCGGACAGGCCGTAGGGTGGGGTTCACCGATTCGGCCCAAGGTCAGGGCCCCGCCGAAGGGATGCGTACGCGATGGCGATCGAGGTCGGCACCGAGGCCCCGGATTTCGCGCTCAAGGACAACCACGGGCGCACCGTCCGGCTCTCCGACTTCCGCGGCGAGAAGAACGTGGTGCTGCTCTTCTACCCCTTCGCCTTCACGAGCGTCTGCGCGGGCGAGCTCGGCGAGCTGCGCGACAACCTTCCGGTGTTCGTCAACGACGACACCCAGCTCCTCGCCGTCTCCAACGACTCCATCCACACCCTGCGCGTCTTCGCCGAGCAGGAGTCCCTGGAGTACCCGCTGCTCTCCGACTTCTGGAAGCACGGCGAGGCCTCCCGTGCCTACGGTGTGTTCGACGAGGAGAAGGGCTGCGCGGTGCGCGGCACCTTCATCATCGACAAGGAGGGTGTCGTCCGCTGGACCGTCGTGAACGCCCTGCCGGACGCACGTGACCTCGGCGAGTACGTCAAGGCCCTCGAAGCGATCTGACCTCCGTCGGGAGCGCCGAGGGGAGCCGCCGGGACCTTCCGGCGGTGCGACCCGAGGGGCTCTCCGGGACCCGACACCTGGATTCACCGGGCGAATCGACTGTTTCGAGCGGGAACCCGTCACTAGGATCCACTCGTTGATCCGATGCCAACGCACGACTGGGGGCGCTGCCCCTGGAAACCATATGGAGGGACTCGTGGGAGTCAGCCTCAGCAAGGGCGGCAACGTCTCGCTGACCAAGGAGGCCCCTGGCCTCACCGCCGTGACCGTCGGTCTGGGCTGGGACGTCCGCACCACCACCGGTACGGACTTCGACCTCGACGCCAGCGCCATCCTGGTGAGCGCGGAGGGCAAGGTCCGCAACGACCAGGACTTCGTGTTCTTCAACAACCTGAAGAGCGCCGACGGCTCCGTCGAGCACACCGGTGACAACCTCACCGGCGAGGGCGAGGGTGACGACGAGCAGGTCAAGGTCAGCCTGGCCACGGTGCCGGCCGACGTCGCCAAGATCGTCTTCCCGGTGTCGATCTACGACGCCGAGAACCGCCAGCAGTCCTTCGGCCAGGTGCGCAACGCGTTCATCCGCGTCGTGAACCAGGCCGGCGGCGCCGAGATCGCCCGGTACGACCTCTCCGAGGACGCCTCGACCGAGACCGCCATGGTCTTCGGCGAGCTGTACCGCAACGGCGACGAGTGGAAGTTCCGCGCCGTCGGCCAGGGCTACGCCTCGGGCCTGCGCGGCATCGCGCAGGACTTCGGCGTCAACGTCTGAGCCGAACCGTTCCAACCGTCCGGCGCCGCACATCCCGTGCGGCGCCGGACGTGCCTCATCACCACCGGGGAGGAAAAGAATCATGGGCGTCACGCTCGCCAAGGGAGGCAATGTCTCCCTCTCCAAGGCCGCACCCAACCTCACCCAGGTCCTCGTCGGGCTCGGCTGGGACGCGCGCTCCACCACCGGAGCCCCCTTCGACCTCGACGCCAGCGCGCTGCTGTGCCAGGCCGGACGGGTGCTCGGGGACGAGTACTTCGTGTTCTACAACCAGCTGCGCAGCCCCGAGGGCTCGGTCGAGCACACCGGTGACAACCTCACCGGCGAGGGCGACGGGGACGACGAGTCCCTGATCGTGGACCTCTCCAAGGTGCCCGCCCACTGCGACAAGATCGTCTTCCCGGTGTCGATCCATGACGCCGACAACCGCGGCCAGAGCTTCGGTCAGGTCAGCAACGCGTTCATCCGCGTCGTGAACCAGATGGACGGCCAGGAACTCGCCCGGTACGACCTCTCCGAGGACGCCTCCACCGAGACCGCGATGATCTTCGGCGAGCTCTACCGCTACAACGGCGAATGGAAGTTCCGCGCGGTCGGTCAGGGGTACGCGTCCGGGCTGAGGGGCATCGCTCTAGACTTCGGGGTCAACGTTTCGTAAAGCCATGTAATTCACGATGGGGCAAACAGTGGTTCTGAAAACCTTCGGCTGGTCGTTCGCCATCACGGCGCTCGGCCTGGTCGCAGCGGTGCTCTACGGGGGGTGGGAGGCGTTCGGGATCGTCGCGATCCTGTGTGTCCTCGAGATCTCGCTGTCCTTCGACAATGCAGTGGTCAACGCCGGAATCCTGAAGAAGATGAATGCCTTCTGGCAGAAGATCTTCCTCACCGTCGGTGTGCTCATCGCCGTCTTCGGCATGAGGCTGGTCTTCCCCGTCGTGATCGTGGCGATCAGTGCCAAGATCGGCCCCATCGAGGCCGTCGATCTCGCACTCAACGACGCCGAGCGCTACGAGCAGCTCGTCACCGACGCCCACCCGTCGATCGCGTCCTTCGGCGGGATGTTCCTGCTGATGATCTTCCTCGATTTCATCTTCGAGGACCGCGACATCAAGTGGCTCGGCTGGCTCGAGCGCCCGCTGGCCAAGCTCGGCAAGATCGACATGCTGTCGGTCTGCATCGCCCTGGTCGTCCTGGCCATCAGCGCCATGACCTTCGCGACCCAGGCCCACCAGCACGGCGGCACGCACATCGACGCGGCCTCGACCGTCCTGCTCTCCGGCGTCTTCGGCCTCATCACGTACCTCGTCGTCGGCGGTCTCTCCGGCTACTTCGAGAACAAGCTGGAGGAAGAGGAGGAGCGCGAGCACGAGGCCGAGGAAGAGGCCAAGCGCAGCGGCAAGCAGGTCGGCGTGGTGCAGCTGGCCGGCAAGGCCGCCTTCTTCATGTTCCTGTACCTGGAGGTCCTCGACGCCTCCTTCTCGTTCGACGGTGTCATCGGCGCCTTCGCCATCACCAACGACATCGTCCTGATGGCGCTCGGCCTCGGTGTCGGCGCCATGTACGTCCGTTCGCTGACGGTCTACCTGGTCCGCCAGGGCACCCTCGACGACTACGTCTACCTGGAGCACGGCGCGCACTACGCGATCGGCGCGCTGGCCCTGATCCTCATGGTCTCCATCCGCTACCAGATCCCCGAGGTGGTCACCGGTCTCATCGGTGTCGCCCTCATCGCCTGGTCCTTCTGGTCCTCCGTACGGCGCAACAAGGCGCTGGCGGCGGCCGAGGGCGGGTCGGGTCCCGCGGGGGACAAGACCGAGGTGTCGTCCGGGGTGTGACACCCCCGGCAATGAGGAACGCTTCACTGCGGGGCGGCCGGTGCACCCGGCCGCCCCGCAGGCATGTGCGGTGTCGGTGATCAGCGGTGCCGGCGGACGGCCGGCGATCAGTGGGGGGTGAAGGCGGCATGGCCTTCTGGGACAACCTTTTTCCGGGGAGGACGGCGTCGCAGTTCGACTCGGGCAGCGCCGCGTCGAACACGATCGATCTGACGAAACGGCGCCCGACCGTCTCGCTCACCAAACAGGGCGCCGCCACCGGCAACCTCCGGGTGAACCTCTCCTGGCGGATGCGGACCTCCGACCTCGAAGGACGCTCCCGGCAGAGCGGTCGGCTGCTCCGCAACCCGTCCCAGCTCTTCAAGCCCGAGGTCGTGCAGGCGCACACCCAGGGCATGGTCAACGTCGACCTGGACCTGGGCTGCCTCTACGAGCTCGCCGACGGCAGCAAGGGCGTGGTGCAGCCGCTCGGCGGCTTCTTCGGAGACCTGAACGGCGCGCCGTACGTGAAACTCAGCGGCGACGACCGCTTCGGCGGCTCCTCCGGGGAGACGATCTTCGTCAATCTGGACCACAAGGACGAGATCAAGCGCCTGCTGTTCTTCGTGTACATCTACGACCAGACGCCGGCCTTCGACCGTACGCACGCCAAGATCACGCTCTATCCGAGCAACGGCCCCCGGATCGAGATCGATCTCGACGAGCGCGCCCCGCAGGCCCGCTCCTGCGCGGTCTTCTCCGTGGAGAACGCCAAGGGCGAGCTGACGGTCCGCCGCGAGGTGCGCTTCGTGTACGGCTTCCAGGCCGAACTGGACCGGCTGTACGGCTGGGGTCTCCAGTGGGGGCGCGGCTACAAGACCAAGGCGTAGCCGTTGCCCGCGTCCGCGGGGCCGCCCCCGGGCCGCCCCTCGGGAGTGCCGGGCGCCTCGGGTCCGGCCCGCCCCTCGGGGCCGCCGATTCCCTCGGGGCCGCCGATCACCTCAGGACCGGACGAACTGGGGACCCATCGGCGGCATCCGGAACTCGGGTGCCGGGTTCTGCTCGGGGGCGGTCACCGGCTGCGGATAGCCGTACGCGGGGGCCGGGGCGGCGTTCGCCGGCTGCTGGGGGTAGCCGTAGGCCGGCGCCCGGTCGGGCATGGGCGGCGGCATGGTCGGCTGCGGCGGCACGGGTACGGGCGGGTGGGCGACGGTGAGGTCGAGATCCGGGTCGCCGGCACCGGGGGAGGCGACAGTGGCCGCCGTGACCTCCTGGGCCTCGCCGGGGGAGCCGTGGCCGCCCGGGACCTCGCGGAAGCCGCCCTGGGCCTCCTGGAGGCCGTCCTGGGCGCTCTGGGAGTTCGAGGCCGCCTGAGCGGCCTCCTGCGCCGCGTCCTGAGCGTCCTGCGCGTCCTCGTCGACCGAGATGCCGAAATCGGTGGCGAGGCCGACCAGGCCCGTCGGATAGCCCTGACCCACGGCACGGAACTTCCAGCCGTCCCCGCGGCGGTACAGCTCGCCGCAGATGACGGCCGTCTCCTCGCCCGTCTCCGCCGTCACGGAGAACAGGGCCAGCGCCTCGGCCTCGGGCCCCGCCGTCGCGTCGTACAGCAGGATCCGCAGGTCGGAGACGGAGCGGAAGGTGCCGCCGTCGGAGGAGGCCGCGATCACCACCCGGTCGACGGAAGGGTCGAGGCTTCCGAGGTCGGCTTCCACGGTGTCCGTGAGACCCTTGGAGTCACGCTTCTTCGGCAGCCGTCGCACCAGGCCCGAAGGGTGGCGCGGCTGGTTGTAGAAGACGAAGTCCTCGTCGGACCGCACCCGGCCGGAGGGCCCCAGGAGCAGGGCCGAGGCGTCCACGTCGGGGACCCCGGAGCCCGGGGTCCAGCGGAGCACGGCCCGTACGGCCGCGGTGTCGAGAGGGACGTTGGAGCCCTTCAGCATCGCGTGCGTCATGACCGTCATCCTGCCCTCCCGGCGGACCCGCGGACAACGCGGGGGCGTCACCTGTCGCGGGACGGCGTGACGGACGCTGACGAGTTACCTGGATTTCATGCTCGAAGGGAACTGTGGACACCCGCACCTACGTACTATTACCGGCCACATGTCGTCAGGTTCCAGAGAGGTAGACGGGGGACTTATATGCGTCATTTCGGGCACATCCCGTCCGCGACGCGGGCAGGTCTCTTCCTTCGGGAACCGGCCGCGTTCACGGCAGATTCGCCCGCGCGCACGCTCGCCGTGGCCCTGGGGGCCACGCTCTACAGCCCGGCCACCCGGCCCCGGCTCGCCGACGACGTGCGCAAGCAGGCGGCTCGTGGAGTGGTCTCCATGGTGCTCTGCCTGGAGGACTCCATCAGCGACGCCGATGTCGAGGCGGGCGAGGACAACCTCGTACGCCAGTTCGCCGACCTCGCCGATCGTCCGGATCGTGCCGATCCCACCGACCTCGCCGATCGCACCGCCGGGACCGTGACGGACGCCGACGCCGCCACGGGCACCGCCGCGGATCTGCCCCTGCTCTTCATCCGGGTCCGCGATCCGCGCCAGATCACCGACCTCGTCGCCCGGCTTGGAGAAACGGTCCGCCTGCTGTCCGGATTCGTACTGCCCAAGTTCACCGAGGCACGCGGCCAAGCCTTCCTCGAAGCGCTCGCCCTCGCCGAGCGGACGAGCGGACGGCGTCTTTTCGCCATGCCCGTCCTGGAGTCCCCCGAACTCCTCCACCTGGAGACCCGGGCCGAGACCCTGGCCGGCATCGCCTCGATCACCGACAAGTACCGCGACCGGGTCCTCGCCCTGCGCCTCGGCGTCACCGACTTCTGCTCCGCCTACGGGCTGCGCCGCTCGCCCGACATGACCGCCTACGACGTCAAGATCGTCGCGAACGTCATCGCCGACGTCGTCAACGTCCTCGGCCGCTCCGACGGCACCGGCTTCACCATCACCGGACCCGTCTGGGAGTACTTCCGGCCCGGCGAGCGCATGTTCAAGCCCCAGCTGCGCCGCAGCCCCTTCCTCGAAGGCCGCGCCGAGGACCTGCGCACGGCCCTCATCGAACACGACCTCGACGGCCTGCTGCGCGAGATCGAACTCGACCGCGCCAACGGCCTGCTCGGCAAGACCTGCATCCACCCCACCCATGTGGTGCCGGTGCACGCGCTCTCCGTGGTCAGCCACGAGGAGTGGAGCGACGCCCAGGACATCCTGCGGCCCGAACAGGGCGGCGGCGGAGTCCTCCGCTCCGCCTACACGAACAAGATGAACGAAGTGAAGCCGCATCGCGCGTGGGCCGAACGCACCCTCCTGCGCGCCGAGCTCTTCGGCGTCGCCAAGGAGGACGTCGGCTTCGTGGATCTGCTCACCGCCGGACTTGCCGGCTGACGAAGGGACGTCGACGACGTGGTGTGGACCGGAACGTGGGTCGCGGAGCGACTGGGCGTCGAACTGATCGGCGACGAGGCGCTACCGGCTCTGTTGGGCCTCGCACTGCGTCGCAACCCCAAGCGCGCGCATCTGCTGGTCTCCAGCGTGCTCGGCAAGCACGTGCCGCAGCGGCCGTCCGTGGTCTACGGCTCCGGCCTCGACCTCGGCCGGCGCGTCCGCGCGCTCCTCGGTGACGAGGAGGCCGCGCGCGCGGTCGTCCTCGGGTACGCCGAGACGGCCACCGCCCTGGGCCACGCCGTCGCCGACGGCCTCGGCCTCGCCCCGTACCTCCACTCCACCCGGCGGCCGGTGGCCGGAGTCGCCCGCGCGGGCGGCTTCGAGGAGTCCCACTCGCACGCCACCTCGCACCTGCTGCTGCCCGAGGACCCCAAGCTGCTCGCCGGGGACGGCCCGCTGGTCCTCGTCGACGACGAGTTCTCCACCGGCAACACGGTCCTCAACACGGTCCGGGCCCTGCACGAGCGCTACCCGCGCGACCGGTACGTCGTCGTCGCCCTCGTCGACATGCGCTCGGCCGCCGACCTCGGCCGCCTGGACGCCTTCGCGGCGGAGATAGGCGCCCGCGTCGACCTGATATCCGGCGCCGCCGGCACCGTACGCCTCCCGGAGGGGGTCCTGGAGAAGGGCCAGGCGCTGGTGGCGGAACACGAACGGGCGTACGAGCCGGGAGCGGGCTCCGCCCCCGGCCGCGGCCCGTCCACGGCCCCGGACGTCGTGCGGGTGGCGCTGGACTGGCCGGAGGGGCTGCCCGACGGCGGACGACACGGCTTCACACCCGACCACCGAGACCGCCTGGAGTCGGCCCTCCCCACGATGGCGGTCAGGATCACGGAGGCGCTGCGGGCCCCGGCGGCCGGGGGACTGCGGTTCCCGGCGGCCGAGGCGGAGCCCGGCTCGGCCGCCGCGGGGCGGCAGGGCCTGTCCGGCGGGGCGTGGCCCGGCCTGACGGCCGAGGAGCGGCGTGGCTCGTCCGCCGAGGACGAGTCCGGCTCGGTCGTCGAGGCGGAGCCCGGCTCGGCCGCCGAGGAAGTCTCCGGCGCGTCCGCCGAGACGCTCGGTGAGACCGTCGGCGGACGCGCCGACACCCCCGCCCCGCCGCCCGCAGGGCCCCGCGTCCTCGTCCTCGGGTTCGAGGAGCTGATGTACGCGCCCCTGCGCCTCGGCACCGCCCTGGAGGACGCCGGGCACGACGTCAGGTACTCCACCACCACCCGTTCGCCCGTCCTCGCCGTCGACGACCCCGGCTACGCGATCCGCACCCGGCTCGTCTTCCCCGCCCACGACGACCCCGCCGACGGCCCCGGCGAGCGCTACGCCTACAACGTGGCCGGCGCCGGCTTCGACGCCGTCGTCCTCGTCATCGACTCCACCGCCGACACCCCGGCCCTGCACGCCCCGGACGGCCTGCTCGCCCAGCTCGCCGCGCACATCCCGCGCGTCGTGCTCGCCGTCGTCCCCTCGTACACGCCCACGGCCTCGCCGTACGTTCCGTACGACGCCACGCCCGAGGTCACCGAAGCCACCGAAGCTCCCGAAAGGAGCTCCATGCTGCCCGAGCCCCTCCGCGGCCCCGCCTTCTCCTCGTACGCACCCGAGGAGGTCGGCTGGCTGCTCCAGGACCTCTCGGACGTCGAGCTCGAGGCGCCCACCGAGGAACGCGAGGAAGCCATTCAGAGCGGCGGCGCGCACTACGCCGAGTCGCTCCCCGTCGAGTACCAGCCGAGCGACCGCTACCAGGAGCTGTTCCACGCGGCCCTGGAGACCTCGGCGGCCCGCATCGCCCGCGCCGTCGGCACCGTCACCGAGACCGTCCTCGCCGAGCGCGAGCGCCCCGGCCACCTCCCCGTCCTCGTCTCGCTCGCCCGCGCCGGCACCCCCGTCGGCGTCCTCATGCGCCGCTGGGCGCAGGCCCGCCACGGCCTGGACCTGCCCCACTACGCCGTCTCCATCGTGCGCGGCCGCGGCATCGACGCCAACGCGTTGCGCTGGCTCGCCGCCCACCACGACCCCGCCGACGTCGTGTTCGTCGACGGCTGGACCGGCAAGGGCGCCATCACCCGCGAACTCGCCGACGCGATCAAGGAGTTCGAGGCCGCCGAAGGCGTCACCGGCTTCGACCCGGAGATCGCGGTCCTCGCCGACCCCGGCTCCTGCGTCCGCACGTACGGCACGCGCGAGGACTTCCTCATCCCCTCCGCCTGCCTCAACTCCACGGTCTCCGGCCTGATATCCCGTACGGTGCTCCGCGCCGACCTGGTCGGACCGAACGACTTCCACGGCGGGAAGTTCTACCGCGAGCTGGCCGGCGCGGATGTCTCCAACGCCTTCCTCGACGCCGTCGCCGCCCGCTTCGACGAGGTCGGAGCGGCCGTCGACGCCGACGTGAAGGAACTCCTGGCCGCCGACCGCACCCCGACGTGGGAAGGCTGGGCCGCCGTGGAGCGGATCAGCGAGGAGTACGGCATCCACGACGTCAACCTGGTCAAGCCGGGCGTCGGCGAGACCACCCGCGTCCTGCTCCGCCGCGTCCCCTGGAAGATCCTCGCGAAGCGGGGCGCCGACGCCGACCTCGCGCACGTCCGGCTGCTCGCCGAGCAGCGTGGCGTACCGGTCGAGGAGGTCGACGAACTCCCGTACAGCTGCGTCGGCCTGATACACCCTCAGTACACGAGGGGCGCGACAGGCGCCGACGGCAAGGCGGTGGTGTCCCAGTGAGTACGGCGAGCGCGCCCGGTAGTACGACGGACACGACGGAAGCGACGGGTACGACCACGAGCGTGACGACTACGGCGAAGGCCCCGATTCCGGCCCAGGCCCCGACACCGATCCCGACCCCGATCCCGGCCCCGACCGCGGGCCCCGCCCCCGTCCTGGTCGCGAGCGACCTCGACCGCACCCTCATCTATTCCTCCGCGGCCCTCGCCCTCGGCATGCCCGACGCCCAGGCGCCCCGGCTGCTCTGCGTCGAGGTCCACGAGTCCAAGCCGCTCTCGTACATGACCGAGCACGCGGCGGGGCTCCTGGAGCGACTGACCGGGGAAGCCGTCTTCGTCCCCACCACCACCCGGACGCGCAAGCAGTACCAGCGCATCCAACTCCCAGGCGGCGCACCGAAGTACGCGATCTGCGCCAACGGCGGCCACATCCTCGTCGACGGCGTCACCGACGCCGACTGGCACGCCTCCGTGGTGCGCAGGCTCGCCGAGGAGTGCGCGCCGCTCTCCGAGGTCCGCGCCTACCTCACCGCGACCACGGACCTGTCCTGGGTACGCAAGCACCGCGTCGCCGAGGACCTGTTCGCCTACCTCGTGGTCGAGCGGGAACGGCTGCCCGAGGACTGGCTGGAGCGCTTCGGCGCCTGGGCGGGCGAGCGGGGCTGGACGGTCTCGCTCCAGGGCCGCAAGGTGTACGCCGTACCGAAGCCGCTCACCAAGAGCGCGGCCGTCCGCGAGGTCGCCCGCCGCACCGGCGCGTCGCTCACCCTGGCGGCCGGGGACTCGCTCCTCGACGCGGATCTGCTGCTCGCCGCGGACCGGGCGTGGCGCCCGGGCCACGGCGAACTGGCCGAGAGCGACTGGACGGCCCCCCACCTCGACGTCCTCGCGGAACGCGGGGTCGCGGCGGGGGAGGAGATCCTGCGCCGCTTCAGGGCGGCGGCGGCCGTCTAGCCGACGGGAACAGCCGGCCGGAAACAGCGGACCGGGTCGGCCGGCCGGGATCAACCGACCGGGATCAACCGGCCGGGGTGAACCGACCGGGATCAGCCGGCCGGGGTGAACCGGCCGGGGTGAACCGACCGGGATCAGCCGCAGCAACCGCCACCGCAGCAGCCTCCGCCACCCCCGCCACCGCTCGGCGCGGGGGCGGCGGAGGCGGAGCCGCCGACGGCCACGGCCGAGAGCAGCTTCACGGTGTCGTCGTGCCCGGCGGGGCAGGATGCCGGGTCGGAGGACTCGGCCATGGGCCGGCTGAGCTCAAAGGTGTCGCCGCAGGTCCGGCAGCGGAATTCGTAACGAGGCATGGGAACAGGCTAGAGCCTGCGAGCGGACACGGGCAGGGGACCCGACGGCAACGCCGTCCCCCGCGCGGGTCTCAGGCCCCGGCACCGGACCGGGGCATCGGGCAGGGGTATCGGGCCGGGGCGCCCGGCCCGGGCCCCTGGAGGCGGCGGCCCCGTGTGGCGCCCCGCCCTCCGCTCTCAATGCCCGGTGGCGCCGCCCCGTTCCTCCCTGATCCGGCCGACGACGTGCGCGGCCGTGGCCCGTACACCCTCCAGTTCGGTCAGGAAGTGCCAGTAGTCCGGGTGGCGGCCCTCCAGGGTGTCGACCGCCCGGTCGATCCGGGCGACGGCCTCGTCGAGGGGGCGGGCGTGGCGGGGGTCGGGGGTGCTGCGCCCGGCCATCGCGAGGCGCTGGGCGTCCCGTACCGCGAACCGGGCGCGGTCGATCTCGGCCTTGGGGTCCTTGGCGACGGCGTCGAGCCGGCGCAGCCGGTCGCCGGCGGCGGAGACGGCCTCGTCGGTGGAGTCGAGCAGCGCGCGGACGGTGGAGAGCAGCGAGGTCGCGTCCGGCCAGCGCTGCTCGGCGCGCGCCTTTCCGGCCTCGGCGAGCCGCTCCTCGGCCTGCCGGAGCGTGGTGGCGGCCTGCTCGGGCACGTGCTGGAGGTCCTGCCAACAGGGTGCGGTGAAGCGTCGGCGCAGCTCCGAGAGGATCGGCTCGACGCCACCGGTGCGCGTGGTGAGGGCCTCGGTGCGGGTACGGAGGGAGACGAGGCGCCGGTCGATCTCGGCGGCCCGCTCGGGCAACCGCTCGGCCTCGGCCCGGACGGCTTCGGCGTCGCGCAGCACCTTGTCGGCGCGCTGGAGGGTCTCGGGGACGCCGTGCCGGCCGGCACCCTCGTTGAGCCGGGTGAGTTCGGGCCCGAGGGCGGCGAGCCGGGCGGCGAGGTCGTCGGCGCGCAGCCCGCTCTCCCGTACGGAGTCGAGGGCGCCGCTCGCACCGCGCAGGGCCTGCCGGGCCCGCTCGACGGCGGGGGCGAGGCGGGCGAGCTGGGTCTCGGCCTGTCCGAGCAACGGGGCGAGACCCGCCTCGAACCGGTCGAGCTCGCCCTTCACGCGGTCCAGCTCGTCCTTGGCGCGGGTCAGTTCGGCCCGGGCCCGGCCGGCGGTCGCGGCGTCGAGCTCGTCCCGGTCGAGGTCGTGGGCGTCTACGGCGCTGATGTACGTGTGGCTGACCTCGTCGATACGGCGCCCGAGGGCCTCGAAGCCCTCGACGGCGCGGCGCGTCTCGGGGGAGCTGTCGACGGCGGTGATGGTCTCGATGGAGATGCGCAGGCCGCGCTGGGCGGTGTCGAGCTCGTAGAAGGCGGAGGCGGCGGCGTCCTTGGCGGCCTGGGCCTCGGCGCGCTGGCTCTCGCCGCGTCCGCCGAACCAGCGGCGGGTGCCGCCGCCGGCGAAGGAGTGCGGCAGCAACGAGCCGACGAGCAGCGGAAGGGCGAGGGCGAGCCGAAGCCCGGACATCCCCGGCCTCGGGCCGTCGTCGGATCGGGTCTGCCCCCGGCTTGGCGCGTCACGACGCCGGACGCCGCTCGCCCCCCTCGCGTCGCTCGCCGCCACGTACCTCTCCCGTGCTGTGTCCGCCGTGCCCGGTCCGGTTCATTCTCCCACCCGGTAAGGACGAACACACGGGCCGGTCAGTTCGCCGTGAGGACGGAGACGTCACCGTTGTCACTGCGGACGCTCACGGAGTGCTCGCTCTTGTCGCGGCGGGGGACGTCGATCCGGACGTCGCCGTTGTCGCTGGCGCCGGTCACCTCGTACTCGGCGGTGGGGACGGAGACGTGGACGTCGCCGTTGTCGGTGACGACGTCGACGCGGCGGGGGACGGAGCCGAGGGTGATGCGGACGTCACCGTTGTCGGACCGGGCGATGACCTCGGGCGCGGTGGCCCCGGGCTCGACGGCGACGTCACCGTTCCCGGTGCCCAGGTCCAGCGCGCCGCCGGCCTTGCGCACGCGTACGTCCCCGTTGTCGGAGCGCACCTTCATCGGGGTGGCGAAGCCGTCGGCGGTGACGCGCCCGTTGTCGTTCTCGACGGTGACGGCGACGTCGCGGGGGACCTGGATCCGGTGGACGGCGTCACAGTTGGAGGAGACGCCGTCGCAGTGGACCCGCAGGGTCAGCCTCCCGTCGACGAGCTTCCACTCGGGCTCGGGCCCCGACCCCATGAACACCCACCCGTCGACCTGCCGCTCGACGCGCACGTCGTCGATGTCGGCGGGGGTGATCACGAGCTCGGAGTCGTCGGAATCGACGGTGAGCGCGTCGCCGCCGAAGGCGAAGGTCCGCCGCTCCACGGGCGCCCCCTCGACATCGGTCGAGCCGCACCCGGCGAGCGCGAGAGAGGCGACCAGCACTCCACCGGAGGCGAGCAACACCCGGAACGGACGACGTACAGCAGCCATGACGCCGAGACCCCCACAAGAAACCCAGAAACGCGAACAGTCCCCCGACCGTACGACCCCACCACCGGCGGTCACGATCCGGCGACCCACCGTCCCGGGGTGGGGCTACCCCCCCCCACCGGGAGGTATCGGTTTGCAGCACCCACCCATGCGCCATGTAGGCTGTTGCCTCTTCCACGGGTGCGTAGCTCAGGGGTAGAGCGCTGCTCTTACAAAGCAGATGTCGGCGGTTCGAAACCGTCCGCGCCCACCAGCAGGTAGCACGACAAAGGCCCAGGTCACCGGTACTGAACCGGGGATCTGGGCCTTATTCGTTCCCCGGCCGCGGGGGCGGGGGGAGAGGCGTCGTGCCAGTTACGTGCCAGATGGGTCGTCGCCGGACTCGGCCGGCCGGACCTTCCTGATCTGCTCGTCGACGTGAGCGGCGATGGCGTGGTCACGCCCGTTCACCAGGTGCTGATAGATCAGCGCGGCCCGCACCGACGAATGCCCCATCCGCTGCATCAGCTCACGCGTCGTGGCGCCGCCGGTCGCGGCGAGGGTGTTCCCGGTGTGGCGCAGATCGTGGAAGTGGACGTCTTTGAGCCCGGTGGTCTTCAGGGCCCGCAACCACAGTCGGCGGAAGTTGTTCCGGCGCAGCTGCCCGCCGCGGGCTCCGGTGAAGACCAGCCCGGTCCGACCCGGCTCGGCGTAGACGGCGAGATGAGTGGCCAGGACTTCCGCCAGCGAGGCCGGGAAGGCGACGGTACGCACACCGGCCGCGCTCTTGGGCGTCTTGACCAGGATGCCGTCGGTACGAGTCTCGGCCAGAGAACGTCGTACGGCGACGGTCCGCCGGTCGAGGTCGACGTCATGGCGCTGAAGCGCGGCGAGCTCTCCGAAGCGGAGACCGGTGAAGGCCGCCAGCAGGATGAGCACCCGGAAGCGCGCCGGCACGGCGTCGGCGAGCTGGAAGACCTCGGTGACGTCGAGGAACGGCCGCTCGGCCGTCTTGGCTGCTCCGGCGCCCTTGATGCGGCAGGGGTTGCGCTGGATCAGCTCGTCGTCGACCGCGGTGTTCATGATGGCGCGGAGGATCTGGTACGCCTTGGCGACCGTCGGCTCACCGACTCCCGACTCCAGGAGGCCGGCACGCCAGCGGCGGATCTGGGGTGTGGTGATCTGACTCAGGACCACGTCCGCGAAGGTCGGTAGGACGTGGAGGCGCAACGCGCTGCCGTTGCGTTCGCGGGTGGTCGCCGCATAGTCGTGTTCCTTGAACCAGGCGTCGGCGTACACCCCGAAGAGAACCTTGTCGTCCGGGTTCTGCCATTTACCGTCGAGGATCTCTGCTTCCTTGCGGACGAGCCACCGATCGGCATCGGTCTGCGAGGCGAACGTCTCGGGGGCCGATCGAGTTATCCCGTCAGGCCCTTGATAGCGAGCCTGGAACCGCCCCGAGGGCAGCTTGCGCACCGCACCGAAGCGGCGACGCTTGCCTTTGCTGTTTGCCATCAGGCCACCGCCGCGAATCGGCGACGAGTGGTGATCGGCTGGACGGTGTGGGCGACGACGAATTCCTCCAGGGCCCGCTCAGGAATGCGGACATGCCGCCCCACCTTGACGAAGACGATCCGGCGCTCGGCGATGAGCCGACGCGGAAACCTCTCGGTGGTGCCAAGGAGTTCGGCGGCCTGGCCCACGGTCAGCAGTCGGTCGGTCATGCGGTTGCTCCTTCCAGGGCGAGTTGGTCGCGTAGGGCTTCGCGGGCGGTCTCACGGTTGAGCTGGATGTCCCGGGCGATGGAGGCGGCGAGGGCGGCCTCACCGGGGGAGTGGCCCTGGCCGACGTAGGCCCAGGAGGTGAGGACGAGGACGGTGTCCGGCTCGATGTCGTCGATGCCGCGGGCGGTGCGTTCCTGGGCGGCGCGGTAGTCGGCGCGGGTCTGGCGGAGTTCGCCCAGGGTGGTGGAGTACTGCCGGGACTTGGTGGAGAAGTGACCCCGGAAGCCGAGCATGTGGGCCCAGGCGAGGAGGCGGCGATCCGGGTACAGCGGGTCGAGGTCGAAGCAGGCTTCGACGAGGCGGCGGGTGTGGTCGGGGACGCCGAGAAGGACCAGGGCCTCGCGGTTGCCGATGCGGCGGTCGAGGCTGCCGGTGGTCTCGGCGGCCTTGGTGGAGTACTTGGCGATGTAGGAGGCGACGGCCTGTTCGGTGATGTCGGAGCCGTCGCCGAACGCCTTCACGGGCCGGATGTCGAGCTGGGTGCCCCAGCGGAGACGACGTAACGGCTGATGGCCAGCGGCGGGGATGGTGACGGTTGTGTATGCGTGGGTGGCGGCGGCCTGGATGGCGTCGGTGAGGCATTCGGTGGTCGCCCACGAGGGCGGCGGGGAGTCGGGACCGTCCGGGCCGTCGATGCGGATGACGGCGTGAAAGTGGACGGCGCCCCGCTTCTGGAACTCGGCGACCTTCCCGTACGAGATCCGAGCGACGGTCTTCAGCTCCCGCTGCGAGAGGCTGGCCGTGGCGGCGATCTCCCGGCGGAGGCGATTCGTGAACCTCTGCCAGAGCTGTCCGGCGTGGTTGTTGAAGAGGACGGCGGCGGCGTAGTCGTACGAGTCGGGGTCGAGCGGCGTGCCGAGGGCGGTGTCGTCCTCGGCGTGGCGGACGCCGCAGCGGCAGGGCCGGGTGCCGGGGCGGTTGTGGACCGGTCCGAAGGATGGGGCGGTGAGGGTGAGGAAGACGCGGGGGTGATCGCGGACGGTGGCGGGGATGTCCCGGCGGTCGTCTCCGGCGAGGCCGGCACGGATGAGGTGGTACGTGTCGCCCGCGTACGTCCAGGCGCAGGCGGGGCAGCGGGAGGCCCGCCGGTTGCCGCAGGCGATGCGGAGCCGGGCGCCCGGTTCGGTGTCGGTGGAGTACCGGTGGAGGGTCTCCCCGGTGGTCTTGTCCCGGGTGAGGGTCCAGCCCTGGAGGTGGATGGGGTGGGAGCAGCCGCCGGTGCGGTGGATCTGCTCCTTCCATCGGTCGAAGCCGGGGGACCCGGCCACCCGGAGCATGTCGCTAAGGGTGGCGGTGTCGAATCCCGCCGACGAGGCGGCTGGGGCGGTCATCATGGAGTGCTTCCTTCTGGTTCTGCGAACTGGGAAGGGGCGGGGCTTCCGGGCGGCAGAGACTTGGCGGTTGAGCCGCCCGGAGGCCGACTAGTGCTGTGACTGGAAAGGCCCACCGGATCGGCGTGGGTGGGGATCGGATGGGCGCCCCGAGAGATTGGGCGCCTTGTCAGAGGGCGGTGGGAGGATCACGCCGTGACGATCAACCTGCATGACTTCGACGGCGAGTACTCGCTGACCTTGAATGCCGGTGGCTTGGCTGCCGATGCCGCTGTAGCTGCCGCCGGGCACGAGCCGAACGGGTACTTCTGGGAAGGTCTCGTGCAGTTCGCCTGGCCGGACATTGCCGAGGAGCTCGACTTCGACAGCGAGGCCGGCATGTTCTGCGCGGTCGGGAGTCCGAGCGACCTCGCACGCCTCAAGGCGGCTCTTGAATCCGTCGTCACGAGCCCTGAGGCAGTGCGCGACATCATTGCCCGTGCGGAGGCGTCGGGCTTCGAGTTCGACGACTAGCGCTGTCGGTGCTGGCCGTTGAGGAGCGAGCGCAGGACGACGGCGCACACGGCGACCGATGGTGCGCTGACGGCGACGGCGACGGCGAGGAGCATGGAGACCAGGACCGTGCCGATGACCAGGACGGCACCGACGCCGCCGGCGACGACGACTGCCAGGCCGGCCGGGGTTCGTCCAGTTGGGCGCTCCACCTGGACGCCCGGCACCGCGCCTGCTCCACAGGCGTGTGGGTCGACGGCAGACGGGATGGGAGGCGGGGCGAGTGGTGGAAGGCGGAGGACCGCTCGCCAAGGCGAAAGGGCCGCCGCCCCCAAATATGTATCCCGAACCGCATGACCCTCATCGCCGCAGCCATCCTCACCCTGGAGCGTCAACGCTGAAAAGGCTCACCGTCTCGTAGGAGATGCTGGGCACTTCTACACGGTTCCTGGAAGCTCACGTGCACCGCACCGCAGTCGGATACGTTGGCGGCACAATGTGAACCAGATGGGTGGGAGGGGCATGCCGTGGACGAGCCGTTCGCTGAATTCCGTGAGGTCAGCGTGACAGACCCATTGCGACAGGGCGATGTCCTGGAAGCCGTTGCCTCCGAAGCAACGATGTGGCAGCGGCACCTACTCGTCGTGACGGCCGACTGCGACTTCGCCCATGCGAAGCACCAAGGTCGCGTCACCTGCGTCCCAATGCTCACGGCAGATGAGTACCTGTCGGAGATGCAGATCCCCAAGCTCCGTGAGCAGCTGGCCAAACAGCAGGTGCGAGAGCTGCGACAGATCCTCTCGAAGTCTGCGGCCCCCATCATCACCGAACGCCGGCTTCGAGAGTGGCCGAACGAACAAGAACCCGTGGACATCGTCAGCATGCTCAACCTGCAGCCCGCAGAGGGAAAGAGGGCCCAAGCCGCTCTCGAGGCCATCCGCATGATGGAAATGCAGGCGGACAGCCTCAAGGGAAGCATGCGCCTGTTCGTGGAGGCTCAACTCATCGGCGTTAACCCTCCAAAACGGGAGAATGCAGTCAAGCGGGTGAAAGAGAAACTGCGAGAACCCTATGCCCAGCCCCCTGGCGACGCACTGTTCCTGACAGCCATCGGGCCCGGACAGGACTCGGGGTACTTCGCCTACCTCCGCCACATCGAACAGGTCTGGGAGCCCGCAATTTCACTTGGGCCGGCACGCCAAAATTTCTCATACCGCCGAATCTCGCGTATGCAAGACCGGTTCACTCACGCCCTTGTGCAGAAGTTCGCCATGGTATTCATGTCGATCGGTCTTCCAGATCAGTACGAAGACCTTCGCGATCTACACGCTGACTATCTTGGAGATGATCTCACGTGAAGCCGCTGATTACGACCGTCCGTGCACTGAGCGAGCTAGCTACCGGCCTATCACCCGACGCCGTCTCCTCATCAGCTGTTCTCTTCGAATTCGGCACCGAGTCGGCCGATTTCATCCTTTCCGTAGATGACGATGAAGAAGCGCAACGCGTCGTCCTCATGCGCGACCAGAACAACAAAGAACCATTCGTTCCAGAGCATCTCGCAATCCTAAGAAGAGAAGTTCTGAGTCGGATGAAGAGCTTTGCCGAAAGAGCTAGGACTCCGGGACCTCTTTCTCTTCCGAAGCAGTGGCACCAATATAAGTACAATAACTACATCGCTTTCAGGGCAACATCAAAGAAGGATGCCCACGAGAGTCGATGGGTTACGGAAGTTATCCCTGGCCAAAGAGCCGACATCATCTTCTGGACTACCACTACAGCGGACAACAAATCGACGCTGGAGCAGTTCGACTCCAGGCGACCTACCGCGCCCGACATCAACGCAGACTGGCCACTGGCCGTCGCGGCCTCTCAGGAATACTTCAGCCAGGCGCGATCCCAACCCGCAGATGTCGAGATGAGCCTTCCGGCACTCGAACAGTCGACGACCAAGGGCTGGTCACATCAACAATGGCTGGAGGCAGTCAGCAGCGAGCAGCGCGCATTCATCGAGGCAGAAACGGAAAAGTCGATCCGCCTTCGAGGCCCTGCCGGTTCTGGCAAGACACTCGCCCTGACGCTCAAGGCAATCCGCGAGGTACTTAACGCCCGCGCAGCCGGAGAGGATGTGCGCGTTCTCATCGTTACCCATAGCTGGGCGTTGGCGGCTCAGATCTCAGACTCAATCGACTCGATGGGCCTCGGGCTCTTTCAGGAAATCGATGTATTTCCCCTGCTCGAACTCGCGACGATGATTTCCCCTCAGTACGTGCAGGATGAATCATCTGGTTTCAGTCTGATTGGAGAGGATAGCCTCAGCGGCAAGCAAGCCCAGTTGGACGAGATTCAGGAAGTGCTGGACGAGTTCATCAATGGTGACTGGATCACCTATAAGGGGCAGGTCAGTGAAGGGCTGCGCGCGAGATTCGATTCGAACGACGATGGCGAACGGCGCGCGCTCGCCTGGGATCTACTCATCGAGTTCGGATCGGTCATCGGCGCTGCAGCTATCTTCCCCGGCGCTGGAGCCGATCTGCGGTACTTTCAACTGCCTCGGGCATCATGGATGCTACCCCTCAGTCGTGAAGACCAGCGGGTCGTCTTCGAGTTGTACACGCGATATTGGGCAAGTCTCGACGAACGCTCGCTCACCACATCCGATCAGGTGCTCGCGGACTTCTTGATCCACCTGTCGACGAATACTTGGAACCGCGCCCGTCGAGTTCAAGGGTACGACTTGGTATTCGTAGACGAATTCCATCTATTCAATCCATTGGAGCGACAGGTGCTCCACTACCTCACCCGTGATACGTCGGTCTACCCCCGCGTATTCATGGCCGTGGATCCTAGGCAGTCACCCTCCGAGGCGTTCATCGGTCTGGCTGCCGACGGGACCAGGTCGTCAAGTGGTGTGCCCGAGGACGACGACCTCGGCGACGTGACGAACTTCGAACTCACCACCATCCACAGATTCACACCACAGATCCTCGAGCTCATCAAGCATGTACATCACGAGTTCCCAACCCTCGACCTCGGCCAGGATTGGGACATCGACTTCTCCAGGGTGGAGTCTGCGCAGGCGGATGGCCCCCCGCCGCACCTGATCTCCGCCGCTTCTCGCATCGGTGAGGAGGATGACATCGTCCGCGCGGTGCAGGAGTTGTATCCCTCAGGCCGGCTAGCGCTCGCGGTGGTGGACTTCCGCCAATGGTCAAGGTTCAGCAGGCTCGCCTCACGGATCGGGCACTCGGGCAAGTTCCATGTCTCCACCGTCACTGGTCGATCCGACATCGAGGGCCTTGGCTACCGGCGCCGCGGGCTGGTCGTCGGAACAGCAGAGCACCTGGCAGGGCTGCAGTTCGACGCAGTGATTGTCGCGGGGATCCCGGATCTGAACTCGTCCACACCGACCGCCAATGAACGCATCCGGTATCTGTCGCTCCTCTACCTCGCACTCAGCCGCGCACAAAGGGAAGTGCGTGTCTTTGTTAACGAGGACGACGATGGCGGAGCGCCTGAAGTCCTTCTGCGTGCATGCAACAACCAACTGATGGAATCGAACCAGGGAAGTCGCATCTAGCCCTTAATGCCGGTGCTTAACCACGGCTCCGGCCCGGGTTCGGATCTTTCTGACGCCGTCTGTGCCACTACCCGGTGGGGCCTCTTTCATTCTTCGCTGGATGGGTGAAATGGCCTGGTGGGCGGGGGGTGTAACAGGGCAGGGCCCCTGGTCGTTTGCGTGGTGATCTCACTCATCACACCGGCGACCAAGGGGCCCTGTTGATTCCATATCCTTCCGTGCTCGACGTCCCGTGCGAGCTCGTCGAGCATGTTTCCTGGCTCATCTACGCCCGAAGGCGTGAACCGGACTCGACGTGGAGACGGCTTGTTTGCTTCAAAGAGGCACTGCTCGTTCTGGCCCACCTCCGGAAGAACGAGACATTCGCCCAGTTCGCGGCAGCGTTCGGCGTCTCGACCGCAACGGCCTGGCGCCACGTCGATGAGACCCTGGACGTCCTCGCAGCGTGGGCGCCAGGCCTGTGCGAGGCCCTGACCAAGCTGAGCGAGGGCGACTAGTCATCGCCGATCGCTACCAGCAGTTCAACCGGGACCATGCCCGGCTAAGAGCCCCGGGCGAACGCGCCTTCGCCCTGCTGAAGTCCTGGCGACTACTCCCACGAGCCAGATGCTCCACCCGCCGCATCGGCACCGCCGTCCAATCCGTCCATACACTGCTGAACTGCAGCTATTCAGGATGAAAACGCCTCAGTGCTCGATCGCGCCTATGGCCTCTCGCTGCGCTCATGCAACATGTCTCGAACCCAGGACTAGCGATGCAGGGCGGTCTGATACTGAGCACAGCCAAGGAGAGGGAGTGTTGCGGATGTTGAGACGGTGGGCGCAGCAACGCCATGACAGAGCGCAAGCCGAGTACTGGCAAAGCATGGAGTCGGTACTTGAGCCTGAGGAACGGAAAGTTGCTACTGCACCCGCTCTCAACCTTTGGGATGGTCACCAGCAAGGCGTTCTCTTCCTCACGGACCGCGCCATCTACTGGGGCGCCTGGCTGGGGCGGGGAAGGCAGACCAGGCCCATGTTCGCCCAGGAGCTTCAAGAGTGTCCGAGTGTGCGGATTGGCGAGCGAGGCACGCTGGACATAGCTATTAGCGGTGAGCATGCTGGATCGTTCGCATCGTTTGCGCCGGCCCCCGGCGTCCAGTGGAGCTTCGCCGAGTTCTGTAAGAGATTCAGCCGGGTCATAGGGAGCAGCAGAGCGCTGTCACAGGCTGATGAGAAACCCTACAGAGACTAAACAGTAGGCCGGGGCGTCTCGCTGGAGTAGCAGCTAGTTCGATGCGCGGCCTATTCATGGACGGCGAAGCAAGGCTAATCCGCTCGTGCGCTTCTGGACAGCGGCAATGAACGGAACGCACGCGGCCTCCGGAGCCGTGTGTCGTGAGCGGCATCATGGTCACCATGACTTCCGGGCCCGTCCATGGCCCAATCGAGAGCACTCACGTCACGGTGACGGATGGTGCCGCACTCATTTTTACGTGGGATGCGGACTCACGGATCGAGGTGCGGAACCTTGGGGGCGAGGTTGTCATCGAGGCGAATGCCGCAGGCCTCAGGACGCTGGCTGGGCACCTGCTCGTACTGGCCGGCGACGGTATCTCCGACGGAGCGCACCTCCACCTCGAAGACAGCAACGGGCTGGAGGACGGCTCCGTCGGTTTGGTGCTGGAGCGGAGCGACGAGGAGTAGCGCCTTCAGTGCGTAAGCCCCTTGGTCGGGTGGAGGTGGTTGCCCTAGGGCGGGATGCGGCATGCAAGTAGGGTGCCGCGCATGACCACTTCTCCTGATCACGTTGTCAGCAGAGAGGATCTGGCGTCCTTCGTCCGCTCTCTGCACCGCAGCTATGTCGACGGCGGCGAGTCGTGGGACAACGCGGACCTTGCTGGGTTCCTGGAGGCGTTGGCCGCATGGGTTGACGACGCGGACGGTTGGTACCGCAACACCGGCTGCGAGCTGCCGACCAATGGTGACTGGCGCTTCTTCGCTCAAGCTCTCCAAGCGGCGACCACGTACGAGTAGTCACAGGTCTCGCACGGTCAGGACACCAACCCAAGCAGAGCAGCCCCGCATGAGATCCGGGGCTGCTCTTTCATCGGATGTGCTGCTGTTAACCGAAGGCTGCCGCTGGCAGATGAGAGCCCTCGACGACGCCTTTACCGGTGTTCCGATCCAGCGCCGGCAGGCGATGACCGCGGCTTGTTGGTACCCGGAGCGCGTCCTTGAGTGCTTCCGTCAGGTCCGCTGCCAGTTGTCGAAGTTCCTCCAGCTCGGTCACCTCGTCTTCGAGAACTTCCAGAGTGTGCGACACGAGGTCCGTCGCCCGGCCGAGTTGCAGGGCTTCGGTGCTGTCAGCCAGGCGGGACAGGTGGCTGTCTTCGTCTTCGGTGCTCAGGTAGCAGGGCTTGCCGTCGGGGCCCGTCCACGGCAGGAGGCGGAGTTCGTTGTGGGGCGTCATCCTTCCTGTCCTTTCGCGTTGGCTGTGTGGTGCGTGACAAAGAGTGCTTCGGCGCGGTCGCTGGGGAGGACCAGGAGGGCCGCCTCGACCACGCGTCCGGTGATGTCGGTCGACACACGCGTGATCGAGAGGACGGCCAGCGTCGAGCTGATTCGGAGGGTTGTCGCTTCCTCGGGGGTTGGGTGGCGCGCCCTGACCTTGTCTCGGGATTCCTCCACGCCGGATCGGGGCCAAGGGGGCCCAGCCGACGCCAGCTCGCGAGGGACGTAGATGCGGGCCAGGCTGTGTGGGGACTCTCCCTGGTGGGTGAGGTAGAGGAACTCCGTCAGCGGAGTGCGCGAGGGGACTCCGAGCAGCGGGATTAGGTCTCCGCGGGCTCGGACGTTGGTGGTGCGGATCGTGACGTGGAGGTCTGTGTCCGGGGTGAGGTGGCCTCCCGTGTACGTGAGTCTGCGCAGCGGGTGGCGGACGAAGTTGCCCTTGCCGTGGATCTTCTCGATCAGGCCCTCGGCCTGGAGGAGCGCGAGGGCGTTGCGCAGGGTTGGGATGCTCACCTTGTACTGGGCGGCGAGCATCGGTTCCGAGGGGAGGCGAGTGCCGGCCTTCAGGTGGCCGGTGGTGATCTGCGTCCGGAGGTCGTCGGCGATGGTGTGGCGGAGGGACGGCATGGGGGCGCTCACCACCTTCTGAGCACTCGTACGGCGATCAGGCGCGTGCGGGTGTGCATGGTCAGGAGTTCACCCGACTCGAAGAGGAGACGCTTCGCGCCGCCGGGGAGTTGGCGGAGGTCGGCTACTCGGCACGGTTGGCCGCCGATCTGGATGACGTCGCCGCGCTGCACGGTGGCCGTGGTGATCTCGACCGGCGAGGCGAGCGCGCCGCCGGAGGGGAAGCCGTTCACGAGGCCGCCTTCGGTGACGTGGTCGGGGAGTGACAGGGGCAGACGCACCCCTCGTAGATGACGGGGATGTCGATCGGTGCCGTCGTCGGGGAGGAGTGCGCGCACTGGTGGTGGGTGCCGATACGGCATGAGCTGGATCGGTAGGGCGTGGCCGCTGCCGGAGGGACGCGCGTCATCCGTGGACCTCCGCCGGCATGAAGCACGCGTGGGCGAGGGTGGTGCGAGACGGGCGTCGAGCGCTGCCTTGTGCGCTGCTCGCTGGCCAGGACGTACGGGCGGACGAGGGCCGTCTCCTCGCCCGGGAGGAAGTCCGTTCGATCTTGGAGCTGTCGAAGGAGCAGCGTCAGCGCCTCGGACGGGTTGGGGTGGATGCGTGTCGGGCGGGTGGGCTTTAACGCCTCGCAGTGCCGGGGCTGTTGGGAGTACCGTTCTCTGGTGCGCGCGATGGCGCGGCGGATACGGTTGAACATGCTGATCAGCTCCTATCGCTGATGGCCAGGTCCCCGGACATCGCCCGTCGCGGGGACCTCTTTGTTCACGGCGGCCCAGAGGGTTCGGCCGCCCAGGCTGGTGGCGAGGAGACCGAACCGGTCCGCCTTCGACACGACTTCCAGGACCTCCCGCCATGTCTCGGCGGGGAGGGATTCCGGTACCTCCGCTTCGATCGATGTGTGTCTGGCCTGCTCCTCCACGCGCGTGGTGAGCCCGATGGCAGATAGCCGGGCGGCGAGGGTCTCTGCGCTTACTTCTGGAGCAGGCACAGGACAGCCTCCGTCACCGACGATCACTTTCAGTGAAGCTAGTTAACTAAATTGGAGCTAGTGGACTAGATTCTCCATATGCCTGAGCAGCCGCCCTATCTCCGCATCGCCGACGAACTGCGGCGGCGGATCGCGGAGCACGAGTGGACTCCTGGAGACCGCCTGCCCTCTCGGGCCCAGATCGGCCAGGAGTGCGGGGTAGGCGAGAACGTCGTTCGCCGCGCCCAGGAGCTGTTGATCTCCCAGGGCGTGCTGGAGGGGCGAGCCGGGTCCGGGACCTACGTGGCCGAGCCCCGGCAGCGGGTGCGGATGGTTCGATCCGCGGCGCGCGAGCAGCCTGACGGGTCCCCGTTCCGGGCCGACATGAGGGCCGTGGGGCGAAACGGCGGCTGGGAGAGCCGGACCGATGCCAAGGTGCCCGCACCGGCGGAGATCGCTGCGCGGCTCGGGATCGGCGAGGGCGAGCCGTGCGTCCGGACCGTGTACGAGTTCCTCGCCGACGGACGGCCCGTGCAGCTGTCAACGAGCTGGGAGCCGTACGACCTCACCGGCGGGACCCTCGTCGTCCTTCCCGAGGGCGGGCCGCACGCTGGCGCCGGCGTCGTGAACCGCATGGCCGAGATCGGCGTCACGGTCAGCCACGCCGTCGAGCAGCCCGAACCGCGGCAGGCCACCGCCGAAGAGGCGTCACTCCTCGGGATCCAGAAGGCCGCACTCGTCACGCACATCCGGCGGACGTACTACAGCGACGACGGCCGTCCCGTCGAGACGGCCGACATCATCGTGCCCGCCGCCCACTGCGAGATCGTCTACGAGATCCCGATCAAGCGGTAGCTCGACTCAGTCCCGCAGGTCTGGCCAACCGTCCCGGTTGGAGTAGCTCTCGACGCAGTACCGGGTCGAGCGGTCCCACTCCGCGCCGGTGGCCAGCTCGTACGCCGTGTCCGGCACGTACAGCAGCCATTCGCCGTCACGCTCGCTTGAGGTGTACGGCGTGAACTTGTCGGCGTCGAAGAAGACGCTCTCCCATACGGCCTGACCCGCGGCCACCACAGCGCAACGCGCGTACAGGAACACGTCGGACGATTGCGGGAACGGGCTGCCGAACCGGGCCGTCAGGTCGACCACCGGCAGAGTGCCGAACTTTTCCTGATCCAGGCGGTAGAGCGCCTCGGCATGCCGTTCCGCGAAGCCGATGATGTCGGAGACGGGATGGCGGCTCAGCTCCTCGGCGAGGCGCTGGCAGCTCTCTTCAGTCGCTTCGCCGTTCAGGGTGGCTATCAGTGCCCAGAAGTCGGCCCATGTCATTCTCACGGGCGCAGGATGTCAGGCCGGTCTGACATCTACGGCTGTCATCAACGACGGCGGCCGGGGGCGGTCGCACCCGGCCAACCGCAGCAACCGTCAGCAGCGCCCCGCCTCCGGCCAGGACCCCACAACCGAACTCCTAAAGCGGTGGTCACACCTATGGTGACGGTTCTCGATCGAGCGGAGCGAGGTGTTGGCCAGTCGTGTCCCTGCCGCACAGCGCGCGATGGTAGCGAAGGTGTGCCGCGTTGATCTGGTGAGCGGGGTGCGGCCGGAGCTCGCCTATGCGGCTGCCGTCGGCAGTCATGCGAACGATGCCGTCCGGGTCGACGTAGATCGCCAATGTGTCGAACTGGACATGATGGTTCGGGCACAGCACCAGTAGGTTCGGCAGCTCGTCGGGACCGTTATGGGGTCGGCCCAGGCCGCGGATGTGGGCGGCTTCGCTGTAGGTGCCGAATCGTGTGGGCAACTGTAGGCCGCAGATCTGACATCGGTCGGCGTGGAGCTTCTTCGCCTTGGCTGCCAAATCGGTGTCGCGGACGATACGAGATGCGGCGACCGTACGCCGTGCGGCGGGACTGGCTTCCGTCCCCTGGTCTTCTGTGAAGTCGCCGACGCCGCTGGCCCTCTCGTAGCCGGCCAATCCCAGCCGTTGCATCAGGGCGTGCTGGTCTATGTCGGCAAGGTATGTCTCCCGCAGCACGGCGATCGCTTCCGACCGCACGCACAGATCGCTCAGCAGCCGCTCGGCCCGCCCGACTATTCCTCCCTCGGGGTTCAACCTGTCGAACGTTGCCGCATGCACCTTGGTGGCCTGCTCGGCCGGCACACCATGCACATCCCACAGTTGGCTCGTCCGCAGGTGCCAGAACGGATACTCAGGGGTCACAGAAGAGTCTGGAAGGCCGAACTCGGCCAACAGCCCTCCCACCTCATCGCGGAACTGGCGCCATGGTGCAAAGGAAGGCTTTCCCGTAGCCACGCGGGAGATGCCCCACAGCAAGGCAAGTGGCTTGTGCCTGCTCTGCCGACCGTTCCTCTGGTGGACTTTGAGGCTTCTCAACCTGTCCATGAGCTCGCTGACCGTCATATTCTCCAGCGACCCGGTTGGTGCAGAAGGGGCTGAAGCTGAGTCGTCCGGTCGGCGGGGGACGGGAAACAGGGTCATGGAGCCGCGGTCGTCGTCCTCCGAGTGCCAGCCTGAGTTACTGGCCCCGCGCGTGGTCTGCCGTCGCAACTTCGGCAAGGCGGCATGCCCCTGCTCGACCCACTGACACCAGGAGCGGGGAGCGCGCGTGAGCGCGTCTGTAGCCGACAACTCGGGGCTTCCGCGGTCCTCGATCCAACCCCAATCGACCTGATTGTCTTCTGCGGTCAGGTCCAGGACGGAGAGGTCATAGCGGTAGTTGGGGAAGGGCCTTCCCTCCGCCTCCTGCTCGATCTGCTCGGCATCTTCGATGACCGCCACGCCGCAGAACTCGACGTATCCCTTCGGTGTTCCGTTCCGGGATACCGCCGCGAAGAGCAGCATAGGTGCGGCCAGTGCACGCTCTTCCGAGGTAGTTGCCTGATGCTCCCCCAGTGCCTCCAGCAGCACTGCGTTGCCTTGGGTCGTTCCCACCGGCACTGTGTGATCCACCCTGTGGTCGCCGAAGTAGCGCACGTGGCCGTTGTCCAGGTCGAACACGTCGTGCCAAGGTGTCTCAGCGGTACCAGCCTTCCACGGGCTGGAACGGATCAGGATGGCTGGGCGGCGCCGCCCGCCGACAGTCTTGGCCTTGGCGATCGGGTTGATTCCCTTGCTGAGCTGGATCTGGGCGAGGACCGTGGAAGCTGTGACGTGATGGATATTCGGGTAGCCATCGATGCGCCTTACCGACGGGTCTCTGTTCTGGGCCGACCGAAACACGTCACCGACACGCAAGCTTCCCACCGGGCCTCCCCCTGCTGCACCATCCTGCTTTCCTGATCTTGCCAGGCGGGGGAGCCCTTGCTCCTTTCAGGCGTGAACTATTTGTGGACGGCGGTTGCCGGGCGGGGGCAGGCGACCGTGTGACCAGCGGAGGCAGGCGAGCCGCATGGGGCCTCCGGAGCCGTGTGCAGGCAAGTCGCTGAGGCCTCCGAACCAATGGCAATCTGCTGGTCAAAACGCCTCACACCCTCCACGATGGCCGTCATGGACCGGTTGCAGGACAGTGCTTGGCAGTACGTGGCGGAGGTGCTCCGCCCTGAGGATCTCCCGTTGATCGCTGCGCACGCGCTAGTTGACGGGCACGACTCTCCTGCCCTGCGTGAGCTGGCCGGCCTGCCGAGCCGGAGCGATGCGACCGAGGTCCGCGAGCTGTACGTCCAGGCGCTGAGCGAACTCGGCGTGCCTTTGCCTGATGAGGAGACGGCTGGCCGACGTCTCCTCGTGAGCCTCGCGTTCGGTCTTGTGCAAGGCGATCTGAGTCCCAAGGAAGTGGGCAACAGCCTCTCGATGACCGTCGCGGCACACACTGAGGAGGAGACACAGTTCCTCTCCATCGCGGCGGAGTACAGCGAATGGATCGGACCGGATGATCTTCCGGCATGGGAACGCGAGCTGCAAGCGGCAGCCCAGTTGTTGGCGGCTTCTACCGACCTTGGTTCCGGCATCCGCGTACCAGCTTCGCGGCACGACTGACCCCCGGCCTCGGCGCGCTCTCGTGCCAGATCCGTGCCAGATCGAGCGGTCAACCACGGACACCCGGAGCCTGTCGCGGGGTGAACGCCCATCGAGAGATTCGTCGCGTGGCACGCGCGACGACCAGCGAGGACGTGTCCACGCGTGGCGCCAGGCTTACAAAGCAGATGTCGGCGGTTCGAAACCGTCCGCGCCCACCACGGAAAAGGCCCCCAGCCGATCATGGCTGGGGGCCTTTGACATCCACCCTTGACATCAACGTCCATGGTCACCGCGGCCTGGGGCTCGTCCGGTCGATCGTGGTGAGCGTCAGGGCTGCGATTCCGTCGCGGGGGGAACGGCGGAGGACGTCTTCGGCGCGCCAGGGAGACTGCCGAAGGGGTGGATGCACGCGATCTTCCACGGTGGCCCGTACGGCGAGGGCGTGGGCTGTCACCGGCGGACGGAGCGGGACCCGGGTGTCCCCACCATCGAGGCGATGCTTGCCGGGCTGCGGCACAGGGAGTATCCACGAGGATGAGGGCGACTGGTACATCCAAGTCCTCCTGCTCGACGAGGGCGACGCCTACGAGGTGGTTCACCGAGCGGGCACGGCCACTGAGCGCGAGGGGGCGCGGTCAATTTCCCAGGCCGCAGTCCGTGATGCCGTCCTCCGCTGGGCAGCCGAGCAGCCGACCTGCGCTTGAACGGCCCGAGCCCGGGGACGACTCCTGAGCAGCCGATCCATGTGGCTCACGGCCTGCGATGGTCTCCTAGGCCGTTGACCAGTCACTTTGACGCTCCCCGCTGTGCGAGGGCGTGAGGCGACGTCCACGCGCCTGCCCGCCAGGGACCCCGCCCGCTCCGTCTGCGGCTGTCAGGCCTTGATCACTTCTACCTTCTTGTCGCCCGCGCTCGCCTCCACCTTCACCGTGCCCGTTTCGCGGTCGCCGGCCTCGGTGGTGTCCGTGGTCGTGTGGGGTGCCAGGGTGGCGATCGCCGCGGCGGCGAGGGCGGCCAGGGCTATGGCTGCCTTGGTGGCGGTCGTCGGGTGGGTGAGGTGGGACTGCGGCTTCACGGGACCCCCTGAAGTTGTCGTGGGTGAAGGCGAGTTCGTCGATCGTCGACGGCCTTCGGCGGTGGTTGAAACTACCTTGCGGGGGCTGCGCGGGGAATGGGTGAAGAGTTGACGGGGACCTGGCAGGGCCGGTGTACTCGCCGTATGGCTGAGGTGGGGGACGCGCCCGGATCCGGGGTGCAGGGTGGCGAGATGACGCCGCAGCGGTACATCGAGACGAGGCTCTCGCAGTACCAGGGCTGGTACGACGCCAAGGCGACCCGGATGAAGGCGATGCATCTGCGGATGCGGACCGTCGCGGTCGTCGGTGGCGCGCTCGTGCCCGTGTTCGTGAATCTGGATCTCGCCTTCGCGCGGGTCACCGCCACCGTCCTGAGCGTCGTGGTCGTCGCCGCCGTGTCGCTGGAGAGCGTCTACCGGTACCGCGAGCAGTGGAAGAACTACCGGTCCACCGAGCAGCTCCTCGGGCACGAGCGGGTCTACTTCGAGACCAAGGTCGGGCCGTACCACAACCTGCCGAAGCGGGACGCGTTCTCGACGCTCGTCGCCCGGGTCGAGAAGGCCATCGCCAGCGAGAACTCCGCGACCCTGAACGTCATGACCCTCGGTGGGCAGGTCAACTCCGACGTGCAGCAGCACGGGATTCCGGCCGCCCGGGAGCCCGAGGGCGGCGAGAAGTAGAGAGGTGCGCGGACGGCCCCGGGGTTTCCCGGGGCCGTCCTCCGTCCTGGAGCCGTCAGCTCAGCACCACTTGTAGTCGACCCGCGTCGAGTTGTACGCGCACGTGTCGATCCGCGCGCCGTTCGACTTCTTCAGCGTCGCGGTGTCGCGGTCGTTGTTCCACACGTACCAGCCGCGGTTCTGGTAGACGTTCGCGGACGTGTTCGTGCCGCGGCCCGTGCGGACCGTCACGATCTTGCCCTTGCCGAGGACGAAGTTGCCGAACGTGTACTTGTGGTTCGCCGCGTCCGTCAGCGTCCAGCCGCGCAGGTTGACCGCCGCGCCGGTCGTGTTGCGTATCTGCACCCACTCGCCGTTGAGGCTCGTGTTGCCGCCGCGGTCCGAGCCCGGGCTGTCGTAGTGGATCTTGTACAGGTGGACCGATCCGGCGGCCTGCGCCTGCGTGGGCAGCAGCAGGATGCCGGAGGCGGCGGCCGCGGTCACGGCCGCGAACGTGCGTGCACGAAGCATGAATGTCCCTCAGTTTCTGCCGGGGGCCCGCCGATGGGTCCCGGCGCGCACACAGAATACGCACGCTCTTCACCCCATCCCCACAACTTCGCGTGAGTTGAGCGGGGGTGATCTAGTCTTGGCTCATGCTCGACACGTCCCTGCGGGTCACCGTGCTCGGCTCCGCCACCCCCTTCCCCCGCCCGGGCAACCCCTGTTCCGGCTATCTCGTCGAGGGCGGCGGGGTGCGCGTCTGGGTCGACGCCGGCAGCGGCACCCTCGCCGAGCTCCAGCGGTACGTGGCCCTCCGGGACGTCGACGCGGTGTGGATCTCCCATCTGCACGCCGATCACTCCGCCGACCTGCTCACCTTCTACTACGCCCTGCTCTACGCGGGGCTCGACGTGGTCCTGCCCGTGCCCCTCTTCGGGCCCGTCGGGATCGCCGACCGGCTCGCCGGGTTCCTCACCAGCGGCCCCGAGCGCAGTCCCGTCGAAAAGGCCTTCAAGGTCGAGGAGTTGCGCGACTCGCACGTCGCCCGCGTCGGTGGGCTCACCCTGACCTCCCGCGCCGTCGAGCATGGACTTCCCGCCTTCGCGCTGCGCGTGGAGGACGAGGACGGGCGCTCGCTCGTCTACGCCGGGGACTGCGAGCCCTGCCCCTCCCTCGTCGAACTCGCCCGTGACTGCGACCTGTTCGTGTGCGAGGCGGACGGGGGGACCCCCGGACACCACTCCGCGGCCCAGGCCGGCAGGACCGCGGCCGAGGCCGGTGTCGGACGGCTCGTCCTGACCCATGTGGGGTCGGCACTGCCGCCCGGGGAAGCCGTCGCGCTGGCCGCAGGGACGTACGCGGGCGACGTCGCCCACGCCGATCCCGGGCTGCGGTTCGACGTCACGCGTCGAAGTCGTACTCCAGGACGTACGACGACGAGTCCAGCGTCATCTCGTTGAGCTCCACCGCCATCCCCGGCCCCGTGAACGCCGTACGCCCGATGAGGACCACCGGCGTCCCCGACTGCAGGGCCAGCCGGTCCGACTCGTCCGCCGTCGGCATCCGGCAGCGGATCTCCTCGCGGAACCGCACCGGACGGTGACCCAGCTCCGTCAGTCGCGCGTAGGTCCCGCCCGGCCCCGTGTCCGGCTCGGCGATCGGCGTCCCGCGCACCAGCTCCGCCGACAGGTACGAGACCGACAGCAGCACCGGCTTGGCGTCGAGGACGAAACGGCGGCTGCGTACGCACACGGGCGCGCCCGGCGTCAGGTTCAGCGCCCCCGCGACCCGCGCCCCCGCCTCCGTCTCACCCACCTCGATCTGGTCGACGACCAGGTCCCGGTCCTCCGCGTCCGCCGACCAGACCGAACGCCCGTTGCCCCACTGCTCGCCGGACAGCCGCGGAATGCCCCGGCGGCGCAGCGGACGGAAGACCCGGACGAAGACCCCGGCTCCCTTGCGTGCCTCGGCGAGCCCCTCGGTGCGCAGCACGGAGAGGGCCTGGCGGGCCGTCATCCGGGCCACGGCGTAGGTCGTCATGAGGTCGTTCTCACCGGGGAGCCGGTCACCCGGCGCGAACGCGCCCGACTGGATCGCGGTTCTCAACTCGTCGGCGATGCGCTGGTACTTGGGCCGACGAGCGCTGTCCTGGTCAGTCACGGGTGGACCACTCCCTTCATCTGCGGACACCCTACGGCGCACCCCGAGGTCAGGGTGCACACGTGTGCGCCGCCCCGCCCGGTCGATCCATCCATCGGGGGACATCTCTAGAGATACGTTGACAGGGAGGGGGTGGAGGGCTTCTCTGGTTCTCCCCAGGCTTCAGGAATCGGGACGGAGGGGATGCGTGCAGCCACTGCCCGAGGTCGGTGACCTCGTCCGTGACACCGCCACCGGGCGGGTCGGCTTCTACGTCGGGAGCGTCTCCGGGAGCGTCTCGGGAAGTGTCTCGGGGAGCGCCTCCGGAAGTGTCCCCGGGAGCGTCTCCGGGAACGTCCCCGGGCGCTGTCTGATCCGGCCCGTCCACGGCGGCGCCGAGTGGGAGGCCGAGCCCGCCGACGTCCAGCCGGCCACGCCGCTGCGCGAGCTGCGCGCCCGGGCCGCCGAGATCAACGCGCGTAGCCGGCGGGGGCTGTCCTGAGGCCGAGGGCCGTCCCGCCGCCCGGTGGCTCCGTGCTCCGGCGGTTGTCAGTGGGGCGCGCCACACTGGAGGCATGTGCCGCAGCATCAAGACGCTCCGACCGCCCGCGCTGCCCGAGGAGGCGACCGAGGACGACATCCGCGCCGCCGCCCTGCAGTACGTCCGCAAGGTCTCCGGGTTCCGCGCCCCCGCCGCCCACAACCGCGAGGTCTTCGAGCGGGCCGTGGACGAGATCGCCGACGCGACCGCGAGACTCCTCGACGACCTGGAGGTACGCGGTGCGCATCACGCGCACCCGGCGCGGCCCGCCGTCAGGCGGCAGGCGCGGGAGCCTCAGCCGGACGCCGTATGAGGTAGGCGGCGAGCCCGCCCGCCAGGAAGAGCGCGAGGGTCGACACTCCCGCGCTGAACCACGTCGCGCCCAGCCACTGCCCGCCCAGCCAGCCGAGCCCCACGCTGTACGAGGCCCAGGTCACGCCCGCCAGGGCCGACCACGGCAGGAACTCCTCCACGCGCCGCTTCGCCGCGCCCGCGCCCAGCGAGACCACCGAGCGGCCCGCCGGTGCGAAGCGCGCGAGGACGACGAGCAGCCCGCCGCCCCTGGTCAGCGCGGTGCCGAGACGTTCCTGCGCCATGGACAGGCGCCGGGACCGGGCGATCGTCCGGTCGAGCCTGGCGCCACCCCGTAGCGCCAGCCGGTACGCCAGGAAGTCGCCGAGCACCGAGGCCGTGGCCGCGCAGAGCAGCAGGGGGAGGAGGGACGGTACGTCGGGGGTGGCCGCGGTGGCCGAGGCCGCCGCCGTGGCGGCGGTGATCACCAGGAAGCCGCTCGGCAGCACGGGCAGGAAGACGTCGAGCAGGATCGACGTCGCCACCACCGGGTAGATCCATGGACCGGCGGTGAGCGACCGCAGCGATCCAAGGCTGTCGAGCAGATTCACAGGGGCAGAGCCTACGCGGGGGCGGGGGGCCGCCCGCCGGGTGGGTGCCGGGCTCCGCCGGGCCCGCGCGAACGTGTGCGACTTTGCGGGAATGTGCCCGGGGGGAGGGGCCGGTTCCGGGTGAGAGGGGCAGGGGAAAGGGCCGGAACGCGTGCTGCGTGGTCCGGCCCTTTCCTGTATGCGACTCAGCTGTGGGCCTCAGCCTGCCGGGCCGAAGCGGCTCAGGCGGCCGCCTGCGTCATGACTCGGGCCGTGGACGGCGGGGGTCGTACCCCACGCCGTGGACCGCTGGGCATGGCTCCGGCCGTGGACTACGGGGGCACGACCCAGGCCGTGGACCGAGGGCGTCATGGCTCAGGTCGTGGACCGAGGGCGTCATGGCTCAGGCCGTGACCGGGGTGGCCTGCTCCTCGCGCTCCTCGCTGGTCCTGCGGGCCGTGGCGCTCGCGCCGACCCGGCCGCGGAAGAGACCGTCGAGGGCCAGCGCGCCCGGGCCGGTGAACACGAGCAGCGCGAAGGCCCAGCAGAACAGGGCCGCGGTCTCGCCGCCGTTCTGCAGCGGGAAGAGGGACTCCGGCTGGTGGACCTTGAAGTACGCGTACGCCATCGATCCCGAGGCGAGGAACGCGGCGCTCCGGGTGCCCAGGCCGAACAGGACCAGGCCGCCCGCGCCGAGCTGGATGACGGCGGCGTACCAGCTCGGCCAGGTGCCGGCCGGGATCGTCCCGCCGCCCATCGCGCCGCCGAGGACGCCGAAGAGCGAGGCGGCGCCGTGGCAGGCGAAGAGCAGGCCGACGACGATGCGGAAGAGGCCCAGCGCGTACGGCTGCGACTGGTCGAGGCGGCCCGCGAGGGCGCTCAGGCCGCCGGGGTTCTCCGTGGTCCGCTGATTCTTCGGGCTGCCCGGGTTGTTCGGGTTGCCTGGGTTGCTCGGGTGGCTCGGGTTGTTCGGGTTGTTCGGGTTGTTCATGGGGGGACTCCTTCGGCCTGGCCCCGTCCGTGGGGTGGACGGGGAGTGGGGACGGAAACCGATGAGGCCGTCAGGTTAGGCACCCCTCACTAGTACTTGCAAGTTCAACATCAGGCCACCGGCAAGTGTGTGGTGCGGTTCACTTCCCGATGGCCGTTGTTGACGCAGTGTCAGCGGTGGGGTCCTCAGCAGCCGTTGAGCACGGACTGGAGGGCGCTCTTCTCGGCGGAGTCGACGCTGAGGTTCCAGTAGTACTTCACGTGCACCCACGCGCGGGCGTACGTGCAGCGGTACGCGGTCCGCGAGGGCAGCCACTCCGCCGGGTCCTGGTCGCCCTTCGACTGGTTGACGTTGTCCGTCACGGCTATCAGCTGCGGCCGGGTCAGGTCGTTCGCGAAGGACTGGCGCTGCGAGGTGGTCCACGCGTTGGCGCCCGAGCGCCAGGCCTCGGCCAGCGGGACCATGTGGTCGATGTCGAGGTCGGCGGCGGCGGTCCAGGTGGCGCCGTCGTACTGCGAGTACCAGCTGCCGCTGGTCGCGGCACAGCTGGAGTCCGTGACGACGTTCACGCCGTCGCGCTTGAGGACGGTCTCGCGGGTGTTGCAGGCGCCGGACTGGGTGATCCAGTGGGGGAAGAGGTCCCGGCTGTATCCGGAGGAGGAACCTTCCGCCTTCACGGTGAGGGAGGCCAGGTAGGTGCGGGCGGTGGCGGCGCTGACCGGGGTGGGCATGGCGGCCTGGGCGGCCGGGGCCGTGGCGAGGAAGCCGGTGGCGGTGAGGGCGGCGGAGGTGGCGAGCACGGCGAGTCGACGCGCGTAGACAGTGCCGACGGGCATGGGAACTCCCTTGAGGTGGGGGGACCTTGGCGGGTGCCGTCCCCGTGAGTGCCGGGCTTACGGCCCGGTCATCGTGGCGGCGCGAGGTTTCGGTGGGGGGTGCGCCAGGTAACAGGGTGACGACATGAACACGTCACATCAAGGGGTGTGACGTGTCCTGATGGAGTGCCAGGTTCCGCCGGGCGTCACGGGGGTGGGGCGGGAGTGGCCGTCAGCGACCGCGCGTGCGGGGACACGACGAGACCCCGGGCCGTTTCGGCCCGGGGTCTCGTCCCGTCGTGGATCCCCGAGTGGGGAGGTGCGGTCGGTGCTTGAGGAGCGTGGTCCTTGAGGAGCGCGAGGTCCTACGGAAGCACGGTCAGCGTGATCGAACCGTCGGCCGCGGGCTCGACCCGCAGACGGGTGAGGTCGTCGACGTGCACGTCCGGCGCGAAGGCCGCCGCGCGCGGGCCGACGCCCACGATCCGCATGCCGGCCGCGCGGCCCGCCTGGATGCCGGCCTCCGAGTCCTCGAAGACGACGCAGTCCGCCGGGTCGAAGCCCAGCTCGGCCGCGCCCTTCAGGAATCCCTCGGGGTCCGGCTTGCTGGCCCCCACGCACTCGGCGGTGATCCGGGTCTCCGGCATCGGGAGCGCGGCGGCGCCCATCCGTGCCTGTGCGAGGGCCTCGTCCGCCGAGGTCACCAGGGCGTGCGGCAGCTGGGCGAGCGCGGCCATGAAGGCGGGGGCGCCGGGAACGGGCACGACCCCGTCGAGGTCGGCGGTCTCCTCGGCGAGCATGACGCGGTTGTCGGCGTGGTTCTCGTCCATCGGGCGGTCCGGGAGGAGGACGGCCATGGTCGCGTACCCCTGGCGGCCGTGGACCACCTTGAGCACGGCGTCCCCGTCGAGGCCCTGCCGCTCCGCCCAGCGTCGCCAGCAGCGCTCGACGACGGCATCCGAGTTGACGAGGGTGCCGTCCATGTCGAGGAGGAGGGCGCGGGCGGTGAGCGTTGCCGGGGTGGTGGCAGGCATCAGGTCTCCAGAGGGGGTGGTGCGGAGAACGAAGCGGTCCCGCCCGCCGGTCAGGGTGTGCGGGCGGGGCCACTTTGTTTTTCTACGATACAAAACCCGGGGGTGTCTTGGCCAACCGGTCCGCATACCGGGACCCGGGGCGGGCTCGCGGGAGTCGGACGGGGAGTCGGATCGGGGGCCGGGTGGGAAGCCGGACCGGGAGTCGGATCGGGGGCCGGGTGGGAAGCCGGACCGGGAGTCGGATCGGGTGGGGGGCCGGGCGGGAAGCCGGATCAGGAGCCGGATCGGGAGCCGGATCGGGGGTCAGATGTGCGGGGTGTACCGCTCCAGGACCTCGCGGGTGTTCGGCCCGTACACGCCCTCGGGATCGCCCTGGATGTACATGTACGACTGGTAGAGCGCCACCGCCTCCCACACGTCGTCGTCGTACCTGCCGTTGACGCGGCCGCGGTAGACCCCGACGTCGGCGAGACGCCGCTGGAGCTCCCGTACCTCCTGCCCGCTGGAGCCGTAGTCCAGGGTCTCCTCCTGGCCCTGTTCCCCCTCCCCGGGGGACGCGCCCGGGGGCGTCGTCGTGGCCGGGGGAGCCGTCGTCGGCCCGACGGCCGGCGCCGACGAGGATGAGGCCGGCGGGGGCGCCCCCGCGCCGCTCGTGGTCACGGAGGCGCTCGGCGACGCGGTCCTGGGCGTCGGCGAGGCCGACGTGGGCGACGGGGACGCGGACGTCTCGCGCGGGGTCGGGGACGAGGACGTCGGCTCCGGGCTGTGCGACGAGGCGGAGGGGGAGGGTGCCTCCGACACGCCGAGGTTCAGCGACGCGCTCGTGGTCACGTCCGGTACGGCCGCCCGGTCGTCGGGCTCCTCCCCGCCTCCGAGGACGGCGGCCGCCAGGGCCGCGGTGCCCGCCACGGCGACGGCGGCCGCCGCCGCGACCAGCGCGCCGCGCCGGCGCCCGCGTCCCCGCGCCTGCCCACGGCCGGGCGGCGGGGGTATGTCGCCGGTGCCGCGCAGCAGGAGCGGCATGGTCTCGGAGAGGTCGCCCCCGGGGTGCGGCTCGGCCGAAAAGGCCGCGGTGCCGCCGTACGGCTCGTACCCGCCGCCGGGGACGGGCCCGGAGACGGGCCCGGAGACGTCTGCGGTGGTGTCCCGCACGACACCCCCGCCCGGCCCCCCGTCCGGCCCATGGCCCAGCCCCCCGCCCGACCCCCCGTCCGGCCGGACCGCCGCCAGCGGCGCCGTCGGCGGGTCCTCCGCGGCGGCACCGCCGTAAGCACCCGTTCCGTACGAGTCGGCGCCGTGCGCAGCCGTACCGTGCGAGTCAGGGCCGTACGCACCCGTTCTGTACGAGTCAGGGCCGTACGCAGCCGTACCGTACGAGTCGAGGCCGTGCGTCGCAGCCGTACCGTGCGAGCCGGTGCCGTAAGCGCCAGGGCCCCCCGACCCCGAGCCCCCCGACCCGGCGCCTCCCGCCACGGCCCCCGGCCCGTCCTCCGGTGCGTCCAGCGTCACGTACGGCCTGATCCGGAGCGGATCGAAGTCCTCGGCCGCCGCCAGTTCGGCCTGGGCGCAGGCGCAGCCAGGTCTTTGTACACCGCATTCAGGACAGGCATGTCCGGTCATGATGGGTCCCCTCCCCGAGACAACTGCTGGCGATTATGCAGCCCGCACCCTCCCGGCGGGCGAACAGGCGGACGAACTCCGCAGGCCATATCCGGACATTCGGACCAGGATGGAGGGGCCGTCCCATGGGCCGTCCGGCGGGACGCCCGACGAGACGCCCCGAGGAGACGCCCATGGCCCAGGAAGTCAGCCCCTCCGAGCTCGGTGGCGCCCCCGCGCCCGGGGAGGGGCAGAGCCGCCGCACGGTCCTCGTCGCGATCGGCGCGCTGCTCCTGGGCATGCTGCTGGCCGCCCTCGACCAGACCATCGTCTCCACCGCGCTGCCGACCATCGTCAGCGAGCTCGGCGGCATGGAGCACCTCTCCTGGGTGGTCACCGCCTACATCCTGGCGTCCACGGCGGGCACCCCGCTCTGGGGCAAGCTCGGCGACCAGTACGGGCGCAAAAGGCTCTTCCAGGCGGCGATCGTCCTCTTCCTCATCGGCTCCGTGCTCTGCGGCATCGCACAGAACATGCCGCAGCTCATTGCCTTCCGCGCGATCCAGGGCCTCGGCGGCGGCGGTCTCATCGTGCTGTCGATGGCGATCGTCGGCGACCTCGTGCCGCCGCGGGAGCGCGGCAGATACCAGGGGCTCTTCGGCGCCGTCTTCGCCACCACCAGCGTCCTCGGTCCGCTGCTCGGCGGGGTCGTCACCCAGCAGCTCTCCTGGCGCTGGGTCTTCTACATCAACCTGCCGATCGGCATCGTCGCCCTCTTCGTGATCGCCGCAGTGCTGCACATCCCGGTGAGTTCCACCCGGCACACCATCGACTACCTCGGCACCCTTCTCATCGCCTCCGTCGCCACCTGTCTGGTCCTCGTGGCCTCGCTCGGCGGCACCACCTGGGCGTGGGGTTCGGCGCAGATCATCGGCCTCGCCGTCCTCGGAACCGTACTCCTCGTCCTCTTCGTCCAGGTCGAGCGGCGGGCGGCCGAACCCGTACTGCCGCTCAAGCTCTTCAGGATCCGGACGTTCAGCCTGGTCTCGGTCATCAGCTTCGTCATCGGCTTCGCGATGTTCGGCGCGATGACCTATCTGCCGACCTTCCTCCAGGTCGTGCAGGGCGTCACCCCGACCAAGTCCGGCGTGCACATGCTGCCGATGGTCGCCGCCATCCTGATCACCTCGACGATCACCGGCCAGATCGTCTCCCGGACGGGCCGCTGGAAGTTCTTCCCGATCGCCGGCACCGCCGTCACCTGCCTCGGACTGCTCCTGCTCCACGGGCTGACGGAGACCAGCTCCACCGCGGAGATGAGCGTCTGCTTCTTCGTCTTCGGCGTCGGCCTCGGCCTGGTCATGCAGGTCCTCGTCCTGGTCGTGCAGAACGCCGTCCCGTACGGGGACCTCGGCGTCGCCACCTCCGGAGCCACCTTCTTCCGCTCCATCGGGGCCTCCTTCGGCGTCGCCGTCTTCGGCACGATCTTCACCACCCGGCTCACCCACTCGCTCGACGACGTGTTCGCCGCCGCCACCGCCGCAGGGCAGGACCTCCCGCCCGGCATCGGCCCCGAGCAGCTCGCCGCCGACCCGCGCACCGTCGCCTCGCTCCCGGCCGGCCTGCGCCCCGACGTCCTGCACGCGTACGCCACGTCCATCACCGACGTCTTCCTGTACGCCGCGCCCGTGGTCCTGGTCGCCTTCGTCGTCGCCTGGTTCCTCAAGGAGGACAAGCTGCGGGGCTCGGTCACCGCGCCCGACACCAGCCAGACGCTCGCCGCCGGCCCCGTCGTGCGCTCCTCGTACGACGAGTGCGCCCGTGCCGTGTCGCTCCTCGGCTCCCGCGCGGGCCGCAGGGAGACCTACGAGAAGATCACCGCCCGCGCCGGGCTCGACCTGCTGCCCGCCGCGAGCTGGCTGCTGCTCCGCATCCGCCGCCACGGCACCGTCGAACCCGTCCGGCTCGCCGAGCACGTGCCCGTGCCGCTGCGGGTGATCACGGAGGCCTCCCGGCAGGTGGAGGAACGGCGCCTGGTCACCCGGGAGGGGCCCCAGCTGATGCTGACCGAGGAGGGCGTCCAGGCCGCGACCCGGCTCGACGCGGCCCGCGAGGAGTCGCTCGCCGAGCTGCTCGGCGACTGGTGGGGGCCGGACCGGCCCACCGACCTGGTGAAACTCGTGGAGGAACTGACGGCCGAGCTCGGCGGCCCGGACGGGGAGCGCCCGCGCGACCCGGAGCCGCCCCGCGACGACCACGCGTAAGTGCGCGGCCGCACGCCCTGTATGACAGTCATTCAGGACCCCTCAGTACGCTGTTCCCTCGACGATCGGATCACAGGGGGAGCGGGCAGGATGAACAGCGAAGAACCACGTCAGGGCCAGGGCTGGCCGGCGCCGCCGGCACACCCGCCGGCCGGGCCGGCGAACGGCGGACACGGCGGGTACGGAGGCGGGTACGGCGGTGGATACGGCGCCCCGGCGCCCGTCGTCGTGGCGCGTACGTCCTCGCACCGGGGTGCCTGGATCGGCGCGGCAGCCACGCTGGTGGCGGCGGTGATCGGCGTCGTCGGCACGTATCTGGTGAGCACCCACGACGACGACCCCACGCCGCCGCGGGCACAGACCCCGGTGACGAACTCGGCCGCCCCCTCCGGAGCGGAGAGCGGGAGCGGCGAGGACACCTCCGTGGACTCCTCGCAGAGCCCGGAGCCCACGACGAGCCACGAGACCTCGACGCCCTCGGGGACGCAGTCCTCCGAGGCCCCGCCCGCGAAGCCGGCCGGCGCGGAGGCCTGGAAGGGGGCCCTGGTGATCGTGTACGCGGAGGACAAGGACCTCGACGCGGCGCCGCCCGCGGAGTCCGAGATCCGCGAGGAGAACGACTTCTCCGTCTACCCGTTCGGCGGCCACATGCTGCAGCCCGGGGACGACGTCAAGGCGCTGGTGTGGAAGGACTCGACGAACAAGACGCCCTCGTACGAGGACTGCGCGCGGGACATCGACACCCTGGGCACCTCGACGGCGACGGAGCTGAAGACCGGAATGGTCGTCTGCGCCGCGACGAACGACGGCCGCCTCGCCCGCCTGACCGTCAAGGAACTGGCCGGTCTGGCGTCCGACACGCGCGCCGTGTTCGACGTCGTCGTCTGGAGCCGTTGACCGCCGCCGCTGACTGGAGCCGTTGACCGCCGCCGCTGACCGGAGCCGCTGACCGCCGCCGACCGCCGCCGACCGGAGTCGTTGACCGGAGCCGCTGACACGGAGCCCCCGGCGGTCCCGGGGCGGGTCGGTCAGAGGTCCTTGCCGTACCAGATGTCCATGTACGGGCCCGTGCAGTACGCCGGGATCTCGTCGTACCCGTGCCGGGTGTACAGGGCGCGCGCCTCGACCAGGTCGAGGCGCGTGTTCAGGACCATCCGGCGGGCGCCGAGCCCGCGTGCCGCGTCCTCCAGGGTGCCGAGGAGCACGCCCGCCCCGCCCAGGCCGCGGAAGGCGTGACGCAGGAAGACGCGGGTCAGTTCGGCGCGGTCCTCGTCGAGGAGGAGCACCCCGCCGCAGCCGGCGGGCTTCCCTTCGTACCGGCCGACCAGGAACTGCCCGGTCGGCGGCGTCAGCAGCTCGACCCCGTCGTTGGTCAGGCCCTCGTCGATCTCCGCCCGCGTCGCGGGGCGCTTCCAGTAGCGGCTCGCGACATCGTCGTAGTAGTCGCGGCGCAGAGCGGTGGCGTCCGGGGTGTCGACGTGCTCGGGGGAGAAGGTCCAGGTCATGAGCGCCATTGTGCGGCGCGCACGACCTGGGACGCAGCCCGATTTCCCCGGACGCCCGGCCGGCGGGGGACGCGCGGGGTCAGCTCTTCGGGGACGCCTGCTGGACGACCTCGAAGGACCAGAGGGTGGAGCCGGACGCGGCGGGCCTGGGCCGCTCGCCGCCCTCGGAGCCGCCCTCGGCACCACCCGCGCCGCCGCCCCCGTGCGCGGCCTTCATGGAACCGTTCATCCAGGCCTGGAAGTCCTCCTCGCTGCGCCACCGCGTGTACACCAGGTACTGGTCGGTGCCCTCGACGGGGCGCAGCAGCTCGAACCACTCGAAGCCGTCGGACCCCTCCACGGCCCCGGCCCGGGAGGCGAAACGCTGCTCCAGGACCTCCCGCTGCTCGGCGGGCACGGTCAGGACGTTGATCTTCACGATGCTCATGAGAGGCAGGATATGACTCCCGGTCCCACCGCCTTCGAGGCGGACGCGGTACGGGTCCTGGCGGCCCGCTGGCTGCCCTGTCTGGGCGAGGGTGACTTCGTCTGTTCGCCGGTGGGGCTGTGGCTGGCGCTCGCGGCCGTGGCGTCCGGGGCCCGCGGCCGGACCGCCGAGGAGCTGCGGGGGCTGCTCGGGGTCGACGGGGAGGCGGCCGCCGTGGCGGTGACCGCCGTCGGGCGGCGGCTCGCGGTGACGGAGGGGGTCGTGTCGGCGGCCGGTGTGTGGAGCGGGGTGGCGCTGCGCGATGCCTTCCGGCGTGGCCTGCCGGACGTGGAGTTCGGGGTGCTGCGCGGAGCGCCGGCCCGGTTCGAGCTGCCCGACGAGGTGTCCGGGGCGACGGACGACGTGTCCCTGGGGGAGGTTCCCGCCGTCGCCCAGGACGAACTCGACGACTGGATACGGAGGGCGACCGGCGGGCGCGTCCAGCGGCTGCCGCTCGGGCTCGACGGTTCCGAGGACCTGGTCCTGGTCAACGCCATGGCCCTGAAGGCCTCCTGGCTGACCGCGTTCCCCGCGCACCTCACCCGCGACGAGCCCTTCACCGACGGCTGCGGCGACACCCGGCCCGTACCGACGATGCGGCGGCGGATTCCGGCCGACGCGGTCTGGTCCGTGGACGGGGTCACCGTCGTCGAGCTGCCGTGCGCGGGCGAGGAGGCGGCCCGGGTGCGGTTCGTCCTCGGCCGGCCCGGCGCCGGGCCGGCCGATGTCCTGCCCGCCGCCTGGGCCGCGCCCTCGGCGCGGAAGCCGCTCGCCGCGGACGCGGCCGACCTCACGCTGCCGCGTTTCACCCTCCGTACGAGGACCGGGGCCGACGCCCATCTGGCGTCGCTCGGCGTCAGCCGGGCGTCGCGGCCCGGGGCCGACTTCTCGGGTCTGTCCCCGGCGGGTCTCTTCGTCTCCGCGGTGGTGCAGGAGGCGCTGGTCGAGGTCGCGGAGGAGGGTGTCGAGGCGGCCGCCGTGACCCAGGTGACGATGACCCGCAGCGCGGCACCGGCCCGGCGCCAGGTCGTGGAGCGGGTCGCGTTCGACCGGCCCTTCGGCCTGGTCGTCCTCGACGCGTCCGGTGAGCTGCCGCTCTTCGCGGGCTGGCGCCGGAGCGCACCGGGCGGGGCGGGCTCCGGAGCCCCGTAGCCATCGCGCCGCCGCGAGACGCTCCGTTCTGTTAGGGTCGCTCGTATGTGTTCCGTCATCCACAACCGGCAGGCGATCCGCACCCGTTCGGGGTGCTGACCGCGGTGCCGGCCTGCGCCCGGCACCCGGACCCGCGTCCACCGTTCGCCTCCTGATGACGAGGAATCCCACCATGCGCGCACACTCGCGCCCCACGTTCGTATGCGTCCACGGCGCCTCCAGCAACGCACGGGCCTGGGGCCCGCTGCAGAACGAGCTCGCGCTGCTCGGACACCGTTCGTACGCCGTCGATCTGCCCGGGCACGGCGACCGGGCCGAAGGCCCCGCCGCCTACTACCGGCAGCCCCAGGACCTGGCGGCGCTGGCCGCCGCCCCGTCCCCGATGAGCGGCGTCACGCTGCGGGACAACGTGCGGCACGTGACGGAGGTCCTGCGGCGGCTGGCCCCGCTGGGGCCGGTCGTGCTGGTCGGCAACAGCCTCGGCGGTCTCACGATCGGTGCCGTCGCCGAGGCCGCGCCGGAGCTGGTGGACCGGCTGGTCTATCTCTCCGCGTACTGCCTCGCCGACCCGGCGATGCTCACCGGGGCGTGGGACGTGGTCGACGAGAACCTGCTCGACGCGGCGGTGGCGCGGATCGCCGTGCCGCTCACGGGCGAGTCCGCCGACCCGGCCGTGGTCCGGCTGAACTGGCGGGCGGCCCACGCCGATCCCGCCGTGTTCGCCGAGCTGAAGGCCGCCGTCATGGCCGACTCCACCGACCGCGCGTTCGGAGCGCTGCTCGACACCCTGGATCCGGACGAGAACCACGGGGTGCTGGAGCCGGGGGCGCTGGTCACGGCGGAGCGGTGGGGCCGGGTCCCGCACACGTACGTCCGGCTGGCCGGGGACGCGAGCATCACCCCGGCGGTGCAGGACCACATGATCCGCAAGGCCGACGAGCTGACGCCGCACAACCCCTTCGAGGTGCACACCCTGGACACCTCGCACGTCGGCTACTTCAGCCGGCCCGCGCTCTTCGCGGAACTGCTGGCAGGCCTCGTCCGGCGCGCCCCGGGTGTCTCCCTTCCCGCCGTGCGGCCGGGAAGGGAGACACCCGCGGGGGGCTAGCCCACGACGCGGGCGAGCAGCAGGCCGTCGTAGCCCTTGGTGCCGACCGTCTGGATCGCCGTCGCGTCCAGGCGGGGTTCCGCGGCGACGAGGTCGAAGAGTTCGCGGGTGCCGGTGATCGCCGGGTCGTCCGGGTCGGGGGTGGTGATCCTGCCGCCCCGGACCACGTTGTCGACGATGATCACCGTGCCGGGGCGGGAGAGCTTCAGGGCCCACTCCACATAGCGCGGGTTGTTGACCTTGTCGGCGTCGATGAAGACCAGGTCGAACGGGCCCGCGCCCTCCGCCTCCAGCCGCGGCAGGCTGTCCAGGGCCGCGCCGGTACGGACCTCGACGATCTTGTCCAGGCCGGCGTGGGCGAGGTTGGCGCGGGCGACGTCCGCGTGGTCGGGGTTGTGTTCGAGGGTGATGAGCCGGCCGTCGGCGGGCAGGGCGCGGGCCAGCCAGATCGTGCTGTAGCCGCCGAGGGTGCCGATCTCCAGGATGTTCCGGGCGCCCTGCACCTGCGCGAGCAGGTGGAGGAGCTTGCCCTGGTTGGGGGCGACGGCGATCTCGGGCAGCCCGGCCGCCGTGGAGGCGCTGAGCGCGGCGGTCAGCGCCTCGTCGGCGGGGGCGATCGTCTCGGTGAAGTAGGCGTCGACTGCGGTCCACTGAGGGTTGGTCATGCGGCTGAACGTACACCGGGGCCGGCCGCCGGGCGGCGCCTCGTCGCCCGTTCGACCAGGAGCGTCGCGAGGGCGGCGAGGAGCGGACCGCCGCCCACCGTCAGCAGCCAGACGGGGATTCCGTCGCCCACCGTGAGCAGCCGGTCGGTGTACTCGACCCGGCGGTACGGGGTGTCGGCGACGGCCCGTAGGTGGTGGTCGTCGTCGATCCGCTCCGGCTGGGGGAACTCCTGTTCCAGGACGGTGAGTTGGACCGGCCGGGTCCCGGCGAGCGCGGCGATGGGGCCCGCGGGCTCGATCCGGCCGGCGAAGGTCACCTCGGGGGCGTCGCCGCCGATGGGGGAGCGGGGCTCCATCCGGTGCTCGGCGAGGATGGAGAGGCCGAGGCTCTGGGAGGTCTGCGCGAGCCGTGAAAGGCGCATGGGATAGACGAGTTCGGGGGAGGCGAAGGTGATGCGCAGCGGGGTCAGCTCGCCCTGGAGGACGGCGTTCTTCTGCTGCGGCGCGAGGCGGACGGCGACGTATTCCCACCGCCGCTCCACGTACGGCTGGAGGGCACCGGTCAGCCGTTCGGGCAGCTCGAAGCCGTTGGTCCGCAGCCAGGTGCCGAGGGCGTCGCGGTCGGTGGCGGTCAGCCGGGCGACGTCGAAGGGGCCGAGCCGTTCGCGGCCGACGACGCCGACGCCGCCCGCGCCGGGCGCGGGAGCCCCGGCTCCGTCCCCGTAGTCGTGGTCGAACGGCCAGTCGCCCTCGCGCGGCCAGAAGTGGAAGCGGTCGCGCTGCTCGGGCTCGGTGAGCCGGTCGAGCGCGTCGAAGAGCCCGGGGTCGCCGAGGGTGACGCCGGCGCGGCTCGGCACGGGCATGATCCAGGCGGCGTGCTGGGCGTCGCCGTGGACGTTGAAGCGCATGACGACGGTCTCGGTCCGTCCGTCCCAGTGGACGGCCGACTCCTCGCGGTCGACGCCGATGCGCTGGTCCTTGGTCGGGATCATGGCGCCGCAGCCGCAGGCGTACGCCGGTGCGACGAGCGAGCCGAGCTGGAGCGCGAGCAGCGCGACGATGGTGGCCAGAAATCTGTGTGTCCCCCGCATGCGGGGTGGGACGTGCCGGGTGACCCTCCGGTTCCGTCCCGTCCCACTCCGCACGCTCAGGTCCCGGCGCGGACCCGGAGTTCCTTCACCCCGTTCAGCCAGGCGGCCCGCAGCCGGCGCGGTTCGCCGGCGAGCGTCAGGTCGGGCAGGGCGTCCGCGACCGCGTTGAAGATCAGCTCTATCTCCTTGATGGCGAGGGACTTGCCGAGGCAGAAGTGGGGTCCGCCGCCGCCGAAGCCGAGGTGCGGGTTGGGGTCGCGGGTGATGTCGAAGCGTTCGGGGTCGGTGAAGACCTCGGGGTCGTTGTTGGCGGAGGAGTAGAAGAGGCCGACGCGGTCGCCCTTGGCGATCTTCTGCCCGCCGATCTCGGTGTCCTGGGTGGCGGTCCGCTGGAAGGAGACGACGGGGGTCGCCCAGCGCACGATCTCCTCGGCGGCGGTCGCCGGCCGTTCCCGCTTGAAGAGTTCCCACTGGTCGGGGTGGGTGAGGAAGGCGTGCATGCCGTGGCTGATGGCGTTGCGGGTGGTCTCGTTGCCGGCGACGGCGAGCAGCAGCACGAAGAAGCCGAACTCGTCGGAGGAGAGGTTGCCCTCGCCCTCGGCGGCGACGAGCTGGCTGACGATGTCGGCGGCGGGGCATTCCTTGCGGGCGGCGGCCATGTTCATCGAGTAGCCGATGAGTTCCATGGCGGCCTCGGCGCCGATCTCCTCGGTGATGGCGTACTCGGGGTCGTCGTACGCGACCATCTTGTTCGACCAGTCGAAGATCCGGGAGCGGTCCTCCTGGGGGACGCCGATGAGTTCGGCGATGGCCTGGAGGGGGAGTTCGACGGCGACCCGGGTGACGAAGTCGAAGGTGCCGTCGGCGTCCGTGGCGCGTTTGGCCTCGTCGACGATGGCGTGGGCGCGGTCGCGCAGGGCGGTCTCCAGGTTCCGGATCGCCCGCGGGGTGAAGCCGCGCTGGACGATCTGGCGGACCCGGGTGTGCTCGGGCGGGTCCATGTTGAGCATGATCAGCTTCTGGACCTCGATCTGGTCCCGGGTGATGTGCTCGTTGAAGCGGATGACGGCCGTGTTCTCGTTCGAGGAGAACAGCTCGGGGTGCGTGGAGACGTACTTGACGTCCGCGTGGCGCGTGACGGCCCAGTACCCGCCGTCCGCGAAGCCCGTGATGCCGGGCGGCTGGGGGCACCACCAGACGGGTGCGGTCTGCCGCAGCCGGGTGAACTCCGGGAAGGGGACGCGGTCGCGGAGCAGATCGGGGTCGGTGGCGTCGAACCCCTCGGGAAGGTGGGGACAGGGCATCGGCAACACACTCCACATCTGAGGGAATCTGATGAGGGGATCTGATGGGCCGTCAGGAGTTGCCGGGAAAGTTAGTAACGAGTTCTACAAGTAGCAAGGGCCAGAACGGGAAGTGTTGCCTCCCGGACCCTTGCGTACCCGCGGTAGCAGTCATAAGACTGCACTCAGAACTAGAACGCGTACTAGTTCCCCCGTGACGCCGACCGACGGGCTGCCGGGACGCCCCGTCCGGTCGAGGAGAGGACGAGCTCATGGCCGCGGAACCCGTCATCGTCGAAGCCGTACGCACCCCCATCGGCAAGCGTGGAGGCGCGCTCGCCAACCTCCATCCCGCCTACCTCCTGGGCGAGACCTACCGCGAACTCCTCGGACGCACCGGCATCCACGCCGACTGCGTCGAGCAGATCGTCGGAGGTACGGTCACCCACGCCGGCGAGCAGTCCATGAACCCGGCCCGCACGGCCTGGCTCACCATGGGCCTCCCCTACGAGACGGCAGCCACCACGGTCGACTGTCAGTGCGGCTCCTCGCAGCAGGCGAGCCACATGGTCGCCAACATGGTCGCGGCCGGCGTCATCGACATCGGGATCAGCTGCGGTGTCGAGGCCATGTCCCGCGTCCCGCTCGGCTCCGGGTCCAAGCACGGCCCCGGCAAGCCCTTCCCCGACGAGTGGAACGTCGACCTGCCCAACCAGTTCGAGGCCGCCGAGCGCATCGCCCGCCACCGCGGCCTCACCCGCGAACGCGTCGACTCCCTCGGCCTGCTCTCCCAGGAGCGCGCGGCGAACGCCTGGTCCGAGGAGCGCTTCAAGCGCGAGACCTTCGCCGTCCAGGTCCCCACCACCGAGGAGGAGCAGGCCGCCGGGCAGGGCATGTGGCGGCTCGTCGACCGCGACGAGGGTCTGCGCGACACCACCATGGAGGGCCTCGCCCGCCTCAAGCCCGTGATGCCGACCGCCGTCCACACCGCCGGGAACTCCTCCCAGATCTCCGACGGCGCCGCCGCGATCATGTGGGCCTCCAAGCGCATGGCCCGCGCCCTCAAGCTGAAGCCCCGCGCCCGGATCGTCGCCCAGGCCCTGGTCGGCGCCGACCCGCACTTCCACCTCGACGGACCGATCGACGCCACGCGCGCCGTCCTCGGCAAGGCCGGGATGTCGCTCCGGGACATCGACCTCGTCGAGATCAACGAGGCCTTCGCCTCGGTGGTGCTGAGCTGGGCGCAGGTCTTCGACCAGGACCTGGAGAAGGTGAACGTGAACGGCGGCGCGATCGCCCTCGGCCACCCCGTCGGGGCGACCGGGGCCCGGCTGATCACCACGGCGCTGCACGAGCTGGAGCGCACCGGCAAGGAGTTCGCGCTGATCACGATGTGCGCGGGCGGGGCGGTGGCGACGGGGACGATCATTCAGCGGCTGTAGGGACCAGCGGCGGCTGCGGGAAGCCGTGGCGGCCATGGCGGACGCCGGAGAACGCCGCAGGCCCCGCCCTCCCTGACGGGAGGCGGGGCCTTGCGGGTGGGCGCTTGTGCGGCGGTGACTCTTAGTACCAGCCGTTGGCCTGCCAGAACGCCCAAGCGGCGTTCGGGGAGCCGTAGCGCTCGTTCATGTAGTTGAGACCCCACTTGATCTGGGTGGCGGGGTTCGTCTTCCAGTCGGAACCGGCCGAGGACATCTTCGAGGCCGGGAGGGCCTGGACGAGGCCGTAGGCGCCGCTGGAGGAGTTGGTGGCCTTCGGGTTCCAGCCGGACTCGTGCGAGACGATCTTGCTGAAGGACGCGTACTGCGAAGCGGGGACGATCTGCCGGGCGACATCCTGCGGGCTGGCGGCCGAGGCCGAGCCCGTCGTGCCGAGCACCGCACCCGACGCACCCAGCAGCACGGCTGCGGAGGCGGCGAAGGTCTTCTTGCGGGCGGCGACACGAGTGGTGATCGAGCGGATCAAGGTTTCTGCCTAACTTCGGGAACAAGGGCTGCGTCAGGCGATTTCGGCAAGCCGGAACCAGAGCCCGGGGAACCCGGGAACTGGGGGAACCGGCCGTCCGAGGCGCTGCGGTGAGCACCGGCTGCCTGGCGACGTCCACCAGACAAGCAGGGCTGGAACGCCGACGCAACGACCCCCTGTACGAGGAAGGTTCGGACGTCGGAGGAAGGTCCCGGGGGGTGGGTGTGGGGTGTTTCCGCAGGTCATGCACCGCTGTGGGCGGTTTGGGTGGGTACCGCCCGACTACTATTCCGGCTCGTACGTGACGTAGGTCCTGTGGGGCGGCTCACCCGGGGAGGGCTTCTCAGGGCCCCCGAATGTGACCTGGGCCTCGAAGTTCGCCCGCCGCGTCGCCCGCCGCAACGCCTTCAGGAGCGTGCCGCCGATGGTGAGGGTGAGGACGACGGTGAGAACGGCCCGTCCCAGGTCCCAGCCGAGAGAGGTGGCGGTGACGTAGGCCAGGAAACGGACCAGGTTCTCGTCGAGCGGGGCGCCCGGCTGGAACGAGATCCCGCTGCTCAGGCCCTGGAGCAGCACCCAGCCCTGCAGATTCATGATCGTGCCGTACGCGAACGCCGCCACGAACCCGTACACCGAGAGCATCAGCAGCTCCCCCCGGCCCCGCAGCCCGCCCGGCCCCGGCAGCAGCCCGGCGCCCATCGTGAACCAGCCCATCGACAGCATCTGGAACGGCATCCAGGGCCCCACTCCGCCCGTGAGCAGGGCCGACGCGAACATCGTCACCGCGCCGAGGACGAAACCGAACCCCGGCCCGAGGACCCGGCCGCTCAGCACCATCAGGAAGAACATCGGCTCCAGACCGGCCGTCCCCGCGCCCAGCGGCCGCAGGGCCGCGCCGACGGCGGCCAGCACGCCCAGCATCGCCACCGCCTTCGCGTCCATCCCGCAGTCCGCGATCGTCGCCACGACCACCGCGACGAGGAGCGGCAGCAGCGCCGCGAACAGCCACGGCGCGTCCCCGGCGTGCGAGGTCACGGCGGAGCCGGCGTCCGCGAAGAGTGGCCAGCAGAAGGCGAAAAGACCGATGAGGGAGACGAGGACGAGGGCGGTGACGGAGCGTGGCCCAAGCCGGACCGCGCGTACCGGGCGGGTGCTCACAGCGCCGCCTCCACCTGCTCGACCGTGAGCCACGGCTGCGGCGCCAGGATCTTCGCCACCTGCGGAGAGAACGCGGGGGAGGAGACGACCACCTCGGCCGTCGGCCCGTCCGCCACCACCTCGCCGTCGGCGATGATCACCACCCGGTGCGCCAGCTCGGCCGCCAGCTCCACGTCGTGCGTCGCGAGCACGATCGCGTGCCCGTCGGCGGCCAGGGTGCGGAGATGGGCGACCAGCCTGGCCTTCGCCGCGTAGTCCAGGCCGCGGGTCGGCTCGTCCAGGAGGAGCAGGGGCGGGCGGCCGGTCAGGACGACGGCGAGCGCGAGTGCCAGCCGCTGCCCCTCCGACAGGTCCCGGGGGTGGGTGTCGTCCGCGACGCCCGGCAGCAGCTCGGACACCAGCGCCCGGCAGGTCCCGGGCTCGGCGCCCGCGTCCGCGTCGGCCGCCGCGCACTCGGCGGCGACCGTGTCCGCGTACAGCAGGTCGCGCGGCTCCTGCGGTACCAGGCCGACCTGGCGGATCAGCTCGCCGGGGCTCGTGGTGTGCGGGGCCCGGCCGGCGACGCGGACGGTGCCGGAGGTCGGGGCGATCATGCCGACGAGGGCGGAGAGGAGGGTGGACTTGCCGGCGCCGTTGCGGCCCATGAGGGCGAGCGTCTCGCCGGCCCGGACCTGGAGGTCGACGCGACGGAGCGCCTCGACGCGGCCGCGGCGGACGGCGAGGGCTTCGGTCAGGACGAGGGGGGTCGTGGTGGGGGTGGCGGGTGCGGATGGGGTACGGCGCTGCTTGAACAGGCCGAGTCCCCCACCCCGCCCCTTCCCGAAACCGGGGCTCCGTCCCGGACCCCGGTCCTCGGACGCCGGACGGGCTGGACATCCAACCGGCGCCGCGGGGACCCGGCCCTCCAGCCGGGCCTTCAGCTCCCCTGCCCGGCGTCGCGCGTCGCGCACCGTGAGCGGCAGCGGGTCCCATCCCGCCAGCCGCCCCAGCCCCACCACCGGCGGATGCACCGGCGACACGGCCATGATCTCGGCGGGGGCGCCCATCACCCCCTCCGGCAGCATCAGCACCTGGTCCGCGTACTGCACCACCCGCTCCAGGCGGTGCTCCGCGAGCAGCACCGTCGTGCCCAGGTCGTGCACCAGCCGCTGCAGCACCGCCAGGACGTCCTCCGCCGCCGACGGGTCCAGCGCCGACGTCGGCTCGTCCAGGACCAGGACCTTCGGGTGCGGGGTCAGGACCGAGCCGATCGCGACCCGCTGCCGCTGGCCCCCGGAGAGCGTCGCGATCGGGCGGTCGCGGAGTTCCGCGAGGCCGAGCAGGTCCAGGGTCTCCTCCACCCGGCGCCGCATGACGCCCGGCGCGAGGCCCAGGGACTCCATGCCGTACGCCAGCTCGTCCTCGACCGTGTCGGTGACGAAGTGCGCGGACGGATCCTGGCCGACCGTGCCCACCAGGTCCGCCAGCTCGCGCGGCGGATGCGTGCGGGTGTCGCGGCCGTCGACCGTGACCCGGCCGGTCAGGGTGCCGCCGGTGAAATGGGGGACGAGGCCGGAGACGGCGCCGAGGAGGGTCGACTTGCCGACGCCCGAAGGGCCGACGAGCAGGACCAGCTCGCCCTCGGGGACGGTCAGGTTCACGTCCCGCAGGGTCGGCTCGGCATCCTCCTCGTAGGTCACCGAGACGTTCTCGAAGCGGATCACGCCTTCTCCTTCGCAGCGGGGGCTGTTGCGGGTACGGGCGCCACGAACGCCGGCACCAGACCCACCAGGACCGACATCGCGGGCCAGAGCGGCAGCTCCGGCGCCTCCAGCGGGACGACCCCGGGGTGCAGCGCCTCCGGCGCGTACGTGTTCGCCCAGATCATCAGGACCGCCACCGCCACCCCGGAGCCCGCGACCACCCAGGCCCGCACGCCCCAGCGGTCCGGCCGGTACCGGGTGCGGACCGTCCGGCGGCCGCCGAGCCGCAGCCCCGCCATGGCCGCGAGCAGCCCGGCGCCGAGCAGCGGCAGCCCGTATCCGGCGCCCTCCGCCGCGAGGAGCCCGTACGAACCGGCGCAGATTCCGAGCAGTCCGCCCAGGGTCAGGACGTTCGTGGTGCGGCGCACCGAGACCGGGACCTGCGCCGTCCGGCCGTACCCGCGCGCGTCCATCGACGCCGCGACCGCGATCGACCGCTCCAGGGCGCCCTCCAGGACCGGCAGCCCGATCTGGAGCACCGCCCGCACCCCGCCCGTGGGGCGGCCGCGCAGGCGCCGGGCGGTACGCAGCCGCACCACGTCCGCGACCATGTTCGGCGCGAAGGTCATCGCCACGACGACGGCGACCCCGGCCTCGTACAGCGCGCCCGGCAGCGACTTGAGCAGCCGCGCCGGGTTGGCGAGCGAGTTCGCCGCGCCCACGCAGATCAGCAGGGTCGCCAGCTTCGCGCCGTCGTACAGCGCGAACACCAGCTGCTCGGCCGTCACCCGCCCCCCGATCCGTACCCCCTGCGCCCACTCGGGCAGCGGCACCTCGGGCAGCGTGAACAGCAGGTGCGTCCCCGGGATCGGGGAGCCGAGCAGCAGCGAGAAGACGACCCGCAGGAAGACGACGAACAGGCCGAGCTTCACGAACGCGCCGTACGAGCGCGCCCAGGGCGCGTCCGTGCGCCGGGCCGCCACGACATAGCCCGCGACCCCGACGAGGAGGCCGAGGAGGAGGGGGTTCGTCGTGCGGGAGGCGGCGACGGCCAGGCCGAGCGCCCACACCCACCAGGCTCCGGCGTGCAGCGCGTTGGACCGGCTCGCCTCCGGGGCGCGGAGGACGTGGATCACCTTCATACCGGGTTCACCGACGTGCGTACGGGGCTCGCCGACGTGCCCACCGGGTCCACCCACGTGCGTACCGGGCTCATCCGCGCGCCCTCCGGGCTCACCCGCGGGCGTACCGCGTCCAGCTGCGTGCGTACCGGGCTCATCCGCGCGCCCTCCGGGCTCACCCGCGTGCGTACCGCGTCCAGCTGCGTGGGTACCGGGCTCATCCGCGCGCCCCCCGGGCTCACCCGCGTGCGTACCGCGTCCACCTGCGTGCGTACCGGGCTCATCCGCGCCGGCGGGCCTTCCAGATCGCCGCCCCGCCCAGGGCCAGCACGGCCGCCCCGCCGGCGAGCACGCCGAAGGACGGGCTCCCGCCGTCCTCGCCGGCGGTCGCCGAGGCGCTCGGCGCGGCCGACGACGGCGTCTTCCCGGTCCCACCGGTCTCCCCGGTCCCACCGGTCTCCGCGACCGGCTCGCCGCAGCCCCGCGCCGGGTAGCCGGCGATCCCGCACAGCATGGCCGCGCCGTCGTACCGCAGCGGCTTCGCCACCTCGGCGAGCGCCTCCGCGCCCGTCGCGTCCTCACGGACCTGCGCACAGCCGACCTTCACCGGCTTCTCCGGCGGGGCCTCGCCGGGCGGCGCGTCCGCCGGGCCGCCGAAGTCGACGACGACCGCGACCCGCTTCGTGCCGTCCTTCTTCTCCACGCCCCCGCAGATCCCCGTGAAGTCGGGGGCGACGGACGGCCGGGAGGTGTCGTTCGTGCCGTTGCTGATGGCGAAGCGGAAGCCGATCGCGTCGCCGTCGGCGGGGCGTGCGGTCGCCGGACCCTGGGTGGCGTACGCCCAGGGCTTCCCGCCGTCGCTCTCCCAGAACGACCAGTAGCGGTAGCCGGCGGCCTGCGCCGGAGCCGCCGCGGCCACGACCGCGGTGAGCGTCAGGAGCGCCCCGGCCGCGGCTCCGGCGGTACGGGAGCCACGCCGTCGGGCACCGTTCCCTCGGGCACCGTTCCCTCGCGCGGCGGTCACTTCTTGCGGCCGCTCACGAGGAAGCCGATGCCGACGCCGACGACCATGCCGATGCCGATGATCCACCAGATGTCGAAGCCGAGGCCGCCCTCGTCGTCACTCGTGGAGGAGGCCGAGGTGTCCGGCGTCTTCGGCGCCGGGCCGGTGGCGTTGAGCTGCTCCACCAGGTCCGCCGTACCGAACTCGCGCGGGTCCGTCTCCGTCGCCCGCGCGGCCAGGATCAGCTGCGCGTACGCGGCCGGGCCGCCGCCCTTCGCCCAGGCGGCGGAGTTCTTCTCCAGCCACTCCACGGCGGGCTTCGCCTCCTTCGAGGCGCCGGCCGCGGCGAGCGCGACGACCGCGTCGGCGGTGTTGCCGACGTCGGGCTGCTCGGTCGTGTCGGTGGCGCCCGGCATCGGCGGCAGGGTCAGGTGGCCGGTCTTCGCGAGGGCCTTCGCCAGGTAGGAGGCGCCGTTGAGCGCGGCCCGCTCGACCGTCGGCTTCGACAGGTCGTTGCAGACCGGCGGCTGCTCGGGAGAGGCCTTGGTGGCGGTGACGTTCTTGCCGAGGCCCGCGAGGGTGGCCGCGGCGGTGGCGTCGGCGTTCGCGAGGAGCTTGCCGGCCTTGTCGGGCTGGTAGGCGAAGGCCCCCGCGCCCTCCTTGTCCGAGCAGGGCAGCGCGAAGGAGAGGAGCGCGTCGTAGGGCGTACGCCCCTCGGCGGAGGTGAACAGGGTGGGCCGCAGGCCCGTCGCGGCGAGCGCGCCGATGACGACCGAGGTGGAGTTGGCGTCACTGGCGCCGCCGGGGCTGTAGCCCCAGCCGCCGTCCTTGTTCTGCACGGTGCGCAGCCAGTCGGAGCCCGCCTTGACGGCCTTGTCGATCGTCTCGGGGGAGGCCGACTGCCCCCGGACCGCGCGGAGCCCCTGCACGGCGATCGCCGTGGCATTGGTGTCCCGCATGGTCTTCGCGTCGCAGGGCGTCGTGACGTCCGCGCGGTACGAGCTGAACGAACCGTCCGCGCACTGCTGGCCGAGCAGCCAGTCCACGGCCTTGTCGGAGGGCTGGAAGCCGGTGGAGCGCTGGGCGAGGAAGGCGAGCGACTGACGCCAGACACCGTCGTACGTCGGGTCGTTCTTGCCGTACAGACCGTCCGGGATCGTGACGGCGGAGGGCGTGGGGGAGGGCGCGGTGGTGGCCGCTCCCGCCACCCCGGCCGCTCCGGTGCCGAGCAGGACGGTGGCGGCTGCGAGCGCGGTGGCGCCGCGGCGGACGGTGTTCATGGGGCCCTCTCCTGCGGCCGGGCACCGGCACGCCTCAGGGGCACCAGGCTCCGGCTCCGTATTCCTCGACGGTGCCGGCGGTCACGTCCCGGACGGGGCATTCCGACTTACGACTCCTTGGGCAGGAGTTGTTCACGGTTGCGGGTCAGTGCCGGAGTTCCACCGGCTTCCCCCACGTACGGGCATGATGACGACCCGCCCACTCTACCGGCCCGTATGCCCGCGGCCCGGCGGGTGCGAGGCGCCTCACACCGGGCTTCGCGGGTACGGCCGGCGGGCCCGTGCCGCGGGCCTCGCGGGCGCGCCGCCCGGGGAGGGGCCGCTGTTGCCGGCGTCGCCCTCTACTGGATCGCGCTGGTCGGGGTGCTGACCCTGCACCTCCTCCGGTTCCTGTTCGTCCACAACGTCTACGACTACGGGGACGGCGATGGTCGGCACTACCTGTGGTGGGTGGCCATGCCGGTGATGATCCTCGGCGGAGGGCTCTCACCGGTCGTCCTGATCGCGGCGGTCGTCCGCCTCGTCAAGGCCTGACGCCTCACACGGCCACGTACTGGACGGGTTCCGTCCCCTGCACCGCCTCCGCGCGGCCGAGTTTCACCAGGCGGCGCAGGTGCGCCTCGGCCTCGCTGACGGCGATGTTGCGGGAGCCGTAGGGGATCTGGTCCCAGGGACGGTTCCACTCCATCCGCACGGCGAGCTGCCAGGGGGTGAGCGGGGTGGCGAGCAGGCCGATGAGCCCGGTGAGCCGTTCCTCGTGGTGGTCGAGGAGTTCACGGACCCGGCCGGGGGCGTCGGTGAAGGCGTGCTGGTGGGCGGGGAGGACCTCGGCGACGCCGAGGCGGCCGATGCGTTCGAGGGAGTCGAGGTAGTCGCCGAGGGGATCGGTGACGGTGGAGTCGTCGGGGTCCTCGTACAGCCCGATGTGCGGGGTGATCCCGGGCAGCAGATGGTCGCCGGAGAAGAGCCGGCCGTGGCCGGGCAGCCGGGAGGGGTGCTCCTCCTCCAGGTGGAGGCAGACGTGGCCGGGGGTGTGGCCGGGGGTCCAGATCGCGCGCAGCCGCCGTCCGGCGAGGTCGAGGAGCTCGCCGGGGACGATCTCCCGGTCGGGGAGGGCGGAACGCAGCCCGGGCAGGGTGCGCATCCGCCCGGAGGCGCGGGCGGCCCGCAGGGGGCCGAGGTGGTCCTCGGGGGCGCCGACGGCGGCGAGCTTGCGGGCGAGGTAGTCGAGCCAGGTACCCGGCTCGGCCTCGCGGGTGCGGCGCACGACGTCGGTGTCGGCGGCGTGCATGGCGATCCAGGCCCCGGACGCCTCGCGGACCTTGCCGGAGAGGCCGTGGTGGTCGGGGTGGTGATGGGTGATGACGACACCGTGGACGTCCGACACGTCGATGCCCAACGCGGCGAGCCCGCCGGTGAGTTCGGCCCACGAGGCCGGGTCGTCCCAGCCGGTGTCGACGAGGACGGGCCCGCGGTCGGTGTCGAGCACGTGGACCAGCGTGTGCCCGAGCGGATTGTCGGGGATGGGCACCCGGAGCGACCAGACGCCTCCGCCGTGCTCGGTCACCTGGGGCATGGGTCCCTGCATGGATCCCTCATCTCTCCACGGCGGTACGGAATCTCTCCACGGCGGTGCGGAGCGTGCTCGCCCATTGCCCACTATAACTAGAACTGGTATCAGTTCTGAGGCATCGTCAGGGAATTCATCTCCTCATGAAGGCGGCGGTCATGACCGAGCTTGTGGAGCACGGAAAGCTGTTCATCGGCGGGGAGTTGACCGACCCGCTCGGCGCGGACGTCATCGAGGTCGTCTCCCCGCACACCGAGGAGGTCATCGGACGCGTCCCGCACGCCTCCACCGCCGATGTCGACCGGGCCGTGGCGGCCGCCCGCCGGGCCTTCGACGAAGGGCCCTGGCCCCGGATGACGGTGGAGGAGCGGATCGCCGTCGTCAGCCGCATCAAGGACGCGATCGCCGTGCGCCACGAGGAGATCGCCCGCTCCATCAGCGCGCAGAACGGTTCCCCGTACTCCTGGTCCGTCCTCGCCCAGGCGCTCGGCGCGATGATGGTCTGGGACGCGGCGATCACCGTCGCGCGCGACTTCACGTACGAGGAGCGGCGCGGCGGCATACTCGGCCCGCTGCTCGTCCGGCGCGAGCCGGTGGGTGTGGTCGCGGCCGTCGTCCCGTGGAACGTGCCGCAGTTCACCGCCGCCGCCAAGCTGGGGCCCGCGCTGCTCGCCGGTTGCACGGTGGTCCTCAAGCCCTCGCCGGAGTCGCCGCTCGACTCGTACATCCTCGCCGACATCGCCACCGAGGCCGGGCTGCCCGAGGGCGTGCTCAGCATCCTGCCCGCCGACCGCGAGGTCAGCGAGTACCTCGTCGGCCACCCCGGCGTCGACAAGGTCTCCTTCACGGGTTCGGTCGCCGCGGGCAAGCGGGTCATGGAGGTCGCCGCCCGAAACCTCACCCGCGTCACCCTCGAACTCGGCGGGAAGTCGGCCGCCGTGATCCTGCCCGACGCCGACCTCGCGACCGCTGTCGCCGGGATCGTCCCGGCCGCCTGGATGAACAACGGCCAGGCGTGCGTCGCCCAGACCCGGATCCTCGTCCCCCGCTCCCGTTACGAGGAGATCGCCGAGGCCTTCGCCGCCGCGGCCGGCGCGCTCGTCGTCGGCGACCCGCTCGATCCGGCCACTCAGGTCGGGCCGCTGGTCGCCCAGCGGCAGCAGCAGCGTTCCCTCGACTACATCCGCATCGGCCAGGAGGAGGGAGCCAAGGTCCTCTCCGGCGGCGGCCGTCCGGCCGGGCTCGACCGCGGCTGGTACGTCGAGCCGACGCTCTTCGGCGGTGTCGACAACTCCATGCGGATCGCCCGTGAGGAGATCTTCGGGCCGGTCATCTGCCTGCTGCCGTACGGGGACGAGGCCGAGGCCCTGCGCCTCGCGAACGACTCCGACTTCGGGCTCAGCGGCAGCGTCTGGACCGGGGACGTGGAGCACGGCATCGACTTCGCCCGCGGTGTGCGCACCGGCACCTTCAACGTCAACACCTTCAGCCTCGACATGCTCGGCCCCTTCGGCGGCTACAAGAACTCCGGTCTGGGGAGGGAGTTCGGGCCCGAGGGCTTCGGCGAGTACCTGGAGCACAAGATGATCCACCTGCCGGCCGGTTACGAGGGCGGCGCGTGATGGGAGACCGCTGGCACGTCGAGGTCGACCGGAGCGTCTGCATCGGCTCCGGCATGTGTGTGAACCACGCCCCGGACGGCTTCCGCCTCGACACCGCCCGGCAGTCCCACGCGCGCGAGCCGGAGTCGGACGCGGGCGAGAAACTGCTCGCGGCGGCCGAGGGGTGCCCGGTGGAGGCCATCATGATCACTCTCGCGGACGGCGGGGAGCCGGTCTTCCCGCCGGAGGAATAGCCGGACCGGTACCGGCCGCCTGCGCCGCCGGAATCGCCGTGACCTGCGCGTACCGCGTGTGTGACACTCCCTCGTCACACGTACGTACGGGCAGGGAGCGGGGCAGGCATGCGGGGTCGGGGCAGACGGTGGGCGACGGTCGCGGGAGCGACGGCGGCGGTGGTCCTCGGGGCGGGGTGCGGGCCCGGCACGGGCACCGGGGGAGGGGCCTCCGCCGCCTTCGGCCGGCAGACGGCACACGCCGAGATCGTCGCCGCCGTGAGGAAGGGAGGGCTGCCGAGGTCCGACCTGCCGGGAATCGGCGGGCCGACCCCCTCGGGCTCGACGCCGCTTCCCACGCCGTCCACGGACCGGCAGCGGTTGGAGGAGCGCGCCTACGCCTGTACCGCCGCGTGGCAGTACCTCGGCCCGCCCGTCGACGGATCGCGGGGCGCCTTCGAGAAGGCGGTCACCGCCCTCGTCGCCGAGGGCTGGGTCCAGGGCGAGCGCCAGGTGGAGAAGATCGGCGTGAAGGGCGGCACCATGCTCCAGTTCACGCTCAGGAAGCGCGGCTGGGTGATGTACGCCCGGCACGCCGGGGTGTCGCAGTCGCTGAGCATGGAGATGATCTCCCTGAACGCGACGGAGACCGTGTGCATGGACCGGTTCACCGAGCAGGAGAAGAAGGCGCTGTTCGGGGAGGACGCCGAACGGGGCTGACGAAAGGCGTGGTTGCGCACGCCGCCCGTTCCCACGTGCAAAACTGTGCCCTTGAAAACGGGGGCAAGAGGCCGTCGTACGTGCGTATTTGGGAGTGTTGTGCGCAAGGTTTCGTTGGTGGCCGCGGCCGCCGGTGTGGTGCTGCTGGTCGCCGGTTGCGGAAGCGAGGGCGGTACGGACAAGGGTGGTTCGTCCTCGGCGGGTTCGTCCTCGACGGGCGGCTCCGGCGGTTCCGGCGGCGAGCGGCTCACCGGTGCCGCGGTCACCAAGGAGCTCGCCGACGCGGCGACCGCGGCCGGCTTCGCGCAGGACGCCTCGGGCGAGCAGATTCCGGCCGAGGCCAAGGACTGCATGGTCAGCTGGACGGCCGACGCCGAGAAGGCGAAGGACCCGGCGAAGTCCTACGCGGACACGGTCGCGACCCTGAACAAGGGCGGCTGGAACGAGGAGCGGAAGACCGAGCAGGGCGGCTCGGTGATCAAGTCCCTGAAGAAGAGCAGCTGGCAGCTCCAGGCCAGCAACCACTCCACCGGCCCGGTGAAGCTGGTCATGTTCGTGGCCGTCGACAACAGCCCGGAGTGCGCGGCGGCCCTCGTGGCGGCCAACAAGGCCACGCCGTCGTCCTGATCCGCCGACACCACCCGCGCCCGCGGCACGTCAGCCGCCGGGGGCGCGGGTGCGTCTCGCCGGTGGTGAGAGCGATCGGCGATCTCGGCGGTGCGCCTGGTCGGTGGTGAGAGCGATCTCGGCGGCGCGTCCCCTCAGCGCCGCGCCGCCGCCTCCGGCGCCGTCAGGTCGATCAGCCGGCAGACCGTCTCGATGTCGATCTTCACCTGTGCGATCGAGGCGCGCCCCGACAGCCAGGTGATCAGCGCCGAGTGCCAGGTGTGCTCGATCACCCGGACCGCCGAGAGCTGCTCCGGGGTCGGGTGCTCCGTGCCCATCGCGTCCAGGATGATCGCCGTCGTCAGCCGCGACACCGTGTCGACCTCGGGGCTCACTCCGCGGTCCGCGAAGGTCAGCGCCCGCACCATCGCGTCGGCGAGCTGCGGCTCGCGCTGGAGCGCGCGGAAGGCCCGCATCAGCGTCTCCGCCACCCGCTCCGCCGGATCGGCGCCCGCCGGCGGCCGCTTCCGCAGGGTCGTGTGCATGTGCTGGAGCTGGTCCTGCATCGTCGCGACCAGCAGGTGGATCTTGGAGGGGAAGTAGCGGTACAGCGTCCCCAGGGCCACCCCGGCCGCCTCCGCGACCTCCCGCATCTGCACGGCGTCGAAGCCGCCCCGCGCCGCGAGCTGGGCGCTGGCGTTCAGGATGCGGCGGCGCCGTGCCTCCTGGCGCTCCGTGAGGGGCGGCGCCGCGGGTCTGTGGTCCGCTCTGATGTCTGCGGTCATGAGGTCCCGTTCCGTGCGGTGGGGAGCGACAGTATGGCGGTGCGGGCGCCGTGGCGCGAATCACCTGTTCCGGCTCTCACCACAGAGCTACCTGCCGGTAGATTCTGTCCTCCTTGAAGGATCAAGAAGATCAGGCCAGAAGATCAAGAACGATCAAGTCTGTAACTTGTTCTAGATTAGCGCGAGCGGTTACGCTCCGGCGAAACCACGCTCGAAGGGGGTCGCGCATGACCGCTGAGGCCATAGAGGCAAGCCCCCGGCAGGGCGTCACCGCAGCCGGTGACAGACCGTTGCGGATCGCTCTCCTCACGTACAAGGGGAACCCCTTCTGCGGCGGTCAGGGCGTCTACGTCCGGCACCTCTCCCGCGAACTCGCCCGCCTCGGCCACAGCGTCGAGGTCATCGGCTCCCAGCCGTACCCCGTCCTCGACGAGGGCGAGGACCTGACGGGACTCACGCTCACCGAGCTCGCCAGCCTCGACCTCTACCGCTCGCCGGACCCGTTCCGCACCCCGAAGCGCGACGAGTACCGGGACTGGATCGACGGCCTGGAAGTCGCCACCATGTGGACCGGCGGCTTCCCCGAGCCGCTCACCTTCTCCCTGCGGGCCCGGCGCCTGCTCGCCGCCCGCCGCGGCGACTTCGACGTCGTCCACGACAACCAGACCCTCGGGTACGGGCTCCTCGGCGGCCCGCGCGCGATCGGCGCCCCGCTCGTCACCACGATCCACCACCCCATCACCGTCGACCGGCAGCTCGAACTCGACGCCGCCGCCGACTGGAAGCGCCGCGCCTCCGTCCGCCGCTGGTACTCCTTCACCCGCATGCAGAAGCGCGTCGCCCGCCGACTGCCGTCCGTGCTCACCGTCTCCGGCACGTCCCGGCAGGAGATCGTCGAGCACCTCGGCGTACGCGAGGACCGCATCCGGGTCGTCCACATCGGTGCCGACACCGACCTGTGGTCGCCCGACCCGGCCGTCGCCGAGGTCCCCGGCCGGATCGTCACCACCTCCAGCGCCGACGTCCCGCTCAAGGGCCTCATCCACCTGATCGAGGCGCTCGCCAAGCTCCGCACCGAGAACCCGGACGCGCACCTCGTCGTCGTCGGCAAGCGCGCCGAGGACGGCCCGGTCGCCGCGGCCATCGAGCGGTACGGGCTGGCCGGGGCCGTCGAGTTCGTCAAGGGCATCAGCGACGCGGAGCTCGTCGACCTGGTGCGGTCCGCGCAGGTCTCCTGCGTGCCGTCGCTGTACGAGGGGTTCTCGCTGCCCGCCGCCGAGGCGATGGCCACCGGGACGGCGCTCGTCGCGACGACCGGCGGGGCGATTCCCGAGGTGGCGGGGGCGGACGGGGAGACGTGTCTGGCGGTGCCGCCGGGCGATGCGTCGGCGCTGGCCGCGGCGCTGGGGCGGGTGCTCGGGGATTCTGAGCTGCGGGCTCGGCTCGGTGCGGCGGGGCGCGAGCGGGTGCTGTCCCGGTTCACGTGGGCGCGCGCCGCGCAGGGCACCGCCGAGCTGTACCGCGAGGCGGTCGCCCGTCAGGGAGCCGGAGCCCGCAGGTGACCCCTCGCCGCCGTTGCCGGGTGCAGCCCGGTGGGTGGGTTGTGCCCGCCTGTTCCGCCCCGCGGAACGCCTGCCCGCAACCGGGCGGCGGTGTCCGCCCGCAACCGGGCGGCGGTGTCCGTCCGCAACCGGGCGGCGGTGTTCGTCCGCAATCTTCCATCCATCGCGAAAGCAGGGTCTCGTGCTGACCGTCGACTTCACTCGCTTCCCGCTCGCCCCCGGCGATCGTGTGCTCGATCTGGGCTGTGGGGCCGGGCGGCATGCCTTCGAGTGCTACCGGCGCGGCGCGCAGGTCGTGGCCCTCGACCAGAACGGCGAGGAGATCCGCGAGGTCGCCAAGTGGTTCGCCGCCATGAAGGAGGCCGGCGAGGCCCCCGCGGGCGCGACCGCCACCGCGATGGAGGGCGACGCGCTCAACCTGCCGTTCCCCGACGAGTCCTTCGACGTCGTCATCATCTCCGAGGTCATGGAGCACATCCCCGACGACAAGGGTGTGCTCGCCGAGATGGTCCGCGTCCTCAAGCCCGGCGGGCGGATCGCGATCACCGTCCCGCGGTACGGCCCCGAGAAGATCTGCTGGTCGCTCTCCGACGCGTACCACGAGGTCGAGGGCGGCCACATCCGCATCTACAAGGCCGATGAGCTCCTCGGCAAGATCCGGCAGGCCGGACTCAGGCCGTACGGCACCCACCACGCGCACGCGCTGCACTCGCCGTACTGGTGGCTGAAGTGCGCCTTCGGCGTCGACAACGACAAGGCGCTGCCGGTCCGCGCGTACCACAAGCTCCTGGTCTGGGACATCATGAAGAAGCCCGCCCTGACCCGGGTCGCCGAGCAGCTGCTCAACCCGGTCGTCGGCAAGAGCTTCGTGGCGTACGCGACCAAGCCCCACCTTCCCAAGGCCGACTCCCAGTGACCTCCCCCGAGCGGATCGCGGAGCACCTCGTCCTGCCGGGGGTGCTCACCGCCGAGCAGGCCGCCGAGACCGTCGCCGGGATACTCGCCGTACAGCGCGAGGACGGCGCCCTGCCCTGGTTCCGGGGCCACCACCTCGACCCGTGGGACCACACCGAGGCCGCCATGGCCCTGGACGCGGCCGGTGAGCACGCCGCCGCCGCCCGCGCCTACGAGTGGCTCGCCCGGCACCAGAACAGCGACGGCTCCTGGTTCGCGGCCTACCACGACGGCGAGCCCGACCGGGTCACCGACCGCAGCCGGGAGTCCAACTTCGTCGCCTACATAGCGGTCGGCGTCTGGCACCACTACCTCTCGACCGGCGACGACGCCTTCCTCGACCGGATGTGGCCCGCCGTCTACGCGGCCGTCGAGTTCGTCCTCGGGCTCCAGCAGCCCGGTGGCCAGATCGGCTGGAAGCGCGAGGCCGACGGCACGCCGGTGAACGATGCGCTCCTCACCGGGAGTTCTTCGATCCACCAGGCGCTGCGCTGCGCCCTCGCCATCGCCGAGACCCGTGAAGAGCCGCAGCCGGACTGGGAGTTGGCGGCCGGGGCACTCGGTCACGCGATCCGCCGGCACCCCGAGCGCTTCCTCGACAAGTCGCGCTACTCGATGGACTGGTACTACCCGGTCCTCGGTGGCGCGGTCACCGGATCCCAGGCGAAGGCCCGGATCGAGGCCGACTGGGACGCGTTCGTCGTGCCCGGCCTCGGTGTGCGCTGCGTGATCCCCAACCCGTGGGTGACCGGCGGCGAGAGCTGTGAACTCGCCCTCGCCCTCTGGGCGATGGGGGAGTCGGACCGGGCCCTCACCATCCTTCAGGACATCCAGCACCTGCGCGCCGAGAACGGCATGTACTGGACGGGGTACGTCTTCGAGGGCGAGACCGAGAGCGACAAGGCCGTGTGGCCCGAGGAGCAGACGGCCTGGACGGCCGGCTCCCTGCTGCTCGCGGTGGCCGCCCTCGGCGGCGAGGAGGCGACCGTGGCCGTCTTCGGCGGCGAACGCCTCCCGGCCGGACTCGACCCGGACTGCTGCTGATTCCCCGCCCGGCACGACGGCAAGGCAAAACCCGGCTCCGGTACGGCCACCAGCCTCCCACCGGGTCGTGCGGTCCCGCCCGGAGACGGCGGTGTCACAGGGGCGGCAGGGGACATCCCAGGGCTCTGACCTGCAAGGATTCCCTGAAGGAGGGATGCGTGGGCGGGGGCGGCCCCCATTCGGAGTCGCCCGTGTGGCGGCACCAGGGGCCCCGGGTGAGGCTGGCGCCACAACCCCCCAGGGAGGTCCTGTCGTGCCCAGATCCGTACCCCGGTCCGTGTCCCGCGGTGTCGTGGCCCTGATCCTGTCCTGCGCCCTGCTCCTGACGACCGCCGCCTGCGGCAGCGACGACGACGCGAGCGCGAGCGGTGCCGGGACCCCGACGGCCTCGGGCACCTTCGAGCAGCAGAAGCTCGCCAAGACGCGGTTCGTGGCCAACGCGGGCCTGGCGGCGGGAGCCACGTACCAGTGGATCGTGAAGCCGTACCGCGCGGGCAAGTTCAAGAAGGGCGCGGACGGCAGGACCCTGGCCCTGGTGAAGGCGGGACTCGCCGGCGCGTTCACGTACAACCGGCTCAAGGCGGCGACGAACAACGCCAAGGGCGACCCGCTGCTGTCGAAGGCGGTCGCGCCGCTCACGGCCGGGATCGAGTCGCTGAAGGAGCTCGGGACGAAGCTCCGCAAGGGCGAGGTGGGCGACGCGGACGTCGGCGCCTTCGAGAACGTCATCAACAGCGTCAAGGACGCGGGCCAGAGCGCCGGCGCCGAGGTCGTCGAGAAGGTCCCCAGCGCCTCGCAGCTCAGCGGCGGCTGACGCCGGGGCACTCCCTACGCGTTGAGCTCCGCGAGCAGGCGGAGGGTGGCGGGGTCCGGTGACGTGACGAGGAGGTCCGTCACCGGACCCCGCCGCCAGGTGTCCAGCCGTTCGGCGATGCGCTTACGGGGGCCGACCAGGGAGATCTCGTCCGCGAAGGCGTCCGGGACCGCGAGGACCGCCTCCTCGCGCCGCCCGGCCGCGAACAATTCCTGGACGCGCCTCGCCTCCTTCTCGTACCCCATCCGCCCCATCAGGTCGGCGTGGAAGTTGCGTGCCGCGTGCCCCATGCCGCCGATGTAGAAGCCGAGCATCGCCTTGACCGGCAGCAGCCCGGCCGGCACGTCGTCGCACAGCTGGGCGCGGACCATGGGGGCGACCAGGAAGCCCTCAGGAAGCCGCTCGGGCAGGGCGTACACCTCGGACCAGCGCTCGGGGGACCAGTACAGCGGCAGCCAGCCGTCGGCGATCGTGAGCGTCTGCGCGATGTTCTTCGGCCCCTCGGCGCCCAGGAGGATCGGGAGGTCGGCCCGGAGCGGGTGGGTGATCGGCTTGAGGGGTTTGCCGAGGCCGGTGCCGTCGGAGCCGGTGTACGGGTGGGAGTGGTGGCGTCCGTCGAGCCGGACCGGGGCCTCGCGGCGCAGCACCTGGCGGACCACGTCCACGTACTCGCGGGTCGCGGTCAGCGGGGAGCGGGGGAAGGGGCGCCCGTACCAGCCCTCGACGACCTGCGGCCCGGACAGGCCGAGGCCGAGCATGACCCGTCCGCCGGAGAGGTGGTCGAGCGTGAGCGCGTGCATCGCGGTGGTCGTGGGCGCGCGGGCGGCCATCTGCGCGACGGCGGTGCCCAGCTTGATCCGGCTGGTGTGGGCGGCGATCCAGGTGAGCGCGGTGAAGGCGTCGGAGCCCCAGGCCTCCGCCGTCCACACCGAGTCGTAGCCGATCCGTTCGGCCTCGCGGGCGAGGTCGAGGCGGTCGGGGGAGGGGCCGCGGCCCCAGTAGCCGAGGGCGAGTCCGAGTCGCATGCCCCGCATCCTTTCTGACGATCCGTCAGTTCAAATGGATGCGGGGACTGTACGCCAACGGCCCCCCGCCCGGAAGGGATTCGCTTCCGGGCGGGGGGCCGTCGGTCGTGCCGCTGGGGCTGGATCAGCCGCGCTGGATGCCCGTGGTGTCCTGCAGGACACCACGACGGCCGTCCTGCGTCTGGGCCACCAGCGTGGAGCCGCGCTGCTCGACCGCCAGGTACCAGGTGCCCGGAGCCAGTTCGGCGATCGGCGCCTGCGAGCCGTCCTCCGCGTACAGCGGACGGGCGACCGGAACCGCGAACCAGAACGGCTCGAAGCCTCCGGCCGGCTGCGCCTGCGGGGCCTGGGCCTGCGGCTCGGGCTGCTGCGGGGCCTGCGGCTGCGGGGCGGCGGCCTGCGCGCCGAACGGCTGGCCGGCACCCTGCGACGGGTCCTGCGGACCGCCGTACGGCGGGTGCTGCGCGCCCGGGTAGCCGTAGCCGCCGGGGACGCCCTGCGGGCCGGGCTGGCCCGGCTGCATGCCGTACGGCTGCGGGGTCGGCGGCTTGGGCGCGCCGACGAGCGGGGCCTTCAGGGCCGGGACCATCGGTCCGGCGACGGCCGCACCGGCGAGCACCAGGGCGGCGATCACACCGAGGATCAGGCCCGCGCCGGCGTTGCTCGACTCGAAGACCCACATGAGCAGGGTCCACGCGGAGGCGATGGTGAACGAGGCACCGACCTGGCCGAGCTCCAGGCCGGCCACCTTGCGCTGCTCCGGCAGGCTGCGGGAGAAGACGACGAGCGCGGCACCGGCGATGCCCAGGAAGAAGGAGCCCCAGCCGAGGTACGAGACCTCCCAGGAGTTCGGGTTCTCGATCTGGTCGCAGATCGCCTCAGGTCCGTCACAGCCGGAAATGCCGAGGAACGAGGCGATGAACAGCACCACCGCTGCACCGATCAGCACGCCATCGCCTCGGGTGAGGGAGCGGATATTCACGTAAGAAGTCCTTCGTCGGGTCGTCGCGTCGGGGTGGCGCTCAGGTCATGGCACGGGGGATGGCACGGAGCTGCCCCATCGTACGGAGCGAATCTATCGCCCGCGGGTTCTACCCCTTGAGGTAGGTGGCGATGCCGTCCGCGATCCCCTGGGCGGCCTTCTGCCGCCACGTCGCCGACGTGAGCAGTTCTGCGTCCTTCGGATCACGCATATTGCCGCATTCGACGAAGACCTTGGGCACGGTTGAGAGATTGAGCCCGCCGAGATCGTCGCGCACGTCCAACCCCGTACCGGAACCGAGGTAGTTGGAGGGGGACGTTCCGGTGGCGCGGGCGAACCGGTCGGCGATCCGCTCGCCGAGCTCGCGCGAGGGGCCGACGATCTTCGTGGTGTCGGCGGATCCCTCGCGTACGTGTGCGGGCAGGATCACATGGAAGCCGCGGTTGCCGACGGCGGAGCCGTCCGCGTGGACGGAGACGACGGCGTCGGCGCGGGCCGCGTTGCCGATCCTCGCCCGCTCGTCGATGCAGGGGCCCCAGGGGCGGTCGGCGTCGTGCGTGAGGACCACCTCGGCGCCGCGCGCCGTGAGGAGGTCCCGCAGCCGGTGGGTGACGTCGAGGGTGAAGGAGGCCTCGGTGTATCCCGCGTTCGTGGAGGTGCCGGTGGTGTCGCACTCCTTGCGGTTTGTGCCGATGTTCACCTTCTGGTTGATTTCCTGGGAATGGCGGAAGTTCCCGGGGTTGTGACCGGGGTCGAGGACGACGGTCCGCCCGGCGAGGGAGGCGGGCGTCGCCCGGGGGCTCGCGGTCCCCGACGGCCCGGAGGGGGTGGGGGTGGCGGCGGGCGGTGCGGCCTTCCGGCTCTCCGTGGACTTCCCTTCCGACGGCGAGGCCTGCGAGGCCCCGCAGCCGGCGAGTGCGGCGCAGCAGCCCGTGGCCGCGAGGGCGAGTGCGAGGCCGCGGGTACGGGTGCGGGTGCGGCGGGTGGTGTTCCGGTGGTCGTACGGCACCCGGCGACTCTAGGCCCTGTACGGGACGAAATCCCGCAGCGGGTACGTCGCAGCTTGGTCACCGCTTCGCGGAACGGTGGACGCGTGTGAGCAGACCGTGAAGGGTAGGTGCAAGAGGCGACGGTGGGGTGTCACCGCGCATGGACCCACGAGGGGGAACCGTGGTGGGGGAAGAACCGAACGACGCACGTCCCGAGCCGTCCGACCGGCCTGCGCGGGACGAGGCTTCAGACAGACCGAACCAGCCGAACGAGCCGAACCAGCTTCAGTCGGACCAGCCGGGTCAGCCGGGTCGGCCCGGCCGGTCGAGTCAGCCCGGTCAGGCGGGCCCGCTCGACTCGTCGACCCAGATACTGCGGTCCGCGGCCCCGGACCGGCCCGCCCCGGACTCCGGCACGCCGGCCACGCCCGCGCCCGCGGCTCCCGCGCCCGTGGCCCCCGCGCCCTGGGAGGCGCGGCCCTCGGCGGGCTTCGGACCGCCGGCCGACCCGCCCCCGAGCGCGGCGGCCCGACCCGGCCCCGAGGCCACCGGCCCCGCTCCCGGCGCGGTACCCGGACCCGCCACCGCCGCCGGTCCCGCCACCGCGCCCGGCTGGGCCGGTGCCGGCACGCCTCCGCCGCCGCCCGGCGCCCCGCCGGGTTACGGACCGCCGCCCGGCTACGGCCCGCCCGGGTACGGTCCGCCGCCCGGCGACGGCGGGCAGCCGCCCGCGCAGCCGCCCGGCGAGGCGAACGGCGCCCAGGCGGCCATGATCGGCCTGCTCAACCTCTCCTGCCTGGGCCTCGGTTACGTCCTCCTGCGCAACTGGGTCGGCGCCGCGCTCTGCTGGATCGCCACCGCCGTCCTGCTCTTCCTCGCCCTCCCCGCCGACGTCGACGGCGTGCCCGTCGGGCTCCTCGCCGGCTACGGCGTCTTCCTCCTCGCCGTCGCCGCCGACGGCGCCCGCCGCGGTCTGCGCGCGACCCTCCGCATCGGCACGTCCTTCCGCCGCCTGGCACTGCCGCTGGCCCTCGTGCTGCTCGCCGTGCCCGCGGGCGGCTCGCTCGCGTACGGGGCGGCCCGCGACGAGGCGAAGGAGCAGGCCCTGCTCGACCGCCTCACCGCCGCCGACGAGCTCGTGAAGTCGGCCGACGGCCTCGCCTTCGACAGGGCCGAGCCGACCTTCCGCAAGGCGCTCGGCGAGTACGAGAAGCTCGGCAAGGAGCACGCGGGATCACGGGCGGGGAAGCTCGTGCCCGCGCGCCTCGACACCTACTTCGCGACGATCTCCAAGCCGTACGCCGACAAGGTGTACTGCGACGCGGTCCCGCGCCTCACCTACCTGCGGGGGCTCCCGGCCACCGTCGACAAGGACCTGCTGGGCACCCGGCCGGCCAAGACCGACGAACCGCTGGCCCACTCCCTCTACGAGTGCGGGGCGGCCGGGATCGGCAACGCGACCTACGAGCCGGATCCCAGGGAGAGCTTCAACGAGCTCCTCAAGACCTTCCCGAAGTCGTCGTACGCGCCCAAGGTCGCACCGGCCTTCGAGGCGTCGATCAAGACCCGGACGGACGCCCTCGCCGGGGGCGGCGCCCCCTGCGACACCACCAAGGAGCTGCACGTCATCGGCGCATCCCTCGACGGCATGACGGACCCGTCGCTGGAGGGCGCCTCCGACCAGGCCGACGCGGCGGTCCAGAAGGGCGACTTCGCCTGCGGGACCGACCAGTTCAAGGACAAGGACTTCAAGGCCGCGCTCGACACGATGACGGCGTACGCGAAGGACTACCCGAGCAGCCCGCAGGCCGCGCAGGCCCGCGCCGTCGCCATCGCCGCCGAGATCGCCGAGGAGGAGCCCGCGGCGGGCGGGAAGCTGCCCTCGGGCGACGTGCCCGGTGGTGCGCGGATGGTGATGGTGGTGAGCAACGACGGCCCGGGCGAGGTCGAGCTGCTCTACACCGGTCCGATGACCGGCAAGGTCACCCTGAAGGCGTGCGGGACCTGCACCAAGTACCCCGGCCCGCTCTTCTCGCAGGGCAAGAAGATCAAGGCCTGCACCGGGCCGTCCTCGAAGTACCCGAAGGCGACCCTGCTGCTGCCCGCCGGTGACTACCACTTCCTCCAGAAGCGGGTCTCCACGGGCACGGCCACGGCCGGTGACACCAAGTCGAGCAAGGCGAAGATCGAACCGGGCTACAGCTACACCAACTGCCTGTACGTGACCTCGGGGTTCTGACCGTTCCGACCCCGGGTTCCGCCCCCACGGCGCGCATCGCCCCGGCGGCCGTCCCCTTCCGAGGGGGCGGCCGTCGACGTGTCGGACCCGTGGCTCAGCCCCGGCGGCGCAGGACCCGCAGCGAGTCCGTGACCGAGATCTCCTCGAAGTCCCCGGACTCCAGCGCGCGGAGGTAGATCCGGTACGGCGCCTGGCCGCCGTCCTCCGGGTTCGGGAAGACGTCGTGGATGACGAGCAGGCCCCCGGGGGCGAGCTTCGGGGCCCAGCCCTCGTAGTCGTTGCCGGCGTGCTCGTCGGTGTGCCCGCCGTCGACGAACACGAACCCGAGCTGTCCGCCCCACACCTTCGCGACCTGCGGCGACCGCCCGACCACGGCGATCACGTGCTCTTCGAGTCCCGCCTTGCGCAGCGTCCGCCGGAACGTCGGCAGGGTGTCCATGAGCCCCACCTCCGGGTCGACCACGGTCTCGTCGTGGTACTCCCACCCCGGCTGCTGCTCCTCGCTGCCCCGGTGGTGGTCCACGGTCACCGCGACCGTCCCCGCCTGCCGCGCCACGTCGGCCAGCAGGATCGTGGAGCGCCCGCAGTACGTGCCGACCTCCAGGAGCGGCAGCCCGAGCTTCGCGGCCTCGGTGGCCGCCGCGTACAGGGCCAGCCCCTCACCGACGGGCATGAAGCCCTTGGCGGCCTCGAAGGCGGCGAGGATCTCGGGCGCGGGCTCGGACATGGTGGCTCCTACTGGCGGGTACGCGAGTGACGGCGCCCATGGTGCCCTACGCGTCGCACTCGAACCACACCGTCTTCCCGCCGGCCCGCTCGTCGACCCCCCACCGGTCCGTCACGGCCTCCACCAGGACGAGCCCCCGCCCGCCCGCGTCCAGCGGATCGGCCGCCTTCGCGTGGACGGCCCCGGGCACGTCATCGGCGACCTCGACCCGGAGCCCGTACGGCTCGCGCAGGATCAGCACCGCGCAATGTCGGCCGGGCACGTGCCGGACGACGTTGGCGACGAGCTCGGTCAGCGCGAGGGCCGCGGAGTCGGCCAGCCGGTCGAGCTCCCAACGCGTGAGGAACATGCGGAGGATGCGGCGCATGTGACCGGCGGAGTGCTCACCGACGGTGAACCGCATGCGGTAGCTCGTCGCAAGTACCGCAGGGTAGAGGTCTGTTGCCTGATTCATGCCACCAGACTGGGCGCCCTTCGTTACGCTCGGCTACGGACTGAACACAACGCCTCGCCGCGTGAACTTGGGGGTGACCTCGCCGTGGTCAACATCCGCAGCCTGGATCCGAGTGCCTCGCCACTGGACTACTACGGATACGAACTCCGCCGCCTGAGGGAGGAGGCGGGGCTCAGTCAGTCGCAGCTCGGCAAGATCTTGTACTGCACGGGCTCGCTCGTGGGCCAGATCGAGACCGCGAAGAAGGTTCCGACGAGACGGTTCTCGGAACAACTCGACGCGGCGTTGATGACGGGCGGACTGTTCTCGCGGCTGGTGGGCCTGGTGCTGAAGAGCCAGCTGCCGACGTGGTTTCAGCCTTACGCGGAGATGGAAGCAAGGGCGACGTACATCTCCTCGTTCCAGCCTCAACTGGTCGTTGGGCTTCTCCAGACGGAGGCGTACGCCCGCGCCGTTCTCGGCGTCCGGACGGACGGGGATCTCGATGGCAGGGTTGCTGCCCGAATGGAGCGCCAGCGGATCTTGTGCGGGGAGGCTCCCCCTCTGATGTGGGTTGTCCTGACAGAGGCAGTGCTCCGCCAGGAGATCGGCGGTAAGGCGGTGATGAGGGCCCAGCTCGCCCACCTGCTACGCATGCAGGAGCATGAGTGGGTGAAGATCCAGGTCCTGCCGTTCGAGGCCGGCGCGCATGCCGGGTTCATGGGCGAGTTCAACCTCCTGCGCTTCGAGGGTGACCCCGACGTCGTCTACACGGAGGACTTCGTGCAGGGTCATATGACCGCCAATCCGGCCGCGTTCAGAGAAGGCTCGCTCCGTTACGATCACCTGCAGGCCGCTGCACTCTCGGTCGAGGGTTCGGCCGCACTGATCGCCCGCGTCATGGAGGAACAGTATGGGGACCGACCAGAACCTGACGGGCGCACGTTGGCGTAAGTCCTCGTACAGCGGGGACACCGGCGGCAACTGCATCGAGTGCGCCCCCCTCGGCGCCGCCGCCTGGCAGAAGTCCTCGTACAGCGGCGACACCGGCGGTCAGTGCATCGAGGTCGCCGACCTCGCCGCCCACATCGCCGTCCGTGACTCCAAGAACCCCGAAGGCCCCGCCTTCCTCGCCACCCCCGCCGCCTTCACGGCCTTCGTGAGCGCCGCCGCCGAAGGGCGTATCGGCGGCCGCTGACCATGGCGACCCTCATAGGGATCGTGATCCTCGCCGTCGTCCTGCCGGCCTGGGCGGGGATCACGTACGTCGGGCTCGTCCGGGCCCGGCGGGGCGACGCACTGCCCCCGCCCCGCCCGCCCCGGCTCCGCCGCTCGCCCGCCAGGAAGGCCGCCTGGGTCGCCGGGCTCGCCTACCTCGCGGGTGGCGCGGTGCATGTGTACGGCCTGTCGTACATGCCGTTCCTCTTCCCGGAGGACGCGTGCTGGTTCGGCGTGGGGATCAAGGCCTACCCGGACTCCAGCGGCGCGCTGCCCGTGAGCCTGGTGTGCCACGGCATCGAGGTCATCCCCTGGTGGGTCAATCCCGGCCTCCTCGCTTTCGCGCTCGTCGCCGTCACCGCGACCGTCACGAGCGTCGTGCTCGCCCTGCGGCAGCGCCCCGACCGGCATCGGACCGAGGAACGAAAGGCGAGGAGCGCGTGAAGGACATGGAGTTCGACCTGCCGCCCAAGGCCGCACCGGAGGTCATCGCCGGGTGGAACCACCTGGCCGACCGGGTCTGCCGCGAGTTGGCCCGGGCCGGACTTCCCGCGTACAGGGGCGACCTCGACGGCGGCCCGCAGGGCGGGCCCGGCGCGGAGGTCCATGTGGACCCGCTCGCCGACGGCGGGGTGTACGTGGACTGGAGGCCGGAGGGGGAGTTGACGACCGCCGTCGTCGCAATCTTCGCGAGGGGGATCGACTACACGGATCCGCCTCCGATCGTGCGGCACCACCGGGACGTCCACCAGTTCATGCGGGAGGCACTGCTGGGAATCCTCGCCTCGGCCGGATTCCAGGCCGAGAAGGGGGATCCGCACCTCGGCATCGCGGTCCACGTGAAGGGTCTTCGGCCGTGACCGCTTCGGGCGGCCTCGTCGCGGCGCTGCGGCAGGCCGCGGAGCAGCGTGGCTGTGACATCGGGCTGCCGCCCTGGGCCACCGAGGCCGTCGGCATCGAGACGACGAGGGGCTACCTGTCGGTCGACACCACGACCGGGGAGGGCTTGTTCCGGCTCCGCGTCCACATCCCTGATTTCGGCTGGGACATCGGCACCACGGGCGACCTCGGAACGCTCGTGGAGGCGATCGCCGCATGGCGTGAGGGGCAGCCCGCCGACGTGCTGACGGCGAGGTTCGACTTCCTGCGCCTCGACGAGTTCACCAGGGCGCTCGACGCCGGAGAGCCCACCTCCTCGCAGTGGGCGGGTCTCCTGTCGTCCGAGTACTACAGGGGGCAGCGGGACCTCCTGCGCCGCCTCCACGCGGACGAGGTGCTGCGGAACACGTTCCCGACGATGACGCACCGCGCCGTCCGCCTGCGGGTGGACCCGATGTACTGGATGAGCCGTCAGGTCCTGGTGCACGAGCCGGAGGAGGGGCGGTACGAGGTCAGGCGCGTCGGAGCGTCCGCCCCGGACTGGGCCCAGGTGTCGGGTGACGACCTGATCGCCGCTCTGCGGGCCGCGCTGTACGACGGCGGCCACTAGGGCCTGTCCGGCGGACCGCGCGCGTCAGCGCCTCAGGAGCCCGAGGCCGACCCCGCGTCCGCTCCGTCAAGGACCGCCCGCAGCTTCCGTACGACCGCCTTCCACTGCTCGCCGTCCGACTCCTCCCAGAGTTCGAGGAGTTCGGAGGGCTCGGTGAGGATCCGGTCCAGGGCCGTCACGGCCTGCGGGCGCAGGTCGGCCGGGAGGGGCGGCAGGGGGTCCTTCGGGGCGTACGAGGTGGTGACCGGGTCGCCGCCGGGGCACTGCGCGGCGAGCAGGGCCGCCGAGGCGATCGCCTCGTCCGCCAGGTCCGCGTCCAGGTACTCGTCGCCGGTCTCGATCACCTCGCGGAAGGCCGTGCGCAGCACCTCGGCCTTCTTCTCCGCCGGGGCCTCGTCCACCCGGTACGAGAAGTCGGCGGCGGTGTCGTTGTCGAAGGGGCCGATGTCCCAGGTGCCCATGGCGTACTCGCTCTCCGTGCTCGGTCGTTCCGCTGTACCGACAGAGTGGCAGGCACCACTGACAACGCCCCTCCGGTGTCGGGGTCGGTAGCTCCCGCCGCCCCGGCCCGCTACCAGACCCAGAAGCCGCCCAGCACCGACGTGCGGCCGGAGTCGTCGGTGCCGACCATGTGGGCCGACTCGGGGCCCCCGCTCGAACCGTCGTCCAGCGGGACGACGAAGCGGTGCCGCCCGAAGTGCAGGGCGATGCTCCGGTCGGGATCCAGCGCGGAGCCGTCGACGGTCTCGCCGATGTAGCGGCGCATGAGGTCGAGCGACCCCCGCTCGGGGAAGCGCCACTCACTTCCGTCGTAGACCCCCACGGGGTCGGCCAGGCACCGGAGCACCAGGCCGTCGAAGTGCAGCTCGACGTAGTCGCGCACGAAGGACACGGCGCTGACCTCGTGACCGATGAGCAGCCGCACCGGGTCGTCGTCAGGAACGTTCGTGATGTTCATGAGCCCATGGTGTCGGACGCTCGGCCCGGGCCCTCCACCCGGCCCCGAACGCTCGTTCGCTTGTCGGCTCGCGGAGGGAGCGGACGTGCCGGCCCCGCCCCGCGTGACGGAGGCCCCTCGATTCCCGTATCTGACCTTCCGTCAGAATGGAACGTGTTCTAGTCTGCCGCGCATGGGCATCGCCATCACGCACGAACAGCGGGAGCTCGCCCGATCCGTCCGGGGCTGGCTCCACCGCGCCGTACCGCCCGAGGAGGTCCGCAAGCACCTGGACGTCCCCGACACCGCCACCGGGCGGCCGGCCTACTGGGAAGCCGCCGCCGGGCAGGGACTCCTCGGAGTGCACCTGCCCGAGGAGTGCGGGGGAGGGGGCGGCGACCTCGGGGACCTCGTCGTGGTCGTGGAGGAGGCCGCGAGGGCGCTCCTGCCGGGGCCCTGGCTGCCCTCCGTCCTCGCCGCCGAGCTGCTCCGCCGGGCCGGGGCGGGGGAGCTCGCCGCCGCCCTCGCGAGCGGCGAGCGGATCGGCGCCGTGGCATTCGACGGGGCCGGAACGGGCTTCGGTCCCGCCGGGGCCGGACCCGGCGGTGGTCCCGACGGCAGCGGTCCGGACAGTGGCGGCCTCGGCGGCAGTGGTCCGGACAGCGGTGGCCCCGGCGGCGGTCCGGACGGCACCGGCCCCGCCACCCTCACCGCCGTCCGCACCGCCGGTGGCTATCTCCTCGACGGCGCCGCGCCCCCCGTCCTCGGTGGCGCCCAGGCCGATCTCGTCATCCTGCGCGCCGCCACCGCCGACGGCTCCGTCTGGCTCGCCGTCGACACCGACGGCCTCGCCGTCCGGCCCCACGAGAGCGCCGACCCCACCCGACCCACTGCCGAGATCACCGCCCGGAACCACCACGTCCCCGCCGCCCGCGCGCTCGCCCTCGACACCGCCCTCGTCCATGACCTCGCCGCCGTCCTCTTCGCCGCCGACGCCTGCGGCACCGCCGCCCGCGCCGTCGAGACCGCCGCCGAACACGCCCGTACCCGCGAACAGTTCGGCCGCCCCATCGGACAGTTCCAGGGCGTCAAACACCTCTGCGCCGACATGCTCGTACGGCTCGAACAGGCCCGCGCCCTCACCTGGGACGCCGCCCGCGCCGGAGACGACGACGCCCGCTCCCTCACCGCCGCGCTCGCCGCCGCCACCGCCCTCGACACCGCGTTCACCTGCGCCAAGGACTGCATCCAGATCCTCGGCGGCACCGGGTTCACCTGGGAGCACGACGCCCACCTGCTGCTCCGCCGCGCCCTCGTCGCCCGCCAGCTCCTCGGCAACGGCGACCGGTACCGGCTCGCCGCCCTCCGGCACGCCGCCGGCGGCGTCCGGCGCGGCCTCCGCCTCGACCTGCCGCCCGAGGCCGATCCGTACCGCGCGGCCGCCCGCGAGGCCGTCGCGCCCGCCGCCGGACTCGACCCCGCCGCCGCCCGCCGCGCCCTCGCCCCCACCGGCTACGCGGCCCCGCACCTCCCGGAGCCGTACGGTCTCGGCGCCGGCCCCCTCCAGCAGCTCGCCGTCCAGCGCGAACTGGACGAGGCCGGGATCACCGTCGCCGGGCTCGGCATCGCCACCTGGGTCGTGCCGTCCCTGATCGCCCACGGCACCCCCGCCCAGCGGGACGAACACCTCGGCCCGACCCTGCGCGGCGAGCGCCTCTGGTGCCAGCTCTTCTCCGAGCCCGGCGCCGGCTCCGACCTCGCCTCCCTCCGCACCCGCGCCGAGCGCACCGAGGACGGCCGCTGGCGGATCAACGGCCAGAAGGTGTGGACGAGCGCCGCCCAGTGGGCCCATCACGGCATCCTGCTGGCCCGCACCGACCCGGCCGCCCCCAAGCACAAGGGCCTCACCTACTTCCTCGTCGACATGCGGAACACCCCCGGGATCGACGTACGGCCGCTCAAGGAGATCACCGGGGAGTCCCTCTTCAACGAGGTCTGGTTCGACGACGCGATCCTCCCCGCCGACGCCGTCGTCGGCGAGGTCGACGACGGCTGGCGGGTCGCCCGCAACACCCTCGGCAACGAGCGCGTCCACATGGCCGACCAGGTCGCCTTCGACACCGGCCTCGAAGCCGTCATCGCGAGGGCGGACCGGGTCGACAGCTCCGTACGGGTACGGATCGGCGCCCTGCTCGCCGAGGCGCACGCGCTCGCGTGCATCGGCCTGCGCACCACCCTGCTCCAGGTGTCCGGACTCGAACCCGGCGCGGGCGCCAGCGTCCGCAAGCTCGTCCAGACCCTCCACCAGCAGAAGCTCGCCGAACTCACCCTCGAACTCCTCGGCGCCGAAGGCGCCGTGCGCGAGGGACCCGGCGAACGGGCCGTCCACGACCTGCTCATGTCCCGCTGCCTCACCATCGCGGGCGGCACCACACAGGTACAGCTCAATGTCGTCGCCGAGCGGCTGCTCGGCCTGCCGCGAGACTGAGGGGGAAACCGAGATGACCACCAAGGCGTACGTCGTCGGGGTCGGGATGACCAGGTTCGAGAAGCCCGAGACCCGGGACTGGCAGTACTGGGACATGGCCAAGGAGGCCGGCACCGCCGCCCTCGCCGACGCGGGCGTCCCCTACGCGCGCGTGGAGCAGGCGGCGGTCGGCTACTGCTTCCAGGCCTCCACCGCCGGACAGCGCGCCGTGTACGAACTCGGGCTCTCCGGCATCCCCGTCTACAACCTCAACAACAACTGCGCGACCGGCTCCACCGCCCTCATGACCGCCCGCCAGTTCGTCGAGGGCGGCATCGCCGACTGCGTCCTCGCGGTCGGCTTCGAGAAGATGAGCCGGGGCGCGCTCGGCGGCGGATCGGGGGCCGGCGACTTCACGACCTCGCCCGTCGCCCGTCACTACGGGATCATGGCCGCCGGCCACGGCTTCGAGGCGAGCCCGCCCACCGCGCAGATCTTCGGCAACGCCGCCCGCGAGCACATGGAGCGGTACGGGACCACCGAGGCGCAGCTCGCGGCCGTCGGCGCCAAGAACCACCGGCACTCGGCGAACAACCCCAACGCCCAGTTCCAGGACGTCTACACGGTCGACGAGATCCTCGCCGCGAAGACCGTCCACCGCCCGCTCACCAAGCTCCAGTGCTCGCCCACCTCGGACGGCGCGGCGGCCGCCGTCGTCGTCTCCGAGCGCTTCGTCGACGCGCACGGGCTGCGGGACCGGGCGGTGGAGATCGCCGGGCAGGCGATGACCACCGACACCGAGGAGTCCTTCACCTCGGGCTCCTGCATCGACGCCGTCGGCCGCCCGATGTCCCGGGCCGCCGCCCGGCAGGCGTTCGAGCGCTCCGGGCTCGGCATCGAGGACGTCGACGTGATCGAGCTGCACGACTGCTTCTCCGTCAACGAACTCCTCACGTACGAGGCGCTCGGCATGTGCGAGGAGGGCGCCTCCGGCAAGCTCGTCGAGTCCGGCGCGACGACGTACGGCGGCCGCTGGGTCGTGAACCCCTCGGGCGGCCTCATCTCCAAGGGCCACCCGCTGGGCGCGACGGGCCTGGCGCAGGCCGCCGAACTCGTCTGGCAGCTACGGGGCGAGGCGGGGCCCCGGCAGGTCGCGGGGGCGCGCGTCGGGCTCGCGCACAACATCGGCCTGGGCGGGGCGGCGGTGGTGACGCTGCTGCGCAGGTCGTAGGACCTAATCCCCATGTACGGGGCGGATGCGGTCTGCGACCATCACAGTCATGCCGCAGACCGACTCCGCACGGACGACCCCCGCCACCCCTTCCCTCCCCGCGCCCCGCGCCTGGGCGGTCGTCCTGACCGCCTGCGCGGGCCAGTTCCTCGTCGTCCTCGACGTCTCCGTCGTGAACGTGGCGCTGCCGTCGATGCGGACCGATCTCGGACTCTCGGCGCTCGGTCTGCAATGGGTCCTCAACGCCTACGCCATCGCCTTCGCCGGCTTCATGCTGCTCGGCGGACGCGCCTCCGACCTCTACGGGCGGAAGGCGATGTTCCTCCTCGGGCTCGGTCTCTTCACCGCCGCCTCGGTCGCGGGCGGCCTCGCCCAGGAGGGCTGGCAACTCGTCGCCGCCCGCGCCGTGCAGGGCCTCGGCGCGGCCGTCCTCTCGCCCGCCACCCTGACCCTGATCACCGCCGCCGTCCCCGCCGGAGCCGCCCGCACCAGGGCCATCGGCACCTGGACGGCGGTCGGCGCGGCCGGCGGCGCGGCGGGCGGCTTCGTCGGCGGCCTCCTCGTCGACCTGCTGTCCTGGCGCTGGGTCCTGCTCATCAACGTCCCCGTCGGCGTCCTCGTCCTCGCCGGCGCGCTGCTCTGGCTCCGCGAGTCCCGCACCGGCGCGGGCCGCCGCCTCGACCTGCCCGGCGCGGTCCTCGTCACCGCCGGGCTCGCCACCCTCGCGTACGGCATCGTCCAGACCGAGGAGGCGGGCTGGACGGCCCCGGCGACCCTGCTCACGCTCCTCGGCGGTCTGGCGCTCCTCGGCGTCTTCGTGGCGGTGGAGGCCCGCACGGCGGAGCCGCTGATGCGGCTGAGCATCTTCCGTACGCGCGCGGTGTCTGCGGCCAACGTGGCGATCCTGCTGTGTGGTTCGAGCTCCTTCGGCATGTGGTTCTTCATGACCACCTACGCGCAGAGCGTCCTCGCGTACACCCCGCTCCAGGCCGGTCTCGCCCTGGTCCCCAGCTCCCTCAGCGTCGTCCTCGGCTCCAAGCTGGCCCCGCGTCTGATGCCGGCCGTCGGCGCCCGGAATCTGGCCGTCGTCGGCGCCCTCGTCGGGGCGGCGGGCTTCGCCTGGCAGTCGACGCTCACGGCCGACGGCACGTTCCTCGGGACGATCCTGGGCCCCGGCATCCTGATGATGGCCGGCCTCGGTCTGGCCACCACCCCGCTGGCCTCCCTCGCCACCTCCAGCGCCGCCCCGTCCGACGCGGGCCTCGTCTCGGGCCTGGTCAACACCTCCCGCACCATGGGCGGCGCGCTGGGCCTCGCCGTCCTCTCGACGATCGCCGCGGCGGCCACCCCCGCCGTCACCTCGGGAGCACCGGACCCGTCGTCCCTGGTCCCGGGGTACGCGATGGCCTTCCGGGTGGCGACGGGCGTGCTGGTCGGGGCGGCGGTGCTGATGCTCCTGTGGCTCCCCAAGCCGGCGAAGACGGTGGCCGGCCGCGGGTGACAATGCCCGGGTGATATCGATCAAGAACAAGCTCAGAACCGCCGCGACCGCGCTGGCCGTCGGCGCGTCCCTCATCGTCGCGCCGTCGGCCTCGGCGGAACCGGTCCTGGCCGTGACCACCGGCGCCGTGTTCAACGACCCGAACAGCACCGACGCCTCCGCCAGGGGGCGGATCCTCTCCCACCTGGCGGGGCTCGTCGACGGCGCGGAGGCGGGGTCGTCCATCAGGATCTCCCTGTACCTCTTCCACTCCGTGTACCTGGCCAACAAGCTGGGCGACGCCCACAAGAGGGGCGTCACCGTCCAGGTCGTCGTCGACGCCGACAGCAAGTCCACCGGGCTCGAAACCCTGAAGACGCGGCTGGCGGACCCGGCGGGCAGCCCCGGCTCCTGGGTGCGGACCTGCAAGCCGGAGGAGGCCTGCCTGGCGCTGGACCCGGGCACCACGGCGGCGGACCCGAACGGCACGTACGACAACGTCAACCACAACAAGTTCTTCCTGTTCTCCCGCACCAAGGGCAAGGGAGACATCGCGGTCGACGACGTGGTCGTGCAGGGTTCCGGGAACCTCACGAGCCAGGACACCGACGACTGGTGGAACGACGCGCTGACGGTCGTCGGCAACACGGAACTGTTCGCCGCGTACTCCCGGTACCACGACGACCAGGCGGCGGCCGCCGTCGGGCAGACGCCTCAGGTCGCGGACTACGCGCACGACACCCAGGCGGGCAAGGCGAAGGTCTACTTCTTCCCGCGGTCGAGCACCGACACGGTCGTCGACATCCTCGGGACGGTCGCGCCGGTGGGCACCCCGGACTCCTGCACGGGGAACTCCCCGGGCGTCGGCACCGCGGACGGCCGTACGAGGATCCGCATCGCCCAGGGCCACATCACCCGCACCGAGGTGGCCAGGAAGCTGTGGGAACTCGCCCAGGCCGGGTGCGACATCGAGATCGTCTACCGCTCGCTCGACAACTGGACGGCCGACGACAAGCCCATGGGCCAGGTGGCCAACTGGCTGACCAGGCCCGTGACGGGCAAGGGCCGCATCACCCTGCACCAGCTCGACAACGACAAGCGCGGCGGCTCCGACTCCCACACCAAGTACCTGCTGGTCGAGGGCACGTACTACGGCGGCGTGAACAAGAAGATCGTCTTCACCGGCAGTCACACCTACACGACGACGGCGCTCAAGTACAACGACGAGACGCTGCTCAAGTACGAGGACGCCACGGTCTTCGACGCGTACGTGAAGAACTTCGAGGCCCAGCGGGCGGCGGCGATCGCGGGCCTGTAGACGCCGGGGGTCGAAGGCCTGTGGACGTCGGCGATCGAGGGCCGGCAGGCGCCGGCGATCGAGGGGCTGCGGACCCCGGGGGCTACAGCCACCCCTGCTGCCGGGCCGCCCTGACCGCCTCCATGCGGTTGCGGGTGCCCGTCTTGCCGATCGCCGACGACAGGTAGTTGCGGACCGTCGACTCCGACAGGTGGAGGGCCGCAGCGATGTCCGCGATCGTCGCGCCGTCCACCGCGGCCGCCAGGGCGTCCCGTTCGCGGGCCGTCAGCGGGTTGGGGCCCGCGCCGAGCGCCGCGGCCGCGAGGGCCGGGTCGATCACCGTCTCCCCCCGCAGGACCTGACGGATCGACGCGGCCAGCTCCTCCACCGGGCCGTCCTTCACCAGGAAGCCGGCCGCACCCGCCTCCATCGCACGGCGGAGATACCCCGGGCGGCCGAAGGTCGTGAGGATCAGGACCCGGCAGTCCGGGGCCTCCGTGCGCAGGTCCGCCGCCGCGTCCAGACCCGAGCGGCCCGGCAGTTCGATGTCGAGCAGCGCCACGTCGGGCCGCGTGAGCAGCGCCGCGTCCACGATCTCGTCACCCCGCCCGACCTGCGCGACGACCTCCATGTCGTGCTCCATCCCCAGCAGCAGGGCCAGCGCCCCGCGCATCATCCCCTGGTCCTCCGCCAGCAGCAGACGGATCATGTCGTCGGCTCCCCCTCGCACTCGTGCGGGCCGGGGGTCTCCGCGGGGAGCTCCGCGGTGACCCGGAACCCGCCCCGCGGAGCCGGTCCCGAGTCAAGAGTGCCGCCTGCCGCCGCGACCCGCTCGCGCAGGCCCCGCAGACCGCTGCCGGGGGTGCCGTCGGCGCCCGGTGTGCGGGCGACCGGTCCCCGGCCGTCGTCGGTGACGGTGAGGCGGACCCGGTCGGCCCTGCCGTCCAGGGTGAACACACAGCGGGACGCGCCGCTGTGCCGTACCGCGTTCGTCGTGGACTCCCGCACCACCCAGCTGAGCAGGGCCTCCGTCTGCGGCTCCAGGAGCGGGCCCGAGCGGTGTACGACCGGTTCGATGCCGGCCGAGGACAGCGCGTCGCGCGCCCGGTCCAGCTCGGTGGCGAGACTTCCCTCGCGGTAGCCGGTGACGGCCTCCCTGATCTCGGTGAGCGCCTGCCGGCCCACCGCCTCGATGTCCGCCACCTGGGCGAGGGCCGCGTCGAGGTCGCGGGGCGCGAGCCGGCGTACGACCTCCGACTTCACCACGATCACCGAGAGCGTGTGGCCGAGCAGGTCGTGCAGGTCGCGGGAGAACCGCAGCCGCTCCTTCTCGACGGCCGCCCTGGCCAGTTCCTCCCGGGTCGCCCGCAGCTGCCGGACCGATTCGTCGAGCGCGAGGATCGCCGCCGTCACCATCACGGACATGAACGTGCCGTACACGACGCCGATGGAGTCCCAGCCGTCCCGCCAGAACGTCACCACCCCCACCGCCACGACCAGCGGGGGGCTGACCCACCGCAGCAGCCTCCCGTGCCGCACCACCGCCCCGACCGCGAGGCCCAGGAGCGGGAAGAGGAGCAGCCACTCCCTCCCGTAACCGATGGCGAGCGCGAAGGTCAGTACCCCGAGCGTGGCGAGGAGCCCCCAGGTCAGCGGCGTCTCCCGGCTGGGCGGGTGGCAGGCGCGGAAGACGATCGCGATGTAGAGGGTGTTGAAGGCGAGCAGCCCGAGGCCGCCGATCCACGGGTTCGGGGCCTGGCCGCCGAGCAGGTGGGAGAGCGCGCCCAGGCCCATCAGCAGCCAGGGGAGGAGGCTGAGCCCGTTCGGGCCGCGCTCCCATTGCTGCTGGTCGCGCAGCGCCTTGAAGCCTCGCCGGAGGTTCCCCACCGTCGCCCCCCTCACACCGTCGCCCCTCACACCGTCCCCTTCACACCGTCCTCGCCGAACGACGGTACGAGACCGTCGCGTACGTGCCGAAGAGCGCCGCCCACCCGAGCAGTACGGCCAGGGTCGCCGCCCCCGGCGCCGTCCCCTCCGTCGCCGCCACGCCCAGCTCGGCGAACCGGTTCGTCGGGGTGAACTCCGAGACCGTGCGGAGCCAGTCGGGGAAGAGCACGACAGGGAACCACAGCCCGCCGACCACCGTGAGCCCCAGATTGCAGGCGACGTTCACGACCCCGGTCGTCTGCGCCGTGAGCCGATAGCCGTTGCCGAGGCCGAGCAGGGTGAACGGGAGCGAGCCCAGCCAGAGCGCGACGGCGACGGCGGCCCACTGCCAGCCCGCCATGCGTACGCCGTTGGCGAGCGCGCCCGCCAGGAGGACCGCGGCGATGGCGGGGACGACGACCACCGCGCCGGTCAGGGCGCGGGCGGTCACCACCTGGAGGGGCGTCATGGGCGTGACGCGCAGCTGGCGCAACCAGCCCGTGGTCTTGTCCTCGGCGACGCCGTTGCCGACGGACAGCGCGGCACCGAGGGCCCCGTACGCCGCCATCCCGACCATGGCTGCCTTCTTGCGCGCGCCGTCGTCCCCGTCGCCGAGGTTGGTGAAGAGGAGGTACATCAACACGGGGACGCCGACGGTGGAGATGACGAACCCGGTCTCGCGCAGGGCGCGGCGGACTTCGAGGCGTACGTACGCGGTGATCATCGTGCGGTCTCCAGTCGTTCGCAGGCCCGGTGGGACAGGGTGAGGAAGGCGTCGTTCAGGGAGGCCCGGGTGACCTCCAGGGAGCGGATCGCGTCCCGCGCGGCGAGGGCGCGGACCGTGGCGTCGGAGTCCTCGGTACGCAGCCGGGCGCGGTCCTTCCGGACCTCGACGGAGGTGACCCCGGGCAGCGTCATGAGCCACTCCGTCGGGCTGCCCGCCAGGTCGAAGGAGACGAGGCTGCCGCCGGCGGCCCGCTTGAGCTCCTCACCGGTTCCGTCGGCGACGATCCGACCGGAGTCGAGGACGACGATCCGGTCGGCGTACGCGTCGGCCTCCTCCAGGTAGTGGGTGGAGAACAGGACGGTGTTCCCCCGCCGTGCGTAGCCGCGCATGGCCTCCCAGAACTCCTGGCGGGCCTCGACGTCGAGGGCCGTGGTCGGCTCGTCCAGGACGACCAGCTCGGGGTTGCCGACGAGCGCGATCGCGAAGCGGACCCGCTGGGCCTGGCCCCCGGAGAGCCGGGCCACCCGGCGCTCGGCGAACTCGCCGAGTCCGGCGAGGGCGAGGGCTTCCGCGACCGGCATCGGCGCCGGGTAGGTCCGGGCGACGAAGGACACGACCTCGCGGACGGTCACCCGGGGGGTCGCGCTGCCCTCCTGGAGCATCGCGCCGACCCGTCCGGCCGCGACGGCGCGGGCCGGCGCCCCGCCGAAGAGTTCGACGTGGCCGCTGTCGGGCTCGTCGAGGCCGAGGAGCAGGCTCACGGCGCTCGACTTCCCGGCGCCGTTGCGGCCGAGCAGGGCCACCGTCTCGCCGCGCCGGACGGTGAGGTCGAGCCCGTCGACGGCGCGGACGGCGCCGAAGGTCTTGGTCGCGCCGCGAAAGGCGACCGCCGGTCGATCCGTGTCCCGTGTCATGAGGACGACGCTACGAATCGGCGGCGAAGCGCGGCAGGCGCGTACGTACGGACCTGGCCGTGACAAATGTACCGCGCTCTCCTGACGTACCGTCAGCTCACGTGTGCCGAGAGGGTTCCCAACTCCTCCCGCCTGGGCTATACATGGTGGCCACCGACCTAGAACGCGTTCTAGAACGGCCGCGTACGGGACGGTCCCCGCACGGCCTCGGTGCGGCCGACGGTGCGGACGGCCGCGCCGAGGTCTTCACTGCCACGAGGAGCAGCAGCCCGATGCCCATCGACCCCGCCAAGGCCGTCGCCGCCGAACCCCGCAGCGCCGAGATCTCCTGGGACCACAAGGACGTCCAGCTCTACCACCTCGGACTCGGCGCCGGCTCGTTCCAAGGCAAGGACAGCCCGGCGACCGACCCCGACGAACTCCGCTACACCCTCGAATCCAGGCTCCACGTCCTGCCCAGCTTCGCGACCGTCGCGGGCGCCGGCATGGGCGTCGTCGGCGGGCTCTCCGCCCCCGGCATCGACATCGACCTCGCCGCCGTCCTGCACGGCGGCCAGACGGTCACCCTGCACCGCCCCGTCCCCGTCGCCGGCCGCGCCGTCTCCACCTCCCGCGTCGCCGCCGTGTACGACAAGGGCAAGGCCGCCGTCCTCGTCCTGCGCTCCGAGGCCTCCGACGCCGACGGCCCGCTCTGGACCAGCGACGCCCAGATCTTCGTCCGCGGCGAGGGCGGCTGGGGCGGCGACCGCGGCCCCTCCGAGCGCCTCGCGCTCCCCGACCGCGCGCCCGACGCCACCGTCGAACGGCCGATCCGCGAGGAACAGGCCCTGCTCTACCGGCTCTCCGGCGACTGGAACCCGCTCCACGCCGACCCCGAGTTCGCCAAGCTCGCCGGCTTCGACCGGCCGATCCTGCACGGGCTCTGCTCGTACGGCATGACCCTCAAGGCGGTGGTGGACACGGTGCTCGACGGGGACGTCGCCCGGGTCCGCTCGTACCGCACGCGCTTCGCCGGGATCGTCTTCCCCGGCGAGACCCTGCGCATCCGGATGTGGGCCGGGGACGGCCGCGTCCAGGTGGCGGTGACGGCCGTGGAGCGCGACGACGCCCCGGTCCTCGCCGACACCCTCGTCGAACACTCCTGATCGCCTGATTGGAGCCGCACCATGCGCGCAGCCGTACTGCACGAGATCGGCCAGGACAAGCTCGAAGTCGTCGACGACGTCGAGGCGGTGGGCTTCGGCCCCGGCAAGGTGAGGATCCGGGTCCGGGCCACCGGTCTCTGCCACTCCGACGTCTCCGCGATGAGCGGCGTCCTCCCGCAGCCCGCCCCCTTCATCCCCGGCCACGAGGGCGCGGGCGAGATCCTCGACGTCGGCGACGGCGTCACCGGACTCACCCAGGGCCAGCGGGTGCTGCTCTGCTGGCTGCCCGCCTGCGGCAGCTGTCCCGCCTGCAAGCGCGGCCAGACCCAGCTCTGCCTGGCGGGGTTCATGAACGCCGGCACGCCCAACTTCAAGCGCCCCGGCGGTGACGTCTTCGGCTTCGCCGGAACCGGCACCTTCACCGAGGAGGTCGTCGTCGACGCCGGCTGCGCCGTCCCGATCCCCGACGACGTGCCCTTCGACATCGCCGCCCTCATCGGCTGCGGCGTCACCACCGGCCTCGGCGCCGCCATCAACACGGCCAAGGTGGAGGCCGGTTCGTCGGTCGCCGTCATCGGCTGCGGAGGCGTCGGCATCTCCGCGATCCAGGGCGCCAAGCTCCAGGGCGCCGCCCAGATCGTCGCCGTCGACCCCGTCGAGTCACGCCGCGAGGCCGCGCTGCGCTTCGGCGCCACCGAGGCGGTCGCCCCGGACGCGCTCGCCGACGCCAAGCAGCGGATCACCGCGGGCGAGGGCTTCGACTACGTCTTCGAGGTCGTCGGCAAGTCCGCCACCGCCCGCACCGCGTACGAGAACACCCGGCGCGGCGGCACCCTCTGCGTCGTGGGCGCGGGCGCGATGGACGACAACCTCCAGCTCAACATGTTCGAGCTGTTCTTCGACGAGAAGCGGATCCTGCCCTCCATGTACGGCGGCGGCGACGTCCTCCGCTCCTACGAGCGGGCCATCGCGCTCTGGCGGGCCGGCCGCATCGACCTGGAGTCGCTCATCACCCACCGCGTACCGCTCGCGGGCATCAACGAGGCCCTGGAGCAGATGCGGACGGGTGCCGCGCTCCGCACCTGCATCGAGATCTGACCCGTACCCGCAGCGAGATCTGAGAGGACCGCGACACATGTCACTCCCTCTTGAGGGCCTGAGCGCGATCGTCACCGGCGCCGGCCGGGGACTCGGCCGCGCCGAGGCCCTGGAACTGGCCCGGCTCGGCGCGGACGTCGTCGTCAACGACTACGGGCAGCCGGGGCGCGACGGCTCGGGCGAGGCCTCCGCCGCGCCCGCCGAGGAGGTCGCCGCGGAGATCCGCGCGACGGGCGGCAGGGCGGTCGCGCACCTCGGCGACATCGCCGACTTCGAGACGGCGCGGGCCCTGATCGACCTGGCCGTGGCCGAGTTCGGCAAGCTGGACATCCTGGTCAACAACGCGGGCATCCTGCGCGACCGGATGGTCTTCTCGATGAGCGAGGAGGAGTGGGACTCGGTCATACGGGTCCACCTCAAGGGCCACTTCAACACCACGCACTTCGCGGCGGTGCACTGGAGGACCCGGGCCAAGGCGGGGGAGACCGGTGTGTACGGCCGGATCGTCAACACCTCGTCCGAGGCCTTCCTCGCCGGCTCTGCCGGCCAGCCGAACTACGCGGCCGCCAAGGGCGGGATCGTGGGCCTGACGACGTCGACGGCGCTCGCGCTCGCCCGCTACGGGGTGACGGCGAACGCCATATGCCCCCGGGCGCGCACCCGGATGACCGAGGACGTCTTCGCCGGCTTCGCCGAGCCGACGACCGAGGGAGACCTCGACCCGCTGTCCCCGGAGCACGTGGCGCCGCTCGTCGGCTACCTCGCCTCTCCGGCGGCGGCCGGCGTCAACGGCCAACTGCTCGTCGTGCACGGCGGGATGGTCGCGATCGTGGACCGGCCTCGGGTGGCCGCCAAGTTCGACACGGCCAAGGAGGCGTTCACGTACGAGGAACTGGACGGCCTCCTGACCCCGCACTACGCGTCCCGCCCGGCGGGCGAGACCTTCGCGGCCTCGGAGGTCCTCGGCCTGAAGAAGGGCTGAGACCGGGGGTGACCACCGGCCGGGGTGCGGCCCGGCCGGGGGGCGGCGGGGAGGACGAAGGGCCCCGGGGCGCCCCGGGGCCCTTCGCTCCACCTGGTACTTCCCGTTACTGCGAGACGGGCTCGCGGCGGTGGCGGCCGTGCGGGGAGGACGCGGAGTCCTCCGTCGGCGCGGCGTCCCCGCGGTGCTTCCCGGAGCCGTTCGGCTCCTGCCCGGTCGTGCTGTTTTCCGACATGGTCGAACTCACCCCGTTGACATCGGTCGTGCTGTGCAGCCCGAGAGTCTAGCCAGCGGGTTTCCCGTCCGTGAGAGGAGCCTGCTGCAACGGCACGGGACGGCACATCCGGGGCTCGCCGACGGCCGCGCCGACCCCCGCGGAGGTCCCCGCCGAAGCCCCCGCCGTCGCGACCGCCTCGGGCTCCGGCTCCGGCGGCGCCTCCACGTCCGCGAGACCACAGGGTGCCCCGGGCGTCGCGTACGGCAGCCGGAGCACGCCCCCGGCCGTCCACAGGCCCGCGCCGGCCAGCCAGCCCACGGGTGCGGCCAGTTGGCCCATCCGACGGGCCATCGGCTGCCACGTCCCCACCCAGCTGCCGCCCGCCGCGTCGATCCGCAGCGCGACCGCACAGGTCTCGGGCATCAGGACCTGACCCGGCTGGACGGCGAACGGCGTCACCGCCGCGTCGTCGAGCCGCAGGCACTCCGGGAAGCGCACCGGCAGCAGACTGCCGAGCACGCCCCAGCCGAGCCGGTCGTGCCCCGGTGACGGCGCGTCGGAACGGATCAGGAGCAGCCCGCTGTCCGGGTCCGCGAGGAGCAGCCGGTCGTCGCTGTCCTCGGTGATCTGCAGCAGCGGCGTCACCTCCCCGCCCCGCTCCAGGTCGACGGCGACCGCCTTCACCGGCCCGTCGTCGAGCCGCCGGTCGAGCGCGAGCATCCGGCCCGTACGGTCGAGCCACACCCCGCCCGCGCACCGGCCCTTGACCTCCGCGACCTGCTCGGGACCGAAGACCCCGCCCGCGACCAGCCAGAGCGTGGTCGTGTCGGGGCCGACGCACAGGGCGTACGCGCAGATGCCGTCCGGCGAGGGCGGCAGCAGCACCAGCCGCTCGGAGCCCGGGGCCTCCACCGCGCCGAGCCGGAGCTCCCCGGTGGCCGGGCCCGTGGGGTAGAGCAGCGAGAACGTGGTCCGCCGCCCGTCCACGCGGCGGGCGACCAGGACCCGGCCGTCGGCCAGCGGCAGCAGCTGGGTGCCGGGCTCCTCCGGCTGGTCGAGGGGGAGCGGGACGGCGTACGGCTCCGGGCCGTCGAGCGTCCACCTCTCCACGTACAGGGCGTCCCCGTCGCCCGCGAGCCTGGCCGCGTACGCGCCGTTCGCCGTGATCGTGAGACCCGTAGTGAACTCCGCCGGCCGGGCGCCGCGGCCGGGGTGCTCCCCGTCGCGGCCGTCGTCCTCGGCCGTGGTCTCGATGGCACACGCTGTCATCGACTCGTCACCTCCGGCCACGAAGCTAGTTTTCGCACTTCCAGCCGAACAACACGAGCAGGGTCACTTCACACATAAGGGTGGCTGTGCGGCGGTTCGGCTGAGGGGTGGGGGGCGGGTGTGCTGGAGTTGCCCGTGGTGAGTAAGGTAAGGCGAACCTAAACGGAGGTTGTGGCTCCGGCCGGCCCGCTCCGGACGGAATCCGCGGCTCCGGCCCGGTCACCCGGACGGAGCTCCCCCACCTCCGGCCCGGTCGCGCCCGTCTCCACGCCAGGACACGTACAGGAGCCTTCTCATGTCCCTCCGCCGCCGCGGCACCGCCGCCGTCGTCGCCCTCGCCGCCGCGCTCTCGCTCGCGGCCTGCGGAGGAGGCGACGGAGGATCCGACGCCTCCAAGAAGGAGGACACGAGCAAGAAGAAGGACGTCGCCACCGGCGGCAAGGACTTCGGCGACGCCGCCGCGAAGACCGCGGCCATGGGCACGGACGCCACGGCCGGCCAGTTCCCGCGCACCCTGACGCACGCCCTCGGCAAGACCGAGCTGAAGGCCGCCCCGAAGCGGGTCGTCGTCCTCGACGTCGGCGAGTTCGACAACGTCGTCTCCCTCGGTGTCGAGCCCGTCGGCTACGCCCCCGCCGAGGGCGACGAGGGCATCCCGGCCTACCTGGCGAAGGACGCCGGCGCCCCGAAGTCCGTCGGCACCATCAACAACCTCAACCTGGAGGCCATCGCCAACCTCCAGCCCGACCTGATCCTCGGCAGCCAGCTGCGCGCCGCGGACAAGTACGACGAGCTGTCGAAGATCGCGCCGACCGTGTTCTCCATCCGCCCGGGCTTCACCTGGAAGGAGAACTACCTCCTCAACGCCGCCGCGCTCGACAAGACCGCCGAGGCCAAGGAGAAGCTCGCCGCGTACGAGACCAAGGCGAAGCAGCTCGGCACGGAGATCGGCCCGAACAAGCCGACCGTCTCGATGGTCCGCTACCTCCCCGGCAAGATCCGCCTGTACGCGAAGGCGTCCTTCATCGGCACCATCCTGGAGGACACCGGCCTGCCGCGGCCCAAGAACCAGCAGATCAACGACCTCGCGGCCGAGATCAGCCCGGAGAAGATCGACGAGGCCGACGGCGACTGGATCTTCACCGGCGTGTACGGCGAGGCCAAGGCGACCAAGAAGGACACCGCCCAGGCCAACCCGCTCTGGAAGAACCTCAAGGCCGTCAAGGCCGGCCAGGCCAAGGACGTCCCGGACGAGACCTGGTACCTGGGCCTCGGCGTGACGGCCGCGAACGCGGTCCTCGACGACCTGCGCGGCTACCTCGTCAAGTAGCACGGCGACGACCTGCGCGGCCGCCTCGTCAGGCAGCACGGCGACGACTGCGCGGTCACCTCGTCAGTAGCGCGGCCACCTCGTCGAGCAGACGGTGGACGGGCGACCCCCGGCGCCGTCGGCCGACGGCGGGCGTGGGTCGCCCGCCCTCGGCCGACGGCGCCGGGGGTCGCCCGCCGTCGGCCCCGCGACGGCGGCGGTACCAGCCGCGAAGGCGAGCCAGGTAGCCTTTCCTCGTGCCCCGTCTGTCTGAAGTCATCGCCGCGCTCGACGCCCTCTGGCCACCAGAGCGGGCCGAGTCGTGGGACGCCGTCGGCACCGTCTGCGGTGACCCCGACGCCGAGGTCACCCGTGTGCTCTTCGCCGTCGACCCGGTCGAGGAGATCGCCGACGAGGCGATCACCCTCGGCGCCGACCTGATCGTCACCCACCACCCGCTCTATCTGCGCGGGACGACGACCGTCGCGGCCGGCCACTTCAAGGGCCGCGTCGTGCACCGCCTCATCAAGCACGACATCGCCCTCCACGTCGCGCACACCAACGCCGACACCGCCGACCCCGGCGTCTCCGACGCCCTCGCCGGCGCGCTCGACCTCCGGGTCACCGGCCCCCTCGTGCCCGAGAACAACCTCGGCCGGATCTGCGAGCTCGACCACCCCGAGACCCTCGCCGAGTTCGCCGCCCGCGCGGCGAAGCGGCTGCCCGCCACCGCGCAGGGCATCCGGGTCGCGGGCGACCCCGGCATGACCGTGCGCCGCGTCGCCGTCAGCGGCGGCTCCGGAGACAGCCTCTTCGACGCCGTGCGAGCCGCCGGCGTGGACGCCTTCCTCACCGCGGACCTCCGTCACCACCCCGTCTCCGAGGCGACCCAGCAGTCGCCTCTGGGCCTGGTCGACGCCGCCCACTGGGCCACCGAATGGCCCTGGTGCGAGCAGGCGGCCGCCCAGCTCGACGAGATTTCCGACCGTCACGGCTGGGACCTCCGCGTCCACGTCTCGAAGACGGTCACCGACCCCTGGTCCTCCCACCACACCTCCCCTGGAGCCCCCAACTGAACGCCGCGCCCGCCGACCAGATCCGCCTCCTCGACGTCCAGGCCCTCGACGTCCGCCTCCAGCAGCTCGCGCACAAGCGCCGGTCGCTGCCCGAGCACGCCGAGATCGAGTCGCTGAACAAGGACCTCACCCAGCTGCGCGACCTGCTCGTCGCCGCGCAGACCGAGGAGAGCGACTGCGGCCGTGAGCAGACCAAGGCCGAGCAGGACGTCGACCAGGTCCGCCAGCGGGCCACCCGCGACCAGCAGCGCCTCGACTCGGGCGCCGTGTCCTCCCCGAAGGACCTGGAGAACCTCCAGCGCGAGATCGTCTCCCTCGCCAAGCGCCAGGGCGACCTGGAGGAGATCGTCCTCGAGGTCATGGAGCGCCGCGAGTCCGTGCAGGAGCGCCTCGCCGAGCTGACCGAGCGGGTCTCCGCCGTCCAGGCCAAGACGGACGACGCGACCGCCCGCCGCGACGCCGCCGAGGGCGAGCTCGCCACCGAGGAGGCGTCCGTGGAGAAGGAGCGCGAGCTCGTCGCGGGCACCGTCCCGGCGGACCTCCTGAAGCTGTACGAGAAGCTGCGCGTCCAGCAGGGCGGCGTCGGCGCGGCCCGGCTGTACCAGCGCAAGTGCGAGGGCTGCCACATCGAGCTCAACATCACCGAGGTCAACGAGGTCCGTGCCGCCGCCAAGGACGAGGTCCTGCGCTGCGAGAACTGCCGCCGGATCCTCGTCCGCACGTCGGAGTCCGGCCTGTAATGACGCCGTCGTCTTCGCGTGAGGTGATCGTCGAGGCGGACGGCGGTTCCCGGGGCAACCCGGGGCCCGCCGGGTACGGCGCCGTGGTCCTGGATCCGGTGACGGGCGAGACGCTCGCGGAGGCGGCCGAGTACATCGGCGTGGCGACGAACAACGTCGCCGAGTACAAGGGCCTGGTGGCGGGCCTGAAGGCGGCGCGGTCGCTCTTCCCCGACGCCACCGTCCACGTCCGGATGGACTCCAAGCTGGTCGTCGAGCAGATGTCCGGCCGCTGGAAGATCAAGCACCCGGACATGAAGCCGCTCGCGGCCGAGGCGGGCCGGGTCTTCCCGGCGGGCCGGGTCCGCTACGAGTGGATCCCGCGCGAACGCAACAAGCACGCGGACCGGCTGGCGAACGAGGCCATGGACGCGGGCAAGCGCGGCCGCCAGTGGGAGCCGTCCGACTCGACGGCCGCTCTGGACGCCGCGGCCGCCCGCAACGCCGCGACCCTCCCCCCGGCGCCGTCGGGCCCGCCCGGCGACGCGACGGCGGGCGCGGCGCGCGCCCGCGCCGCGCTGGCGACGGGTGCGGGCACGGCCGGCGAGCCCGGCCCCGGCCGTACGGGAACGGGCTCGGGCGCCTGGCCCGGCACCGTCGCGCACCCGACGGCCCAGGACGACGGCCTGTTCGCCGCCGAGGAGGCCCTCGTGGCCCCGGTCTCGGGCGACTTCGAGGCGCAGGCGGGCGCCCTGGCCGCGACCGGCCACGCCGCGCGCACCCACCACGCGCCGGAGGCCACCACGGCGCCCACGGGGGCACCGGCCGAGACCGCTGAGCCCGAGGCCACGGGGTCCGAGGCCGCCGGGTCTGTGCTCGCCGGGTCCGAGACGACGGGGAGCGCCGCCGGGTCTGCCCCCGACGGGTCCGCCCCTGCCGCGCAGCCGGCCTCCGCCGCGCAGCCGGCCTCCGCCGCCCCCGGACAAGGCTGGTCCGCCGGGCCCGACATGAGCGCGCCCGCCACCTTCGTGCTCCTCCGGCACGGCGAGACCGCGCTCACCCCCGAGAAGCGGTTCTCCGGCAGCGGGGGGACCGATCCCGAGCTCTCGGCGGCCGGCCTCCGGCAGGCCGAGGCCGTCGCGGAAGCCCTCGCCGCCCGCGGGACCATCCAGGAGATCGTCAGCTCGCCGCTCACCCGCTGCCGCCAGACCGCGGCCGCCGTCGCCGGCCGCCTCGGGCTCGACGTCCGAGTCGAGCAGGGGCTGCGCGAGACCGACTTCGGCGCCTGGGAGGGGCTGACGTTCGGCGAGGTCCGGGAGCGGTACCCCGAGGACCTCGACGCCTGGCTCGCCTCGCCGAAGGCCGCGCCCACCGGCGGAGGCGAGAGCTTCGCGACCGTCGCCCGCCGCGTCGCCGCGACCCGGGACCGGCTCACCGCCGCCTACGCGGGCCGGACGGTCCTCCTCGTCACCCACGTCACGCCCATCAAGACCCTGATCCGGCTCGCGCTCGGCGCCCCGCCGGAGTCGCTGTTCCGGATGGAGCTGTCGGCCGCCTCGATCTCGGCCGTCGCCTACTACGCCGACGGCAACGCGTCCGTACGGCTCCTCAACGACACCTCCCACCTCCGGTAGGCGAGAGCGAGGGCGGCGGCACGCCGCAAAGGGGTGGCGCGGTGGCCTGACCCCGTACCACCATCCCGTCATGACCTGGCACTTCACCGAAGACACCGCCACCTTCCGTACCGCGGCGGGCCCGCACCTCGCCGCCGAGCCCGCGCGCAACACCGCGGTGCTGACCCTCATGGACAGGGCGGACCGGCTCGGCTGGTGGGCCGAACCCGACGGCCGGGTCACGGGGGTCCTCGCGGTCTCCCCGTCCGGGTCCCTCGACCTCGGCGTGACGACGGAGGAGGCGGCCCTCGCGCTCGCCTTCCGCGCGGGGGAGGAGCCGACGGAGGTCCGCGGCGAGACGGCCGTGGTGGAGGCGTACGCGAAGGCCTCGGGCCGCTCCTGGACGCCGGCCGTCCGGATGCGGCTCTTCCGGCTCGGCGCGCTGACCCCGCCGGACCCGGCCCCGGCCGGCCGGCACCGGACGGCCACCGAGGCCGACACCCCGCTCGTCGCGGCCTGGACGAGGGAGTTCGCGACGGCCATCGGCGACGAGCCCGCCGAGGACTACACCGGCTTCGTCACCGAGCGGATCTCCGAAGGCCGCCTCGTCCTCTGGGAGACGCCCGACGGCCGCGCGGTCTCGATGGCCGCCGTCTCCCGCACGATCGAGGGCCAGGCCCGCGTCCACCTCGTCTACACCCCGCCCGCCGAGCGCGGCAACGGATACGCGGCGGGGGTCACCGAGGCCGTCAGCCGGGTCGCTGCCGACCGTGGCGCCACTCAGGTCCTGCTCTTCACGGACCTCTCCAACCCCACCAGCAACGCCCTCTACCAGCGCCTCGGCTACCGCCCGGTGACCGACCACCTCGGCGTGGAGTTCACCGGCACCGCACGCTGACGGGGCCCCGCAGCGCCGCCGCCTCGCGCGCCAGCGCCTCCACCCGCGCCCAGTCGCGGGCCGCGAGGGCGTCCGGCGGCAGCATCCACGTACCGCCGACGCAGCCGACGTTCGGGAGGGAGAGGTAGGCGGGGGCGGAGGCGAGCGAGACGCCGCCCGTCGGGCAGAACCGGGCCCGGGGGAGCGGGCCCGCGAGGGACTTCAGGTACGGGACGCCGCCCGCCGCCTCGGCCGGGAAGAACTTCATGTCCTCCACGCCCTGTTCGAGCAGGGCCACGACCTCCGAGGTCGTCGACACACCGGGGAGGAAGGGCAGGCCCGAGTCGCGCATCGCGCCGAGCAGCCGCTCCGTCCACCCCGGGCTGACCAGGAACCGCGCCCCGGCGCCGACCGCGTCCGCGACCCCGGCCGCCGAGACGACCGTCCCCGCGCCGACGACCGCGCCCGGCACCTCGGCCGCGATGGCGCGGACGGCGTCGAGCGCGGCCGGCGTGCGCAGGGTGACCTCGACGAGCGGCAGCCCGCCGGCCACCAGGGCCCGGGCCAGCGGCACGGCGTCGGCGGCGTCCTCGATCACGACCACCGGGACGACCGGTACGGGAGAGGCTTCCGGGGCAAGGTCGAACACGCTCGTCATGGGCCTCATCCTGCCCACGGCGCGCGTCACACGCAACGAGCGTTGCGCAGGGTGCAATACATGCCGGAGGGGTCAGTGGATCTCGTCCACCAGCACGTCGAGCGCCCCCGGCTTCCCGCCCTCCTCCACCACGTACCCCAGGTCCCGCAGCGCCACCACCAGCTCCTCCGGCGAGCGCGGAGCCGCCCCCGCCTCCAGGAGGCTCCGGACGATCCGGCCCTTCGTCGCCTTGTTGAAGTGGCTGACCACCTTCCGGGTCGGCGCGTGCAGCACCCGCACCGTCGCCGTCCGCGCCGCCACCTCGCCCTTCGGCTTCCACGCCGACGCGTACGCCGACGAGCGCAGGTCGAGCACGAGCCCGTCCCCGGCCGCCTCGGGCAGCACGGACGCCATCGCGCCCCGCCAGTGGGCGCCCAGCGCGCCGAGCCCCGGCAGCTTGACCCCCATCGAGCAGCGGTACGACGGAATCCGGTCGGTCACCTTCACCGCACCCCACAGCCCCGAGAACACCAGCAGGGAACGCCCCGCGCGCTTCCGCGCACCCGCGTCCAGGGTCGCCAGACCCAGCGCGTCGTACAGGACGCCCGTGTAGACCTCGCCCGCCGGGCGCGCGCCGGCCGTCCGCAGCTCCACGTTCTTCGCGACCTCGCCGCGCAGACCCTCGCTCAGGCCCAGCACCTCGCGCGCCTTCTCCTCGTCGGCGGCGCACAGCTCGACCAGCTCGTCCAGGACCGCCGCCCGCGCCTCCGCGAGCCCCGGCAGGGACAGCGACTCCGGCTTGAGCGGCGCCCCGCGCCCCGAGGAGGCCTTGCCCTCGGAGGGCGGCAACAGCACGAGCACGGTGGTTCTCCTTCGTCCGTACGGGGATGGGGGTGCGGCCCCAGGAGCCCAGCGTACGAGGTACGGCGCCCTGCCCCGTACGGACGGAGACGCCGCCCCCGTGCGGAGACGGCCTCGACTCCCCTCCACCGGCTCCCCCTCCACCGGATCCCCTCCGCACGAGGTGCCGCACCCGCACGAGGTGCCGCACCCGCACGAGGTGCCGCACCCGCACGAGGTGCCGCACCCCTCCCCTCCCCATACGCTCGGTCCATGCCCCGCCGCCACATTCACGTGACCGGCGCAGCCGAGGCTCCGCTGCGGGCCGCCCTGCGCGCACTCCGTGCCGAGCTCGCGATCCCCGAGGACTTCCCGCCCGCCGTCCTCGCCGAGGCCGAGGCCGCCGCGAAAGCCCCCCGGCTCCCCGCGTACGACGCCACCGACCTGCCCTTCTTCACCGTCGACCCGCCGACCTCCACCGACCTCGACCAGGCCATGCACCTGGCCCGCAGGTCCGACGGCGGCTACCGCGTCCACTACGCCATCGCCGACGTCGCCGCCTTCGTCACCCCCGGCTCCGCCCTCGACGCCGAGGCCCACCGGCGCGTCCTCACCCTCTACTTCCCCGACGGCAAGGTCCCCCTCCACCCCACCGTCCTCTCCGAGGGCGCCGCCAGCCTCCTCCCCGGCGAACCCCGCCCCGCCCTCCTCTGGCGCATCGACCTCGACGCCGAAGGCCGCCGTGTCGCCACCGACGTCCGCCGCGCCCTCGTCCGCAGCCGCGCCAAACTCGACTACGCGACCGTGCAGAAACAGATCGACACGGGCACGGCCGAGGAGCCGGTCGCCCTCCTCCGCGACATCGGACGCCTCCGCGAGGCCCTCGAAGCCGAACGCGGCGGGATCTCCCTCAACGTCCCCGAACAGGAGATCGTCGAGCAGGACCACACCTACTCCCTCGCCTACCGCGCCCCGCTCCCCGCCGACGGCTGGAACGCCCAGATCTCTCTGCTCACCGGCATGGCCGCCGCCGACCTCATGACCGCCGCCGGCACCGGCATCCTGCGCACCCTCCCCACCGCCCCCGACGGCGCCGTCGCCCGCCTGCGCCGCTCCGCGCAGGCCCTCGGCGTCGACTGGCCGCACCACGTCTCGTACGCCGACGTCGTCCGGGCCGCCGACCCCACCAACCCGCGCCACGCCGCCTTCCTCCAGGAGTGCACCACCCTGCTTCGGGGCGCCGGATACACCGTCTTCACCGACGGCCACATCCCCACCCCCGCCGTGCACGCCGCCGTCGCCGACGAGTACACCCACTGCACCGCACCCCTGCGCCGCCTCGTCGACCGGTACGCGGGCGAGCTGTGCGTCGCCGCGGTGGCCGGCGACGAACCGCCCGAGTGGGTACGGGCCGCCCTGCCCGCCCTCCCCGACGAGATGGCCGACGGCTCGCGCCGCGCCAACACCGTGGAACGCGAGAGCGTCGACATCGTCGAGGCGGCGCTGCTGCGGGAACGGGTCGGCGAGATCTTCGACGCGTACGTGATCGACGTGAAGGAACGCGAACCGGCCGTCGGCACCGTCCACCTGGACGACCCGGCGGTCGTCGCCCGCATCGCGGGCGGCGAATCCAGCCTGCCGCTGGGGGAGTGGCTGCGGGTCAGACTCGCGGAAGCGGACCCGGGGACGGCGAAGGTACTGTTCGCGCCCGCGTGACGGCCGGGCCGAGCTCGCGGTACAGGGCGCGCGCGTCGTCGGCGTGGAAGCGGATCAGCCGTACGGGCCGGGGCGCGCCGAGGAACCGGGGCGCGTCGACCGCTTCGGTCAGCTCGACGGTGAGGGAGGTCTGGGACCCGACGGCGAGGTTCAGTTCCCCCTCGGCCTTCTCGTGCGAGAACACCAGCTCGTGCCGGACGGACGCGATCCGGTCGAGGGGCACGGACACGTCGACGTGCGCGGCCTGCCGAAGCCGCAGGACGTCCCCGGTGAGGGTGTGCGGACGGGTCACGGCGGCGGCGTGCAGGCCGAGGACGAACAGCACGGTGTACACGTCCAGGACGAGGACGATCGCGTGCACGACGGGCCAGTCGGCGAGCAGAAACGACATGCCGACGCTCTCGACCACACACACGAACGCGAAGCCGTACATGAGCGCCGCCTGGTCCCGCGCGTGTGGGAACACGCCGCCGGCGCCCTCGACCCCGTGCGGGCGCCGTGCCACCCACCGCCCCAGACTCGCCATGATCCGCAGCTCGTGCGCCATGATCCGCAGCACGGCCTCGGGCACCAGCTCGGCGACGGCCTCCCGCCGGGAGAGCCCCCGGCGCCGCAGTCGCAGATACGAGAGGCCCTCGGCGATCACGAGCGCGACGACGAGGAGCTCGGCGCCGGCCCACACGGCGGCGGGTATCCGGACCCCGCCGACGAGAAGGACGGCGAGGACGACCTCGACGGGGAGAACGACATGGGCCACGAGGCGAAGAAGCCGAACGCCACCACTCCTGCGCACCGTCATCGGCACTGCTCCCGTCATCGCTCCGGCTTCCGTCATCGGCTCTGCTCCCGTCGTTCCCGGACCAGCCGCATCGCCAGGTGGATGGCCGCGGACTGCGCAGGGGCGAGGTCCGCGAAGAGGGCGTCCGCGAGGGACGTGTCGAACGCACCGGCCTCGTCCGGCGCCCCGGACGGCATGTCCACCCCCAGCTCGTCCGGCAGGCAGCCGGCCAGCACCCGCGCGGCCTCGGCGACCCGGGGGTCGTCCGCCTTCGCACCGGAGAGCGCGTCGAGCAGCGGGTACACCTCACGCGCGTGCTCGGCCGCCCCTTCCATCAGGCCCATCAGCCGGGCCCGCTGCTCCTCGGGCACGACGACGTCCATCAGGGCCAGGATCTGCCGGTCCTTCGCCGCCATCGGGGACTCGGGCAGCTCGCCCAGGCCGGCGAGCAGCGAGGTGAGCTCCGGCGACAGCGGCCCGTCGGCGGGCAGCCGCCCGGCTCTGGCCTCGTCGAGGAGGCCGAACAGCCGATCCCGGCGCGCCCGGATCTCCGCCTCCTGGCGGGCCAGGTCCTCCGCGAGCTCCTCCAGCACCTCGACGAGCCCGCGTCCCTCGTCGTCGGCGAGCACCCCCCGTACCTCGTCGAGTCCGAGACCCAGCTCGGTGAGCCGCCGGATACGGGCGAGCAGGACGGCGTCCCGGACGCCGTACTCCCGGTATCCGTTGGCCCGCCGCGCGGGCTCGGGCAGCAGGCCCGACTGGTGGTAGTGCCGCACGGCGCGGGGGGTGACCCCGACCAGCGCGGCGATCTCGCCGATACGCATGAGCCCAGTAGAAACCCTGACGCTGCGACAAGGTCAAGCGCACTCCGCCGCACCTTCGGGACCGCTTCCGGACCCGCGGACATCCTGCTGGAGGGCTTCCTGGCGCTGGACACGCCGGAGGGCTTCCGTGCGGAGCTGGTCGACCGGGACACGTCCACCGTGACGCTCTTCACCGACCCGGAGCGCGGCGGCTACCGCGAACTCCATGCCGCCCCCTTCGGCAGGTCTCTTCCCCTCCCCGCCCCCTTCGGCTTCGACCTGGAGACGGCCGACTTCCTGTGAGGCCGTCGGCCTCCTGATCGGCGGGTAGCATGGTCGGCACGGCAGACGAGCCGGGCGGGCGGCCGCGTGGAGATCTTCGGATCTTCCCGAGGAACGTCCGGGCTCCACAGAGCAGGGTGGTGGCTAACGGCCACCCGGGGTGACCCGCGGGACAGTGCCACAGAAAACAGACCGCCGGGGATTTCGGTCCCCGGTAAGGGTGAAACGGTGGTGTAAGAGACCACCAGCGCCTGAGGTGACTCAGGCGGCTAGGTAAACCCCACTCGGAGCAAGGTCAAGAGGAGACACCTCGGTGTCTCTGCGCGGATGTTCGAGGGCTGCTCGCCCGAGTCCGCGGGTAGACCGCAGGAGGCCGGCGGCAACGCCGGTCCTAGATGGATGGCCGTCCCCCCGACGACCGCGAGGTCCCGGGGGACAGAACCCGGCGTACAGCCCGACTCGTCTGTCGGCCCACGTGGGGAGGGCCCCCGCCAGGCGATACGCCGGGCGGGGGCCCTTCTCGTTCACCCGGCGCCGAGCTCCGGGGAGACCGGCCGTTCGAAGAAGGTCTCCAGGACGACCGTGGCCTGCGTGCCGCTGACCCCGTCGATCGCGTAGATCCGGCGCAGCACGTCCTGCAACTGCTCCGTGGTCGCCGTCCTGACCTTCACGAGCACCGACGCGCTGCCGGCGATGACGTGCGCCTCCAGGATCTCGGGGAGCGCGGCGAAGTCCTGTGCCGAATCGCCCATCCACGAGACCGAGTCGACCATCACGTACGCCAGGACGGCACCGCCCACCGCCGCCGGGTCCACCTCGACGGTGGTGCGGCGGATCGCGCCGCGCTCCCTCAGCTTCCGTACGCGCTCGTGGGCCGCCCCGGCCGAGAGGCCCACGGCCTGGCCCAGTGCGGCGTAGGACTGGGTGGCGTCCTGCTGGAGGTGCGTCAGCAGGGCTCGATCGATGTGATCCACAACTCTCCGTTCGGTCTGATCTTGCGAAGACCGTACCTCATTCGGCAATCTTCCAGTTGAGCCGTACGGCATTCGGAACGGCATCTGTGTGGATGGGAAGGAACCCGCATGACCAGCGAGCGCCCCGCACTGTACGAGATGTTCGACGACCGGTTCCGCACCGGACGCTGCATGAACGGCGACGACGGCCTGGAAGTCCTCCACACCGGCTGCCGCTGGGCCGAAGGGCCGATCTACCTCCCCGCCATGAGGCAGCTGGTCTGGAGCGACATCCCCAACGACCGGATGCTGCGCTGGGACGAGGAGACCGGCGCCGTCAGCGTCTTCCGCCGCACCGCCGGGCACACCAACGGCAACACCCTCGACCGCCAGGGCCGTCTGATCACCTGTGAGCAGGGCAACCGCCGGGTCACCCGCACCGAACACGACGGCACGCTCACCGTCCTCGCCGACCGCTGGCAGGGCAAGCGCCTCAACAGCCCGAACGACGCGGCGGTCAAGTCCGACGGCTCCATCTGGTTCTCCGACCCGGACTTCGGCATCACCAGCGACTACGAGGGCTACCGCGCCGAGAGCGAGATCGGCGCCAACAACGTCTACCGCATCGACCCCGCCACCGGCGAAGTGCGCCTGGTCGCCGACTGCTTCGCCGCCCCCAACGGCCTCGTCTTCTCGGCCGACGAGCGGCAGCTCTTCGTCTCCGACACCCGGGCCGGCCTCATCCGGGTCTTCGACGTGCGCGAGGACGGGACGCTGTCCGACGGCGACGTCTTCGCCGAGGCCGGGGCCCGCGAGGGCGCCCGCTTCGACAACCTCCGCTTCGACGACGGCGGCCGGCTCTGGGCGGCGGCGATGGGCGACGGCGTGCACTGCTACGACCCCGACGGCACCCTGATAGGACGGCTGAACGTGCCCGAGACGGTCGCCAACATCGCCTGGGGCGGAGCCAAGCGCAACCGTCTCTTCATCACCGCCGAGACCAGCCTCTACTCGGTCGTCATGGGCGTCACGGGCACGCACCCGACCGGACCCGGGCGCAGGCCCTGGCGCGAGCCGCAGTCCCGCTGAACCGGGCCGGCGGGAGTGCCCGTCGTTCAGGGGCGACGGACCTCGAAGTGGAAACAGCCGTACTCCACCGCCCGGACGTGGACCAGCGCCACCGCCGGGTCCGCGAAGGCCTCGGCGAACGCCCGGTCGAAGCCCTCGGACGTCTCCTCCGGGATCTCCAGGAGCCGGCCCCCGACGATACGGCCCGCCGCGTCGTAGCGGCGCACGGTCCGGAGCGCTTCCGCACGGGCGAAGGGGTACGTCTCCGAGGGCGCGGGACCGCCGCACTCCTCGGCGTGGACGAAGACGGGGCCCTGCTCGTCGTACGCGCCCGGCTCGGCCCCCGTCTCGGCCGCCCAGCGCCGCAGCGGCGCGTACGAGACGAGCGCGATCCGCTCGCCCGGGACGGACAGACGCAGACAGCAGCGGAGCGGGTCGCCGCCCTCGTCGGCGGAGTACGGAACACAGGCGCGGCCCGCGTCGTCGGTGACGCGCAGCTCGGCGAGGGCGGAGGGCGCGATGGCGCGGGCGTCGTAGGCGGTCGTGGCGGTGGTCTGGATGCTCATACGGCCAGGGTGGCGTGGCGGGGGTTCCGGCCGCTGGCGGAATTCGGACGCGGTGGTGCGGACGGGGACTTGGGCGGGCCGTGGGGCCGCGTCCACGGCGGGCGGAGACGCCGTGTCGCCGACCGACGACCGGTCGGTGAGCCCCGCCCGGGTCCGTGAGGGCTCAGAGCGGCTGGAGCCGACGGTGCAGGAGGCAGAACTCGTTGCCCTCCGGGTCGACCAGGACGTGCCAGTTCTCGGCCCCGGTCTGACCGACGTCCGCCGGGCGGGCGCCGAGCGCGAGCAGCCGCTCCAGCTCGGCGTCCTGGTCGCGGTCGGTCGGGTTGACGTCGATGTGGAGCGGGAGCTTCCCGGCGCGCGGGTCGCTGCTGGGACTGAGAACGAGGGTCGGCTGCGGGCCGCCGAAGCCGGCGCCCGGCGGACCGATCTCGATGCTTCCGTCGTCCTCACGGCCGAGCTCGACATAGCCGAGGACCTCGCTCCAGAACGCGGCGAGCCGGCCGGGATCGGCGCAGTCGATGACCAGTTCACTGATACGGCATGCCATGCCCGCCAGTCTAGGCAGGAGTACGCAGCCACGTGGTGTACCAGGTCCGGAAGTCGGGGTACGCGGGGACGAAGCCGCCCCAGTCCGGGTCCAGCCACCAGACCTCGCCCGCGCGCGGCCCCGTCACGACCAGCCGGGCGTACATGCCGCAGCCCCCTTCCGCCAGCGTGAGCGTGCCCGGAGTCAGTTCTTCCGCTGCCAGGACGCCGATCGCGCCGGGGCGGGGGTCGGTGAGAGGGAATCGTGTCGCGAGGCGGCCCGGCCGACGGTCCTCCTCCCACTCGCCGTCCACGGCCCAGTCGTCCCCCGCCTCCGGGCGCGGAGTCGCCAACGGCAGCAGCCCATGAGCCGGGCCGGCGGGCCCGTCGCCCACCTCCGCCACGAAGGCACGGTAGTCCGGAGGGAGTCGGATGCCGTGCTCCTCCTCGAACGCGCCGATCTCCGCGCCGGGGAGCGCGGGACGCAGCTCGTACCGATGCGTGTCCGACCCGAAACGCGCCCGCTCCGGGTCACGCGCCGCCATCTCCCGTATCCGGGCCCGCACCTCGGTCCCGTCCCAGCTCGCCATGGCGTGACCCTACGTCTCCGCCTGCCCGCCGCCCGATCGCAGCGGCGTCGCCGCCGAGGCGGCGGCCGACAGGAGCTTCTCCGCCAGAGCCCGGCAACGGGCGCCGAGCTCCGGGGGATCGAGCACCTCGAACTCGTGCCCCAGGAGGAGTACGTGCACGAGGACCCGGTCGAGGCTCGCCGCGCCGCTCAGGACCTCGCAACGGTCCTCGCCCCGCTCGCTCACGACCGCCGCCGAGGACGGGACCTGCGCGCGGACCGTGTCCGCCGGCGCGTGGACGAGGAAGCGCGCCTGGTGGGCGTAGACCCGGCTCGTCACGCCCTCCTGCACGAACTGCGCCGCGTCCGGCGCCGCGCGGGGGCGGAAGCGCCAGGTCCGGGCCGCCACCGCCGTCATCCTGTCCACGCGGAAGGTGCGCCAGTCGTCCCGGTCGAGGTCGTAGGCGAGGAGGTACCAGCGCCGGTCGGAGGCGACCAGACGATGGGGCTCGACCCGGCGGGGCCGGACCGTGCCCCCGGAGGGATAGTCGAAGCCCGCCTCGACCTCCTCGCGGCAGGCCCCGGCCAGAGTCATGAGGACCTCGGGGTCGACCGGAGTGCGGCCCGCGCCGAAGAACTCCACCGAGCCCGACAGGGTGCGCACCTCGTGCCGAAGCCGGGCAGGGAGAACCTGGTCCAGCTTGGTCAGCGCCCGGAGCGTGGCGTCGCCGGAACCGGCGGCCGCGCCGGCGAGGAGGGAGACCGCAGTGGCGATCGCCTCCTCGTCGTCGAGGAGGAGGGGAGGCAGGTCCTGTCCCCGGCCCAGCCGGTAGCCGCCGCCCACCCCCTGGCCGGCGTGCACCGGATAGCCGAGGGTGCGCAGCCGCTCGATGTCGCGTCGGACCGTGCGTGTGGTGACGCCGAGCCGGCCGGCGAGCTCGGGGCCGGACCAGGCCCGGCGCTGCTGAAGCAGCCCGAGGAGGGTGAGTACCCGCTCGGTGGTCCCTCGCTCGTCCATGTGGCCCAGCCTGCCAGAGGTGGCGGACCGATCCTGTCCGCCTTGGGTGTCAGGGTGGATCCGTCACACCGCGATGAAGGGAGCAGCACGATGAGCCGCCAATTCCAGGTCACGTTCGACGCGCACGACCCGGGGGCGTTGTCGACGTTCTGGCGTGACGTACTGGGTTACGTGCATCCGGGCCCGCCGGGAGTGGAACTGCCGGAGGGGGCGGACCCGATGGCCGCGTGGGACGAGTTCCTGGCGAAGCTGGGAGTGCCGGAGGAGGAGCGGAACACGAGATCGGCCCTGGAGGACCCGGAGGGGCGGGGGCCGAGGGTGTTCTTCCAGCAGGTGCCGGAGGGGAAGGTGGCGAAGAACCGGGTGCACCTCGATGTCAGGGCGGCGCCGGGGCTGGCGGGGGAGGAGCGGATGGCGGCGCTGGAGGCGGCGTGCGAACGGCTGGTGGGGCTGGGAGGGAAGCGGCTGCGCCGCTTCGAGCCGGAGCCGCCGATGAGTGACGGGTGGATCGTGATGGCGGACCCGGAGGGGAACGAGTTCTGCCTGGATTGAGGGGGCGGGGTGGGGGGGGTGCGGGTCTTCTGGTTTCTTGGGGTGGGCCGGGTTCGTGGGCTTCTGGCGGGACCGCCCTCTTTCCGAGAGTCGCTCCTTCCGGCGGTGCGTCAAGGGCGCTCCTTCGTCGCGTCGGCTTCGCCGATTCCGCTGCGCTCCACCCTTGACCCACCACCTCCAGGAGCGAAGACACTCTCGGAGGGCGGTCCGGGGGCCGGGGTCCACGCGGAGCTTCGGGCAGTCCGCGAGGGCCGAGGCTCACTCGAAACCCTCACCCCAAGAGCCCGGCCCCCCTCACCCGCACAACGCCGTATCCACGACCCCCGCCACCCCCTTCACGGCCTTCTCCTCCGTCGGGATGCTCGTCACCGCCACGTTCGCCGCCCTCCCGTCGTCCGTGACCCCGCCCCTCGTCTCGTAGCCCGCGATGTCTCCGCCGTGGCCCCAATAGGCACCCCCGCACGACAGCGGCCTCTTCATCAGCCCCAACCCGTAGTGGAAGTCCGTCCCTTCGATCGGGACCGTCCTCCGCATCTCGTCGCGCTGCGCCTTGCGCAGCAGGCGATCTCCTCCGATCAGCTCCCCGAAGAAGCGGTTGAGGTCCGAGTTCGTCGAGATCATCTGGCCCGCCGCCCCGCCCGCCGACGGGTCGATCTCCGTGAAGTCGCGCAGCGGCTCACCCTCCTTCAGCCGGTGATAGCCCTTCGGGTGCGCCTCCCTGATGCTCCTGTCCCCCTGCCCCGGGAAATACGTGTGCCTCAGCCCGATCCTCTTCACGATCCGCCGGTCGATCTCCTCGGCCAACGGCCGCCCGGTGACCTTCTGGACGATCAGGCCCGCCAGTACGTAATTCGTGTTGCTGTAACTCCACTTCTTCCCCGGCGGGAACTCGGCCTCGTGCTTCAGCGCCACGTCCACGAGATCCCGGGGCTCGAAGTACCGGTGCACCATCTCCTCGTCGCTGATGTCCTTCCCGTAGTCCGGAATCCCGCTCGTGTGCTGCAGCAGCTCACGGACGGTGATCTTCCCTCCGTCGAGTCCCTTCCCCCGTACCAACCCCGGCAGGTACGTGTCGACCTTCTCCTCGAGGTCGACCTTCCCCTCGCCGACCAGCTGCAGCACGACCACCGCCGTGAACGTCTTCGTGTTGCTGCCGATCCGCACCTGGCCGTCCCTGGGCACCTTCGCGCCCGTGGCCAGGTCTCCGACCCCAGCGGTGTACGTACGCGCATGGCCCCTGCCGTCCTCGACGCTCGCCAGCGCCGCCGGCTGGCCCCCGCGCACCAGGGCGTTCAGACCCTGCTGCACGGCGTCGGGCCGTGTCGAGGCGACCGCCGCGGGCGGCGCGAGCGCGCCCGCCGTCATCACCGCGACGACCACCGCGGCCGCGGCCGCGGCGCCTCCGCGCCGGAGACCCGGCCGCGGTCGGGAGAGGCGGAACCTCGACGTCCTCGTCTTCATCGTTCGCGTGTTCATCGCTGTCCTTCCGTCGATCGGGCAGGACACGATCATGATTTCCGGGGCCCCTGAGCACATCGCGGAAACTCGGGAGAAAATGCTCCCCCGATCGGGGGAGGCCGGCCACGAGCCGCCCGTTCATACTGGCCGATGATGATCAAGGCACTCCGGCCGCTGCTGCGCCGCTCCACGTACACGGGCGCGCTGTTCGCCTACTCGGCCGCTCTCGCGAGTCTCCCCCTGCTGTCCTTCGCGCTGCTTCCGGCGCTGGCGTGGCGATCCGCCCCCGAGGGCGTCCTGTTCGTCGTGGTGCTGGTCGTCTGGGCCGCCCTGATCGCCCTGGTGGGCCTGGCCCGCACCACGCGGCGGGTGCTGGTCCTGGCCGCCCGCCGACTGCTGCACGTGGTCCTGCCCGAGCCCTCGGCCGTACGCCCGCCCACGACGTCGCCCGACGCCGGACCGGTCGCGGCGGTCCCCGCCGGATCCCCGGCATCCCCCGGATCCCCGGCGTCCCCCGCCTCCGGCCGCTGGCGGACTCCCCTCTGGCTGCTGCTGCATGTGACCCTCGGCTGGACGGGTGCGCTCGCGAGCGGGCTGCTGCTCTTCCTCGCCCTGGCCCTTCCTGGGGGTTGGCTCAGCGCCGAGCTGGCGCTGAGCCTGTTCGGCCGGTCCGCACGGGTGACGGGCGGCTGGCAGAGCTGGGCCGTGGCGCTCGCCTGTCTGCTGCTCGCCGCGGTCGTCTGCGTCCTGGTGACGCGCGCCCTGCGCTGGTCCGCGCCCCGGCTCCTCGGGCCGTCGACGGCCGAGCGGCTCGCCCTCGCGGCCGATCGGGAGCGGCGGCTCGCCGAACGCAACAGGCTGGCGCACGAGTTGCACGACTCCATCGGGCACACGCTGACGACGACCACGATCCAGGCCGCGGTGGCGGGCGAGCTGATGTCCACCGACCCGGCGGCGGCGCGGGCCGCCCTGCGCAGCATCGAGGAATCCGCCCGGGCCGCGCTGGAGGACCTGGACTACGTCCTCGGCGTCCTGCGCGAGCGGGAGACGGAGACGGAGACGGCCGGGACCGCCGAGTCCGCCGGGGCCGCGCCGACCCGCACCCTGGCCGACCTGCCCGAGCTGCTCGAACGGGTGCGGCACACGGGCGCGGTGGTGGAGTGGGAGCTGTCGGGGGAGCCGACGCGGGTGCGCGGAACGCTCTCCCGGGCCGCGTACCGGATCCTCCAGGAGGGGCTGACCAACGCCGTCCGGCACGGCTCCGGCGGTCCCATCGCGGTACGGGTGACGGCCGGGCCGGACGCGCTGGAGCTGGATGTGGTCAACGAGACCGGGGGCGCCCCGCGTACGGGCCGCCCGCGGGCCTTCCCGACCTCCGGGCACGGGCTGCCCGGCCTCGCCGAGCGCGTACGACTCCTGCACGGCGAGATCGACGCCGGCCCGGACGGGCCGAGGCGCTGGCGGCTGGCGGTCAGGCTGCCCGTACGGTTGTCGGCATGACCGGCCCCGACGCCACCGAGACCGTCACGACGCTCCTGATCGCTGACGACGACGAGGTGACCCGTACCGGTCTGCGCATGCTGCTCGCCGCACAACCGGGGATCGAGGTGGTCGGGGAGGCCGCCGACGGCGTCGAGGTGGTCGAGCGGGCGCGGCGGCTGCGGCCGGACGTGGTCCTGATGGACGTACGGATGCCTCGCCGCAACGGGATCGAGGCCACCCGCCAACTCCTCGCGGAGCCGGATGAGTCGGCGGGACCGAGGGGTGGCACCCCTTCCGCTTCCCCGGCGCCGCCGAAGGTCGTCGTGATCACCACCTTCGAGAACGACGACTACGTCACCGCCGCGCTCAGCGCCGGTGCCAGCGGGTTCGTGCTCAAGCGGCTTCCCGTCCGGCAGATCGCGGAGGCCGTACGGGTGGTGGCGGCGGGTGAGGCGATCCTCTTCCCCGCGACCCTGCGCCGGATGGTCGCCGCCCGTCCGCTGGACTCCGCGGAGGCCTTGCCGAAGGCGGCGCTGACGGGGCGGGAGGAGGAGGTGCTGCGGCTGATGGCCACGGGCCTGTCCAACCCGGAGATCGCGGAGTCCCTCACCGTGAGCCTGGAGACGGTCAAGACGCACGTCGGGAACGTGCTGACCAAGCTCGGCGCGCAGAACCGGACCCACGCGGTGGTCATCGCGTACGAGTCCGGCCTGGTGGTGCCGGGCTTCACCGGCTGACGGGGGAGGCGAACGCCCGCCCCACCCGGATTCCGGATGGGGCGCGCGCGGGCGATCGGTTCAGGCGAGGACTTCGATCCGCCACTGCGGGTCCCGGTCGTCCGTACGGACGAAGATGCGCTTCGGGAGCAGGGAGCGGTCCTCGAACAGGTCGCGGCCGAGGGCCAGTCCGTTCTGGTCGATCACGTACGTGCCGTCCCGGAGATCGGCGAGCGAGGTGAGGGTGGTGAGCGCGAGGGTGTCGCCGTCGTCCTCGACGCGCTGGAGGCGCCAGACGGAGGCGGGGGAGTCGTCGGGGCGGGCGACGACGGGTGCGCGCTCGGTGCCCTCCGAGGCGATGCTCTCCTCCGTGCCCTTGGCGGTGAGCCGGAAGCCCTCGTCGTCCCGGGTGATCAGCCACTCCCCGGCGCGGGTCGGTTCGACGAGGAAGCCGAAGACGGCTCCGTCCTCGACCCCGACCGGGGCCCCCTTCGCGTACAGCTTGACGACCTTGCCGGCGTTCGACATCGCTCCTCCTGGCTTGAGTGGGTTGAGTGGGTTGAGTGGGCCGCGTGCGGCGGTTATGCCGGAGAGTGCCCGTACAGCCCTGCCCGGTGCCAGCGAACACGCAGGTCATAGGCTGTGTGGCGCTGAGAAGTCGTCAGGGAGGGGCAGGTTCCGCGCGCCGTGGAGCAGCATCGGGATCGGAGTGGCCGGCGGTGTCGCCCGGCGGGGCGGGGAGTGGCGGTCCGGCGGGACGCAGCTCGTGGACGGCAAGGCCTGCGACTGGTCCTGAGCGCCGGGACCGCCCGAGGGGGTCTGTCGGACCCCTCCGCTAGGGTGCGCGGATGATATTCGGACGAGGGCGGTTTCCGGCCGCCGCGGCAGCTTTCGAGACGGCGGTCCGTTCCCAGGACGCCAACGCCGCGGAGAAAGCCTTCGGGCAGTTGACCGCGACGGTCGACAAGGCCAAGGACGCGGAGCTCCACGCGGCGGGGCCGCGTCTCGCGGCCGTCCTGGCCGAGGTCCCGCCCGGTCCGCGCGGGATCGTCGCCGTGGTCATCGGGGCCTGTGTCGAACGGGGCGCGGACGCGGCCGCCTGCGCCCCCGCCGTCTTCGCGCAGGCGCGCGGGGCCTTCGACGCGGCTGCGGTGTTCTGCGAGAAGTGGACGGCGGCAGGCCGTGGCGAGCTGCCCGACCCCGAGGGCGAGGGCCTTGAGGAGGCGGACTTCGAGCGGATCGGCTTCGAGCCGGTCATGGCCTGGCAGTCGCTTTCGCAGTTCGAGATGGCCTGTGTGGCCATGCTGAACTCGCCCGTCGTGCGACGGAGCACCCCCGGGAAGGCCGAGCTGCGGGCGTCCGTGGCGCGGGTCTCGGAGCTGTCGGGCGATCCGTTCAAGTGCCTGGCGTACGCCCTCGCGGTGCTCGACGACGAGCCCGTCGTCGCGATCGACCGCGCCACCGGCGCCGGGTTCGCACTGCGCGCCTCCGGCATCGGCGACAACTTCCAGCTGCACACGCTCCTCGCCGACGCCCTTGTCGGCGGCGGACACCTCCCGGGCCGGGCACCCTCGGCCGAGGCCGTCACCATGTGCCGGGACCTGCCGGGACAGACGTCCACCACGGGGTCGTTCAACCTGGTCGGCGCGGACGGCGAATGGATCTGGAACGAGGGCTGCCCCGCAGACATCCCGGTCGTGGACGGGGTGCGCCTCGTGGTCCTCGACCCGCCCCCGTACGACCGGAGCTGGCCGGCCGGGAGGTTCTTCCCCGGCATGACCGGCGCTCTGGTCCTGGAGCGCGTTCTGGCGGCGGAGGAGAGCGGCGCGCTGCTCGCCCAGGTGGCCCAGCCCGTCCGCTGACACGCGGCAGGCACACGGCGTGTTCGCGGGGGAGGCCGGTGGGGGAGGTGTACGGGTAGGGCATGACGATCCCAGTGGACCAGCTCAGCGATCCGGCCGTGCGTGCGTTCGTCGCGGCCCTCAACGCCAACGACCAGACGGCCCTGTTCGAGGCCCTGACCCCCGACGCGACCATGTCCGACGACGGCTCCGAGCGCGATCTCCGGGAGTGGCTCGACCGGGAGGTGTTCGGCTCGCGCGGGCACATGGACGTCGTGTCGGAGTCGGACGGCGGGCGCGGCCTCGTCGCCGACTACCGCAACGACACCTGGGGCTCGATGCGCACGAAGTGGCTGTTCACCGTCGACGGCGGGAAGATCTCCCGCTTCGAGACCGGGCAGGCGTAGCGCCGGCCGCCGCTGACGCCGGCCGAGGGCGGAGTGCCCCGGCCGCGTCGGCGGCTTCGTGCGTCACACCCCCGGTCGGTGTCGGCGGCAGTCGGGCGTCACACCCCCGGTCGGTGTCGGCGGCAGTCGGGCGTCACACCCCCCCCGACCGGCGTCGGCGGCTTCGGCCTCACCCCCGGCCGATGCGCGGCATCCCGCGCTAGCCCCGCCCGATGTACGGCATCGTCGTCGCCATCACCGTCGCGAACTGCACGTTCGCCTCCAGCGGCAGTGCCGCCATGTGCACCACCGTCGCCGCCACGTCCGCCGCGTCCATCACCGGTTCCGCCGCCAGTTCGCCGTTGGCCTGGAGGATGCCGGTCTGCATGCGGGCCGTCATCTCCGTCGCCGCGTTGCCGATGTCGAGCTGGCCGCAGGCGATCCGGTACGGGCGGCCGTCGAGCGACAGCGACTTCGTCAGGCCCGTCATCGCGTGCTTCGTCGCCGTGTACGCGATCGAGTGCGGGCGCGGTACGTGGGCCGAGATCGAGCCGTTGTTGATGATCCGGCCGCCCTGCGGTGACTGTTCCTTCATGGTCCGGAAGGCCGCCTGGGCGCACAGGAACGCGCCCGTCAGGTTGACGTCGACGACCGCGCGCCAGGTGTCCGGGTCCAGGTCCTCGAGGGGGACGCCGCCGCCCGCGAACGTACCGGCGTTGTTGAAGAGCAGGTCGACGCGGCCGTGGCGGTCGCGTACCGCCGCGAAGAGGGACGTCACCTCCTCCGCCGAGGTCACGTCCGTCGGGACGACCAGGAAGTCCCCGGTCGGCGAAGCCGCCGCCGTCTCCTCCAGGGCGTCCGCCCGCCGTCCCGCCAGGGCCACCGACCAGCCCGCCGCCGCCAGGGCGAGGGCCACACTCCGGCCGATGCCCGATCCCGCTCCCGTCACCACTGCGATGCTCATGGGCGCGCAGCGTACGCGAGACGTGTGCCCCATGAACTCATTGTCCCGACACGTGGATGTTCTGTACCCGACAACGTGAGGTCGTCCCGCCCCCCTCGAATGACGGACGGACCGCATCCGTCTGGGGAGGGGCACATGAACCGCGTACACGACGTTCACGAGCATTCCGAGGAACTCCGCTCTGCCGCACGCCACTTGGGCCGCCGCCGGTTCCTCACCGTCACCGGCGCCGCCGCCGCGCTCGCGTTCGCCACGCAGCTCCCGGTCGCGGGTTCCGCTGCCGCGGCCGAGCTCGACGGGCGACGCATATCCGAGGACCCGTTCACCCTCGGCGTGGCGTCCGGCGACCCGCTTCCCGGCTCCGTCCTGCTGTGGACCCGGCTCGCGCCCCGCCCCTTCGAGCCCGGCGGCGGGCTGCCGGCCGAGCGGGTCTCGGTCCACTGGGAGCTGGCCCGCGACGAGCGCTTCACCCGGACCGTGCGCCGCGGCCGGGCCACCGCGCACCCGGAGTTCAGCCACACCGTCCACGTCGAGGTCGAGCACCTCGACCCCGACCGGGAGTTCTTCTACCGCTTCCGCGTCGGCGCCTGGACCAGCGCCGTCGGCCGTACGCGGACCGCACCCGCCCCCTGGGCCCGCACCTCCGGTCTGAAGCTCGCCGCCGTCTCCTGCCAGGCGTACCACGACGGGTACTTCACGGCCTACCGCCACCTCGCGCAGGAGGACGTCGACGTCGTCTTCCACCTCGGCGACTACCTCTACGAGTACGCCGTGAACGCCACCGGCGGCGCCCGCGCCTACACCGACCGGACCCTTCCGGCCGTCTTCAACCGCGAGACGCTCACCCTGGACGACTACCGGCTCCGGTACGGGCTCTACAAGTCGGACCCCGACCTGCGCGCCGCGCACGCCGCCCACCCCTTCGTCGTCACCTGGGACGACCACGAGACCGAGAACAACTACGCGGGCGGCACCCCCGAGAACGACGTCCCGCCGGAGGAGTTCCTGCTGCGCCGCGCCGCCGCCTACCGCGCCTACTGGGAGCACCAGCCGCTCCGGACGCCCCAACGGCCCCAGGGGCCCGACATGCGGCTCTACCGACGGCTGCGCTTCGGGCGGCTCGCCCAGTTCGACATCCTCGACACCCGCCAGTACCGCTCCGACCAGGCGTACGGCGACGGCTGGCAGGTCCCGGGACCGGAGTCCGAGAACCCTGCGCGGACGATGACCGGGGCCACGCAGGAGCGGTGGCTGCTCGACGGCTGGCGCGGCTCCCGCGCCCGCTGGAACGTCCTGCCGCAGCAGGTCGTGTTCGCCGAGCGCCGCGACCGTGCCACCGCGGACTTCAAGCTCTCCATGGACTCCTGGGACGGCTACCCCGCCTCCCGGCGGCGGCTCCTCGCCGGTGCCGGGGCCGCCGGGGTCGAGAACCTGATGGTGCTCACCGGGGACGTCCACGTCGGCTACGGCCTCGACATCAAGGCCGACTTCCGCGACCCGGCCTCACGGACCGTCGGTACCGAGATCGTCGCCACCTCGATCACCAGCGGCAAGGACGGCGCCGACCGTCCGTCGAACTACGACAAGCTCATGCAGGCCAACCCGCACCTGAGGTTCTTCAACGGGCGGCGCGGCTATGTGACGGTCGCGCTCGGCGAGGAGACCGCCCGGGCCGACTTCCGTACGGTGCCGTACGTGACGACCCAGGGCGCTCCCGTCACCACGGCCGCCTCCTTCGTCACGGAGGCGGGCGACCCGGGCCTCAAGCCCGCGTGACCACCGCTTCCTCCTGCGGATAGCGGACGCCGACGCGGTCCCGTACCGCGTCGAGCGTCCGCATCACCGCGAGCGAGCCGTCGAGGGGGACGAGCGGGGACTCCGTCGCGCCCGTCCGCAGGCAGCGCATGACCTCGGCGGCCTCGTGCCGGAGGGCGTGGGGATCGTCCGACGACGTGAACTCCTCCGGTTCGTGGCCGTCGCGGTGCAGGGTGAAGCGTTCCGGGAAGAAGAAGCCGCGCGGGATGTCGATCCGGCCCAGCGAGCCCGTCACGGAGGCGGTCAGCGGGGTGTCGGCGTCGAGGGAACAGGACAGCAGCGCGGACGCCCCCGAGTCCGACCAGCCGAGCAGCATGCCGGTGTTCAGGTCGACGCCCTCCGGCGAGAGCAGCGCGTGCGCGTGGACCGTGTCGGGCTCACCGAGGAGCAGCTGCGCGAACGACACCGGGTACACCCCCAGGTCGAGCAGCGCCCCGCCGCCCACCGCCGGGTCCCGCAGCCGGTGGTCCGCCGGGAACGGGCCCGCGAGCCCGAAGTCCGCCTGTACGGTCCTGATCTCGCCGATCGCCCCGTCGCGGACCAGCTCCGCGAGGCGCCGGATCAGCGGGTTGCAGTACATCCACATGGCCTCCATCAGGAAGAGGCCACGGTCCCGGGACAGGGTGACGAGTTCCTCTGCCTCGCGGGCGTTGAGTGTGAGAGCCTTCTCGCAGAGCACCGCCTTGCCCGCCTCCAGGGCACGGCCGGCCGCCTCCCGGTGTGCGTGGTGGGGAGTTGCCACGTAGACCACGTCGACGTCCTCGTCGGCGAAGAGTCCGGCCCAGTCGCCGTACGCGCGCGGGATGCCGAACCGGTCCGCGAAGGCCTTCGCGGACGCCTCCGTACGGGACGCCACCGCGACGACCTCCGCACCGTCGAGCGTCTGCAGGTCCGTGGTGAACCGTTCCGCTATGCCGCCCGTCGCCAGGATTCCCCAGCGCACCGTCTCACTCATGATCCCCACCCGTCCTCACCCGTCCCCATCTGTCCCAGCGGTCCCACAGAGGTCTCGACCATGCCGGTCGAGCTGAGAGCATAGGCAAGAATTCAACGAAATGGAGCGGTCGATGCCGGAGAGCGGCCAGAAAACAACACAAGGGCACATAACCGAAAGAGCCCCCGAGTCGACCGGCACCGCGGCCACCCGGCGCGCCGGGCTGCTCGTGACCCTCGTCCTCGGCGGGCTCACCGCGCTGCCCCCGCTCTCCATGGACATGTACCTCCCGGCCCTGCCCGAGGTCACCGGCGCGCTGAACGCCCCCGCCGCCACCGTCCAGCTCACCCTCACCGCCTGCCTCGCCGGCATGGCCCTCGGCCAGCTCGTCGTCGGCCCCATGAGCGACAAGTGGGGCCGCCGCCGCCCGCTGCTCATCGGCATGATCGTGTACGTCCTCGCCACCGCCGTCTGCGCCCTCGCCCCCACCGCCGAGATGCTCATCGGCTTCCGGCTGCTCCAGGGCCTCGCCGGCGCCGCCGGCATCGTCATCGCCCGCGCGGTCGTCCGCGACCTGTACGACGGCGTGGAGATGGCCCGGTTCTTCTCCACCCTGATGCTGATCTCCGGCGTCGCCCCGATCATCGCGCCGCTCATCGGCGGCCAGATCCTGCGGATCACCGACTGGCGGGGCGTCTTCTACGTCCTCACCGTCATCGGCGTCCTCCTCACCCTCGTCGTCTGGCGCTTCCTCGCCGAGACCCTGCCGCCCGAGCGCCGGCACGAGGGCGGGGTCGGCCAGGCCCTGCGCACCATGAAGGGGCTGCTCGCCGACCGCGTCTTCACCGGGTACATGCTGACCGGCGGCCTCGCCTTCGCCGCCCTCTTCGCCTACATCTCGGCCTCGCCGTTCGTCGTCCAGGAGATCTACGGGGCCTCGCCGCAGACCTTCAGCCTGCTCTTCGGCCTCAACTCGATCGGCCTCGTCGCCGTCGGCCAGATCAACGGCAAGCTGCTCGTCGGCCGCGTCAGCCTCGACAAGGCGCTCGGCTGGGGCCTCGGGACCATCCTCGTCTCCTCCCTCGCGCTGCTCCTCATGACCAGCGGCGTCTTCGGTGAGGTCGGGCTCGTGCCGATCGCGGCCGGACTCTTCGTCCTGATGTCCGCGATGGGCCTCGCCATGCCGAACACCAACGCGCAGGCCCTGATGCGCACCCCGCACGCCGCCGGCTCCGCGTCCGCGCTGCTCGGCACGACGTCGTTCCTCGTCGGCGCCGTCGCCTCCCCGCTCGTCGGCATCGCCGGCGAGCACACCGCCGTCCCGATGGCCGTCGTCCAGCTGACCTGCGCGGTGCTGGCCCTGGCCTGCTTCCTCGGCCTGTGCAGGCCGTGGCGGACGACCAAGGCGGCCACGGGGAGCTAGGGCCTGTCCGGCGGATCAGGGTCGGAAAGGCCGCCGGTCCCGCCGCCTAGACTGTCTCGGTGAACGCCTCCGCTCCCTCCGCCGACTCCCTGCGCGCCGCACTCGCCGGGCTCCTCGACGGGCTGCCGCCCAAGCAGGCCGCCCAGGCCGTCGACCGGCTGATCGCCAACTACCGGGGGACCACCCCGACGGACACCCCCGTGCTGCGCGACCGCTCCGACGTCGCCGCGTACGCCGCGTACCGGATGCCGGCGACCTTCGAGGCGGTACGGGGCGCCCTCGGCGCCCTGCGCGAGGCGGCGCCCGACTGGGAGCCGCGTACCCACACCGACGTCGGCGGCGGTACGGGCGCGGCCGCTTGGGCCGTCGCCGAGGCCTGGGAGGAGCGGCCGCCCCGCACCACCGTCCTCGACTGGGCCGAGCCCGCCCTCGCCCTCGGGCGCGAGCTCGCCGCCGGGGTCCTGGCCGCCGAGTGGCGCACGGCCAGGATCGGCGGCGCGCTGCGGCTCGCCGACGCCGACCTCGTCACCGTCTCGTACGTGCTCAAGGAGCTGACCGAGGCCGACCGGGCCGCGCTCGTGACCGAGGCGGCGCGTGCCGCGCAGACGGTCGTGATCGTCGAGCCCGGCACCCCCGACGGCTACGAGCGGATCATCGCGGCCCGCGCCCTGCTGATCGAGGCCGGGTTCACGGTCGCCGCGCCCTGCCCGCACAGCGGGGCCTGCCCGATCGAGCCGGGCACGGACTGGTGCCACTTCTCGGCCCGGGTCAGCCGATCCTCGCTGCACCGGAAGGTGAAGGGCGGTTCGCTGCCGTACGAGGACGAGAAGTACAGCTACGTGGCGGCGACCAGGTTCCCGCCGGCGCCGGCGACCTCCCGCATCACGCGCAGGCCGCAGCTCCGCAAGGGCCTGGTCCTCCTCGAACTGTGCGGCCCGGACGGCCTGACCCGGGACACGGTCACCAAGCGCCACGGCCCGCTCTACAAGCAGGCCCGCGACGCGGAGTGGGGCGACTCCTGGCCGCCGGAGGACGAGGGCTGAGAGCCCCTGGGCCGCGGTGGGCGCCGGCGGGGGCCGACCCGACCCCCGCCGACGCCCGGTGGGCCAGGACCCCGCGGGCGGGGCCACACGCCCGGTGGGCTAGGACCCCGTGGGCCGGGGCCGCAGCTCCTGGGTGCAGCACTTCACGCTGCCGCCGCCCTTGAGGAGTTCACCCAGGTCCATGCCGATCGGCTCGAAGCCCCGCCGCCGCAGTGGGTCGAAGAGGCCCACCGCCGCCTGGGGGAGGAGGACGTTCCGGCCGTCGCTGACCGCGTTCAGGCCGAGGGCCGCCGCGTCCTCGGCCGTCGCGATCAGGGCGTCGGGGAAGAGCCGGGCGAGCACCGCGCGACTGCCGGGGGAGAAGGCGTCCGGGAAGTACATGACCTCGTCGCCCGCGTCGTCCAGGACGCACAGCGCCGTGTCCAGGTGGTAGTACCGCGGATCCACCAGTTCGAGGCCGATCACCGGGCGGCCGAAGAACTCCTGCGCCTCGTCGTGCGAGAGCGGGCTGGAGCGGAAGCCGCGCCCGGCGAGGATCCAGGAGGCGGTGACGGCGAAGTCCCCCTCGCCCTCGTTGACGTGGTCCGGAGCCCGTACGTCGTCGGCTGCCCAACCGTTTCCTCGGAACCAGGCCAGATGCGCCCCGGCCTCGGCCGCGCGCTCCGCGTGGGCGAACCTCGCTCCCAGGACCCGGCCGTCGACGACGGTGGCGCCGTTCGCCGCGAAGACCATGTCCGGCAGCGCCGGGTCGGGGGCGAGGAGTTCGACCGTGTGGCCGAGGGCGCGGTAGCGGTCGCGCAGGTCCTCCCACTGGGCGAGGGCGAGCGGCAGGTCGACCGGTTTCGTGGGGTCCATCCAGGGGTTGATGGAGTACGTCACCGTGAAGTGCGTGGGTGGGCACATCAGGTAACGGCGGGGCGAGGACGTGCGCGGAGTGGTGCGCAATGAGGGCTCCTCACGGACGGGCGGTCAGAGGCACCGGCGGGGTGAGGATCCGCCGGATCGGTGACCCCATGGTCCGCCTTCCGGGCCCGCCGCGCTGTGGACCGTTCGGGTGGTTCGGCCCTGGCCATGACTCGCGAGACGTAGCGTCTCGTAGGCTGCTAGATTGGGCGCATGTCCGACACCAAGGCCCCCGACGCCTCCCGCCGCAGCGAGCGCTCCCGCCGCGCCATCTTCGACGCCGCCCTCGCCCTCGTCTCCGAGACCGGCTACGCGAAGACCACCATCGAGGGCATCGCCGCCCGCGCCGGGGTCGGCAAGCAGACCATCTACCGCTGGTGGCCCTCCAAGGCCGCCGTCCTCCTCGACGCCTTCCTGGACCTCGCGACCCGGGCCAGCGAGGCAGCTGGGCGCGAGGACGCCCGCGGCGGGGAAGGGGCCAGTGGGATCCCCGACACCGGAGACCTCGCCGCCGACCTCAAGTACGTCCTGCGCGCCACCGTCGACGAGATGAACGACCCGGCCTTCGACGCTCCCACGCGCGCCCTCGCCGCCGAGGGCATCGTCGACCCCGAGCTCGGCGCCCGCTTCACCGAGGCGCTCCTCGAACCGCAGCTCCAGTACTACGCCCGCCGCATCGAGGCGGCCCAGGCGGCCGGCGACGTGGACCCCGCCATCGACCCCCGGATCGCCCTCGAACTCCTCGTCGGACCGCTCCACCACCGCTGGCTCCACCGCACCCGGCCGCTGACCCACGCGTACGCCGACAGCCTCGTCGACCTCGCCCTGCGCGGCCTCGCGCCGAGGGCCTGAAACGTCCGTCGCACACCGGTTCCACACCCCGGTTCCGCACTCCGGTCACCCAGGGCGCAGGATGGTGGGACCATGGGCAGAGCCGAACGGGCGAGCATGAGGTGTGAGGGGATAGATGGGCGACGGGATCGACCGCTACCGCGGCACGGAGAGCAAACTCGCACAGTGGCTGCGCAGGCGCCCGAAACGCACCGCGGCCGACGACGAGAACGACCGCGAGAAGCTGCTCCTGGCCGTCGCCGCCGCCGGGCTGCCCCTGGCCCCCGCCGCGTACCCCGTCGGCTACAGCTGTTCCTGTGAGCGGATCGGGTGTCCCACCCCCGCCCGGCACCCGGTCTCCTTCGCCTGGCAGACGCAGTCGACCACCGACCGCGCGCAGATCGAGCGCTGGGCCCGCAACGAGCCCGAGGCGAACTTCATCACCGCCACCGGCATGGTCCACGACGTCCTCGACGTACCGCTCGCCGCCGGCCGCGCCGCCCTGGAGCGCCTCCTCGCCGAGGGCGTCGACGTCGGGCCGGTCGCCGAGTCCGCCGACATCGACACGGTCGGCGGGCGGATGCTCTTCTTCACCGCCACCCGCGGCACCCCCGAGGACGAGGACGAGTGGTGGCCGTGTGAGCTCGACTGCCACCCCGAGACCATGGACGAGCACCCGGGGCTCCGCTGGCACTGCCGCGGCAGCTACGTCCTCGTACCGCCCGCCCGGCTCCCCGGGGACGAGAGCGCCCATCCGGTCGTCGCCTGGCTCCGCGGCCCCGAGCACCCGCTGCCCGACCCGCTGAACCTCCTGGAGACCCTCCAGGACGCCTGCGCCCGCCACGTGGCCGCGCGCGAGGCGGAGAGCGGCGGCGAGCACACGGCCCACGAGATCGCCTGGCCGCTGACCCGCTGATTCGCTGACCCGTTGATCCGCTGACGACCGGCCCCGAGGAACGGCCCGGGCGGCGGCCCGCGCCGGGGTCCGCCCGGCGGGCGACCGGGCCCTACGAGCCCTGCGCCCCCACCACGCCCTGGAGCCGGGCCCTGATCGTGACCCCGTCGCGGTCGGTGCCCGCCGGCTTCACCAGGACCGCCTGGTTGGACACCCACTCCTTGGTGACCGTGTTCTTGACCTCGCCCGTCAGCAGCGCCTTGATGTCGGGGTCGACCTTGGGCCGGTAGCCCGGCGCCGCCGTCTGCCGCTCGAAGAACCGCGTCGCGAAGAAGACGAACGCTCCGCCGTCCTTCGTCCGCAGCCCGAGCGGCGCGAAGTCGCCCTGGTCCGCGACCCGGTCCAGGTACTGGGTGGCGAGCCCCGGGCGCTTGGCGCCCTTCTGCCGCTGCTCCCGCAGCACCGTCGTGTGCGGCCCCGCCGCGTACGGCCCCGGCTGCCCGTCCTTCAGATACGCGACGTACTCCCCGCCGAGGTCCTCGGGCGCGACCGCGAGCGTGTCGGTGTCCGCGGCGACCGGCACCGCGTACCCGTCCTCCTCGGCGAACTCGGGCACCTGCGACGGGCCCAGGATCACCAGGTGGGCCGCCTCCCACAGCTGCTGGGGCCCGTTGCGTACGAAGACGACGAGCCAGCGCTGGTCACCGGCGCCCTCGTCGGTGTCCATGTTGGGGTCGGTGTCCGCGAGGAACCAGCGTGGCCAGCCCGCCTTCTTGGGCAGCACGAAGCGCGCGTCCGACAGTTCCAGGGGACGGTGGTTCGGGTTGCCGCCGGGGGACGTCACCGCACGCGCGCGCAGACCCGCCTGGTTGATCTCGCCCAGCGGACCCGTGACCCGGCCCGCCACCAGGGCCGGGTCGTGCGCCTTGTCGGCCCTGTTGTAGGCGGCCGTGAAGTCGGCGAGGGCCTGCGCGGCCTCGGCCTGGGTGGCCGGCGGCATCAGGGCGAGCTCACCGTGCACGGTGACGCAGCCGCTCGCCGTCAGCGCGAGGACGGTCGCGGCCGCCGTCGCCGCGAGGAGACGTACGGGTCGCCCGGGGCGCGCGGTTCCCGTGGGTCGCGTGGACCGTCCTGCCGACAACCGCTCAAGCGGTCGTTCCGGCGCTCGCCTCAGCGTCAGCCTTCTCATCGGTCGCCTTCTGCTTCTTCACCCGCACGGACGGACCCGACCCTATCGGGGCCAGGAACAGCGCGAGCGTCGGGACCAGATACAGCGCCCACACCGTGACCTGAAGGACCGTCGGGTTCGGCTGGAAGTTGAAGACGCCCTTGAGGAGCGTGCCGTACCAGCTGTCCGGCGGGATCGTCGCCGAGATGTCGAAGGCCTTGTTCGCGAGACCGTCGAGGAAGCGCGCCTCCTGGAGGTCGTGCACGCCGTACGCGAGGACGCCCGCCGCCACCACGACCAGCATCCCGCCGGTCCAGGTGAAGAACCTGGCCAGGTTGATCCTCAACGCGCCCCGGTAGAACAGCCAACCGAGGAACACCGCCGTGAGCAGGCCGAGCAGGACACCGGCCAGCGGTGCGGACGTGCCGTCCGAGGAGGCCCGGACCGAAGCCCACACGAACAGCGCCGTCTCCAGGCCCTCGCGGCCCACGGCGAGGAACGCGGTGGCGACGAGCGCGCCCGTGCCCATCTGGAGGGCCGCGTCCAGCTTGCCGTGCAGCTCGGCCTTGAGGTGCCGGGCCGTGCGCCGCATCCAGAAGACCATCCAGGTCACCAGGACGACCGCGACGATCGAGAGCGAGCCGCCGAGCAGCTCCTGCGCCTCGAAGGTCAGCTCCTGGGAGCCGAACTCGAGACCGGCGCCGAAGGCCAGAGCCACCCCGACGGCCACGCCGATGCCGATCCAGATCGGCTTCAGCGCGTCCCGCCGGCCGGTCTTCACCAGATAGGCGATGAGGATGCAGACGACCAGGCTGGCTTCGAGGCCTTCGCGCAGGCCGATCAGATAGTTACCGAACACGCCGGTTCCCTCCCGGGGTTGCGTGGAGTGTCACGAGAACAGCGCCCGTCCCCACCAGTCGCCCTTGTCCCGGACGCCCGGCGGGATCGCGAACAGCGCCGAACCCACGTGCTGGATGTACTCGTTGAGGGCGTCGGCCCGCGACAGGGAGGTCTGCACCGGGATGAAGCCGGTCCGCACGTCCTTCTGGTAGGCCAGGAAGAACAGCCCGGCCTCCAGGCGGCCGAGGCCGTCCGTGCCGTCGGTGAACGAGTAGCCGCGGCGCAGGATGGTCGCCCCGGCGTTGGTGTCCGGGTGGGCGAGCCGGACGTGGGAGTCCGGCTTCATCGCCTTCAGGAACGGCTCGTCGTGCTCCTTGGCCTTGCCGACGGGCGCGCCCTCGCGCTTGTCGCGGCCGAAGATGTCCTCCTGCTCGGCGAGCGGGGTGCGGTCCCAGGTCTCGACGTTCATCCGGATACGGCGGGCGACGAGGTAGGAGCCGCCGTCCATCCAGGCGGTCGGTCCCTCGGCGTCCTTCCCGGAGACCCACACGTGCTTCGCGAGCCGCTCGGTCTCGGTGCCCGCGATGTTGCGGGTGCCGTCCTTGAAGCCGAAGAGGTTGCGGGGGGTCTGGGCGTCCGGGGTCGTCGAGGACGTCTTGCCGAAGCCCAGCTGCGACCAGCGCACCGCGACCTTGCCGAAGCCGATCCGTGCCAGGTTCCGGATGGCGTGCACGGCGACCTGCGGGTCGTCCGCGCACGCCTGGACGCAGAGGTCGCCGCCGCTGCGCGCCGGATCCAGGTTGTCGCCCGGGAACTTGGGCAGCTCCACCAAGGCCCCGGGCCGCTTGTCCTTCAGCCCGAAACGCCCGTCGAAGAGCGTGGGGCCGAAGCCGATCGTGAGGGTGAGACGCGAGGGCTTGAGGCCGAGGGCCTCCCCGGTGTCGTCCGGCGGCGCCTCCGGGAGGCCGCCGTACGCGCCCTCGCCTACCTCGGCACCGGCCGTCATGCGCTCGGCCGCCCGCGTCCAGTCCTTGAGGAGCTGGACCAGTTCGGCGCGGTCGGTCGTCGTCACGTCGAAGGCGGCGAAGTGCAGCCTGTCCTGGACGGCGGTGGCGATGCCGGCCTGGTGCGGGCCGTGGAAGGGCACGGCCGCGCCGCTGTCGGCGACCGGTACCGGGGTGTCCCCGTCCCGGGCCAGCAGGGCGGCGGCGCCGCCCGCCGCGGCGGCACCGAGCGCGAGCCCGGCACCGCCCAGGGCGATGACCGTGCGGCGGGAGGGCGCGGCGGCCGGGGCCGCCGACTCCTGGGTCTCCTGGGTCTCTTCGGGCATGTCCGCGTCTCCCCGTTCTCGCTGTCCGTTACTTGACGACGGCGGCGGAGAGCTTGGAGAGCGGCTCGGCCAGCGCGTTGACGCCGTCCGAGAGCTCCTTGCGCTCGGCCTTGCCGACCTTGTCGTACGAGGTGAAGACGTAGCTGTTCTTGTCGGTGCGGTACTTGTCGAGCAGCGTGTTCAGGGCGGCGAACTGCTTCTCGAGGTCGGCGACGAGCTTGGGGTCGTTCTTCACGGCGACCGGCTTGAGCAGGTCGAAGGACTTCTGCGCGCCCTCGACGTTGGCCTTGAAGTCGACGAGGTCGGTGCGGGAGTAGCGCTCCTCCTCGCCGGTGACCTTGCCGGTGGCGACCTCGTCGAGGAGTTCCTTGGCGCCGTTGGCCATCGAGGTCGGGGTGATCTCGGCCTTGCCGACCCGCTTCACCCAGTCCGCGAGGTCCTTGTCGAGGAGGTCGGCGAGCTGCTTCTCGCGCTCGCCGATCTTCTTGTCCTGCCAGAGGGCCTTCTCCAGGCGGTGCCAGCCGGTCCAGTCCTTGGCCGGGTCCTGGCCGGCCTCCAGGCCGTCCTCGCGGACGTCGACCTTGGGGTCGATGTCGCCGAAGGACTCGGCGACCGGCTCGGTGCGCTCCCAGCCGATGCGGGACTCGGCGTAGGCCTTCTTCGCGGCCTCGATGTCACCGGAGCGGACGGCGTCGGTGAAGACCTTCACCTTGGGCAGGGTGGCGTCGGCCTGCGCCTGGACGTACTGGCGGTAGGCGGCGACGGCGGCGTCCATCTCGGGGGAGCGCTTGACGCCGGCCGCGCCGCCGGTGGCCTTGACCTGCTGGCGGATGCCGTCGCCGACCATGCCGGGCTTGCAGGCGATCTCGTAGTCGCCGGACTTGATCTCGGCGGTCAGGCTCGCCTTGGTGCCGGGGCCGATGTTCTCGCGCTCGGTGACGATCCGGTCGTCCGGGTAGAGGACGTAGACCTCGGTGACCTTGGAGCCGCGGTTCTCGACGGACAGCTGCACATGGCCCGCCGGGAACTCCTTCTTGGAGACCTCGCAGGAGTCGTCCTTGGCGACCACGGTGATCGTGCCGTCGTCCGCCTTGGCGTCGCTCTTCTCGGTGCAGCCCGTGACGGCTGCCAGGGCCGCCGCGGTCGCGGCGGCGGTGACGACGGAGAGGCGAACGGCTCGCATGGGGACTCCAGAAACGCGGGGGAGGGGACTGAGGCGGACCTAACTTAACCGAGGCTTACCTCAGCCATACCCGGTCGTCCAGTGATTCAGCTCTCAGGTCCGACGGACCGGACACGGCGGGATCACAGGGGCTTCATGGGGTTCTCATGGGACGGTCAAGGGCGAGTCAAGGACGGTGAATTGTCCGGTTTTCCCGCGCCTCCTGGATGGTGTCGGTCCGCTTCGGCACGACGAGCGGGACACCGGTCCGCGGGTGCGGGACGAGCAGGCCGACGAAGGTGACGTTCCCGGCCGCCGCGACGGCGGCCGCCGTCGCGGCGCCACCACCACCGAGCCGGACCCGCTGACCCTGACCTTCTCGCTCGACGAGGACGCCACGCTGCCCTCGACCCCCGGCGGGACCGGCGGCTCCGGCACCAGCGGCGGCGAGGCCGGCGGCTCGTCCACCACGGGCGGCGGCGGGACCGTCGGCGGCGCCGGTACGGTCGGCGGCGGCGGTTCCGTGGGCGGCTCGGGCTCCCTCGCGGCGACCGGCTCGGGCGCCCCGACCGGCCTCCTGCTCGGCGCCTCGGGCGCCCTCGCCGCGGCTGGAGCGGCCGTCGTCGTCGCCGTACGCCGCCGCGCGAAGGAGTCCTGAACCGCCCCCCCCCGAAAGGCAGGGCCGCACCCGATTCCCGGGTGCGGCCCTGCCCACGTGCCGCGGAATGGTTCAATTTCCGCCATGAACACGACCGTGCCCAGCGCCGCCACCGACATCGACGTCCTCCGGGTCTTCTGTGCGGGCGACGGCCGGCACGGGAACGCCCTCGGAGTCGTACGGGACGCCCGTACCCACCCCGACGAGGCCTCCCGGCAGGCGCTCGCCAAGGAACTCGGCTTCAGCGAGACGGTGTTCGTGGACGACCCGGAGCGCGGGATCGTCGACATCTACACGCCCGGCCTGCGGCTGCCGTTCGCCGGACACCCGCTGGTCGGCGCCGCCTGGCTGCTCGACCTGGAGGTCGTCGTCCCGCCCGCGGGCGAGGTATGGGTGCGCGGCGACGGGGAGTTCACCTGGATCGAGGCGCGCGCCGAGTGGGCGCCGCCGCGGACCCTGCGCCAGTACGGCTCCGCGGCCGAGGTGGAGGCGCTGGACGTGCCCGAGCCGGGCGACTGGATCTACGCCTGGGCCTGGGAGGAGGAGGCCGCGGGCCGGATCCGGGCGCGGGCGTTCCCGGGGCGCGGCGACGGCATCGACGAGGACGAGGCGACCGGCGCGGCGGCGCTGCTGCTCACGGCGGAGCTGGGACGGGCCCTGAACATCACGCAGGGCCGGGGTTCGCAGCTGCTCACCGCCCCCGGCCCTGACGGCATCGTGGAACTCGGCGGACGGGTCCGCCTGGAGGGAACGCTCACGCGCTGAGCACGTGAAGGCCCTGAACGCTCACGCGCCGAGGTCCTCCCGGCACACCCTCACGCGGTCAGCGGGAACTCCCCGCCCAGCTGCTGGAAGACCGCGCTGTTGAAGGCGAACGCGCGCTTGCACTCGTCGACGATCCGCTGCTTCTCCAGGTCGTCGGCGTTCACCCCGTCGAGCAGCTCCCGGTACGCCCGCTTGAACGCGGCCGGGTTGGCGATCGTGTCGAACACGTAGAAGCGGACGCCGTCGCCCTTGCGCGCGAAGCCCCAGGTGCGCTCCGCCTTGTCGCGGATGATCTGGCCGCCCGACAGGTCGCCCAGGTAGCGCGTGTAGTGGTGGGCCACGTACCCCGCGGGCCAGACACGGGCGCACTCGGCGACCCGCTCGGCGTACGCGACGGTGGCGGGCAGCGGGGAGACCCCGGCGCGCCAGTCGGGGCCCCGCAGATGGGCGAGGTCCTGCTCCAGGGCGGCCGTGCGGAACAGTTCGGGCTGTATGAAGGGCCCCGCGACGGGGTCCGAACGCAGGGCCTCCGCGCCGTCCTCCAGGGCGCGGTACACGAACCAGAGCTGCTCGGTGTAGCGCGCGTAGGCGTCGACGGCCAGGCGCCCGCCCAGGAGGTCGCCCATGAAGGACGACGTCTCCGCCTCCGTGTGCTGCTCGTGCGAGGCCGTACGGATGAGCGTGGAGAAGGGCGTGTCCAAGGCGTGCCTCCGAGACCGATGGGACGGGAACCAGTGACGATCCTGCCAAGTTAGGCTTACCTAAGTCAACTGGTTCCCGACGTCCTGTCGGTAAAGGCTCTACCCATTCGCACGGCTAGGGCAACGTCAGGATCTCCGCCCCGGTCTCCGTCACGACGAGCGTGTGCTCGAACTGCGCGGTCCGCTTCCGGTCCTTGGTCACGACCGTCCAGCCGTCGTCCCACATGTCGTAGTCGTGGGTGCCGAGCGTCAGCATCGGCTCGATGGTGAAGGTCATGCCGGTCTTGATCTCGGTGGTGTGGTGGGGCGAGTCGTAGTGCGGGACGATCAGGCCGGAGTGGAAGGACGAGTTGATGCCGTGCCCGGTGAAGTCACGGACGACGCCGTAGCCGAAGCGCTTGGCGTACGACTCGATGACCCGGCCGATGATGTTGATCTGGCGGCCCGGCTTGACCGCCTTGATGGCCCGGTTCAGGGACTCCCGGGTCCGCTCCACGAGCAGCCGCGACTCCTCGTCGACGTCGCCGCAGAGGTAGGTGGCGTTGTTGTCGCCGTGGACGCCGTTGATGTACGCCGTGACGTCGAGGTTCACGATGTCGCCGTCCCGCAGGACGGTGGAGTCCGGGATGCCGTGACAGATGACCTCGTTGATCGAGGCGCACAGGGACTTAGGGAACCCGCGGTAGCCGAGGGTGGACGGGTAGGCGCCGTGGTCGCACATGTACTCGTGCGCGACCCGGTCGAGCTCGTCGGTGGTGACACCCGGGGCGATGTGCTTGGCGGCCTCCTCCATCGCCCGCGCGGCGATGCGGCCGGCGATCCGCATCCGCTCGATGGTGTCGGAATCCTGCACCTCGGGCCCGGTGTACGGGGTCGGGGCGGGCTTCCCCACGTACTCGGGGCGGCGGATGGAGCCCGGAACGGAACGATGGGGGGAGAGCTCCCCCGGGACGAGAAGCGACTGGCCAGACATGCCAGCGAGTCTAACGACCGGGTCTGGGGCAGCATGGTCTCGGAGGAAGGAGCCGACGACGATGGCTTTGTTCAAGAAGCGCACCGCGGGCAAACCGGGCGAGTGGTACTACTGCCTGGAGCACAAGAAGGTCGAAGAGGGCCCCGATTGCCCGGCGAAGAACCGCTTCGGCCCGTACGCCAGCCGCGAGGCGGCCGCCCACGCGATGGAGACCGCCCGCGAGCGGAACCTGGAGTGGGAGACCGACCCGCGCTGGCACGACAAGGCGGGGAAGCCCGAGACGCAGGATCCGTCGGACTGAGGGCCTCGGCTGCCCGGCCACCGGGGCCGGCCGGGACCGTTCACACGGTCCCGGCCGCGTCCCGCTCCGCCGTGTCCCGCCGGCCCGTCTACCGTTCTGCCGCTTCCCGCTGTGCCGCTTCCCGCCGGACTGCTTCCTGCTGGGCCTTGCGGCGCAGCGAGTCCTCGTCGGTCTCGGAGTCGTACGTGAGGAGCTTCGGGAGCGCGAGGCAGAGCAGGCCCACCGAGGCGACGCAGGCCACGCCGCCCGTCCAGACGGCCGACCGGGTGCCGGTCCAGCCCGCCATCGCGCCCGCTCTGACCTGGCCCAGCTGCGGCCCGACGCTGTACGAGAGCACCTCGATGCCCGCGAGCCGGCCGCGCAGCTCCTCCGGGATCGTCTGGTTCCAGATCGTCGCCCGGCCCAGGCCGCTCAGCATGTCGCCGGCGCCGGCGAAGGCCAGACAGAGCAGGACCAGCCATATGTTCCCGAACCAGCCCGCCGCCGCGATCGCCAGACCCCAGCCGGCTGCTCCGGCGACCACGAGCAGCCCGTGCCGGCGCACCTTCGACGTCCAGCCGCTGGTCAGGCCCAGCACCAGCGAGCCGACCGAACCCGCCGCGTACATCAGGCCGAGCGACCAGTCCGCGTCCAGCTCGTCCGCGAGGAACGGGAAGATCGTGTTGGGGAAGGCGAAGAACATCGCCGCGAGGTCGACCGCGTACGTGCCGAGCAGCACCGGCCTCGACCAGGCGTACCGCGCGCCCTCCGCGATGCCCCGCAGCGAGGGCTTCTCCGCGTCGCGCGCGGGCGGCGCGGGGGAGAGCCGGCGGCACAGCAGCACCGAGGCGGCGAATCCGACGATCGTCACCCCGTACGCGGGCGCGTGACCCGCGTACGCCACGACCAGGCCCGCGAGCGCCGGACCCGCGATCGAGCCCATCTGCCAGCGCAGCGAGTTCAGCGCGGCCGCCGCGGTCTGGTGCTCGTGCGGCACGATCCGGGCCAGGAGCGAGTCCAGGGCCGGCCGCTGTAGCCCCGCGAGCGCCGAGACGCCGGCCGCGACCACGTACAGCGGCCAGAGCATCGGGGTCGGAAGCAGCGCGTTGACCAGCAGGACCGCGGCGAGCAGGCCGAGCCCCGCCTCGGTCAGGAGGATCACCTTCCGCCGGTCGACGGCGTCGGCGAGCGCCCCGCCGTACAGGCCGAAGACCACCAGCGGCACCAGCTCGACCGCGCCCATCGCGCCGACGGCGAGCGGTGAACCCGTCAGCTCCTTGATCTGCAGCGGCAGGGCGATCATCGCCATCGCGCTGCTGAAGTACGTGACGAGCCCCTGCACCCAGAGGAGCCGGAAGTCCCGGGACGCGCGCCACGGCGCCAGATCGGGCAGGAGTGCGGAGAGCTTTGCGAAGGCAGGGGACACGAGAGGTCATGCTCCGGTGACGAACCGGACGGGGCAAACGATTTTCCTGCCTTTGCGCCGGCCGGAGGAGGCCGCTCCGGACGGACCTGCCCCCGCCTACCAGCGCGCCGGCGGCGGTGCCGTCAGCCGGTCCGCGAGGTCCGAGAGCCGGTCGCGGAAGCGGCGGTTCCCCCGCGGTGACGGCAGGCTGTTCTCGCCGGCCGCCGCGCTCACCAGATGCTGCACCGTGTCCAGGTCGACCTCCGCCCCCTCCGCCACCGTGAGCGTCTCGTGCGCCAGCCCGCGCACCTCCTCGTCGCCCCCGTCGAGCGACAGCACCGTCGCCCCCGCCCGCCGGGCGTCGTGCACCCGCTGCAGCAGCCCCCCGTCCGGCCGCTCCGGCGCCACCATCAGCAGCGTCGCCCCGCGCCCCGCCACCTCAAGACGGCCGAGCCCCACCGCCAGATGCGCCGGATCCCCCGGCCGCACCCGGTGCCGTACCAGCGTCGGCGCCAACTCGGGGATCCCCGACCAGGCCGACTCGTCGACCAGGTGCGCCGCCAGGTGCCAGGGCTCGTACTCCGCCGTGCCGACCAGCAGCAGCCCGCCCCGGTGCGGGACGACCGAGGACCGGAGCGCGCCCGCGAACCGGCGGGCCGCCCGCGGCCACTCCGTCCCGGCGAGCACTTCCCGCAGCAACGCGACCCGTACGGCATCCATGGCCCCGCATCCTGCACCAGCCACAGGTCCTCGCGTGGCCGGTTGTGGTGGTTCCACCCGTACGGGAGCCGCCCCGGCGGGCCGACCGCTCGGTAGTGTCGGGTCCATGACTTCCTCGACTCCCAGCTCCCCCGCCGCCAAGGCCGCCCCCAAGGACCCGTGGGACCTCCCCGACGTCTCCGGCCTCGTCGTCGGCGTCCTCGGCGGCACCGGCGACCAGGGCCGGGGCCTCGCCTACCGGCTCGCCAAGGCCGGACAGAAGGTGATCATCGGCTCCCGCGCCGCCGACCGCGCCCAGGAGGCCGCCGCCGAGATCGGCCACGGCGTCGAGGGCGCCGACAACGCCGACTGCGCCCGCCGCAGCGACATCGTGATCGTCGCCGTGCCGTGGGACGGCCACGCCAAGACCCTGGAGTCCCTGCGCGAGGAGCTCGTCGGCAAGCTCGTCGTGGACTGCGTCAACCCGCTCGGCTTCGACAAGAAGGGCGCCTACGCGCTCAAGCCCGAGGAGGGCTCCGCCGCCGAGCAGGCCGCCGCGCTCCTCCCGGACTCCCGCGTCGCCGCCGCCTTCCACCACCTCTCCGCCGTCCTCCTCCAGGACACCTCCCTGGAGGAGATCGACACGGACGTGATGGTCCTCGGCGAGGAGCGCGCCGACGTCGAGCTGGTCCAGGCCCTCGCCGGCCGCATCCCCGGCATGCGCGGCGTCTTCGCCGGCCGGCTGCGCAACGCCCACCAGGTCGAGTCGCTCGTCGCCAACCTGATCTCGGTCAACCGCCGCTACAAGGCCCACGCCGGGCTGCGCGTCACCGACATCTGAGCCGCTTCCGGGCAGAACGCCCGAGCCGGTCCGGGCCGGACGGAGGGCATGGGGGACACTGGACGGGCACAGCAGCCGTACCCGGACAGGAGCCGACCCCCATGCCCCGCCTCGCCCTCTTCGCCCTCGTGGTCTGCGCCCTGGCCGTCGCCGCGGCCGTCGTCTCCTTCGTCGAGGGCAGCTTCCTCGGCGTCGTCTGGGTCCTGATCGCCGGCCTGTCCTCCAACATGGCCTGGTACTACATCCGCCGCGCGAAGGTCGAGAGGACCGCGCGCGCCCAGGCCTAGACCGGCCCCGGAGGCCGGTCCGGCCCCCGGGCGCTCACCGGCCTCAGACCTGGCAGAACTCCGGCGCCTCCTGCCAGAACCGGAACAGCTGCGAGCCGCAGTAGCGGGACAGCTCCGGCACTCCGAGCGACCGCATCAGCGCGTCGATCGCGTCGAAGAAGCCGTCGTTGACCGCCGGCACGAACAGCAGCGCGATCACGATGAAGAAGCCGTACGGCGCGTACGGCTCGATCTGCCGCTTCACCTTGTACGACAGCCACGGCTCGACGATCCCGTACCCGTCGAGGCCCGGCACCGGCAGCAGGTTCAGGAGCGCCGCGGTCACCTGCAGGAACGCCAGGAAGGCCAGCGCGAACTGGAACGCGCGCGGGACGCCGTCGAGCGCGTCGAGCCAGAACGGGGCCGTGCAGACGAGCGCGAACAGCACGTTCGCGAGCGGGCCCGCCGCCGAGATCAGGCTGTGCTTCCAGCGGCCCTTGATCCGGCCCTGCTCGATGAAGACCGCGCCGCCCGGCAGACCGATCCCGCCCATGATCACGAACAGCACGGGCAGGACGACGCTGAGGACGGCGTGGGTGTACGCCAGCGGGTTCAGGGTCAGATATCCCTTCGCGCCGACCGTGATGTCCCCGCCGTGCAGAGCCGTACGGGCGTGCGCGTACTCGTGGAGACAGAGCGACACCACCCACGCCGAGGTCACGAAGAGGAAGACCGCCAGACCGGGCAGGGCGGCGAAGTCCGTCCACACCGCCCAGCCCGTGACGGCCATGACGGCGAGGATCGCCAGGAAGACGGGGCTGATCCGCCGCTCGTGGCGCCGGGTGGTGGCGGTGGTCATCGCGGAAGCTCCCAGGGGACGGAGGTGGCGTCGTTCGGTGCCTGATGTGCGGGAAACGTATCGGGTGACGGGGCGAGTTCCGGAGTCGGGGACCCTCTCACGGAGAATGGGCCCGTGCACTACTCCGTCCTCGGACCGACCCTCGCCCGCACGACCGACGGCACCGACGTGGCCGTCGGCGGCCCCCGGGTCCGCGCACTGCTCACCGTCCTCGCCCTGCGGGCCGGCCGGACCGTGCCCGTACCGGACCTCGTCGACGAGGTGTGGCACGGCGACGAGCCGCCCGCCGACGCCGTCGCCGCGCTCCAGGCCCTCGTCGGACGACTCCGCAAGGCCCTCGGCCGGGACCGGATCGTCTCCGTCGAGGGCGGCTACCGGCTCGACGCCCGGCCCGAGGACGTGGACGCCCGCCGCTTCGAGCACCTGGCCGCCGAGGGCGTGGCCGCGCTCGGCGCCGGGGCCCCGGCCCGGGCCGCCGCCCTCCTCGACGAGGCCCTCGGGCTCTGGCGCGGGCCCGCCCTCGCCGACCTGCCCGACCGGGAGACGGAGGCCCCGCGTTGGGAGGCCCGCCGCCTCGACGTCCGCCGGGCCAGGCTCGACGCCGCCCTCGGGCTCGGCGAGGCGCCCGCGGTCCTCCCCGAACTGACCGCCCTGTGCGCCGCCCACCCCCTGGACGAGACCCTCCAGGCACTGCGGATCAGGGCCCTGCGGGACACCGGACGCGCGGCCGAGGCCCTCGCCGCGTACGAGTCGGTCCGGCGCGCCCTCGCCAACCGCCTCGGCACGGACCCGTCGCCGGCCCTGCGCGCCCTGCACGCGGAGCTGCTGGCCCAGGGGCCGAGGACGGAACCGAAGCGCGGGTCGAAGACCGAGCCGGACCGGGCGCCCGCCACCGCCCCCGCTCCCGGCAACCTGCGCGCCCGGCTCACCAGCTTCGTCGGCCGGGACGAGGAGATCGCCGCCCTCCGCAGGGACCTGAAGGACGCCCGGCTCGTCACCCTGCTCGGCCCCGGCGGCGCAGGGAAGACCCGGCTCTCGCAGGAAGCCGCCGAGCGCGCGGCCGAGGCGTGGCCGGACGGGGTCTGGGTCGCCGAACTCGCGCCCGTCACCGGCCCCGAGGCCGTCCCCGAGGCGGTCCTCGCGGCCGTCGGCGCCCGCGAGACCGTCCTGAGGGGCGCGGGCGCCGAGGAGCTCCGGGCCGGCAACGACCCGCTCGCCCGGCTCGTCGAGCACTGCTCCGGGCGCCGGATGCTGCTGCTCCTCGACAACTGCGAGCACGTCGTGACCGCCGCCGCCGAACTGGCCGAGACCCTGCTCGCCCGCTGCCCGGGACTCCGGGTCCTCGCGACCAGCCGGGAGCCGCTGGGGGTGCCGGGGGAGCTGGTACGACCCTTGGGCCCGCTGCCGATGGGCATGGCGTTGCGCCTGCTCGACGAGCGGGGCGCGGCGGCGCGGCCCGGGTTCACCGTGGGCGAGGACCCCGAGGCGGCGGAGGAGATCTGCCGCCGTCTCGACGGTCTGCCGCTGGCGATCGAGCTGGCCGCGGCCCGGCTGCGGATGCTGACGCCGCGGCAGATCGCGGACCGGCTCGACGACCGGTTCCGGCTGCTGACCTCGGGGGCCCGGACGGTGCTGCCGCGGCAGCAGACGCTGCGGGCGGTGGTCGACTGGTCGTGGGACCTGCTCGACGAGGTGGAGCGCGCGGTGCTGCGACGGCTCGCGGTCTTCACGGGCGGCTGCGACCTGGCGGCGGCCGAGGCGGTCTGCACGGACGCCGGGACCGGCGAGGTGCTCGACGTACTGGATCTGCTGGGGGCGCTCGTCGACAAGTCGCTCGTGGTGGCCGGCCCGGGGGACGAGGGGATGCGCTTCCGTCTCCTGGAGACCGTGGCGGAGTACGCGGGGGAGCGGCTCGACGAGTCCGGGGAACGGGCGGCGGTCGAGCGGCGCCACCTGACGTACTACCGCGAGCTGGCCCGCCGTACCGATCCCGAGCTGCGCGGATCGGGCCAGGTCGCCGCCATCGCCCGCTTCGGCGCCGAGTACGGGAACCTGCGCACCGCCCTGCACCGGGCCGTCGACGCCCACGACGAGGACGAGGCGCTCGTCCTCGTCCACTCCCTGCTCTGGTACTGGCAGATGCGCGACCTGCGTTCCGACGCCCTGCACTGGGCCCGGGCCGCCGCCGCCCTCGGCCCCGACCCGTTCACCCCGCCCGCCGCCCCCGTGGTCCCCCTGGACGAGCCGTGCACGGCAGGGCCGCCGCCGCTCGCCGAGGAGCAGCGCTGGGAGGCGCGGCGCGGGGTGCGGCTCGTCGAGCTGATCAACATGGATCACGAGACCGGGCGCTGGACCAGCCCCGCCGGCATGGAGCGGCTCCGCGAGATGACCGCCGTCTACGAGCCGGGCCTGCCCCAGGCCTCCCGACTGCCCGGCTCTCTCGCCGTCTTCGCGGTCCTCCTCATCGGCGAGGCCGGCCGGCTCCGCGAACTGCTCGACACGACCATCGAGGCCTGCCGCCGCTACGGCTACGACTGGGAGCTCGCCAACGCCCTCCAGATGCGGGCCAACATGTTCGCCAACCGGGGCGACCAGGCCGTCGAGGCCATCGCGGACGCCGACGAGAGCCTGGAGCTCTTCGTCCGGCTCGGGGACGCCTGGGGCGCGGCCGAGGCGCTCTCCTCCCGCGCGGAGGCCCAGGAGCGGCGGCTCTCGTTCGAGGAGGCGGCCGCGGACTTCGAGGCCGCCATCGGCTACGCGGAACGGATCGGCGCCCAGTCGCAGATGGCGCTCCTGCGGGCCCGGTACGCCGGGACGCTCGTCGAGACCGGGCGGCTCGACGAGGGCGAGGCCATCCTGCGCGAGATCGTGGACGGCGGCCACCTCTGGGGTCATGAACCCCTGCTCGGGGCCCGCATCTTCCTGGCCCTGGCGCTCGGCCGCAGCGGTCGCACCGCCGAGGCGCGTGAGCACCTGCACGCGCTGCGGGGAGAGTTCGGCTCCGAGACGCTCTCGATCTTCGAGGGCTTCACGCTCGGCAGCCTGGGCTGGCTGGACGACCTCGACGGACGGTACGGCTCCGCGCTCGCTCTGGCCACGGAGGCCTACGAGAGGTCCCTCGGCGCGCTGTCGATGATGGTCGCCCCGCAGATGCCCGGGGTCCATCTGGTCACCGCGGCCTGGGCGCTGGGCGGGCTCGGCGGCCCGGAGGCGCGTACCGGGGCGGTGCTGCTCGGGGCCAGGGACGCCCTGGTCCCGCCGGGGCACCTGGCCCCGCCCATGGAGCGGGAGAACCTGGCGCGGGCCTCGGACCTGTGCAGGGCCGTGCTGGGAGCCGCGGAGTTCACCGCGGCGCACGCGGAAGGCGGCGGCCTCTCCTTGGAAGAGGCCGCCGCCCTGCTCGGTCGCGCCGCCGACGCGATCAGTGAGCGCGCCGAGTCCTGAACCCCCGTGGTGGACTCAGGTCTTCTTGCGGAACTTGGTCACCGCCAGGGGCGCCGTGACGATCGTGATGACGAGGGCCCAGCCGAGGGTCATCCACACCGAGTGGGCGACCGGGCCGCCGTTGATCAGGTTGCGGGCGGCGTCGGCGAGGTTGGACAGCGGGTTGTAGTCGGTGAAGGTCTCCAGCCAGCCGGGCATCGAGGTCGTCGGGGCGAAGATCGAGGAGCCGAACTGCAGCGGCATCAGGACCAGCATCGCCATGCCCTGGACGGCCTGGGCGGTCTTCAGGGTGAGACCGAGCAGGATGAAGATCCACATCAGGGACGCTCCGAAGACCATCGAGAGGCCGATGGCGGCGAAGAGGTGCAGCACGGAGGTGTGGATCTCCAGGCCGAGCAGGAAGCCCATGCTGAGCAGGATCGCGGTGGCGATCAGCATCCGGCCGACCTCGACGACGATCTTCGCGATCAGGACGGAGGACCGGGCGATCGGCATCGTCCGGAACCGGTCCATGACCCCCTTCTTGAAGTCGTCGTTGATGCCCACGCCGACGGCCATCGCGATGTTCATGCCCATCATCGCCATCAGGCCGGGCGTCACGTAGTTCACGTAGACGTCGTTGTTGCCCTTGCCGGCGATCGCGCCGCCGAAGACGTACACGAACAGCAGGATGAAGATGATCGGCATCAGGACGGCGTCGAACATCGACTCCGGGTCCTGCTTGATCTGGAGCGCGTTGCGACGGGCGAGGGCGCCGATGTGCCGCAGGTTGGCCCGGAGGCCGATCCGGCCCTCGGCGGCGGGCGCGGGGCGCGCGGCCGCCGGGCCCGGGGCTCCGACGGGGGACTTGGTGACCGTGGTCGTGCTCACGCGGCGACCTCCTCGTTGATCTCGTCGGAAACGGTGGTCTTCTCGCCGGTGATGGCCAGGAACACCTCGTCCAGGCTGGGCAGATGGGTGCCGATGTGCGCGATGCCGAAGCCGCGGGCGCCGAACAGGGCCACGACGGCGGTCAGCTGCTGGTCGGTGAGGATCGGCACGTACAGTGCGCCCTCGTCGGGCACGACGGTCGACCCGGCGATCCCGTCGAGGCCGGTCTCGCGGAGCGCGGCGGCCATCGCGGGCAGCTGGCCCGGGTCCACCGGGCGGACCTTCAGGGTCCGGCCGCCGACCTTGGCCTTGAGCTCGTCGACGCCGCCCCTGGCGATGACCTTGCCCTTGTCGATGACGGTCAGCTCGCTCGCGAGCTGCTCCGCCTCCTCCATGTACTGGGTGGTGAGGAGGACGGTGACGCCCTCGGAGACCATCCGCTGCACCTCGTCCCACACCTCGTTGCGGGTGCGGGGGTCGAGACCGGTGGTCGGCTCGTCCAGGTAGAGGACGGCCGGCCGGCCGATCATCGAGGCGGCGAGGTCGAGCCGGCGCCGCATGCCGCCCGAGTAGTTCATGGCGGGCCGCTTGGCGGCGTCGGTGAGGGAGAAGCGCTCCAGCATCTCGTCGGCCCGGCGGCGGGCGTCGGAGCGGGAGAGGTCGAGCAGCCGCCCGATCATGTACAGGTTCTCCCAGCCGGACAGCTTCTCGTCGACCGAGGCGTACTGACCGGTGAGCCCTATGGTGCGGCGCAGCTGGCGGGGGTGCTTCACCACGTCGTACCCGGCGACGGTGGCGGTCCCGGCATCCGGGACGAGGAGGGTGGAGAGGCAGCGGACGAGGGTGGTCTTCCCGGCGCCGTTCGGGCCGAGCACGCCGAGGACGGTGCCCTCCCGTACGTCCAGGTCGACCCCGTCGAGGGCCTTGGTGTCGCCGAAGTGCTTCACGAGGCCCCGGACCTCGACGGCGTTGGTGTGTGATCGCGTCATGGCCCCTACTAGACCAGGGGCCACCGACAATCCTCCGACAGACGACCGACAGCCCGCCGATGGGGGATGTCGGCGGGCTGTCGGGTGGTGCCGCAGTGGCTGTGTGGGCCTGTCGCGACTAGTGGAAGGTGTGCTCCTCGGCGGGGAACGCCCCGCCGCTGACGTCCTCGGCGAAGGCGCGCGCGGCGTCGCCGAGCGTCTCGCGGAGGTTGGCGTACTGCTTGGTGAAGCGGGGGACCTTGCCGCCGGTCAGACCGGCCATGTCGGTCCAGACGAGCACCTGGGCGTCGGTGCCGGCGCCCGCGCCGATCCCGATGGTCGGGATGTGCAGCGAGCGGGTGACCTCGGCGGCCAGCTCGGCCGGTACGAGCTCCAGGACGACCGCGAACGCGCCCGCGTCCTGCGCCGCCTTCGCGTCGCGGAGCAGCTTGTGCGCGGCCTCGTCGGAGCGGCCCTGCACCCGGTAGCCCATGGTGTTCACGGACTGCGGGGTGAGGCCCAGGTGGGACATGACGGGGATGCCGGCCTGGACGAGCAGCTCGGTCTGGGGCAGCGAGCGCTCGCCGCCCTCCAGCTTGATCGCACCGACGCCCGCGTCCTTGACCAGCCGGGTGGCGTTGCGCAGGGCCTGGACCGGCCCTTCCTGGTACGAACCGAAGGGGAGGTCGCCGACGACGAGGGCGCGCTTCGTGCCCCGGACGACGGCGGCGGAGAGCAGGGTCATCTCGTCCATCGTGACGGGCACGGTGGTGTCGTAGCCGAGGTGACAGTTGCCCATGGAGTCCCCGACGAGGATCACCGGGATGCCGGCCTCGTCGAAGACGGACGCGGTCATCGCGTCGTAGGCGGTGAGCATGGGCCACTTCTCGCCGCGGGTCTTGGCGGCGGCGATGTCGTGGACGGTGATGCGGCGCGTGCCCTTGCCGCCGTACAGCGCCTTGCTGCTGTCGGCGGGCGGTTTCTGGGCAGCCTGAAGCGTCATGGTGCACGGCTCCTTGTGTCATCTCGAGGCGCCCTGACGGCGTCCCCGGACCACATCCATGGTGGCACTTCGCCGGGCGGGCGGGGAAGTGGGCCGGAGTGGCGCTGTTCACACCGGCGCGCCGGGGCGGGCGAGCCGCGTGCCGTGGCGGGCGTTCACACGCCCGCAACGTAAAGGCTCGGTCAGGAATTTCGATACGAGACGGTCTCGTATCGAAATTCCTCTAGGGTGGCGGACATGTCACAGCCGTCCTCCGCCTCCGCCGCCTCCGCCGTACCCCCCGGACCCCGGGTCCCCGAGGCCGTCCACCGGCGCCGCTGGGCCGTCCTCGGCGTCCTGATGCTCAGCCTGCTGATCGTCGTCCTCGACAACTCGATCCTGAACGTCGCGGTCAAGACGATCGCCGCCCCCGCGCCCACCGGAATCGGCGCCACCCAGAGCGAGCTGGAATGGGCGATCAACTCCTACACGCTCGTCTTCGCCGGGCTCCTCTTCACCTCGGGCCTGCTCGGTGACCGCATCGGCCGCAAGAAGGTGCTGCTCTTCGGCATCACCGTCTTCGGCATCGGCTCCGCCCTCGCCGCGCTCTCCGGCTCCCCGGGCGAGCTCATCGCCTTCCGGGCCGTCATGGGCCTCGGCGCCGCCTTCGTCATGCCCGCGACGCTCGCCGTCCTCATGAACGTCTTCGAGCGCGACGAGCAGCCCAAGGCCATCGGCATCTGGGCCGGCAGCGGCGGCCTCGCCATCGCGATCGGCCCGATCACGGGCGGCATCCTGCTCGAACACTTCTGGTGGGGATCGATCTTCCTCATCAACGTGCCGGTCGTGCTGGTCGCCCTCGCCCTGATGATGTGGCTGGTCCCCGACTCCCGCGACCCCAGGCCCGGCCGGATCGACGTCCCCGGCGTGCTGCTCTCCGTCGTCGGGCTCGTCCTCCTCGTCTACGGGATCATCCGCGGCGGCGAACTGGCCGACTTCACCGACGTCACCGTCCTCGCCCCGGTCCTCGGCGGCCTCGCCGTCCTGGTCCTCTTCGTCCTCCACGAGCGGCGCAGCGACCACCCGGCGATCGACATGACGTACTTCAAGAGGCCCGCGTTCTCGGCGGCCGTCGCCGCGATCGCGCTCGTCTTCTTCGCGCTCATGGGCGTGACCTTCTTCTCCGCCTTCTACCTGCAGAGCGTCCGCGGCTACAGCGCCCTCCAGTCCGGGCTGCTCATCCTGCCGCTGGCCGTCGCGCAGATGGTGTTCGCGCCCCGCGCGCGGCTCGTCGTCGAACGCTTCGGCGCCAAGGCCGTCTGCACCGCCGGCATGCTGCTCGTCGCCCTCGGGCTCGCGGCCTTCGCCTTCTTCGACGCCTCGACCCCGGTCTGGGTCATGGAGATCGTCTTCTTCGTCCAGGGCGCGGGAATGGCGCACATCATGCCGCCCGTCACGGTCGCGATCATGCAGGCGCTGCCGCGTGAGAAGGCGGGCTCCGGCTCGGCGATCAACAACACCTTCCGTCAGGTCGGCGGGGCGCTCGGCGTCGCCGTCCTCGGCTCGCTGCTCTCCTCCACGTACCGCGGCGAGATCGAGGGGCACCTCGGCGGGGTCCCGGAGGCCCTGCGCGCCACGGCGGGAGAGTCCGTCGAGGCGACGCTCGCGGTCGCGGAGAAGCTCGGCCCGGCGGGCCGGGACCTGGTGGCCCCGGCGTACGACGCCTTCCTCGACGCCATGCACGTCACGGCGCTCGCCTCGGCCGTGATCGGCCTGATCGGCGCGGCGGTGGTCGCGCTCTTCCTGCCGGGCCGTACGCCGGCGGGCACCGCGGGCGCCCCCGGACCGGGTGCCGCGGGGCCGGGCGCCCCGGGACCGGGTGCCGCGGGATCGGGAGCCGGCGGTACGGGACCGGGGGAGGCAGGACCGGGTGAGGTGGGTCCGGGTGCCGTGGCGCCCGGAACCGGCCCGGACGGTGGCGCCCGGCGGGGCTCGGTGCCGGGTCCGGCGTCCGAGGCGGGAGAATCGGCCCGACGGTAGGGCACGAGGCGCCGAGGGCGCCCATGGTGTCCGAGGGCCCGAACGAGAGGTGGAGCGCACGTGTCGCGGCAGGACGGCGGGACCCCCGGAACCCCGGAAACCCACGACGACGGGGCCACGGCCGGCGCCGCGACCGGCGCCCGGCGGGGCCGGCCCCGGAGCGAGGGCGTCGAGCGGGCCGTCTTCGACGCGGTCGTCGGGCTCCTGGACGAGGGCGTCCCGCTCGCCGAGCTGTCCATCGAGCGGATCGCCCGCACCGCCGGCGTCGGCAAGGCCACCATCTACCGCCGCTGGACCGGCAAGGAGGAGCTCTTCGTCGATCTGCTCCGCTCGGTGGAACCCCCGGACCCGGTGCTCTCCGGCACCTCGGTCCGGGGCGATCTCGTCGTCCTCCTGGAATCGCTGCGCGAACGCGGCGTCGCCAAGCGGACCTCCAGCCTGCTCCACAACGTCTTCGCGCAGATGCAGCTCTACCCCCGGCTGTGGGAGGTCTACCAGCACAGCGTCATCGAGCCGCGCCGCCGTCTCGGCCTGGACACCGTGCGGCGCGGGATCGAACAGGGGGAGATCCGCGACGACCTCGACATCGAGTTCGTCAACGACCTCCTCACGGGCCCGCTGCTCCTGCGCACCGTCATCCGCCCCGGCGCCTCCCTGGAACCCGGCCTCGCCGAGCGGGTCGTCGACACCGTGATGGAGGGCCTCCGGCCCCGGGACTGACCGCCGCCCGAACGACAAGGCCGGACCCGGCCAAATGTGCGCGTTCTGTCACAGCCCGCCCGAGGACGCCACCTGCAGGAACCCGCCACGCCCCGGCCGTCGTCCCACCGGGCGTACGACGACCCCGTCATCCCCTAGTGTCGACGTCGGGTCACGGAGCGAGACAGCAAGACAGCAAGACAGCACGGCAGCAAGGCAGTGAGGACGGGCGATGGCGCGGGTGGACATGACGGAGACCGAGCAGGGCGGCACGGGGAACGAGCCGACGACCTCCTCCCGCTTCCGGACCGCCCTCGGCGGACTCCGCCGCGACCCCGGGATCTGGCGCCGCGGCATCCTGCTCGCGCTCTTCGCGGTGGCCCTCACCCTGTTCATGGTCCTCCACGCCGAGATCCCCAACCGGATCGGCAACCTCGGCAGCCTCACCGAGACCTTCCTGCCCTGGCTGGGCCTCTTCGTCCCGCTCCTCCTCGTGCTCGCCCTGCTGCGCCGCTCCGCCACCGCGTTGATCGCCCTGGTGCTGCCGGCCGTGGTGTGGCTGAACCTCTTCGGCGGACTCGTCGCCGACAAGTCCGAGGCCGGCGGCGACCTGACCGTCGCGACCCACAACGTGAACGCCGACAACCCGGACCCCGCGGGCACCGCCGAGCAGCTCGCCGCGTCCGGCGCCGACGTCCTCGCCCTGGAGGAACTGAAGGGCGACATGGTCCCGGCGTACGAGAAGGGCCTCGCGAAGGCCTACCCGTACCACTCCGTCCAGGGCACGGTCGGACTCTGGAGCAAGCTGCCCCTGCGCGACCCGCAGCCCGTCGACATCCGGATGGGCTGGACCCGTGCGATGCGGGCCGACGTCGTGACCCCCCAGGGCGAGGTCGCCGTGTACGTCGCCCACCTGCCGTCCGTCCGGGTCAGGATGAACGCCGGCTTCACCGCCAACCAGCGCGACGCCAGCGCGAACGCCCTCGGCGAGGCCATCTCCGACGACCGCCACGAGCGGATCGTCCTCCTCGGCGACCTCAACGGCACCATGAACGACCGCGCGCTCAACGGCATCACCTCGCAGCTCCGCTCCACCCAGGGCGCGGCGGGCGACGGCTTCGGCTTCAGCTGGCCCGCCTCGTTCCCGATGGCCCGCATCGACCAGATCCTGGTCAAGGGCGTCGAGCCGATGTCCTCCTGGGCCCTCCCGGAGACGAGGAGCGACCACCTCCCGGTCGCGGCCCGCGTGAAGTTCTGACGACGTGCGGCCCGCGTCACGTTCCTGCGACGCGGGCCGCACGTAGCACACGGGTCGAAATCTCCTCTTCACTCCCCGGAAGCCGCCGGGAAGAAAACATCTGAGAGCCTTTGTTCCGTTGAAGAACTATCTTCCGGAAAGGCCCTTCCCATGCCCCTGGCGCTGCTCGCGCTCGCCGTCTCCGCCTTCGGCATCGGCACCACCGAATTCGTGATGATGGGCCTGCTACCGCAGGTCGCCGACGACCTCGGCACCTCCGTCCCCACCGCCGGGTACCTCGTCTCGGCGTACGCGATCGGCGTCGTCGTCGGCGCCCCGCTGCTCACCGCCCTCGGCTCCCGCGTCCCGCGCAAGCGGATGCTGCTCCTGCTCATGGCCCTCTTCACGGTGGGCAACCTGGCCTCCGCGCTCGCCCCCGGCTTCGGCTGGCTGATCGCCGGCCGGGTGCTCGCCGGGCTCCCGCACGGCGCGTTCTTCGGGCTCGGCGCGGTCGTCGCCGCCCGGCTCGTGCGCGAGGGCCGGCAGGCGCGGGCGGTGGCCACGATGTTCCTCGGCCTGACCGTCGCCAACATCCTGGGCGTACCCGCCGCGACCCTGCTCGGACAGCACCTCGGCTGGCGGGCCACCTTCCTCGTGGTCTCCGCCATCGGCCTGCTCGCCATGGCCGCGCTCGCCCGCCTCGTGCCGCACGTCCCCGTCGACGAGCGGCAGAGCCTGGGCCGCGAGGTGCGCGCGCTCGGCCGCCCGCAGGTGCTGCTCGGTCTGCTCACCGCCGTCTTCGGCTTCGCGGGCGTCTTCGCCGTCTACTCCTACCTCGCCTCGATGACCACCGAGGTGATGGGCTTCGGAGACTCCACCGTCACCGTCGTCCTCGCCCTCTTCGGCCTCGGCATGACCGGCGGGGCGCTCGCCGCCGGCCCGCTGACCGACCGGGCGCTCCGCCCGACGCTGTACGGCTCGCTCGCCGCCCTCGTCCTCGCCCTGGTCGCCTTCCGCTTCACGATCCACGTGCCCTGGCTGGCCCTGGTCACGGTCGTGGTGCTCGGTGCCGTCGGCTTCATGACCACCACCCCGCTCCAGATGCTGGTCATGAACAAGGCCAAGGACGCCCCGACGCTCGCCTCCGCCTCCAACCACTCCGCCTTCAACCTCGCCAACGCCGGCGGCGCCTGGGCGGGCGGCGCCGCCGTCGCCGCCGGCTGGGGCTGGACCTCGCCTGCCCTGGTCGGCGCGGGCCTCACGGTGGTGGGCCTGGCGATCGCGGCGGTGGCGGGCCTCCTCGACCGCGACCGGGGTACGGGGGAGGGGGCCTCGCGCGTCGTCGCGCACAGCCCCCTCGCCGAAGGTCACCCCGCCGGGAAGCAGGTCAGCTCGTCGTCTCCCGCCAGCGGTTCGTGATCGGCAGGCGCCGGTCCTTGCCGAAGCCCTTCGCCGAGATCTTGGTGCCGGGCGGGTACTGGCGCCGCTTGTACTCCGCCGTGTCCACCATCCGCAGCGTCTTCGTGACCAGCTCCTCGTCGAAACCGGCGGCCACGATCTCGTCCCGGCCCCGGTCCTGGTCCACGTACAGGGCGAGGATCGCGTCCAGGGTGTCGTAGTCCGGCAGCGAGTCCGTGTCGACCTGCCCCGGGCGCAGCTCCGCGCTCGGGGGCTTGCTGATCGAGCTCTCCGGGATCGGCGGGGTCTGGCCGCGCTCCTCGGCCGCCCGGTTGCGCCAGCGCGCCAGCCGGAACACGGTCGACTTGTAGACGTCCTTGATGGGCCCGAACGCGCCGACGGAGTCGCCGTACAGCGTCGAATAGCCCACCGCCAGCTCGGACTTGTTGCCCGGCGCGAGGACGATGTGACCCTCCTGGTTGGAGAGCGCCATCAGCGTCGTGCCCCGCAGCCGCGACTGGAGGTTCTCCTCGGCGAGGCCGGTGAGGCCGAGCGCACCCATGTACGCGTCGAACATCGGCTCGATCGACACCGTGCGGTAGTGGAGCCCGGTGCGGCGGGCCAGCTCGGCGGCGTCGCCGCGCGAGTGGTCGGAGGAGTACTTCGAGGGCATCGACACCCCGTACACGTTCTCCGAGCCGAGCGCGTCGCAGGCGATGGCGGCGACGAGCGCCGAGTCGATGCCCCCGGAGAGACCGACGATCACCGAGCGGAAACCGTTCTTCGCGACATACGCCCGGACCCCGATGACCAGCGCCGAGTACACCTCCTCCTCGTCGTCCAGCCGGTGCGCGTATCCGCCCGTCAGCTCCGGCTCGTACGCCGGCAGCGGCTCCTCCGAGAGCACCACGCGGTCGATCGTCAGCCCGTCGTTCACCACGCCCTCCGGCGCCTCGGCGTCGGCCGCCGGCAGCTCCAGGTCCAGGATCACGCTGCCCTCGACGAACTGCGGGGCCCGCGCGATCACTTCGCCGTCCGCGTCCACCACGATCGAGTCGCCGTCGAAGACCAGCTCGTCCTGGCCGCCCGTGCTCGCCAGGTACGCGGTCACGCACCCGGCCTCCCGGGCCCGCCTGCGGACCAGTTCGAGGCGCGTGTCGTCCTTGTCCCGCTCGTACGGCGAGGCGTTGACCGACAGCAGCAGCCCCGCCCCCGCGTGACGCGCCGCCGGAACCCGGCCGCCCTCCTGCCACAGGTCCTCGCAGATCGCCAGGGCCACGTCGACCCCGTGGACCCGGACGACCGGCAGGGTGTCGCCCTGGACGAAGTAGCGGTACTCGTCGAAGACGCCGTAGTTCGGCAGGTGGTGCTTGGCGAAGCGCAGCACCACCTCGCCCCGGTGCAGCACGGCGGCGGCGTTCTCCGGCGAACCGGCCGGCCGGCCGAGCTTCGGCTCCGCCCGCTCGGAGCGGTCCAGATAGCCGACGACGACCGGCACCTCCCCGAAGCCCTCGTCCGCGAGCCGGCGGGCGAGACCGCGCAGGGCCGCCCGCGAGGCCTCGACGAACGAGGAGCGCAGCGCGAGGTCCTCCACGGGGTATCCGGTGAGCGCCATCTCGGGGAACGCGACGAGATGCGCGCCCTGTCCGGCGGCGTGCCGGGTCCAGTGCACGATCGCCTCGGCGTTCCCGGCGATGTCTCCGACGGTCGAGTCGATCTGATTCAGGGCGAGGCGTAGTTGAGGCACCCGGCCAGTGTAATCGTCAGACCGACGCGATGTCCTGGGAAACGGGTGCGTGACCCGTTCCTCCCGCCGGGCGTGCGCCCCCGCCCCGCCCGATCGATCATGGCTCTCATGACTCCCACGACGGTCACTGACGACCCGCCAGGGCCGGCCCGGGTCCACCCCGGCCACCGGCAACCCTCCGGCACGCCGTAGCGTCAGACCCACTATGCCCGGAAACGTGACGCGAGCCTCGGCCGCCCTGCTGGCGCTCGGCGCGCTCGCGTACACCGCGTGGGTCCTCGAAGCCGTCCTGCGGACCGGGCTCGACCCGGTCCGGACGTACGTCTCCGAACTGGCGGCGTCGGACCAGCCGTTCGGCACCTTCTTCCGGGCGACCGACCTGGTGTCGGGGACGCTGATCCTGGCGGGGGCGGTGCTGGGCTGGGCGGGGACGAGACCGCCGGGGACGAGGCCCTCGGGGGCGAGGGGGTCCAGGACGAGGGGGCCCGGTCGTGCGGGGCCGCCGGCGCCCGGCCGCGTGGGGACACCTGAGTCCGGTGAGTCGGCGGCGCCGGGGTCCGGTCGCGTGGGGGGCTCGGGAGCCGGGCGGGCTGGGGCCCCGGAGGCCGGTCGGGTGTGGTGGGGCCGCGAGCCCTGGGCGGTTCTCGGGTGGGGCGCGCTGGCGCTCTTCGGCGCCGCCACCGTCGCCGACTCGCGCCTCCCGCTCAGCTGCGCCGCGACCGCCGACCCCGCGTGCGCCGCGCGCGAGACCGCCGGGCTCGTGCCCGCCACCCATACGGCCCATGCCGTCAGTTCCGGTCTCGCCATGACCGGCGCCCTCGTCGCCCTCGTCGCCCTGACCATGGCCGCCCGCCGGTACGGCCGCCGGCGGCCCCTCGCCCGTACGGGCCCGGTCGTCGTCGCCCTGGAGCTCGCCGCCACCGTCTGGACCCTCGCCGCCGTCGCCGCCTTCGAGGCGGGGAAGGGCACCTGGGCGCTCGGCGCCGGCCAGCGGCTCCAGGTGCTCCTGGTGGCGGTGTGGCTCGCGGTCCTCGCGTACTCCCTCGCCACGTCCCGCCCCGGCCCGGAAGAGGAGCGATGACCGGAAAGCCGGCCTTCGTACGCGTCGACGGCGTCGCCCACCACGTCGTCGTCGAGGGCTCGGGACCCGTCTGCGTCCTGAGCGCGGGACTCGGCATGAGCTGGTTCGACTGGGACCCGGTCGTCCCGCTCCTCGCTCCGCACCGTACGGTCGTCCGCTTCGACCGCCCCGGACACGGCCTCTCCCAGCCCGCCGCCGCCCCGCCCACCGCCGCGGGCGAGGCCCACCGGATCGCCGCGATCCTCGACGCGCTGGGGCTCACCGACCCCGCCACCGTCGTCGGGCACTCGATCGCCGGGTTCCACGCCGAGGCCTTCGCCCGGCTCCACCCGGACCGGACCACCGCGCTCGTGCTCGTGGACTCGTCGGTGGAGGAGCACCCCCGGGTGAGCACGTCCCACGGGGCCGTCGCCCGGGTCCTCGGCACCGTCCTGTCCGCCGCCGGAGTCCCGGCCGCCCTCGGCCCCGCGGTGCGCCGTGCGGCCGTACGCCACGACCCGGCCGCCACCGCCCTCGTGCACCGCGTCTACCGCACCTCACGCGTGCTGCGCGGCACCCTCTGGGAGAACGCCCACTACGGAGCCGTCGCGGCCGAACTCCTCGCCCTGCGCACCACGCACCCGCTCCCGCCGGGCCTCCCCGTCACCGTCCTCGCCGCCCCCGAGGGCTCGGCCCGCTGGGAACGGCGCCAACGCGCGCTGGCCCGACGGCTCGGCGCCCGCTACGAGGCGGCCGTGCCGTCGGGCCATCTGGTCATGAAGGACCGCCCGGAAGCGGTGGCGACCGTGATCCTGCGATCGTGATCCTGCGGTCGATCCGGTCAGGCAGGCGCGCCGACGCCTCAGGAAGGCGCGTAGACGCTCTCGCAGAATCCCTTGAGCTGCTCGTCCGACAGATGCTGGGCCAGATCGGCCTCGCTGATCATGCCGACGAGCCGCTTCTCCTCGATGACGGGCAGCCGACGGATCTGGTTGCTCTGCATCTCCTCCAGGACCGCGCCCACGTCCGCGCCCGACTCGACCCAGCGCGGGGTGCCCTTGGACATCTCGCCGCAGGTGATCTTCGAGGGGTCGTGGCCCATGGCCACACAGCCGACCACGATGTCGCGGTCCGTGATGATGCCGCAGAGCCGCTCGTTCTCGTCGGCGACGGGCAGCGCGCCGACGTTCAGGTTGCGCATCATCTGCGCGGCGCGGTCGAGCGTCTCGTGAGCCGGGATCCACTGGGCCCCGGGGTGCATGATGTCCTTCGCCGTGGTCATGGGGTGCGTACCTTTCGTCGGACGTGGTCACACACGTACGTCCCCGAGCCCCATCCATTCTCGGCGCACGGCCCGACCACCGCGACTTGTCGGCGTACGACACGGCCCCCGCGACCGCGGCGGGTCACGGGGGCCGTCGGATCACCGACCCGGGCCGTCAGGCGCCACGCTTCCTGAGCATGTCCGCCATCAGCAGCATCTCGGACTTCTGGGCGTCGACCATGCCCTGCGCGAGACCGCGCTCGATCTCCACCGAGCACTTCTGGACACAGCCCTCGGCCATGTGGACCCCGCCCCTGTGGTGCTCGGTCATGAGCTTCAGGTACAGGACCTCGGCCTCGCGGCCGCTCGCCCGGCGCAACTCGTCGAGCTGGGCGTTGGTCGCCATGCCGGGCATGAGCGCCCCGTCGAGCGGACCGGTGTCGCCGGAGCCGCCCATGCCCATCCAGGTCATCGGCTCGACACCGGACTCGATCTTGGGCAGTCCCCACAGGTCGAGCCAGCCGAGCATCATGCCCCGCTGGTTGGCCTGGGTGTTGGCGATGTCGTACGCGAGACGGCGCACCTCCTCGTCCTGGGTGCGGTCCCGGACGATGAACGACATCTCGACGGCCTGCTGGTGGTGGACGGCCATGTCCCGGGCGAAGCCGGCGTCCGCGGAGAGCGAGGACGGCGTACGCGGCGCCTCCTCGCGCTCGGCGGAGGCGACCGTGACGGCGCCCCCGGCGAACAGCAGGGCGAGCGCGACGGCGGTGATCGCCGCCCACTGCGTCCGGTTCGGCCGCCGGGCCGGCGGCGTCAGGAGGTCGACGTCGCCGTCGTCCTCGCCGACCCGGCTCACTGGCTGAGCCCGCCGGTGCAGGCGGCGCCCGGCTCGGGGGTCTGCGGGCCCTGGACGTACTTCGTGAAGAAGGCGTCGATGCGGGGGTCGCTCGCGTTGTCCACGGTGACCTGCTTGCCCCAGGCGGACAGCATGATGGCGCCGGCCTGGTCGTCGACGGGGCTCATCAGCGTGTACTTGGTCTTGCCGACCTTGTCCTCGAGCTTCTTCACGTCGTCGGCGGCGGCCTTCTTGTTGTACGTCACCCAGACGGCGCCGTGCTCCAGGGAGTGCACGGCGTTCACCTCGGAGACGGCCTTCTTGTAGACGACGCCGTCGCAGTTCATCCAGACCGGGTGGTGGTCACCGCCGACCGGCGGCTTCATGTCGTACTTCACGGCCGTCTCGACGTGGTTGCGGCCGAGCTTCGCGGCGTCCCAGGACTTCTCCGCGGTGATGGGGGCCTTCGCGGCCGCGTCCTTCTTGTCCTGCTCGTCGGACTTCTTCATCAGCACGAAGGTGCCGAAGCCGACGAGGCCGAGGACGACGACGCCCGAGATGCCGATCGTGACGAGGCGGTTGCGGCGCTCACGGGCCTGCTCGGCGCGGCGCATCTCCTCTATTCGGGCGCGGCGGTCGGCGTTGGCGGAGCTCTTGGCGGCCATGGTGGTGTCGTCCTTCTTCAGGGATGGGGGTGGAGTTCGGGGGTGGACGGAGCGGGGCGGGACGCCCGCCGCCGCTATGTCCGAAGAACTTGAAGGACGTGCAGATCCGGCGCGCGCGGCCGGACGCCGGAACGGCGCGCGGCGCCGTCACCGGACGGCGGCTCGAAGCGCGGCAGCCCGTCGGCCGCGTGCAGCGGCGGATCGAGCGGGGGCGCGCTGAGCACCGCGGGGGAGAGCGAGGGGAAGAGGGAGCAGCCACCGCGGTCGTACGGGCAGATGTACTCGACGACGGTGCCGGTGGCCGCGGGGGTGGTGGCCGTGGTGCCGGTGGCCGCGGGCCCGCTCGCGGCCTTCGCGCCGGTGCCCGCGTGATGGTTCTCGGGACCGGGTCCCGCGCCCAGACAGAAGAAGAGCGCGGCGAGGAGCGTCGCCACGGCACTCACCAGTGCCATGGGACGCGCGTGCTGGGACGGGCGTACGAGCCGTGTGGCCCCCATGGGCGCAGATCGTAGTGGGCGCGGGGGCTCTGTGGGCCGAACGGGGTACCACTCGGTACCCACGGGCGGGCGGCGCAGGGGCGAACGGCCACCCGGACGCAGCCCTTCCCGCGTTACCTGAGTCACACCCGAGCAGGCACTATGGGTGTGCAACGTGCGCGAAACCATGTGGTGGGATGCTCAGGTGCCCCCCGATGTGCTCTGAGGCGGTGGGAGCAGGCGGCCTGACCAGCGAGGATGGGTGTGGAAATGGACAAGCAGCAGGAATTTGTGCTCCGTACGCTCGAGGAGCGCGACATCCGCTTCGTACGTCTGTGGTTCACCGACGTGCTGGGCTTCCTCAAGTCGGTGGCCGTGGCGCCCGCCGAGCTTGAGCAGGCCTTCGACGAGGGCATCGGTTTCGACGGCTCGGCGATCGAGGGCTTCGCCCGCGTATACGAGTCGGACATGATCGCCAAGCCGGATCCGGGGACGTTCCAGATCCTGCCGTGGCGGGCCGAGGCGCCGGGGACGGCGCGGATGTTCTGCGACATCCTGATGCCGGACGGATCGCCCTCCTTCGCGGACCCGCGGTACGTCCTGAAGCGGGCGCTGGCCAAGACGTCGGACCTGGGCTTCACCTTCTACACCCACCCCGAGATCGAGTTCTTCCTCCTCAAGGACAAGCCGCTCGACGGCACCCGCCCCACCCCGGCGGACAACTCGGGGTACTTCGACCACACCCCGCAGAACGTGGGCATGGACTTCCGCCGCCAGGCGATCACGATGCTCGAATCGATGGGCATCTCGGTGGAGTTCAGCCACCACGAGGGCGCCCCGGGCCAGCAGGAGATCGACCTCCGTTACGCGGACGCCCTCTCCACGGCGGACAACATCATGACCTTCCGCCTGGTCATGAAGCAGGTGGCGCTGGAGCAGGGCGTGCAGGCCACGTTCATGCCGAAGCCGTTCTCGGACTACCCGGGTTCGGGCATGCACACCCACCTGTCCCTCTTCGAGGGCGACCGGAACGCGTTCTACGAGTCGGGCGCCGAGTACCAACTGTCCAAGGTCGGCCGCTCGTTCATCGCGGGCCTGCTGAAGCACGCGGGCGAGATCTCCGCCGTGACGAACCAGTGGGTCAACTCGTACAAGCGCATCTGGGGCGGCTCGTCCCGCACGGCGGGCTCGGGCGGCGAGGCCCCCTCGTACATCTGCTGGGGCCACAACAACCGCTCGGCCCTGATCCGCGTCCCCATGTACAAGCCGGGCAAGACGGGCTCCTCCCGCGTCGAGGTCCGCTCCATCGACTCGGGCGCGAACCCCTACCTGACGTACGCGGTCCTCCTCGCCGCCGGCCTCAAGGGCATCGAAGAAGGTTACGAACTCCCGGCCGGCGCCGACGACGACGTCTGGGCCCTCTCGGACGCGGAACGCCGCGCGATGGGCATCGAACCGCTCCCGCAGAACCTGGGAGAGGCGATCGCCCTGATGGAGAAGAGCGAACTGGTGGCGGAGACTCTGGGCGAGCACGTCTTCGACTTCTTCCTCCGCAACAAGAAGCAGGAGTGGGAGGAGTACCGCTCCGAGGTCACGGCCTTCGAACTCCGCAAGAACCTGCCGGTGTTGTAGTCGAAGGGCGGGACGGGCGCGGCCCGGAGCCGATGATCGGGGCCGACGGTGACGCACCGTCGGCCCCGAGGCGTCCCGTGGCCCAAGTGCGAGCTGTGGAAGATCATTTGAGCCCGGACCTGTGCGATCATGAACGGCGATTTCCGGCCACTCGCCGGATTCTTCCTTATCGATTGCAGAGGACCATGAAGTTCACCGCGTTCACCCGTGCCCGGCACGGGCTGCTCGTTCTTGCCGCATCCCTCGGTCTCGTCTTCGGCGTCTCGGCCGTTCCGGCCCAGGCGGCCGAGCCCACCTTCACCTACCTCGGCACCGTCGAGATCCGCGTGGACCACTCCGGCCAGTGTCTTGAGGTGGCGGACTGGAGCACGGCGAACGGCGCGGCCGTCCGGCAGTGGCCCTGCACCGGTGGCGCCAACCAGAAGTGGCACCGCTTCTGGCGGTCGAACGATCTCGTCGGATCGTCCTACTACGTCAACGTCAACAGCAACAAGTGCCTGGAGATCGGCGGCTGGGGGCGCAACAACGGTGCGACCGCCAACCAGTGGGACTGCCACTACGGCCTCAACCAGCTCTTCCACGGCGGTGACGGCATTCTCTACATGGACTACTCGTACGTCCAGGGCAAGTGCCTGGAGATAGCCGACTGGAGCACGCAGCCGGGCGCCCGCGCGCGACTGTGGGACTGCCACTACGGCGACAACCAGGGCTTCAGGAACAGGTCCGTGGCCTGGTAGGCACCTGGGCGGGGGGCGGGCCGCCCCCCCCCCCCCCCCCCCCCCCCCGCGGGTGGTACATTTGGCCGGGCGGCACGGGCGCTAAGACAAACCCCGGGGAGATATAATACCTAGGCACCCCCCCGCGCCTGCTGAG
>NZ_JBIVMG010000003.1:0-825000 GCF_044752965.1 Streptomyces sp. NPDC088553 | reverse complement strand
CAGTCCACGAACGGTGCGAGGGCTGTCTCGCAGTCGGCGATGACCTGCGCGAAAACGGGGGAGGAGTCCAGCAGGCCCACGGCCATGCCGACCCACTGCGACCCCTGCCCGGGGAACACGAACACGGCTCGGGAAGAGGACACGCCGTTCTCACCGTCGACCTCGCGAGAGGCGAGCGCGTCGAGACCGGCGAGGAGCCCGTCCCTCCCCTCGGCGCCGGGGACCATGGCCCGGGACTCGAAGGCGGACCGCTTGGCGGCCAGGGAGAAGGCCACATCGGCCGGGCGGAGCTCGGGCCGTGCCCGTACGTACTCCGCCAGCCGGCCCGCGGCCTCGGCGAGCGCGTCGGCCGACCGCGCCGACACCATCCACGGCAGACCGGCCCCGGGACGCTCGGGCGCGACCTCGGCGACCGGCTCGGCCGCCGGGGCCTCGGCGAGGATGACGTGGGCGTTGGTGCCGCTGATGCCGAAGGACGAGACACCGGCACGCCGGGCCCGGTCCTCGACGGCGGGCCACGGGCGCGGCTCGGTCAGCACTCGTACGCCGCCGGACTCCCAGTCCACCAGCTCGCTGGGCTTGCTCACGTTCAGGGAGGCGGGCAGCTCACCGTGCTGCAGGGCCATGACCATCTTGATGACCCCGCCGACACCGGCGGCGGCCTGCGCGTGCCCCAGGTTGGACTTGAGCGAGCCCAGCATGAGGGGCTGACCGCCGTCCCGCGCACTGCCGTACGTGGCGAGCAGTGCCTGCGCCTCGATGGGGTCACCGAGGACCGTGCCCGTGCCGTGGGCCTCGACCGCGTCGACACCGGAGAACGACACCCCGGCGTCCTGGACGGCGGCCCGGATGACCCGCTCCTGCGCCGGACCGCTGGGCGCGGTCAGTCCGTTGGACGCGCCGTCCTGGTTGACGGCCGTACCGGCGACGACGGCCAGGACGTCATGTCCGAGCCGTCGGGCGTCGGAGAGCCGCTCGACGACGAGTACACCGACGCCCTCGGCCCACGCCGTACCGTCCGCGTCCGCGGAGAAGGACTTGCAGCGGCCGTCGGCCGCGAGCCCGCGCTGACGCGAGAACTCGACGAAGATGCCGGGCGTCGACATGACCGTCACACCGCCCGCGAGGGCGAGCGAGCACTCGCCGGACCGCAGGGCCTGTACGGCGAGATGCAGCGCGACGAGCGACGACGAGCACGCCGTGTCCACCGTCAGCGCGGGTCCCTGCAGGCCCAGGGTGTACGCCACCCGGCCCGAGGCCACGCTGGACGTCGTGCCCGTCAGACCGAACCCGGCGGAACCCGCCGCCGCCTCGCCGAGCCGCGGACCGTACTCCTGGGCGATCGCGCCGAGGAACACGCCCGTCGACGTGCCGTGCAGCGTTCCGGGGGCGATTCCCGCCCGCTCCAGGGCCTCCCACGACACTTCGAGGAGCAGCCGCTGCTGCGGGTCCATCGCCAGCGCCTCACGGGGAGCGATCCCGAAGAACGCGGGGTCGAACTCGGCGGCGCCGCTGAGGAATCCACCGTCGCGCACATAGGACGTGCCGGAGTGGTCCGGGTCGGGGTGGTAGAGACCGTCGAGGTCCCATCCGCGGTCGGTGGGGAGTCCGGAGATCACATCGCGCTGCTGGGCGACGACCTGCCACAGCGCCTCGGGGGAGTCCACCCCGCCCGGGAAGCGGCAGCCCATGCCGACGATCACGATCGGATCGTTGGCGCCGGCCTCCAGCTCACGGACCCGCTGGCGGGACTGGTGGAGGTCGACGGTGAGGCGCTTGAGGTATTCGACGAGTTTGTCGTTGTCCGGTGTTGTCATGGCGATGATGCCCCCGTAGGCGTCGTGAAGCTGTGCGTGTGCGCGGTCCGGGCACGGCACGCCCCCGGGATGTGCCAGGGACGTGCCGCGCGCGGAGGACAGGACGAGCGGACCGGGATCCGCGGGTCCGTGTGGTGCGCGGGTGGAGTTGTGGTCGGAGTGGGGTTCGGGTCAGAGTTCGGAGTCGATGAACGCGAGGAGTTCATCGACCGAGGCCGACTCGACCCGGGCGGCCAGATCCTTGTCGTCGGCCTGGGTCCGCTGAGCCGGGACGCGGGCCGCCAGGGATTGGAGCCGTTGGACGATCTCGTCCCTGACGGCGTCCTGGGTGTCGTCCGGCAGTTCGGCCAGCGCCGCTTCGAGGCCGTCGAGTTCGACCAGACCGGGTACGGCCTTCGGGTCGCCGGAGGCGGCGGATTCCGCCTCGGCCGGGGCCAGTTCGGTGTGCAGATGGGCCACGACCGCGCTCGGCGTGGGGTAGTTGAAGAGGAAGGTGGCGGGCAGCCGCAGATCGGCACTGGTCTGCAGCCTGTTGCGGAGCTCCACGAGCGTCAGCGAGTCGCAGCCCAGGTCCTTGAAGGACCGGTCGGCGGGAATGCCGGACGCGGAGGAGCGGCCGAGCACGGCGGCGGTCTGCACTCGAACGAGGTCGAGGAGAAGTTCCTCCCGCTCGGCCGCGCCCAGCGCGGCGAGCCGGTCGCGCAGCGTCGCGGTCGTCGGGGCCGCGGCGGTGGCAGCCGCCTGGACCGGTCGCGGTGCGGCCGGTGCCAGGTCCCGCAGCACGGTGGGCAGTTGGGTGCCCAGCGTGCCGAGGGTGGCACGGTCGAGCGGAGCGGGGACGAGCGCGGCGGTGTCCATGCGCAGTGCCGCGTCGAGCAGGGCCAGGCCCTCCGTCCGGTCGATGGGCGCGAGGCCGGTGCGGGCGAGCCGCCCCCGGTCGGCCTCGGACAGGGACCCCGCCATTCCGGCGGCGCCCGGTCGTCCCGCGGTGTCCGCCCACATGCCCCAGGCCAGGGAGAGCGCGGGGAGGCGCTGTGCCCTGCGGTGCTGGGCCAGGGCGTCGAGGTAGGCGTTGGCCGCGGCGTAGTTGCCCTGGCCGGCGCCACCGATGACGCCCATGACGGAGGAGAAGAGGACGAAGGCCGCGAGGTCGTGGTCCGCGGTCAGCTCGTGCAGATTGCGGGCCGCGGCGGCCTTGGGGGCGAGCACCGTGTCGAGGCGCTCCGGGGTGAGCGCGGTGATCACACCGTCGTCGAGCACTCCGGCGGCGTGGACGACGGCGGTGAGCCGTACGCCGGTGAGCAGCCGTGCGAGCGCGTCGCGGTCGGCGGTGTCACAGGCGGCGAGCGTCACCTGCGCGCCCAGCTGCCCGAGTTCGGCCGCCAGTTCCTGGGCGTCCGGTGCGTCGGGGCCCCGGCGGCTGACGAGGAGCAGACGGCGGGCGCCGTGCTCCGTGACCAGGTGCCGCGAGACGAGCCCGCCCAGGGCGCCGGTGGCGCCGGTGACCAGGACCGTGCCGTCCGGGTCGAGGGCCGCCGGCAGGGTGAGGACCACCTTGCCGATGTGCCGGGCCTGGCTGACGTGACGGAACGCCTCCGGTGCCCGGCGTACGTCCCAGGTGCTCAGCGGCAGCGGAGTGAGCGCCCCCGAGGACAGCAACCGCAGGACGTCCGTGAGGAGTTCGGCGATCCGTTCCGTCGGCTCCTGCAGCAGGTCGAAGAAGCCGTAGTCCACCCCGGGGTGGTCGGCGGCGACCTGTTCCGGGTCGCGCAGATCGGTCTTGCCCATCTCCACGAAGCGGCCGCCGTTCGGCAGCAGCCTCAGGGAGGCGTCGATGAACTCACCGGCGAGCGAGTTCAGTACGACGTCCATACCGCGGTCCTCGGTGGCCGCGCGGAACGCGGACTCGAAGTCCAGGGTGCGGGACGACGCCAGGTTCGCGCCGTCCAGGCCGAGGGGACGCAGGGCGTCCCACTTGCCGGGGCCCGCCGTGCCGTACACCTCCGCCCCGAGATGCCGGGCCAGCTGGACGGCGGCCATCCCGACACCGCCGGCGGCGGCGTGGATCAGGACGCGCTCGCCCTCGGCCAGGCCGGCGAGGTCGACCAGGGCGTGGTAGGCGGTGAGGAACACGATGGGCGCGGACGCCGCCTGGGCGAAGGTCCAGTCGACGGGCATGACCGCGACCCGCCGGTGGTCGGCGACGACCACGGGGCCGAACGCCCCGGAGAACAGGCCCATGACCCGGTCGCCGACGTCGAGACCGGTGACACCGGGCCCGACCTCGGTGACCACGCCGGCCCCTTCGAGGCCGAGCAGCCCGGGGTCGCCGGGGTAGAGGCCGAGGGTGTTCAGGACGTCGCGGAAGTTGACGCCCGCGGCGCGCACGGCGATGCGTACCTCGCCGTCGGCCAGCGGGGCCAGGGCCTCCGGGCAGGGTTCGAGCGCCAGGTGGTCCAGGGTGCCGCGGTCGCGGACCCCCAGCCGCCAGGCGGTGGCCCCGGCCGGCGGGACCAGGGCGCCGTCGGCCGTCGCCCGGCCGAGCATCGGTACCAGCAACTCGGCTCCACGTACAGCGAGTTGGTGCTCCGCGCCGATCAGCGGCAGCGCGGTGCGGCAGTCGGCCGCCGACTCCACGTCGAGGAGTCCGACGCGCCCGGGGTTCTCGGTCTGCGCCGAGCGGGCCAGACCCCATACGGCGGCGAGGCCGGGGTCCACGTCGGCGTCCGCCGCCGTGGCCACGGCGGCCCGGGTGACGAGCACCAGCCGGGAGCCGGCGAGCCGGTCGTCGGCCAGCCACTCCTGGAGCAGGGCGAGCGCACGGTGCACGGCGGTCCGGGAGCCGGCCCCCCACCCGTCGGCGCGCTCCCCGGAGCCGGTGACGTCACCGGGGTCCCCGAGGTCCGCGAGCGGTGCGAAGACCACCGTGGGGGCGGGAAGCCCCGCGTCGAGGGCCCGGCCCAGGGCCGCGAGATCGGCGTACGGCGCACCGACGCCCAGGTCGGCGGTGCCGAGCGAGGCGGCCGACGGCGACGGTTCCCGGTCCACGGTGGTCGGGATCCAGTCCAGCCGGTGGAGGGACCGCGGGACGGCCACCTCGTCGCTCACCGGGCGCAGGACCAGCTCCTCGACCTCGGCGACCACCGCGCGGGACTCGTCGAGCAGGGTCAGCGACACCGCGTCCGGACCGGTGGGGGCGATGACCACGCGGGCGGTGCGGGCGCCGGGCTGACGGACGGTCACACCGTGCCAGGAGAAGGGCAGCAGACGGCGGTTGCCGTCGTCCAGCGCCGTCATGACGATCGGGTGCAGGGCCGCGTCGAGCAGGGCCGGGTGCAGCCCGTACGAGGCGGCGTCGGTGACCGACGGCGGCAGGGCGACCTCGGCGACGAGGTCCGCGCCGTGCCGCCACGTGGCCCGCAGGCCCTGGAAGACGGGCCCGTAGGCGTACCCCGCGGTGGCCAGCTCGTCGTAGCAGCCGTCGACGGCCAGCGGCTCGCCGCCGGTGGCGGGCAGGCCCGCCGCGGCCGAGGGGGCTCCGTCGTGCGCGGCGAGGGCTCCGGTGGCGTGCAGCGTCCATGGCTCGACGGCGCCGTCCGGCGTCTCGGTGCGGGCGTGCACGGTCAGCGCCCGCTGCCCGTCGTCGCCGGGTGCGGCCACGACGACCTGCACCTCGGTGCGGCCCTCCTCGGGGATCACCAGCGGGGCGATCAGGGTGAGTTCGGCGACCCGCGGCGTACCGGTCTCCGAGCCCGCGCGGGCGGCGAGTTCGAGGAAGGCGGTGCCGGGCAGCAGGACCGAACCGAGGACGGCGTGGTCGGCGAGCCAGGGGTGGGTACGGCGGCCGAGCCGCGCGGTCAGGACGACCTGCCCGGATTCGGCGAGCTCGACGGCGGGGCCGAGCAGCGGGTGACCGGCCGCTCCTTCGGTGCCGCGCGCCGTCAGCCAGTACCGCTCCCGCTGGAAGGCGTACGTGGGCAGTCCGGGTGTCGGTCCCGGGCCGAACACGGCGTCCCAGTCCGGTCCCCGGCCGCGGACGTGCAGGGCGCCGAGCGCGGCGGCCAGGGTGCGGTGCTCGGACCTGCCGCGCCGCAGCACGGGGACGAACGCCAGCGCGTCGTCGTCGAGGCAGTCCTGACCGAGCGCCGACAGCACACCGTCCGGGCCGAGTTCGAGGAAGGTCCGCATCCCGAGCCCGTGGAGCGCCGCCAGACCGTCGGACATCCGCACTTCCCTGCGCACCTGCCGCACCCAGTAGTCGGCGGTGACCTCGACGGGTCCGCCGGTGACGGTGGACACCATGGGGATGCGCGGCTCCGCGTACGTGACGCCCGCGGTCACGGCCGCGAACGCGTCGAGCATCCCGTCCATGCGGTGCGAGTGGAAGGCGTGACTGACGACGAGCCGGCGGGTCTTGCGGCCGGAGGCGGCGAACGCCTCGGCGACCTGCTCGACGGCCTCGACATCACCGGAGACGACGACGGCCATCGGGCCGTTGACGGCGGCGACGCTCACCTCGTGCTCGCGGCCTTCGAGGAGCGGGAGTACCTCCTCCTGCGACGCCTGGACGGCCAGCATCGCGCCACCGGCCGGCAGGGCCTGCATGAGCCGGCCGCGCGCGGTGACCAGGGCGCAGGCGTCCGGCAGGGTGAGGATCCCGGCGACATGGGCGGCGGCGAACTCGCCGATGGAGTGGCCGAGTACGGCGTCCGGCGCCAGGCCCTGGTGTTCGAGCAGCCGGAACAGCGCCACCTGGAGCGCGAAGAGGGCGCACTGGGTGTTCTCGGTCCGGTTGAGCGCCTCGGCGTCCTCGAACATCACCTCGCGGATCGGCGGGGTACCGGGCACGGAGCCGCGGCAGGCGTCGAGTTCGGCGCACACCGCGTCGAGGGCTGCGGCGAAGACCGGCTCGCCCTCGTACAACTCGCGGCCCATGCCCACGCGTTGGCTGCCCTGCCCGGTGAAGAGGTAGGCGAGACCGTCGTCGGGGCGGGTCGTGCCGAGCGTCAGCGCGGAGTGCGGCTCGCCGCGGCCGAGCGCGGCCAGCGCCGCGACGGCCTCGGAGCGGTCCTCGGCGGTGACGGCCGCGCGGTGGTCGAGCGCGGTACGGGTGGTGGCCAGGGCGCGGCCGAGGTCACGGTCGGACACCTCGCCGGAGGCGTCCAGGGCGTCGACGAGTGCGGTGGCCTGGGCGCGCAGCGCCGCCTCGGTACGGCCGGACAGCACCCACAGGGGCGCGGAGCCGTCGTTCCCGGAGCCCGCTCCGGACGCGACCGGCTCGGGCGCGGGGGCCTCGGCGAGGATGACGTGGGCGTTGGTGCCGCTGATGCCGAAGGACGAGACACCGGCACGGCGGGCCCGGTCCTCGACGGCGGGCCACGGGCGGGGCTCGGTGAGGACCTCGACGCCGCCGGACTGCCAGTCGACGAGCGCGCTCGGCCTGCTCACGTTGAGCGAGGCGGGCAGCTCACCGTGCTGCAGGGCCATGACCATCTTGATGACGCCGCCGACGCCGGCGGCGGCCTGCGCGTGTCCGAGGTTGGACTTGAGGGACCCGAGCATGAGGGGCCGGTCGTCTTCGCGTTCGCTGCCGTAGGTGGCGAGGAGGGCCTGTGCCTCGATGGGGTCGCCGAGGACGGTGCCGGTGCCGTGGGCCTCGACGGCGTCGACTCCGGAGAAGGTGACTCCCGCGTCGGCCACGGCGGCGCGGATGACCCGTTCCTGGGCGGGGCCGCTGGGTGCGGTGAGTCCGTTGGACGCGCCGTCCTGGTTGACGGCGGTACCGGCGACGACGGCGAGGACGTCGTGTCCGAGCCGTCGGGCGTCGGAGAGCCGCTCGACGACGAGCACACCGACGCCCTCGGCCCACGCCGTACCGTCCGCGTCCGCGGAGAAGGACTTGCAGCGGCCGTCGGCCGCGAGCCCGCGCTGACGCGAGAACTCGACGAAGATGCCGGGCGTCGACATGACCGTCACACCGCCCGCGAGGGCGAGCGAGCACTCGCCGGACCGCAGGGCACGGACGGCCAGGTGCAGCGCGACGAGCGACGACGAGCACGCCGTGTCGACCGTGAGAGCGGGTCCCTGCAGGCCGAGCGTGTAGGCGACCCGGCCCGAGGCCACGCTCGACGTGGTGCCCGTGAGACCGAACCCTGCGGCACCCGCACCCGCCTCGCCGAGCCGCGGACCGTATTCCTGGGCCATCACACCGGCGAACACGCCGGCCTGGGTGCCGCGCAGGGAGTCCGGGGCGATTCCGGCCCGCTCCAGGGCCTCCCAGCACGTTTCGAGGAAGGCGCGCTGCTGCGGATCCATCGCCAGCGCCTCACGCGGCGAGATGCCGAACAGCTCGGCGTCGAACTCCGCCGCGTTCTCCAGGAAGCCACCGTTGCGCACATAGGTGGTGCCCACATGGGCGGGGTCGGGGTGGTAGAGGCCGTCGAGGTCCCAGCCCCGGTCCGCGGGGAAGCCCGAGATGACGTCACGCTGCTCGGCGACGACCTGCCACAGCGCCTCGGGGGAGTCCACCCCGCCCGGGAAACGGCAGCCCATGCCGACGATCACGATCGGATCGTCGTCCTGGCCGGCCCGGTCCTCGGGGGCCGCCGCGTCCTGCTGCCCTTCGGCCAGCACCGCGGCCAGGGCGGCGGGACTGGGGTGGTCGTACACCACGGTCGTGGGCAGCCTGCGCCCGGTGGCGGCGACGAGCCGGTTGCGCAGCTCGACGACCATCACCGAGTCGATGCCCAGCTCCTTGAACGTCCGCCGCGGCTCGATCTCGGCGGCGGAGTCGTAGCGGAGCACGGCGGCGGTGTGCGCCCGCACCAGCTCCAGGGCGGCCGGGCCGGTCAGCGAGCGGGTCGCCTCGGCGTCCTGTGCGTCCTCGGTGTCGTCCGGGACCACCGGAGCCCGGACGGAAGCCGCCGGCGCCGGGGCGGTGCCCGCCGACAGCGGCGCGCGGGCGGTGTCGGACGGCCCGGCGATCCAGTGGCGCCGCCGCTGGAAGGCGTACGTCGGCAGCTCGGCGCGCGTGCCGCCGGAGGGCAGGACCGCGGACCAGTCCACGTCCGCGCCGTGGCAGAAGGCCTCGCCGAACGCGAGCAGCAGCCGCTGCGGGCCGCCCTCGTCGCGGCGCAGGGTGCCCAGGGCGGCGACGGGCAGGTCCGCGGCCTCCGCGGTCTGCTGGACGGCGAGCGCGAGCACGGGGTGCGGGCTCATCTCGATGAACAGCTCGTGGCCCGCGTCGAGCAGCGCGCGTACGGCGGGCTCGAACCGCACGGGCTCCCGCAGGTTGCGGTACCAGTAGTCGACGTCCAGCTCGGAGCCGTCGAGCGCCGTGGCGGTCACGGTCGAGAGCAGCGGCACGGTTCCGGTGCGCGGTGCGATTCCGGCCAGCTCCGCCGGCAGCGTGTCGCGTACGGCGTCGACGTGCGGGCTGTGCGAGGCGTACGCGACCGGCACACGGCGGGTACGGACGTCCTCGCCGTAGTGGGCGGCCAGCGCGTCCAGGGCGGCCCCGTCACCGGCGACCACGGTCATGCCGGGCGAGTTGACGGCGGCCACGCTCAACCCGGGGTACGCCGCGAGGTCTTCGCGCACCCGGTCGGCGGGCAGCGACACGGTGAGCATGCCGCCACCGCGTCCGGCCAGCGCGCCGAGCGCGGCGCTTCGTACGGCGACGAGCCGGGCCGCGTCGTCCAGGGAGAGGGCGCCGCTGACGGTGGCGGCGGCGATCTCGCCCTGCGAGTGGCCGACGACCGCGGCCGGTTCGACACCCGCCGCGCGCCACAGTGCGGCCAGACCGACCATCACGGCCCACAGCGCGGGCTGCACGACGTCGTCACGGTCAAGGGCCGGGGCGCCGGGGCGGCCGCGCAGCACATCGGTCAGCGACCAGTCGCGGTACGGGCGCAGCGCGCGCTCGCACTCCTCGACGACCCGGGCGAAGACGGGGGCGCTGTCGAGGAGTTCGGCGGCCATGCCGGCCCACTGCGAACCCTGGCCGGGGAAGACGAACACGGCCTCGCGAACGGCCTGGTGGCTGCTGCCCTCGACCGCGCCCCGGTGGACGCCCGCGTCGGCGACCGCGTCCAGGGCGCCCAGCAGGTCGTTCCGGTCGGCGCCGACCAGGACGGCCCGGTGGCTGAAGGCGGTCCGGTCGTGCGCGAGGGCCCGGGCGATCTCGGCGGCACCGCATTCCTGGTGCGTGGTGAGGAATTCGCGTAGGCGGGCCGCCTGGGCGCGCAGCGCCTTGTCGCCGCGCCCGGAGATCACCCAGGCGAGGGATTCGGAACCTTCCGAATCGTCCCGATGACGCGGCTGATGCGGCGTGATCTCGGCGGCCGACACGGTGTTCTCCGGCCATGATCCGAGCACCAGGTGGCAGTTGGTCCCGCCCATTCCGACCGATGTCACACCGGCGACGAGAGGACCGTCGGGATTCGGCCACGGTCCGGTTTCGGTGGCGGCGGAGATACGGAGATCGGCGAAAGGAATCTGTGGATTCGGGGTCTCGTAGTTCAGGGTCGGTACGAGTTCCCGTTGGGCGAGGCAGAGAATGGTCTTGACAAGCCCCGCGATGCCCGAAGCGCCTTCGAGATGGCCGATGTTCGTCTTGACGGATCCGAGCCTGAGGGGATTCTCCGGAGAGCGGGAGGAGGCGAAAACAGCGCCCAGAGCAGATGCTTCGATGGGGTCGCCGACCCGGGTGCCCGATCCGTGTATTTCTACGTACTGTGCTTGTTCCAGCGGTATTCGCGCATTGTCCCAGGCATCGCGTATGACGCGTTCCTGGGCTTTTCCGTTCGGGGTGGGAAGGGTGTCGCTCGCACCGTCGCTGCCGACGGCCCCGCCGTGCAGCACACAGTGGATGCGGTCCCCGTCGGCCAGGGCCCGGCTGAGGAGCTTCAGCGTCACCACACCGCCGCCCTCGCCCCGGACGTAGCCGTTCGCCCGGGCGTCGAGTGCGTAACATCGCCCGTCGGGCGAGAGGCTGCCGAAGGCGGCCAGGGCGTGGGTGCTCTCCGGCGCGAGGTTGAGGTTGACGCCGCCGGCGAGGGCCACGACGGACTCGCCGCGGCGCAGGCTCTCGCAGGCCAGATGCACCGCGACCAGCGCGGATGACTGCGCCGTGTCGACCACCATGCTGGGGCCCCGGAGCCCGAGGACGTACGAGACCCGGTTGGCGATGATGCCCCGGTGCAGCCCCGTCACGGTGTGCGCGGAGGTCGCGTCGGGGCCGGCCGCGTGCGTGACGGCCGTGTAGTCGTCGGCGATCGCGCCCATGAAGACACCGGTGGCGGTGTCGGCGAGGGTGGCCGGAACGATGCCGGAGTCCTCGAGCGCCTCCCAGGCGAGTTCGAGGACGAGTCGCTGCTGCGGGTCCATCGCGGCTGCTTCACGCGGGGAAATACCGAAGAACTCGGCATCGAAGGTGTCGACCCTGGGCAGAAAGCCACCGGGGCGCGGCGACCCGTCGGCCATGGAGGCAAGGTGTGCGCGATCGGCGGGCGGCGCGGCTATGGCGTCGCGGCCGTTCCTGAGAAGGTCCCAGAATTCGGCGGGGTTCGCCCCGCCGGGAAAGCGGCAGGAAAGCCCGACGACGGCGACGGTCCGGTCGTCGATCCCGCTCGGTAACTGCTGCGACGATCCATCCTGGACCGACGGTTCCCGCTTTTCCGCCGCACCGCCTGAAGGGCTTCGTACCGCGCTGTCTGATGGCGTTGCTGCCGCCTGAATTTGGGCATGGCGGATCATGATGTTCCTGCTCCCCCCGTGAAGCACGATCAACGGCGCGGCCGACTCGGCGGCCCAGCCTGACTCAATCTCAATTTGGACCCTAGCATCGAGTCGGCGCTCCGTAAACCAATGGCCAGGGCGCGGGAGTTGGTCCAAGAATCAAATTGCCGGTAATCGGGGGGACCGGCGTCGAGGACTCGTCTCGCGTAACCGCTCAGTTAACCACGCGGAAACAGCGCGTACTTGTGCAGGACGCGCTTTTCCGCCGCGGAAGGCGTATGCCGCCAGAGAGCGGCCGGCCCTGCGACAGCCCACGCCTTCCGGCCCGGCGGCCTCGCCCAGGTCGGTCGACAAGGGCGAGAATCAGCCGGGCCGGAAGTCCGGAAAGCCTGGGTCCGCGACCGCGGGGAAGCCGACGGGCCGGGCGGGTGCGGGGCACGCGGTCCACGGTCGGGCCGTGGACCGGTCACCGGGAAGCGGCCGGGATGTTTCTGTCGGCCGCCGGCTCGCCCGCGGCCTTCGCCGCCGGGTCCGCCTTGGTGAGCGTGCAGACGCCGTCCACGCACTGGCGCTCCAGCCGGCCGCGCGAGATCGTCTGCGCCAGGCCGACCATCCAGCAGGTGGGGCAGCCGCGGAAGGCGATCAGAGCCAGCGGGGCCGCGAGCAGGGTGGCCGGACCGGCGACGGGCACCATGGCGATCGAGCCGATGATCAGCCCGAAGCCGATGACGCCGCGCGCCAGGTGGCGCGGGACGGACTTGCTGGCGAAGTTCATGTCGTTCGCCGGGGCCTTCGTGGTGACCCGGATCTGGTCGCCCTGTGCGGGCTTCACGATGTTCACGGTCGTGACTCTCCTCCGACGGGGTGGTCGATGGCTCGATCAAGCCGCCTGGTCGGTGGCCTGTTCGGGTGCTTGGTCGATCGCTTCCAGTGACTGACGTACCGTCGCGCGTGCTCGGTGCAGCCGGGACTTCATCGCGGCGTTGCTCAGACCGAGGGAATGAGCGACGGTCCTGCCGGGCAGACCCTGGACGTCCCGCATGATCAGGACCTGCCGCTGGTCGCGGGGCAGCGCGCCGACCGCGGCCGCGATCCGCTCCACCTCCAGCCTGTGCAGCACCGCTTCCTCGGCGGACGGCTCAGTGGACGCCTCCGGCTCGGTCGGCGGCTCGTCGTTGCGATGGACGAGAAACCGCACCTGCCGGAGGCATTCGTTGCGCACGATCCGGAACATCCATGAGGCGAGCGCACCGGTGGCCCGCAGGGTGCCGATCTTCCGGTAGAGGATGATCAGCGCCTCCTGCGCGGCGTCCTCGGCGTCCTGGGGCGAGGCGCACAGCGACTTGGCGAACTTGCGCACATGCGGCTGCGATTCCATGACGACGGTGGTGAGCGACGTGACGTCGCCGTCCTGGGCAGCCTTGATCAGCCGCTCGTCCGGCCAGGAGAAACGTTGGTTCATGTGCTACTCATACCCGGCGAGTGCCCCGCGCGCAGGCACTCGTCAGCTTCGGCTCTTGTTGTAGCGCCGCATGAGGTGCCAGCTGCACGCGCCCACGAGCAGGACTCCGATGACTACGAGGGCCGTGACCATTGTGTTCCTCCTGTTGTTCCGCCGGCCCGTTCGGCCGGTACACACATAAGAGACGGCGACCCCCCAAGAGGATTCAGCTGCGGCCGAAGTTTTTTTGCCGCGCACCGCTCGGGGGCCGTCCAGGAGGTGCGGCACCGGCCCCCGGCGTGTGCGTCGTCCCAGGTCGGAGCCTGTGCCGGGAGTCTTCAGGGCGACTACCAGGAGGACTTGGTGACGCCGGGAAGGAAGCCGGCGTGCGCCTGCTGCCGGGTGCGGACGCGGGAGAGTCCGAACCTGCGCAGGTAGCCGCGGGGCCGGCCGTCGACGCTGTCGCGGTTGCGGACCCGGGTGGCGCTGGCGTCGCGCGGCTGCCGGTCCCGTTCCTCCCGGGCGGCCAGGCGCTGCTCCGGGGTCGACGACGGGCGGCGGATGATCTCCGTCAGCTCGGCCCGCCTGGCGGCGTGGCGCTCGACGATCACCTTGCGCCTCTCGTTCCGCGCGATCTTGCTCCGCTTCGCCATCAGACCTTCCCCCCGCGCGCCCGGATCCGGGCCACGGCCGCCTCGATGCCGATCGAGTCCACCGTCCTGATCGCCCGGGCGCTCAGCGTCAGCCGGACGGTGCGGCCCTCGCTGGGCAGCCAGTAGCGCTTGTGCTGGATGTTCGGGTCGAAGCGCCGCGAGGTGCGCCGGTGGGAGTGGGAGATCGAGTTGCCGAAGCCCGGCTTGGCGCCGGTCAGCTGGCAGTGGGCGGACATGGGTGGTACCTGCCTCTCTCCGGGGCCGTCGTCGGCCCGCTTATTGGAAATGAAAACCGTTGCCATATACTAGCCTCATGGCACGCAACGAACTCCGCCCCGTCATCAAGCTGCGCTCCACCGCGGGCACCGGCTTCACCTACGTCACCCGCAAGAACCGGCGGAACGACCCCGACCGGCTGGTGCTGCGCAAGTACGACCCGATGGCCCGCCGCCACGTCGACTTCCGCGAAGAGCGCTGAGCACGCCCTGCCGCGCAGAAGCGACTGAGCACCCCCTGCCGCACTGAAGAAAGGTCCTGCCATGAAGCCCGGCATCCACCCCGCCTACGGCCCCGTCGTCTTCCGCGACACCGCCTCCGGCTCCGCGTTCCTCACGCGCTCCACCGTCACCAGCGAGAAGACGATCGAGTGGGAGGACGGGCGGACGTACCCGGTCGTCGACGTCGAGATCTCCTCGGTGAGCCACCCCTTCTACACGGGCACCGCCCGTGTGATGGACACCGCCGGACGCGTCGAGCGCTTCGAGCGCCGCTACGGGGCCCGCTGATGGCGCCGGATTCCCGGCTGCCCGTCGTGATCGTCGCCGGGATCCACTCGGACGCCCGCAAGGAGGTCGTCGACCGTCTCCTGCGGACCGTCCCCGGCAGCGTCGCCCTCCACCACGACCTGACGGCCGCGCCGGACGGCACGGTGCGCCGCCTCGTCCGCGACGCGGGCGGGCTCCTGTCCGAGGACAGGACGCCCCTCGTCAACGACTGCGCGTGCTGCGCGCTGCGCGAGGACCTCGTACCGGAGCTGGAGCGGCTGGCCGGCGCGGGCCGGACCCGGCTCGCCGTGGTCGAACTGTGGGACTCCGTCGAGCCGAAGGCGATGGCCGAGGTCGTCGCAGCCCACGCCGGCGACGGCCTCACCCTCGGCAACGTGATCACGGCGGTGGACCCGGCTCTGGTGCTGCCGTACCTCGGCAATGGCGACGACCTCGCCGAAGCCGGCCTGGCCGCCGCCCCCACCGACCGGCGCACCGTCGGCGACACCTTCGCCCGTCAGCTGGAGTACCCGCCGGTCCTCGCCCTCGTGGGCACGGAGGAGGCCGACGAGGAGGACCACGCGCTGCTCACCCAGCTGCACCCCACCGCCCGCCGGGTGGCGGCGGGCTCGGGTGATCTGGCGGTGGCCGCCTTCGCCGGCTTCGACGTCGAGGCCGCCGCCGCGGCGCAGCACCCCGCGTGCGCGCTGCTGCCGCAGGACGCCGACGACGCCGGTGTCACGACACTCGTCTGGCACCGCCGGCGTCCCTTCCACCCCGAGCGCCTGTACGCGGCGCTGGAGGACCTGTGCTGCGCCGCCGCGCGCAGCCGCGGCCGGTTCTGGCTGGCCGACCGCCCCGACACCCTGCTGGCCTGGGACGCCGCGGGCGGTGCGCTGTGCGTCGAGAGCGCCGGCCCGTGGCTCGTCTCCCTGCCGGACGCCGCCTGGGAGTTGGTCCCGCCGATGCGCCGGGCCGCAGCCGCCCTGGACTGGGACCCCGAGCACGGCGACCGCTGCCAGCACCTCGTCTTCACCTCGCCGGGGCTCGACCGCGAAGGACTGCAACGGCTCCTCGACTCCTGCCTGCTCACGGACGAGGAGTACGCGTCCGGGCCGGACGGCTGGAGGCGCCTGCCCGCCGCCTTCGATGCCCTCCTCGACGCCGCCTGACCCACGAACCACCCGATCCGGAAGGACAACCCGCATGGCCCGCCGCCAGGAACCCCGCACGCCTCCGAAGTCCCGCCCCAACCCGCTGGACGCCGCCAAGATCACGTACATCGACTACAAGGACACCGACCTGCTGCGGAAGTTCATCTCGGACCGCGGCAAGATCCGCAGCCGGCGCGTCACCCGGGTCACCGCCCAGCAGCAGCGGCAGCTCGCCGCCGCCATCAAGAACGCCCGTGAGATGGCACTGCTGCCGTACGTCAGCCGGTGAGATCCGATCGACGAGCCGCGCCCCCACCGTCCCGATGACGGCGGGCGCGGCTCGGTGCGTGGGAGGCAGACAGGGCCCGTCACCTCCGGATACCGGGCCCGCGGGAGACCGGCCGCGGCGCGGGTGCGTGTTCTCACCCGTTCGCTCCGCCCTGCCTGGCCGGAACCGCGCGGACGGGATTGGCTGAGCGTACACCGCGAGGAGGCACCCGTGCCCGACGACGAGAATCAGAACGAGCTGGCCGCGCTGCGCGCGCGGGTCGCCGCGCTGGAGGGGGAGGCGGCCGCCCGGCCCGCTCCTCGCCATCGTGGCCGCTCCTTCCTGGCCGCCGTGCTCATCGTGATCGGATGCCTCCTCGTTCCGCTCGGCATCGTCGCCGCCTGGACCTCCGACATCGTCGGCGACACCGACCGGTACGTCTCCACGGTCGCCCCGCTCGCCTCCGACGCGGACGTGCAGGCGGCGGTCGCCAACCGGGTCACCGGTGCGGTGATGGAGCACATCGACCTGGAGGACCTCCTGGAGGGGGTCGCCCCCGAACAGCGCCCGCTGCTCGCCAAGGCCCTGGGGAAGCTCGGCGGCTCCCTGGAGAGCGCGGTCCGCAGCTTCGTCCACGACAAGGCGCAGGACGTCGTCGCGTCGGACGCCTTCGAGACGGTCTGGACCGATGCCAACCGGGCCGTCCACACCTCGGTCGTCCGCGCCCTGACGGGCAGTGGCGACGGAGCCGTACAGATCAAGAACGACACCGTCACGGTCGACCTCGCGCCCGTGATCGACCGGGTCAAGGAACGGCTCGTCGACTCGGGACTCACCGTGGCCGGCAAGATCCCGGAGATCCACACCGACTTCACGGTCGTCAAGTCCGACGACATCGGCAAGGTCAAGACCGGCTTCCGCCTGCTTCAGGTGATGGGGCTGTGGCTGCCGGTGCTCGCGGTGCTGCTGGTGGTCGCGGGAGTCCTGCTGTCCACCCATCGCCGTCGCACCGTGATCGCCTCGGCGATCGGTGTCGCCGTCGCGGCCCTCGTCCTCGGCATCGCGCTGACCGTGTTCCGTACGGTCTACCTCAACGCCCTGCCCGACACCGTCTCCCAGCCCGCCGCCGGGTCCGTCTACGACGCCCTGATCCACTTCCTGCGCACCACGGTCCGCATGGTGGTGACCCTCGGCCTGGTGGTCGCCCTCGCTGCCTGGCTCACCGGCCCCAGTCGCCCCGCCGTCGTCACCCGCCGCATGTGGAACTCCGGCATCGACGCGACCCGTACCGCCGCGGACCGGGCCGGTCTGCGGACGGGCCCGGTCGGCCCCTTCGTCCGCCGGTACCGGACCTGGATCACCTGGATCCTGGTGGCCCTCGCCGTTCTCGTGTACGTCCTGTGGGACCACCCCACCGCCTGGGTGGTCGTCGGTCTCGCGCTGGCTCTGCTGTTCGTCTTCGCGGTGGTCGGGTTCCTCGGGGCGAGGCCCGCGGACGCCGACGAGGAAGCGTCCGTCCGGACCTAGGGCGGGCGGATGCCCGGAGGAGCCCGGATGGCGCGCTGGGCGGCACGATGGCGGCATCTGCGCGCGAGCGCGGAGGAGCGGCTGCCCGTCCTGACCGAGATCGCGAGCCGCCTGCTGGGCGGGAACCTGCTGGACGCGGGGACCCGGCTCGCGGCTCAGGCCTTCCTGGCGGCCGTACCGCTGCTGTTCGCCGTCGCGGCGTTCGCCCCGGCCTCCGTACGTGACCAGCTGCGGGATTCCCTGCGTGCCATGTTCGGGCTGACCGGACGCTCCGACGTCGAGCTGGAGCAGGTCCTGGGCGGCTCCACCGACGAAGAGCTGCGGGAGGCTACCGGTGCCGTCGGTCTGGTCATCGCGCTGGCCTCCGCCACCAGCTTCAGCCGGGCCATGGCGAGGGTCTGCGAGCGGGCCTGGGCCCTGCCCAAGGCAAAGACCCGGGTCGCGGCCTGGCGGTGGGTGGTGTGGCTGCTCGCGCTGTTCCTGGTGGTCCTCGTACAGGGTCCGGTGCGGGACGGCTTCGGCGCGGGCCTGTGGGTCGGGGTGCCGGTCTTCTTCCTCGTGAGCGTGGGCATCTGGATGTGGACACAGCACCTGCTGCTCGCCAAGCGCGTTCCGTGGCTGCCGCTGCTCCCCGGCGCGATCCTGGCGGCCGCGGCGACGAGCGCCCTGGCCCTGACGGCCCGGGTGTACATGCCCACCGCGCTCAACAGGGCGCTGGGGGAGTACGGATCCCTCGGCCTCGTCCTCACGATGCTGTCCTGGCTGATCGTCGTGTGCGCGGGGATCACCTTCGCGTTCACCATCGGAGCGGTACTGGCCCAGGAGCCGCCCCTGAGCCACTACCTCGGGCCGAGGACAGAGGCGCCGGGCGGGACGGCGGACGGGGGCGCGACCCCCTCGGCGGAGCCGGGCCGCTGAGCCGCGCGCGGATCAGCGCTGTGCGCGGCGCCGGGCGATCAGCAGGCCGAGGACGATGCCCACGAGAAGGGTGACGGTGAGGACGATCCACAGCGGGAGGGTGACCGTCGGGATCCAGAGCCTGACGGTGATCGAACCGGTGTTGGCCGCGATGAACCAGATGGCCAGGGCGGCGAGAATCACGAAACCGATGGTGCGCACACGCATGTCCCGTCCCTTGACCGTCAAGGTCGAGGGCTCATGCGGCTTCCCTGCGGTTTTCTGGCGCATAGGTCCCATTATCGACCGACAGGGCCGTCCGGTCGATCGGGCCACACGTATGACCTGCTCAACCCCCTCGGAGCGGGCTATAGGCTGAACCGCTCCAGAGCCAGAAGTCGGGTGGGGTGGGGAATGCCGAAGCACCGGTTGTCCAGAAGAGGTCGTCACATCGCGTGGGCGGCGACGGGCGTCGCCGTCGTGGCCGGCGCCGGGATCGCGGCGCAGACCTCGATGGCGGCACCGGCATGGCCGGCGCAGAAGACCTACACGGGCCGGGCGTTCGACGCCTGCACGGCGCCCTCGCTCACCGCCATGAAGGCGTGGAAGAAGGACGCGTACTACGGCGGCGTCGCGGTCTACATCGGCGGGAGGAACCGCGGCTGCGCCCAGCCCAACCTGACGAGGTCCTGGGTGAAGTCGGTGGACACCCTCGGCTGGCGCGTCGTCCCGCTCTACGTCGGGGCCCAGCCGCCCTGCCAGAAGAGCGGGAACAAGGAGCGGTTCACCGCGGCCTCGGCCGCCTCGGTCGGGGTGAGCAACGCCAACGACGCGGTCGCCAAGGCGTCGGCGCTCGGCATGAAGGCCGGCAGCCCGATCTACCTCAACATGGAGTCGTACGACATCGCCGACAAGGCGTGCAACGACGCCACCCTGACCTACGTGCGCTCCTTCACCAAGACCCTGCGCGCCAAGACCTACCGCGCCGGCCTCTACGGCTTCAGCGGCTCCGGCGCCAAGGCGATCGCCACCGCCAAGAACCGCACGGACCTGCCGGGAAACCTCTGGTACGCCCTGTGGAACGGCCAGGAGACCACCACCAAGGACTGGCCCTGGGACCCGAAGCTGTACACCGACCACAGCCGCGGCCACCAGTACAAGGCCAACAGCAGGGAGACCCGCGGCGGCCACACCATCACCGTCGACCGCAACGCCTGGGACGCCCCGGTCGCCATCATCGGCTGACCGGGCCGGACCGGCACAGCCGGGCCCCCGGTCGAAGGAGCCGCCGCGAGAGATGAGAGGGTCTAGCGGGTGAGCGAGACATCACCGAACACCCTGCAATACCGCGTCGACGGGCACGAAGAGGCTCCCGTGCTCGTCCTGGGCCCCTCACTGGGCACCACATGGCACATGTGGGACCGGCAGATACCGGAGCTCACCCGGGACTGGCGGGTCGTCCGTTTCGACCTCCCCGGGCACGGCGGGGCGCCCGCAGAGCCCTTCACCTCCGTCGCCGAACTCGGTGACCGGCTCCTCGCCACCCTCGACGCGATCGGCGTCCAGCGCTTCGGGTACGCGGGCTGTTCCCTCGGCGGCGCCGTCGGCCTCGATCTGGCCCTGCGCGCGCCCCACCGGGTCGCCTCCCTCGCCCTGGTCGCCACCTCGCCCCGGTTCGGCAGCGCCGACGAGTTCCGCCAGCGCGGTGTCATCGTGCGCGCCAACGGCCTGGAGCCGATGGCCCGCACCGCCCCCGAGCAGTGGTTCACCTCGGTGTTCGCCGGCGCGCAGCCCGCGATCGTGGACTGGGCCGTGCAGATGGTCCGGACGACCGACCCCGCCTGCTACATCGCCGCCTGCGAGGCCCTCGCCGTCTTCGACGTGCGGGAGGCCCTCGACCGGATCGCCATCCCGGCCCTCGTCCTCGTCGGCTCGGAGGACCAGGTCACCGGCCCCGCCGAGGCCCGCACCCTGGTGGCGGGGATCGCCGACGCCCGGCTCGCCGTCGTCCCCGGCGCCTCGCACCTGGCGCCCGTCGAGCAGCCCGCCGCCGTCACCGACCTGCTCATCGAGCACTTCGCCGGTACGGCCCCGGACACCAGCGGCACCCTGACCGTGCCGCCGCTGCCCGCCGCCCCGGTGCCCGCCGCCGAGCCGGTCCCGGACGCCGAGCCCGCCGAGGCCGGCCGCCCCGACCCGTACGAGAAGGGGCTCGGGCTGCGGCGCGAGGTCCTCGGCGACGCCCATGTGGACCAGGCCCTCTCCGACGACGCCGACGGTGCCTTCCAGGACCTCGTCACCCGGTACGCCTGGGGCGAGGTCTGGAGCCGGGACGGTCTCGACCGGCGCACCCGGAGCGTCGTCACCCTCACGGCCCTCATCGCCGGAGGCCACCGGGAGGCCCTCGCCGACCACACCCGCGCGGCCCTCCGCAACGGCCTGTCCGCCGAGGAGCTCCGCGAGATCGTGCTCCACGCGGGCGTGTACTGCGGCTTCCCGGCCGCCGAGACCGCGCTGCGGGTGATCGCCAGGGTCGTCGCGGAGGAGACGACGCCCCCGGCGTAGCCTGGCCCCGTGAAGCTGACGAAGAAGTCCCACGCGTGCGTGCGGCTGGAGAAGGACGGGCGGACGCTCGTCCTCGACCCCGGCATGTTCACCGAGGAGGACGCGGTCCTCGGGGCCGACGCCCTGCTCGTGACCCACGAGCACCCCGACCACTTCGACGAGGGCCGCCTGCGCGCCGCCCTGGAGGCCAACCCGGCCGCCGAGATCTGGACGCTGCGCAGCGTCGCCGACCAGCTCTCGGCGGCCTTCCCCGGCCGCGTGCACACCGTCGGGCACGGCGACACGTTCACCGCCGCCGGGTTCGACGTCCAGGTGCACGGCGAGCTGCACGCCGTGATCCACCCCGACATCCCGCGCATCACCAACGTCGGATACCTCGTCGACGGCGGCGCGGTCTTCCACCCCGGCGACGCGCTCACCGTGCCCGACCACCCCGTGGACACGCTGCTGCTCCCCGTCATGGCCCCGTGGAACAAGATCTCCGAGGTCATCGACTACGTGCGCGAGGTCGGGCCGCGCCGCGCGTACGACATCCACGACGCCCTGCTCACGGACCTCGCCCGGCCCATCTACGACCGCCAGATCGGCGCGCTCGGCGGCACCGACCACCAGCGGCTCGCCCCCGGCGCCTCGGCCGAGCTCTGAGCCCGTCCGCCGGGCCCCCGGGGCCGCTCCAGCCCGGCACGGCGTCGATTGTCGGACCCCGCACGTAGGCTTGCGCCCATGCGCATCGCCACCTGGAACGTCAATTCGATCACCGCCCGGCTGCCCCGACTCCTCGCCTGGCTGGAGAGCAGCGGCACGGACGTGCTGTGCATCCAGGAGACCAAGTGCACCGCCGAGCAGTTCCCCACCGAGGAGCTGCGCGCCCTCGGGTACGAGTCCGTGGTCAACGCCACGGGCCGGTGGAACGGCGTGGCCCTGGTCTCCCGAGTCGGCCTCGCGGACGTGGTCACGGGTCTGCCCGGCGGCCCGGAGTACGACGGGGCCGAGGAGCCGCGGGCGATCTCCGCGACCTGCGGCCCGGTCCGCGTCTGGTCGGTGTACGTGCCGAACGGCCGGGAGGTCGAGCACGAGCACTACGCCTACAAGCTGCGCTGGCTGGAGGCCCTGAAGGCGGCCGTCGCCGAGGACGCGGCGGGGGACCGGCCCTTCGCGGTCCTCGGCGACTACAACATCGCGCCGACCGACGACGACGTCTGGGACCGGTCGGCCTTCGAGGGCCTGACGCATGTGACGGAGCCCGAGCGGGCCGCGCTCGCCGGCCTCCGCGAGACCGGTCTGGCCGACGTGGTCCCGCGCCCCCTCAAGTACGACCACCCGTTCACGTACTGGGACTACCGCCAGCTCTGCTTCCCGAAGAACCGGGGCATGCGCATCGACCTGGTCTACGGCAACAAGCCCTTCGCCGAGGCCGTCACGGACGGCTACGTGGACCGTGAGGAGCGAAAGGGCAAGGGCGCCTCGGACCACGCGCCCGTCGTGGTCGACCTCGACGTGTAGCGGACGGGGTACGCACCCGGCGGTGGAACGATCTCCGCGCGCCGGGTGGTCGACCGGGAGGTGACGGTGCGAGGCTGTTCGGATGAACATTCCATTCCTGGACAACTGGCGCAAGCGGCACGTACCCGAGCCGGCCGGGTCCCCGCTGGCCGCGGCCTTCGACCGTGACCCCGACGGGGTGGCCGAGCTGCTCGCCGAGTGCGAGCTGCTGCGCGCCCGTGTGGCGCAGTCCGGGGTGGCACTCGACGACACCCCGCGTTCCCTCCAGGAGCTCGACCAGCTGCCGCCCCGCTGGCGCGACGACCCGGAGGAGCTTCCCTGGATCGGGAACGACGCGGGGCTCTACCTCGGCACCGTGATCGTGCGGAACGTGCCCGGCGCGCGCTGGCAGGTGTGGCCCGGCGGCGGCCCGGTGGTGCGGCTCGCCTCCGGCCGGGAGATCCAGGTCGTCGAGGCCGGTCTCGACTGGGCGATGACGGGCTCGCCGGAGCTCTCCCAGATGTACGCCGAGGCCGCCGAGTACTGAGTCCGCCGCCCCGCTCCGGCCGGTTCCGCACCCCGCTCCCGCCACCCTTTTGCAGTAAATACGGCTTATTGCGGTTTCATGCGTGTCGGGCGTGAAGTCCCTTTTCTGGTGGATAGTTTGCGCTGACTCGACACCGCTGAGAAATGGGGCAGGGCAGCGTATGGCCGTCGTCGATCCGCTGATCGAACTGCGTGGCGTCAACAAGCACTTCGGCACGTTGCACGTCCTCCAGTCCATCGATCTCACCGTCGGCCGGGGGGAGGTGGTCGTCGTCATCGGCCCGTCCGGATCGGGCAAGTCCACCCTCTGCCGGGCGATGAACCGACTGGAGAGCGTGGAGTCGGGCGAGATCGTCATCGACGGACAACCCCTCCCCGAGGAGGGCAAGGCGCTCGCCCGGCTGCGCGCCGAGGTCGGCATGGTCTTCCAGTCGTTCAACCTCTTCGCGCACAAGACCGTCCTCGCCAACGTCTCCCTCGCGCAGATCAAGGTCCGCAAGCGCAAGAAGGAGGAGGCCGACCGGCGTTCACGCGCACTCCTCGACCGGGTCGGACTCGCCGCGCACGCCGACAAGTACCCGGCCCAGCTCTCCGGCGGCCAGCAGCAGCGCGTGGCGATCGCCCGCGCCCTGGCCATGGACCCCAAGGCGCTGCTCTTCGACGAGCCGACCTCGGCCCTCGACCCCGAGATGATCAACGAGGTCCTGGAGGTCATGCAGCAACTCGCCCACGAGGGAATGACGATGGTGGTCGTCACCCACGAGATGGGCTTCGCCCGCTCCGCAGCCAACCGGGTCGTCTTCATGGCCGACGGGAAGATCGTCGAGGACCGCGCTCCGGAGGACTTCTTCACCGCCCCGCGCAGCGAGCGCGCCAAGGACTTCCTGTCCAAGATCCTCAAGCACTGAGCGGGGTGGGAACCATGCAGCGTACGCACCGCCCGCACCGCGTCCCGGCCGTGCTCGCCGTGCTGCTCGCCCTGACGGCGGCGCTGGCCGGCTGCGGCAAGGAGGGCAGCCCGCCCGTCAAAGGCCCCCAGCCCGACCAACTCCCCGTCTACCAGGTCCAGTCCGGCTTCACCCTGCCGGACTCCAGCACCTGGAACCGGGCGAGGAAGCGCGGCCGTCTCGTCGTCGGCGCCAAGGAGGACCAGCCGTACATGGGGGAGAAGGACCCGGCCACCGGCCGGTACTCCGGCTTCGACATCGAGATCGCCAAGATGATGGCGGCCTCCCTCGGCTTCGACCCGGCCGGCGTCGACTTCCGCACGATCGCCTCGGCCAACCGCGAAACCGCCCTGCAGAACGGGCAGATCGACTACTACGTCGGCACCTACACCATCAACGACAACCGCAAGAAGCTCGTCGGCTTCGCCGGGCCCTACTACATGGCCGGCCAGTCCCTCCTGGTCCGCACCGACGAGAACGACATCGACGGCCCCCAGGACCTGGCCGGCAAGCGGGTCTGCTCGGCCGCCGGCTCCACCCCGTACCAGCGCATCGAGAAGGACTACCCGAGGGCCGAACTCGTCGCCTACGACACGTACTCCGCCTGCGTGGACAACCTGCTGACCTACCAGGTCGACGCGGTCACCACCGACGACACCATCCTCATGGGCTACGCAGCCAAGGTCCCGGACGAACTCAAGGTCGTCGGGAAACCCTTCTCCGAGGAGCCGTACGGCATCGGCGTCCCGCGCGGTGACAACGCCCTGCGCTTCGCCCTCGACGACGCCCTCGCCGCCCACGAGAAGAACGGCGACTGGAAGAAGGCCTACGACGCCACCCTCGGCCTCTCCGGGGTCCCGGCCCCGACACCGCCCCCCATCGACCGCTATCCCGCGAGCTGACGAGAGGAGCCTCCCGACATGGACGTCCTGACCGACAACTTCTCGCTCTATGCCGAGGGATTCCTCGGAACCGTCGAACTCACCGTCTACGCCTCGGCTTTGGCGTTGGTCCTGGGCTTCCTCATGGCCTCGTTCCGGGTCGCGCCCGTGGGATCCTTCCGGGTCTTCGGCACGGTCTGGGTCACCGTCCTGCGCAACACCCCGCTGACCCTGCTCTTCTTCGCCGTCATGCTGGGCCTGCCCCGGTTCGGACTCGTGCTGCCCTTCAAGCTGTTCGCGGTCCTCGCGCTCGGCTGCTACACCTCGGCCTTCATCTGCGAGGTGCTGCGCTCCGGCATCAACACGGTGCCGCGAGGCCAGGGCGAGGCCGCCCGCAGTCTGGGGATGAGCTTCACCCAGTCCCTCGGCACGGTCGTCCTGCCGCAGGCCTTCCGTACGGTGATCCCGCCGATCGGCTCCACCCTGATCGCCCTCGCCAAGAACTCGGCCATCGCCGGCGCGTTCAGCGTCACCGAACTCCTGGGCACCTACAAGACCTTGAGCGAACTCGGCTACAACATCGTCTGGACCTTCGTCTGGATCGCCGTGGGATACCTCATCATCACCCTCACCATCAGCGCCCTCTTCAACGTCCTCGAGAAGCGCTGGGGAGTCGCCCGATGACCGATTCCACCGCCCTCTACGACATCCCCGGACCGCACGCCCGGCGGCGCCACCTCCTCTACGGCGTCGCGTCCACCGTCGTGCTCCTCGCGCTGGTCGGCTGGATCCTCTATCTCCTCTTCGCCAACGAGCAGTTCACCTCCACCAAGTGGTCGCCCTTCCTGTACGAGGGCATCCAGGAGCTGCTGCTCGAAGGCCTCGGCAACACCCTCAAGGCCTTCGCCTACGCCTCGGTGCTGTCCCTCGCCCTCGGCGCGGTCCTCGCCACCGGGCGCCTCTCCGACCACCGGGTGCTCCGCTGGGTCTCGACCCTGCTCGTCGAGTTCTTCCGTGCCATGCCCGTCCTCGTGATGATCTTCTTCATCTTCGTGGCGCTCCAGGTGCAGGCCCTGCCCGCACTCGTCGCCGGGCTCACCCTCTACAACGGCTCCGTCCTCGCGGAGGTCTTCCGCACCGGCATTCACTCCGTGGCACGCGGCCAGGGCGAGGCCGCGTACGCCCTCGGCATGCGCAAGACGCAGGTCATGACCTACGTCCTGGTGCCCCAGGCCGTCCGCGCGATGCTCCCGGCCATCATCAGCCAGCTGGTGGTCGCCCTCAAGGACACCTCGCTCGGATTCCTCATCACCTACGAGGAGTTCCTCCACGCGGGCAAACTGATCGCCTCCGACCTGGACTACGACCTGCCGTTCATCCCGGTCGTCCTGGTGATCTCACCGATCTACATCGGGATGTGCATGCTGCTCTCCTGGTTCGCCACCTGGGTGGCCCGCAGAGAGCGCCGCAGCCCGAAGACGAAGGCCGTGGACGTGGACCAGGCCGAACCAGAGACGCTGCTGCCGGGACCGCAGTAGCGAGCGAGGGCCGCACCCGCCCGGCAGCAGCCGGTGATCACTCCTTCCGCAACGGTACCGACACGTACGACGGGTCGGCCGAGGGGGAGGAGAAGGTCAGCTGCGCGCCGGTCGGGTTGTGCTCGATGTAGAGCGGGTCGACGGTGTCGACGACCAGCGCGAGCCGGTGTCCCGCCGGGACGTCGTACGCCGTGGAGAACAGCTCCAGATCGACGCCGAACGCCTCGCCCGGGGTCCGGTCGTGGAAGGTGTACGGGGCGTTGCTCACGAGCTTGCCGACGCCGAGCGGGCCCACGTCGTAGAGGTACGCGACGAGGGTGCCGCTCTCCTCGGTGGAGGTGACGGTGGTGTGCACCTTCACGGTGCCGCGCACCCGCTGCGGGGAGTCGTACCGCTCCGACTGCCAGACGCCGGCGAAGGCGCGGGGGAGGAGGGGGACGGAGACGACGGGCGGGGTGCGGAGGAACTGGTCCAGGGCGTTGGTGAGCAGGGTGATGCCGCCGTTGGCACCGGAGTCGATGTTCGCCCGGACCCGCTGCGTACCGCCGAGGTCGAACGTCCGCTGGTTCGCGTGGACGGACTTCCAGTCGGGGTAGCCCTCGTATCCGCCGGTGGAGCGGGACTTGAGCTGGACGGGCTGCTCGCGGTCGATGCCGTTGTCGACGCCCTTGAGGTAGCGGTCGAACCAGCGGTGGGCGCTGGTCCAGGTGTCGTTGGGCAGCCCGAACAGGCCGGTGGCCTCGGCGGTGGCGTGGTCGCCGGGGCGGAACTCCAGCCGCTTGGGGCCGGTGAGCTTCTCGTAGAAGCTCGCGTACTGGTTGGGCGGGAAGATGGTGTCGCCCCAGGCGTTCCCGAGCATGATCGCGGCGCCGTTGGCGTTGATCCGGTCCAGCTGCTCGACGGGGGATCGCTTGCGGCCCCAGGCGATCATGTCCTCCTCCTTGTCCAGGTTGGAGGAGAGGAAGTCGCCCAGGATCTGCTTGAGTTCGGGTCCGGGGCGGCCGGTGAGGTAGCCGGCGCCACCGAGCAGGGCGGCGGCCTGGACGTGCTGGGTGCGGCCGCTGTAGATGGACTCGATGAGGTCGGCCCAGCCGCTGAGCGCGGCGACGGCCTTGATCCGCGGGTCATGGGCGGCGGCGAGCAGGCTGATCCCCGCGCCGTACGAGACACCCGCCATGCCGATGTGGCCGGGGTCGGCGGCGGTGTTGGCGAGTGCCCAGTCGATCACCTTGGAGGCGTCGGCGATGTCCTTGGGTCCTGCGGTCTCGATCTCGCCGCCGGACTGCCAGAAGCCGCGCGAGTTGTAACTCACCACGATGTAGCCCGAGTCGGCGAGCAGCTTGGCCTGGGCGAGGTACTCGACCTGGGGCATGGCCCAGCTCGTGGGCAGCACGATCAGGGGGTGGCGGGTGGTGTCGGTGGACCCGGCGGGGGTGACGACGTTCGCCTTGAGGACGGTGCCGCCCTCCCCGACGATGTCGACGAAGCGGATGCCGGTGCCGGCGGTCTCTCCGGCCTGGGCGGCGGGTGCGAACCCGAGGGCCGTCCCGGCCACGAGGGCGGCCGAGACGGCGAGGGTCAGGGGTGTGCGTCGCACGGGTCACTCCTCACTGGGGTACTGCTGGGGAAGGCAGTACGGGCACTGATGGGGGGGCAGTGAAAGTGACCCGACGGTAACCGCGACTCCTTACCCGTGGTAACCGGTCGGTAAGTTACGTGCGGGTAACGATTGGTGTGCGCCTGGCCCCGTCCAGGAGGGCGACGGCCTCTGCGTGCAGGGCGCGAAAGCCGCCTTCGGCCTGCCATGATGAAGACGTCTTCACCCCTGACTGGGAGGCGCGGTGCACGAGTCGAGCGGTGTGCCCGACGTCTTCGACCCGCGGATCTACGCCGCCGGGATCCCGCACGACCGCTTCCGCGCCCTGCGCGACCGCGCCCCCGTCGCCTGGCAGGAGGAGCCCGGGATCCTGGGCTGGCCCGCCGGTTCCGGGTTCTGGGCGGTCACCCGGCATGTCGATGTCGTCCGGGTGCTGAAGGACTCCGGCACGTACTCGTCCTGTCTCGGCGCCACCCAGATCCGCGACCCCGACCCCGCCGACCTGCCCTTCATCCGGCGCATGATGCTCAACCAAGACCCTCCCGGACACGGCCGGTTGAGACGGCTGGTCAGCCGGGCCTTCACCCCGGGACGGATCGAGCGGTTCGGTGCCACCGCGCGCGAGCGGGCCCGGCGGCTGCTCGCGGGGGCGATCGACGCCGGGGGCGAGGTGGACCTCGTCCGGGCCGTCACCGACGACTACGCCCTGCTCAACCTCACCGATCTGCTCGGAGTGCCGCCGGGCGACCGGGGGCTGCTGCACACCTGGACCGAGCGGGTCATCGCCTACCAGGACCCCGACGAGCCGCCCGTCCTCGACGACGAGGGGCGGCCGGTCAATCCGCGGTCACCGGCGATGCTCGCCGAGATGTTCGACTACGCGCGGGAGATCGCCGCGCACAAGCGCGAGCATCCCGCCGACGATGTGATGAGCGTGCTCGCCACGTCCGAACTCGCCGACGCCGAACTGGAGATGTTCTTCTTCCTGCTGACCGTCGCAGGCAACGACACGGTCCGCAGCGCCGCCCCCGGCGGCCTGCTCGCCCTCGCCGAACACCCCGACGAACAGCGGAGGATGTGGGCGGGCGAGGTCGGCACCGACACGGCGGTGGACGAACTCCTGCGCGTGCACCCGCCCGTGCTCTCCTTCCGGCGCACGGCCGCCACCGACACCGAACTCGCCGGGCGGGCGATCCGCCGCGGAGACAAGGTCGTCGTCTTCCACGCCTCCGCCAACCACGACGAGCGCGTCTTCCCCGACCCGCACCGCCTCGACCTCGGCCGGACCCCGAACCCCCACGTGTCCTTCGGCGACGGCCCGCACGTCTGCCTCGGCGCGCACTTCGCCCGGCTTCAGCTCCGGGTGCTCCACGAGGAGGTGCGTAGGGCCTGCCCCGGCGGCCTGGAGCTCACCGGCCCGCCCCGGCGCCTCGTCTCCAACTTCATCAACGGCGTCAAGTCGCTGCCGGTGCGACTACGGGAACGGTCCGCGCCGCGCGCGTGACGTCGGCCACCAGCTCGACCACATCGGGGCCGTACGCCTGCGAGTTGACGACCTTCAGGAGCACCACGAAGGACCCTGAGCGGTGCAGGCGTGTCAACTCCTCGTAGTGGCGGGCGAGATAGCGGGTCGCCGCCTGGTTGGTGATGGCCCGCTGTCCGCAGAAGAGGAACACGGGCCGGCCGCCCTCCCCGGCGGTGAGCCGGGCGAGGATCACGTACTCGCTGACCCCGGGCTCCGAGGGGTAGCGCTCCCCGCCGATCAGGAACGCCCCGCGGTCCGCGCTCGGCTCGACCTCGACGTTCACCTCGATGCCCGGCAGCAGGGTCGCCAGATGGGCGGCCATCCGCCGGTTCGAGTAGGGGCCGCCCACACAGAACTCCGTCCGGTCGCCGAACCCCTGGTGGGTCTGGTCGTGCGAGAGGATCCGGGCCTGCGCCCCGCAGTCCTTGATCAGCGCGGACAGTTCGAGGAGGGCGAACACGTCGAACCGGTGGACCGAGCGGTCGCCGCCCGACTCCCTGTTCACCACGAGCAGGCACTCCGAGTTCCCCGGCAGGCCGAAGAACTCCTGCTTGCGGCGGAGCTTCCGCCGCCAGAGGTACGTGCGGCCCAGCCAGCCGAGCGACGCGCTGACTCCCGTCGCGAGCACCCCGAGCACGATGTTGCGCAGGTCTTCGTCCATGGGCGCGCATGCTAGCGGGGAAACGTCCTCCTGTTCGAGGCGGTCCTGACGGGAGGGGCCGGGGGAAGTTACGCTGCGCGGACGGTCATTGACTGGAGGTAGGGAATGCGTCGCTCCGCCGCTGGGAAGGTCTCCGCCCTCGCCGTCGCGGCGACGGTGCTCTCGATGGGTGCCGCCGCCCCGCCCACGGCCCCACCGGCCGCACCGCCACCGCCCGTCAAGGAGCCCGTCGCCGTCGGCTACGGCGGGGCGGTCGCCAGCGTGGACGCCGACGCCTCGGCCGCCGGTGTCGAGGTGCTCCGCAAGGGCGGCAACGCCGTGGACGCCGCCGTCGCCGTCGCGGCCGCGCTCGGCGTCACCGAGCCGTACTCGGCGGGCATCGGGGGCGGCGGCTACTTCGTCTACTACGACGCGAAGAGCCGTACGGTCCACACCGTCGACGGACGCGAGACCGCGCCGCGCTCGGCCGACGAGAACCTCTTCGTCGAGAACGGCGCGCCGATCCCCTTCGAGGAGGGGATGACCAGCGGCCGCGGCGTCGGCACCCCCGGCACCCCGGCGACCTGGAAGACCGCCCTCGACGCCTGGGGCAGCAAGCGGCTCGGCACCCTGCTCGAACCCGCCGAGCGGCTCGCCCGCGAGGGCTTCACCGTCGACGCCACCTTCCGCGCGCAGACCGCGGGCAACGAGGCACGGTTCCGCGACTTCCCCGCCAGCTCCGCACTGTTCCTGCCGGGCGGGGAGCTGCCCGTCGTCGGCTCGGTCTTCAAGAACCCCGACCTGGCCCGTACGTACAAGACGCTCGGGCGCGAGGGCGTCGGCGCGCTCTACCGGGGCCCGCTCGCCCGGGACATCGTGAACACGGTCCGCACACCCCCGGTCCGCGAGGGCGCCACCCGGAAGGTCCGGTCCGGCGACCTGACGGAACGTGATCTCGCCGCGTACCGCACCGAGTTCCGCAAGCCGACCAAGGTCTCGTACCGAGGTCTCGACGTCTACGGGATGCCCCCGTCCTCCTCCGGCGGTACGAGCGTCGGCGAGGCCCTCAACATCCTGGAGGGCACCGACCTCGCGCGCGCCACCCCGGCCCGCTATCTGCACCGCTTCATCGAGTCGAGTCGCATCGCCTTCGCCGACCGGGGCCGCTGGGTCGGCGACCCCGCCTTCGAGAACGTGCCGACGCGCGGGCTGCTCTCCCAGCGGTACGCCGACTCGCGCGCCTGCCTGATCCGGGACGACGCGGCCCTGACCAGCCCGCTGGCACCCGGCGACCCGAACAGCCCGGTGCCGTGCGCGAGGGGTGGCACGGCGGCGCCGACCACGTACGAGGGGGAGAACACCACCCACCTCACGGTGTCCGACAAGTGGGGCAACGTCGTCGCCTACACGCTCACCATCGAGTCCACGGGCGGCAGCGGGATCACCGTGCCGGGCCGGGGCTTCCTGCTCAACAACGAGCTGACCGACTTCTCCTTCGCCCCGGCGAACCCGGCCGTGCACGATCCGAACCTGCCCGGCCCCGGCAAGCGGCCGCGCTCCTCGATCTCGCCGACGATCGTCCTCGACGGACACGACCGGCCGGTCCTCGCGCTCGGCTCGCCGGGCGGCGCGACCATCATCACGACGGTCCTCCAGACCCTCACCGGGGTCGTCGACCGGGGCCTGCCGCTCGTCGACGCGATCGCCGCGCCGCGGGCCAGCCAGCGCAACCAGGCCACCACCGAACTCGAACCCGGGCTGTGGAACAGCCCGGTCAGGGCGGAACTCGAAGCCATCGGACACGGCTTCCGGCAGAACCCGGAGATCGGCGCGGCGACCGGCGTCCAGCGCCTGCCGGACGGCCGCTGGGTGGCCGCGGCCGAGACCGTCCGCAGGGGCGGCGGGTCGGCGATGGTGGTCAGGCCGGCGGGGAAGTAGCGGCGGGAGGGGGCACACGGGTGCCCCCTCCCCGTCCCGCGTACCGAGTTCCCTCCGCGTCCTACAGCGCGGTCAGCACCCGCGGGCCCTCGTCCGTGATCGCCACCGTGTGCTCCGCGTGGGACGCGCGCGAGCCGTCGACCGTGCGGATCGTCCAGCCGTCACGCGCCGTGTAGTGATCGTCCGTGCCGCCCCCGATCAGCATCGGCTCGATCGCGAGCACCATCCCGTGCCGCAGCTTCATGCCCCGGCCCGGTCGACCCTCGTTGGGGACGCCCGGGTCCTCGTGCATCGTGCGGCCGATGCCGTGGCCGCCGAAGCCGTCCGGGATGCCGTACCCGGCGGCGCGGCACACCCGGCCGATCGCGTGCGCGATGTCGCCGACGCGGTTGCCGACGACGGCGGCCGCGATGCCCGCCTCCAGGGCCTCCTCCGCCGCGGCGACCAGCCGGGTGTCCTCCGGCCGGGCCGGGCCGACCGTGAAGCTGATCGCCGAGTCGCCGGCCCAGCCGCCGAGCAGGGCCCCGCAGTCCGCCGAGACCAGGTCGCCCGGGGCGAGCCGGGTGTCGTCCGGGATGCCGTGGACGATCGCGTCGTTCACGGAGACGCACACGACCGCGGGGAACGGCACCGGAGCCCACTCGGGGCGGTAGCCGAGGAAGGGCGATCCGGCGCCCGCTTCGGCGAGGACCTCCCGCGCCACCCCGTCGAGCTCGGTCAGCGGCACGCCGGGCGCCGCCTTCTCCCGTACGGCCGCGAGGGCGCGGGCCACCACCCGCCCCGCCTCGCGCATCGCGGCCAGGTTCTCGTTCGTCTTGATCTCCACCATGCCAATTACTATACCGGTATTAGTATGGCCTCATGGTGCGCACACCCCTGACCCCCGAAGAGCGCGAGCGCGGCGAGCGCCTCGGCCTGTTCCTGCGCGAGGCGCGCGGCGACCGGTCGATGGTGGAGATCGCCGCCGCCGCCGGCCTGTCCGCCGAGACCCTCCGCAAGATCGAGACGGGCCGGGCCCCGACCCCGGCGTTCTTCACCGTCGCGGCCCTCGCCCGGGTCCTCGGCCTCTCCATGGACGAGCTGGTCGTCCGCTGCGCGCTCGCGCCCGTCTGACGGCCCGGGCCCCGGGTGCGCGGGAATTCGCTGGCGCGTCGGACCGGTACGGACGATCATGCGACCCATGAGCGACGAACCCGCACGATGGACCACGGCGACCGTCTACCCCGACATGTGGGCGGACCCGGACGACGACCCCCGCAACAACAACGGGGGTTCCAGCCCGGAGGGTGAGCTCGCGACGTTGCGGGACGCCCTGCGGGACTTCCGTCTGACCCTCCGGATGAAGTGCGAGGGGCTGGACGCGGAGCAGCTCGCCCGCCGGTCGGTCCCGCCGTCGACCATGTCGCTGCTCGGCCTGGTCCGGCACCTCGCCGAGGTGGAGCGGGACTGGCGCAACTGGATCAGCGACGGCGAGCCGCTGCCGAAGCTGTACGGCAAGAGAGACGCGGACTTCGACGGGGCCGTCGGCGAACAGGCCGTGGTCGACGCCGCGTTCGCCGATCTGGAGCGAGAGCAGGCGGCGCTCGACGCCGAGCTGGCCGAGCATCCCGACCTGGGCGCCCGCGCGGGGAAGGACAGGATCGCGATCCGGGAGCTGATGGTGCACCGGATCGACGAGTACGCCCGCCACTGCGGCCACGCCGACCTGCTGCGCGAGTGCGTCGACGGCAGGGTCGGCCAGTGACGGGCGCGAGCTCCGGCCCCACCTCGGCGGTCGGTGGCGCGGACGCGGCCCTGTGCCCCTGAGAGAAGCCCGCCACCGCCCCGGCATAGGCTCCCGGGCATGATGCCCGAAGAGCTGCGGCGCGGCCGCTACGTCAGCCTGACCACCTACCGCAAGAACGGCACGGGGGTCGCGACGCCCGTCTGGTACGCGGTGGACGGCGACGAGCTGTACGCCTGGACCCGCACGGACTCCTGGAAGGTCAAGCGGCTGCGGAACGACCCGAGGGTCGAGGTCGCCGTCTGCGACCTGCGCGGCAACATCGCCGAGGGCACCGAGCGCTTCTCCGGCGAGGGCCGGCTGGTGACGGGCGAGGAGCTGCGCCGGATCCGGGGGCTGCTCTCGCGCAAGTACACCTGGCAGTACTGGCTGACCGACGTGCCCGCCATGCTCGTCCGACTCGGCAAGCGCCCGCACACCGGGATCGTCGTGCGATTCGGGTGAAGTGGGCGGTAGGGCACGCGCAGGAAAACGGTCCGTAGTCGTCCCGTAACACGACTGCGGTCCAATACCCGCGGACCGGAAGGTTCCAGTCGACGGCGGGGCAGGTGCGGATCGCATGACGGTGTATCAACTCCCGGTGGAAGTCGCCACGTTCAGACACTGGCTGACGGAGCTCGCGCGCCGCATCCCGTCGGGCGGCGGCTGGTACGGAGTCTTCGCCGAACGCGACCCGGAGGGGCTGCGGGCCTGTTTCGACGGGACGGAGATCCTGCCCTGGGACATCGTCGAGTCCCTGCTCCAGGACGCCGGCGAACCGTCCGGAGGACCGTTCGCCCGCCGGGGCGGGACGCTGTACGCGGCGGCCACCGGCGCCCACGACCGCCGCCCCGGCGGGGCGGAGGCGCTCGCCGAACGCCGCGAGCTCATGGAGCGCGAACGCCGGTACGCCGAGTCCCGCGCCCGCGAACTCGGCGACCGGCTCCGCGCGGCCCCGGGCCGCGGCCCGGACGACAGGGCCCGCCTGGAGCACGACCTGGCCTGGACGCGCGACGACCACGCGCGGGCCGTGGCACGGGTCGCCGACCTGACGGCCCGGCTCGCACGGCTGGGGGAGTGGGCCGAGGGCGGCGCCGCGCCGGGGCCACCGCCGACACCTGTCGCCCCGGCCGACCGGCCCGGGCCCGTACCGCCGCCGGTGACGACGGCATCCGCCCCGCCCGCCGAGCCATCCGCCCCGCCCGCCGAGCCATCCGCCCCGCCCGCCGAGCCGTCCGCCCAGCGACCCGCCCCGCCCGCCGAGCCGTCCGCCCGCCCCGCCAGGACCAAGCGCCGCCCGCGTGGCGCGCGGTACGCGTGGCTGGACGGCGGTGCCGAGGACCAGGGGCCGGTGGCCGCACCCGCATCCGTTCCCCTACTCCCCGCCGGGGGAGCGCCGCCGCGCGGCGCCCGGTTCGGGGGCGGGGGCGCCGCCCAGTCCGCCGAGGCCCCCGCGCCCGGCGGCACCGGCCCGGCCGTGCCCTCCGAGGCCGACCCCGCCGAGGCGGCCCGCGCCGCAGCCAACGCGGTCTACGCGCTCCAGCGGCTCCGCGCCCAGGGCCGTAGCGGCGAGGCCCACGCCCTGCTGTGCGAGGCGCTCAACGGGCCGCCCGCCCGGCTGCCCGCCCTCGCCGGGGAACTGCACCGGGCCGGTCTCGGCGCCGACTGGTCCATCCTGCTCTGGGAGGCGGCCTCGCTGCCGCCCGGCCGGCTCGCCGCCGTCGCCGGGGTGCTCGCCGACGCGGGCCGGCCCACCGACTGCGACCAGCTCCTCCGCCAGGGCGTGGCCCGCCCCGTCGAGGAGCTCGCCGGGGCCTGCGCCGCCCTGCGAGCCGAGGGCCACCACCGCGAGGCCCACGCCCTGCTCACCGCCTTCGTCCGGGTCCGCGCTCCCGAGGACGCGGCCCGCCTCGCGGCCGAGGACCCGCGGGGGCTCGCCCCCCAACTCCTCGAAGCCGCCCGATCGGTGTCCGCGGCCCGCGAGAGCGATCTGCTGCACGCCCTGCGCGTGGCCGGCCTCGCGGGCGCGTGACCCGGCCGGGCGGGCTCCGGCGTCAGGCTCGGGGGAGGCCCGCGGGCTCCGGTGCGACCCCGCGGGCTCCCCGCACACGGGCCCGGAATCCGGCCCCGCGCGGGAGGCCCCCGCCTGCGCGTCTCCGTCATGCCCGGACGTGCCGGTACGTGTCGGTACGTGTCCGACGTGGACCACTCGGGTATGAAACATGATCGACCCCGCCGCTTCCCGGCGGCGGTCTTGCTCCGAGGTGTGACGGGGCTTACGTTCTCCTCCTACGCACCGCGTCTACGTGCGTAGAGGCTCTCTGACGCCGTGCCGAAGGAGCAGATCATGACCGACGTCGTACGCGCCGCGCTCGTCCAGGCGACCTGGACCGGCGACACCGAATCCATGATCGCCAAACACGAGGAGTACGCCCGGGAGGCCGCCCGTCAGGGTGCCAAGGTGATCGGCTTCCAGGAGGTGTTCAACGCCCCCTACTTCTGCCAGGTCCAGGAGCCCGAGCACTACCGGTGGGCCGAGCCCGTCCCCGACGGCCCCACCGTCAGCCGGATGCGGGACCTCGCCCGGGAGACCGGGATGGTGATCGTGGTGCCCGTCTTCGAGGTCGAGAGCGAGGGCTTCTACTACAACACCGCCGCCGTGATCGACGCCGACGGCAGTTACCTCGGCAAGTACCGCAAGCACCACATCCCCCAGGTCAAGGGGTTCTGGGAGAAGTACTACTTCCGCCCGGGGAACGCCGGCTGGCCGGTCTTCGACACCGCCGTCGGCCGCGTCGGCGTCTACATCTGCTACGACCGGCACTTCCCCGAGGGCTGGCGCCAACTCGGGCTCAACGGAGCACAGTTGGTCTACAACCCCTCGGCCACCCACCGCGGTCTCTCCTCCTACCTCTGGCAGCTGGAACAGCCCGCCGCGGCCGTCGCCAACGAGTACTTCGTCGCCGCCATCAACCGCGTCGGCGTCGAGGAGTACGGCGACAACGACTTCTACGGCACGAGCTACTTCGTCGACCCGCGCGGGCGGTTCGTCGGCGAGGTCGCCTCCGACAAGACCGAGGAACTCCTCGTCCGCGACCTCGACTTCGGTCTCATCGAGGAGGTGCGCCAGCAATGGGCGTTCTACCGGGACCGGCGCCCCGACGCGTACGACGGGCTGGTGCAGCCGTGAGCAGTCTCTTCGACCGGCACAAGGCCGTCATCCCCGACTGGGTCGCCCTCTACTACAAGGACCCGATCGAGATCACCCACGGCGAGGGCCGCCACGTCTGGGACGCCGACGGACGCCGGTACCTCGACTTCTTCGGCGGCATCCTCACCACCATGACCGCCCACGCCCTGCCCGAGGTCACCAAGGCCGTCGCCGAGCAGGCCGGGCGGATCATCCACTCCTCGACGCTCTACCTCAACCGCCCGATGGTGGAGCTCGCCGAGCGGATCGCCGGACTCTCCGGCATCCCCGACGCCCGCGTCTTCTTCACCACCTCCGGCACCGAGGCCAACGACACGGCGCTGCTCCTCGCGACCGCGTACCGCCGGTCGAACCAGATCCTCGCCATGCGGAACAGCTACCACGGCCGCTCCTTCTCCACCGTCGGCATCACCGGCAACCGCGCCTGGTCGCCCACCAGCCTCTCTCCGCTGCAGACCCTGTACGTCCACGGCGGCGTCCGGACCCGCGGTCCGTACGCCCAGTACACCGACGAGCGGTTCATCGAGGCCTGCGTCGCCGACCTGGAGGACCTCCTCGGCCACACGCGGGACGTCGCCGCGCTCATCGCCGAACCCGTCCAGGGCGTCGGTGGCTTCACCGCCCCGCCCGACGGCCTGTACGCCGCCTTCCGCCGGGTCCTCGACCGGCACGGCATCCTGTGGATCTCCGACGAGGTGCAGACCGGCTGGGGCCGTACCGGCGACCACTTCTGGGGCTGGCAGGCGCACGGTCAGGCCGGGCCGCCCGACATCCTCACCTTCGCCAAGGGCATCGGCAACGGCATGTCCGTCGGCGGAGTCGTCGCCCGCGCCGACATCATGAACTGTGTCGACGCCAACTCCATCTCCACCTTCGGTGGTTCGCCCATCACCATGGCCGCCGGCCTCGCCAACCTCTCGTACCTCCTGGAGCACGACCTCCAGGGCAACGCGCGCCGGGTCGGCGGTCTGCTCATCGAGCGGATCAGAGCCGCCTGCGCCGGAGTCGAGGCGGTGCGGGAGGTCCGCGGCCGCGGCCTGATGATCGGCATCGAGCTGACCGAGCCGGGCACCGAGCGGGCGAACCCGGACGCGGCCGCCACCGTCCTGGAGGCCGCCCGTGAGAACGGCCTGCTGATCGGCAAGGGCGGCGGCCACAACACCAGCACCCTGCGCATCGCGCCACCGCTCTCGCTCACCGTCGCCGAGGCGGAGGAGGGCGCGGCGATGCTCGAAGCGGCCCTGCGCGAGCTGTAGCCGCCCCCGCGTACCGAGCCGCCGCGCCCCGCCGTACCGCGAGCCACACCGTCCCGCCGTATCGAGATCGTCCCGCCGTATCGAGCAGGGAGAGTCCCGTGAGCATCCGAACCGTCATCCGGGGCGGCCTCGTCGTCACCGCCGCCGACGAACTCCACGCCGACGTGCTGATCGAGGACGGCCGCGTGGTCGCCCTCGTGGCCCACGGCTCCGACGCGGCGGGCGCCTGGACCGCCGACCGGACGATCGACGCCACCGACCGCTATGTGCTGCCCGGTGGCGTCGACGCCCACACCCACATGGAGCTGCCCTTCGGCGGCACCTCCGCCTCCGACACCTTCGAGACCGGCACCCGCGCCGCCGCCTGGGGCGGCACCACCACCATCGTCGACTTCGCCGTGCAGAGCGTCGGCCACAGCCTGCGCGAGGGTCTCGACACCTGGTACGCCAAGGCCGACGGCAACTGCGCGATCGACTACGCGTTCCACATGATCCTCTCCGACGTCAACGAGCACACGCTCAAGGAGATGGACCGGCTCGTCCAGGAGGGCATCACCTCCTTCAAGCTCTTCATGGCCTACCCCGGCGTCTTCTACAGCGACGACGGCAAGATCCTGCGGGCCATGCAGCGCTCCGCCGACAACGGCGGACTGATCATGATGCACGCCGAGAACGGCATCGCCATCGACGTCCTCGTCGAGCAGGCCCTCGCCCGCGGCGAGACGGACCCCCGCTACCACGGGGAGGTCCGCAAGGCCCTCCTGGAGGCGGAGGCCACCCACCGGGCGATCCAGCTCGCCCGCGTGGCGGGCGCGCCGCTGTACGTCGTGCACGTCTCGGCGGAGGAGGCGGTCGCCGAGATCGCGACCGCCCGCGACAAGGGGCTGCCCGTCTTCGGCGAGACCTGTCCCCAGTACCTGTTCCTCTCCACCGACAACCTCGCGGAGCCGGGCTTCGAGGGCGCGAAGTACGTGTGCAGCACCCCGCTCCGGCCGAAGGAGCACCAGGCGGCGCTCTGGCGCGGACTGCGCACCAACGACCTCCAGGTGGTCTCCACCGACCACTGCCCGTTCTGCTTCGTCGGTCAGAAGGACCTCGGCCGCGGCGACTTCTCCAAGATCCCCAACGGGCTCCCCGGGGTGGAGAACCGCATGGACCTCCTCCACCAGGCCGTCGTCGACGGGCACATCTCGCGGCGCCGCTGGATCGAGATCGCCTGCGCGACGCCGGCCCGCATGTTCGGCCTGTACCCGCAGAAGGGCACGATCGCCCCGGGTGCCGACGCCGACGTCGTGATCTACGACCCGCACGCCGTGCAGACCCTGTCCGCCGAGACCCACCACATGAACGTCGACTACTCGGCGTACGAGGGGAAGACGGTCACCGGCCAGGTCGAGACCGTCCTCTCCCGCGGCGAGATCGTCATCGACCAGCGCAAGTACGTCGGCCACGCCGGTCACGGCACCTTCGTGCCGCGTTCCACCTGCCAGTACCTGAACTAGGAGAGCGACGTTGGATTTTGGACTCGTCCTGCAGACCGACCCGCCGGCGTCGCAGGTCGTCGGGCTGATGCGCCGGGCGGAGCGCAACGGCTTCCGCTACGGCTGGACCTTCGACTCCGCCGTCCTGTGGCAGGAACCCTTCGTCATCTACAGCCAGATCCTCGAACACACCACCAAGCTGCACGTGGGCCCGATGGTGACCAACCCCGGGACCCGTACGTGGGAGGTGACCGCCTCCACCTTCGCCACGCTCAACGACATGTTCGGCAACCGGACCGTCTGCGGCATCGGCCGCGGCGACTCGGCGATGCGCGTCGCCGGACGCCGGCCGAACACCCTGGCCCGCCTCGGCGAGGCCATCGACGTCATCCGTGACCTCGCCGAGGGGCGCGAGGCGCAGGTCGACGGCAACCCGGTCCGGATCCCCTGGATCAAGAACGGCAGGCTGCCGGTGTGGATGGCGGCGTACGGCCCGAAGGCGCTGGCCCTCGCCGGACAGAAGGCCGACGGCTTCATCCTCCAGCTCGCCGACCCCTTCCTCACCGAATGGATGGTCAAGGCGGTCCGCCAGGCCGCCACGGACGCCGGCCGCGACCCCGACGCGCTCACCATCTGCGTGGCCGCGCCCGCCTACGTCACCGCCGACGACTCCCCGGAAGCCCTGGCGCACGCCCGCGAGCAGTGCCGCTGGTTCGGCGGCATGGTCGGCAACCACGTCGCCGACCTGGTCGCCAAGTACGGCGAGCACTCCGACATGGTCCCGGAGGAGCTCACCGCGTACATCAAGGACCGGCACGGCTACGACTACTCCCACCACGGCCGCGCGGGGAACCCCGACACCCAGTTCGTGCCCGACGAGATCGTCGACCGCTTCTGCCTCCTGGGCCCGGCCGAGGCCCACATCGAGAAGCTGCGGCGGCTGCGGCAGATGGGCGTGGACCAGTTCGCCGTGTACGCCATGCACGACGCGAAGGAGACGACGATCGACGCCTACGGCTCCGAGGTCGTCCCGGCCTTCCGCTGACCCGCGACCCCGCCCCGCGCCGCCGGGCGGTCACGACGGTCGGCACCGAGGGCGACGGACCGGCCTGGTGCGGGCCCGGGAGGAGACGCGGGCGGCGGGCGGGCGGCCCGGGCTCGCCGCCGTCGAGGCACCGTCCGGCGGGGAGCCGCAGCGGCCGGCGGGCGACGCCGCGCCCAAGGAGCACGCGCCCGGCGACGCCTCCCGCCTCCCCGCTGGACGGCCATCTCCCCGTACGGGGAGGGTCCTAGGCGCCCGGCGGCGTCCGACGTGGTGCCGGGGGTCTACCCGCGTCGCACGCCGAGTGGAAGAATCGGTCCCCCACTCAACGGCTGCACGTGGTCCTTGACGGACCGCGACGGAGCCGATCCGGCATGGCACCCCTCGCCCCTCCCCGGGCGACACCTCGTTCCGTCCTCCCCGCCGAACGAAGGGTTCCTCCGTATGACCGCAACCGTCCCCCCGGAAAGATCCGCTGGCCCCTCCGCACCCGCCGCACCCGCCGCACCCGGCGGCCGCGTCGAACTCGCCCCCGGCACCGCCCCCGACGACCCCCGGTTCGTCAACGAGGACCTGCTCCCCGTCCCCGTCGCCCAACGCCGCTGGACCACCTACAACTTCGCCGCCCTCTGGGTCGGCATGGCCCACAACATCCCCTCCTGGATGCTCGCCTCCGGTCTCGTCGCCCTCGGCATGGACTGGAAGCAGGCGGTGCTCACCATCGCCCTCGCCAACGTCGTCGTCCTGCTTCCGATGCTGCTCACCGGGCATGCCGGACCCAAGTACGGCATCCCCTTCCCCGTCCTCGCCCGCGCCTCCTTCGGCCTGCGCGGAGCGAACCTGCCCGCCCTCGTCCGGGCCGGGGTCGCCTGCGCCTGGTTCGGCATCCAGACCTGGATCGGCGGCCAGGGCATCTTCGTCCTGCTCGACAAGGTCTTCGGCGGCGGCTGGGCCGACGCGTCGAGGATCGGCGGCCAGCCCTGGACCCTCTGGCTCTGCTTCGCCCTCTTCTGGGCCCTCGAACTCGCCATCATCTACCGGGGGATGGAGGCCCTGCGCCGCTTCGAGAACTGGGCCGCGCCCTTCGTCATCGTCGGCGCGCTCGTGCTCCTCGGCTGGATCGCCGTCAAGGCCGGCGGCCTCGGCCCCCTGCTCGACCAGCCGTCGAAGCTCGGCTGGGGCGCCGACTTCTGGCCCGTCTTCTTCCCCGCCCTCATGGGCATGATCGCCTTCTGGGCGACGCTCAGCCTCAACATCCCCGACTTCACCCGCTTCGGCGCCGGCCAGCGCGCCCAGGTCCTGGGCCAGTCCCTCGGACTCCCCACCACCATGACCCTGTTCGCGCTGCTCTCGGTGCTCGTCACCTCCGGCTCGCAGGCCGTGTACGGGGCGCCCGTCTGGGATCCGGTGGCACTCGCCGCCAAGACCGACAACGTCTTCGGACTGCTCTTCGCCCTGGTGACCGTCCTGGTCGCCACCCTGTCGGTGAACATCGCGGCGAACGTCGTCTCCCCGGCGTACGACCTCGCCCACCTCGCCCCGAAGCTGATCGACTTCCGTACGGGCGCGCTGATCACCGGAGTCGTCGGCGTGCTCATCATGCCGTGGAAGCTCACCGCCACCCCCGAGCTGTACATCTTCACCTGGCTCGGTCTGGTCGGCGGCCTCCTCGGTACGGTCGCGGGCATCCTGATCGCCGACTACTGGCTCGTCCGCCGTACCGTCCTCGACCTGGCGGGGCTCTACCGGGCCGACGGACCGTACTGGTACCGGGGCGGCTGGAACCCGGCGGCCGTGCTCGCCTTCCTGGTCGGCGGCGTCCTCGCCGTCGGCGGCTCCCACTCGGCCCCGGGCACAGGCCCCTTCCCCGAGGACGGGCTGATCCCCTTCCTGAAACCCCTGTCCGACTACGGCTGGGCCGTCGGCCTCGCCGCCTCGCTGCTCCTCTACACCGCCCTCATGAGGCGCGGGGCAGGCCGGTCGTCCGCTCGATCCAGCTGAGATAGGAGCGCACGCGGGTGTTCACGGCGGGGGTGTCGGTGGCGCACTCCTTGCCGTAGGACACCAGACCGACGACGTACGGCCGCCCCCGGACCACCCGGACCAGGGGGCCGCCGGAGTCGTACTGGCAGGTGTCCCGCCCGGGGGCGTACGTGCAGATCTGGGTGGGGGCGATCTGCGCCATGCCCCGGCTCGCGCAGGCCGAGTTGGTCATGGTGGAGAGGGCCACGGTCCGCAGCACGTCGGACGTGCGCCCGCCGAACGAGGTCGTGCCCCAGCCCGGCACCTCGACCTGGGTGCCGTCGACGCTGCCGGGGGCGGACGTCACGGGCAGTCCGATCGGGCGCACGTCGCGGTTGAGGGCGAGCGGCCCGGCGAGCTCGACCAGGGCGATGTCGTTCCGCTGGGTGCCGGGGTCGTACTCCGGATGCGGGAAGAAGCGTGCCGGCGAGGCCAGGACGGCGTGGGGGCTGTCGGACCCGGTCGTCAAGTCGTGGTCGCCGAGCAGGACGCCCACCCGCGTGGGATCGCTGTACGAGCCCGTCAGACAGTGGGCGGCGGTGAGGACGTACCGGTCGCCGATCAGCGCCCCACCGCACATCACCCGCCGTTCGAGGACGTCCACGAGTCCCGCCATGAACGGGTACTGGTGGGGCCGCGCCTCCTGCCCGCCGACCACCGCCTGCGCGGGCGGCGCGATGCCGAGGGGGCTCACCGAGAGCACCGCGCCCACGACCGCCGCAAGGAACCTCTTCGTCCGTGCCACCTGATCTCCGTACCGTCGACGCCATGTGCGCGGGCCGCCGCTGTGCGGAGACGTTTCCGCACGTCCGCCGCACGCCGTTCCGGCCCGCATGGGCTCAACGACGCGGGCCGGATGGGGTCACCTGCTCGCGGGGCCGGACCCGTGACCGACGCGGTGACCGGTGCGTCGGTGGCCGGGTGACGCGGCGACCGGACGGGTCAGCGGTCGGCGTCCGGGGCCCAGCCGGGGACGTGCGTCGCCGCGGCCGCGTCCCAGGCCGCGGCCCCGCCCGGGAAGGGCCAGGCCAGGGTGCGGTCGTACCCGCCGATGATCGCGGTCAGGTCGTCGGCGAGACTGCGGCTCTGGTGCGCGATCCGCGACGCGGCGAGCGGCCCCTCCAGGGCGGCGACCCGCTTCTCGTACTCCTCCACGGGACGGGCGGAGAGGAGCGCCACCCACGTGGCGTCCACGACCGCCCGCGAAAGGATCAGCACCTTCGGGCGCCCGCCCTCCGCGAGCGCCGCCGTCACGCGGTCGTGACCGTCGAGCACGACGGGGGAGTTGAGCCCGCTGATCCACCAGGCGAACACCGGCGGCAGGACACCCTCCCGGTACTGCCGGCGGTACGCCTTCACCCGCGGCGCCTCGGGGGCCGACAGCGCCCGCAGCGGCAGCAGGTCGCGCGCGTCCTCCACCGGATCCCCGTATCCGAACCAGGTCAGATGCCCCCGGTCCGGGTCGTGGGCCAGGAGCTTGGGCCAGTTGACGGCCTTGAACCACCGGTGGACGTCCGGGAGCAGCAGCCACTCGCCCGCGTGGAGCGGGCCCTCGGCGGCCCCGCGCAGCTCAGCCTCCGCGTGCGCGGCCCAGCGCTTCCACCACTCCGGCGATCCCGGCTCCGCGAACTCCGCGACCGCACGCGCCCGTTCGGCCCTGAGCGGGGCGAGTGGGGAGGAGTACCGGCCGGTGCGCGCGTAGTGCAGGCCATGGTGGGTGGCCCGCTGCCGGGCGAAGAGCACGGGGGCATCACCCTGCATCAGGACCAGCCGCCGCCCGTCGGCGCACTCCATCCGCAACCCCGGCTTCACCGGCCCCTCGACGCGCATGCCGTCACCCTACGTGGTGGGTTCGCGCGCGGGGCGCGGGGCCCGGGAGGCGTCCCCCCCGGGGGTCCCGCGTCGCGGCTACGGCACCCGCCCCGTCCACTCCGCCGTCCCGAACTTCGTCTCCGCGAGCTGCTTCGCCCGCGTCAGCTCGTCCTCCGTGACATGGCCCTCCGACAGGCCGTAGCGGCTCCGGAAGGAGGCGATCATCCGCTCGATCACCGTCTCGCGCGGCAGCCCGGTCTGGCGCCGCAGCGGGTCCACCCGCTTCTTCGCGCTCTTCGTGCCCTTGTCGGAGAGCTTCTCGCGGCCGATCCGCAGCACCTCCGTCATCTTGTCGGCGTCGATGTCGTACGCCATCGTCACGTGGTGCAGGACCGCCCCGTGCCCCGTCACCATCCGCTTCTGCGCCGCGCCCGCGATCTTTCCCGCGTCCGTGGCGATGTCGTTGAGCGGCTGGTACCAGGCGCGGATGCCCATGTCGCCGAGCGCGCCGAGCACCCAGTCGTCGAGGTAGGCGTAGCTGTCGGTGAAGGACAGCCCCTGCACGAGGGCGTCGGGCACGGAGAGCGAGTACGTGATCGTGTTGCCGGGCTCGATGAACATGGCCCCGCCGCCGCTGATCCGGCGCACCACCTGGATGCCGTGCCGCTCGGCCGCCTCCGGGTCGACCTCGTTGCGCAGGGACTGGAAGCTGCCGATGACCACCGCGGGGGCGCCCCACTCCCAGACCCGCAGGGTCGGCGGCCGCCGGCCGGCGGCCACCTCGGTGGTGATCACCTCGTCGAGCGCCATGTGCAGGGCGGGGGACTGCGGCGGCTCGTGGATCAGCTGCCAGTCGTAGTCGGTCCAGTCCGTGGCGTGGGCGAGCGCCCGGCGGACCGCGACCCCGACGCCCTCCGAGGTCAGCCCGAACATCTGCGTGCCCGGTGGCAGCGCCGCGTCGATCCGCGTCGCGAGCGCGGACGCGTCGGTGTCGACCGGCGCGCCCTCCAGGGAGCGGTCGATCGCCAGGATCGCCTCGTCCGGTTCGAGGAAGAAGTCGCCCGCGACCCGGACGTTCCGCAGGACCCCGTCCTCGGCGTCGAGGTCGACGACCACCAGCTTGCCGCCGGGAACCTTGTACTCACCGTGGTACGCGCCGTGCACGGAACCCTCCCTGTATGTAAGGGGTGAACTCGGCCAAAGGGTACTCCCCCGGGAAACAGAGGGTGACGAATCAGGCGGTCCGGTTGTCAGCGCCGCGTGCTTAGCTGGACGCATGAGCGAAGAGTTCCTTGACCTTGTCCTGGCCGGCCGTACGACCGAGGTGGAGGAGGCGGTCCGCAAGGCGGCCGCCGCCGAGATCATGCCGCGCTTCCGGCAGCTCGCCGCCGACGACATCGTCGAGAAGAACGGTCCGCACGACCTGGTCACCGTCGCCGACCGGGCCGCCGAGGCGCACCTCACGGAGTCTCTGACCGCCCTGCTTCCCGGCTCGGTGGTGGTCGGCGAGGAGGCGGTCCACGCCGACCCCGCCGTCTACGACGCCCTGCGCGGCGACGCCCCCGTCTGGATCGTCGACCCCGTCGACGGCACCCGCCAGTTCGTCCACGGCGACCCCGGCTTCTGCACCCTCGTCGCGCTCGCCCGGCACGGCGAGCTGCTCGCCTCCTGGACGTACGCACCCGCGCTCGACGAGTTCGCCGTGGCCGTACGGGGCCGTGGCGCCACGCTCAACGGGCAGCCGCTGCACGCCGGTTCGCCCGCCCCCGGTGAGGTCCTGGAGGTCGCCACCTCGCACCCCGACTACACCACCCCGGACCAGAAGCGGGCCCTGCTCGGCCTGGTCACCGAGGGTGTCGCCCCCCGGCCCTGCGGCTCCGCGGGACTGGAGTACCTGGCCGTGGCGCGCGGCGCGCTCTCCGCCACGGCGTTCTCCTGGGAGTACGCGTGGGACCACGCGGCCGGGCTGCTCCTCGTCACCGAGGCGGGCGGGACGCACGCGACCGTCGCGGGCGAGCCCTTCACGATCACCGGCGGGAACGCCCTGCCGTTCACCGCGGCCCGGGACGCGGCGACCGCCGACCGGATCCTCACCCTCCTCAGGGGGCAGTGAGGGCCCCGGAACCACCGGCCTATCCTGGGAGCCTTGGCCATCGGCTGACGAAGGAGTCCGAAGGTGTCGAAGGTGACGTCGATGCTCGATGCCGTCGTCGTGGGGGCGGGGCCCAACGGACTGACCGCCGCCGTCGAACTGGCCCGCCGTGGCTTCTCCGTGGCCGTCTTCGAGGCGAAGCCGACCGTCGGCGGGGGCGCCAGGACCGAGGAGCTCACCCTCCCCGGCTTCCGCCACGACCCGTGCTCCGCGGTGCATCCCCTCGGGGCCGGCTCGCCGGTCTTCGGGACGATGCCCCTGAAGCGGTACGGACTTGAGTGGCTCCACCCCGAACTGCCCATGGCCCACCCCTGGGACGACGGCACCGCCGCCGTCCTCGCCCGCTCCGTCGCCGAGACCGCCGCCTCCTTCGGGCCGCGCGACGCGGGCGCGTACCGCAGGCTCGTCGCCCCCTTTGCCGGCAAGTGGGACACCCTCGCCCGGGACTTCATGCAGCTGCCGCTCACGGCGCTGCCCCGCGACCCGGTCACCCTGGCCCGCTTCGGCCTCGCCGGACTGCCGCCGGCCACCTGGCTGATGCGCCGCTTCCAGGACGAGAAGGCGCGGGGCCTGTTCGCCGGGCTCGTCGCCCATGTCATGGCCCCGCTCGGCGGATTCGCCACCGGCGCCGTCGGCCTGGTCTTCGCGCTCGCCGCCCACGCCGGCGGCTGGCCCGTGCCCCGGGGCGGCTCGCAGTCGATCTCCGACGCCCTCGCCGCGTACCTCAAGGACCTCGGCGGCGCCGTCCACACCGACTTCGAGGTCAAGCGGCTCGACGACCTGCCGCCCGCCCGCGCCTACGTCTTCGACACCTCACCCACGGCCCTCGCCCGGATCGCCGGCTTCGGAAGCCACTACGACCACTACCGGTACGGCGCCGCCGCCTTCAAGATCGACTACGCCCTGGACGGCCCCGTCCCCTGGACCGCGGAGGCGGCCCGGCGCGCCGGAACCGTGCAGATCGGCCCCACCGCCGGCGAGATCGACAGCGCCCTGCACCAGGCCTCCAGCGGCACCGCGCCCGACGTGCCCTTCCTCATCACCGCCCAGCCCAGCGTCGTCGACGCCTCCCGCGCCCCCGAGGGCAAGCAGGTGTTCTGGGCGTACGGCCATGTGCCGAACGGCTGGCAGGGCGACCTCACCGACGCCATCGAGCGCCAGATCGAGCGCTTCGCCCCCGGCTTCCGCGACCGCGTCCTGGCCCGCGCCACCGCGGGACCGCCCCAACTCGCCGAGCGCAACGCCAACTACGTCGGCGGCGACATCGCCTGCGGCGCCGCCCGCGGCCTCCAGCTGGTGCTGCGCCCCACCCTCTCGCTCCGCCCCTACGCCACCCCGCACCCGGCGGTCTTCCTCTGCTCCTCCGCCACCCCGCCCGGGCCCGGCGTGCACGGCATGTCCGGGCACAACGCGGCGAAGGCCGTCTGGCGCCTGCTGCGCCCCTCCGCCCGGGAAAATTAGACTGCCCTCATGGCGAAGTACTTCGACGTGCACCCCGACAACCCCCAGCCGCGCACCATCGGCACGGTGGCCGACAGCATCCGGAACGGTGCGCTCGTCGCGTACCCGACCGACTCCTGCTACGCGCTGGGCAGCCGACTCGGAAGCAAGGACGGCATCAGCCGCATCCGGGCGATCCGCGACCTCGACGACCGGCATCACTTCACGCTCATGTGCCAGAACTTCGCCCAGCTGGGCCAGCTCGTGCACATCGACAACGACGTCTTCCGCGCGGTCAAGGCGGCGACCCCCGGCCCGTACACCTTCATCCTGCCCGCGACGAAGGAGGTGCCCAGGGCGCTCCTCCACCCCAAGAAGAAGACGGTCGGCGTCCGCATCCCCGACCACGTCGTCACCCAGGCCCTCCTCACCGAGCTCGGTGAACCCCTGCTCTCCAGCACGCTGCTGCTGCCCGACGAGGCGGAGCCGCTGACGCAGGGCTGGGAGATCAAGGAGCGGCTCGACCACCTCGTGGACGCGGTCCTCGACTCCGGCGAGTGCGGAACCGAACCCACCACCGTCGTCGACTTCTCCGGCGGCGAGCCCGAGATCCTGCGCCGCGGCGCGGGGGACACCACGCGGTTCGAGTAGCGGACACGCCGCGTGCGGGCCGCCGCTCAGGGCGAAGCCGCCGAGCGGTCGAGACCGTCGGACAGGGCGCGGTGCCCGCTCAGGGCGAGGCCGTCGCGCAGGGCGAGCGGGCCACGGCTCACGAAGCGGCCCTTACGGCACGGACCGCGATCACCGTACGGTCGGGTGGGCATCCGCCCGCCCGACCGACGGAGGACCGAGGCACGTGATCGTCATCGCTCATGTCAGCGACATCCATGTCGACCTGGAGCAGCGCAGCGCCGACCGCACCCGCGCGGTCATGCGCTACCTGGAGGAACTGCCGTACGACCTGGCGGCCGTCGTCGTCACCGGCGACATCGCCGACCACGCGACCCCGGACGAATACGCCCTCGTACGCGAGCTGTTGACGTCCCGTCACCCCCTGCTCGTCTGCCCGGGGAACCACGACGACCGCGCCGTCCTGCGGAAGGTGCTCCTCCCCGGGACGACAGGAACGCGCCCGTACGCCCCCGTCAACCAGGTGCTCCGGGGCGAGGGCTTCGTGATCGCCCTCTGCGACTCCTCCGTGCCCGGCAAGCACGACGGATACCTGGAGGACGAGACCCTGGAGTGGCTGGACGGCGTCCTCGACGCCACCCCACGCGACGTACCCGTCCTCGTCGGCTTCCATCACCCGCCGGTCCCGCTGCACACCCCGTACGTCGACGAGATCAGGCAGTTCGGCGAGGAGCGGCTGGCCGCGCTCGCCGACCGCCACCCGCACCTGACCGCCTTCCTCGCGGGCCATGTCCACACCGCCGCCGCGACGACCTTCGCTGGGCGCCCGCTGCTCGTCGCACCCGGGGTCGTCTCCTCGATCCGCCTCCCCTGGGAGCGCCCGGTGACGCATCCGCACATCCACCTCGACCAGCCGCCCGCGCTCGCCTTCCACGTCCTCGGGGACGACGGCAGGCTGACCACCCACTACCGGTCGGTCGCGGTCTGACCTCGTCGGGCGGCTCCCGGCCGGTCGCGGCCCGACCCTGCCGGGGGCGACCAGCCGGGGGCCACCCGGGCCGGACCTCGGGCACAGCGACGTCCATGTCGTTTTCTCGCCAGCCCGCGAGCCGTCCGTCCACGATCCTGGACGCATGCACACCGACACCGAGCGCTGCGTACGGGCCGTCCAGTCGAAGGACGCCCGCTTCGACGGCGTGTTCTTCACCGCCGTCCGCACCACCCGGATCTACTGCCGGCCCAGCTGCCCGGTCGTCCCGCCCAAGCCCGAGAACATGGAGTTCCACGCCAGCGCCGCCTCCTGCCAGCGCGCCGGATTCCGGGCCTGCAAACGGTGCCGGCCCGACACCAGCCCCGGCTCGCCCGAGTGGAACGTCCGCGCCGACGCCGTCGCCCGCGCCGTCCGCCTCATCCAGGACGGCGTCGTCGACCGGGAGGGCGTCCCCGGGCTCGCCCGGCGGCTCGGCTGGTCCACCCGCCAGATCGAGCGCCAGCTCCTCGCCGAGCTGGGCGCGGGACCCCTCGCCCTGGCCCGCGCCCAGCGCGCCCAGACCGCCCGGGTCCTCATCGAGACGACCCCGATGCCGTTCGGCGAGATCGCCTTCGCGGCCGGTTTCGCCTCGATCCGCACCTTCAACGACACCGTCCGCGAGGTCTTCGCCCTCACCCCGGGCGAGCTCCGCGCCCGCGCCGCCCGCCCCGCCGCCGACCGGGCACCCACCCCCGGGGTGATCAGCCTCCGGCTGCCGTTCCGCACCCCGCTGGAACCCTCCAACCTCTTCGGCCACCTCGCCGCGACCGCCGTCCCCGGCGTGGAGGAGTGGCGCGACGGCGCCTACCGCCGGACCCTCGCCCTCCCGTACGGGCACGGCATCGTCGCCCTCGCGCCCCGCGCCGACCACATCGCCTGCCGGCTCTCCCTCACCGACCCCCGCGACCTCACCCACGCCATCAGCCGGTGCCGCCGGCTCCTCGACCTCGACGCCGACCCCGTCGCCGTCGACGAGCGACTGCGCGCCGACCCGCGGCTCGCGCCGATCGTCGACGCCGCCTCCGGCCGCCGGGTGCCCGGGACCGTCGACCCCGCCGAGTTCGCCGTCCGGGCCGTCCTCGGCCAGCAGGTCTCCACCGCCGCCGCCCGCACCCACGCCGCCCGGCTCGTCACCGCGCACGGCACACGGGTCGACGACCCCGAGGGCGGCCTCACCCACCTCTTCCCGGGCCCCGAGGCGCTCGCCGCCCTCGACCCCGAGACCCTGGCCCTGCCCCGCAGCCGCCGCACCACCCTCCTCACCCTGGTCGGCGCGCTCGCCGACGGCTCCCTCACCCTCGGCCCCGCCGACGACCGCGAGGAGGCCCGCGCCCGGCTGCTCGCCCTGCCCGGATTCGGCCCCTGGACCACCGAGATCATCGCCATGCGCGCCCTCGGTGACCCGGACGCCTTCCTCCCCGGCGACCTCGGCGTCCGCCGCGCCGCCGAGGGACTCGGCCTCCCCGGCACCCCGGCCGCCCTCACCGCCCGCGCGGCGCACTGGCGCCCCTGGCGCGCGTACGCCGTCCAGTACCTCTGGGCGACCGACGACCACCCGATCAACCACCTGCCCAGCGAAGGACACTGAACCGCCATGGCCCCCATCGTCACGCACACCGTCATGGACAGCCCGTACGAGCCGCTGACCCTCGTCGCCGTCGACGGCGTCCTCAGCCGCGTCCACATGACCGGGCAGCGCCACCGCCCCCCGGAGGAGACCTTCGGCGAGCCCGACCCGCGCCCCTTCCGGGAGGCGATCCGCCAGCTCGACGCCTACTTCGCGGGTGAACTCACCGAGTTCGACCTGCCGTTGAACCTGATCGGGACCCCGTTCCAGCTGCGGGTCTGGGAGGGGCTGCTGCGCATCCCGTACGGGGAGACCCGGACCTACGGCGAACTCGCCGAGGAACTCGGCAACCCGAGCGCCTCCCGGGCTGTGGGCCTCGCCAACGGCAAGAACCCCGTCAGCGTCATCGTCCCCTGCCACCGGGTGATCGGCGCCGGCGGCGGCCTCACCGGCTACGGCGGCGGGCTCGACCGCAAGCAGCGGCTGCTCGCCTTCGAGTCGGGTGCGGCGGAACCGGCCGCTCTCTTCTAGCGCAGCCGGTCCAGGAGTGCCGGCAGCGCCGTGCCGATCGGCTCGCGCACGACCTCGTCGGCGACGGCGTCGTACGGGGTGGGCTCGGCGTTCACGATGATCAGCCGGGCGCCGTGCTCGGCCGCGATCCCCGCGAGGGAGGCCGCCGGCTGGACCTGGAGGCTGCTGCCGACCACGACGAACACCTCCGTGGCCTTCGCGATCGACATGGCGTCGCCGAGCACCACCGGGTCGAGCCGCTGCCCGAACATCACCGTCGCCGACTTCAGGATCCCGCCGCACGCCCGGCACGCCGGGTCGTCCTCACCGGCCCGTACCCGGTCGAGAGCCTCCTCCATCGTCGAGCGCGTGTGGCAGGCCGTGCACACCACCGACCGCGCCGAGCCGTGGAGTTCGAGGACCTTCCGTGCGGACACCCCGGCTGCCTGGTGCAGTCCGTCCACGTTCTGCGTGATCACCCGCAGCGGGTTGCGGCTCGTCCGCTCGTACGCGGCGATCGCGCGGTGCGCCACGTTCGGCTCGGCGCTCAGCACCGGACCGTCGAGCCGCATCCGCCACGAGCGGCGGCGGATCTCCGGATCGGCCATGTACGGCCCGTACGTGACGAGCCGCTCGGCCTCGGGGTCCTTCCGCCACACGCCGTTCGGCCCCCGGTAGTCGGGGATGCCCGAGTCGGTGGAGATACCGGCGCCACTGAAGATCGCGACCATCGTCATACGACGACCCTAGGCACCACCGAACCGCTCCCGCGAGCGGGTTTCCCGGTGCTAGGTTCCCGCCATGGCCAAGGTGAACATCGGTCTCGACGCCGAACTCGTCGTGGAAGTCATGGTTCTGGCCGGCATCGGCAACCCCCAGGACGCCGTCGAGGCGGTCGTCCGCGACTACATCGCCCGCGGCCACCGTACCGAGGCCCGGGCCGTCAGCCGCGACGAGGCCGGGCGCACCGGCGAGGCCGTCCCGCCGGAACCGCCGCAGGGCTGACGGCGGTCAGGCGGACTCGGCCAACCGCACCGTGCGCTCGGCGAGTTCACGGATCCCGACCCCGTCGAAGCCGAAGACGGCGCTGCGCACCCGGTCCCGCAGCGGCTCCGACCATCGCGGCGGGATCGCCGCCGCCCCGCACCTCACCCCCGCCACCGAACCGGCCGTCGCGCCGTTGGAGTCCGTGTCCAGGCCGCCGCGCACCGTGAGCGCGATCGTGCGGGTGAAGTCCCCCTCGCCGTACAGAAGTCCGGCGGACAGCACGGCCGCGTTGGGGACGGTGTGGATCCAGCCGAGCCCCGCCGTCCGCTCCGCCTGCGTGGCCAGCGTCGCCGGCCAGTCGAGGCCCGCCTCGTGCAGCGCCATCGTGTCCCGTACGGTCCGGGCGAGCCGGCAGCTCGCCGGGATCCGCTCCAGGGACGTCTCCAGGGCGGACCGGACGTCCGGTGCGGTGAACGCCGCCGCGATCAGGGCCGCCGCCCACATCGCCCCGTACACCCCGTTCCCGGTGTGCGAGAGGACCGCGTCGCGCCGGGCGAGCGAGGCGGCGCGGCGCGGATCCCCCGGGCAGGTCCATCCGTACACGTCGGCCCTGATCAGCGCGCCGATCCACTCCTGGTACGGATTGTCGTACGTCGCCGTCAGCGGCGGCCGCAGCCCGTTGGCGAGGTTCCGGTACGCGGCCCGCTCGGCGGTGAAGGTCTGGAGGTACGGCATACGCAGCAGCCACTCCTGACCCACCTGCTCGGTCGTGAAGGCGGAGCCGTACGTCTCCAGGACGCGCAGCCCCAGGATCGTCCAGTCGATGTCGTCGTCCCGGCAACTGCCGTCGATCCCGCCGCGCACGCACCGCCGCCATTCGGGCCTCAGCTCGAAACCGGTGGCGCCGGGCGGCGGGGGCGGCAGGTAGTCGGTCAGCGGGAGCGCGTCGGTGAGCCGCAGATAGGCGTCGATGCGCTCCCGGGTCCAGTGCTCACCCTGCTCCACGGGCTTCCCCAGCATGTTCCCGGCGATCCGGCCGGTCCAGCCGCCCAGGACACGGTCCGCGAGCTCCGCACGGGGGAGTGCCCCCTGCGGGCTTTCCCCCTGTGTGCGTTTCCCGTGCGCGCGTTCCCCGGGTGTCAGGCCCATACCTCCGGTGTACCGAACCGGGCGGCCGCCCGCGCGCCGGAGCCCGGCCCGGTCGGCGCCGAGGGGTCAGCGCCGAGGGGTGCCCGTGCCCTCCGGCGGATCCGTGTCCGTGCGGGCCTTCGCCGCCCGCAGCGGCCGGTGGTGAGGGTCGCCGCCCCGCTCCGTCATCGCCTCGCCGACCAGGGTCCGCACCGCGTCCCGCAGACCGTGCAGGGCGTGGTGCCGGGCCGGGCCCGCGCCGGGGTCCTCGCGCAGCTCCTTCAGGAGCGCCCAGCACAGCACCAGCATCACGACCACGAACGGCAGCGCCACCAGGATCGTCGCCGTCTGGAGCGACTTCAGACCGCCCACCACGAGCAGCACCGCCGCCACGGCGGCCATCAGGACGCCCCAGGTCACCACCAGCCAGGTCGGCGGGTTCAGCGAGCCCCGGCTCGTCAGCGAACCCATCACCAGCGAGGCCGAGTCCGCGCTGGTGATGAAGTACGTCATCACCAGGAGCATCGCCACGACCGAGGTGACCGTGCCGATCGGCAGCGCCTCCAGCATCGCGAACAGCGAGGCCTCCGCCCCGTCCTTCATCGCCGTCGCCAGGTCCGCCGCGCCGGTGGACTCCAGCCGGATCGCCGTGCCGCCCATCACGCAGAACCAGACCACCGTCGCCCCGGACGGCACGAGCAGCACGCCCACCAGGAACTCCCGGATCGTGCGGCCGCGCGAGATCCGGGCGATGAAGGTGCCGACGAACGGCGCCCAGGACAGCCACCACGCCCAGTAGAAGATCGTCCAGGCCCCGAGCCACTTACGGTCGGTGAACGCGCCCGTACGGCTCGCCATCGGCAGCAGCTCGTGCAGATAGCCGCCGACGGAGGCGGGGATCGTGTCCAGGATGTAGACGGTCGGGCCGAGCAGGAAGACGAACAGCATCAGACAGCCCGCGAGGACGATGTTGATCGTGGACAGCCACTTCACGCCCTTGTGGAGACCGGAGAAGGCCGACAGGACGAAGGCCCCGGAGAGCGACACGATGATGATCAGCTGGGTGGCGGTGGAGTCCTTCACGTCCATCGTCAGGTTCAGGCCCTCGGACACCTGGAGGGCGCCGAGCCCCAGGCTCGTCGCCGTGCCGAACACCGTCGCGAACACCGCGAGCAGATCGATCGCCTTGCCCTGCCAGGAATCCGCCCGACGCGACCCGATCAGCGGCACGAACGCGGAGCTCAGCCGGTTGCCGCGGCCCTTGCGGAAACCCGCGTAGGCCAGCGCGAGGCCGGCGATGCCGTAGATCGCCCAGGGCGTCAGCGTCCAGTGGAAGAACGAGTACTCCAGAGCCGTACGGGCGGCGGGCCCGGTCCCCGCCGGGACGCCGGTCGCCGGGGGAGGGCTCAGGAAGTGCGTGAGCGGTTCCCCGACCCCGTAGAACATCAGGCCGATTCCCATGCCCGCGCTGAACATCATCGCGATCCACGCCACGTTCGTGAACTCGGGCTCCGAGTCGTCCGCACCCAGCCGGATCCGGCCGAAACGGCTCAGCGCGATCACCACGCACAGCACCAGGAACGTGTCGGCGGCGACCACGAACAGCCAGGCGAAGTTGTCGAGCACCCACCGCAGGGCCGACGACGAGGCACGGTCGAAGGAGTCCTCACCGAGGGCCGCCCAGGCGACGACGGCCACCACCGCCGCCATCCCGATGCCGATGACCTTGCCGTCGGGTGCGTGCCGTTCCTGCTGCTCCTGCGGGGGCCGGTCGATCGGTTCCGTACTCATGCGACCCCACTATGGTGCGAAATATCAGGCGATCCGGGGGTGGCACGCCGTCCGGCGGTACGGATAGGGTCGGCCTCGGCGCGACTGCACGTTCGAAAGCAAGGGATGCAAGGTGACGGACGGGGCAGCAACTCAGGTCGCTCACGTGCTCGTGGCGGCCGACAAGTTCAAGGGCTCGCTCACGGCCGTGCAGGTCGCGGAGCGGGTCACAGCAGGACTGCGACGGGTGGTCCCGGAGCTCACGGTGGAGACCCTGCCCGTCGCGGACGGCGGCGACGGCACCGTCGCGGCCGCGGTCGCGGCCGGATTCGAACGCCGCGAGGTCCTGGTGACGGGGCCGCTCGGCGAGCAGGTCACCGCCGCGTTCGCGCTGCGCGACACCACCGCGGTCGTCGAGATGGCCGAGGCCTCCGGGCTCCAGCTCCTCCCCGACGGCGTCTTCGCCCCGCTGACCGCGACCACGTACGGCTCCGGTGAACTGCTCCGCGCGGCGCTCGACGCCGGCGCGACCACCGTCGTCTTCGGCGTCGGCGGCAGCGCCACCACCGACGGCGGCGCCGGCATGCTCGCCGCGCTCGGCGCCCGCTTCCTCGACGCGTCCGGCGCGCCCGTGGGCCCCGGTGGCGCGACCCTCGCCGACCTCGCCACCGCCGACCTCACCGGCCTCGACCCCCGCTTCGCCTCGGTCGACCTGATCCTCGCCAGCGACGTCGACAACCCGCTCACCGGGCCCAAGGGCGCCCCCGCGGTCTACGGGCCGCAGAAGGGCGCCACGCCCGACGACGTCCGGACCCTGGACGCGGCCCTCGCCCACTTCGCCACCGTCCTGGAGAAGGCCATCGGCCCCAAGGCCGCCGAGGCGGCCGTCGCCCCCGGCGCGGGCGGCGCGGGCGGCATCGGCTACGGCGCGCTCATCCTCGGCGCGAGCTTCCGGCCCGGCATCGAGCTGATGCTGGAGGTCCTCGGCTTCGCTCCCGCCCTGGAGCGCGCGACCCTGGTCATCACCGGCGAGGGCTCCCTCGACGAGCAGACGCTGCACGGCAAGGCGCCGGCCGGCGTCGCGGCGGCGGCGCGCGCGGCGGGCAAGGAGGTCGTCGCGGTCTGCGGCCGCCTGGCCCTCCCGCCGGAGGCGCTGGGCAAGGCGGGCATCCGCCGGGCGTACGCGCTGTCGGCGCTGGAGCCGGACCCGGCGACGTCGATGGCGAACGCGGGCCCGCTCCTGGAAGAAGCGTCGGCGAACATCGCCCGAGACTTCCTGAAGTAACCCGCCCCCGCGCCGCGCGCTGTCGTGGCCACCAGCTCCGCCGGGCCGACGCCCCCTCGTTGTGGGCGCCGGTCCCGCTGGGGCGCTACCCCCCGCGCCTGCCGCAGCTCCACTGGGGCGGTGCCCACCCCCGCGCCCGCTGCCGCCCCCTCGTTGTGGGCATCTGTTCCGCTGGGGCGTGGGGGTCCCCCCCGGACGGAGTCTTGGGGAGGGACGATTGCCCACACGGGGGCGGCGGCATCGCACCGCCGGGGCGCGGGTCCGTACGGGGTTACGGCCACCCACGGCCGGGGGCGCCTAGCTCGGTGACGTCAGGCGGAACGCGTCCAGCGCCAGCGTCATCTCCGTCAGGTCCCGCGGCCGCGACAGAGACCGCGCCGTCAGCTGCTCCAAGCGCCGCAGCCGGTTGAAGACCGTGTTCCGGTGGCAGTACAGCCGGCCCGCCGCCCGCCCCGCCGACCCCTCGCACTCCAGCCACGCGTCCAGCGTCTCCAGGAGCACCGCCCGGTCCGCCGGGTCCAGTTCCAGCAGCCCGCCCAGGACGTCCGAGACCAGCAGGCTCGCCACCTCCGGCTGGGCCACCACCAGCGCGCCCGCCATCCGCCGGTCGAGCCGTACGATCTCGCGGCTCCCCGGCGGGCACGTCCGCAGCGCCAGCTCGGCGAGCCGCCGCGCCCGGCCCAGCTCGGTCAGCCCCACCACCACCGGACTGATCCCGCCCGGACCCGGGCACCGCCCGTCGAGGAGTTCCGACAGCGCGTCCAGACCGGTGTCCCCGGCGAGCGCCACCACCCCCAGCTCGCAGTCGGCCCCCATCCGCCACAGGAACCGCACGCCCTCGCCCTGCACCTGCCGGTGGAACAGCTCGCGTTCCTCCCGCCGGTCGTAGCGCAGGACGACCACCGCGTACCGCCCCTGCTCCGGCAGGTCCAGGCCCGCCGCCGCCCGCGCCACCAGCTCGGGCGACCGCCGGCCCTGGAGCAGCGCGTCGAGGAGCGCCTGGAGCTGCTCGTCCGTGCGGCGGCGCAGTTCGAGCTCCGTCGTCCGGTACGCCTCCGACGCCGTGTCCGCCTGCGCGTCCACCGCCGACCACACCGTCGTCGCCGACTGCATCAGCGCCGCCAACTGCGCCGTGTCCGTCCCGGCGCCCTCGATCAGCGCGTCCCAGACGAGATGCCCGGCGTGCCGGTAGGCGTGCACGACCAGTTCGAGCGGCATGCCCTGCGCGGCCCGCCGCCGGCCCATCGCGTCCGCGTGTTCCAGGTCCCGCCGGGGGGAGCTCCGGGGCGCCGAGATCATCTCGATCCCGATGCGTATCGCCTCCTCGGCCTCCTGCCAGTGCTGGTCGTACGGCAGGATCCGCCCGTAGGCGGGCTCGTACGCGTGGAGTTCCCTCAGATGCTCGTCCACCAGCTCCGGCACCCGCCCAAGAAGCGCCGTGCACGCCTGAGCGAGCACCTTCCAGTCGTCACCGGTCCGCCGTCTGCGCCGTCCCATGCCCGGAGGATCCACCGCCCCGGCCCCCTCCGCACAGCCCTGACGCGCAGCGTTGTGCGCATGCACAGCCCTTCGGCGCGCCCGCTGGTCACCGGCAGCGATTCGGCCGCGGGCCGTGGACGCGCGGTCCGGCCCGGTGCTGGGGTGAGCGCCATCGAACGGCCGAGTAACAAGAAGCGGCCGGGAACACCGGAAAAAGGGGAACCATGGGAGGTACCGCACCCGCCCTCGAGGTGACGGACCTGACGGCGGGATACGGACCGGTACACGCGTTGCGACAGGTGTCGCTGACCGTGCCGGCGGGTGAGGTCGTCACCGTCCTCGGGGCCAACGGGGCCGGCAAGTCGACGCTGCTGCGGGCGGTCTCGCGCACCCTCCGGTTCCACGGCGGCGCCGTGGTCTCCGGCACGGTGAGCCGCGACGGCCGGCCGCTCGACGGGCTGCCGCCCGACCGCGTCGTCGGGGCCGGCGTCTCCCAGGTGCCCGAGGGCCGCCAGGTCTTCGCCCGGATGACGGTCGAGGACAACCTGCGCGCCGGAGCGCTCGGCAGCCGCGGCGGACGGGCGGCCAGGGCGGCCTCGCTCCGCCGGGTCCACGAGCTCTTCCCGGTGCTCGCCGAGCGGGCCCGCCAGCCCGCCGGGCTGCTCTCCGGCGGCGAACAGCAGATGCTGGCCGTCGGCCGCGCCCTGATGGCCGCGCCGGGCCTGCTCCTGCTCGACGAGCCCTCGCTCGGGCTCGCCCCGCTGATGGCGGCACGGATCGCGGACGCCGTCCGGGAGATCAACGCCCAGGGCACCGCGGTGCTGCTCGTCGAGCAGAACGCGGCGCTCGCCCTGCGGCTCGCCTCCCGTGCCTACGTCCTGGAGGTCGGAGAGGTCACCCTCTCGGGCCCGGCCGCCGAACTCGCCGCCTCCGACGAGGTGCGCCGCCGCTATCTGGGCGTGGTCGACGAGGACGCCGCCGCCGACGCGGCCCGCGCCCGCGCCACGCACCCGCTCCTGTCCCGCTGGGAGGAGACCCGATGACAGCACGGCCGACACCACCCTCGTCACCCGGCCCCGCGACACCACCCGCCCCCGGCGCCCCGGCGCCCGAGGCCCCGGCCCCTGACGTCCCCACCCTCGAAGTCCGCGGCCTCACCGTCCGTTTCGCCGGCCTCACCGCCCTCGACGCCGTCGACTTCACCGTCCGGCCCGGCACCGTGCACGCCCTCATCGGGCCCAACGGCGCCGGGAAGTCCACCTGCTTCAACGTCCTGTCCGGTGTCTACCGCGCCACCGAGGGTTCCGTCCGCCTCGGCCCGCACGAGCTGACCGCCCTGCCCCCGCACCGGATCGCGGACCTCGGCGTCGGCCGGATCTTCCAGAACCTGGCCCTGCCGCCCCGCGCCACCGTCGAGGACAGCCTGATGCTCGGCCGCCACCGGCTGACCCGTACCGGCTTCCTCGCCGCCGGGCTGCGGCTGCCCTCCGCCGCCCGCGAGGAGGCCCGCCACCGCGCCCGGGTCCGCGAGATCGCGGCCTTCGTCGGTCTGGAGCAGCAGCTCGCGCGGCCGGCGGGCTCGCTCCCGTACGGGCAGCAGAAGCTCGCCGAACTGGCCCGCGCCCTCTGCATGGAGCCGAGGCTGCTGCTCCTCGACGAGCCCGTCGCCGGGATGACCGCCGACGAGCGGCGCCGTACCGCCTCGGTCATCGCCGGGGTCCGCGACAGCCTCGGCATCTCGGTGCTCCTCGTCGAGCACGACATGGGCCTGGTGATGCGGCTCGCCGACTCCGTCACCGTCCTCGACTTCGGCCGCCGGATCGCCGACGGGGCACCCACCGACGTCCAGAACGACCCGGCGGTCGTCCGCGCCTACCTCGGAGAGGAGTCCGCCGCGTGAGCACCTTCGCCGAGTTCCTGATCAACGGCATCTCCCTGGGCTCGATCTACGCCCTCATCGCCCTCGGCTTCGTCGTCATCTTCCGGGCCACCGAGGTCGTCAACTTCGCCCACGCCTCCCTGCTCCTCGCCGGCGGCTACGTCACCGCCGTCCTCCACGACGACATCGGCTTCTGGCCCGCGCTGCTCGCCGGCATCGCGGGGGCGGCGGTGGTCGGCGCGGCCGTCGAGTTCTTCGTGATGCGCCGCCACCGGGGCGCCGACCACAGCGTCCTCGCCATCGTCACCATCGGCGTCGACATCCTGCTCGCCACCGAGCTGACCCGCCGGATCGGCACCGACATCCTGGCCCTCGGCGACCCGTGGGGCGACGCCGTCGTCACCGTCGGCGGGGTCACCATCGCGGAGACGCGGATCGCCGCGCTGCTCGCGGCGGGCCTCCTCATCACCGCGTTCCTGCTCGCCTTCCGGTACACGTCCTGGGGCGTCGCCATGCGGGCCGCAGCCGAGAACCAGGAGACCGCCGCCCTGATGGGCATCCGGCTCGGCCGGGTCTCGATCGGCGCCTGGGCGGTCGCCGGCGGTCTCGCCGCCGTCGCCGCGCTCTTCCTCACCGTCTTCCCGACCCCGGGCCTGGAGCGGGCCACCTCGCTCGCCGCGCTCAAGGCCTTCCCCGCCGCCATCCTCGGCGGCCTCGACTCCACCACGGGCGCCCTCGTGGGCGGGCTCCTCGTCGGCGTCACCGAGTCCCTCGCCACCGGCTACCAGAGCGACCTGGCGTTCCTCGGCCGGGGGATCGGTGACCTGGCCCCGTATCTCGTCATGGTCGCGGTGCTCCTGATCCGCCCGGCCGGACTCTTCGGCACGAAGGAGCTCGCCCGTGTCTGAGACCCTCGCCCGGAGCGGCCTGCGGGTCGGCAGTCCCGCGGTGTACGCGGGGGCCGCCGCCTGCCTCGTCCTCCTGGTCCTGCCGTTCTACCTGGACCGGTTCTGGCTCCAGGCCGGCCTGTTCGCGATGGCCGCCGCCCTCGGCGCCATCGGCATCAACCTGCTGACCGGCGCCACCGGACAGCTCTCCATGGGGCACGCCTTCTTCCTCGCCGTCGGCGCCTACGGCTACTGCGCCTTCGCCGGGGACGGCACCGACGGGCTCGCCGGACTCGGCCTGCCCGGCTGGCTCGCCGCCGTCCTCGCCGTCGCCCTCTCGGGCCTGGCCGGCGGGGTGTTCAGCCCGATCGCGGGACGGCTGCGGGGCGCGTACCTCGGCATCGCCACCCTCGCGCTGATCTTCATCGGCCAGCACGTGCTCTTCAACGCCCATGACCTCACGGGCGGCTACAACGGCCGCGCGGTCCCACCGCTCTCCCTCTTCGGCCTCACCTTCGACGACACCGAACTCCTCGTCGCCCAGGTGCCGTTCGGCGCGGTGGAGAAGCTCTGGTACCTGGGTCTGGTCCTGCTCCTCGGCGGCGTGCTGTTCGCCCGCGGGGTTCTCCGGGGCCGCCCCGGGCGGGCGATGAACGCCATCCGCGACCATCGGATCGCCGCCGGCGTCATGGGCATCCCGGTCGCCCGTTACCGCGGTGCCGTGTTCGTCCTGTCCTCCATGTACGCGGGCCTCGCGGGCGTCCTGCTCGCCCTGGTCTTCCAGCGCACGGTGCCGGAGTACTTCGGCATGGCGCTCTCCCTCGAATACCTCGCCATGATCGTCATCGGCGGTCTCGGCTCGGTCGCGGGAGCGGTCGCCGGCGGCGTCTTCGTCTCCCTCCTGCCCCAGCTCCTCAACCGCTACAGCGACGCACTCCCGCTGGTCTCCGCCCCGGGAACGGGCGGCATCGCACCGGGGGAGGCCGCGCGCTACCTGTACGGCGCCGCCGTCGTCGCGGTGGTCCTGTTCCTGCCCGGAGGCCTGGCCCGGCTGGCCGCCCGGAGGCCCGGAAAACCCGGACGCGGCAACGGCCCCGAGACCCCCATACACACCCCCGACACCCCGACCACCACCGAACCCTCAGGGGAGGCACGATGAACCACCGACGACAGGCCGTGCGGGGCCTGGCCGCCGCGCTCGCCGCACTGGTCGCGCTCACCGCCGCCGGATGCAGCTCGAAGGCGAAGTCCGGCGACGGCAAGCAGACCGGCGCGGGCGGAGTGAAGACCGGCGAGGGCGTCACCGACAAGACGATCTCGCTCGGCGCGCTCACCGACATGACCGGCGTGTACGCCACCCTCGGCAAGAGCGTCACCCAGGCCCAGCAGCTGTACGTGAAGCAGGTCAACGCCGCCGGCGGGATCTGCGGCCGGCAGCTGGAGCTGACGGTCCGCGATCACGGCTACGACCCGCAGAAGGCGCTCGCCGCCTACACCGAACTGGAGCCGAAGGTCGTCGGCTTCGCCCAGTTCATCGGCTCCCCGTTCGTCGCCGCCGTCAAGCCGCGGGTGGACGTCAAGGACAAGGGCCTCGTCCTCCCGCAGGCCTGGTCGGCCTCGCTGCTCGGCTCCCCGTACATCCGCGTCCTGGGCGCCACGTACGACGTCGAGACCATCAACGCCGTCGACTTCCTGCTCAAGGAGAAGGGCCTGAAGTCGGGCGACAAGCTCGGCCACGTCTACTTCGAGGGCGACTACGGCGAGAACGCCCTCAAGGGCTCGAAGCACGCGGCGGAGAAGGCCGGCCTGACCGTCGTCGAGCAGAAGATCAAGCCCACCGACAACGACATGTCGGCGCAGGTCGCGGCGCTCAAGCAGGCCGGGGTGAAGGCCATCGTCATCAGCGCCGGCCCCCGCCAGGCCGCCTCCCTCGTCGGAGTCGCCGCCGCCACCGGTCTGAAGGTCCCCGTCGTCGGCAACAACTCCGCCTTCGCGCCGCAGCTGCTCGGCACCCAGGCCGGTCCCGCGCTGGAGAAGATGTACTGGTTCGCCTCCCCGAGCCTCCCCATCGGCGCGGACACCCCGACCGCGAAGAAGCTCGTCGCCGACTACAAGGCCGCCTACCCGAGCGACTCCCTCGACAACGGCATCGTCGCCGGCTGGACCGCGGCGAGCGTCTTCGGCGAGGCCCTGAAGAAGGCCTGCGAGAGCAAGGACCTCACCCGCGACGGCGTCGACAAGGCGCTCCTGACGCTGACGTCCTACGACGCCGGCTTCGGGATGAGTCACGACCTCGCCGACCCCAAGGCGCCGTCGTCCCGGGAGTCCGTCATCATCCAGCCGGACAAGAAGGTCCCCGGCGGTATGCGCACCGTCCGGCAGCCCTTCGTCGCGGACGCCGCGAAGTCCTACACGCCCTGAGGGCTCAGCGGGGTCGGCCCGGGTCCCGGTCCGCGAAGCCCGTCCGCCAGGACGGGCGGGCCGGGGTCCAGCCCAGGGCCCGGGCCCGGGCGTTCACCGCGCCCCGCGCCCAGGGCGCCCCGCCCCCGCTCCGCGCCGGGGCCGGGACCCCCAGGGCCTCCGCGAGGACCGGCAGCCAGGCGTGGCCGGGCGCCGGCTCGTCGTCCACCACGTTGTACGCGCCCGAGGGCCATGCGAGAGCCCGTACGGCCGCGTCGGCCGCGTCGGCGACGTGCACGAAGGAGCTCACCGCGTCGTCGGCCGCCGTGCTCCCGAGGAACCGGGCCGCCGGGTCCCCGGCGAGCGCGGCGGCCACGGCGCCGCCCGGGGCGTACCAGGTGCCGGGGCCGTACAGGATCCCGTACCGCAGCACGACCGCCTCGGTCAGCTCGGCCACCGTGTCCTCCAGGGCCCGCACCCCGGCGACGATCCGCGACCGGGGCGGCTCGTCCGTCGGGTCGAGCGGTACGGACTCGTCGGCGGGTCCGTCGCCGGGGGCGTACGCCCAGCTGATCGACTGCGCGACGATCCGGCCGACGCCGGCCCCGCGCGCCGCGTCCACCAGGTTCCGGGTGCCCTCGACCCGTACGCGGTTGTTGGCGGCCCCGTCCGCCGCACCCAGGTCCGTGAGCTGATGGACCACGGCGTCCGGCGCCGCCGCGGCCACCGCGCGGCGCACCGCCCCGGCGTCCAGGACGTCCACGGGGTGCGGACCGCGCCGGGACAGAGCCACGACCTCGTGGCCGCCCGCCTCCAGACGCGGTACGAGCTGACGACCGACGGCGCCCGTGGCGCCCGCTACCAGTACACGCATCGGCCCAGCCCAAGAGATCTTCACGTGCCCGAAACATCGCGGTGTGAAGCTCGGGCCCATGACTGCACGCATCGAGGAGAACCGCTCCCACCCGCGCCTCCCTGACCTGCTGGCCGCCTACCACCTGGTCAACCAGGCCGAGAAGGGGACGGCGGTGGAGTCGGCCGACCGGCTCCCCGCCGTATACCGCGCCGAGGTCGAGGACCCGGCCGGCGCGTTCGCCGACGACACGGTCCTGCTCGGCACCCCGCCCGGCGCGGACCTCCCGGCCGGCTGCGTCGTCCTCAAGGCCCCGTACGAGGGCCGGGCGCCCGAGATCAAGCGGCTCTGGGTCGCGCCGGAGGCCCGGCGGAAGGGCCTCGCGAAGGCCCTCATGACCGAGGCCCTGCGCCGCGCCGCAGCCTCGGGGGCACCCGCCGTACGCCTCACCGTCTGGAACTGGCGGGAGGAGCCGCTGGCCCTCTACCGCGCTCTGGGCTTCGAGACGGTCGCCTCCTGGGACGAGCGGCCCGACCTGGTCTGTCTGGAGAAGCCGTTCGACGTCATCGAGCGCCTCACCCCCGACGCCGTACGGACGCACGCCGCCGCCGGTCTCGCCGCGCTCCTCGTCGACGCCGTGGACTCCGGCGCCTCCGTCGGCTTCCTGGCACCCCTGGCGGCCCACCAGGCGGCCGCCTGGTGGACGCGCGTCGCCGATGAGGCGGCCGAGGGCGTACGGGACGTCTGGGCGGCCCACGGCCCCGACGGGGGCCTCACCGGCGTCGTCACCCTCGTCCGCGCGGGCACGGCCAACGGCGGGCACCGCGGCGAGATCGCCCGCCTCCTGGTGCACCGCTCGGCCCGCGGCCGAGGCCTCGGGTACCGGCTGCTCGCCACGGCCGAGGCCCACGCCGCCGCCTCCGGCCTCACCCTGCTCGTCCTCGACACCCAGACCGACAGCCCCGCCGAGCGCCTCTACCGGGGTGCGGGCTGGACGGCCGCCGGCACGATCCCGGACTTCGCCGCCGACCCGGCGGGCGTCCTGCGCGCGACCACGCTCTACTACAAGCGCCTCGGCTGAGCCCGAGGGGAACGGAAAGGGCCCCGTAGGCGACATCGCCTACGGGGCCCTTCTCGTGCGTACTCGCGCTACGGCAGCTGCGCCGCCCGCGCCTCCCGGCTCTCACGCCGGTTGCCGCGGAAGGTGTTCACGCGACGGGCCGTCGCGAAGAGGGGGATCACGGCGCCCATCACGACCTGGAGCGCGCACCCGGTCTGGAGCAGGAACTGTCCGCCCGGAGCGTCGAAGGCCCAGGCCGCCAGCATGCCCATCGCACCGACGATCCAGCTCAGCATCGCCACCGCGAGGATGCCCCGCGGCTTGGGGTACTCGACCCGGCTCACCATCAGCCAGGCGACACCGATGATCGCGAGCAGCGTCGGGATGAACGGCAGCTCCAGGAGCACGATGGAGACCACCGTCAGCGCGCCGAAGGGGCTCGGCATGCCCTGGAACATGCCGTCCTTCATGGTCACGCAGGAGAATCTCGCCAGTCGCAGCACCACCGCGAGCAGCACCACGATCGCGGCCACCGCCGAGACCTTCTGCTGCGCGCCGGGCGTGACCATGCCGTACACGAGTACGAAGTAGGCCGGGGCCAGACCGAAGCTGATCAGGTCCGAGAGGTTGTCGAGCTCGGCGCCCATCGGGGAGGAGCGCAGCTTGCGCGCCACGATGCCGTCGAACAGGTCGAAGATCGCCGCGGCCAGCATCAGGATCACGGCGGTGGCGGCGCTGTTGCGCGCCATGCCGGTCTCCGTGCTGCCCGTGAGGTGCGGGATGAGGATGCCCGTGGTGGTGAAGTACACCGCCATGAAGCCACACGTGGCGTTACCGAGCGTGAGGGCGTCCGCTATGGACAGCCTCAACGACAACGGCATCTCCTCGGCCTCTTCGGCCCCTTCCGCATCGGTGCCGGCGACCCAGTCGGCGGCCCGTGTGTCGGGATCAATCACGGTCAATGCGAGTCACCCCCGCTGTGGTGGCCTGGCCGACCTCGACGGCGACCTCGACACCCTCGGGGAGGTAGATGTCGACGCGCGAGCCGAAGCGGATCAGACCGATGCGGTCACCCTGCTCGACCTTGGTCCCCTGCGGGATGTACGGCACGATGCGCCGGGCGACGGCGCCCGCGATCTGCACCATCTCGATGTCGCCGAGCTCGGTGTCGAAGTGCCAGACAACGCGCTCGTTGTTCTCGCTCTCCTTGTTGAACGCCGGGACGAACCCGCCGGGAACGTGCTCCACGGACGTCACGGTGCCGGCCAGCGGCGCGCGGTTGACGTGGACGTTCAGCGGGCTCATGAAGATGGCGACCCGGGTGCGCCCGTCCTTCCACGGCATGATGCTCTGCACCACACCGTCGGCGGGGGAGATGACCCGGCCCTGAGCGATCTCACGCTCGGGGTCGCGGAAGAACCACAGCATGCCGGCCGCGAGCGCGGTGGTCGGCACGGCGATGGCCGCGGCCCGCCTCGACTTGCGCGCGCGCACGAGGCTGAGCGCCGCGGTGGCGACGGTCGGCAGAAGCCACGGCGATGCTCCGCGCGCAATGCGTACGCCCGTGAGGCTGTCGCGGTGTGCAGAGGTTTGGCTGTGGGGCATGGATGACCTTCGTAGCGGATGATGCCGCACTGGCAACGGGGGACGGCGGCTTTCCCTCGATGCTATCGGTTGCGGGGCGCAACTGGGTAAGCCAGGAACCGAGTCGACGGCCGGAAGACGAACACAGGGTGTGATCTTCTTCGCGGCCGAAACGACTCAAAACCGACAATCAACCCTGGAATCGGTACTCCTCGAGCAGCCGACGACCAATGATCATTTTCTGGATCTCGGCGGTACCTTCACCGATGAGCAGCATCGGCGCCTCACGGTAGAGACGCTCGATCTCGTACTCCTTGGAGAACCCGTAGCCGCCGTGGATGCGGAAGGCATCCTCGACGACCTCCTTGCAGTATTCGGAGGCGAGGTACTTCGCCATCCCTGCTTCGAGGTCGTTTCGTTCCCCGGAGTCCTTTTTGCGTGCTGCATTCACCATCATCGCATGAGCGGCCTCGACCTTGGTAGCCATCTCGGCCAGCTTGAACTGAATCGCCTGGTGCTGGGCGATCGCCTTGCCGAAAGTGTGACGCTGCTGGGCATACGAGACACCGAGCTCGAAGGCACGCTGAGCGACGCCGCAGCCACGGGCCGCCACGTTCACCCGGCCGACCTCGACGCCGTCCATCATTTGGTAAAACCCTCGGCCGGTGACCCCGCCGAGGACCCGATTGGCCGGAATGCGTAGTCCGTCCATGATGAGTTCGGTGGTGTCGACGCCCTTGTAGCCCATCTTGTCGATCTTCCCGGGGATGGTGAGGCCGGGGCGCACCTCTCCGAAACCGGACTCCTTCTCGACGAGGAAGGTCGTCATCGACTTGTGGGGGGCGGTGCCCTCCGGGTGGCCTTCGTCACTTCGGACGAGAACGGCGACCAGCGTTGACGTTCCGCCATTGGTCAGCCACATCTTCTGGCCGTTCAGGACGTACTCGTCGCCGTCCTTGACCGCCTTCGACGTGATGGCCGACACGTCCGAGCCGAGGCCCGGCTCCGACATCGAGAACGCGCCACGCGTCTCGCCGGCCGCCATCCGCGGCAGGAAGTAGTCCTTCTGCTCCTGGGTGCCGTGCTGCTTCAGCATGTACGCGACGATGAAGTGCGTGTTGATGATGCCGGAGACCGACATCCAGCCACGCGCGATCTCCTCCACGCACAGCGCGTAGGTGAGGAGCGACTCACCCAGACCCCCGTACTCCTCGGGGATCATCAGACCGAACAGGCCGAGCTCCTTGAGCCCGTCGACGATCTGCTGGGGGTACTCGTCGCGGTGCTCCAGCTCGGTGGCGACCGGGATGATCTCCTTGTCGACGAACTCCCGGACGGTCTTGAGGATCTCCTGCTGGACGTCCGTGAGCCCGGCGGTCTGGGCGAGTCGGGCCATGGCTACTTCTCCGTCTTCTTGGCGGGCTCGATCAGCTCGGGGCGGCCGGGCTGCTCGCCGCCGCGCTCCTTGATGTACGTCTCGGTGGGCACCATCACCTTGCGGCGGAAGACACACACGAGGGTGCCGTCCTGCTTGTAGCCCTTGGTCTCGACGTAGACGATGCCGCGGTCGTTCTTCGACTTCGACGGGGTCTTGTCGAGGACCGTGGTCTCGCCGTAGATCGTGTCGCCGTGGAAGGTCGGCGCCACGTGCCGCAGCGACTCGATCTCCAGGTTGGCGATGGCCTTGCCGGAGACGTCCGGCACGGACATGCCGAGCAGCAGCGAGTAGATGTAGTTGCCGACGACGACGTTCTTGCCGAAATCCGTCGTGTTCTCGGCGTAGTTCACATCCATGTGCAGCGGATGGTGGTTCATCGTCAGCAGGCAGAAGAGGTGGTCGTCGTACTCGGTGACCGTCTTTCCGGGCCAGTGCTTGTAGACGGCACCGACTTCGAACTCTTCGTAGGTACGGCCGAACTGCATCGGACTCAGGCCTCCGGGATCTCGAACTTGCTGGTGCGCTGCATGCCGGCGGCCCGGCCCTTGCCGGAGATGACCAGGGCCATCTTGCGGGAGGCCTCGTCGATCATCTCGTCGCCGAGCATCGCGGAGCCCTTCTTCCCGCCGGCCTCGGACGTGTAGTAGTCGTACGCGTCGAGGATCAGCTCGGCGTGGTCGTAGTCCTCCTGCGAGGGCGAGAAGATCTCGTTCGCGGCGGCGACCTGGTCCGGGTGCAGCACCCACTTGCCGTCGAAACCGAGGGCGGCGGCGCGCTGCGCGACGGCCTTGTAGCCCTCCTGGTTGCGGATCTGGAGGTACGGGCCGTCGATCGCCTGGAGGTTGTTGGCGCGGGCGGCCATCAGGATGCTCATCAGGATGTGGTGGTACGCGTCCGCCGGGTAGCCGGGCGGCTGCTCGCCCACGACCAGCGACTTCATGTTGATGGAGGCCATGAAGTCGGCCGGGCCGAAGATGATCGTCTCGACGCGCTGGGAGGCCTGCGCGATCGCGTTGACGTTCGTGAGGCCCTGGGCGTTCTCGATCTGCGCCTCGATGCCGATCTTGCCGACCTCGAAGCCCATCGTCTTCTCGATCTGGGTCAGCAGGAGGTCGAGCGCCACGATCTGCTGGGCATCCTGGACCTTCGGCAGCATGATGCAGTCGAGGTTCTGGCCGGCGCCCTCGACGACGGTGACGACGTCACGGTACGTCCAGTGGGTCGTCCAGTCGTTGACGCGGACGACCCGGGTCTTGCCGGTCCAGTCGCCCTCGTTCAGGAACTTCACGATGGTGTGCCGGGCCTCGGGCTTGGCCAGCGGGGCGCACGCGTCCTCCAGGTCCAGGAAGACCTGGTCGGCGGCGAGGCCCTGGGCCTTCTCGAGGAAGCGCGGGTTGGAACCGGGGACCGCCAGGCAGGAGCGGCGCGGACGCAGGCGGTTCACGGGGCTGGTCATGCGGGGACCTCCGTACTTTCAAGGGGGTGGAGCTTGTTCGCTGTCCGGATCTCGTCGACGATACGTCCGATGATCTCCGTGATGCCGAAGTCCTTCGGTGTGAAGACGGCGGCCACACCCGCACGCTTCAGTTCTGCGGCGTCGGCGTTCGGGATGATCCCGCCGACGATGACCGGCACGTCGGTCGCGCCCGCCTCGCGGAGGCGGTCGAGGACGTCCGGGACCAGCTCGGCGTGCGAGCCGGAGAGGATCGACAGACCCACGCAGTGCACGTCCTCCGCGAGGGCCGCGCTCACGATCTGCTCGGGCGTCAGCCGGATGCCCTGGTAGACCACCTCGAAACCGGCGTCACGCGCGCGTACGGCGATCTGCTCGGCCCCGTTGGAGTGCCCGTCCAGGCCCGGCTTGCCGACGAGCAGCCGCAGCCGCCCGACGCCCATCTCCTCGGCGGTCCGCGCCACCTTGTCCCGTACCAGGGCCAGCGGCGTGCCGGCCTCGGCCGTCACCGCGACCGGGGCCGAGGACACGCCCGTCGGGGCGCGGAACTCGCCGAAGACATCCCGCAGCGCCCAGGACCACTCCCCGGTCGTGACGCCCGCACGCGCGCACTCCAGGGTGGCGGCGAAGAGGTTGCCGTCACCGGCAGCCGTCGCCTTCAGCGTCGCCAGGGATTCCTGGGCGCGGGTCTCGTCGCGGTTGTCGCGCCACTCGTGGAGGGCCGTGACCACCCGCGCCTCGTTCGCCGGGTCCACCGTCATGATGGCGGTGTCCAGGTCGGCGGTGAGGGGGTTCTCCTCGGTCGCCTGGAAGATGTTGACGCCGATGATCTTCTCGTCGCCGGCCTCGATCCGCGCGCGCCGCTCGGCGTGCGAGGAGACGAGCTGCGACTTGAGGTAGCCGGACTCGACGGCGGCCATCGCGCCGCCCATCTCCTGGATCCGGTCGATCTCGGCCAGGCACTCCTCGACGAGCGAGTCGACCTTGGCCTCGATGACGTGCGAGCCGGCGAAGATGTCCTCGTACTCCAGGAGGTCGGACTCGTGGGCGAGGACCTGCTGGATGCGCAGCGACCACTGCTGGTCCCACGGCCGGGGCAGGCCGAGCGCCTCGTTCCAGGCGGGCAGCTGCACGGCACGCGCGCGGGCGTCCTTGGAGAGGGTGACGGCCAGCATCTCCAGGACGATCCGCTGGACGTTGTTCTCCGGCTGGGCCTCGGTCAGACCGAGCGAGTTGACCTGCACGCCGTAGCGGAACCGGCGCTGCTTCTCGTTCTCGATGCCGTACCGCTCGCGGGTGACCTTGTCCCAGATGCGGCCGAAGGCGCGCATCTTGCACATCTCCTCGATGAAGCGGACGCCCGCGTTCACGAAGAAGGAGATACGGGCCACGACCTCGCCCTTGCGGTCCTCCGGGACCTGGCCCGAGGCGAACACCGCGTCGAGCACGGCGATCGCGGTGGACATCGCGTACGAGATCTCCTGGACCGGAGTGGCCCCGGCCTCCTGCAGGTGGTAGCTGCAGATGTTGATCGGGTTCCACTTCGGGATGTTGTTCACCGTGTAGGTGATCATGTCCGTCGTGAGGCGGAGGGAGGGGCCGGGCGGGAAGACGTGCGTCCCGCGCGACAGGTACTCCTTCACGATGTCGTTCTGGGTGGTGCCCTGGAGCCGGGTGACGTCGGCACCCTGCTCCTCGGCGACCACCTGGTAGAGCGCCAGGAGCCACATCGCCGTGGCGTTGATGGTCATCGAGGTGTTCATCTGGTCCAGGGGGATGTCCTGGAACAGCCGTCGCATGTCACCGAGGTGCGAGACGGGGACGCCGACCCGGCCGACCTCGCCGCGGGCGAGGATGTGGTCAGGGTCGTAGCCCGTCTGCGTCGGCAGGTCGAACGCGACCGAGAGGCCGGTCTGACCCTTGGCGAGGTTGCGCCGGTACAGCTCGTTGGACGCCTCGGCGGTCGAGTGACCGGCGTACGTCCGCATGAGCCACGGCCGGTCCTTCTGGCGCTCAGTCATCTATGGTCCCGGGCTCAGATGTTGCGGAAGCGGTTGATGGCGTCGATGTGCTGGGCGCGCATCTCCGGGTTGCGGACGCCGAGGCCCTCCTCGGGCGCGAGCGCCAGGACGCCGACCTTGCCCTGGTGCAGGTTGCGGTGGACGTCGTAGGCGGCCTGGCCGGTCTCCTCCAGGGAGTAGACCTTCGACAGGGTGGGGTGGATCTTGCCCTTGGCGATCAGGCGGTTGGCCTCCCACGCCTCGCGGTAGTTGGCGAAGTGCGAGCCGATGATGCGCTTGAGCGACATCCACAGGTAGCGGTTGTCGTACTCGTGCATGTAGCCCGAGGTGGAGGCGCAGGTGGTGATGGTGCCGCCCTTGCGGGTGACGTAGACGCTCGCGCCGAAGGTCTCGCGGCCCGGGTGCTCGAAGACGATGTCGATGTCCTCGCCGCCGGTGAGCTCGCGGATGCGCTTGCCGAAGCGCTTCCACTCCTTCGGGTCCTGGGTGTGCTCGTCCTTCCAGAACTTGTAGCCCTCGGCGTTGCGGTCGATGACCGCCTCGGCGCCCATCGCCCGGCAGATGTCGGCCTTCTCGGGGGAGGAGACGACACAGATCGGGTTGGCACCGCCGGCCAGGGCGAACTGCGTGGCGTACGAGCCGAGTCCACCGCTCGCGCCCCAGATGAGGACGTTGTCGCCCTGCTTCATGCCGGCGCCGTTGCGGGAGACCAGCTGGCGGTACGCGGTGGAGTTGACGAGGCCCGGGGACGCCGCCTCCTCCCAGCTCAGGTGGTCGGGCTTCGGCATCAGCTGGTTCGACTTGACCAGCGCGATCTCCGCCAGGCCGCCGAAGTTGGTCTCGAAGCCCCAGATGCGCTGCTCGGGGTCGAGCATCGTGTCGTTGTGTCCGTCCGAGGACTCCAGCTCCACCGAGAGGCAGTGCGCGACGACCTCGTCACCGGGCTTCCACGAGTTCACGCCGGGGCCGGTGCGGAGCACGACGCCCGCGAGGTCGGAGCCGATGACGTGGTACGGCAGGTCGTGGCGCTTGCTGAGGTCGCTGAGCCGGCCGTAGCGCTCCAGGAAGCCGAAGGTCGAGACGGGCTCGAAGATCGAGGTCCAGACCGAGTTGTAGTTCACGGAGCTCGCCATGACGGCGACCAGGGCCTCGCCCGGGCCGAGCTCGGGCACCGGCACGGTGTCGAGGTGCAGCGACTTGCGCGGGTCCTTGTCGCGGCTGGCGAGCCCGGCGAACATCTCCGCCTCGTCCTTGTGGACGGTGATGGCGCGGTACGACTCGGGGAGCGGGATGTTCGCGAAGTCGGCGGACGTGGAGTCCGGGGACTGGATCGCGTCCAGGATGTCCTTCACGGGGTTGCCTCCGGCGGTGCGGCGTCCTGAGGGGAGGACGCGCTGAGGGTTACGTCTGGGGCTGCTGCTGTGGAGGTGTGCCGTCGGTTCGGCGGGGTGGTGCGGGCTGCGCCTGGTGGGCGCGGTGGGTGCCTGTGACGCAGGCGTCCGGGCGCACGATCACGATCGCTTGTGGGGACAGCCGGCGCACGAGGAGACCTCTGCGCGCCGGCCGCCCGGACACCATCAACGTATGGCACGCCGTGTCACGTGACAAGGCACTGCGTGCCAACAATTTCACTCATATGCAATCTGCCGGTCACATGTGAGCGATGATCGATCGAATCGCAGGTCAAAACGGGCGAAGGCCGCCCCCGCAGAGGGGCGGCCTTCGTCGTGAAGGGTGTCGGTCGGGGCTCAGTTCTTCGTCAGCGCCTGCTGGATCGTGCGCATGACCTCGTCGAGCGGCGCGTCCGTCCGGGCCACGGCGACCACCACGTCACCCGTGGTGGAGGCCCGCACGGCCGGGGCCGGCTCGGTGGTCCCCGGGGAGGACGAGGAAGGGGCCGGGCGGCCCGCGCCTATGCCCGAGCCGAAGGTCTCCCGGACGATCGCGAAGGCGTGGTCCAGCTGGCTCTCCACGTCGCCCTGCCCGCCCGCCCGCAGCCAGCGGCGCAGGACGTGGTTGTGGGCCGTGACGACCGCGGAGGCCGCCACCTCGGCGAGCAGCGGGTCGTCGTTGCCGTCGTGGTGGTCCCGCTCGTCGAAGTGGCCGAGGAGGTAGCGGGTGAACAGCCGCTCGTAGCGGGCCACCGAGGCGATCTCCCGCTCCCGCAGGGTCGGCACCTCGCGGGTGAGCCGGTAGCGCTCCACGGAGACCGCGGGAGAGCCCGCGTACATCTTCATGACTTCCTTGATGCCCCGGCACACCGTGTCGAGCGGGTGCTCGTGCGGCGGGGCCGCGTTCAGCACCGCCTCCGCCCGCACCAGGGTGTCGTCGTGATCCGGGAAGATCGCCTCTTCCTTGGAGCGGAAGTGCCGGAAGAACGTCCGCCGCGCGACGCCGGCCCGGGCGGCGATCTCGTCGACCGTCGTGGCCTCGTACCCCTTGCTCGCGAAGAGCTCCATCGCGGCCGTGGCGAGCTCCCGGCGCATCTTGAGCCGCTGCGCGGCGGCACGAGTGCCCGCCGCGCTCTCCGGAGCGTCGGACGGGGACGTGGCACGGGGTGTCTTCGCGGCCTTGGGCATGGTCCGAACGTACTGCATCGGAGGGGGAGTGTGCCCAGGTGGGGGCGGGGAGCCCCCCGGGACACCGACGGTGCCCGGAGGGCTCAGCAGACCACCCCAGCCGGCCGCTCCCGGCTCAGCGTCGGGCATATTCGCGGAAGCCGCGCCCCGTCTTGCGACCCAGGCAGCCCGCCGCCACCAGGTGCTCCAGAAGCGGGGCCGGGGCCAGGCCCGGGTCCCGGAACTCGCGGTGCAGCACCTGCTCGATCGCGAGCGACACGTCCAGACCGACCACGTCGAGCAGTTCGAACGGGCCCATCGGGTAGCCGCCGCCCAGCTTCATCGCGGCGTCGATGTCGTCCAGGGTCGCGTAGTGCTCCTGGACCATCTTGATGGCGTTGTTCAGGTACGGGAAGAGCAGCGCGTTCACGATGAAGCCGGCACGGTCGCCGCAGTCCACCGGGTGCTTGCGGATCCTCGTGGTGACCTCGCGGACGGTCGCGTGGACGTCGTCGCCGGTCAGCACCGTGCGGACGATCTCGACCAGCTTCATGGCCGGCGCCGGGTTGAAGAAGTGCATCCCGATGACGTCCTGCGGGCGCGAGGTGGCGCGGGCGCAGGCCACGACCGGCAGCGAGGACGTCGTGGTGGCGAGCACCGCGCCCGGCTTGCAGATCTTGTCGAGCCGCGCGAACAGCTCCTGCTTGATCTCCAGGTCCTCGGCGACCGCCTCCAGGGCCAGGTCGACGTCGGCGAAGGCGTCCAGCGTGCCGGCCGGGGTGATCAGGGCCAGCGTCGCGTCGCGCGCCTCGCCCGTCATCCGGCCCTTGTCGACCGAGCGGGCCAGCGACTTGGCGATCCGGGCCTTCGCCGTGTCCGCCTTCTCCTGGGAGCGGGCGGCGAGGACGACCTGGTATCCGGCCTTGGCGAAGACCTCGGCGATGCCGGAGGCCATGGTGCCCGAGCCGGCGACGCCGACCGAGCGGACCTCGCGGCCGCCGGCCGCCTCCGCGAAGCCCAGCGGGGTCAGCGCGTCCCGCACGACCTCGCCGGAGCCCGGCGCCTCGTAGGTGTAGAAGCCGCGGCCCGACTTGCGGCCGGTCAGACCCGCCTCGCTGAGCTGCTTGAGGATCGGGGCCGGGGCGTGCAGCCGGTCGTGGGAGTCCGCGTACATGGCCTCAAGGACCGTACGGGCCGTGTCGACGCCGATCAGGTCGAGCAGCGCCAGCGGGCCCATCGGCAGACCGCAGCCCAGCTTCATCGCCGCGTCGATGTCCTCGCGGGAGGCGTACTTGGCCTCGTACATGGCGGCGGCCTGGTTCAGGTAGCCGAAGAGCAGCCCGTCCGCGATGAAACCGGCCCTGTCGCCGACCGCCACCGGCTCCTTGCCCAGGTCGAGGGCGAGCTGCGTGACGGCGTCGACGGCCCGCGGGTCGGTCAGCACGGAGGAGACCACCTCCACCAGCTTCATGGCCTGGACCGGGGTGAAGAAGTGCAGGCCGAGGACCCGCTCGGGGTGGGCCGAGTCGGCCGCGAGCCGGGTGACGGAAAGCGCGTTCGTGCCGGTGGCGACGATCGTTCCGGGCCGGACGATGCCGTCGAGGGCCCGGAACACCTCCTGCTTCGCCTCGTACGACTCGGGCACGACCTCGATGACGAGGTCGGCCTCGGCGGCCGCCTGGAGGTCGGAGAAGGTACGGAAGCGGGCCAGGACGTCCTGCCGCTCCTCCTCGGTGATCCGCTCGCGGGCCACCGCACGGGCGGTGGAGGCCTCCAGGGCGGCGACGGCCTGGGCGGCGGCGGTGTCGCTGATGTCGATGCCGATGACCTCGCGGCCGGCGCGGACGAGGACGTCGGCGATACCCGTGCCCATGGTGCCGAGACCGACGACGGCGATGGTGGAGAGAGGGGTGTCCATCAGGGGACTCCTGAGAGGAAGAGTGACGACTGAGGGCAGTGCGCGCACGAAAGGCCGCGGGAAAGAGCGAGGGCTCTGCCCGGAGAAAGGGCGATGCCCTGGAGGGAAAAGGGCGACGGACTCTGTCCCGGAGCCACGTCGAAACTGCCGAACCGACAAACACCCACAACGGCTGCGTCACCAGGCCGTTGTGAGAAGCGCGGGGGTGCCCCGCTCACCTGAGACTAACCGGCGGGTAACGAGCGCGCCAGTCCCGGGAAGTTGAGGAAAATGTGATCTGGATCGCGGATAGGCTCGGATTCATGGAATACGCCGAGGATCCGGAATTCTGCTCGATGATCGATCGATTGCGGGACGAGATCGAGAATGACGCGGGAACCGTCCCGGCGGCATTCGAACAGCTCGCGGAAACCACCGATCCCGAGGAACTGCACCACGTCCTCACCGCCCCCGGGCAGCCCCTCTGGGCCCGGGAGATCGCCGCCTACGCCCTCGGCGTCACGGGCGACCCACGCGCCTTCGAGGCCCTGGTGCTCCTCCTCAACCACCGCGACCCGGAGCGCTGCGTCACCGCCGCCCACGCCCTGACCCGGCTCGGCGACCCCCGTACCGCCCGCGCGGCCGCCGCCCTCGCCACCAACGAACTCCGCGTCGCCTACGCCCTGCTGCCGATCCGGCTGCTCGCCGCCCTCCGCGCCCCCGAGTCCGTACCGGCCCTGATCACCGTCCTCGAACGGCGCCTGCCCGCCGACGACCCCCACTGGCGGGTCGGCCTCGCCTGCGTCGAGGGCCTGGGCACCCTGGGCGACCCCCGGGCCCGCCCCGCCCTGGAGGCCGCGCTCCCGCACCCCCGGCTCGGCGCCGCGGCGGAAGCGTCACTGGGCCGGCTCGGCACCACCCACTGAGCGGAGGAGCGGGCGGGCCGCACCATCGGCCCCGGGCGCCGCACTCCGCTCCGGCACCAGCGCGAACGCCTCGATCTCCACGAGCAGTTCCGGGCGGACGAGCGCCGACACCTGGACCGCCGAGCTCGCCGGCAGCGGCGCCCCCGCGAAATGGGCGTCCCTGGCCTCCCGTACGGCCGGGAGGTGGGCGACGTCCGTGACGAAGTACGTCAGCTTCACCACGTCCTGGAACCCGGCGCCCGCCGCCGCGAGGCAGCGGTCCAGGTTCGCGAAGACCTGACGGGCCTGCGCCACCGCGTCACCCTTCCCGACCACCGCGCCCGAGGCGTCGAACGCGCACTGGCCGGATATCGCGACGAAGCGGCCCGTCCCCCAGACGACATGGCTGTACTGCGGGCTGGCGGCGATCCCGTCGGGAGCGGGCAGATGGGTCAGGTGGCTCGTCATGCCCCACATCCTCGCCCATGGCACTGACAGTGCCCGCACCCCTGGGGGATGCGGGCATCGTCGGCGCACCGGGCCGGGGAACCTCAGCGTACGTGGCCGAGGAAACCGTGCAGCGCGCTGCCCGCGGACTCGGCCGCGGTCGGGGCGGTCCGGGTCGCCGGCTCGGGCTTCGGCTCCGGCAGCGTCGCGCAGGCCGCGTCCACCTCGGCGTCGCCCTCCGCGCGCGGGACCTCGCCCGTGGCGAGGTAGGCGGACAGGTGCTCGTCCATGCACGCGTTCCCGCCGAGGGTCACACCGTGGTTCCCGCCGCCCTCCTCCACGACCAGGCTGGAGCCGCGCATCAGCCGGTGCAGGGCGACCCCGCCCTCGTACGGCGTCGCCGCGTCGTCCGTGGCCTGGAGGATGAGGACCGGCGGAACCTGGTCGTTGCTGACGTCCGGCGGGGTCAGCGAATCCACCGGCCAGAACGCGCACGGCGCGTTGTACCAGGCGTTGTTCCAGGTGGAGAAGGGCGCCTTGGCGTGCACGTCCCAGTTGTCCTTGCGCCAGACGCTCCAGTCGCGGGGCCAGGCCGCGTCCCGGCACTGCACGCTCGTGTAGACCGAGTAGCCGTTGTCGGCGGCCGCGTCGGCCTCGCCGTACCGCTCGTACGCCTCCGTGAGCGGCACCGCGTTCGCGTCGTTGACGTACGCGGCGAACGCCTTCGCGAGGCGCGGCCAGTAGCCGTTGTAGTAGCTGCCCGGCAGATAGGTGTCCTCCAGCTCGCCCGGTCCGACCTTCCCGCCGGCCGGCTTCGCGCGCAGCGCGTCCCGCATCCGGTACCAGGCCGCCTCGACCGCCGCCGGGTCGGCGCCCAGCTTGTACACGGAGTCCTGCTTGGCCACCCAGGCCATGAAGTCCTTGTGCCGGGTGTCGAAGGCGTAGTCCTGCGCGATGTTGTCCTCGTACCAGACGCCGTGCGGGTTCACGACGGAGTCCAGCGCCATCCGCCGCACCCGGTCCGGGTGGAGCCGCGCGTACACGGCCCCCAGATAGGTGCCGTACGAGTAGCCGAGGTAGTTGATCTTCTGGGCGCCGAGCGCGCGCCGGATGACGTCCATGTCCCGGGCGGTGCTCACGGTGTCGATGTACGGCAGCACGTCCGCGTACTTCTTGCCGCAGGCCGCGGCGAAGGCCTGGGCCCGCTCGATCGCGAGCCGCTCGGATGCGGCGTCGCTCGGCACCGAGTCCTGGCGGACCGGGGCGAAGTGGCCGGGCCTGCAGTCGAGAGCGGGCTCGCTCTTGCCGACCCCGCGCGGGTCGAAGCCGATCACGTCGTACTCGGCGGCCACCTTCGGGGGCAGCGAGGACGCCACGTACCCGGCCATGCCGCGGCCGCTGCCGCCGGGCCCGCCCGGGTTCACGAGCAGCGGCCCCTGGAAGGTCTTCGCGGTGTGCGGGACGCGGGTGAGGGCGAGCGTGACGGTCCGGCCGGCCGGGTCGTCGTGGTTGAGCGGCACCCGGAGGGTGGCGCACTGGAGCTTGGGGTACGCCTCGGTGGCACAGCCGGTCCAGGCGAGCGAGGGGAAGGGACGGGGGGCCGGTTCACCGGCGCCCGCGGGGGCGGCGGGCAGGACGGTGACCGTCCCGGCGACCAGCGCTCCTGCGGCGATCAGCATTCCTGCGCGTGGGGTCATAGGGCGTTTGTGTCCCGAACCGGCGTGGAGAGGACCTGTTTCGCCGAGAGTTGACCCGAACGGAGGGGAATCCGACGGCGTGTCAGGTGACCGGTCCGATGATCGGAGGATCGGTGGCCGGGGGAGAGATGGCCGGAGGAGCGACGGCCGGGGGAGCGGCGGTCGCTCAGAGATGACCGGGGGAGCGGCGGTCGCTCAGAGGAGCGTCAGCTGCTCCGGTGCCGCCGCCGTCTCCGGTTCCTCCGGTACGGGTGTCCGGCGCGTCGCGCCCCGGTGCGCGGGCCCGATGCCGAACTCGGCCGCCAGCTCGTGCACCTGACGGGTGATCCGGCGCTGGTACCACGTGGGCGCGTAGGCCCCGTCCGCGTACATCCGCTCGTACCGCCGCACCAGACCGGGGTGGTGGCGCCGCAGCCACTGCATGAACCACTCGCGGGCGCCCGGCCGCAGATGCAGCACGAGCGGGGTGACCGAACTCGCCCCGGCCTCGGCGATCGCGCGGACCGTGTCGCGGAGCTGCTCGGGCCGGTCGCCGAGGAAGGGCACCACGGGCGCCATCAGGACCCCGCAGTCGATGCCGTGCGCGCCGAGCGTCCGGACCACGTCGAGCCGGCGCTGCGGGGAGGGGGTGCCGGGCTCGATCGTGCGCCACAGCTCCTGGTCGGTGAAGCCGACGGAGACGGAGATGCCGACCTCGGTGACCCGGGCGGCCTGGGTGAGCAGCTCCAGGTCCCGCAGGATCAGCGTGCCCTTGGTGAGGATCGAGAAGGGGTTGGCGCGGTCGCGCAGGGCGGTGAGGATGCCCGGCATCAGGCCGTACCGGCCCTCGGCCCGCTGGTAGCAGTCGACGTTGGTGCCCATCGCGATGTGCGCGCCTTGCCAGCGTGCGGAGGCGAGCTGGCGGGTCAGGAGCTCCGGGGCGTTGATCTTGACGACGATCTGGGAGTCGAAGCCGAGCCCGGTGTCGAGGTCGAGATAGCTGTGGGTCTTGCGGGCGAAGCAGTACACACACGCGTGCGTGCACCCCCGGTACGGGTTGACCGTCCACTCGAACGGCATCCGCGAGGCGCCGGGCACCCGGTTGAGGATCGAGCGGGCCCGTACCTCGTGGAAGGTGATGCCCCGGAACTCGGGGGTGTCGAAGGTCCGGGTGGTCACCGCGTCCGTACCGAACAGGGCGATGTCGGCGGGAGCGGTGGGCGTGTCGCCCAGATTGTCCCAGCGCATGGACGCCTCCTCGATGGCTCTGCGTCGACCGTTCGCTCAGAATAGAACACCTGTTCCCTTGATCGTTGCAACCCGGATTTCGCGCCCCGGAGCCCACGTGGTTCTCTAGGCCCACACCCCTGAGGAACCACGAGCTGGAGGAAGTCAATGGCGCAGGTCGAGGCCACCACGGAACGGATCATCGCCGCCGACGCGGAGACGGTGTTCGACGCGCTGGCCGACTACAGCGGCACGCGCGCGAAGCTGCTCCCCGAGCACTTCAGCGAGTACGAGGTGCGCGAGGGCGGCGACGGCGAGGGCACCCTCGTCCACTGGAAGCTGCAGGCCACGAGCAAGCGCGTCCGCGACTGTCTCCTGGAGGTCACCGAGCCCACCGACGGGCAGCTCGTCGAGAAGGACCGCAACTCCTCCATGGTCACCACCTGGCTCGTGACCCCCGCCGGGGAGGGCAAGTCCCGCGCCGTCGTCACCACCGTCTGGGACGGTGCCGGCGGCGTCGGCGGCTTCTTCGAGCGCACCTTCGCGCCCAAGGGCCTCGGCCGGATCTACGACGCCGTTCTCGCCAAGCTGGCGGACGAGGTCGAGAAGTAACGCCCGGAGCGTTCACCGATTCGAGTGGATCGCCCGCACCCCCGTAACGGCGCCCCCTGTGCGCCGGGGGCGCGGGCCCCCTCGTAAACGCGCTGATGAGCGACCCAAGTGCGCCGTACCGCAGGGCCGTTCGGACCTTCGGACGCCACTGACCTCCCGTACCGCCCGACTTGCTCCCCCTTCGTGCCCAATGCGAAGAATGGCGCGGCGCAGACGCCGTGACGAGGGGAGCAGGTACGTGGGTGCGATCACGATCGTGAAATCCGCCGAGGACGGAGAGGTGCCGGCGGACACGGAGGGCGCGGCACCGCTCGCCGCGGGCGGCCCGCCCACCGAACCCACCCCACCGCCCCACCCCGCCAGGGCCGACCACCTCGACCCCCGCCGCGTCCGCCTCGTCTTCTGCGGCCTGATGCTCGCGCTGCTCCTGGCCGCGCTAGAGCAGATGATCGTCGCCACCGCCCTGCCGAAGATCGTCGGCGAACTCCAGGGCCTCGACCGGATGTCCTGGGCGATCACCGCCTATCTGCTGACCGCCACCGTCGGCCTGCCGATCTACGGAAAACTCGGCGACCTCCTCGGCCGCAAGGGCGTCTTCCTCTTCGCCATCGTCGTCTTCGTCATCGGCTCGGGACTCGCCGGCTGGTCCCGCAGCATGGACGAACTCATCGCCTTCCGCGCCGTCCAGGGCGTCGGCGCCGGCGGACTGATGATCGGGGTCCAGGCGATCATCGCCGACATCGTCCCCGCCCGCGAACGAGGCCGCTACATGGGCCTGATCGGCGCTGCCTTCGGCCTCGCCTCCGTCGCGGGACCCCTGCTCGGCGGCTTCTTCACCGACCACGTCTCCTGGCGCTGGTGCTTCTACTTCAACGTGCCCTTCGGGCTCGTCACCCTCGCCGTCGTCGCCGTCGTCCTCAAACTCCCCAAGCCCACGGCACGCGCACGCTTCGACGTCCTCGGCGCCCTCCTCCTCGCCGCCGCCTCCACCTGCCTCGTCCTGCTCACCAGTTGGGGCGGCACCGAGTACGCCTGGGACTCCCGCGTCGTCATCGCCCTCGCCTGCGGAGCCGCCGGAACCACCCTGCTCTTCCTGGTCGTCGAGCACATCGCGCCCGAACCCCTCATCCCGCTGCGGCTGTTCCGCGACTCCGTCTTCACCGTGACCGCCCTCGTCGGCGCCGTCGTCGGCATCGCGCTCTTCGGCGCCGCCAGCTACCTCCCCAGCTTCCTGCAGATGGTCGAGGGCGCCACGGCCACCGAGTCCGGCCTCCTGATGCTGCCCCTCATGGGCGGCATCGTCATCGCCTCCGTCGTCTCCGGCCAGCTCATCAGCCGCACCGGCCACTACAAGGTCTACCCGCTGCTCGGCGGCGCGTTCTCCGTCCTCGGCATGTGGCTGCTCTCCCGCATGGACGCCGACACCCCGCGCCTCCAGCACAGCCTCTGGCAGGCCGTCCTCGGCACCGGCATCGGCCTCGTCATGCCGGTGCTCGTCCTCGCCGTACAGAACTCCGTACGCCCCGGTGACCTCGGCACCGCCACCAGCGCCCACAACTACTTCCGCCAGATCGGCGGCAGCGTCGGCGCCGCCGTCTTCGGCACCCTCTTCGCCTCCCGCCTCGACGACGCCCTCGGCGACCGGCTCGCCGGCGTCCTCGCCGGCGGCGCGACCGCCCTGCCGCCCGCCGAGTCCATCACCCCGCAGACGGTGCACACCCTGCCGCCCGCCGTACGCGACGCCTACATCCAGGCGTACGCGGACGCGATGCCGCGCATCTTCCTCTACCTCGTGCCGGTCCTCGTGCTCGGCCTCGTCCTCGCCTTCTTCCTCAAGGAGAAACCGCTGGTGACCCACCACAGCCCCACCACCGAGGCCACCGGAGCCGACGAGTCCGGCGGCGTCCAGGCCGTCCCGCACGCCCGGCACGCCGCCCCCGCGCCCGCCTCCCTCGCCGCCCCGCACTCCGGACTCCCCGTCTGCGGCACCGTCCAGCACCACGACGGCAGCCGCGTCCCCCGGGCCGCCCTCACCCTCATCGACGTCCAGGGCCGGCAGGTCGGCCGGGGCGCCAGCGGCGAGGACGGGCGGTACGCGCTGAGCGTCCCCGGCAACGGTTCGTACGTCCTCATCGCCGCGGCCGGCGGACACCAGCCCCAGGCCGTCTCGGTCACCGTCGGCGACCGGCCCGTCGAGCTCGACGTCGTCCTCGGCGGCGCCGGCCGGCTCGCGGGCAGCGTCGTCACCGCCGACGGGACACCCGTACGGGACGCGGCCGTCACCCTCACCGACGTACGCGGCGAGGTCGTCGCCTCGACCCGCAGCGGACGCGAGGGCGGGTACGTCATCTCCGAACTGGTCGCCGGCGAGTACACGCTCGCCGCCAGCGCCCCCGCCTTCCGGCCCGCCGCGCTGCCCGTCAGCGTCCAGGCCTCCCGCGAGACCCGCCAGGACATCGAACTCGCCGGCGGGGCGGTGCTGCGCGGCACCGTACGGGCAGGGGGCGGCCGCCCCGTCGAGGACGCCCGGGTCACCCTGCTCGACGCCGCCGGCAACGTCGTCGACACCCTCACCACCGGCCCCGACGGCACCTTCCGCTTCGTGGACCTCTCCTCCGGCGAGTACACCGTCATCGCCGCCGGCTACCCGCCCGTCGCGACCGTCCTCCAGATGGCCGGCGGCGGTCGCACCGAGCGCGACCTCCAGCTCGGGCACCAGGACTGAGGCGCCCCCTCCCGGGGTCAGGAGGCGGTCGTCGCCCTGCGCAGCGTGCTGATGCAGGAGCTGATCGCCTCCTGGAGGGCTTCGAGGCGCTGGAGCATGTCGTCCTCGAAGATCTCCTCCTCCAGGACCTCGTCGAGGGTCAGCTCCTCGAAGACCTTCGTCGCCTTCTGCAGGCTGCTGTAGAACTTCGTCCGCCGCTCCTGGACCCGCAGCGCCGGGTCCTCCTCGACCGCCTTCGCGACCAGGCCCTTGACCGTGTCGTACGCCTCACCGGCCCACTCGCCCGCCTCCTCGGAGTCGTCGAGCTCGTCGAGGAGCGACAGATGGCGCTCGGCCTCGGCCCGCAGCTCGGCCGGCGCCTCCACGGTCTGCCCGGCCGGCGTCTTGATCTGGCCGTTCTCCACGATCTGGCGCACGTAGCCGATGCGGTCGGCCGCCTTCGCCTCGCTCGCCACGGCCTTCTTCAGATCATCGGTACGCGCGATGGCGCGGGCCATCTCGGTCTGAAGGGCGGGGTCCTCCTTCATCCGGTCGAGCAGCGCGCCCCGCGCCGCCTCCGCCGTCCCCGGGTCGGCGAGGATCGCGGCCCGCAGCGCCGTCGGGTTCTCCGCGACCTCCAGGGCCTTCGTCGGACGGATGCCCTCCGCCTCGGCCGCCGCGCTGATCGCCTGGCCGCGCACGGACGAGGCGCCGTTGCGCGAGGTGTAGTACGACAGCCAGACGTCGGCGTCGGGCAGCTCGATGTCCTCGCCGGGAACGAGCACCTCGAACTGCGGGACGACACCGTCGTCGGCCGCCATGTCCCAGGCCTTGTAGTAGCGCATGACCCGCTCCGGCGAGCACCCCGCGAGCTCCGCGAACGCCTTCGCCGAGACCTTCGCCGCGGCCGTGCCCTCGGCGGCCTGCCCGCCGGGACGGACGCTGCGCGCCACCTTGAGCGCGAAGGTCCAGCCGCCGGTGCGTGCGTAGACCCCGAAGTCCTGTGCGTCACGGACGACGACGGGGTCGAGGTCGGCGGTGTGCTCGGACTGGGGGGCGGTCTCGGGCTGGGCGAGCGTGACGGTCACCGAGGAGTCTCCTGAGGTGCGCGGGGGACGGATGCTTGCAAAGCAGCCTATACGTCCCCCTGGAGCGAGAACGCTCCTCTGCGCCGGTCGTCCTCCGCCCGCGAGTGGGACCCGAGGCCCGGGGCGGGGGCGGCCACGGTGGGCTACGCCCCGCGCACCCCCTTCGACCGTGGACTCGCCGAGACCGTCGCCTGGTACCGGGACCACCCCGACCGGTGGTGGGCGGCCAGGCACACCGAGGGCGGCACCGGGTGAACGTCGTCCTCCTCGGCGCCCACCTCCACCGCGGCCTCACCGACGCGGGCCACCGGGTGGTGCCCTTCGCCGGCACCGGCGCCGGCGGACTCGACCTCGCCTCCGCCGCACCCGGGCGGATCGCCGCCGCTGTCGCCGACGCCCTCGGCGACCCCGACGGTCCGACGACGGCGCCGTGGCCAACGCCGTCGGCCGCGCCAGGAACACCGACGAGGCGGGCATGCGCGCGGGCAACGCCGAACTCCCCGCGCGGATCGTCCGGGCCCTCGCCCGCCCGTCCCGCCTCGTCCAGCTCGGCACGGTCCACGAGTACGGCGCCGGCACCAGCGGCACACCGACCCCCGAAGGCTGCCGCCGCTCCGGGCACGGCGCGACTTCGTCGACGTACGCGATGTCACCGACGCCGTCCTGCGGACCCTCACCGCCCCTCGACCTCACCCGTGCCACCGAGCTGCTCGGGGCACCCCGGCCACTCCCTCGACCACGCCCGCCGCCCCCCGTGAACGACCCCCTCCGCAACCCCCCGCCGGAGGGGGTCCTCGCGGGTCCGGACCCCCTCGGCACCCCGTCCGGACCCTGCGCCGGACCCCGTCCGGGCCGTCATTGGGCCAGGCCAATGACGTTTTCCACAGGGGTGGTACGGCCGCCGGGCTGCGCGTACGGTGCCAGTCATGAAGATCCTCATCAGCGCCGACATGGAGGGCGCGACCGGTGTGACCTGGCCCGCCGACGTGCTGCCCGGCACGCCCCAGTGGGAGCGGTGCCGCGCGATGTTCACCTCCGATGTGAACGCCGCCGTGCTCGGCTTCTTCGACGGCGGCGCCGACGAGGTCCTCATCAACGAAGCGCACTGGTCCATGCGGAACCTGCTCCTGGAACGGCTCGACGAGCGCGCCGAGATGCTCACCGGCCGGCACAAGTCGCTCTCCATGGTCGAGGGCGTCCAGCACGGGGACGTCGACGGCATCGCCTTCGTCGGCTACCACACGGGCGCCGGCACCGAGGGCGTCCTCGCCCACACCTACCTCGCCAACTCGATCACCGGCGTCTGGCTCAACGGCGAGCGGGCCAGCGAGGGCCTGCTCAACGCCCAGGTGGTCGCGGAGTACGGCGTGCCCGTCGTCCTCGTCACCGGTGACGACCTGACCTGCGAGGACGCCCTCGGCTACGCGCCGGAGGCACCCAAGGTCGCCGTCAAGGACTACGTCTCGCGGTACGCGGCGGTGTGCCGGACCCCGGCCAGAACCGCCGCCGACATCCGGGCGGCCGCGAAGACCGGCGCCGCGCTCGCCGTCCGCCACGAGCCGGTGCACGGCGGCCCCTTCACCGTGGAGCTGGAGTTCGACGCCGAGCACCTGGGCGCGGCCGCCACGGTGGTTCCCGGCGTGGCGCGCGGCGCGGAGCGGCGCGTCGCGTACACGAGCGAGACGATGTACGAGGCAATCCGCACATTCAAAGCGGTCACGACGATCGTCTCGGCCGCGGTGGAGGAGCAGTATGGCTGAGGAGGTCCGGGGCCCGGACACGACAGCGCTCGACGAGGTGGTCACCTTCACCTCCGAGCTCATCCGTATCGACACCACCAACCGGGGCGGCGGCGACTGCCGTGAACGGCCCGCCGCCGAGTACGTCGCCGAGCGCCTCGCCGCCGCCGGCGTCGAGCCCACCCTCCTGGAGCGGACCCCCGGCCGCACCAACGTGGTGGCGCGCATCCCCGGCACCGACCCGTCGGCCGAGGCCCTCCTCGTCCACGGCCATCTGGACGTCGTGCCCGCCGACCCGGCCGAGTGGACCACCCACCCCTTCTCCGGCGAGATCCGCGACGGGGTCGTGTGGGGCCGCGGGGCCGTCGACATGAAGAACATGGACGCGATGGTCCTGTCCGTCGTCCGCTCCTGGGCCCGGCAGGGCATCCGCCCGCGCCGCGACATCGTCCTCGCCTACACCGCCGACGAGGAGGCGAGCGCCGAGGACGGCTCCGGCTTCCTCGCCGACCGCCACGCCGAGCTCTTCGAGGGCTGTACGGAGGGCATCAGCGAGTCCGGGGCCTTCAGCTTCCACCCGCAGCCCGGCACCACCCTCTACCCGATCGCCGCGGGGGAGCGGGGCACCGCCTGGCTCAAGCTCACCGCCCACGGCCGCGCCGGGCACGGCTCCAAGGTCAACACGGCCAACGCCGTCACCCGCCTCGCCGACGCCGTCGCCCGGATCGGCTCGCACACCTGGCCCGTCCGGCTCACCGCCACCGTCCGCGCCGCCCTCGCCGAACTCGCCGCGCTGTACGCCATCGACGTCGACACCCAGGCGCCCCACCTCGACGTGGACGTCCTCCTCGACAAGCTCGGACCCGCCGCCGCCCTCGTCGCGCCGACCGTCCGCAACAGCACCAACCCGACGATCCTCGACGCCGGCTACAAGGTCAACGTCATCCCGGGCCAGGCCGTCGCCTACATCGACGGGCGGACGCTGCCGGGCACCGAGGAGGAGTTCGCCGCGACCATGGACGAGCTGACCGGCCCGTACGTGGAATGGGAGTTCCACCACCGCGAGGTCGCCCTGGAAGCCCCCGTCGACTCGCCGACCTTCGCGAAACTGCGGGCCGCCGTCGAGCGTTTCGACCCGGACGGGCACGTCGTGCCCTTCACCATGTCCGGCGGCACCGACGCCAAGCAGTTCTCCCGGCTCGGCATCACCGGCTACGGCTTCTCGCCGCTCCGGTTGCCCCCGGACCTCGACTACGGGGCCCTCTTCCACGGCGTCGACGAACGCGTCCCCGTGGACGCCCTGCACTTCGGCGTCCGGGTGCTCGACCATTACCTGAAGTCGGCGTAGGGCCGTCATCGTTCGCGTAACACCGTGACAGGGGGAGCTGGGATGAAAACGATCGCCGCCCACGGCAGCTGGCCGTCACCCGTCGACGCGGCGCTCGCCGCCGCCCACGACGGGCGGCCCGAGTACCCCGGAGTCGTCGGCGACGAGCTCTGGTGGACCGCGCCACGCCCCGCCGAGGGAGGCAGGCGCGCCCTCGCGCGACGGCGCGCCGACGGCACCGAGGAAGACCTGCTGCCCGCCCCGTGGAACGTCCGCAGCAGGGTGATCGAGTACGGCGGCCTGCCCTGGTCGGCGGTCCCGCGCCCGGCCGGCGGACCCCTCGCCGTCTTCTGCCACTTCCCGGACCAGCGGCTCTACGCCTACGAGCCCGACGCCGCTCCCGGCGCCGAGCCCCGGCCCCTCACCCCCGTCTCCGGGACCGGCGGCGGACTGCGCTGGGTGGACCCGGTCATCCACGCCGACCGGGCCGAGGTGTGGTGCGTCCTGGAGGAGTTCACCGGCCCCGCCCCGACCGACGTACGCCGGGTGATCGTCGCCGTACCCCTCGACGGCTCCGCCGCCGACGACCGCGCGGCCGTGCGTGAACTCTCCGACGGGCGCCACCGGTTCGTGACCGGCCCCCGGCTCTCCCCGGACGGCCGCCGGGCCGCCTGGATCGGCTGGGACCACCCCCGGATGCCCTGGGACGGCACCGAGGTCCAGCTCGCCGAGGTCACCCCCGACGGCACCTTCCACCGGACCGCGACCGTCGCGGGCGGACCCGCCGAGTCGATCCCGCAGGTCGACTGGGACGCGGCCGGACGACTGCTCCTCGTCAGCGACCGCACCGGCTGGTGGAACCTCTACCGGGCGGAGATCGACGCCGACGGCGGCCTCGGCGAACCGGCCGCGCTCTGCCCCCGCGCCGAGGAGTTCGGCGGACCGCTCTGGAAGATCGGGCTGAACTGGTTCTCCCCCCTGGAGAACGGCCTGGTCGCCGTCGTCCACGGCAAGGGCACCACCGCCCTCGGCATCCTCGACCCCGACCGAGGCACGCTCGTCGATGCCGTCGGCCCCTGGACCGAATGGGCCCCGACCCTCGCCGCCCACGGCAGCCGCGTGGTCGGCATCGCCGCCTCCCCGCACACCTCCTACGAGCTCGTCGAACTCGACACCCGCACCGGCCGCACCCGGGTCGTCGGCGCCGCGCACACCGACGCCGTCGACCCCGCCCACCACCCCGAACCCCGCGTCCGCACCTTCACCGGCCCCGGCGGACGCGAGATCCACGCGCAGATCTACCCGCCCCACCACCCCGGCTTCACCGGCCCCGAGGGCGAACTCCCGCCCTATGTGATCTGGGCCCACGGCGGCCCCACCGGCCACGCCCCGCTCGTCCTCGACCTGGAGATCACCTACTTCACCTCGCGCGGCATCGGCGTCGCCGAGGTCAACTACGGCGGCTCCACCGGCTACGGCCGGGAGTACCGCGAGCGGCTGCGCGAGCAGTGGGGCGTCGTCGACGTCGAGGACTGCGCGGCCGTCGCCGCGGCACTCGCCGCCGAGGGCACCGCCGACCCGGCCCGGCTCGCCGTCCGCGGCGGCAGCGCCGGCGGCTGGACGACCGCCGCCTCCCTCGTCTCCACCGACGTGTACGCCTGCGGCACGATCATCTACCCCATCCTCGACCTGCGGGGCTGGGCCACCGACGAGACCCACGACTTCGAGTCCCAGTACCTCCACGGGCTCATCGGATCCATCGACGACGTCCCCGCCCGGTACAAGGAACGCTCGCCCATCGAGCACGTGGACCGCGTCACCGCGCCCTTCCTGCTGCTCCAGGGCCTCGACGACGTCATCTGCCCACCCGCACAGGCCGAGCGCTTCCTCACCCGCACCGCGGGCCGGGGCGTCCCGCACGCCTACCTCGCCTTCGAGGGGGAGGGCCACGGCTTCCGCAGGGCCGACACGATGGTCCGCGCCCTGGAGGCCGAACTCTCCCTGTACGCCCGGACCTTCGGCATCAGCCGCACGGACGTGCCCGACCTGGAGTACCGCACGTGACGACGCCCGATCCCACCAGCCCCGCCCCGCCGGACGCCCGGCCGCACGTCGGACCGCTCACCCGGCCCGAACGGCTGCGGCCCGGCGCCCGGGTCGCCGTCGTCGCCCCCGCCGGACCCGTCCCCGAGGAGCGGCTGCGGGCGGGGCTCGACATCCTCCGCGGCTGGGACCTCGACCCCGTCGTCGCCCCGCACGTCCTGGACACCCACCCCGCCCTCGACCACCTCGCGGGCGCCGACCGGGCCAGGGCCCGGGACCTGACCGAGGCCTGGTGCGACCCCTCGGTCTCCGCCGTCCTCTGCGCGCGCGGCGGATTCGGGGCGCAGCGCATGGTCGACCTCGTCGACTGGCGGGCGATCGGGGAGGCCGGGCCCAAGGCGTTCGTCGGCTACAGCGACATCACCGCCCTGCACGAGGCCTTCTCCGTCCGGGCCGGCTACTCCACCCTGCACGGTCCGATGGTCGCGGCGGGCACCTTCCTTTCCGACCCGCGCACCCAGGAGTCCCTGCGGGCCACGCTGTTCGAGCCCGAGTCGGTCCGCACCCTCGGTCTGGACACGGCCCGCACCCTGGCACCGGGCCGCGCCCGTGGCGTGACCCTCGGCGGCTGCGTCAGCCTCCTCGCCGCCGACCTCGCCACCCCGCACGCCCGCCCCTCGGCCCGCGGCGGCCTGCTGCTCCTGGAAGACGTCGGGGAGGAGCCGTACCGGCTCGACCGCGTCCTCACCCAGCTCCTCCGCTCCGGCTGGCTCGACGGGGTCGCGGGCATCGCCCTCGGCTCCTGGGCGGAATGCGGCCCGTACGAGGAGATCCGCGCGGTTCTCACGGACCGCCTCGGCGACCTCGGCGTGCCGGTCGTGGAGGAACTGGGCTTCGGCCACAGCGAGACGGCCCTGACCATGCCGCTCGGCATTTCGGCGGTCCTGGACACCGAGGAGAACACCCTCACCCTGGACGTCCCGGCCCTGCGCTGAGGGGCGGGCGGGGGACCCGGGCCGTCCTGGTCGCCCCGCGGCGGCCTTCACTGAATCTCCGTCAACAACCTTCGTCCGGCGCATTGACGGGCTCTTACACGTGTCACAGCATGGGCGCTGCCCGGGTGTCTACCAGTCGGTAGGTGTCGTGGGTCGCCCGGCGTCGTCCTCAGCGTGGAGGTCTCTGTGTCCCGTGCCGTGCCCCGATCCCGCAAGGTCCTCGCGCTCGCGGCCGGAGCCGCCGCGCTGGCCGGGCCGCTGACGCTCGCCACGCCCGCGAGCGGCGCCGAGGCCCCGTACAGCGTCACCCCGCTGCGGTTCACCGTCGAGGCCGGCGGGCGGAGCTGTGTCGTCGACGCCGACCTGTACCGGCCCGCCGGGGTGGACGCCGGGCGTCCCGCGCCCGCCGTCCTCGCCACCAACGGCTTCGGCGGCAGCAAGAGCGACGGGTCCACCGACGCCATCGGCAAGGCCTTCGCCGAGCGGGGCTACGTCGGTCTCGTCTACTCCGGCCTCGGTTTCGGAAAGTCCGGCTGCCTGATCTCCCTCGACGATCCCGAGATCGACGGCCGCGCCGCCGCCCGGCTCGTCGACTTCCTCGCCGGCGACCGGGCCGCCGACGACGGCACCCGCGCCGACTTCGTCACCCGCGACGGCGCGGGCGACCCGCGGGTCGGCATGATCGGCGGCTCCTACGGCGGGGCCGTACAGCTGGCCGCCGCCTCCGTCGACCCCCGTATCGACGCCCTCGTCCCCCTCATCACCTGGAACGACCTCGCCTACTCCCTCGCCCCCAACGCCGCCGACCGCGCCACCCCCGGCGTCTTCAAATGGCAGTGGGCGAACGGCTTCTACCTGATGGGCGAGGGACAGCCGCTGCTCGTCCCCTCCCTCGACCCCAGCCGGATCAACTCACTGCGCTGTCTGCACTTCGTCACCGACGCCTGCGACACCGTGCGGCTCCTCAACTCCGGCCGCTACCCGAAGGCCGAGACAGAGAAGATGCTCGCCTACGCCCGCGGCGTCTCCCCGGTCTCGTACGTCGACCGGATCACCGCCCCCACCCTGATCGTCCAAGGTCAGGCCGACACGCTGTTCAACCTCAACGAGGCGAACGCCACCTACGACCGGCTCCGCGAGCGCGGTGTCGACACCCGGATGATCTGGCAGTCCTGGGGACACAGCGGCGGCCAGAAGCCCGGCGAACTCGACCTGGCACAGGGCAATCTGGAGGGAAGCTACGTCGGACAGCGGATCCTCGGATGGTTCGACCGGTACCTGCGGAAGAACCCGGCCGCCGACACCGGGCCCGCCTTCGCCTGGTACCGCGACGGGCAGAGCGGCTACGGCACCGCCGCGCGGGTGCCGGCGCTCAGCCAGCGGCTGTACCTCTCCGGCGACGGCAAGCTCGTCGACAACCGTACGAAGGTCGCCCGGGGCTCGCGCACATACAGCAACTGGCTCTTCCCGACGAGCCATTCCGAATCCTCGCTCGCCGGGACGATCGGACTGCCCGACCCCCGGCCCTACGACACCGCGGGCACCTACCTCGGCTGGACCAGCGCCCCGCTCACCGCTCCCGTGGACCTCGTCGGCGCCCCGAAGGCCACCCTGAAGGTGGACTCGCCGGCCGCCGAGCGCGTCCAGGGCTCCGGCGACGCCGCCGACAAGCTCGTGCTCTTCGCCAAGCTCTACGACATCGCCCCCGACGGCGCCAAAACCCTGGTCAACCGCCTCGTCGCACCGGTGCGGGTGCCGGACGTCACCCGGCCCTTCACGGTCGAACTGCCCGCCGTCGTCCACCGCTACGAGACCGGCCACCGGCTGGAGCTGGTGATCGCGGGCAGCGACACGGCGTACTCCGGGAACCGCGGCATCAAGCCGGTGACCGTCGTGAGCGCCCCCGGAAACCCGGGGACGCTCGAACTGCCCCTGATCCAGGGGCGGGTGGGTTAGACCGACACGGCCCGGAGCGTCGCGTACCCGGGGCGGACGACCTCGTCGATCAGCCGCTGCCGCTCCGGCAGCGGCAGGAAGGCGGCCTCCAGAGCGGCGACCGTGAACTCCTCGAAGACCTCGGGACCGTAACCGAAGGCGTCCACCATGTGCTGGAACTCCTCGCTCATGGTGGTGCCGGAGACCAGCCGGTTGTCCGTGTTGAGCGTGATCCGGAAGCCCAGGCGGCGCAGCTCGTCGATCGGGTGCGAGGCGTAGTCCTTCGCGGCGCCCGTCTGGAGGTTGGACGTCGGGCAGACCTCCAGGGCGATCCGGTTGTCCCGGACGTACGAGGCGAGCCGGCCCAGCGTGCCGTCCTCGCCGATGTCGTCCGTGATCCGCACGCCGTGGCCGATCCGCTCGGTGCCACAGACCTGCACGGCCTCGTGGATCGACTCCGCGCCGACGGCCTCGCCCGCGTGGATCGTGAAGTGGCAGTTCTCCCGCTTCAGGTGCTGGAAGGCGGGGAGGTGGCGGGCCGGCGGGTTGCCGATCTCGCCGCCGGCGATGTCGAAGCCGGCCACGCCGTTGTCCCGGTGCGCGACCGTGAGCCGAGCGATCTCCAGGGAGCGGTCCGTGTGGCGCATGCCCGTGAGCAGGGTACGGACGGTGATACGGCCGCCGGAGCGGCGCTCGCCCTCACGGAAGCCGTCGTTCACGGCCTCGACGACCTCGTCGAGGGTCAGACCGCCCTCCAGGTGCTGCTCGGGGGCGTAGCGGATCTCGGCGTAGACGACACCGTCCGCCGCGAGGTCCTCGGCGCACTCGGCCGCGATGCGCGTGAGCGCCTCGCGGGTCTGCATCACCGCGCAGGTGTGGGCGAAGGTCTCCAGGTAGCGCTCCAGCGAACCGGAGTCGGCCGCGTCCCGGAACCAGACCGCGAGCGCGGCGGGGTCCTCGGTCGGCAGCGCGGTGTAGCCGCACTCCCGTGCCAGCTCGACTATGGTCGCGGCGCGCAGCCCACCGTCGAGGTGGTCGTGGAGGACGGCCTTGGGGGCCCGGCGGATCCACTCGGAGACGGTGGCGGCGGCAGGCGTGGCAGGGTTGTCAGACAAGTGCATGGCGGGGAAGTGTACGCCACGGGGGAGGGACCCGCTGTGACGGGCCCGACAGGGGTGCGGCAGGGGGTGCGGCAGGGGGGCGACGGGAGGCCCGAGCGCGCGCGCTGCGCGTCCCTGCCGGGGATCGGTCCGGTCCTAGTGCGACTGCAGGACGGGCAGCGCCGGGGCGCCCGTCGGGAGCATGTGCTTGGCGGCCAGGACCGGGGTCTCGCCGACCCGCACGACCTGGGTGACCAGCACGGCAGGGGTGTCCGCGGGCCGCCCCAGCTGGTCCCCGCGGCGCCGCCCGAGCAGCGTCGCCGTGATGCCGCTGTGCGCGGTGAGCGCCGTCTCCCGCGAGGCCCCGAGCAGGACCGAGAGCATGGAGACGGCGGGCCCGCGCGCCGTGCGCCCCTCCGTCGCCCGCAGGGCCCGGGCGAACTCCGGGTGCACCCGGTCGAGCAGCTCGTCGGCCGCCGCCCACTCGTGGCTCAGCGCCGCCGCCGTACCCTCCCCGGTCAGCACGGACTCCCAGAACCGCAGCTCCGCGCGGGCCGGGGCGAGCAGGTGCTGGGTGGTGAAGTCGGTCGGCTCCTCGACCGTCCGCAGCAGCGCCCGCACCCGCAGCGGCGTGCCCGCGCCGATCAGCTCCTCCAGCGGCTGGACGTGCTCGAACCCGCGCCGGGGCGGCCGGTCGTTGACCGTCCGGCCCACCCCGCGGCGTACGGTCAGCAGACCGTCCTCCTGGAGCAGCAGCAGGGCCTCGCGCAGGGCGGGCCGGCTCACGCCCAGTTCGGCGGCGAGCTTCGGTTCGGAGGGGAGCGTCGAGCCCGGCGGGTAGGTGCCGTCGTGGACGGCGTCCGCGATCCGCTCGTAGAGCGCCACGACCGGCCGCCGCCGCTGTCCGCTGACCGCCACGGCCGCTCCTCGTCTCGATTCCGGTCGGTTCCGGTGGTCCGGTGGGTCCGGTTCCGACGGTGTCCGGCACCACGGTAGTCGGCCCACGTTGTCTGACAAGTCACCCGTACGGCTCTCCTCGCCGTCACGGTGTGGCTCCGCTCACCTCATTCTGGTCCCACGGCTGCGGCCGGGTACGACCGACGGCACGACGGAGAAGAGGGCCGGGCATGAGTCCGCAGGAGACGTCACGGACATCGGGCGGGGGCGTGTCCCGGTTCACCGAAGCCCTGACCCCGGGCCGGATCGGGATGGCCGTGCTCGCCATCGTCACCCTGGTCCTCAGCTTCCAGAACACCCGGCAGGTCGAGATCCGGCCCCTCGTCCCCGAGGTGTCCATGCCGCTCTGTCTGGCCCTGCTCGCGACCGCGCTCATCGGCGCCGCCTGCGGCTCCTGCGTCGTGGCCCGGAGGCGGAAGTGAAGCGGCGCGCCGTCGTGGGGGCGGGCGCCGTCCTCGCGCTCGCGGCCGTCGCCGTGACCTCGACGGAGGAGGCCGCCGCGGCCGAGGACGGCGCCGGGACCCGCCCGGTGCCCGACTTCCTGGGCCGCGGCCTGTGGCGGGTCTTCACCCGGCTGGACCGCCGCACCCGGCTCGACGTCCACGATGTGAGCGGGCGGGACCGGCGGGTGATCTGGCCGCCGCGGTGGCGGGTCGTCACGCAGTACCCGTCGGCGGGCACGGCCCTCGACCGCCGCACCACCGTCATGATCGGAGTCGTACGGAAGGGGGAGAGCTGCCCGCCCCGGGTGAGGATGGCCCGGCGCTGACGGCCGGCACCGCTGAGCGGCTCCACGGCCGGCGGCCAGGCCCGGGCCGCCACCCCCGACCCCGCTCAGCGCTTGTAGTTGATCTTCATCGTGTCGAGGTCGGTCACCGTCGACCGCAGCCCCTTGTACCCGTGGCCGAGCTCCCCGAGCGCGGTCTCCACGCGCTCCTCCGCGAGCGCGCCCGCCATCTCGTCGCCGTCCTCCGCGTCGGAGACGACGACCAGGCGGTACGAGAAGTGCTTCAGCGTCCGGTCGTAGGCCAGCGAGCCCTCCTCCGTGAACTGCATCGCGGTCAGCCCGTGCGCGTCCACCTCGGCGAGCAGCCGGGCCCGGCTCTCCTCCGAGAGACCGTCGAACGTGCCGCGCACGATGACCCGGTAGGTGTGCTGCGTGCCCATTCCTCGTACTCCCTGTGCCCTGGTTGTCCCGGCCGCCCGGCGGCGTACCGGCCGTCCACCCTACGGCGGCGGCCGTCCGGTCCGCCGGGAATTTCCGGCCGCCCCCGCACCTCGGGATCCGCCGAAGCCCGAGGCCGAGAACCCCTGGTCAGGAAGGCCCCCGGGCGTGTTCCATGGGGCGATGACGACCGTACGACGTACCGTACTGACGCTGCCCGCCGCCCCCTTGGGCCCGGACAACCCTCTCCCCGCACTGCGGGCCCCCGCCGGCGCCGGGGCCCACGCGGTCGACCCGCCGACCCTCGCGGAGCTCCCGCGCGACATGGCCCGGGGCATCGGCCGGGACCCGCTGCGCAGCCTGCTCCCCGCCCCCGTGCGCGACGGCTACGGCCGCGAGCGCCGGCCCGCGGACCTCGACACGATCGTGATCGAGAACGACCGGCTCCGGGTGACCGTGCTGCCCGGTCTCGGCGGCCGGATCCACTCCCTCCACCACAAGCCCACCGGACGCGAACTCCTCTACCGCAACCCGGTGTTCCAGCCGGCCGCGTTCGCCCTCAACGGCGCCTGGTTCTCCGGCGGCGTCGAGTGGAACATCGGGGCCACCGGCCACACCACCCTCGCCTGCTCGCCCCTCCACGCGGCGGTCGTCCGCGCGCCCGACGGCGGTCCGATGCTCCGTCTCTGGGAGTGGGAGCGACTGCGCGACCTGCCCTTCCAGGTCGACCTCTGGCTCCCGGAGGACTCCGACTTCCTGTACGTCGGGGTCCGGATACGCAACCCCCACGAGCGCACCGCCCCCGTCTACTGGTGGTCCAACATCGCCGTCCCCGAGGACCGCCGTGTCCTCGCGCCCGCCGAGACCGCCTGGCACCACGGGTACGAGCGCGGCCTGAGCCGGGTCCCCGTACCGGTCACCGAGGACGGCACCGACCGCACGTACCCGCTGAACAGCACGCACGCCGCCGACTGGTTCTACGACCTGCCCGAGGGGCAGCGCCGCTGGATCGCCGCCCTCGACACGGACGGCACCGGACTCGTCCAGACCTCCACCGACCCGCTGCGCGGCCGCAAGCTCTTCGTGTGGGGCACCGGGCGCGGCGGCCGGCGCTGGCAGGAATGGCTGACGGAACCCGGCACCCCCGGCTACGCCGAGATCCAGGCCGGGCTCGCCCGCACCCAGCTGGAACACCTGGAGCTCGCGGGCGGCGCGGAGTTCAGCTGGCTGGAGGCGTACGGACCGCTCGCCGCCGATCCCGCGACGGTGCTCGGCGACGACTGGACCGCCGCCCGCGCCGACATCGAGCGCAGCCTGTCCGGCGCCCTGCCCCGCGCCGCCGTCGACGCCGCGTACACGGCCTGGCGGGAGGGGGCGGCCGACCGCGCGCCGGAGGAGGTCCTCGCGGCCGGATCCGGCTGGGGAGCACTCGAAGTCCTGCGTGGGGGATACGAGTTGCCCGGTACGCCGTTCCCGGAGTCGACGCTCGGACCCGAGCAGGAGCCCTGGCGGGAACTGCTCCGCACCGGCGTCCTGCCGCCCCCGGCGAAGGGCGCGGCCCCCGACGCGGACCCGACCGCGCAGCCGTCCGCACCCCTGATCGCGCCGCTGGTCGGGTCTCCCTGGCGGGACATGCTGGAGACCGCCCCCGCCGACCCCACCACCGAGTACCAGCTCGGCATCGCCCAGTGGCACGCCGGCGACCGGGCCCAGGCGGTACGGAGCTGGGAGCGGGGTCTCAAGGAGGCGACCACGCGCTGGCCCCTGCTGTACTGCCTGGCCGTCGCCGACCGGGAGGACGGCCACCCGGAACGAGCCGCCGAGCACTTCACGGAGGCCTTCGCCGACCACGAGGCGACGGAGGCCGGGGCGGACACGCTCACCGGTCACGAGGCCACGGAGTCCGGCGCGGATCGTGGCGGGGCGCGGGCCCTGGTCGCCACCGCCCTCGGCCGGGAGGCGCTCGACGCGCTCCTCGCCGTCGACCGGCCCGACGGGGCCCGGGCCCTCTGGCGCCGGCTGCCGGATTCCGCCCGGCGGCACGGGGCCTTCCGGCTGCTCGAAGTCCGGCTGCTGCTCGCCGAGGGCCGCCCGGGCGAGGCCAGGGCCGTCTTCGACGCGGGCTTCGAGGTCGCGGACCTGGGCGAGGGAGCCGAGATCCTGGGCGAGCTCTGGGCGCGGATCACCGACGAAGTCCTGCCGGACACCTACGAGTTCAGGATGCGACCGAGCTGAGAGCAGGGGCGGTCGTCCGGGGGGCACGGTCGCTACCCTGGAGGGGACGGGGACCGTGGGGGAGCGGAGGTCCGGGGATGGCGGCGTGGGCGACACAGGAGTGCCGGTGCGGGCATCCACGGTTCCGGCACGGGGAACCCCGGTTCTCGGGGACCTGTGGCGCCTGCCTCTGCGGATCCTTCGAGCTGCCCCCGGCTCCCGCGCTCGCGGACGAGCCGCCCCCGCCCCCGGAGCGGGACCGCACGCCCCACCCCGGCTGCCCCCTCCAGGACCCGGACTGCATCGGGTTCCACGACATCTACTGAGAGGTCGCGCGCAGGAAGCGGGCACCCCACTCCCGGACGTGCGCGGCGAACTCCGGCGGCCCCAGCACCTCGAACTCGGCTTCCACGTTGCCCAGCGCCTGCGTCGGCCAGTCGAGGGACGTCGAGGTCATGGTGAGCCGGCAGCTGTTCCGGCCGGCCGGCTCCACCGTGCCCCACCGGCCGACCGTCCGCCCCACCCGCGCGGCGGGCGCGTGGACGAGGACCTCGACCGTGTACGGCGCCGGGGCCCCGCTCGCCGCCCGCACGAAGGCCGCGGCGTCCTCGGCCGGGAGCGGACGCGGCCGGAAGCGGGCTCCGGTCGCCGCCGGTCCGGTCAGCCGGTCGAGGCGGAAGCTGCGCCAGTCGTGCCGGTCCAGGTCGTAGGCGACCAGGTACCAGCGCCCGCCGAGGGCGACGACGCGGTGCGGCTCGACCTCGCGCTCGGTGGCCCCGGCGCCCCGGGCGGTGTAGCCGAACCGCAGCCGCTCCTCGTCCCGGCACGCCTGGGCGACCGTGGTGAGAACCCCCGCCGCGACGGCCGGCCCCGGCGCCGCCGCGGAGACGGTCACCGCCCGCAGGGCGTCCACCCGGGCCCGCAGCCGGGGCGGCAGGACCCGCACCACCTTGGTGAGCGCCCGGAGCGACGCGTCCTCGATTCCCGCGATCCCGCTCTGCGCCGCGTCGCCGATGCCGACGGCGAGGGCCACCGCCTCCTCGTCGTCGAGCAGGAGCGGCGGCAGGACGGCGCCGGGCGCCAGCTGGTAGCCGCCGTCCGTGCCACGGGCCGCGCCGACCGGGTAGCCGAGCTCGCGCAGCCGGTCGATGTCGCGGCGCAGGGTCCGCTCGGACACCCCGAGCCGTTCACACAGGTCGGCGCCGGTCCAGTGGCGGTGGGTCTGCAGCAAGGAGAGCAGTCGGAGGGTCCGTGAGCTGGTGTTCGCCATGCCGGAATACTGCCCCGAGTTCCGGCCGGAAACTGACCGGAAGGGTCCTTAGGGTCGAGGGCGAAGGCACCGGACCGGGGCAAGGGAAACCGCACCGGACCCGCGCCCCTGCCCCGAGACGCGATCGATGTGAGGACCGAGAAATGATCACTCGTGAGATCCGGCCGGCCGCCCAGATCACCGGCGTCCCGACACCCGGCCACTTCGCCGTCGCCGAGACCGAGGTCGACGGCGAGGTCCTCGTACGCACCGAGCGGGTCGGGCTCGCCGCGACGTACCTGGAGCTGATGCGGGTCGACTGCACCCTCCCGGTGCCGGCCTGGCAGCCGGGCCGAAGGGCGGGCGTGGCCACCGTCGGCACGGTCGTACGGTCCGCGAGCCCGAGCTCGCGGCCGGCGACCTGGTCCGGTCGATGACCGGTCGGACCGAGTACTCGGCGGGTCCGGCCGCCGCGTACGACAAGCTCGACCCGGGACTCCTCCCCGGCCTCGGCCCTCACCTCGGCCAGGGGCCGACCGCCCACCACGGGATGGCCGACATCGCGGCCGTCGGCGAGGACGACGTGGTGTTCGTCTCCGGCGCGGTGGGCGGAGTCGGTTCGCCGGCCGGTCAGATCGCCCGGTGTCGCGGCGCGGCGCGGGTGATCGGCAGCGCCGGAAGCCCGGCGAAGGCCGCGTACCTGGTGAACGAGCTCGGCTTCGACGCCGCGTTCGACCACCACGACGGCTCCCCCGCCGACCGGCTCCAGGAGCTGGCGCCCGAGGGCATCTCGGTCTTCTTCGACGTGGTGGGCGGCGAGCGGTACGACGCCGCCCTTCGCGCAGCCCGGCCCGGGGCGCGCTTCGCCCTGTGCGGCTCGCTGTCGAGCCGGCTCGGCGACGCGGCGGACCGCTTCCCTGGGCCCGACCGCGCGGCGGCCGAGGCCGGGGGCGTCGACCTGCTTCCGTTCTCCTGCCACCACACCCCCGAGCAGACCGAGGCCTGGCAGCGGCACTTCCGCACCCGGCTGGGCGAGGGCCGCCTCGTCCACCCGCGGACGGTCGTCGAGGGCGGCATCGAGGACGTACCGGGTGCGTTCCTCTCGCTGCCCCAGGGGGCCCACCGGGGCAACGTCTCGGTGCGTCTGTCGTGACCACCCTCTCGCTCCGGGCCCTGAACCGGGCGCTCCTCGACCGGCAGTTCCTGCTCGCGCGCACCGACCGGACGCCGCTCGACGTGATCGGACGCCTGGTCGCCCTCCAGGCGCAGGAGCCCAACTGGCCCTACGTCGGCCTGTGGAGCAGGATCCACGGCTTCACCCAGGCGGATCTCACCGCGCTCGTCGAGGACCGGAGGGTCGTCCGGTCCGCCCTGCTCCGCAGCACTCAGCACCTCACCGCGGCCGACGACTTCCGCCGCCTGCGGCCGCTGCTGCAGCCCGTGCTCGACCGCACCGCCGGCTCGTCGTACTTCACCCGGAACCGCGCCACCGCGCACGGCACGGGCCTGGACGCCGCGTTCCTCGTCGCCGAGGGGCTCGCCCTGCTCGGCGGCCGGACGCTGTCCCGCAGGGAGCTGGCCCGGCAACTCGTCGCACGCCACCCGGGTGTCGACGGACGGATCCTGGCGGGGGAGGTCGAGCTGCGGACTCCGCTCGTCCACGATCCCGCCACGGGCGCCTGGGGGTCCTGGGGCAACCGGTCGGCCATCTCCGTCACGTCCGCCGAGGCATGGCTGGGACGACCGGTCGCGGCCACCGGCGACGGCGAAGCGGCGAAGGAGCTGGTCCGCCGCTACCTCGCCGCCTTCGGCCCGGCCGGTGTGAAGGACGTCCAGGCCTGGTGCGGGCTGACCCGCCTGGGCGAGGTCGTCGCGGAGATGGGCGCCGAACTGCGCCGCTACTCCGGCCCCGGAGGCGGGGACCTGTTCGACCTGGCCGACGCCGAGCTGCCGGACCCCGAGGCCCCCGCCCCGGTGCGACTGCTGCCCGCGTTCGACAACGTCCTGCTCGGCCACGCCGACCGGAGCCGGATCATCGGCGACGAGGACCGCACCCGCGTGATGCCCGGATCGGCACAGGTTCGGCCCACCTTCCTGGTGGACGGCCGGGTGCACGGAACGTGGTCACTCGACGCCGGAACACTGCGACTTGCCCCGTTCCGCCGGCTCCGCTCCACCGACCGAGCGGCCCTGGAACAGGAGGCGCACCGGCTGCTGCCGTTCGTGGGCGGCACGACGGTGGCGACCGCCGGCAGCGGGGAAGCCGGTCGTGCAGATCGCTCTGGTCCGGGTGGCAACCGCCGACGGATCAGAGGTGGTTGCTAGCCTTGCGGGACCTCGACCGATGACCGCGGGAGTTCTTATGAGTGATGGGCCTGCTCAGGACCTGATGGGCACGGTGCGCCGGATCGACTCGCTGTTGGAACGCATGGGACTGAATCGCGCCGACGTGCTGCGGGTCGAGGGCGAGGGCGGGCTCTCGTACGCCTCCGGGGTGCCGGTGGAGGAAGTGCGGGAACTGCTGCGCGGCGAACGGTCCGTTCCGGCCGGGAGCGAGGTGGACGTGGTCGAGGCGCGCCACCGGCGCGTGGTCGAGCGCATCCTGTTCCTGCGCGCGACGCGGCTGCGCGCGTCCGCGGACGGCAGCAGGCGGGCCTACTCGCTCGCGGAGATCGCGGCCGGCGCGGGCACGAGCGCACAGTGGCTCGACAAGATGATCAAGACGGGCCGTGCTCCGAACCTCAACCACGCCGCCGGGATCGCGGGATTCTTCGGGGAGAAGATCGAGTTCCTGGTCGCCGAGCCGGCCGAGGCGCTGGACCGCGTCCTCCAGCAGATCCACAAGGATCTCCTGGAGCGGACCGTGGAACGCCAGGACCAGGACCTGCGGCGCCTGCGCATCGCGGGTCCGGCGAGCGAGGTGGATCCCTCCCTCGGCGTGGTCGCGTACGCCGCCCGGGCACTGGCCGACGTACCGGACGACACCGCTCAGCCCCTGATCGCCCTGATCGAGTCCGTCGCGCGGCGGTCCCGCGAGGAGCGCGCCCGGGAGGCCCGCGCGGCCCTCGAAGCCGGGTTGGTGCACAATGACGTCGATTGATCGCGGCGTGGACCCCACGGCTCACCAGCGGTAGCGCGCAGAAGCGATGCAGGGGGGCCGGTCCGTCCGGCACGAGTGACGGGGTGGCACGGGGTGGGGGTCTCGCGCGAGATGAAGCGGTATCGCGACGTGCTGGTCATGGGCCTGCCGCAGCCGGTTCCCGAGCGGCCGGCCGAATTGCTGACGGCGATCTGCGCGTGCGCGGCCCGGATCAGCGGCCGGGAACTGCGGTTGATGTTCGAGGAGTTCCCGCCGGGCTCGGTGACGGGTCTCTGGCTGGACATGGGCGACTACGACCTGATCGTCGTCGAGGCGAACACGTCCCCGCTGCATCAGGTCGTCATCCTGGGACACGAGTTGTGGCACCTCAAGGAGGGGCACTGCGGGCATGGCGGCGCGGCCGGTGCGCGGGCCGCGGCCCGCATGCTCGGGGACCGCTGGAACCTCGCCGACGCGGTCGCCCACGTCGCCGCCCGTACGGAGCCGGACCTCGAAGAGGAGCGGCGCGCGGAGAAGTTCGGCCGGATGCTGGCCGACCGGGTCAGGACCCGCCTGGACCGCAGGCGCGGCACGACCCCCTCCGGCGTGGCCGGCCGTATCTGGGCGTCGTTCAGAGGATGACGGGGGAGACGGCGTGAATCTCTACATCCCGGCCGCCGCGCTCGGCATCGTGCTGGTCGTCAAACTTCCCTCGCTGGTGAGGCGCAGGCACAGTCCCGTGGTCCGCAGCGTCAACGCCGTGATCTTCCTGCAGGCCTCGGCGTTCTTCTTCTCCGCGCCCCCGACCATCGGGTTCGTCAACAGGACGACCGGCGTCAGCAACTTCTCGGCGTTGCTGGTCTACTGCCTGCTCTCCGCCTACGCGTGCGCCTGCCGGGTCCTCATGGAGAACTGGCGTGGGGACGTGGAGGTCCTTCCCCGCACCCGCCGCCGGGTCAGACGGTGGATCTGGGGGCACGGCGTGGTGGCCCTCCTGCTCATCGGCTGTTTCGTGTGGGGCGAGGCGCCGGTCGAACGGCAGCGTGACTTCGAGACGTACTACGCCAGCACCCCCTTCATCCGGGAGATGGTGCTGCTCTGCCTGTTCGCCGTCACCGCGGCCGCCGGCGCGGCGGCCGCCGCGTGCCTGAGGTGGGCGCGCGACATCCGCAGCGAGTTCCCCGAGCGGCGGACACCGGCCCGTGGCCTGCTGCGCACCGGGCTCACCGTCCTGGCCGTCGGCTTCCTGACCAACGTGACCTACGGCGCGGCCAAGCTGGTGGCGGTCGTGGCCGCCTGGAGCGGCCGGAACTGGGAACCGCTCAACCAGGCGGCCGTGTCCCTGGCCGCCCTCGGCACCCTGCTGGTCGCCGCCGGTTTCCTCATCCCCATCGTCGGGCCCTGGCTCACCGTCCGGGTCCTCGAACCCCTGCGGACACTGCGCGCCCTGGGCCCGCTGCGGCGGACGTTGTGCGGCGCCGACGGTCCGCAGGGCCGGATGCGGCTCTCCACTCCCTGGAGCGCCGGTCCCGGCCGGCGCCTCACGGACCGGATGACCGACATCCACGACCGGATGCTGGAACTCGGGGCGTACTGCTCGGACGAGGTGCGTGCGCGCGCCTACGCGGAGGCCCGCCGGGGCGGCCGGACGGAGGCCGAGAGCGTCGCCGTCGGGCTGGCCGCCATGGTCAGGGCCGCGGCGGACGCCCGTGGCCGTGGCATGCCTCCGGACAAGGAGCGGGGTGTGCCGGCGGTTCGGGCGCTGCGCGCGGCGGAGGGCGAGTACCGGGACCTCCTGGTCGGCATCTCCCGGGCGCTCGGCTCGGTCCCCGAGGACAGGGACGGCGGCACCACCGCGTCGGTCGGTGGTGCCGCCTTGTCCCCCTGCGACGGATGACATCCGCCCCGCCACGGCGTCTGCCGGGGCGGGGCGGATGTCATCGGGTGGGGCGGGTGTCACGGAGCGACCGGCAGGGCCGGGGTCTGGAGCGTCGGGATGCTCCAGCGCTGGGCCGGAGTGCCGTTGCAGGCCCAGATCGCCAGCTTCGTACCCCAGTCGCGCCGTGCCTGCGGCAGGTCCAGGCAGTTGTTCGACTGCGGGTTGTAGATGCTGCCGTCGGCGCGGGGCAGCCACTGCTGGCCGCCCTCGCCCAGGCACTGCCAGAAGATCAGGTCGGTGCCCTGGGCGGTCTGGTTGCCCCGGACCGCGACGCACTGGCCCTTCTGGGTCAGGGTGCCGTTGGCGTTGACGCTGAACTTCTGCGGGTCGGAGCCGTTGCAGTCCCACAGCTGCGGCTGGTTGCCGTTGCCGTTGGCGCCCTGCGGCGTGTCCAGGCAGAAGTCGGGCGACGCCGCGTACCGGATCGGCAGGTCCGTGGTGGTGGCCGGCGGTACGTGGTTCTGGAAGACCGACAGCCCGGCGATGGAGCCGTTGAGGTGGTTGCTGGGCTTGCTGATGTACTTGTACCGGCCCAGGACCAGGGCGCCGCTGGGTGCGGGGCTGGTGCTCGCCCGGTGGTATCCGCTGGAGGCCAGCGTCCCGTTCACGTACAGGGTCATGGCACCGGAGGCGGCGTTGTAGGTGGCCGTCAGCTGGGTCCAGACGCCCTGCTTGAAGGTGTTGGCCGGGGTGACGACGGCGTTGTAGTCGTACGGCCAGCCGTCGTCGTCACCGTGCGCGAGGGCGAAGCGCCAGTGGCCGGTGTCGGCCCACAGCATGAACGCGCTGGCGTGCGCGCCGTCCTGGCTGACGATCATTCCGTCCTGCGCGTTCATCTTCACCCAGGTGGAGAGGGTGAACGACTGGCGGGTGTCGACGGCCTTGGCGGGGCCGGTGACGACCGACTTCGCCGCGGGGTCGAAGACCGCGACCTTGCGGGCGCGGCCGTCGACCGTCTCGGTGGCGTAGGTGACCGCCGTGGCGGTGGCGTCGTTGGAGACGCCGGCGCCGTTCTTGGCCGGAATGGCCTTGGTGTCACCCTCCAGGCGCCACTGGACGGTCGGGGCCTGGGCGTCGCCGCGGACGTGGTGGCCGCCGAAGCCGTCGACCGCGCCGCCGGCGGCGGTGCCGGCCCAGGCCTGCAGGACGCCGTCGGTGCCGACCGCCCAGAAGTCCGGGATGTCGTCGCCGGTCACATCGCCCTCGGAACCCACCCGCGGGTAGTCCGCGCCCTTGATCCCGTATCCGATGCGGGTGGCGGGCTGCGCCGCGACACCGGTGACCACGACGTAGCCGTCGACCGCACGGGTGCCGGTGGTCAGCTTGTACTGGAAGATGTCGCCGTTGGTGCGGTTGCGCACCCACAGCGCCGGGGCGGTGTCCGTCGTGGCACCGATGTTCAGCGCGTTGCCGGGGACCATGAGGTCCTTGTCGTCCCACGTGCCGCTCGCGTCGACCAGGGCCGGCGCGGCGAGGGTCTGGTTGGACTTGACCGGGTAGAACCACAGGTTGCCGGACTCCACGGACAGCAGTCCGGTGGCGTCGGTGACCTTGCGGCTCGGCGTCCGCGTGGTGCGGGCCGGGCCGGTCGGGGTGATCTGGCTGGAGTACGCCCAGGTCGCCTCGTTGCGGTAGCCGGTGCAGGAGGTGGCGTGGGTGGTGGAGCACTCCGGCTTGGCGACCGCGGTCTTCGTGCCGAGCGTGAAGCGGCCCGGGGCGGAGAGGGTGTTGTCGTAGGCGAAGAGCTGTGCCCCGCCGAGTGCGCCCGGGGTGGCCGGCTCCTGGTGCACGAACAGGTCGTCCACATTGCGGCCGGGGTCGAGCGAACCGCGGTGAACCGTGCGGTAGTCCTTCCACGTCCGGCCGGAGGCCACCTCGGGAGCCTGGAGCGCGGTGGCCGCGGTTCCGCTGGGGATCATGCTGCGGCTGCTGCCGTCAGTGGCACGGCCGTGCGTGACGAGGTTGCCCGCGGTGTCGGGCAGCAGGATGTCGGAGCGCGCGTCGCCGGTGGTGTCGCCGAAGGCGACCGCACCGTCCTTCCACGGCACGTAGAAGGCGTACGACCGGGTCTGGGAGGCGTTGCCCGCCTCGTCCAGGACCCGTGCGTAGACGATGTTGGTCCCCCACGTGGTGGGCTTGATGTCGAGGGGGTTCACGCCGAGCGGGCTGCCGCCGCTCGCGCACCGCTGCTGCGCGCCGACCAGCTGCGGGTCGAAGCCCCACTGGACACAGGCCAGTCCGGAGCTGCGCAGGCCCGCACCCGGGCTCGGGTCGGAGACGACGATGGGCAGGGAGCCCGTGTCGCCGAGGCGCAGGTTGGTGATCTGGCCGTTGCCGGCCGGCGGGTACTGGGTGGCCGGGTCGGTGAAGGGGCCGAACTCCAGGACCGGAGGGGTCAGGTCGACCGCGAAGTGGCAGGAGGTGGTGGCGGGGCCGCGCAGCAGGCCGTCGTCGCCCTGGACCGCCCAGCCGTAGCTGCGACCGTCCTTCAGGGCGTCGAGCGGGGTGGTGTACGTGGCGTCGGTGCCGGTGCCGACGAAGCCGGACCAGCCGGTGTTGGCCGCCGCGCCGGTGTCGTGGTCCCACACGCCCACGAACTGGGTGAGCTGGCCCTGGTTGGGGCTGCTGACCTTCGAGGCGATCGTGACGGTCGGGGTGGTGATCCAGCCGAACTGGTCGGCGGGGACGTCACCACAGGCCTGGGTGTCGCCCGCGACCACACGGCGCGGGGCGGGAACCGTGCGCTGGTTCTCCGGGACGCGCGGCGGGAAGTCGTACTCGGCGCTGAGCACCGCGGTGTACGCGAACCGCTTGAAGGCGATCTTGTCGCCGGTGCCCTCCTGGCCCGTCAGGGCGAAGGCGAGCGGGGTGCCGGTGTCGCGGATGCCGTCACGCATGGCGTTGGTGACGTTGAAGTCCACGGGGATGTTGCCGTAGCAGTCGCCGTTGTTGCCGTTGCCGCCGATGGACTGGTTCTGGATCCACTCGCGGATCTGGTGGTTGCTCCACTTGACCGACGAGCCGAACGCGCCGGCGCGGTACAGGTGCACCGGGTACGTGTTCGTGCAGGACCAGTCCGCCGAGAGGTACTGCTCCAGGCGGAGGTTGGCGTAGTTGATCGTGGCGCCGGCGTAGCCGTTGAGGTCGAACTCGTACAGCGCGCGCTCGATGCCCTTGCTGGTCTCCCAGCCCTGGTAGCCCACTCCCGGGCGGTCCCTGTCGCTGGAACCGGTGCGGTCGAAGTTGCCGGCGTCGTACGCCTGCTGGACCCAGGCGTGGTGCTGCTTGCCCCGGCTGTCCACGGACCACGAGGGGTCGACGTAGACGGGGTACTTGGTGTCGGCGCCGTCGAGCAGCTCGGCACTGGGAGCCAGGGCTATCTCGCCCGTGGCCCTCTTCGCCGGGCCGGTCGCCTTCGCGCCGGTCTCACGCGCTCCGGTCACCTTCGCACGGGTCACCGGGATCCGGGCCACGGAAGCACCGGCCCCGGGGCCGTCGGCGCTGCTGAGCGCCGACTCCGACCCGGTGGAGCTCACGGTGTCCCGGGCGTCGAGGTCGGCGTAGCGGGAGCCGCGCGCACCGGGCGCGCGTGCCTCGCCGGCCGACCACATCAGGGGGGCCGGGGCACGGAAGACGGTCTCCTCGCCGGCGGCGGCGGTCAGGCTGCCGTCCTTGCCCTCGGCCAGCGTCAGGCCGTCGGTGACGGTGGGGAACACCAGGTCGCGCACGGCCGGGTGGGCCGCCGCCGCGGGCGAGTGCAGAACGACCACGGTGGTGTAGCCGCCGTACTTGGTGGCGCTCACCTGGAGGTCGGTGTCGGGGGCCACGTTCTCGAACAGCGCGTCGTTGCCGCGCAGCACGGGCCGGGGGAGAGCGCCGGCGAACGGTGAGGAGACGGACAGCTTCTTGCCGTCCTCGGTCGTCATCGTCGCCAACGGACCCGTGCCGCCGCCCGAGATGACCAGGCCCGAACTCGACGCCTTGGGCGCCACGGTGCCGTCCGCGCGGACGGCCAGCGTGTCGTCCAGGGCCAGCCAGCGGCCCTTGGGGCCCTTGGCGCGCTGCGGCAGAAGGTGGCTCTCGGAGCGCAGCTTGCCCTTCGGGGTGGCGACCGTGGTCGCGTACTCCGTCGTCAGCTCCGGGACCGGCACGTCCTTGCCGGTCTTCGCCGCCAGCTCCCACGCCTTCTCGACCGCTGTGCGTGCGGGCGTTCCTGACGGGGCCACAGGTCGAGTGGCGGTGCCGACGGCGCCGGGAGCCGCCGGGGCTTCCGTGGCCGGAGCACCGGGCGGAGGCGTCGGCGCGGCCGCCGCGCCGTACGGCGCGGCCAGCAGCAGGGCGGTCGAGATCCCCACCGCCAGACCGACGGACACCGGCTTCCGCAAGCCGGATCTTGGTGCGTTGGACATGCGAGTGCCCACTCCCCCTAGAACGTGTCGAGTCCCTGACCAGACAGGCAGGGCCCGCGCACTGTGTCAGGCGGGCACACGGCTGATCAACAGCCGGAGGATTCAATTCCGCCCCTCCTGTGGGGGGTCGTGCCCAATTGGCCGCGAGGTGACCCTTCCCACGCATCCATAAACGATCGTTGATAGTGACGCAACGATCATTTACTGCTAGCTTCCCCCGTTTAGACCGGCAGTTAAGCGGATTTGGGGCCTCCGTTTGCCTCTCTCCGGCTCCGACCGACCCCACTTCAGACCCGTATGACCGAGGTCCCGGCCCGCGCGGCCGGGAGCCTCGGCTCTCTGCTGACCACAGACGAAGGAATCCTCATGTCAGTTCATGGCGTGCGCCGAAGAACGCGCACGTTCCGCACGCGGGTGGCCGGTCCGGTCGTCCTGGCGCTGGCCGCCTCCCTCCTCGGCGCCGCCCCGATGGCGCAGGCGGGGCAGGCCCAGGCCGCGGAGTCGGACTTCTCGAAGGTCTGGAAGCCGCCGCACCGGCCACTGCCCGGCACCACGCCGGTCAAGGCCTCCGACGTCCGCAAGGCCGCGGCGGTCAAGCCCCGTTACCCGGTGCCCGCGCCTTCCGCGGCGCGGTCCAGGACTCCGTTCTCCGCACCGGTCAGCGGCAGCGCCGACCTGACGGGCGCCACCGGTACGGCTCCGGTCAGGGCCGGAAGCCTGCCGGTCTGGGTGTCCCGGAAGGGCACCGGGGCCACGTCGAGCCTGAGCGGCAAGGTCACGGTGGTCCGTAAGGACGACCGTTCCGCGCGGGGCGTCGGGGTCAACGGCGCCCTGTACAGCCTCGCCGCCCAGACGTCCGGCGGCCCACGCACCGACTCCCGCGTCGTGGTCGGCCTGGACCTCGCCGAGCTGCAGGCCGCCACCGGGGGCGAGTTCGCCTTCCGCGGCCGCCTGGTGACCCTGCCCGGTTGCGCGCTGACGACGCCGAACGTGCCGTCCTGTCAGGTGCGTACGCCGCTCACCACGCGCTACGACGAGGCGACGAAGCGGCTCGTCGCCGACGTGGCACTACCGACGGCCGCGGCCGCCGCCCCGGCCCCGGCGAAGGCCGCCGCGCAGGCGGCTGCGAGCGGCAGGCTGCTCGCCGCCCCCGCCGCTCCGATGCTGCTGGCCGCGGAGACGGACTCCTCAGGTCCCGGCGGTACGTACGAGGCCACCGCGCTCGACTCCTCACAGGGCTGGGCCTCGGGCGGCAGTTCGGGTGCGCTGACGTACCAGCACGCCATCCAGGTTCCGCCGGCCCTGGGCGGCACCGCCCCCGAGGTCGCACTCGACTACAACTCCTCGTCGGTGGACGGCAAGACCTCCGTCACCAACGCGCAGGCCTCCTGGATCGGCGACGGCTGGGACTTCAACCCCGGCTACATCGAGCGCGTCTACAAGCCCTGTGACAAGGCGGGCATCCCCGACTCGGGCGACGCCTGCTGGGCGGGGTTCAACGCCTCCCTGTCCCTCGGTTCGCACTCGGGCTCCCTCGTGCGCGACGACAAGGCGGGTTCGGCGACGGCCACCACCGACGCCGCCACCGGCGTGTGGCGCCTCAAGAACGACGACGGTACGAGGATCGAGTTCGGCTCCGGTGCCGCCAACGGCGTCCGGGACGGCTCGTACGCGAAGGTCACCGACTCCGCGGGCACCACGTACTACTTCGGCGTCAACCACCTGCCCGGCGGCGACAAGACCGACCCGGCCACCAACTCCGTGTCCTCCGTGCCGGTGTACTCGCCCAAGAGCGGCCAGCCGTGCTACGACAGCGCCAAGGGCACCGGCTCCTGGTGCCAGATGTGGCAGCGTCTCTCGCTCGACCACGTCGTCGACGCCCACGGGAACCTCACCACGTACAAGTGGGCTCCGGAGACCAACTGGTACAAGCGCGGCGCCGGTCAGAACAACGGCAACGGCACGATGACCGAGTACACCCGGGCCACCACTCTGAAGAGCATCGCCTACGGGCAGAAGCTCGCCGATCAGGTCGCCGCCAAGGGAGCGCTCCAGCCCGCCGCCAAGGTCGACTTCACCGTCGTCGAGCGCTGCGTGGCCGCGGGCACGGCATGCGAGCCCGCCAACCGGACCGTCGCCAACAAGGCCAACTGGCCCGACGTCCCGGTGGACAACGAGTGCAAGAGCACCGGCACCTGCGTCTACTACGCCGCCACGTACTTCACCACCAAGCGACTGACGGGCATCGTCACCCAGGTCCGCGTCGGCAACGTCTGGCAGGACGTGGACTCCTACAAGCTGGTCCACTCCTTCCCCGACCCGAAGGACGCGGGCAGTCAGCGCGCCCTGTGGCTGGACTCGGTCCAGCGCACCGGCAGGACCGCGACACCCCACGCCGACCTTCCGGCCGTGTCGTTCACGCCCGTCATGCTGCCCAACCGGGTGGACGGGACGAACCTCGTACCGGCACCGCCGATCATGAACCGGCCGCGGATCCAGCAGATCCGCAACGAGACCGGCGGCGTCCTGAACGTCGACTACAACCTCCCCGACTGCTCGCGGATCAACAACGTGATGCCGACGGCCGAGGACGACAACAACAGGGCCTGCTATCCGGTGCGTTGGTCCCCGCCCGGTTCGGTCGCCGACTCCGATCCGGTGCTGGACTGGTTCCACCACTACACGGTCAAGTCGCTGACCGAGAACGACACCGCCACCGACACCCCGCAGAAGATCACCAACTACGCCTACAGTTCCGCCGCCTGGCACCGTGACGACAGCGAGCTGACCGAGGCCAAGGCCCGCACCTGGGGCGACTTCCGCGGCTTCGCCAAGGTGACGACGACCGTGGGCTCGGGCAACGACGGACCCAAGGGGCAGACCGTCACCACCTACCGCCAGGGCATGGACGGTGACCTCCGCAAGAACGGCAGCGCCCGCTCGGTGCACCTGACGAACGCCCTGGGCCAGGACGTCACGGACGTGGACTGGCTCAACGGCCGGATCCTGCAGACCGAGGCCTTCGACCAGGCGGGCGGCACCGTCGCCACACAGACCGTGAACGCCTCCACCGACCCGGTCGCCACCGCCACCCGCACCCGCACCGGCCTGCCCCCCCTCGTCGCCCGCTACGCGGGAACCAAGCACACCACCACGACCCGCGTGAAGCTGGCGGACGGCAACTGGCGTACGAGCACCAGCACGCAGGTCACCGACTCCACCCGCAACAACCGGACCGTGACCTCGCTGGAGCAGGGGGACGGTGTCCCGGACGAGTGCACGCGCACCACGTACGCGAGCGGACCGGACGCCCAGCGCACCGATCTGGTGTCCGAGGTCCTGAAGGTCTCGGGCACCGAAGCGTGCACCGCGGACCCCACCGCCGCGAACACGGTCTCCCTGGCCCGTACCTTCTACGACGGCCTCGCCCACGGGCAGGCGGGCGCCACGGCCGACGCGACCAAGAGCGAGATCCTGGACCGGTACGCCGCCGACGGCACCCCGGTCCTCGTCACAGCCTCCACCACCGCGTACGACGGCTACGGCCGCGTCACCACCACGACCGACCCGAACAGCACGGACGCGCAGCACCCGAACGGCGCCACCATCAGCACGGTCTACACCCCTGCCGCCGTCGGCGAGCTGCCCGGCACGGTGACGGTCTCCGCGCCCGTTCCCGGCCAGGCGACGGGCACCTGGGACACCGTCACCACCTATGACGCACGGCGATCGCTGCCACTGAAGGTGACCGACGCCAACCAGAAGACGACGACCAGCGCCTACGACGCGCTGGGCAGGCTGACCGCGGTGTGGCAGCCGGGGCGTTCCCCCGAGTCCCACAGCAACGCCGACACGGAGTTCGGCTACCGCATCTCCAACAAGGCGGGCGTCCCCTCCACGATCACCACCGAGAAGCTGACCGTGGACGGCACCACCCCGGTGCGGACCACGTCGATCAAGCTGGTGGACGGCTTCGCCCACACCCGTCAGACGCAGTCCACCCCGGCCAACCCGGCCTACACCGGCCGCCTGGTGACGGACAGCCGCTTCGACTCGCACGGCCGGGAGATCGCGACCAACGCAGCCTGGTACAACGACGCTTCGGGTCCGAAGGACGTTCTCGTCGGCGCTGCCGACAGCACCGTTCCCTCGCAGAAGCGGACCAGCTACGACGGCCTCGGCCGGGCCACCGTCATCTCGACCTGGTCGCTGGGCAAGGAGCAGCACCGCACGACGACCAGCTACCCGGGCGCGGACCGCACCGACGTCCTGCCTCCGAAGGGCAGCGCGCCGACGTCGGTCTTCACCAACGCGCTCGGCCACACGACCGAGCTGTGGCAGTACTCCACACCCACGCCCACCGGGCAGGCCTCGGACGCGGCCGTCACCCGCTACACCTCGACCCTCGACGGCCGGCCGCTGACCCGGAAGGACGCGGCGGGCAACCTCTGGACGTACACCTACGACCAGCGGGGCCGCCAGGTCAGCGCCAGTGACCCGGACACGGGGACGACCACGCAGACGTACGACGCGGCCTCCCGGCTCTCGACCATCACCAACGCCAAGAACCAGACGCTGGTGTACGCCTACGACCTGCTCGGGCGGAAGACCGGCCTGTACGACGGCACCGTGAGCGCCGCCAAGCAGCTGGCCGGCTGGACCTTCGACACGGCGGTCGCCGGCAAGGGCAAGCCCGCCACCTCCACGCGCTACGTCGGCGGCGCGGCAGGGAAGGCGTACACCAACGCCGTGACCGGCTACGACGACGGCGCCCGGATCACGGGCACGACGATCACCGTGCCCGGCACGGACGCGGGACTCGCCTCCGGCACCTTCACCTACACCGTCGGCACCACGCACGACCGGCTCACCGGCAACCCGAAGAACACGGTCCTGCCGGCGCTCGCGGGACTGCCGTTGGACGACATCGCGTACTCGTACAACGACTACGGCCAGCTGTACAAATACGCCGGCGCCACCACGTACGACACGCAGACCGAGTACGACGCCTTCGGGCGCGTGATCCGGTCCACCGTCAACCCGTGGGCCTCCCAGGTCGTGTCCACCACCGTCTACGACGAGGCCACCGGGCGGGTCCGCGACCAGTTCACCGACAAGCAGACCTCGACCACGGGCGCGGTGCAGCAGACCGGCTACACGTACGACCAGGCCGGCCGGATCACCTCGCTCACCAGCGTCGCGGACAACACCCCCGCGCTGACCGACCGGCAGTGCTTCGCCTACGACCACCTCGGCCGACTGACGACGGCGTGGACGGACACGGGCGCCATCAAGAGGCCCGACCCGCTGACGCACCAGACGGCCGATCAGGGCGCGTGCGCGAACACCACGCCGACCAGCGGTGCCGTCGCTCCGGCGAAGACCACCGTCGGCGGCCCGGCCCCCTACTGGCAGGAGTACGCGTACGACCTGACGGGCAATCGCACCAAGCTGGTCAACCGCGACCCCGCGGGCGACACCACGAAGGACGCCACCACCGTCCAGACCTTCGGCGCCCCCGGACAGCAGAACGCCCCGACCTCCGCCCCCGCCACGGGCGGCGGCACCGGCGGTGCCCACGCCCTGCTGCTCGCCACGACGAAGACGGGCACGACCACCAACAACGACGCGTTCCAGTACGACGAGAACGGCGCCACCACCTCCTACCGGGCCGGCAAGGCCGGTACGAGCAGCCTGACGTGGAACAGCGAGGGCAAGCTCGCCTCCCTGACCACGGCCACCCAGATCAAGGGCATCGGCGGCAAGTGCCTGGACGCGGAAGGCGGTTCGACCGGGGTCGGCAGCCCGCTGCAGATCTACGCGTGCAACACGGGCGCGGGACAGAAGTACTCCACCGCGAACAGCACGCTCTCCAGTGGCAACCGCTGCGTCCAGGCCATGGGCACCACGGCCGGATCACCGGTCACCTTCCAGGACTGCGACGGCGGCGCCGACCAGACCTGGACAGCGCGGGCCGACAGCACGCTCCACAACCCAGTCTCCGGCCGCTGCCTCGCCGTCCCGGGCGACGTGGCCACCGACAGTCTGAATCTCGTGCTGGGCGACTGCGCCACCACCGTGCCCGCCGGGCAGAAGTGGACCATTCCGAACACCACCACGACGTACCTGTACGACGCCGACGGCAAGCTGCTGCTCCGCCGCAACCCCGGGACGGTCACGCTCACCCTCGGCAACGACGAGCTGACCGTGAACACGGCCACCCAGGCCAGGACCGGCGTCCGTTACTACCCCATCCCCGGCGGCATGACCATCGTGCGCACCGGGTCGGGCACCGCCGCCGGGACGTTCGTCGCCCAGATCGCCGACCACCACGGCACCAACAACCTGAGCGTCGACCTGTCGACGCTGGCCGCGAGCCGCAGCCGTACCGACGCCTTCGGCAACGTCCGGGGCACGCAGCCCTCAGGCTGGGCCGGGAACAAGGGGTTCGTCGGCGGCCAGAAGGACGACACCACCGGGCTCACCAGCCTCGGCGTCCGCCTGTACCAGCCCACGACGGGCCGCTTCATCAGCACCGACCCGCTGCTGTCACCGATGGACCCGCAGCAGTGGAACGGTTACGCCTACGCGAACAACGACCCGGTCAACAACACCGACCCGGACGGCCGCATGTGTCTGCACGGCTCGCCCGGCGGCGGCCGCGACGGCATCTGCGCGGGCGTCGACGGGGACACCGACGGAGTCATCGGCGACAACTCGAACAACTGCAACCGCGCCTCCTGCCGCGCGGCGGCGGACGCGATGAGCAAGCAGGCACGGAAGAAGGGCACGTACAACAAGACGCCCAAGGGCCACGCGAGTCACCCCAAGCCGGCCAACAACTACCGGTACTCGTACACGTACACGTACACGCACTACCTGGGGCCGACGTCGACCATGGGGTCGCCGGAGTCCGTCATGGCGGCCTTCAAGGCGAACCCGGGAGAGGTGTTCCCGTTCCCGATCAGCGGCTGCGACGAGTTCCTCGGCGGCGAAGTCTGCACCCTGCATCCCTTCCCCACCGACTGGGGCATCGATCTCTTCGGAAAGCCCGGCGTGGTCCGGGTGTCGGCCGCGGACACCAGTTTCACCTTCGAGGTGCTCGAAAGCGGTTACTTCGACGACCGGGGCTCGACCATCTCCTTCAGCGTCGAGCAGAAGGGTGAGGATCTGTACCTCAGGCAGGACGCCATGACGACCGGCTCGAAGGCGATACCCGCCCTGGGAGTGTTGGGGGGAGCCGCCCGTGAGACATGGGAGGACCAGGCGTTCAACCTCCAGAGGTTGATCGTGGGCAAGGACCTCTTCGACCACTTCGACCCGCGGATCACGCCCCGCGACAAGGTGGCCGAACTCCTGGACCCCTTCCACCCGAACAACATGAAGAACTGGAAGCGCTGAGCCCGACCGATCCGTTCCGGGCCTGAACGGGAAGCCCCCGGCCGCACACGCGGCCGGGGGCTTCCCCCTTCCGGCCGCCGCCGCTCGCGGAAGGGCGCCGGACGCGCCGAGCGGCGATCATGGGAAGGGGCGCCCTTCGCGCCGACGGACGCCCCGTTCCGCCCGGGAGGCAGGAGGCACGGAAATGGCGCGCACGCGGGAGGTCTACTTCTACGACTTCGCGGCCGACTTCGGGCTCAGCGGACTCGCCGGCACCCTGTGCGCCCGGTCGACGCTCCGCCTCGACGAACCGGTGGTCCTCGACATCGCCGAGTCCGAGGCGGAGGACGACGACCACCGGCTCGGCGCGGACGCACGGCTGCTCCTGGAGTCCCCGCTGCCGGACGACGTGCTCCGCACCGTGTGGCTGGCGGCCGTACGCCGTTGCTTCGACCCCGCCGAGCAGGGCACGGACACCCGGACCTGGCTCGACGGGGTCGCGGAGCTGTGCCCGCCGCGCGCCCCGGAGCGCGACCCGTACGAGGTGCGGTCCCTGGACGCGACGCGGCCCGTCCTGCCGGAGGAGGAGCTGCGGACGACCGTGGCCGCCGAGATCGAGTCGGCCGCCGCGGGTCTCGAACTCCGCGTCGCCGTACCCGGAATCGTCCCGGCCCTGCTCCGGGTCGTGCGGGAGGCCGACGCCGACCTCGGGTTCCGGCTCTTCCTCAGGGCGCTCAAGGCGTACTCCGTTCCGGTCGACGCGGACGCGTACGACCGGCTGCTCGCCCTCGGGGACGCGCTGGCCTACCCGCCCGCCGCCGTCCACGAGGGACTGACCGTGCGCTGGCGCCCCCTCGACCCGGGCCGCCGCGACTTCGCACACCGCCGGTTCGGGCTGCCGGCGCTCGCGTCCGCACTCAGCGGCACCGAACGGACCTACGGGGGCACCCCGCGCGAACACATCCAGCGGGTCGCCGACGACGGGCCGGGACAGCCCCCGGGGGCGTACGCCGCGGTGCTCCTCGACGACGCCTGGCGGCTCCTCGACTCCGCCCTGACGGGGGAGGCGCTCGGCCTGCTCTGGCGGACCGCGGCCGGGCGCCCGCACGTCCTCGACGAGGACGAGTCCGACGCCGACGGGCGGGTCTGGCTGGAGCAGGTCTCCCAGGTGTGCCACGCCCACCTCGCGGAGGTCGACCCGGCCTACGCGCCCTTCCTCCCGCCCGCCAGGACCGATCTCACGGAGGCGGTGCTGCGGGAGGTGCGCGAGGCGGTCCACGCCGACGCGGAGCAGGTACGAGGGGTGGCGCGGGTCCTGGAGGACGTGGTCACGGCGGTCGACCCGGACCTCGGCTTCCGCCTCCTCCTGCACCTCCTGGAGACGTACGCGGTCCCGGTCGACGAGGCCCGGCGCGCCCGCTACCGCGCCCTCGCCGGCCGCCTCGGGCTCCGCGGCGGCCACGGAACGGCCCAGCGATGACCGCGCCGGGCCGAGCGCGGCCACGCGGGGCCGAGTGTGACCAACGCCGGGCCGGGTGGCGACCGCCGGTCCGTCAGGACACCCGGCACAGGATCTCGCCGTGCGGGACCATGAACCAGGCGTCCTCCCGCGTACCCCACTCCCGCCAGGCCTCCGCGATCTCCGTCAGCCCGGCCTCGGTCGCGTGGCCGCCGGACACGGCCAGGCCGGCGTAGCCGGAGCCGGTCGTCCGGTCCGCCCACAGGCCGCTCCACCAGGCCCGCTCCTCGGGCGTCGCGAAGCACCAGGTGGCCGCGGTCGTCGTGATGTCGGTGAAGCCGGCCTGCCGCGCCCAGGAGAACAGCCGCCGTCCCGCGTCCGGTTCGCCTCCGTTGGCCCGGGCGACCCGGTGGTACAGGTCCAGCCAGTCGTCCAGGACGGGCCGTTCGGGATACCAGGCGAAGGCGCCGTAGTCGCTGTCGCGGGCCGCGACGACACCGCCGGGGCGGCACACCCGCCGCATCTCGCGCAGCGCCCGCACCGGGTCGCCGACGTGCTGGAGCACCTGGTGGGCGTGGACCACGTCGAAGGAGTCGTCGGGGAAGTCCAGGGCGTGCACGTCGGCGACGGCGAACCCGACGTTCTCCAGGCCGCGTTCGGCCGCCACGGTACGGGCCTTCGCCAGGACCTCCTCGGCCGCGTCGACCGCGGTGACCCGGCCGGGGGCGACCAGGGCGGCCAGGTCGGCGGTGATCGTGCCGGGCCCGCAGCCCACGTCCAGGACGTCCAGACCCGCGGAGAGCGAGGGCAGCAGATAGGCCGCGGAGTTGGCCGCCGTCCGCCAGCTGTGCGAGCGCAGGACCGACTCGTGGTGACCGTGGGTGTAGACGGCCGTCTCATGGGCCGTCCCGCGGCCCGCCGGGTGCATGGAGGAGGTGGAGGCATGCGTCATCGGAGCGACTCCCTCGGTGTGGGTGCGTGCTCACCACCGTACGCACGGATGTCGCATGATGAGATATGTGTCTTGGGATGTGGACATGGCGGGGGTGGCGCGTCAGGCGAACAGGTCTCCCCGGTACCGGAGTTCTTCGAGCACTCGGCCTCCCGTCTCCTCCCGCACGGCCTCGCCGTCCGGGCGCCAGCCCGCCGCCTCGTAGAAGCGGCGCCCCCGTGCGTTCCCCGCGAACACCCACAGCGCCGCCGTGCGGAACCCGGTCGCCACGAGGGCCTCCGTGGAGGCCGCGAGAAGGGCCCGCCCGACTCCCGTGCCCCACACCTCCGGCAGGGCGTAGAGGGCCGCCAGTTCGGCCGTGGTCCGCCGGTCGAACTCCTCGTCCGGCCAGGCCCGGAAGCAGGAGAACGCCCGCACCCGCTCGTCGGGGCCCGTCTCGACCAGGACCGTGGACCGTTCCGGGGCGGTGAGGCGGACCCGCCAGGTGGCGGTGCGCTCCTCGACGTCCAGGGCGTCCAGGTAGGGGCCGGGCAGCAGATCGCGGTAGGCGGCCCGCCAGGACAGCACGTGCACGGCGGCGATGCCCGCCGCGTCCTCGGGAAGGGCTTCTCGTATCGGCATGCCGCATTGTCGGCGGAGCGGCGCCCTCGCCGCCTCACATTTACGGGCCGCACTCCGTATCCGCCGTCGCAGGTCCGGCCCCCTGTCGAAGCCGCCGCCGCACGTGCGAGGACGCAGGTCCTCAGGCCGCCCGCGCCGACCTGACGAACCCCCTGTGACAGCACCATGAACGGGCCGTCCCGGTCGCCCTCCCGCCCCTAGGATCGGCCGCGCCGCCGCCCGGCGGCGTGCCTCACCCACGTGCCGAGGAGTCCCGTGCCGAACTCGCCCGCGCCCGCCCGCCGTTCCGTGCTGAAGGTCCTCGCGGCGGCCCCGGCGGTCTCCGCCCTCGGCGGGCTCGCCACCGCCACCACGGCCACCGCCGCATCCGCGCACGCACCCGCGCGCGCCACGGCCGGAGCCGCCGTCCCCGTCGCCGCGCCCGGGATCGTCAAAGCCCTCCCGGCCGAGCACTTCACCGTCCGGGGCACCAACGCCGAGGCCCGCTTCGACAGCTTCGGCGACACCGGCTCCCTCACCCCGGTCGACCGCTTCTTCGTCCGCAACCACACCACCACCCCCGTCCTCGACGCCGCCGACTGGCGCCTCACCCTCTGGGGCGACGGACTGCACGGCCGCAGCCCGGTCCACTTCACCTACGGACAGCTCCGGGACCTGCCCTCCGTCACCCGAACGGCCCTGATCGAGTGCGCCGGAAACGGCCGCAGCCTCTACATGAGCCAGCAGGGCGAGCCGGTCACCGGCACCGCCTGGACCCTCGGCGCCGTCGGAGCCGCCCGCTGGCGCGGGGTGCGCCTCGCCGACGTGCTGCGCAAGGCCGGGATCGCCCGCGACGCCGTCGACCTCCAGCCGCGCGGCCTCGACGACCCGTACGTCTCCGGCGGGATCGACTACGGGCGGGTCCGCCGCCCGCTGCCCGTCGCCAAGGCCTTCGACGACGTGATCCTCGCGTACGAGATGAACGGCGAGCCCCTCCCGTACGACCACGGTCACCCGGTGCGGCTCGTGGTGCCCTCCTGGGTCGGCATCGCCTCCATCAAGTGGCTCGGCGACATCGAGGTCTCCACCCGTCCGCTCACCTCGCCCTGGTCCACGGACTGGTACCGCCTCTTCGGCGACGCCCACCCGGCCGGCGGCAGCGCCCCGATCAGCCGCCAGACGCTCAAGTCCGGCTACCAGCTGCCCTTCGGCGCCACCCTGGAGGCCGGCCGCGTCCACCGGCTGACCGGCAGGGCCTGGTCCGCGCACGCGCCCGTACGGACGGTCGAGGTGTCCACCGACGGTGGCGCGCACTGGCGCCGCGCCCACCTCCACGACACCCCGCGACGGGACGGCTGGGTCCGCTGGAGCACGCCCTGGCTCCCGCGCGCCACCGGACCGGTCACCCTGCTCTCACGGACCACCGACACCGCCGGCAACACCCAGCCCGAGCGGGCCGTCCACAACACCCAGGGCTATCTCTTCAACGCGATCGTGCGCCACCCGGTGACCGTCGCCTGAACCGACGCCTGGAGCGGCGGAACCGGCCGAACCTTCGTATAAAGGGCACGGGGGTGCCGTGCCGGCGCCCCCGTGCCCTCAGGAGGTACGGGACATGCGGCAGACGGCTCCGGAAGGCCGCGGCCCGGTGCGCTACGGCCCTCCCGCCCCCGACACCGGCCTGCCCGTCCTGCCCGGACTCGCCGGGCTCCTCGCCGCCGCCGCAGGACGGACCGCCCCCGAGCCGCCCGGCGGCGGCCCCGTCCTGCGCGAGGCCGCCTCCGGCTACTGGTGGCGCCGCGGCCTGCGCACCCACCCCGAGGACGTCGTGGCCGGCCCCGGCGCCCCCGCGCTGCTGCTCGCCCTGATCGCCGCCCACGGCGGCGACCTCCTGCTGCCCCGGCCCTGCCCCGCCTGGTGGACCCCGCAGGCCCGCCTCCTCGGCCGCCCGGCCTACCACGTGCCGACCCCCGCCGAGGCCGGCGGCGTCCCCGACCCGTACGCCCTCCTGGAGACCGTCCGGCGGATCCGCGCCGAGGGCGGCACCCCGCGCGTCCTCCTGATCTCCGTCGCCGACGACCCCACCGCCACCGTCGCCCCGCCCGAACTCGTCCGCGAGGCGTGCGAGGCCGCCGTCGCCGAGGGGCTGCACGTCATCAGCGACGAGACCTGGCGCGACACCCGCCACCACCCCGAGGACACCGTGCTCCTCAGCCCCGCCGAGATGTGTCCGGACGACGTGACCGTCCTCTCCGACCTCGGCGGCGCCCTCACCCCGGCCGCCTGGCCCTGCGCCGTCGCCCGCTTCCCGCCCACCGATCCCTCCCGCGCCGACCGCTGGACCGACCGTCGCGCCCGCGTCCTCGACGTGCTCACCGCCCTCGGGGCCGTCGTCCCCGGGCCCGTCGCCCCCGCCGCCGCGCACGCCCTGGACGAGCCCGAGGACGTCACCGTACGGGCCCGCCGCGCCGCCGCCGTCCACGGCCGCCTGGCCGCGGCCGCGCACCGCGCCGTCCTCGCCGCCGGGGCCCTCGCCCGGCCACCGCAGGCGGGCCGTCATCTGTACGTCGACCTCGGGCCGCTACGGGCCGGTCTCGCCGCCCGGGGAGTCACCGACTCCCTGGAACTGGAGAGCCACCTCGGCGCGCGCCTCGGCGCCCCCGCGACCGGCGGCCACCGCTTCGGCGACGAACTCGGCGCCCTGCGCGTCAGGTTCGGCACCAGCATGTTCATGGGAAGTACGGAGGAGGAACGGGTGGAGACGCTCGGAGCGCGAGATCCGGAGACGCTTCCCCATGTGGCGGCGAAGCTGGCGGAGTTCGGAGGAATCCTGGAGGAACTCCGGTGACAGCAGACCCGGTCGGCCGCCCGTCGAAGCGACCCGCGCGAGCCGTGGGCGCGGCACGAGCCGTAGCCGTACGAGCTGGACGAGCCGTACGCGCCGACCGCCCCCGCCCCTCCGCACCACCCGGACAAGACCGACCCTCCGCACGAGCCGAACCATCCGCGCAGAACGGAGCCCGCAGATGACGGAACGGACGGCACACCCCACGCGGGCCGCCCAGGCCGCCCCGTACCAGCCCGATCCCGCCACAGCTCCCGCGCCCTCCCCGGCGCCCGCTCCCGACCTCCAGCCCGTCGGGCGGCTCCGCCTCGACTGGCCCCGCAGCTTCGCCGACCGGCTCACCGCCCCGCTCCCCGGCGTCCGGGCCCTGGCCCGCCTCGCCCGCGAGGGAGCCGTACGCCCCCGCCCCGAGGGCCTCCGCGACATCCCGCTGCTGCCCTTCGAGCCGGGCCCGCTGCCGCCCGCCGGACCCGACACCCTCGCCATCACCTGGGCGGGGCACGCGAGTTGGGTGCTGCGGATGGGCGGGCTCACCGTCCTCACCGACCCGGTCTGGTCCCGTCGGATCTTCGGCACCCCTGCCCGGCTCACCCCCGTCGGTGTCCGCTGGGAGGACCTGCCGCGCGTCGACGCCGTCGTCATCAGCCACAACCACTTCGATCACCTCGACGCCCCGACCCTGAAGCGGCTTCCCCGGCACACCCCGGTCTTCGTCCCGGCCGGCCTCGGCCGCTGGTTCGCCCGCCGCCGGTTCAGCCGCGTCACCGAGCTCGACTGGTGGGAGGCGGCCGAACTCGACGGCGTGCGCTTCGACTTCGTCCCCGCCCACCACTGGTCCAAGCGCACCCTCCTGGACACCTGCCGCTCCCTGTGGGGCGGTTGGGTGCTCACCGACCGGTCCGGGCGGCGCGTCCACTTCGCGGGGGACACCGGGTACGGCCACTGGTTCGCCGAGATCGGCCGCCGGTACCCCGGCATCGACCTGTCCCTGCTCCCGATCGGCGCCTACGACCCCCGCTGGTGGCTCAGCGACGTCCACACCGACCCGGAGGAGGCGGTCCGCGCCCACCAGGACCTGGGGGCGCGGCGGATGGCCCCCATGCACTGGGCGACCTTCGTGCTGTCCTCGGAGCCCGTCCTCGAACCCCTCACCCGGGTGAGGACCGCCTGGGAGCAGGCCGGGCTGCGCCGTGAGGACCTGTGGGACCTGCCGGTCGGCGGCTCACGGGTGCTCGTGCCCTGACGCGGCGTGCCCCGGCGCCCCGTCGGCCTTCGCCCGCGGCCCCCGGAACCGCCGCCACAACCCCGGGACCGCGCTGATCAGCACCGTGAGGCCCACCGCGGCGACGACACCCTGCCAGGGCTCCGGGAACAGCGAACCGCCCAGGATCCCGATCAGCTGGTACGTCGCCGCCCACGCCAGGCAGGCTGCCAGGTCACCGCGCACGAACCGGCGCAGCGGCATCTCCGACAGCAGACACGCCAGCATCACCGGGATCCGCCCGGCCGGCACGAGCCGGGACAGGACGAGCACCGACACCTGACGCGTGTCGAGCCGCTCCTGCGCGTACGCGAGCCGCTCCGGTGTCACCCGGCCCCGCAGCGCGGCGAGCCACCGCGAGCCGTTGCGCGAGCGCACCCCGCGCTGTCCCAGCCAGTACAGGGCGGTGTCGCCGAGGAGCGCCGCGAACGCCGCCACCAGGAAGACGAAGAGCAGCGCGAGCGGCGAGCTCTGGTGGAAGGCGACCACCGCCGCCGAACTGACGATCGCGCCCGTCGGTACGACCGGCACCAGGGCGCCGAGCGCCACGAGCAGGAACAGGGAGGGATAACCGACGGCCTGCTGCGTCGACTCCGGCGGCAGCTCCCGCACCGCCGTCACGACCCCGGTGAGCCCGTGTATCACCGGCCGTACCCCGACCGCGCGGCCTGTCCGTCCCGCGCCGCCCGTCCGTCTCGCGCCGGCTGTCCGTCCCTCGTCCCCCGTCCGTCCCGCCCCGCCTGTCCGTCCCTCGTCCCCCGTCTCACCGGGCCACCTCCGGACGTACCCGCTCGCCGTGCGCGAGCAGATGGACCGCCACCTTCGGTGCCAGCCGCGCCGCGTGCCGTACGAACTCGTCGCCCGGCGCGTGGAACTCGTGCGGCCTGATCCCGTCGAGCCCGATCGGCCAGTACGTGCCGTAGTGCACGGGGACCGCCGCCGCGGGCGACAGCGCGGCGAGCGCCTCGGCCGCCCGGCCCGCGTCGAGATGGCCGTGCCCCAGGTACGGGCCCCAGCCGCCGACCGGCAGCAGCGCCACGTCGACCGGGCCCACCGCCTCCGCCATCCCGTCGAAGAGGCCGGTGTCCCCGGCGAAGTACGTCCGCGCCTCGCCCTCGACGACGTACCCGAGCGCGGGGGCGCGGTGCGGCCCCAAGGGCAGCCGTCGTCCGTCGTGGAGCGCCGGCACGGCCCGTACCGTCACGCCCTCGACCGTCACCGTGTCGCCCGGCTCCACCTCGGTGAGCCGCAGCCCGTTCCCGTCGAGCCTGCGCAGCCCCGGTACGGCGGCGGGGGCGCCGCGCGGCACCACGAGGAGCGTCCCGGGTGCGAGCCGGGCCAGCGACGGCAGGTGCAGATGGTCGGAGTGCAGGTGCGAGACGAGGACGGCCTCGGCGACCGCGGCCTCGGGCGGCGGCAGGGCGCCGCGCCGCCGCCGCAGGTGCGCGAACCGCCGCGCGAACAGCGGATCGGTGAGGAAGCGGACCCCGGAGTCCTCGACCGTGCAGGTCGCGTGACCCCACCAGGTGACCTCCACCGGCATGCCGCCTTCCGTCGTCCCGGGTTCCGGCCGTCGTCCACCGCCGTTCACGATGTCCGCGCTCGTACCCTCGCTCCGTATCGAGGGTAAATGTCCGGAGCGGGCGCCGGAGGATGTTCGGCCGTGCCGTCCCGCAGTAGGGTCGGCCCATGGACGACGTTCGGGTGGCGGCGATCGCCAGCCTCACCCCGCTCGAAGAGCTGGACAGCGACCCCTTCCTCGTGGACACGCGCCGTCAGCACGCGGTGTGCGCGCGCTGGGCCGACGACAAGGGGTACGTGGTCGCCCGCCGGCTGCTGTTCTACGGGATCCGGCCCGACCACGAGGCCCTGTGGGTGGACGTGGAGGCGGGGGCGGTCGACCTGTTCGTCGCCGCCAACGAGCGGGTCCTCGCGCGCGCGTTGACCTCCGTGCCCGGCTTCCGCGCGGAGTGCGCGCGGCGCGGGGTGCGGGTGGAGACCGCCTGTTCCGACGGGCCGGCGTGCGAGCCGGAGTACGACGCGGCGGCCAAGGCGGGGGTCCACCGGCGGCTCTCGATGCCGACGGCCGGGTACGACGGCTGCTGACGCCGCCCCCGCGCGCCCGGCGACCGCCACGGCGACCCGACGTACGACCTCACGTACGACCCCACGTACGTCTTCCCGCGCGATCTCACCCACGTCTTCGCGCCCGATCCGACGTACGTCGTCGCGTACGACCTGACACACCCGGGCCGATCGCCGTCACCCGTTTTCCCCGCCGACCGTGGGCGTTGTGCCACGCTTGAGGCAGGAAACGGGCGAAAGGTGTAGCGGGCGTGGGTGACGGGCGATGGGGTGGCGCCGACCGCTGGCGGTCCGCGGGGAGTGCGCTGGGGCGGGTGATCGTGGTGTGGGCGGTGTCGACGCTCACGATGCTGGTCCTCGCCGGACTGCTCCCCGACTTCGAGCTGCAGTCCGCCGACGGCGACACCTTCACGAGGACGGCGCTCACCGCCGCCGCCGCGGCCGGCGCGTTCGGTCTGCTCGGCGCCCTCGTGTGGCCGGTGATCGTGCGGGCCCTGCTGCTCGTCCCCGCGCTCGTGCTCGGTCTGCTCGTGTTCTTCCTCAACGGTTCGCTGCTGCTCGTCGCGCTCTGGCTGATCCCGGACGGGCGCGGCGCCGCCGATCCCGAGACCGCCGTCGTGGTCGCCGCCGTCATGTCCGCCGTCGCCTCGGCCAGCTCCACCGCCCTCGCCGTCCGCGACGACGACGCCTACCGGCGCCGGCTCTACCGGCTCACCGGCCGCACCCGGCCCCGCGCGTCGGACGACGCGCCCGAGCAGGTCCCCGGGACGGTCTTCCTCCAGCTCGACGGTGTCGGCCACCACGTCCTGCGCGGCGCCGTCGCCGACGGGCTCATGCCGACCGTGGCGTCCTGGATCGACGCGGGCCACCGGCTCACCCCGTGGCGCACCGACTGGTCCAGCCAGACCGGCGCGAGCCAGCTCGGCATCCTGCACGGCTCCAACGAGGACGTGCCCGCCTTCCGCTGGTACGAGAAGGACACCGGCCGGCTCATGGTGTCGAACCGCCCGGCCAGTGCCGTGGAGCTCCAGCGCCGGGCCGTGCGCCGCACCGGGGACGGCGGCCTGCTCACCGTCGACGGTGCCTCGCGCGGCAACCTGTTCAGCGGCGGCGCCGACCAGCTCGCGCTCGTGCTGTCGATGGCCGCCCGGCGCGGCCCGCGCAACCGCTCGCGGGCCGGCTACTTCGCGTACTTCTCCGACCCGGCCAACGCCGTCCGCACCGCCGGATCGCTGGTCGCCGAGTGCGGCCGCGAGATGGTCCAGTCGACCCGGGCGCTGCTGCGCCGCGAGACCCCGCGGGTCTCGCGCGGCGGCACGTACCCCTTCGTGCGCGCCTTCGCGACGGTCGTGGAGCGGGACGTCGTCGTCTCCGCGGTGATGGGGGACATGCTCGGCGGGCGGACCGCCGTCTACGCCGACCTCGTCGCCTACGACGAGGTCGCCCACCACTCGGGCCCGCACGGCCGGGACACCGACCAGGTCCTGCGCCGCCTCGACCGCTCGATCGCGCTGATCGCCACCGTCGCCGAGCACGCCCCCCGCCCGTACCGGATCGTGCTGCTCTCGGACCACGGGCAGAGTCCCGGCGAGACCTTCGAGGGTGCGTACGGGCTGACGCTCAAGGACCTGGTCAGGGCCGGCTGCGGGCTTCCGGTGCCGCGCCGGGTGCGGAGGATCGGGAGGGGGCGCCCCAGGACGGAGTCCGGGGGAGGTTCGGAGGCGCGGGACGCGGCCAGGGACGCGCTGCGCCTCGCGTTGCACCGGCCGGTGGACGAGACCGGCGAGACCGCGAAGGAGCTGCCCGCCCGGCCCTCCGAGCCGCTCGTCCTGGCCTCCGGCAACCTCGGTCTCATCTCGTTCCCCGACGTGCCGCACCGGATGACCCGGGAGGAGATCGACCGGCGCCACCCGGCTCTGCTCCGTGCCCTCGCCCACCATCCGGGCATCGGTTTCGTCCTGGTGGCGAGCGCCGAGCACGGCTCGGTGGTGCTGGCCCGCGACGGGGTGGAGGTGCCGGTCGCGGACCTCGACGACGGGGGACCGCTCGCCGTCTTCGGCCCGGGCGCGGCGCGGGCGGTGCGGCGTACGGACGGCTTCCCGCACGTCGCGGACATCATGGTCAACTCGATGTACGACCCGGCGACGGGCACGGTGCACGCCTTCGAGGAGCAGATCGGCTCGCACGGCGGCCTCGGCGGCGAGCAGTCGCACCCCTTCCTCCTCTCCCCGCCGGAGCTGTCGCCGCCGGTCGGCGAGGGGGAGGAGCTGGTCGGTGCGGAGCAGGTGCACCGGGTGCTGCGGCGCTGGCTGCGGGAGTGCTCGGGTCCGCAGGTCCCGCTGGAGATTTCGCCGTCCACGGACGGATCGGAATCACTTCTTCCGGTTGATGAGCCGGTCACGCAGGACAAAAACCGCTGATTTGGACGCCTGTTCGCCCTTACCGGACGATGACCCGGAATGTACGACGGAAGGCGCACCACCGCATGAGCACGGCCACCACAACTCCACAGAGCGACACCGGAGCCCCGGGGGCCCCGGGGACCCCCGAGGCTTCCGGAACCCCCGGAACCGACGGAACCCCCGGAACCGACGGCAAGCACTCCCGCCGATTCGGGCTCCCCATCGCGACCGCCCTGGTCATGGGCAACATCATCGGCGGCGGAATCTTCCTGCTGCCGGCCTCCGTCGCCCCCTACGGCACCATCAGCCTCGTCGCCTTCGGTGTCCTCACCCTCGGCGCGATCGCCCTCGCCCTCGTCTTCGGCCGCCTCGCCCACCGCCACCCCAGGACCGGCGGACCGTACGTCTACGCCCGCGAGGCCTTCGGTGACTTCGCCGGATTCCTGACGGCCTGGTCGTACTGGATCACCGCCTGGGTCTCCAACGCCGCCCTGGCCGTCGCCGCCGTCGGCTACCTCGACGTGCTGATCCCGCTCCACGGATCGAAGCCCGCCACCCTCGCCGCCGCGCTTCTGATCCAGTGGCTCCCGGCCCTCGCGAACCTCGCCGGCACCCGCTACGTCGGGGCCGTGCAGATCGTCGCGACCGTGCTCAAGTTCGTCCCGCTGCTGCTCGTCGCGGTCGGCGGATTCCTCTTCTTCGACAGCTCCAACCTCGGCCCCTTCCGGGCCGGCGACGAGAGCGCGCTCGGCGCCGTCTCCGCCTCCGCCGCGATCCTGCTCTTCAGCTACCTCGGCGTCGAGTCGGCCGCCGTCAGCGCCGGCGAGGTCCGCGACCCGCGCCGCAACGTCGGCCGCGCCACCGTCCTCGGCACCCTGGCCGCCGCCTTCCTCTACCTGCTGACCACCCTGTCCGTCTTCGGCACCGTCCCGCACGAGCGGCTCGTCGCCTCCAGCGCCCCCTTCACGGACGCCGTCGACCTCATGTTCGGCGGCTCCTGGGGCGGCACGGCCGTCGCCTGCATGGCCCTCGTCTCCATGCTGGGCGCCCTCAACGGATGGACGCTGCTGAGCGCCCAGACGCCCTACGCGGCGGCCCGCGACGGCCTCTTCCCGAAGGTCTTCGCCAGGAAGCGGCGCGGGGTCCCCACCGTCGGCGTCCTGGTGACCGTCGTCCTCGCCTCGCTCCTCACCGTCTACAACTACACGGCGGGCACCGCGGGCGTCTTCGAGACCCTCGTCCTCGTCACGACCTTCACCGCCACCGTGCCCTATCTGCTCTCCTCCGCCGCGCAGTTCTACTTCCTCCTCTCCGGACAGTCCGACCGCGTCCACCGCCCCCGGCTCATCCGCGACACCCTCCTCACCCTCGCCGCCTTCGGCTTCTCCCTCTGGCTGGTCGCGGGCTCCGGCTACGCGGCCGTCTATCAGGGCGTGCTGTTCCTCTTCGTGGGCGTGCTCGTGTACGCGGGGATGTCGGCCCGCGGGCGGCGCGCGGCCGTGGGGGAGGCGGCGACCCGGCCGTGACCCGTGTGACCGCCGGCCGTGCGGTGAACCGGTGAATCACGGGCCCCACCCGTAGGCCGCTCGGGCGGATCTCGGGCGGGACACGCGTGTCGGGACCCCGGCGGGGCAGTACGGATCTCCGTGAGCCCCGCGCCCGAGCCGACCACCGCGCCGCCCGCCACCCCGGCGGGCCGCCCGGCGTGCGCGAGGCCGGGGTGCGCGAGGCCGCGGGGTGCGGGGGAGGGGTGCGCGCGAGCGGGGTGGGCGCGGCCGGGGCGCGCCCGACCGGGGTGTCGAGGCCGTTGCCCGGCCTCCGGCCGGCGCCTCTGGGTCGTGCTGCTGCTCGTGCTCGCCGCGCTGCTCGGCACCGGGGCCACCGGCGCGCTCATCGGCGCGGCCGAACTCCGGCCCGCCGCCTCCCCGGCCTCCGACCCGGGCGGTGAGACCCACGATCCGGCCGCCACCGAGGCCGGACTGCCCGGCCGCTCCCGCCGGCACCGGACGGGCCTCCGCCCGGTCCGGCACCCGCGCCGCCCCCCGTACGGCGCCCGGGAACGCCGCCGTGCCCCGGCCGACGCCCCCGTCCCCGGCCCGCGCGGCGACGCGCTCCGGTGCGTGGTGATGCGCTGCTGAGAGGCCCACGCCGCTCCGCAGTCCCCCCCCGACATCACCCCCGCACCACGAGGAGCTTCGCCATGCCCGTCGACCCGTTCGCCGTTCTCCAGGCCCTGCTGCGCGCCGAGGCCTCCCGGGCCCAGCGCCCCGAACGCCGGGCGCCCGAGCCCGCCGCCCCGGCCGCCGAGCCCGCCCCGGACCCGGCACCCGAGCCGGCCACGTACCGGGACGAACGCCTCCGCTGACCCTCCGGCACGCCCCGACGCGGGCCCCGGCGACATCCGATGTGCGTACCGGCGTCCGGACGTACGAGGGTGTTCCGAGGACCTCTACCGGCCGGAGCACCGGCCCCGATCGGTCCGCCGGACCCGCGTCCGGCGTGGAGGGGGCGGTGAAGAGGCCCGAGGCCACCACCGCCACCCCGCCTCGTCCGTCCCTCCCGCGCGGGTCTCGGCCGCCGTCCCCGGCCCTCGCTCAGGCCGCCTCGACGGCCTCGAACGGCCGCGCCGCCCGGCGCCGCCCGTGCAGCCACACCAGGACCGCCGCGACCGTGGCGAGGGACACGAGCGCCACCAGGGCCGGGACGAGACCGACGAGCGGGCCCGCCGCCAGGCAGCACACGCCGCCCAGGGCGAGGGCGGTCGGCCGCCGGCCCGTGGTGCGCAGCACGATGGCGGCGGCGCCCAGCAGGTACACGCCCACGCCCCCGGTCAACGACCAGGCGACGACCCCGTGGAGGGGCTCGGCCAGGCCGTAGTGCCCGGTGTCGGCGACCTGGTGGAGGACCTTCTTCATGCCGAGCGCGGTGAGCACGACGCCCGCGACCAGCGGCAGGTGCAGGAACGTGTACACGTCCCGCGCGAACCGGGTGCGGTCGTCGCCGTCGAGTCCGGCGAGCCGGTGCTCGGCCGCCTCACCGAGCTGCCGGAAGTAGAGCCGCCACAGCCCGGCCGAGAGCAACAGCCCGGCGGCCGAGGCGCCGAGCACGGCGAAGGTGAGCGGGAGGCCGGAGACGCCGACGCCCATCGCCACGATGGACTCGCCGAGCGCGATGATCACGATCAGTCCGTGCCGCTCGGAGAAGTGCCCGGGGGAGTTGACGCGCCAGCCGGTCGCACCGGTGACGAAGATGCCGAGGTAGTCGACGGCCACCGCCCCCAGCCACAACAGGAGTTGGACCCGGCCGCTGTACGAGCTGCCGATCAGGAGCAGCACCAGCGGCGGGACGACGGACGTCAGCGCCGTGCGGCGCAGGGTGGCGCGCAGGACGGGGTCGTCGGGGCTGGAGACCCAGTACGAGGCGAGGTGCAGGACGCGCACCGCGCCGTAGCAGAGCACGAACACCAGCGGCGCCGACAGTCCGTCCGGCGAGTCCGCGAACACGTCAGGGACGGCGAGCGACACGATCAGGACGACGGCCATGACCGTGACGAGGACCCCGAACAGGGCGCCGGAGTCGGCCCGTACGACATTGCCCAGCCATGCGAAGCAGCACCAGCACCACCACAGCAGCGCGAGCACCACCATCGCGCCGACCACCCGCATCGGCGAGGGCGCGGCCGCCATCAGGGCGGTGACCTGCGTGATCGCGTACACGAACACCAGATCGAAGAAAAGCTCCGCGGGCGTCACCGCGTGATCGTCCCCGGTGGCCACCATGCGGGCCCGTTCCCTGTTCCACGCCATGTGTCTCTCCCCCTCCGGGGAGACCACTCCCGGCCACCCCGGCGCGAACAATACTCACGCCCGGAGCCCGGTGACACAGGCTTCCGCAACCGGCCGAACGCCGCCCGCGCACCCCGCCGCCCGCGCGCGTCATCCGTCGGGCAGGGGCGGCAGGGGCAGGGGCGGGGGCAGTGTCGGCGCCCCTCGCCGGCCGGGAGCCGACCCCCGGCCGTGATTGCCCTTCCGGTCAGCCGCCGCTGCCCTGACGCACCTGGCGTGGGCGGCACTCCGCGACGTATCCAGGAGAAGCCGACAGACACCCACGCCACAGCACCCCGGGGACCCTCTTGCGCGACCACGAGAACGCCAGAACAGAACAGGCGGCCGACACCGTACGCAGCCCTTCCCGGCCCCTGCCACCGGGCCTGCTCGGCCTGCACGCCGCCGCCGGGAACGCCGCCGTCGTCCAGATGCTCCGCCAGGCCGGTCATTCCTGGGCCCAGCCCGAACAGCACCAGCACTCCGCCGGCTGCGGTCACCCGCAGAACGTGCAGCGGTCCGCCGTCCACGACGTCCTGCGCGCCCCCGGACGTCCTCTCGACACCACCACCCGCACCGACATGGAGGCACGCCTGGGGGCGGACTTCTCCGACGTACGGATGCACACGGACGCGGCGGCGAAGGCGTCCGCCGCCGAGGTCGGCGCCCGCGCCTACACCTCCGGCAGCCACATCGTCGTCGGCGACGGCGGCGCCGACAGACACACCCTCGCCCACGAGCTCACCCACGTCATCCAGCAGCGTCGGGGCCCGGTCGCGGGCACCGACAACGGCGGCGGGCTACAGGTCTCCGACCCCTCCGACCGCTTCGAACGCGAAGCCGAAGCCAACGCCACCCGGGTCATGGCGGGCCCGGCACCGGCGTCCGCGCCCGGGCGCGAGACCGCGCACGAGAACCCGCCCGCGACGAAGGCCGGTTCCGTCGGGACAACCCGGCCGGTCCAGCGCCTCGTCGGATTCGAGGTCGAGGTCAGCGCCCCGAGCTACGAGCACGTCACGCACGACGCGAACCTCCTGGCCACCCACGCCGGGGTCGACGCGCGGAGCATGGACGCGGTCAGCACGCTGTTCTTCGGCGGTCTCCCGTACGCGACCGAGGTCCTCGACCGACGGGCGACCGACGGGTGGTTCCTGACCACCGACCACAACCCGCTCCAGAGGCACGGGAGGAACCTGTACATCGCGATCGCCAAGGCGGCGCTCCAACGCAACCAGATGATCGTCGCGAACCCCTCGGGATACGTGTCGGTCAGCAACCTGGAGTACGTGAGCCTGCCGCTGGACGAGATGGCGGCGGGATCGAACCAGCGGTTCTCCGAGCAGATCGGGAGCATCAGCGGGCACATCCAGCAGATCTTCGGCATGCCACTGAGCACCGGCATGTGCGCCGTTCCGGGCAGCCAGTACCTCACAGGATTCCCCGACCAGGCACTCCGGGCCTGGCTGGGCGACGACATCTACCACGCCGTGCAGGCCGAACGCACCGCGTTCACCGACGCCATGTCCATGTCTCTGAGCATCCAGGCCACCGCCGGTGTGCTGCCCTCGGGCATGCAGGACCTGTACACCACACAGGCCACCCGGCTCGGTGAGGAGGCGAGCACCCCCGGCGCCGTGGCCGCCCTGCGGGCACGCGGGGAAGCGGCGGCGGCCGTACCCCAGTACGTCAACACGCTCTTCAGCAACCAGGAATTCCAGCAACAGCTCGTAGGCCTGAGCGAATTCCCGCAGCGCCAGATCCGCGGACTGCTGAGTCTCGGCCTCTCGTACGTCATCGGAAACGCCATGAACCAGACCCAGCTGTTCGGCGCCACCAGCACGGCGAAGAACGCCGTCCCGCTCCTGGTGAAGCTGGACGACCTCGCCCAGGTGCACGGCTCGGCGCTGGGTGACGCGCAGCCCGTCACCGCTTCACCGGGCCTGCTCGACACCATCGCGGACTGGTTCCACACCTTCGTGCCCCAGACCGACCCCGCCTACTGGACACAGGCGTACGGCGTGGGAATGGGCACCTCGGCGAGCCGCGAACCGATCCACGGAAACGCGGCCGATCCGCGGGCGGGCACCAGGCAGCTGCTCGGCGCCCTCTTCCGCGGCGACACGGGCTTCCGCACCGTCGCGCCCGGCAGGCCGCTCCCTCAGCCCGACGCGCCGTCACCGCAGATGGCCGCCGCCGTTCACGGCCAGCGGGGAGTCCCGATGGAGTTCCGCTGGGGCGGCAAGGCCGGAAGCATCCAGGAATTCGTGACCAAGGCGGAGCGATTCGTCACCGAGGTCCGCGCGGCCAACTCGGCCCACCTGACCGAAGCGGACCGGAACGCCCTGACACAGACGTTCTGACGCGCCGAGGACCGGGGGAGGGGACGGGCGGCTCGAAGGAGACCGCGAGACGGTCCGCATTACCTGGCACGTAATCGACCCCCGCCGAGCCGCCCGGCATGCTCGGAGACACCGGAACCCGGGCGGCGCACTCCGTTCGGGCTCCGGGTCCACCATCAGCGCGAACGTCCCCCATGGAGGGTGATCCGCCATGTCCCAGGCCCTGCTCGCCGGTCTTGCCCGCACCACCCGTCCGCAGACCGCGGTGCGCCGCTTCCTCGCCCTCGACGCCGTCGTCACCGGGGCGAACGGCATCGCCTACGCCGTCGCCTCCGGCCCGCTCGGGGAGTTCCTCGGTGTCGACGCGGGCCTCCTGCTCGAACTGGGCGTCCTGCTCGCCGTGTACGCCGCCGGCGTCGCCTGGCTCGCGAGCCGCCCGCAGCCCCCGGCGCTCGGCGTGAGGCTCGTCGTCGACATCAACGCGGTCTGGGCCGTCCTCAGCATCGTCGCCCTCGTCGCCTGGCTGGAGCCGACCACCGCCGGCCTGGTGTGGACGCCCCTGCAGGCGGCCACCGTCGGCGGCTTCGCCCTCGCCCAGTGGGCGGCGCTCCGGGCCGTCGCCGCTAGTCGCTGAACGGCGGCAGGGAATGGAGGTACGCGACCGTCGCCGGGTCGGCCGGGAGGAACGTCTCGATGGCCAGCTCGGCGACCGTCACGTCCAGCGGGGTGTTGAACGTCGAGATCGACGACACGAACGACAGCACCCGCCCGTCGTGCTCGATCCGCAGCGGCAGAGCGAAGTACGGGTACACCTCCTCGGGACCCGGGGCCCCGGCGTCATCGTCGTCGTCCGCGCCCGGCGGCGGCGGATACGCCGTCACCTCCGCGTACAGCGCCCGCAGCGACTCCGAACGCGCCAGACCGATCTGACGCTCCATCTGGTGCAGCAGATGCCCGCGCCACTCCGGCAGGTTCCGGATCCGGGGCGCGAGCCCCTCCGGGTGCAAGGTGATCCGCATCGCGTTCAGCGGCGGCGTCAGCAGATGCTCCGGCAGTCCGTCGAGCAGCAGCCCGATGCCCCGGTTCGCCGCCACCACGGTGTACGAGCCGTCCACCACGAGCGCCGGATACGGCTCGTACCCCCGCAGCAGCTGCTCGATGCCCGCCCGCAGCGTCTCCAGGCGCGGGGCGTCGAGCGGCGACTCCGCGTACCGGGGCGCGTAACCGGCGGCCAGCAGCAGCGCGTTCCGCTCGCGGACCGGCACCTCCAGGTGCTCGGCCAGCCTCAGGACCATCTCCTCGCTCGGCCGGGAGCGGCCCGTCTCCACGAACGAGATGTGCCGCGCCGAGGAGTCCGCGCGCAGCGCCAGCTCCAGCTGGCTCAGCCGCCGCTGCTCACGCCAGCCACGCAGCAGCGGTCCCACTCCCGTGTCGTTCACGACCGTCGTCATGGCCAGACGGTATCCCAGAGGGGGACCCGGGTAGTTTCCTCCGGGGACCCCTGTCCGTCACCCGCGCCACCCGACCGGAGGGAGCACCGTCGTGCCCACACAGCCGCTGTCGCAGAAGGAGATCGAGGACCGACTGCGGGAGCTCCCCGGCTGGTCCGTCGAGGACGACCGGCTCACCCGCGAGTACCGGCTCGGCGACCACTTCGCGGCGACCGCGTTCGTCGTCCACGTGGCCAGGATCCAGCAGGAACTCGACCACCACTCGGATCTGACCCTCGGCTACAACACCGTCGCCCTGTCCGTGAACACCCACTCCGCCGGTGGCGCCGTCACCGACAAGGACTTCGGGCTCGCCGAGCGGGTGGAGGGGATCGCCCCGGGCCACGGCGCCGCCTGACGTACGGTCACCCGCTCCCGCCGTTCGTACGGTCGCCCGCCTCCCGCCCTTCGTACGCTCACCCCCCCCCTCGTACGATCGGCGCTATGGCGGAGACCGTGCTCGACTACGAGACCGAAGCGGCGCACTACGACCGGACCCGGGGCGGGGTGCCCCGGGCCGGCGCCGCGGCCGAGGCCGTCCTCCGGCTCGTGCCGTCCGGCGCCCGGACCCTGCTCGACCTGGCCTGCGGCACCGGCCTCGTCACCGAACGGCTCACCCGGCCCGGACTGCGCGTGTACGGGGCCGACGCCGCCCACGCCATGCTGCGGGTCGCCGAGGGACGCGCACCCGGCCGCGTCGTCCGCGCCGACGCACGGCGACTGCCGCTCCCCGACGCCTCCCTGGACGCGGTCAGCGCCGTCTGGCTGCTGCACCTCGTCCCCTTCGCCGCGGAGATCGTCGCCGAGGCCGCCCGCGTCCTGCGCCCCGGCGGCGTCCTGATCGCCACCGTCGACAAGGACGCGGCCCACGACGTCGGCAGCGACATCGACACGATCCTCCGCCCGTACCGCTCGCCCGGGGCGGCCTCCGACCGCGCCGAGCTCATCACCCGGTACGCCGCCGCCCACGGCCTCGCACCCGTCCCCGGCACCCACTTCACGGGACACGGCCAGGGCGGCACCCCGCGCGACACCGTACGGAAGCTGCGCGCCGGATACTTCGCCTCCTGGTTCCCCGGTGACGCGGCGGTCGTCGAGACGCTCGCCACCGCTCTCGCCGCCCTCCCGGACCAGGACCGGCCCCGTGCCGATCCCCGGTACCGGCTCGTCCGCTTCGTCCGGCAGGCCTGAGCCGCCACCGCGGGCCGGCGGCTCAGGCCTCCTCGGCGGCCCAGGTCGCGTCCGCGAACGCGCCGAAGGAGCGCGGCTCACGGCCCAGGACCCGCTTCACCCCGTCCGTCACCGAGGCGTTGTGGCCGTCGAGGAGCGTCGCGAACAGGGCCGCGAGCCATACGGCCTCCGGGGCCGGAAGCCCGAACTCGGTGAGCATCCCGGCGTACGCGGACTCGGACACCGGCTGATAGGCCACCGGACGCCCCGAGACGCGCGAGATCTCCGCAGCCACCTCCGCGAAGCCGATCGGACGGGGCCCCGTCAGCTCGTGCACCCGCCCCGCGTGACCGTCCGTCGTCAGGGTCTCGACGACCACGTCCGCGAGGTCGTCCACGTCGATGAACGGCTCCGCCGTGTCACCCGCCGGGAAGACGACCGCGCCCTCCGCGACCCCCTCCGCGAGCAGCCCCTCGGAGAAGTTCTGCGCGAAGAACGAGGCCCGCACGACGGTGAGTTCCACCCCGACGGCCGCCGCGCGCAGGGCCTCCTCCGCCACGACCGCCTCCGGCTCCCCGCGCCCGGACAGGACCGTCAGCCGCCGTACGCCGTGCTCCGCGGCCAGCCGGCCGAAGGTCTCCATCGCCTGGACCCCGCCGGGCGCGGCGAGATCCGGGTAGTAGGCCACGTACGCGGCGTCCGCACCCCGCAGCGCCGGGCCCCAGGTCTCCGGGGCCTCCCAGTCGAAGGGCGTCGAGCCGGAACGGGACCCGGCGCGGACGGTCACCCCGCGCGCCGTGAGCCGCTCGGCCACGCGGCGCCCGGTCTTGCCGGTGGCGCTCGTCACCAGGACGGTCACGCTCTCACCGTTCGCGCCCCGCCCGTTCACGTGCTGCTCGTCGATGCCCTGCTCGGTCCGCGTGTCGTTCGTCTGCTTCGTCATGGGTCAAGCCTCCCGCCCACGGCGCCCGCCGCCCATGCTCCGCCGTCTCACGCCCCTATGTCTCCGTCTCACCGGCCCGCCTACCCTGGTGACCCATGGACGCACTCGCCGGACTCCTCGACGGACCCCGCGCCAGGGGCGCCTTCCTGCTCCGCATGGTCATGGAGCCGCCGTGGTCGGTGCGCATCGAGGACGCCGCCCCGATCTGCGTGATGTGCGTGACCGAGGGCGAGGCCTGGGCCGTTCCCGACACCGGCGAGCCCGTGATGCTGCGGCCCGGGGACATCGCCATCGTCCGGGGCCCGGAGCCGTACACCGTCGCCCACACCGCCGACGCCCCGCCCACCGCCGTGATCGGGCCCGACGGCGTCTGCACCACCCTCAGCGGGGAGCCGCTCGCCGACCGCATGCGGCTCGGCGTCCGCACCTGGGGCAACGCGCCCGACGGTGGCACCACGGTCCTCGTCGGCACGTACCGGATGGACGGCGAGGTCGGCCGCCGGCTGCTCGACGCCCTGCCGGGGCTGCTCCACCTGCCCGCCGACGCCTGGAACTGCCCCCTCATGCCGTTCCTCGGCGAGGAGATCGCCCGCGACGAACCCGGCCAGACCGTCGTCCTCGACCGGGTCCTCGACCTGCTGCTCATCTCCGGCGTCCGCGCCTGGTTCTCCCGGCCGGGCGCCGAGGCCCCCGCCTGGTACCGGGCCATGGGCGACCCGGTCGTCGGCCGCGCCCTGCGACTGCTCCAGGACGACCCCGCCCACCCCTGGACCGTCGCCTCGCTCGCCGCAAAGGCGGGCGTGTCCCGGGCCGCGCTCGCCCGCCGCTTCACCGAACTCGTCGGCGAGCCCCCGATGGCGTACCTCACGGGCTGGCGGCTCGCGCTCGCCGCCGATCTGCTGCGCGAGAGCGACGCCACCGTCGAGTCCGTCGCCCGGCAGGTCGGCTACAGCGGCGCCTTCGCCCTGAGCGCCGCTTTCAAGCGGGTCAGGGGCGTCAGCCCACAGGAGCACCGCGCCGGCGCATGACGCGCGCCGGGGTGCGGCGAGCCGGGGCACGAGCCGGCGGGTAGGACGACACGGGCAACACGGGATCGAATTTCTTGCCGGAACGGCAACGCTTCTCGCGCTCGCGGCAGACTCGACGCACGCTGGACCCATGAGCCAGCACACCGCAACGCACCACGGCCACGCGCACGGCGACGGGCACGGCCACCCGCACACCCCCGCAGCCCCACACGCCCCCGGGCACCAGCACCGCCACGGTTCCCACCACGACGGCGCCCCTCTCGACTGGAACGAGATCGCCCCGCTCCTGGAGCGGCAGGCGGAGACCGAGAGCCCCGCCTACGCGGACGCCGCCGCCTGGCTCGGCACTCTCGCCCCCGTACAGGGCGTCCGCCGGGTCCTCGACGTCGGCAGCGGCCCCGGTGTCATCACCGGTGTCCTCGCCGAGGCCTTCCCGGCCGCCGAGGCGGTCGCCGTCGACGGCAGCCCCGAACTCCTCGCCCGCGCCCGCGAACGCGCCGGGGAACACGGCCTCGGCGCCCGGGTCACCACACTCCACGCCGAACTCCCGGAAGGCATCGCCGAGCTGGGGAAGGCCGACGTGATCTGGGCGGGCAACTCCCTGCACCACATCGGCGACCAGCGGGCCGCGCTCGTCGAGTTCGCGGGCCTGCTGAACCCCGGCGGTCTGATGGTCCTCGTCGAGGGCGGGCTGCCCGCCCGGCACCTGCCCTGGCACATCGGCTTCGGCCGGCCGGGCCTTGAGGCGCGCCTCGACGCCGCCAACGCCGACCGGTTCGCCGAGATGCGCGCCGAGACCCCCGGGCACAAGGACGAGCCGGACGACTGGCGGGCCCTGCTCGCCGACGCGGGCCTCACCCCCGCCGGCACCCGCACCTTCCTCACCGACGTCCCCGCGCCGGTGTCCCCGGTCGTCCGGGAGCTGGCCCTCCACCACTTCGGCCGGGTCCGGGACGGCTTCGGCGACCGGCTCGACGCGGACGACCGCGCGACGCTCGACCGGCTCCTCGACCCGGCCGACGAGCGGTCGCTCCACCACCGCACGGACCTGTTCTACCTCGCGGCCCGCACGGTCCACACCGCGCGCAAGGGCTGAGGACCGCCGCGCCCCGGCGGCCGTGCTCCGTCGGCTCCACCCCGGCGGCCGTACCCCGCCGGGTCAGGACACCGGTTCCAGCCGCCACCACTGGAACGGGGAGTCGGTGTCCTCCCACTGCCGTACGGCGCCGCCGTCCTCCTCCGAGTCGTCGGCGACCTCGAGGAACAGCCCGCTGATGAAGCTCACCAGGGCGACCGTCCCCGGCGACTGGAGATCCTGCTCGATGATCCACTCCTGCGCGCCGAAGTTGTTCGCCTTCCACTGCTGGATGCGGGCGCCGTTCTCCGTGGACGCGCCGGCGACGTCGAGCCGCTTGCCGCTGGCCGCGTTGACCAGGTGGTGGAGCCCGCCGCCGTTCGGCACGGAGGTGATGTGCCAGTGCTGTCCCGGCGTGCCGCTCTCGGTGCCCTGCTGCACCGTGGCACCGCTGCGGCTCGACCCCTCGTACACCTCGAGGACCAGCCCACTGGCCACGTTCCGCACCCGGTAGAGGCCCTCCTCGACGGGCACCGGAGAACCACCACTCACCGAACCGACTCCCTCGCTCGCCGCTCGCCCCACTGCTTCACGGTCCGCCGTCGACTCTATGCCGGGGGTACGACAACGGCGCCGAGGTCCGGGTGGACCTCGGGCGCCGTCGCCATCGCACGACCGCTGGTGCGCGACCGGCGTCACGCGACCGGTCAGGCGCGTCCCACCACGCGTCAGGCGCCGAACTCCGCCGGGTTCGGGCCCAGTCGGCGGTTCTCGTCGAGGGCGGCGATCGCCGCCAGGTCCTCGGCGTCCAGCTCGAAGCCGAAGACGTCGATGTTCTCCTGGATACGGGACGGGGTGACCGACTTCGGGATCACCACGTTGCCCAGCTGGAGGTGCCAGCGCAGCACGACCTGGGCCGGGGTCCGTCCGTGCTTGCGGCCGATCGCGACGATCGCCGGCACGTCCAGGAGCCCCTTGCCCGAGCCGAGCGGCGACCACGCCTCGGTCGCGATGCCGTGCCGGGCGTGCGCCTCGCGGGAGGCCTGCTGGGAGAGCTGCGGGTGGAGCTCGATCTGGTTGACGGCGGGCACGACCGACGTCTCGCCGATCAGCCGCTCCAGGTGCTCCGGGAGGAAGTTCGAGACGCCGATCGCCTTGGCGCGCCCGTCCGCGTAGATCTTCTCGAACGCGCGGTAGGTGTCGACGTACGCGTCCTTCGAGGGGACCGGCCAGTGGATCAGGTACAGGTCGACGTAGTCGAGGCCCAGCTTGTCGAGCGAGGCGTCGAAGGCCTTCAGCGTGGAGTCGAAGCCCTGCTCGCTGTTCCATGCCTTGGTGGTGACGAACAGCTCCTCGCGGGCGATCCCGGACGCTGCGACGGCACGGCCCGTGCCCCGCTCGTTGCCGTAGATCGCGGCGGTGTCGACCGAGCGGTAGCCGGCCTCCAGGGCGGTCGCCACGGCCGCCGAGGCCTCGTCGTCCGGCACCTGCCAGACACCGAAGCCCAGCTGCGGCATCCGCACGCCGTTGTTCAGGGTGACCGAGGGAACCTTGCTGTCCGTGCTCACGTGGAGGGGATCCTTACGTTGTCGCGGGTCCTGACTGACTGCTCCCATTTTCAACGATCCGGTGGCGTCTCGCATTCCGCTCACCGAACTCCCCGGACACGGCTCAGCCGTACAGCGCCGCGACCTCCGCCGCGTACGCCCGCTCGATCGCCTTCCGCTTCAGCTTGAGAGACGGGGTCAGCAGCCCGTGCTCCTCGCTGAACGGATGCGCCAGGATCCGGAAGGTGCGGATGGACTCGGCCTGCGAGACCAGCGTGTTCGCCGCCACCACCCCCCGCCGGATCTCCGTCTCCAGGGACGGATCGCGGACGAGCTCCGCCGGCGCGAGCGGCGCCCGCCCCTGCATCGCGAGCCAGTGCTCCACCGCCTCCTGGTCGATGGTGACGAGCGCGGCGATGTACGGCCGGTCGTTGCCGACGACGATGCACTGGGCGATCAGCGGATGCGCCCGCACCCGCTCCTCCAGGCCCGTCGGCGCGACGCTCTTGCCGCCCGAGGTCACCAGGATCTCCTTCTTCCGCCCGGTGATCGTCAGATAACCGTCCTCGTCGAGGGAGCCCAGGTCGCCGGTGGCCAGCCAGCCGTCGTTGAGGACGGCGGCGGTCGCCTCGGGGGCGTTGAGGTAGCCGGAGAAGACCTGGCCGCCGTGCAGCCACACCTCGCCGTCCTCCGCGATGTGCACCGTCGTCCCCGGGACCGGCTGCCCCACCGTGCCGTACCGCGTCCGCTCCGGCGGGTTCGCGGTCGCGGCGGCCGAGGACTCCGTCAGGCCGTACCCCTCGAAGACCGTGACCCCCGCACCCGCGAAGAACAGCCCCTGCCGACGGGCCATCGCGGAACCGCCCGACATCGCGTGCCTGAGCCGTCCGCCGAGGGCCGCGCGGACCTTCGCGTACACCGTCTTCTCGAAGAACTGGTGCTGCACGCGCAGCGCCGCCGAAGGCCCAGGACCGGTGCCGAAGGCCTTGTGCTCCAGCGCCTCCGCGTACGCGACCGCCACCTCCACGGCCTTGTCGAACGGGCCCGTCTTCCCCTCCCGCTCCGCCTTGCGCCGCGCCGCGTTGAAGACCTTCTCGAAGACATACGGAACGGCCAGGACGAAACTCGGCCGGAAGGCGGCGAGGTCAGGGATCAGCTCCGCCGCCGCCATCACCGGCTGGTGCCCCAGCTTCACCCCCGTCCGGACCGCCGCCACCTCCACCATCCGCCCGAAGACGTGCGCGAGCGGCAGGAAAAGCAGCGTCGACGCCTCCTCGCCAGGCCGGGAACGGAACACCGACTCCCAGCGCCCCACCAACATGTCCGTCTCGAACATGAAGTTGGAATGGGTGATCACACAGCCCTTGGGGCGGCCCGTCGTCCCCGACGTGTAGATGACCGTCGCCACCGTCTCCGGGGTCACCGCCCGCCGATGCCGGTGCACGACCTCCTCGTCGATGTCCGCCCCGGCGGCCGTCAGCTCGGCCACCGCGCCCGCGTCCAGCTGCCACAGGCGCTGGAGCCGGGGCAGCCGGTCGATCACCGAGCCGATCGTCATCGCGTGGTCCTCGTGCTCCACCACGCAGGCCGTGACCTCGGAGTCGTGCAGCATCCAGAAGACCTGCTCGGCGGAGGACGTCGGATAGATCGGCACGGGCTGCGCGCCGAGCGCCCACAGCGCGAAGTCGAAGAGCGTCCACTCGTAGCGGGTGCGGGCCATGATGGCGACCCGGTCACCGAACCGCACCCCCTCCGCGATCAGCCCCCTCGCCAGACCGAGGACCTCGTCCCGAAACGCCACGGCCGTCACGTCCCGCCACGCCCCGTCCGGACCCTTCCGGCCGAAGGTGATCCGGTCCGGCTCCGTCAGGGCACGCTCGAACACGGCGTCCGCCAGACCGCCGACCTGAGGCGCCGCCTCGACGGGCGGCACGGTGAACTCGCGCACTGACCTGCTCCTCGACGGCTCGATGGCTGGAAAAGCTCGTTGTAGCGCTCCGTACGGCGCGGGTGACGGTACCCCACGGGACTGCCCGGCGGGAGGGCCTTCACCAAGCCGGGACATTCCGTGTTCGCACAGGTCAGGATGGGTGGCAGAGTCAAGTCACGGGTGGTGCGGGGGCGTTACCGACCGCTCGGTACGTCCGCCGGGCGGGAATCTCCACGGAATCTGTACGGGCCGCTCACGGGCCGCCACCCCGCGAGGCGCGGCACCGGCCCGCGCGGGGCCGCCGGCGCGGGCCCACCCGGCCCGCCCGGAGCGGCCCCGCGCGGGCCCGCACAGGGCCGTTCCGGGCCCGGTCAGCCAGGCCGGTGCAGCCGGTCGCCGCCCGCCAGGATCGCCTCCGCCAGCGCGTCCGCCGCCTCCTGCACCGCACCGCCCCGGCGCCCCGCGCGCAGCACGAAGCCGACGTCGCCGAGCTCCGGAAGCCCCGCCACCGGCACCAGACCCGGCGGCACCAGACCCCGCGTGTGCGCCATCACGCCCAGCCCCGCACGGGCCGCCGCCACGTTCGCGCTCAGGCTGGAACTCGTACACGCGATCCGCCACGCCCGGCCCTGCGCTTCCAGGACCTCCAGGGCCCGCGCCCGGGTGATCCCCGGCGGCGGGTACAGGATCAGCGGAACCGGACGGTCGGGATCCAGCCGAAGCCCCGGCGCCCCGATCCAGATCAGGGCGTCCTCCCACACGAGCCGCCCCTCGCTCTCCCCGCCGCGCCGCTTGGCCAGGATCAGATCCAGCCGGCCCGCGGCGAGCCGGGCCTGGAGCGTGCCGGACAGCTCGACCGTCAGCTCCAGGTCGACCTCCGGGTGCTCGCGCCGGAACGACTCCAGGATCTCCGGCAGCCGGGTCGTCACGAAGTCCTCCGACGCCCCGAAACGCAGCCGCCCGCGCAGCCGCGTCCCGCCGAAGTACGCCGCCGCCCGCTCGTGCGCCTGAAGGATCGTGCGCGCGAAACCGAGCATCGCCTCCCCGTCCTCGGTCAGCGCCACCCGATGGGTGTCCCGGGTGAACAGCGGCCGGCCCGTCGCCTCCTCCAGGCGCCGCACATGCTGGCTGACGGTCGACTGCCGCAGCCCGAGACGGTCCGCGGCCCGGGTGAAGCTCAGCGTCTGGGCCACGGCGAGGAAGGTGCGCAGATGGGTGGGCTCGTACACAGGACGACCGTAACGCCCCCACCCCCCCCGATCATCGCGAAACGCGATGACAGTCAGTGCCCTGTACGGGATTCCCGATCACCGGGCCCTGGGCCAGGATGGAAAGGCGCGAGACACCCCCTCGCCGAGCACAGAGCAGTGGAGCTGATGACCGCCCGCACGCCCGCCCCCGCCCCGCGCCCGCGCCGCCCCGGCACACCGCGCCGCCCCGGCACACCGCGCCGCCCCGGCACACCGCGCCGCACCCTCCGGCTGCCGTCCCGGCTGCCCGTCGACGGGTACATCGTGGCGCTGCTCGGCACAGTCGGCCTCGCCGCGCTCCTCCCCGCGTCCGGCGCCGCCGCCCACGTCGCGGAAGGCGCGTCCACCGGAGCCGTGGCCCTCCTCTTCTTCCTCTACGGCGCCCGGCTCTCCACCCGCGAGGCGCTCGACGGCCTCAAACACTGGCGGCTCCACCTCACCGTCCTCGGCTCCACCTTCCTGCTCTTCCCGCTCCTCGGACTCGCCGCCCGCGGCCTCGTCCCCACCGTGCTCACCCCCCAGCTCTACAGCGGCCTCCTCTTCCTCTGCCTGGTGCCGTCCACCATCCAGTCCTCCATCGCCTTCACCTCGATCGCCCGCGGCAACGTGCCCGCCGCGATCTGCGCGGGCTCCTTCTCCTCCCTCGCCGGCATCGTCCTCACCCCGCTGCTCGCCGCACTGCTCCTCGGCAACAGCGCGGGCGGCCTCTCCGCCGACGCGCTCATGAAGATCGTGCTCCAGCTCCTCGTACCGTTCCTCACCGGACAATTCCTGCGCCGCTGGGTCGGCGGCCTCCTCGTCCGCCACAAGAAGCTCCTCGGGTACGTCGACCGGGGCTCGATACTCCTCGTCGTCTACACCGCCTTCAGCCAGGGCATGGTCGCCGGCATCTGGCACCTGGTGACCCCGGCCCGGCTCGGCCTGCTGCTCGCCGTCGAGGCCGCCCTGCTCGCGGCGATGCTGGCCCTGACCTGGTACGGAGCCGGGCGCCTCGGCTTCGGCCGGGCGGACCGGATCGCGATCCAGTTCGCCGGTTCGAAGAAGAGCCTGGCGGCGGGACTGCCGATGGCGAGCGTCCTCTTCGGCCCCCAGGCCGCCCTCGCCGTCCTCCCGCTGATGCTCTTCCACCAGATGCAGCTGATGGTGTGCGCGGTGATCGCGAAGCGCCGCGCCCGTGACGCGGACGGGGATCCCGAGACGGACGGGACCGCGGTGGCTCCCCCGACGCCCCCCTCCGTAGGCCGGATCACACCCACGACCACCCCAGGATGATCATCCCGGCCGCTACGGTGCTCCCATGCCCGCACTCGATTCCGGCAGCACCGCGCTCGTCCTCGTCGACCTCATGGAACGCATCGTCGCGCTGCCCCTCGCGCCCCGCCCCGGCACCGACGTCCTCGCGGCCGCCGCCCGGCTCGCCGACACCTTCCGGGCCGCCGGCGCGCCCGTCGTCCACATCCGGGTCGAACGGCCGAACGTCGAGGCCCAGCCGCCCGGCAGCGAACTCGTCGCCGACCTCGTCCGGGACGGCGAGCCTGTCGTCGTCAAGCGCACCATCGGCGGCTTCCAGGACACCGGACTCCACGAACTCCTCACCACGTTCGGCACCACCACCCTGGTCCTCGGCGGCATCGCCACCAACCTCGGTGTCGAGTCCACCGCCCGCGCCGCCGGAGACCTCGGCTACGACCTCGTCTTCGCCGAGGACGCGATGAGCGCGCTCACCGCCGACGAACACCGCGCCTCCGTCGACCTCGACTTCCCGCGCCTCGGCACGGTCGCCCCCGTCGCCGAGATCACCTTCGAAGCCCCCGCCTCCACGACCAGCCCGGACGGCCGCGCGTGAGCCCGGTCCCGATACGTTACGGGGCCCGCCCCTGCTCCCTCGTCGTCTGCCGCGGCTGCTGCTGCGGCGACGCCCGCAAGAACCCCGGCACCGACCACGCCGGACAGCTCGCCCGCCTCCGGGAGGCCGCCGCGGCCTCCGGCGGCCGGCTCGCCGTCCGTACGAGCGACTGCCTCGGCCCCTGCGCCCAGGCCAACATCGTCGTCGTCCAGCCCTCCACCGAGGGCCGGCGGCGCGGCGGCCGGGCCGCCTGGGTCGCCTTCACCCTCGACCAGGACTCCCTCGACGACATCCTCGCCTGGACGGCCGCCGGCGGCCCCGGCATCGCCCCGCCCCCGGCCACCCTCGCCCTCCAGATGATCGACCCGCCGAAGAACTGACCCCGCCCGCGGCCCCACGCGATGCCGTGGGGCCCGTGGGGCGCCCGGGGCCTTGTCACGGTCGGCCAAGGGGTTCGGGTGAATCTTGGTGGTTTACGTCACCTGTTACCCATCAGTCGCTGGCAACACTGGGAAATCCTGCCGGACGATCGAACCACCGAGGGGGTCCCGGGATGACGGGCACTCGCATTGCCGCGCTCGGGCACTACCAGCCCGCCAAGGTGCTCACCAACCATGACCTCGCGGAGTTGGTCGACACCGACGACGCGTGGATCACCAGCCGGGTCGGTATCCGCACCCGGCACATCGGGGGACCCGACGAACCCGTCGACGAGCTCGCCGCGCACGCGGCGGGCAAGGCCCTGGCCAACGCCGGGCTCACCCCCGACGACATCGACCTCGTCCTCGTCGCGACCTCAACGGCCATCGACCGCTCGCCGAACACGGCCGCCCGCGTCGCCGCCCGCCTCGGCATGACCTCGCCGGCCACCATGGACCTCAACGTGGTCTGCGCCGGGTTCACCCACGCCCTGGCCACCGCCGACCACGCCGTACGGGCCGGTGGATCCCGCCGCGCGCTGGTGATCGGCGCCGACAAGATGAGCGACGTGGCCGACTGGACCGACCGCACCACCTGCGTCCTCGTCGGTGACGGCGCGGGCGCCGCGATCGTCGAGGCCGTGGACGACGAGGCGCCGGGGGCCGTACGCGGCATCGGCCCGGTCCTGTGGGGCTCGGTCCCCGAGATGGGCCACGCCGTCCGGATCGAGGGCACCCCGCCCCGCTTCGCGCAGGAGGGCCAGAGCGTCTACCGCTGGGCCACCCAGCAGCTGCCCGCCCTCGCCCGGCAGGCCTGCGAGCGATCCGGCATCGGCCCCGAGGAGCTCGCGGGCGTCGTCCTGCACCAGGCCAACCTGCGGATCATCGAGCCGCTCGCCGCGAAGATCGGCGCCGTCAACGCGATCGTCGCCCGTGACGTCGTCGACTCCGGCAACACCTCGGCCGCCTCCATCCCGCTGGCCCTCGCCAAGCTCGTCGAACGAGGCGAACTCGACTCCGGCGCCCCGGTCCTCCTCTTCGGCTTCGGCGGCAACCTGTCGTACGCGGGCCAGGTCGTCCGGGTGCCGTAGCACGGGCCGCTCCGGTCCGCCCCCGGGTGGCGCGGGTCGGAGCGCCGGTCCCTTCGCCATGCCCCCGTTCGGCGGAGCCCGGTTGGCGGCGCGCCGGTGGCGGACCTAGCTTCGATCGCGGTGAGGGTCGTCGTATTCCGGGCACGGAATCGCTCCGTGACCGAGCCCTCCCGTGATCTGGAGGACCGTCATGCGCGCGATACGTGCCGCTTCCGCCGCCCTGCTGAGCGCCGCCGCCGTGGTGGTCACGGTCGCGCCGGCCGCCCTGGCGGGCGAGGAAGACCCCACCATCACGTCGTTCGGCTTCTCCGTCAGCCCCGAGACCGTCGCCCCCGGCGGCACCGTGACGCTGAAGTCCGACGGCTGCGAGGTGCCGTCGGTGACCGTCACCTCCGGGGTGTTCGACACCGTGACCCTCAACGAGGGCCGTGCGGGCAACGCCACCGTGGACGTCGACGCCAAGACCGGCGCCCAGTACGAGATCACCTTCGACTGCAAGGGCGAGCGCGGCACCACCACCCTCACCATCGCCCAGGGCACCACCGGCGGGAACACCACCGGGCACAACGAGAGCCCGCCGCCCGGAGCGCACAAGGGCGTGAAGGCCGGCTACGGCACCGCCACCGCCTCCGGCACGGACACCGACGGCCTCGGCGTCACCGAGGTGGTCACGGGCGTGCTGCTCATCGTGGGGGCGCTCGGCGCCGCAGTCGTCCTGACCCGCCGCCGCGCCACCGACGGCCGCGGCTGACGGCCGGGACGCGGGCCGGTCTGAAACGGCCCCTCCGCCCCGGTGTGACGAGGTCCGGGACGGAGGGGCGCCACAACCGGCGGACGCCCGTGCGCGGGCGCCGCCGGGCACACGATCAAGGACGCGGGCGGCGGGCGGGCCGAGAAGGAGGGCGGGCGGGCGTGCGGCGGACGGACGCGACGGGACGGACGCGAGGCGTTCGGGCGCGACGGGTCAGCCGGACACCGCGCCGAGCCGGACGGACCCCGCGACGGGACAGCAGAACCCCGCGACGGGACGGACGGACGTGACCGGGCGGGCCGGCGGCGGGGCGAGGGTGGACGGTGCGGGGCGGCACGGCGCGTGGGGGCTCGTCGCCGTCGTCCTCCTCGTCGGCGTCCACCTCGTACGCGGCGGTACGGAGGAGATCCGGGCCGACGGTCCCCCGCAGCCGCTCTCCGCCGCCGCACCCGACGGCACCCGCGCCGAAGCCGCGCTCGTCCCCGCCTCCGTACCCGGTCCACTGCCCCCGTCGACCCCCCTCCGGGTCCGCGTCCCGGCCGTCCGGATCGACGCGCCGATCACCAAGGTCGGGCTCGACGGCGACGGCTGGATCGAGGCCCCGCCGCCCGAGGAGAACCGGCTCGCGGGCTGGTTCACCGGCGCGGTCACCCCCGGCGAGCGCGGCACCGCCGTCGTCGTCGGGCACGTCGACGTCCCCGGCGGCCGGGCCGTCTTCTACGACCTCGGCGCCCTCCGCAAGGGACACCGCGTCGAGATCGCGCGCCGCGACGGCCGGACCGCCGTCTTCACGGTGTACGGGGTCGAGGTCGTCCCCAAGGAGGGCTTCCCCGCCGAGCGGGTCTACGGCGACTCCGGCGTGCCCGAGCTGCGCCTGATCACCTGCGGCGGCGCGTTCACCGAGGAGAACGGCTACGCGGGCAACGTGGTGGTCTCGGCCCGCCTGGCCGAGGTCCGCTGACCCGCGCCGGGCCCGGACCGACCCTTCTCCCACCCCCGATCCCGCCTTTGTCCCCAACCAGGAAAAAGTCGGGGCGGATTCCTGCGCAACTTCTTCCCACTCCGGTACGCCGCTGCTACGTTCCCCTCGAAAGCACGAAGACGAGCACGTACGAGAGGGAGGGGCGCGTGAGACGCATGACGGCACGACCTGCCAACCGGCATCAGGCGCGACTCCTCAGGCTGTTGCGCGACGGAGGACCCAACTCCCGTGCACAGCTGGGAGATCAGATCGATCTCTCCCGCTCCAAGCTCGCCGTCGAGGTCGACCGGCTCCTGGAGACCGGTCTCGTCGTCGCCGACGGCTTCGCCGCCTCCCGGGGCGGCCGCCGCTCGCACAACATCCGGCTCGCGCCCGAACTCCGCTTCCTCGGCATCGACATCGGCGCCACGTCCATCGATGTCGCCGTCACCAACGCCGAGTTGGAGGTGCTCGGGCACCTCAACCACCCCATGGACGTCCGCGAGGGCCCCGTCGCCGTCTTCGAACAGGCCCTGTCGATGGCGGCGAAGCTCCGCTCCACCGGGCTCGCGGAAGGCTTCGACGGCGCCGGCATCGGCGTCCCCGGACCCGTCCGCTTCCCCGAGGGCGTCCCCGTCGCACCGCCGATCATGCCCGGCTGGGACGGCTTCCCCGTGCGGGAGGCGCTCAGCCAGGAACTCGGCTGCCCCGTCATGGTCGACAACGACGTGAACCTCATGGCCATGGGGGAGCAGCACGCCGGCGTCGCCCGCTCGGTCGGCGACTTCCTCTGCGTCAAGATCGGCACCGGTATCGGCTGCGGCATCGTCGTCGGCGGAGAGGTCTACCGCGGTACGACGGGCAGCGCGGGCGACATCGGACACATCCAGGTCGAACCCGACGGCCGCCCCTGCGCCTGCGGCAACAACGGCTGCCTGGAAGCCCACTTCAGCGGCGCCGCCCTGGCCCGCGACGCCGAGGACGCGGCGCGCGGCGGCGGGTCGGAGGAGCTCGCCGCCCGGCTCGCGGCGGTCGGCCACCTCACCGCCGTCGACGTCGCGGCGGCCGCCGCCGCCGGAGACGCCACCTCACTCGCCCTCATCCGTGAGGGCGGAAACCGGGTCGGGCAGGTCATCGCCGGACTCGTCAGCTTCTTCAACCCCGGTCTGGTGGTGATCGGAGGCGGAGTCACCGGCCTCGGTCACAACCTCCTCGCCAGCGTCCGCACCCAGGTCTACCGGCAGTCCCTGCCCCTGGCCACCGGCAACCTGCCCATCGTCCTGGGCGAACTGGGCCAGACAGCCGGCGTCACGGGCGCGGCCCGCCTCATCAGCGACCACCTCTTCTCCCCGGCGTAACACCTCCGCGTAGCCCGCCGGTTCCTCCCCGGTGATGTGTGGGCACCCGTTCCCCCCGGGCGGAACGGGTGGGCACACACCACCCCCGGCCCGCACCGCCGGGCCCACGTCCACCCGCTCCGGCGCCACCCGCACCCGCCGAGGGGACCTCCGCCATGCCCCAAGAACCCCAAGAACCCCAAGAACCCCAAATGCCCAACGAGCCCCAAGAGCCCCAAGAACACCCGCCCCTGCTCACCATGTCCGGCATCACCAAGTCCTTCCCCGGCGTCCGCGCCCTCGACGGCGTCGACCTGGAGGTCGCCCCCGGCGAGGTCCACTGCCTCCTGGGCCAGAACGGCGCCGGCAAGTCCACCCTCATCAAGGTCCTCGCCGGCGCCCACCAGCCCGACGAGGGCCGGATCACCTGGAACGGTGCACCCGTCCGGCTCCGCTCCCCGAGCGCCGCCGTCCGCCTCGGCATCGCCACCATCTACCAGGAACTCGACCTCGTCGAGGGCCTCTCCGTCGCTGAGAACGTCCACCTCGGCCACGAACCCACCACCGCCGGATTCGTCCGCACCCGCGAAGCCCGGGAGACCACCGCCGCCCTCCTGAGACGCCTCGGCCACCCCGAGATCGACCCGGCCCGCCGCGTCGGCGAACTCTCCGCCGCCCAGCGGCAGATCGTCTCCATGGCCCGCGCCCTCTCCCACGACGTCCGCCTCATCGTCATGGACGAACCCTCCGCCGCCCTCGACCCCGACGAGGTCGCCAACCTCTTCCGGATCGTCGCGGACCTCACCGCCGACGGCGTCGCCGTCGTCTACATCTCCCACCGCCTGGAGGAGATCCGCCGGATCGGCGACCGCGTCACCGTCCTCAAGGACGGCCGCGCCGTCGCCCGCGGCCTGCCCGCCGCGACCACCCCGACCCGTGAGGTCGTCGCCCTCATGACCGGCCGGGACGTCCCGTACGTCTTCCCCGAACGCCCGGCCCGCCCACCGACGGGCGAACCCGTCCTACGGGTCCAAGGGCTCGCCAGGAAAGGCGAGTTCGAGGCCCTCGACCTCGAACTGCGCCCCGGCGAGATCGTCGGCCTCGCCGGGCTCGTCGGCTCCGGCCGCTCCGAGATCCTGGAGACCGTCTACGGAGCGCGGAAGCCCACCGCGGGCCGGGTCACCGTCGACGGACGCCCCCTGCGCCCCGGCAGCGTCCCCGCCGCCGTCGCCGCCGGACTCGGCCTCGCCCCCGAGGAACGCAAGGCCCAGGGCCTGCTCCTCCTCGAATCCGTCACCCGCAACGTCTCCGTCTCCTCCCTCGCCCGCTTCTCCCGGGCCGGCTGGATCGACCGCGCCACCGAACGCGCGACCGCCAGGACCGCCACCCGCACCCTGTCGCTGCGCCCCGACCTCCCGGACGCCCCGGTCCGCACCCTCTCCGGCGGCAACCAGCAGAAGGCCGTCCTCGCCCGCTGGCTCCTCCGGGGCTGCCGCGTCCTCCTCCTCGACGAACCCACCCGGGGCGTCGACGTCGGCGCCCGCGCCGAGCTGTACGCGGTCATCCGGGGGCTCGCCGACGACGGACTCGCCGTCCTCCTCGTCTCCAGCGAGGTCCCCGAGGTCCTGGGTCTCGCCGACCGCGTCCTGGTCCTCCGCGAGGGCCGCGTCGTCCACCAGGCGCCCGCCCGTGACCTCGACGAACACCGCGTACTCGACCTCGTGATGGAAGGGAGCCCTGCGGTATGACGCTCACCACCCCGGCCAAGGCGCCGCCCCAGGAGAGCCGTTGGCGCGCACTCGGCCTCAGGGCCGACGTACGCAACCTGTCACTGCTCGGCGTGCTCGCCGCACTGATCGTCGTCGGCGGCCTCACCCGACCCGCCGAGTTCCTCGCCACCTCCAACCTCCAACTCGTCCTGACGCAGGCCTCCGTGATCGGCGTCGTCACCGTCGGCATGACCTTCGTCATCACCAGCGGCGGCATCGACCTCTCCGTCGGCGCGATCGTCGCCCTCGCCTCCGTATGGGCCACGACCCTCGCCACGCAGGAGTTCGGCTTCGCCGGCATCCTCTTCACGGCCGTCGCCGTCGGACTCGGCTGCGGCCTCGTGAACGGCGTCCTCGTCGCGTACGGCGGCATGGTCCCGTTCATCGCGACCCTCGCCATGCTGGCCTCGGCCCGCGGTCTCGCCCTCCAGATCACCGACGGCAAGACGCAGATCGTCACCGTCCCGTCCGTCCTCGACCTCGGCCTCCCCGACGCCTACGTCCTCGGCATCCCGCCGCTCGTCCTCGTCTTCGCGGCCGTCACCGTCGCCGGCTGGCTGCTCCTCAACCGGACCACCTTCGGCCGCCGCACCATAGCCGTCGGCGGCAACCCGGAGGCCGCCCGTCTCGCCGGCATCGACGTACGCCGCCAGCGGCTCTTCCTCTATCTGCTCTCCGGACTGTGCTGCGGCATCGCCGCCTTCCTGCTCGTCGTGCTCGCCGGCTCCGGCCAGAACACCAACGGCAATCTGTACGAGCTCGACGCCATCGCCGCCGCCATCATCGGCGGCACCCTCCTCAGCGGCGGCCGGGGCACCATCGTCGGCTCCGTCCTCGGCGTCCTCGTCTTCACGACGATCACCAACATCTTCGCGCTCAACAACCTGCAGAGCGACGTCCAGCAGATCGCCAAGGGCGCGATCATCGTCGCCGCCGTCCTGCTCCAGCGCCGCACCGTCCGCGACGGAACCTGACCGGACACCCGCCGCACCCGCCCCCTCACCACCACCCCCTTCACCACCATCCGCTCGGAAGGGATCCACCGCCATGCCCGAAACCAGCCGCAGACACCTCCTCCTCGGCGGCGCGGCCGTCTCCGCCGGTGCCCTGCTCACGGCGTGTACGAGCAATGAGCCGAAGAACCAGACGCCCGTCGGGAGCGCCGCGCCGGCCGCCGACGACAAGCCCGGCACCCCCGTGACCATCGGCTTCGCCGGCCCGCAGGCCGACCACGGCTGGCTCAACGCCATCAACGACAACGCCGAGCGGCGCGCGAAGAAGTACTCCGACGTCACCCTGGAGATCACCGAGGGCTCCAACGACACCGCCACCCAGATCGGCCAGGTCCAAACCCTCATCAACAAGAGGGTCGACGTCCTCGTCATCCTCCCCGCCGACGGCAAGGCCCTCACCCAGATCGGCCTCCAGGCCATGAAGGCCGGCATCCCCGTCATCAACCTGGACCGGATCTTCGCCTCCCCGCAGGCCTACCGCTGCTGGATCGGCGGCGACAACTACGGCATGGGCCTCAACGCCGGCAACTTCATCGGCGAACAGCTCAAGGACAAGCCGAACGCCACCGTCGTCGAACTCGCCGGCATGGACAGCCTCGAACTCACCAAGCAGCGCACCCAGGGCTTCGACGACGCCCTCAAGAACTACCCCAACATCCGCAAGGTCGCCCGCCAGGCAGCCGACTTCACCGTCGAGTCCGGGCAGGCCAAGATGGCGCAACTCCTCCAGGCACAGCCGAAGTTCGACGCCCTGTGGAACCACGACGACGACCAGGGGGTCGGCGCGCTGCGGGCCGTCGCCCAGGCCGGCCGCAAGGACTTCCTCATGGTCGGCGGCGCCGGCGCCAAGTCCGCCATGGACGCCATCAAGGCCGACACCGGAGTCCTCAAGGCCACCGTCCTCTATCCGCCGACCATGGCCGCCTCCGCGATCGACCTCGCCCGCGCCCTCGGCCAGAAGAAGGGCGTCGGCGGCATGTCCGAGCTGGAGATCCCCGCCTCGATCACCCTCTACTCGGCCGTCGTCACCAAGGAGAACGTCGACGAGTACCTGCCCACCGGCTTCAGCTGACCGACCCGGACCCGGGCGGTCCCCACCCGGGCGGCCCGCACCGGGCCGTCCGGCCGGACCGGTCCCCGGCGGCCCGACCGCCCCCGGGGAGCAGCAACTCGCCGCACCACGAAACGGAGGAACCGTATGGAACAGACGGAGAGCGGGGCCGCACCGCCGACGCTCGGCATCGGCATGGTCGGCTACGCGTTCATGGGAGCCGCCCACTCACAGGGCTGGCGCACCGCGGGCCGCGTCTTCGACCTGCCGCTGCGACCCGTCCTCGCCGCCGTCGCGGGCCGTGACGCCACCGCCGTCCGGGCCGCCGCCCGACGGCACGGCTGGGCCGCCGCCGAAACCGACTGGCGCGCCCTGATCGCCCGCGACGACGTCCAGCTCGTCGACGTCTGCACCCCCGGCGACAGTCATGCGGAGATCGCCGTCGCCGCCCTGGAGGCCGGCAAACACGTGCTGTGCGAGAAGCCTCTCGCCAACTCGGTCGCCGAGGCCGAGACCATGGCCGCGGCCGCCGAAGCGGCCGCCGCCCGGGGCCAGATCGCCATGGTCGGCTTCAACTACCGCCGGGTGCCCGCCCTCTCGTACGCCCGGCAGCTCATCGCCGACGGCCGCCTCGGCACCCTGCGGCACGTCCGCGTCACCTACCTCCAGGACTGGCTGGTCGACCCCGCATTCCCGCTCACCTGGCGCCTGGAACGCGAACACGCCGGCTCCGGCGCGCTCGGCGACCTCGGTGCGCACGCCGTCGACCTCGCCCAGTACCTGGCGGGGGAGCCGCTCGTCGGCGTCTCGGCGCTCACCGAGACCTTCGTGCGGAAGCGTCCGCTGCTCGCGGGCGTCGCCGCGGGCGGTCTCGCCGGGGGAGCGGGATCGGAGGCGTACGGGCAGGTCACCGTCGACGACGCGGCCCTGTTCACCGGGCGGCTCGCCTCCGGTGCGCTCGCCTCCTTCGAGGCCACCCGGATGGCCGCGGGCCGCAAGAACGCGCTGAAGCTGGAGATCAACGGGGAGCGCGGCTCGCTCGCCTTCGACCTGGAGCGGCTCAACGAACTGTCCTTCCACGACCACACCGAACCGGCGGTCTCGGCGGGCTTCCGACGCATCCTCGTGACCGAGCCCGACCACCCGTACCTGGAGGGCTGGTGGCCACCCGGGCACGCGCTCGGCTACGAGCACACCTTCGCCCACCAGGCCCGCGACCTGGTCCACGCCATCGCGACCGGCATCGCCCCGACGCCCTCCTTCGCCGACGGCCTCCAGGTGCAGCGGGTGCTGGCCGCGGTGGAGGAGAGCGCCCGGAGCAACGCGGTCTACACCCCGGTCGGCATCCCGGTCCCCACCGAAGCCGGCGGATCAGCCGGCACGCCCGCCGGCACGCCCGCCGGCACACCCTCAGACACGCCCGCCGACACATCCGTACCGAGCTAGGAGGCGCCCGACCGTGCCACGACCCTTCACGCTCTTCACCGGCCAGTGGGCCGACCTGCCCCTGGAGGAGGTCTGCCGGCTCGCCCGCGACTTCGGCTACGACGGCCTCGAACTCGCCTGCTGGGGCGACCACTTCGACGTCGACAAGGCGCTCGCCGACCCGGCGTACGTCAAGGGCAGGCGCGAACTGCTCGACGCGTACGGCCTGAAGTGCTGGGCGATCTCCAACCACCTGGTGGGACAGGCCGTCTGCGACCATCCCATCGACGAGCGCCACCAGGCGATCGTGCCCGCCCGGATCTGGGGCGACGGCGACGCCGAAGGGGTGCGGCAGCGGGCCGCCCGCGAGCTCGCGGACACCGCGCGGGCCGCGGCCGCGTTCGGCGTCGACACCGTCATCGGCTTCACAGGCTCCTCCATCTGGCATCTGGTGGCGATGTTCCCGCCGGTCCCCGAGCGCATGGTCGAGCGCGGCTTCGAGGACTTCGCGGAACGGTGGAACCCGATCCTCGACGTCTTCGACGCCGAGGGCGTCCGCTTCGCCCACGAGGTCCACCCCAGCGAGATCGCCTATGACTACTGGACCACCCAGCGGGCCCTGGACGCCGTCGACCGGCGTCCCGCCTTCGGGCTCAACTTCGACCCCAGCCACTTCGTGTGGCAGGACCTCGACCCCGTGGGCTTCCTGTGGGACTTCCGCGACCGGATCTACCACGTGGACTGCAAGGAGGCCCGCAAGCGGCTCGACGGCCGGAGCGGTCGGCTCGGATCCCATCTGCCCTGGGGCGACCCCCGGCGCGGCTGGGACTTCGTCTCCGCGGGACACGGCGACGTGCCCTGGGAGGACGTCTTCCGGATGCTCCGGTCCATCGGCTACGCCGGGCCCGTCTCCGTGGAGTGGGAGGATGCCGGCATGGACCGGCTGACCGGCGCCCCCGAGGCGCTGTCCTTCCTCAAGCGGTACGACTTCGACCCCCCGGCGACCTCCTTCGACGCGGCCTTCGGGAGCGCCGACTGAGGTGAATGCGCAGGTCCGCGCCTGGCGGCGAGGTGCCGCCCGGCCGGTCCGCGCTGCCCGCGAGAGTCTTTGTCCTCTTGCGGGGAAAAGTTCGACCGTACTGATGCACAAGGGCTTTCCGTGGTGGACGAACCCGGCTACGGTCCCTGATGTGTACATGGCGTAACAGTGATGTGACCAGCGTGACGGCGCACGCCGGTCCCCGGACAACCCGCACACCCGGCCCGACTCCGGAGGACACCCGTGCACAGAAAACGACTCCGCGCCAGGAAGTCGCTCGCCCTACTCACCATCGGACTGCTCGCCCTCGGCGCCCCGCAGGGCCTCGCCGCCGAGCCCGAAGCTGCCACCCCCGGCGGAACCGCCGCATCCGCCGCCGCGAACACCGCGAACACCGCGAACAGCGCGAACGCCTCGTCCGCCTCGGCCGCCGAGGAATTCCAGCAGATCACCCTCGCCAAGGGCGGCGAGGAGGTCGGCGAACCCATGTCCCTCGCCGTACTCCCGGACCGCAGCGTCCTCCACACCTCCCGCAACGGCGAACTCCGCCGCACCGACGCCGCCGGCAACACCACCGTCATCGGCACCGTCCCCGTCTACTCCCACGACGAGGAGGGCCTCCAGGGCGTCGGCCTCGACCCGGACTTCGCCCAGAACAAGGCCATCTACCTCTACTACGCCCCACCCCTCGACACCCCCGCCGGCGACGCCCCCGAGAACGGCACCGCCGCCGACTTCGCGAAGTACGACGGCGTCAACCGCCTCTCCCGCTTCACCCTGAGAGCCGACGGCACCCTCGACAACGCCAGCGAGAAGAAGGTCATCGACATCCCCGCCACCCGCGGGATCTGCTGCCACGTCGGCGGCGACATCGACTTCGACGCCCAGGGCAACCTCTACCTCTCCACCGGCGACGACTCCAACCCCTTCGCCTCCGACGGCTACACCCCCATCGACGAACGCCCCGGCCGCAACCCCGCGTTCGACGCCCGCCGCACCTCCGGCAACACCAACGACCTCCGCGGCAAGATCCTCCGCATCAAGGTCGCCCACGACGGCACCTACACCGTCCCCGAAGGCAACCTCTTCGCCCCCGGCACCGCCAGGACCCGGCCCGAGATCTACGCCATGGGCTTCCGCAACCCCTTCCGCTTCAGCGTCGACAAGGCCACCGGCATCCTCTACGTCGGCGACTACGGCCCCGACGCCGGCGCCGCCGACCCCGAGCGCGGCCCCGCCGGACAGGTCGAGTTCGCCCGCGTCACCAAGCCCGGCAACTTCGGCTGGCCCTTCTGCACCGGCAACAACGACCCCTACGTCGACTACGACTTCGCCACCAAGACCTCCGGCGCCCCCTACGACTGCGCCGCCCTCAAGAACGACTCCCCGTACAACACCGGACTCGTCGACCTGCCGCCCGCCGAACCCGCCTGGATCCCCTACAACGGCGGCTCCGTACCCGAGTTCGGCACCGGCTCCGAATCCCCCATGGGCGGTCCCGTCTACCGCTACGACCCCGCCAACACGTCCCCGGTGAAGTTCCCCGAGACGTATGACGGCGACTTCTTCGCCGGCGAGTTCGGCCGCCGCTGGATCAAACGCATCGACCAGGACGCCAACGGCACCGTCGCCTCCATCAACGACGTCCCCTGGACCGGCACCCAGATCATGGACATGGCCTTCGGCCCCGACGGAGCCCTCTACGTCCTCGACTACGGCACCGCCTGGTTCGGCGGCGACCACAACTCCGGCCTCTACCGCATCGAGAACGCCACCGGCGGACGCTCCCCGGTCGCCGAAGCGAGCGTGAACAAGACCTCCGGCACCGCCCCCCTGAAGGTCGCCTTCTCCTCCGCCGGCACCACCGACGGCGACGGCGACACCCTCACCTACGCCTGGGACTTCGGCGACGGCGGCACCTCCACGGCCGCCAACCCCACCCACACGTACCGCAAGAACGGCACCTACACGGCGACCGTCACGGCCAAGGACACCAGCGGCCGCACCGGCTCCGCATCCGTCCACATCGTCGTCGGCAACACCGCCCCCAAGGTCACCCTCGAACTCCCCGCAGAAGGCTCCCTCTTCTCCTTCGGCGACGACATCCCCTTCAAGGTCACCGTCACCGACCCCGAAGACGGCACCGTCGACTGCGCCAAGGTCAAGGTCACCTACGTCCTCGGCCACGACAGCCACGGCCACCCCGTCACCACCGCCAACGGCTGCACCGGCACCATCAAGACCTCCGCAGACGGCGGCCACGACGACGACGCCAACATCTTCGCCGTCTTCGACGCCGAGTACACCGACGGCGGAGCCGGCGGCCAGGCCGCCCTCACCACCCACGACCAGGCCAAACTCCAGCCCCGCCACCGCCAGGCCGAACACTTCGACGCCCAGAACGGCGTCAACCTCTTCGACAAGACCCAGGCCAACGGCGGCCGCACCGTCGGCGACATCAACGACGGCGACTGGATCTCCTTCAAGCCCTACAACGTCACCGGAGCCACCAAGCTCACCGCCCGCATCTCCTCCGGCGGCAACGGCGGCTTCCTCGAAGTCCGCACCGGCTCACCCACCGGCCCCCTCCACGGCTCCGCACCCGTCCCCGTCACCGGAAGCTGGGAGACCTTCCAGGACATCGACGTACCCCTGCGGAACCTCCCCCGCAAGACCACCGAACTCTTCCTCGTCTTCAAGGGCGGCACCGGCGCCCTCTACGACCTCGACGACTTCACGATCTCCAGCACCCCGGCCAACCGCAACGCCAAGCGGGTCCTCGTCTTCTCCAAGACCGCAGGCTTCCGCCACGACTCCATCGGCACCGGCATCACCGCCCTCAAGGAACTCGGCGCCACCAGCGACATCGTCATCGACTCCACCGAAGAACCACGCCAGTTCACCACCAACAACCTCGCCCGCTACGACGCCGTCGTCTTCCTCTCCACCACCGGCGACGTCCTCGACGCCGACCAGCAGAAGGCCTTCGAGAACTACGTCTCCACCGGCGGCGGCTACATGGGCGTCCACGCCGCAGCCGACACCGAATACGACTGGGGCTTCTACGGCGGACTCGTCGGCGCCTACTTCCAGTCCCACCCCCAGATCCAGCCCGCCACCGTCCGCGCCGAGGACCACACGCATCCCGCCACCGCCCACATCGACGGCCCCTGGCAGCGCACCGACGAGTGGTACAACTACCGCACCAACCCCCGCGACCAGGCCCGCGTCCTCGCCACCCTCGACGAGACCACCTACCAGGGCGGCACCATGAAGGGCGACCACCCCATCGCCTGGTGCCAGACCTACGGCGGCGGCCGCTCCTTCTACACCGGAGGCGGCCACACCAAGGAGTCCTACGCCGAACCCGCCTTCCGCCAGCACCTCCTGGGCGGCCTCCGCTACGCCACCGGCCAGGTCAAGGCCGACTGCCGGCCCCAGACCGGCTACCGCGACCTCTTCAACGGCGAGACCCGCGAAGGCTGGAAGCAGGCCGGACCCGGCGGCTTCGACATCACGAACCGCGAACTCCACTCCACCGGCGGCATGGGCATGCTCTGGTACCAGGCCAAGGAACTCCGGTCCTACTCCCTCACCCTCGACTGGAAACTCACCGGCGACTCCAACTCCGGCATCTTCGTCGGCTTCCCCGCCAGCGACGACCCCTGGTCCGCCGTGAACAACGGCTACGAGATCCAGATCGACGCCACCGACGCCCCCGACCGCACCACCGGAGCCGTCTACGGCTTCAAGTCCGCCAACCTCAAGGCCCGCGACCAGGCCCTCCGCCCACCCGGCCAATGGAACACGTACGAGATCCGCGTCCAGGGCGAACGCCTCCAGGTCTTCCTCAACGGCATCAAGATCAACGACTTCACCAACACCGACCCCGCCCGCAGCCTCACCAGCGGCCACATCGGCATCCAGAACCACGGAGCCGCAGACCAGGCCGCCTTCCGCGACATCCGCCTCAAGGAACTCCCCTCCTGACGGAGCTCGCCTCCTGAGGGAGCTCCCCTCCTGACGGAGCTTGCCTTCTGAGGGAGTTCGCTTCCTGACGGAGCTTGCCTTCTGAGGGAGTTCGCTTCCTGACGGAGCTTGCCTTCTGGGCTAGTCCGCTTCCTGACGGCTTCCGAGGGAGCTCGACTCCCGACGGAACTCCCCCGACCGGCTCCCGCGCACAGCTGACGGGAGCCCCCGGACGACGGTGGGCGGGGCGGCGCCGTACCCCCCGCCCACCGTCACCACCCCCACCCCACTTTCCGCTGGACGAGCAGGGAGGCCGACGCCATGACCCACGCACCCCGCACCGGAATCTGGCTCATAGGCGCGAGAGGCTCCGTCGCCACCACCACCATGGTCGGCTGCGCCGCTCTCGTCGCCGGACTCCACCCACCCACCGGCATGGCCACGGAAACCCCCGAACTCGCCGACGCCGGCCTGCCCCCACTCGCCTCCCTCGTCTTCGGCGGACACGACACCACCGACTGCCCGCTCCCCAAACGCGCCGAACAACTCACCACCGCCGGAGTCCTCCCGTACGGCCTCGCCCAGGCCGTCACCCGCGAGCTGGAGGCCGCCGACCGCGAGATCCGCCCCGGCGGCCCCGCCCCCGGCGACACCCGTACCGACGAACAACTCATCTCCGCCTTCACCCACGACCTGACGGACTTCCGCCGACGCATTGGCCTGGACCGCGTGGTGGTGGTCAATGTGGCATCCACGGAGCCGGCGTCGGGGGGCGTCGGGCTCCCACCCAGCACCCTGTACGCCGCCGCCGCACTCCGCGCCGGATGCCCGTACATCAACTTCACCCCGTCCACGGGCCTGCGCCACCCCGCCCTTGCCGCCCCGCTCGCCGCGAGTCGGCTGCCGCACGCGGGCCGCGACGGCAAGACCGGCCAGACCCTGCTCCGCGCCGTGCTCGCCCCGATGTTCCGCCAGCGGGCCCTGACCGTACGAGCCTGGTCCGGCAGCAACCTCCTCGGCGGCGGCGACGGAGCCGCCCTCGCCGACCCGGCGGCCGCGGCCGCCAAGAACGCCGGGAAGGAACGCGTCCTCACCGACACCCTCGGCCCCGGCGTCGAAGGCCAGGTCCACATCGACGACGTGCCGGCGATGGGGGAGTGGAAGACCGCCTGGGACCACATCGCCTTCGACGGCTTCCTCGGCACCCGCATGATCCTCCAGACCCTCTGGCAGGGCTGCGACTCGGCCCTCGCGGCCCCCCTCGTCCTCGACCTGGCACGCCTGACGGCCCGCGCCCACGAGAAGGGCCTCACGGGGCCCCTGGAGGACCTCGCCTTCTACTTCAAGGACCCGGAGGGCACCCCGCCTGCCTCACTGGCGGACCAGTACGCCCGCCTGCTGTCCTTCGGCCGCACCCTGGGCGACCGCCCGAGCACGGGGGGCAGGGGCGCGGGGGGTGCACGTACGGGCGGCACGGGTACGGGGGACGCGGGGGCGGGGGACGCGAGTACGGCGGCCCCAGGGACGGTGGACGCGGGGACGGGGACGGCCCGATGACCCGGCGGCGTACCGGCCGGGCACGGGCCTGGGCGGAACTCCTCCGCGTATCGGCGCTGTTCTCGGTGCCCGGCGACGCCCTCGCGGGCGCCGCGGCGGCCGGGGCCCGCCCCGGCCGGGGCACGCTCTGCGCGATCGGCGCCTCGCTCTGCCTGTACGAGGCGGGGATGGCCCTCAACGACTGGGCAGACCGGGCCGAGGACGCCGCCGAACGCCCCCACCGCCCACTGCCCTCCGGCCGCATCGCCCCGAGCGCCGCCCTCGCGGCCTCGGCGGCCCTGACGGCGGCGGGTCTGGCACTGGCCTCCCGCGCGGGCCGCCCGACCCTCGCGGTCGCCACCGCCCTCGCCGCCACGGTCTGGGCCTACGACCTCGGCCTGAAACACACCCCGGCGGGCCCCGGGACCATGGCCACGGCCCGAGCCCTCGACCTCCTCCTGGGCGCCACGGCCTCGACGGGCGCGACGGCCTCGACGGGCCGGACGGCCTCGACGGGCGGAAACGGTGGACCCCACCGCCGCGCCCTCCACGCCCTGCCGTCCGCCGTCCTGCTCGGTGCGCACACCTACGCCGTCACCGCCGTCTCCCGCCACGAGACCCAGGGCGGCTCCACCCGCACCCCGCTCGCCGCACTCGCCGTGACCCTGGCGGTGGCGGGGGCGGTGTCGGGCGACGCGCTCGGCGCACGGCCCGACGCCACCACCGTTTCCTCCCCCTCGGGGCCCCCCGCCCCCCACCCCCACCCCCACCCCCACCCCCACCCCCACCCCCACCCCCACCCCGCCCTCCCCTCCCGCCGACCCCTCCCACCCTCCGGGCCGCTTCCCTCCCGTCGGCTGCTCCCTTCCCGTCGGCTCCTCCCCTCCGGCCCTCCCCTCTCCTCTCGCCGGCCCGTCTCCTCCCGCGGTCTCGGCGCCCTCCTCGCCCTGGCCTACGCCCGTACCCCGGCCACCCTCCTCCTCCATGCCGCGCTCAACCCCTCCGCGGCGCTCACCGAGCGGGCCGTCGGTGGGGGAATCCGGGCCACCATCCCGCTGCAGGCCGCGCTGGCCGCCCGTGCCGGGGCGCCGGGGACCGCGCTCGCACTGCTCGGCCTGGTCCCGGCCGCACGCGCCCTCGCCCGGAAGGTGAGCCCCACATGAGTACCGCCCGTCCCGCCTCCCACCGGCCGGATCCTTCCCGTGCCGGGTCGGCCGCTCAGGTCGCCGCTCCCGCCTCCTTCCCCTCCTCTCCGCACTCCTCGGGCCGCCCGCGGCTGGGCTACGGCACCAACGGCCTCACCGATGTGCGGCTCGACGACGCCCTCGGGCTCCTCGCCGATCTCGGCTACGACGGCGTCGGGCTGACCCTCGACCACATGCACCTCGACCCCCTCGCGCCCGATCTGGCCGCCCGTACCGCCCGGGTCGCCCGGCGCCTGGGCGAGCTGGGGCTCGGTGTGACCGTCGAGACCGGTGCCCGCTACGTCCTCGACCCGCGCCGCAAGCACGGCCCGTCCCTGCTGGACCCGGACCCCGAGGACCGCGCGGCCCGGGTCCAGCTCCTGCTGCGGGCCGTTCGCGTCGCCGCCGACCTCGGCGCGCACGCCGTGCACTGCTTCAGCGGCATCCGCCCGGCCGACACCCCACCGGACGAGGCCTGGAAACGGCTCACCTCCTCGCTCACCCCTGTCCTGGAGGCCGCGGAAGCCGCCCGCGTCCCCCTGGCCGTCGAACCCGAACCGGGCCACCTCCTCGCCACCCTCGACGACTTCCACCATCTGCGCGGACTCCTCGGCGACCCCGCGCCCGCCGTCCTCGGCCTCACCCTCGACATCGGCCACTGCCAGTGCCTCGAACCCCTCCCTCCCGCCGACTGCCTGCGCGCGGCCACCCCCTGGGTGCACCACATCCAGATCGAGGACATGCGCCGCGGTGTGCACGAGCACCTGCCGTTCGGCGACGGTGAGATCGACTTCCCGCCGGTGCTCGCCGCCCTCGCCGAGCTCACCGCCGCCGGCTACGCCGGGCTGACCGTCGTCGAACTGCCCCGCCACTCCCACGCCGGCCCCGAACTCGCCCGCACCTCCCTCTCCTTCCTGCGCGGGGAGGCCCCGACATGCTGACCGTCACCGCCGCCGCCCGCGCCTGGCTGGACTCCGCCCTCGCCGAGGCCGAGGCCCGCGCCCCCGGGTGGGAGGAGCGCTTCGTCGCCGCGGGCCGGCACTGCGGGCGCGAGCACGCGGACGAGGCCCGCACCCTCCTCCTCCGCGCAGCCGCCGCCGACCCCGACACCCTCACCCGGCTCTACCGGCACGGCGCCGCCGCCGAGCGCCGCGCGGTCCTCCTGGCCCTCCCCGACCTCGTCACCGGCCCCGAGGCCGTGCCCCTTGTCGAGGACGCCCTCCGCACCCACGACACCACCCTCATCGCCGCCGCCGTCGGCCCCTACGCCGCCACCCACCTCACCCCCCACGCCTGGCGGCACGCCCTCCTCAAATGTCTCTTCACCGACGTCCCCGTCACCGCCGTCGCCGGACTCGCCGGACGCGCCGCCGGTGACGGCGAACTCGCCCGGATGCTCGTCGACCACGCCGCCGAACGCACCGCCGCCGGCCGCGACGTCCCCGCCGATCTGACCCGCGTCCTCGCCCTCACCGCCCCCACCGAGGAGTCCTGATGCGCATCTTCGACCCGCACATCCACATGACCTCGCGCACCACGGACGACTACCGGGCGATGTACGACGCCGGTGTCCGCGCCCTCGTCGAACCGTCCTTCTGGCTCGGCCAGCCGCGCACCTCGCCCGCCTCCTTCCTCGACTACTTCGACTCCCTCCTCGGCTGGGAGCCCTTCCGCGCCGCCCAGCACGGCATCGCCCACCACTGCGCCCTCGCCCTCAACCCGAAGGAGGCCAACGACCCCCGCTGCGTCCCCGTCCTCGACGAACTGCCCCGGTATCTCGCCAAGGACGGTGTCGTCGCCGTCGGCGAGATCGGCTACGACTCCCTGACACCCGCCGAGGACACCGCGCTCGCCGCCCAGCTCCAGCTCGCCGCCGACCACGGCCTGCCGGCGCTCGTCCACACCCCGCACCGCGACAAGCTCACCGGCCTGCGCCGCACCGTCGACGTCGTGCGCGAGTCCGCGCTCGCCCCGGACCGCGTCCTCCTCGACCACCTCAACGAGACGACCGTCAAGGAGGCCGCCGACAGCGGCGCCTGGCTCGGCTTCTCCGTCTACCCCGACACCAAGATGGACGAGGAACGGACCGTCGCGATCCTCAAGGAGTACGGAACCGACCGCGTACTGGTGAACTCGGCCGCCGACTGGGGACGCAGCGACCCCCTCAAGACCCGCGCCGTCGCCCGGGCCATGCTCGACGCCGGCTTCACCGACGACGACGTCGACCAGGTCCTCTGGCGCAACCCCGTCGCCTTCTACGGGCTCAGCGGACGTCTCCACCTCGACCTCCCCACCCCGCCGGACCTGCACGAGGGCAACTCCGTGCTCCGCGGCGGGGAATGAGGCGCCCCCATGCGCTTCCGGCACCCCGACGGCTCCACCGTCCACCTCGCCTACTGCACCAACGTGCACCCGGCCGAGACCCTCGACGGCGTCCTCGCCCAGCTCCGCGACCACTGCGAGCCGGTCCGCCGCCGCCTCGGCCGTGACCGCCTCGGCATCGGCCTCTGGCTCGCCCGGGACGCCGCCCGTTCCCTCACCACCGACCCGGCCTCGCTCCGCGCCCTGCGCGCCGAACTCGACCGGCGCGGCCTCGAAGTGGTCACCCTGAACGGCTTCCCGTACGAGGGGTTCGGCGCCGACGAGGTCAAGTACCGCGTCTACCAGCCCGACTGGACCCACCCCGATCGCCTCGCCCACACCACCGACCTCGCCCGGCTCCTCGCCGCGCTGCTCCCCGAGGACGTCACCGAAGGGTCCGTCTCCACCCTGCCCCTCGCCTGGCGCACCCCCTTCGACGCCGAGGCCGCCGCCACCGCCCGCACCGCCCTGGCGACGCTCGCCGGACGGCTCGACGCGCTGGAGGAGCTCACCGGGCGGAGCATCCGGATCGGGCTCGAACCGGAACCCGGCTGCATCGTCGAGACCGTCGCCGACGCCGTCGCCGCGCTCACCACCGCACCGACCCCGAGCCCCGTGTCGGGCACGAGCCCCGTGTCGGGCACGAGCCCCGCGTCGGGCATGATCCCCGCCCCGAGCCCGAGCGCCGCGTCGGGCACGAGCCCCGCGCCGGGCTCGATCCCCGCACCGAGCCCGCACCCGGGCCCCGCCCCGACCCCCCGTATCGGCGTCTGCCTCGACACCTGTCATCTCGCGACCTCCTTCGAGGACCCGCGCACCGCCCTGGACTCGCTCGCCGCCGCCGGCATCCCCGTGCCCAAGGCGCAGCTCTCCGCCGCACTCCACGCGGAGCACCCGCACCTCCCCGAGGTCAGGGCCGCGCTCGCCGCGTTCGCCGAGCCCCGCTTCCTCCATCAGACCCGTACCAGGACCGCCGCCGGCCTCCGGGGCACCGACGACCTCCCCGAGGCGCTCGCCACCTCCGACCACCACGCCGCGACCGCCCCCGGTCTCCCCGACGCGACGCCCTGGCGCGCCCACTTCCACGTCCCCCTGCACGCTCCCCCCGCCCCTCCGCTCAGTTCCACGCTCCCCGTCCTCCAGGACACCCTCGCCCTCCTCGTCGGCGGCCCGCACCCGCGCACCCACCACCTGGAGGTCGAGACGTACACCTGGCAGGCCCTTCCTCCCGAGAGCCGTCCCCGCACCAGGGCCCGGCTCGCCGACGGCATCGCCGCCGAACTGACCCTGGCCCGCGACCTGCTGACCGACCTCGGCCTCAAGGAACTGCCATGAGCGACCCCGCACCCGCAGCCCCCCACACATCCGCTGCCACACCCGCACCCACGCCCCTCCTTGTCCTCGACGTCGTCGGTCTCACCCCACGGCTCCTGCCGCACATGCCCCACCTGGCCGCCCTGGCCCGCGGCGGCTCCCAGGCCCCGCTCTCCACCGTCCTCCCCGCCGTCACCTGCACCGCCCAGACCACCTTCCTCACCGGCACCCTCCCCGCCGAGCACGGCATCGTCGGCAACGGCTGGTACTTCCGCGACCTCGGTGACGTCCTGCTGTGGCGCCAGCACAACGGTCTCGTCTCCGGCGACCGCCTCTGGGACGCCGCCCGCCGCACCCACCCCGACTACACCGTCGCCAACATCTGCTGGTGGTACGCGATGGGCGCCGACACCGACATCACCGTCACCCCACGCCCCGTCTACTACGCCGACGGACGCAAGGAACCCGACTGCTACACCCGGCCCCCGGCCCTGCACGACGAACTCACCGAGAAACTCGGCACCTTCCCCCTCTTCCACTTCTGGGGCCCCGGCGCCGACCTCGTCTCCAGCCGCTGGATCGTCGACGCCACCCGTCACATCCTGCGCACCCGCCGCCCCGACCTCGCCCTCTGCTACGTCCCGCACCTGGACTACGACCTCCAGCGCTACGGCCCCGACGACCCGCGCTCCTTCCGGGCCGCGGCCGCGCTCGACACCGTCCTCGCGCCGCTCCTCGCCGAGGCGCGGGCCGAGGGCCGTACGGTCGTGGTCCTCTCCGAGTACGGCATCACCCGGGTCGAGCGCCCCGTCGACATCAACCGCGCCCTGCGGCGCGCAGGCCTCCTGGAGGTCCACACCCAGGACGGCATGGAGTACCTGGACCCCATGACCTCCCGGGCGTTCGCCGTCGCCGACCACCAGATCGCCCACGTCTACGTCAAGCGCCCCGCCGATCTGCCCGCCGTCCGGGAAGCCCTCGCCGACCTCCCCGGTCTGGAACGGCTCCTCGACGACGACGGCAAGAAGGAACACGGCCTCGACCATCCGCGCTCGGGGGAGCTGGTCGCCCTCGCCGAGCCCGACGCCTGGTTCACGTACTACTACTGGCTCGACGACGCCCGAGCCCCCGACTTCGCGCAGCTCGTCGAGATCCACCGCAAGCCCGGCTACGACCCCGCCGAACTCCTCATGGACCCGCTCGACCCCTACGTGCGGATCAAGGCCGCCAGGGAGATCGCCCGCAAGAAGCTCGGTATGCGGTACCGGCTCGCGGTCGTCCCTCTCGACCCCTCACCTCTTCGCGGCAGCCATGGCCGCCTCCCCGCGAGCGACGACGAAGGTCCGCTCATCCTGTGCTCCACCCCCCGCGCCCTGGACGGCCGCGTCGCGGCCACCGATGTGAAGAACCTGCTGCTGAGGCTGGCCGGGGTCACGGAGACCTCGACCTGAACCCGCTCGACCGAACGAATCCCTCCGACCGCTCCGATCCGACCGAATCCCTCCGATCGCTCCGACCCGACCGCTCCGACCCGATCCCTTCGGATCGCTCCGGAGCCCCGCCGTTCCCGCCGGCTGAATCCAGTGAAGCAGGCCTTTCCGACAGCCAAGGAGTTATCCACAGATGAGTCGAACTCGCCGTACCGAAGCCGTCAACGACCCCGAGCTCGTCCACAGGCTCAGCAGGCGGAACATGCTGGGCGTCGCCGCCGGCGCGACCGCCGCCGCGCTGCTCGGGGCGGCGGCCCCTGCCGCCGCGGCGGCCGAGGCCACCGCGTCGACGGGCCATGGTCACGGGCACGGCCGCCCCGTCCTGCCGCCCGGCCGCCTCGGCATCCAGCTCTACTCGCTGCGCGACAAGGTCGCGACCCTCGGCTTCGCCGCCGTCTTCGCCGAGCTGCAGAAGTACGGCTACGACGAGGTCGAGTACGCCGGGTACAGCCAGGGCTCCGCCGGCCCCATCAGCCTCGCCCAGCTCAAGCGCCTCACCCGCGACCACGGTCTGCGCCCGATCGGCAGCCATGTCGGCTACTACGCGAGCGACCCCGGCGCGTACACCTTCGCCCAGAACCTCGACCGCGTCCTCGACGACGCGGCCGCCCTGGGCCTGCCGCACATCGGCACCGCATCCGGACCCTGGCGCTACGGCTCCACCGTCGACGGCTGGAAGCGGTGCGCGGAGGAGTTCAACCGGTTCGGCGCCGCGGCGAGGAAGCGCGGCATGAAGTTCTACCAGCACAACCACTCGGAGGAGTTCTCCTTCGCCAGCGACCGCCCCGACGTACGCCTCTACGACGTCCTGCTGGCGGAGACCGACTCCGACCTGGTGCACCTGGAGATGGACATCTTCTGGGCGTACGTCGGCCAGTACCGCTACTCGGTCCGACCGGACGGCACCCCCGCCCCGTTCGATCCGCTCGACTACGTCCTCGACCAGCCCCACCGCTATCCGCTCTTCCACGTGAAGGACGGCGACCGGGACGACTCCGCCGTCCCCTACGGCTACCGGATGACGGACGTCGGTGACGGCGACATCGACTACCGGCGCTTCATCTCGGCGGTCAACCGCACCCGCCACGGCAGGAACGCCCACCACTGGCAGGCCGAGCACGACAACCCCGTCGACTCGCTGGCCTTCGCCCGCAAGTCCAGCGCCCACCTCCACTCGCTGCGGGAGAAGGGCCACTGACCCTCCCGTGTCGACCGACCCCTCCCGCGGCCACCGACCCACCCGCCGGGCGCCGGCCCGCCGCACTCTGGGTGAGCGAGCGGCGGCACTCCGTGCGTACGGTCGGGAGAATCCGGACTTGATCAAGGACTGTGGGGTGGCTTCACCCCACTGACCACGGAAAACGCTGGTGAAAGCCACCTGGAACCCCTGGTAGAGTTACATCTGTCGCCGCGAGGGAAACCCCGCAGCGGCAGACACCTTGTCCGGGTGGCGGAATGGCAGACGCGCTAGCTTGAGGTGCTAGTGCCCTTTATCGGGCGTGGGGGTTCAAGTCCCCCCTCGGACACCAGCCGGAATGCCGGTCGATCTCGTATCGACCGGCATTTCGCGTTGTGCGCGGTGCCCCGGCGACCCGGGGCGGCAGGAGGAGTCGCCGCCTATCCTGGGGGAGTGATCGAGAACATTCCCGCCTGCACCCAGTGCTCCAGCGAGTACACCTACGAGATGAACAATCTGGTGGTGTGCCCCGAGTGCGGACACGAGTGGGTGCCGGCCGCCGACGGCGCGAGCGCCGCCGCGGGCGCGGAGGCGGGCGGGGAGCGCGTGATCAAGGACGCCGTCGGCAATGTGCTGAACGACGGCGACACGGTGACCGTCGTGAAGGCCCTCAAGGTCAAGGGGAACCCCTCCGGGATCAAGGCGGGCACCAAGGTGCGCAACATCCGCCTGGTCGACGGCGTCGACGGACACGACATCGACTGCAGGATCGACGGCTTCGGCGCCATGCAGCTCAAGTCCAGCGTGGTCAAGAAGGCCTGAACCGCGCGGCGGCCCGTGCCGTCGTGCGAGTGGCGGAGGCACGCCATGGTCGAAGGACGGAGTCCCGGACCGACGCCCTCGGACGGCGGCAGACCACCCGCGGGTCCGCCCTCCGGCCCGCTGAGCACCCCGTCGTCACCGGATCCCCCGCCGCTCCGCCGGCGGGTCCTTCTCATCGCCGTGGTGGGCGGGCTGGTCCTCGTCGTCGGCCTGGTGGGCGTCCTGATCGGCGCGGGAGCCTTCGGCGGTGGCGACCGCGGCGGTGGCACGGCGGGTGACTCGCCCTCGCCGCCTCCCGCCTCGGTGTCACCGTCCGGGTCGGCCACCGCGCCGCGGATCTCCAGCCCGCCCACGTCGACCCCGCCCACCTCCCGCACCGCCACCGGTGAGGGGGCCGCGCGCGCCTTCGGGCAGACGCAGGGGTACGAGGACGGGGTCGAGGTCACCGTGTCGGCGCCGGTCCCGTTCACGCCGTCGGACTCCGCGGCCGGGCACCTGGAGGGCAACCTGGCGGTGGCCCTGCAGATCACCGTGCACAACGGTGGCGACCAGCGGCTGGACCTCGCGACCGTGGTGGTGCAGGTCAGGGACGGTGAGGGCCGGGAGGGCACTCGGGTGTTCGGCGGCGCGCCGCCCCATCTCGGACTGGGGCTGTCGGGCACGCTGCTGCCGGGAAAGAAGGCCGTGGGCGGCTACGGATTCGACCTGCCACCGGCCGAGAACCCCGTCCTCGACGTCGAGGTGGGGGTCGGCCACGACCGGCCCGCCCTGTTCTGGAGCGGCGACGTCGGGTAGCGGTTCCTACTTCTTGCGTGCCACCACCAGGCGGCACCGTGGGCTTCCGTCCTCGCGGGTGCCCAGGGCGTCGACGGCCGTGAAGGCGACATCGAAGCCCGCGCCCTCCAGGCGGGCGCGGACGTCGCCGAGGCGGAAGGTGCGGTAGTACATGACGAACGGCGGGCGCCAGACCGCGTTGCGGACGCGCATCGTGGCGTCGAAGCCCCAGAGGATCCAGTAGAGGCGGGAGCCGACCGGGGGCGGGGCCCCGATGGGGAAGGCGAACGTGCCGCCGGGGCGCAGGGAGGCGTGGACCTGGGCGAACAGCGTGCGCTGCTCGTCCGGCAGGAAGTGGCCGAAGGCGCCGAAGCTGACCGCCAGGTCGAAGACCGGCGCGAAGGGCAGGGCCAGGGCGTCGGCGCGGACCAGGCCGGCGGTGGGGTGGGCCTCGCGGGCCCGGGTCAGCATGCCCGTACTGAAGTCGACGCCGGTGACCGGGCCCGCGCACACCGAGCGGAGGACGCCGAGTCCGGCGCCGGTGCCGCAGCAGACGTCGAGGCCGGAGTCGAAGGGGCCGAGGGTCTCCAGAGTGTGGCCGACCGCGGTCAGCAGGCGGTCCGAGGTGCGGAACGGTGTCGCGTCGAACTTGTTCGCGAGCAGGTCGTAGCCGTGCTCGACGGAGGAGAGGGCCTGGACGGTCAGCTCGCGGAGGCTGGGACCCTGCGGGGTGAACATGTCCCCGACCCTATGCGTTCAGGGGCCACGCGGGGCGGGGATCGTCCGACCTTGTGTCGTCACCGAACGTGGGCGGGCGAGTGCGCCCGCGTAGGACCCCGCCGGTCAGCGCGCGCTGCTCACCGGCGGTCCCGCCCAGGACGGCGCGATGCCGGTCAGCTGGCAGATCAGCAGGTAGAGGGGGATCGGCGGAGTGTAGGGGGAGGTGCCGTCGGGGTGGTGGATGAGGCGCGGCCGGCGGTCCGGGATCTCGGCGCCACGCGCGTAGCAGGCGGGCAGGGGCCAGGTGACGTCCTGGTCGGAGCCGGCCGGGACCAGCCACCACCACCAGTCGGAGTCGGCGTAGACGCAGCCCTTGGCGGGGAGGCGGGAGAGGATCTTGAAGCCGAAGCGGGCGGGGACGCCGACGGCGTCGCAGCCGAGGCCGGTGTGCAGTCCGACGGGGACGGCGAGGCGGGTGGCGCCCAGTTCGCGGGGGCGGGCGGAGCCGGGGGTGCCCGGGGTGCCGGGGCGGAGTTCGGCGGAGCGGCGGGTTTCCGGTACGCGTTCGCCGGTGAGGGACCTGCGGGTCCCGGGGAGCAGCGGGATCATGCGGGTGGCCATCGACCTCAGCACGTTTCCCCCATGCCGTGGGCCAGTTCCGCCCAGACGACCTGGGCCGTTCCGTGGCCGGTGCGGTCGGCTCCCCAGGCGGTGCACAGCGCGTCGACGATGAGGAGTCCGCGGCCGCGTTCGTCCTCGCCGCAGTCGCGTATCCGGGGGTCCGCCGGGCCGCCCTCGTCGCGCACGGATATGCGCAGCGTGTCCTCGCCCTCGCGGAGCTCGCATATGAACCGGTCGCTCGCGGTGTGCACCACGGCGTTGGTGACGAGTTCGGAGACGACCAGGGCCACCGTGTCGCGGATGTCGGGGCCGCAGCCCCAGAGGATGAGCCGTTCCTCCGCGAGCCTGCGGGCGCGTGCGACGGACGACGTGAGGGCGGGGAGCTCGAACGCGAAGCGGCGGACGCCATCGGTATCGATCTGGGGCTGCGGGCGCTGGGCCATGACTCGGGGACTCATGAGACCTGAAGGCTGCGCGTTACCAGAAGCCACGACCGGTTCCTCACAACAAGGGGCAGGAGTGCCTGTACGGCGCTGTCGCCGTGGCGCGGTGGCGCACGGCGGCAGCGTGTACTGGTTCACACCGGAACACTGTCCTCCTGAGTCGGACACTTGGCAAGTGGCACTCTGAAAATTCCAGAGTGCTGTGTTCTCTCTGGCCCGGCTTCGTGGCACACTCGTCGAAACAGTGCGTCGGGGAGGTCTGAGAGTGAGCGAGCCGCGGTCCGCCCCCACGGTGGGACAGGTCGTTCTCGGCAGGCGCCTGCAGGATCTGCGGGAGCGGGCCGGCCTGAAGAGGGAAGAGGCCGCGAAGGTCCTCCGGGTGGCCCCGGCCACCGTCCGGCGGATGGAGACCGCCGAGGTCGCACTGAAGATTCCGTACGTGCAGCTCCTGTTGAGGGAGTACGGGATCACGGACTCCGAGGCCGAGGGGTTCATCGCCCTCGCGGAGGAGGCCAATCTCCCCGGCTGGTGGCAGCGGTTCCACGACGTGCTGCCCGGCTGGTTCTCCATGTACGTCAGCCTGGAGGGGGCGGCCAGCCTCATCCGGGCGTACGAGCCCCAGTTCGTCCCCGGTCTGCTCCAGACCGAGGACTACGCCCGCGCCATTCTGCGCAGCGGGGCGGTCGGTGGCGGCAGTGATGCCGGCAAGGACGAGGATGCCGAGCGGCATGTAGCCCTACGGATGGAGCGCCAGTCCCTGCTGACCAGGGAGGACGCCCCGAAGTTCTGGGTGATCATGGACGAGACGGTGTTCCGCCGACCGGTCGGCGCCGGGCCCGAAGTGATGCGCGACCAGCTCGACCGGCTGCTCGAAGCGTCGGAGCTGCCGAACGTCACCCTGCAGATCGCGGAGTTCGCGTCCGGCCACCACCCCGGCACCTACGGACCGTTCGTCCTCTTCCGCTTCGCCATGCCCGAACTGCCGGACATGGTCTACAGCGAGTACCTGACCGGCGCCGTCTATCTCGACGCGCGCCCCGAGGTGGCATCCCACCTGGAGGTCATGGACCGCATGGCGGCTCAGGCCGCGACTGCACAACGCACGAAGGAGATTCTCCGGAATCTCCGCAAGGAGCTGTGAATGGATCGCATATACAACGGCATGCCCGCCGCTGAGCTCGGTGCCGAGGGCTGGCACAAGCCGTGGAGCGGCGGGAACGGGGGCAACTGCGTGGAGGCCATGAAGCTGGCCGACGGCAGAGTCGCCGTGCGACAGTCCGCAGACCCTGAGGGACCAGCGCTCATCTACACCCACGGGGAGATCGCAGCTTTCATCCAGGGGGCCAAATCCGGTCAGGCTGACTTTCTGCTCACCTGACCTCTTCCGTCCCACCCCTACCGTCGCGTAACTCTTGTTGTAGTGCCACTCGTTCATCCCGACCAGGAGCGCCGATGACCCAGGACCCCGCATCCCCGCGGAGTGAGATACGGATCGACACCAGCACGCCGCATCCGGCGCGCATGTACGACTGGTTCCTGGGCGGCAAGGACAACTACCCGGTCGACGAGGCGATGGCACGCCAGCTGCTCACCGTCGACGCCCGCGGCCGGGACATGGCCCGCGTCAACCGGGCCTTCATGCACCGCGCCATCCGCTGGCTCAGCGCCCACGGCGTCCGCCAGTACCTGGACATCGGTACGGGCATCCCGACCGAGCCCAACCTGCACCAGATCGCGCAGCAGGCGGCTCCGGAGTCCCGCATCGTCTACTGCGACAACGACCCGATCGTGCTCGCGCACGCGGCCGCCCTGCTGCGCTCGACCCCGGAAGGGGCCACCGAGTACATCCAGGCGGACGCCCGCGAACCCGAGATCATCCTCGAAAGGGCCGGAAAGGTCCTTGACTTCGATCAGCCCATCGCGCTGTCGATGCTCGCCCTGCTGCACTTCGTGGGGGACGAGGACAACGCGTACGACCTGGTCGGCAAGCTCGTGGACCAGCTCGCGCCGGGCAGCTACCTGGTCCTCTCCCATGTCACCGGGGACTTCAACCCCGAGGGCGCGGCGGAGGCGGTCGCGATGTACAAGGCGCGCGGGCTGACACTGCGGCCGCGGTCGCGGGACGAGCTCGCCGCGTTCTTCGACGGCATGGAGTTCGTCGAGCCCGGGGTCTCGCTCACCGCCGAGTGGCACCCGGAGCTGGGCGAGCCGGTTCCGGTGCCGGGCGACGAGCCCATCCCCGGGTGGGCCGCGGTGGCCCGCAAGCCCTGATCCCGTTCGTACGCGAGGAGGCCCCGCCGATCCGTCGGCGGGGCCTCCTCGCGTACCGGGTTTCCTCCGGCGTGCGCTACGGCTCCACCAGCGTCACCAGGAACTCGCCGGTCCGGCCGATGTTGCCGGCCGCGTCGATGGTGCGGTACTCGATCCTGTGGGTGCCGTAGTCGGGGGTCGCGTCGTCCCACGGCACCGCGCGGCTCCGGCCCAGCTTCCCGTACACGAGGTCGTCGATCACCGTGCCGCCCGGGGAGAAGCGGAACGGCGCGTCCGCGTCCGTCGGCCAGCCGTAGTACGTGTACCAGCCGTCGCCGTCGACCCGGAACTGGCTCACCACCGCGCCCTCCTGGTCGTCCCGCGCGGTGAGCCGCATCGTGAACGGCCCGTCGTACACGTACTCCACGGGACGGCCGTGCCGGCCCACCGTGCGCAGCGGTTCGGAGAGTTCGTACGAGGTCGTCGCCGGGCGGGCGTCCACGGTCCAGCTCAGCTCCTCGTCCGTCCCCGCGACGCGGGCCGTCAGCGTGTGGGTGCCCGTGGTCATGGGGAGTGAACGCAGGTCCAGGTCGCGGTCGTTGGCGCCGGTCGCGACGGGTCGGCCGTCAAGTCGCCAGCGTACGGCCGGGGTCCGGTCCACCGGGTGGGTGGTGTCGGCGTGGACGACCGACCGGGCACCGACGGGCGCCCCGAGGGGGGTGTGGCCGGTGAACGCGGCCGCGGTGCCGTCGCGCACGGTGGTGAGGGCCGGGTCCACCGTCCATGCGACGGTCCGGGTGAGCGCCGCCGAGGCGCGGACCGCCGGGTCGCGGACGAAGGGCGTCGGGTCGGTGACGGTCGCCGTGAGCGTGTGCGCCCCGGGGGAGAGTCGCAGGGTGCGCAGGTCGACGGTGCGGGCGCCGCGGGTGGGCAGCGTCCGCCCGTCCAGCCGCCAGGTCACGGTGAGCGCGCCGCCCACCGGGTGCAGGGTGTCGACCCACACCGTCCGGTCGGCCCCGAGGGGGGAGGTGTTCGGCGTGTGGTCCTGGATCAGATTGACCTTGGTGGAGATCGCCCGGACCATCACCTCGCGCTCCACCTGGTCGAAGGCGTAGCCGAGGGTCTTCATCAGGGAGTGACGGCTCGGGCGCCAGACGCCCTTCGTGCTGTACATGCCGCCCTCGTGGCGGCCGATGACGCCGCCCGACTCGCTCTCCTCGCCGAGCCAGCGCCACCACTTGGCCCGCTGTGCCAGCATCTGACGTTCGGTCAGGAGCGTGTGGTGCGTGGAGGAGGGCTCCGGGCCGGAGTACGTCTCGCCCGGCACTCCACGCGCGTAGTAGTCGTACTCGTCCTGCAGGCCGCCGAGCGAATGGCCTATCTCGTGCGGGGTGATGAGGGACGAGAGGGCGTTGCCGCCGGACGCGGTGGCATAACCGCCGCCCGCCCCGCCGTAGGTGGAGCTGTGGGCGAGGGCGACGATCTGCCGGTTGGCGCCGCTCGTGCCCGGGACGAGATCGGCGAGCGCGGCGGCCTTCCGGCTGTCGACGGTCAGCAGCCGCTGCACGCTGCTGGGATCGCAGCCGCCCCAGAACCCCATGTCGAGCGCGGTGTCGCGGGCGGGGGCGTCCAGGCCGGGGTCGCAGTCCACGCCCGACTCGGCCGAAGGGGCCTCCACCGCCCAGACGTTGATGTACGAGCGGTAGGAGGCGAAGGGTTCGATGCTCCACAGGGTGTTCAGGTGCCGGTCGAGGTCCGCGCGGAACGCCGGCATCTCCGCCGCGGTGTAGCCGTCGCCCAGGAACACCAGGTTGAACCGCCGGTCCGCGGGGCCGGTGGTCTGTACGGGGACGACGGCCGGACCGTCACCCGGCGTCGGCGTCCCGGCCGCCGCCGGTACGGTTCCCACCAGACCGGCGGCCAGCAGGCAGACCGCGACGACGCGGGCCACCCCTCGTCGAACTCCCGTGCGCTGTGAGGTCATGGGGCGCGAGCCTAGGCCGCACCCCCGCTCTCGTAAAGTTGTTCGTCGGCCGTATGCCTTCGCGACAGTTGTGCCGGTGCCGGCCGCCGTCTCAGTGCCGTAGGTACGCCAGACCCGCGTGCTCCGCCGTGTAGCCCTCCACCAGGCGGCGGGCCACCGTCACCGAGTCGACCAGCGGATGGAGGGCGAAGGCCTTGACGGCGGTCGCCCGCGAACCGCTCTCCGCCGCCGCGAGGACCTCCCGCTCCACCGCCTTCACGGCCGTCACCAGGCCGACCGCGTGGTACGGCAGCGGGGACACCGACACCGGGTGGGCGCCGTTCGCGTCCACGAAGCAGGGGACCTCGATCACCGCGTCCGCGTCGAGCGCGGCGAGCGTCGTGCCGTTGCGGACGTTGAGGATCAGCGTGGCCCGTTCGCCCCGCGCGATGGCCCGCATGAGGGCCAGCGCCACCTTCTCGTAGCCGCCCGACTCCAGGTCCCCCTCGTCGCGCTCCCCGATCCCGGCCGCCTCCCGGTTGGCGGCCATGTAGGTGGCCTCCCGGTCGGCGAGCGTACGGTGCCAGGCGGCGAGGGCCGGGGTGTCTGTCTTCCCCATCTCCTCGTAGAAGGCGCCCTGTTGGTCGCGCAGATAGGCTCCGCGCGTCCGCTCGGCCGACCGGTAGGCCCCTACCGCCTCCCGGTTGAAGTAGTAGTAGTGCAGGTACTCGTTGGGGATCGCGCCCAGGGAGCGCAGCCACTCCGGGCCGAAGAGCCGGCCTTCCTCGAAGGAGCCGAGCGCCTCCTCGTCGGCGAGCAGCCGCGGCAGCTCGTCCCGGCCGTCGATCCTCAACCCCCGCAGCCAGCCCAGGTGGTTGAGGCCCACATAGTCGATCCAGGCCCTGTCCGGGTCGGCGCCCAGGATGCGAGCGACCCGCCGGCCGAGGCCGACGGGGGAGTCGCAGATGCCGACGACCCGGTCGCCGAGGATCCGGGACATCGCCTCCGTGACCAGGCCCGCGGGGTTGGTGAAGTTGATGACCCAGGCGTCCGGGGCGAGTTCGGCGATCCGGCGCGCGATGTGCACCGCGACCGGCACGGTCCGCAGCCCGTAGGCGATGCCGCCGGCGCCCACCGTCTCCTGGCCGAGCACTCCCTCGGCGAGCGCGATCCGCTCGTCCGCGGCCCGGCCCTCCAGACCGCCGACCCGGATCGCGGAGAACACGAAGTCGGCCCCGCGCAGCGCCTCGTCCAGATCCGTCGTCGCCGTGACGCCGGGCGCGTCCGGCACCCCCTCGCCCTGCTCCGCCAGGACCCTGGCGATGGCCGAGAGCCGCCCCTCGTCGAGGTCGTACAGGGTGACATGGGTGACCCGCCCCTCGGCGTGGTCGCCGAGGAGAGCGCCGTACACCAGCGGCACCCGGAACCCGCCGCCTCCGAGAATCGTCAGTTTCATGCTCGTACGCTACTCGGACGCACCCCCTGAGCAGCGGGATCCCGCCCCGGCGTCCACACGGCCGTCCACATGCCGGGCGCCCGCCCGGTCGGCGGCGCCCCGAGCCCGTCCCGCCACCCGCTCCCTGGCGGGCGCACCTGCACCCCGTACCCGGTGGGGGAGAATGGCGGCATGTCCCGACGCAAGACCCGCCCCCGTCCGTCCCCGGCCCGCCCGGCCGCGCCCGCCGTGACCCCGGAGTCACCCTGCCCGTGCGGTCTCGACGCCTCGTACGGCGCGTGCTGCGGCCGGTTCCACACGGAAACGGGCGGCGGCGCGCCCACCGCCGAGCTCCTCATGCGCTCCCGCTACAGCGCCTTCGTCGTCCACGACGAGGCCTATCTGCTGCGCAGCTGGGCGCCGGAGACGCGCCCCGGCGAGGTCGACTTCGACCCCGGGATGCGCTGGACCGGCCTGGAGATCGAGTCGGCCACCGACGGCACCGCCTTCCACCGGCACGGCACCGTCACCTTCACCGCGCGCTACGTCCACGGCGGCGAGCCCGGCGCCCTGCACGAGCGGAGCCGTTTCGCCCGGCACGAGGGCGCCTGGGTGTACGTGGACGGCGACGTCGGCGAGTAGCGAGGAGCGAGAAGCCGGAGGGCCGCGTCAGACGCCGGTTGTCCGGCTCAGGGCGCGGTCGCGGTCGTCGTCACTGCCGAGCGACCGGTCCGGGAGGCCGTTCGCGAGGTCCTCGGCGACGACCTTCTTGGCGATGGCGTCCGTCGCCACCCGCAGTTCGGGCCCGCTGGGCCGGCCGCTCTCCTGCTCGACGCGGTCGGACAGCCAGTCGCCCCACGCGTGCGTGATGACGTCCGCCTCGCGCCGGCCGGCCGGGGTGTGGGAGAGCAGATGGCCGTCGCGGGTCAGGAAGCCCTCGTCGACCATCCGGTCGAAGACCGGCAGCAGCACCTCGGGCGGGACCCGCCGCCCCGCCGAGATCAGTCCAAGGCTCGCGTGGCCGACCGTCCGTGTGTAGAGCTCGACCTGCATCACCGCCCACGCCCCGGCCGTGTCGAGCCGGGTGTCGGAGGCGTCGAGGATCCGCCGCGCCGTCGCCATGTCGATCCGGCGCATGATCCGGCCCACGACCAGTTCCAGGTGCTGCGCGGAGTCGCCCGACGAGGTCGGCGCGGAGAAGCCCTCGCCCATGTCGGGTGCGGCGGCGCGCGCCGAGTCGCGGAGCGTCACCTGCTTGAGGAAGAGCGCGACGACGAAGCCGACGGCGGCGACCGGCACCGTCCACAGGAAGACGGTGTGGAGGGTGTCGGCGTAGGCGTTGACGATGGGTTCCGCCACCTGCTCCGGCAGGCCGTGCACGCCGTCCGGGCTCTGTGCCGCCCGCGCGACGGCCGACGGGTCCAGGCCCTGGCTCCCGGCGACGGTCGCGGCCTCCGCGACCCCGGCCCGGAGGTTGGGGGTGAGGGAGTTGACGTAGATCGTGCCGAAGACGGCGGTGCCGAAGGAGCTGCCGAGCGTGCGGAAGAAGGTGACGCCGGAGGTGGCGGTGCCGAGGTCGGCGTACTCGACGGTGTTCTGCACGGCGATGGTGAGGACCTGCATGCACAGACCGATGCCGACGCCGAGCACGAACATGTACAGCGACGCGAGCCACGTGCTGGTGCCCGGCTCCATCAAGGACAGGAGATAGAGCCCGAGGCCCATCACCAGACAGCCGACGATCGGGAAGATCCGGTAGTGGCCCGTCTTGCTGACCACGTTGCCGCTGAAGATGGACGCGATGAGCAGACCGACGACCATGGGGAGGGTGCGGATGCCGGAGACGGTCGCCGAGTCCCCGTCCACGTACTGGAGGTAGGTCGGCAGGAACGTCATCGCGCCGAGCATGGCGAAGCCGACGACGAAGCTCAGCACGGAGCAGACGGTGAAGACCGGATTGCCGAACAGCCGCATCGGCAGCATGGGTTCGGCCGCGCGCGTCTCCACCCAGCAGAACAGCCCGAGCGCGACGACACCGCCGACGAACAGACCGATGATGACGGGGGACGTCCAGGCGTACTCGTTGCCGCCCCAACTGGTCGCCAGGATCAGCGCGCTGGCTCCGACGGCGACCAGCGCGATGCCCGCGTAGTCGATGACCGGCTTGCTCGCCGAGCGTACGGAGGGGATCGTGCGGGCGGCGGCGATCACGACCAGGATGGCGATGGGCACGTTGACGTAGAAGGCCCAGCGCCAGCTGAGATGGTCGGTGAACAGACCGCCGAGCAGCGGGCCGATGACGGTGGAGACCCCGAACACGGCGCCGATCGCGCCCTGGTACTTGCCGCGTTCGCGCAGCGGGATCACATCGGCGATGAGCGCCATCGAGGTGACCATCAGGCCGCCCGCGCCGACGCCCTGGAGGCCGCGCCAGACGATCAGCAGCGTCATGTTGGTGGCGAGTCCAGAGAGGAACGAGCCCGTGATGAAGACGATCGCCGAGATCTGGAAGATCACCTTGCGGCCGAAGAGATCGCCGAACTTGCCGACGAGGACGGTCGCGACCGTCTCGGCGAGCAGGTACGCGGTGACCACCCACGACATGTGGGCGGCGCCGCCGAGGTCCGAGACGATCGTGGGCAGGGCGGTGCCGACGATCGTCTGGTCGAGCGCGGCGAGGAGGACACCCAGCATGATCGTGCCGAAGACGATGTTGCGGCGGCGGCGGTCGAGCACGGGTGGCTCGGTGGCGGCCGGAGCAGGGGGCGCGGGCGCTGCGTCGCTGGTCGTGGTCACTCTCGCAGCGTCACATCGGCCCCGACCGGGTGCATGCGGGGGACGGCCGAACGGGCGGACCGGCGGGGAGCGGTCCGGCCGATCCGTCAGGGGGTGACGGGCCGGTCCGTCAGGGCGTGACGGGCCGATCCGTCAGGGCGGCACAGGCCGACCCGTCAGGGCGTGACCGGCAGCTTCGGGTGGTGCTTGGCGAGGATCTTGTTGGCCCGGGCGAGCGCGGCGAGGGCGTGCTCCCGGTCCGCCCGGTCCTCCGCGCAGAGCGGTCCCCGGAAGCGGTACACCTCGCGCGCCGCGCAGTCCGCGTCGATCTCGGCCTGGAGGACGTGCAGCGGCAGGCAGGAGCCGATCAGCGCGGCCACACGGTCGGGGATCGGGACGGGTACGAGGCGCGAGGGCGAGGTGATCACGGGTCAGTCCTAGTGGGTCCGGGAAGCGTACGGAAGGGTTCTGCTCTCCATACGTACCGGATCGCCGTACGGGTTCAGGCACGGCGATGTCGCGGTGGGGCAACGACGCGACGGCGCCCCGGAGGGGTGTGCGGGAGCCCGGGCGGGGGAGCGGGCCCGGCCGCCGGGCCCGGCCGGTGACGTTCTCGCAGGTACGGGCCCGGGTGGCCGGCACGGGATTGTTCACCGTCCCTGCGTATCGCGCGCGTGTACGACGAACGCGTGCGTGATGTCGGGGTGTTGGGGGCGGCGGGACGCCCGCCGAATGTGAAGCATCTCACTCGGCGGATCGGCGTCCTCCGGACAGTGTCCGGGCACTACGTCAGGATCTCGGACAGGTCGTACGAGACGGGCTCGTCCAGCTGTCCGTACCCGCAGGACCGCGGATCGCGGTCCGGGCGCCAGCGCTTGAACTGCGCCGTGTGCCGGAAGCGGTCGCCCTCCATGTGGTCGTACCCGACCTCGCAGACCCGCTCGGGCCGCAGCGCCACCCACGACAGGTCCTTCTTCCCCGACCAGCGGCTCGGCGCGCCCGGCAGCCGGGCCCCCGCGTGGGCCGCCTCCTCCGCCCAGGCCGCCCAGGGGTGTCCGTCCGGCGGGTCCATCCGGAGCGGTTCGAGCTCCTCGATCAACTCGGCGCGCCGCTGCGCCGTGAACGCCGCGCACACGCCGACGTGCTGGAGGGCGCCCTTGTCGTCGTACAGACCGAGCAGCAGCGAGCCGACCACCGGTCCGCTCTTGTGGAAGCGGTAGCCGGCCACCACGACGTCCGCCGTCCGTTCGTGCTTGATCTTGTACATGAGGCGGGTGTCCGGCCGGTACGGCAGGTCGAGCGGCTTGGCGATCACCCCGTCGAGGCCGGCGCCCTCGTACTGCTCGAACCACTGGGCGGCGAGTTCGGCGTCCCGTGTGGCCGGTGCCAGATGCACCGGCGCGTCCACGCCGGCGAGCACGCGCTCCAGGGCCTCCCGGCGCTCGCTCAGCGGAGTGTCGAGCAGCGACTCGTCCCCGAGGGCGAGCAGGTCGAAGGCGACGAACAGCGCCGGGGTCGTCTCGGCCAGCATGCGGACCCGGGAGTCGGCCGGGTGGATCCGCTCGCTGAGCCGGTCGAAGTCGAGGTGACCGCCGTGCTCGATGACGATCTCGCCGTCGACCACGCAGCGCTCCGGCAGCCGGGCCGCGAGCGCCTCGACCAGCTCCGGGAAGTAGCGGGTGAGCGGCTTGCCGGTACGGCTGCCGATGACGAGTTCCGGCCCGTCGCGGTGCACGATCGCGCGGAAGCCGTCCCACTTCGCCTCGTACTGCATCCCGGGCGGGATCCGCTTCACCGACTTGGCGAGCATCGGTTTCACGGGCGGCATCACCGGAAGATCCATGAGGCGATTGTCCGGTATGCGGGAGTTGTCGGCGAGCCCTAGGCTGGCCGGCATGGCAGGCAAGGCGGCAGCGGTGGAACTGGAAGTCGGCGACCGGACCGTACGCGTGTCCAATCCGGACAAGGTGTACTTCCCCGAACCCGGCTACACCAAGCTCGACATGGTCAGCTACTACCTGGCCGTCGGCGACGGCATCACCCGCGCCCTGCGCGACCGCCCCACCACCCTGGAGCGCTACCCCGACGGGGTGGCCGGCGAGTCGTTCTTCCAGAAGCGCGCCCCGAAGTACCTCCCCGACTGGATCCCGACCGCCCACATCACCTTCCCCAGCGGCCGCTCCGCCGACGAGATGTGCCCCACCGAGCCGGCGGCCGTGCTCTGGGCCGCCAACCTCGGCGCCGTCACCTTCCATCCCTGGCCGGTACGCCGGGACGACACCGATCACCCCGACGAACTCCGCATCGACCTCGACCCGCAGCCCGGCACGGACTACGCGGACGCCGTCCGCGCCGCCCACGAACTGCGCGCCGTCCTCGACGAGCACGGACTGCGTGGCTGGCCGAAGACCTCCGGCGGACGGGGCATCCACGTCTTCGTCCCGATCCTGCCGAACTGGACGTTCACGCAGGTCAGGCGGGCGGCCATCGCCTGCGGGCGGGAGCTGGAACGGCGCATGCCGGAGCAGGTCACCATCAAGTGGTGGAAGGAGGAGCGCGGCGAGCGGATCTTCGTCGACTACAACCAGACGGCCCGGGACCGCACGATCGCCTCCGCCTACTCCGTACGCCCACGCGCGCACGCGCCCGTGTCGGCGCCGCTGCGATGGGATGAGGTCGACGACGCCGTTCCGCGGGACTTCGACATCAGGACGATGCCGGTCCGGTACGCCGAGGTGGGCGATGTCCACGCCGACATGGACGACGAACGGTTCAGCCTGGAGTCCCTGCTCGAACTGGCCCGGCGGGACGAGGCGGACCACGGCCTCGGGGACCTGCCGTACCCGCCGGAGTATCCGAAGATGCCGGGCGAACCGAAGCGCGTGCAGCCGAGCCGGGCGAAGAAGGAGTCGGAGGAGAAGGCGGAGGAGTCGACGGGGGAGCCGAAGGGGGCCGAGGGCTCCACGGGCTGAAGTGGCGGGAAGGGTGGGCCGGTGCCTCCGGGTGGGCATCGGCCCGCCCTCCCTCTCGACCCTAAAACAACACGAACGATCGTGCTAGCATTTTTCCATCGACAGGATCATCAGCAGGACGCAGAACCCGCAGGACGACCGAGGAGATCCCGGCATGTACCCGATGGCTCCGCTCATCCGCACCGCCCTGAACGCCACCGCCCGCGTCGCGCCCGGAGCGGCCGGCCGCTGGGCCTTCCACCTCTTCGTCCGCCCGCTCGGACGGGCACGGCTGAAACCCGAGGAACAGGCGCTCTTCGCCGCCGCCCGTACCGGGCGCCTCCGGGTCCGCGGCAAGGACGTCGTCACGTACGCCTGGCGCGACGGCCGCCGGCCCGTCCTGCTCGTCCACGGCTGGTCCTCGCGCGCCTCGCGGCTCACCGCCTTCGCCGAAGCGCTGCTGGAACGCGGCTACAGTCCCGTCGCCTTCGACGCGCCCGGCCACGGCGCGTCCCCGGGGCGGTCCAGCAACATCGTCGAATACCGGGAGATCATCCGGCAGTTGCATGCGCGGCACGGCGACTTCGACGCCGTCGTCGCCCACTCCTTCGGTGTCCTCGCCTCCCTCTTCGCCCTCCGGGACGACGTCCGAACGACCCGATTCGTCGGCATCGGGGGTGTCGGCTCGTTCGACTTGCTGATCAAGGGCTTCCAGGCCGGCCTCGGCGTGGACGACAAGGTCCTGCGGTGCGTGCGGGATCACGTGGAGCGGAGGCTCGCACCGAGTGAACCCGGCATCTGGGACCGCCTCGGAGCGGACCACGAACCCGGCGAACTCGGCGCGCCCGTTCTGCTGTTCCACGACCAGGCCGACGACATGGTGCCGCTCGCCCACTCCCGGCGGCTCGCGCGCGCCCACGGCGACCGGGCCCGGCTCGTAGTCACCCAGGGGCTCGGCCACCGGCGCGTCCTGCGGGACCCGGAGGTCGTCGGCGAGGCGGTGGAGTTCCTGACGGCTCCGGCGGGTGAACCGTCGGAGGCGGAGCGGGCGGTCGCGAGCTGAGGGGGGTGCGAGGCGGTGTGATCGCACGGGGGCGGGGCGGCGTGATCGCGGCCCCTTCCCGCGCGTCTCCTCCGGCTACGACCCGTCGAGGCGGGCCCGGCCCCGGTCCGTCGCCGAGGCGCGCAGCCGGGCGGTGATCCCCCGCTCGGCGCGGTCGTACGTCCGCGTGTCGCCGAGCAGGACGGACTGGGCGTTGGCCGCCTCCATGAGGGCGATCACCTCGAAGGCGAGCTGCTCCACATCCAGGTCCGCGGCGAGCTCGCCGACGGCCTGAGCCTCCGTCAGGGACGTTTCCACGTAAGCGTTCCAGTCGCGACGGGCCTGGGCGACGGCGTCGTGGACCGGGCCCGTACGGGCGTCGAACTCGGCCGAGACCGCGTAGAAGAAGCAGCCGCCGGCGAAGACCCGGTCCGAGGAGTACGTGAGCCAGTTCCGGCACAGCTCGCGCACCCGCCGCGCCCCCGGCGGCACGTCCTTCAGGGGGGTGACGACGTTCTCGGCGAAGACGGCGGCGGCGGCCCTGATCGTGGAGAGCTGGAGCTCCTCCTTCGAGCCGAAGAGGGCGAAGACGCCGCTCTTGCTCAGCTGGAGCTCGGTGGCGATCCGGCCCAGGGACAGGCCGTCGAGGCCCTCGACCGACGCGATGTCCATGGTCCGGCCGAGCACGAGCCGCCGGGTCTGGTTCCCGCGCTTGACGCGCCCGTCGGTCTTGGTCCCGGTGTGGCTCATGCCCCCATCCTACTGAACGCACGACCGTGCGGAAACTTTGCCGCCCGCCGCCCGCCGCCCGCCGCCCGGTGCTAGCCGCCCGGTGCTAGCCGTCGGTGGTCGGCCGCCCGCTGCCTGATGCCCGCCGTCGGTGGTGGTCCGCCGCCCGCCCGCACTAGCCGGTCCGCTCGCCGGGGTCCCTTCGTTCCGCCGGGGCGAGCAGCAGCACCTCCAGGGCGCGGGCGCAGGACCGGGCCTGGGCGAGGTACCAGTCGAGCCGAGCGTCGGTGATCAGCTCCGGTGTCGCCCGCACCGCGAGCGCGAAGCGCGCGTGCCCCGTCCGCTCCAGGACCGGCACGGCCACGGTCCGCACCCCGTGGGCCGACTCCCCGTCGTTCAGGGCGTACCCGGCCTCCCGGACGCGGGCCAACTCGGCGGCGAGCGCGGGAGGTTCGACGATGGTCCGCTCGGTGAACGCGTACAGCGGCGGCAGGGAGCGCGGGCCCGCCTCGCCCGCCCGGGGCCACGCGAGCAGCACCTTTCCGAGGGCCGTCGAGTGCAACGGCCGGCGCAGCCCCACCTTCGGCGTCACCGAGCCGCCCGCGACGATCACCACGTGCGAGCCGCTGCGCAGGGCCAAGTCGGCCGTGGCGCCGGTCCGTTCGGCGAGATCGGACAGCTCGGGCGCGGCCAGATGCAGCCCCCGCTGGTGGTACGAGAGCCGTCCCAGCTCCGTCATCGCCGGGCCGAGCCGGTAGCGGGCGGTCCGGGCGTCCTGCTCCAGGAATCCCGCGCCGAGCAGGGTCCGGGCGAGACGGTGCGCGGTGGACGTGGAGAGTCCGAGCCGTCGCGCGAGGTCGGAGGCGCTCAGGTCGGGCCCGTTGTCGTGGAAGCAGTGCAGTACATCCAGTGCGCGGCGGACCGCCTGGGCGCCCGCCGGGGGTCGGGCGATGCCGGCCTCGGTCGTCATAGGGTTCGCTCCCCGTGGGTGATCGGGCTCCCACGCTCCCACATGGCGGGAGTCGAATCAGGGCCCGGGCGAGGTCGGAAACACGCCGTTCATACGCAATCCCACATGGTGGGAGATGAGTTGTCGGCGGCGGAGCTTCCGTGGCAGGGTTCCGGCCAAGCCACCACAGCGGCACCGAGCCGGAGGGAGCAGGGCAAGCCATGAACGCACGACGTACCGATCGACGCACCGCGCGATGTGTGCCCACGGCCTCTCCCGCGCCGCTCGTCCTCACCCGGCGCCGCCACATCGACCTGGCGCGCGTCGCGGGGGCCGGCTGTCGCTGAGGCGGCGCGGGGCTGACGTCGTCGGCCGAGCCCTTCCCCGAGAGCGTTCGCGGCGGGTGTGCCACGACGGTGTGACGGGCCCGCCGGCGTCGTGCTCGGTGCGGGATCCGGTCCCGTGCGGGTGTGCCGGCCCCGGCGAGATCCGTTCCCACGGCAGGGCCCTTCCGCGGCGCACGCGTGCCCATCGGCGCGACCGCCCCCCCCCGCGTATCCCGTGCCCTCCCGTACGGCCCCTCACCCTTGCCCGAGCCGCGCCCCCGCCGCCGCTCGACGTTCCCCCGCGTCCGGTCGCCGCCTCCGCCGACCTCTCCGCCGTCCCACCTCACCCCGGGAAGCCCCTCCATGACGTCTGCCCGCGTGCCCGACACGCTCTGGTTCACCCGCTGCCCCGTGCCCACCGCCACCGGCGTCGCCGCCGATCGCGGCTGGCTGGAGCGGGAGTTCGCGCCCGACGGCATCGCCGTCCGTTCCCTCCAGGACGCCGAGCCCGGCGCCGACCGTGCCACCCACTTCACCCACGCGCTGCCCGGTCTGTTCCGCGAGGGCGGCAACGTGCCCGCGCTGTGGGCCCGTTCGCGCGGCGAGCGGACGCGGCTCGTCGGGCTCACCTGGATCGAGGAGCGCCAGGTGGTGCTCGTCGCTCCCGGTTCCCCGGTGCGGGGAGCCGCCGCCCTGCGAGGGCTGCGGCTCGCCCTGCCCCGGCACTCGGTCCCCATCGACTTCTGGCGGGCGATGGCACTGCGCGGTTTCGAGGGCGCACTCGCCTCCGCCGGGTACGGGCTCGGCGACGCGCGCCTCGTCGACGTACCCGCCGACGGGCACGGGGGCCAGTGGGCCGCGGAGCTGGACGCCCTGCGCCGGGGCGAGGTCGACGCGGTCTACGTGAAGGGCGCCCTCGCCGTCGAGGCGGCCCGTCGCGCCGGGGCCGAGGTCGCCGTGGAGCTCGACGCGCTCCCCGACCCCGCGCACCGCGTCAACAACGGCACCCCCCGTCCCCTCACCGTGCACCAGGACCTCCTGGACGAGCACCCCGAGCTCGTCGCCCGGTTCCTCGCCGTCCTGCTCCGCGCCGCCGACTGGGCCTCCGACGAGCCGGACGAGGTCGCCCGGATCCTCGGCGCCGAGACCGGAGCGGGTGCCGAGGGCGTCGCGGGGGCCTACCGGACCGGCACCCACCGCACCCTCCACCCGGACCTGTCCGACACCCGACTCGACCTGCTCGCCCGGCAGGAGGAGGCCCTGCGGGCCCACGGCTTCCTGCCCGAGGCCGTGGACGTACGCGCCTGGGCCGACCCGGAGCCGCTGCGGCAGGCCCGCCGACGGGCGGCCGCCGCCCCGGTGGGGACGTCGCCTCAGCCGGTTCCGTAACCGGCCGCCTCGTCACCACGCCCCACGCCCACCCTCCGCATCTCGAAGGACGACCGCCATGCGCCCACTCGCCCCCGTCACCCCGCCCGCCACTCGCACCACCCGCGTCGCTCTGGCGGTCCTCGCCGCCCTCTCCGTTCTCACCGCCTGCGGCGGCAGCCCCGCAGCGGACTCGGCCGTCGGCCAGGGCGCCGGAAACGGGCCGAAGGGAGCGAAGGGCACGGTCACCATCCGCATCCCGGACCCCGGGAACGCCGGCGTCCTCGCCCGGGGCAAGAAGGACGGGAGCCTCGACAAGGCCCTCGCCGCGGTCGGTGCCAAGGTGGCGTGGACCGGCAGCGCCGGTCCCTTCGCGCCCGCCGCCCAGGCGATGAACGCCGACCAGCTCGACATCGCGACCGGCTCGATCACCTCCGGCATCACCTCGCTCTCCCAGAGTCCCGGCTTCGCCTTCTTCACCGCCACGGCCCCCGACCCCGTCGGCGAGGGCATCCTCGTCCGCGAGGGCTCGGACATCGACTCCGTCGAGGACCTCGTCGGCCGCAAGGTCGCCGTCAACAAGGGCGGCACCGGCGAGTACCTGCTCCTCAAGGCCCTCGCCAAGGCCGGCGTCCCCGCCGACAAGGTCGAGCGGGTCTATCTCCGCCCGGACCAGACCGCCGCCGTCTTCAACGCCGGCCAGGTCGACGCCTGGGCCGTCTGGTCCACCTACGCCGTCGCCGAGATCGGCGCGGGCAAGGCCCACTTCGTCGCCGACGGGACCGCCATCGGATCCGACAACTACAGCCTGAACGCCGTTCGTTCGGGCTTCGCCAAGGAGCACCCCGAGGTCGTCAAGGCGCTCTACGCCTACCTCCACGACAACAGCGCGAAGGAGAAGAAGGACCCGGCCGCCTATCTGAACGTCTTCACCGACGCCGGCCCCACCGCCGTCGACGGCAAGGCCAGGGAGGTCCAGATCTCCTTCACCGGCAAGGGCGGCACCGTCGACCCGATCCGCCCCGGGGACATCAAGCGGTTCGAGACGGTGGCCCAGTTCTACGCCGACCAGAAGGTCACGCCGAACAAGGTCGACATCGCCGCCCACCTCATCGACATCGAGAAGCTGTCATGACCGCCCCGACCACCGTCACCACCGCCCCCACGCCCGGGGCCGCGCCCGCGCCCACGAAGGAGACGCCCGCGGACGGCGGTGGCACCGTCGGGCTCGTCACCCCCCGGCCCCACGTCCGCCGCCCCCGCTCCCGTACGTTCTCCCTCACCGTCCGCGCCCTCGGCCCGGTCGCCCTCCTCGCCCTCTGGTGGACCTCGTCCGCCACCGGCGTCCTCACCCCCGACGTGCTCGCCTCTCCCTCACAAGTCATCGACGCCGTAGTCGAGTTGTGGGGCAACGGGCAGCTGCCCGACGCGCTCGCCACCTCCCTCACCCGCTCGGGGACCGGTCTCGTCATCGGTCTCGCCGCCGGGCTCACCCTCGGCATCACCACCGGCTTCACCCGGCTCGGCGACGAGCTGCTCGACTCCTCGCTGCAGACCCTCCGCACGATCCCGTTCCTCTCCCTCGTCCCCCTCTTCATGGTCTGGTTCGGGATCAACGAGACCGCGAAGATCCTGCTCATCGCGGTCGCCACCACCTTCCCGATGTACGTCTCCACCAGCGGGGGCGTCCGCGACACCGACCGCAAACTCGTCGAGGCCATGCGCAGCTTCGGGCTCGGCCGGCTCGCGATCGTCCGCCAGGTCGTCCTCCCCGGCGCCCTGCCCTCGCTCCTCGCCGGACTGCGGCTCTCCGTGACGCTCAGCGTCATCGCGCTCATCGCCGCCGAGGAGATCAACGCCACCGCGGGCATCGGCTATCTGATGTCCCAGGCCCAGAGTTACGCCCGCACCGACATCCTCGCCGTCTGCATCCTCGTCTACGGTCTGCTCGGCCTCACCGCCGACGTTCTCGTCCGCGGCCTGGAGCGGGTCCTCATGCCCTGGCGCACGGCCGGCCCCGGGGGAGGAGCCCGATGACCCCGTCCCCATCATCCGCCGGCACGGCGGTACGGGTCCGAGGCCTGCGCCGCGTCTTCGGTACCCGGCCCGTGCTCGACGGTCTCGAACTCGACCTGGGACGAGGCGAGTTCCTCGCCCTCCTCGGTGCCAGCGGCAGCGGCAAGACCACCCTGCTCCGCATCCTCGGCGCCCTCGACGGAGCCGACGGGGGAGAGACGCTCGTCCCCGAGGCCCGCACGATCGTCTTCCAGGAACCCCGGCTCATCCCCTCCAAGAAGGTCCTCGCCAATGTGACCGTCGGCCTCCCGCGCGGCGCCGCGACCCGCGCCACCGGACTGCGGGCGCTCGCCGAGGTCGGTCTCGAACGTCACGCGGACGCCTGGCCCGCCACCCTCTCCGGCGGCGAGGCCCAACGCGTCGCCCTGGCCCGCGCCCTGGTCCGGGAGCCCGAACTCCTGCTCCTCGACGAGCCGTTCGCCGCCCTCGACGCGCTGACCAGGCTCCGAATGCAGGACCTGGTGGGCGAGCTGCGCCGGATCCACCGCCCGGCCGTCCTCCTCGTGACGCACGACGTCGACGAGGCCGTCCGCCTGGCCGACCGGGTCGCCGTCCTGAGGGACGGCCGACTCGTCACCGACGAGCCCGTCACCGTCCCCCGCCCCCGCGACCCCGGCGACCCGGCCTTCGTGGCCCTGCGCCGCCGCCTCCTCGCCGACCTGGGCGTCCACGCGCCCGGCGAGGCGGCCACGTCCACCCCCGCCCCCGCAGCCTCCGAAGGAGCCTCCGCATGAGCGTCGTCATCGGTGTCCACCGCAGCAACCCCTCCCTCTACCACCTCTCCCGGCTCGGCTACGCGGAGGAGGAACTCGCCGCGCTCGGCGAGACCGTGACCTGGCACCCGTACACCGACGGGGTCCGCACCGGCGCCCATCTCGCCGACGGCACCATCGACTTCGGCGGCACCGGCTCCACCCCGCCCGTCACCGCGCAGGCCGCCGGACACGACATCGTCTACACCGCCGTCTCGGCGCCCCGCCCCGACCACGGTGCCCTCCTCGTCCCCGAGGACAGCCCGGTCCGTACCGTCGCCGATCTGAAGGGCGGCACCGTCCACCTGGCCGTCGGCTCCTGGCAGACCCACCTCGTCGCCAAGGCCCTGGACGACGCGGGCCTCTCGTACGCCACCGACATCACCGCCGTCCGCGCCGACGGTGACAGCGAGGAGAAGCTCCGTACCGGGGCGATCACCGCCTGGGTGGCCCAGGGCGCCGAGCTCGCGGCCGCCCGCCGCACCGGCGGCCTGCGCACCCTGATCCGTACCGGCGAGGTCATCACCGACCGGTCCGTCTTCTTCACCCGCCGCGACCTCGCCGAACAGCGGCCCGAGGTGGTGGAAGCGCTCATCAGGGCACTCCGGCGGGCCGACGACTGGGCCGCCGCGCACCCGCGCGAGGCCGCCGAGATCGCTGCCGCGGACCAGGGCGGCACGGTCGACGACTGGGAGACCGCGCTGCGCGCCCTGCCCTGGACGATCGAGGAGGCCGGAGCGGAGTTCATCGCCGAGCAGCAGCAGGCGGCCGACATCTTCCACCGCTCCGGGTTCATCGACCGCGCGATCAGCGTCGCCGACGCCCTGCCCCGGAAGGCCGGCTCCCGATGACCTCACCGGCACCCGAAGTCCTCTGGTACATCATCCCGCGCGAGGGCGCGTACCCCTGGGAGCCGGCCGGCCGCCGCCCCGTCGACCTCGGCTACCTCACACAGCTCGCCGGAACCGTCGAACGCCTCGGCTACACCGGCGCGTTGCTGGCCACCGACCTCTACGACGTGTGGCCGCTGGGTTCGGCGCTCGCGGCCTCCACGAGCACCCGGTTCAAGCCGCTGCTCGCCGTCCACCCGGGGCTGATCGCACCGACCCTGCTCGCCAAGATGGCGCTGAGCTTCGACAACCTGTTCGGCGGGCGGCTCCGCTTCAACGTGGTCAACGGTTCCACCGCGTCGCTGCGCGAGTACGGGCTCCACGTGGAGCACGACGAGCGGTACGAACTGAGCGCCGAGTACTGGTCGATCGTCAAGCGGCTGACGGCCGGCGAGGTCTTCGACCACAAGGGCCGCTTCTACGACCTCAAGAACGCCGGCGCCTCCTTCCGCGACCTGCGACCCGTCCAGGAGCCGCACGTCCCGCTCTGGTTCGGCGGATCCTCGGCACCCGGCATCGAGATGGCCGCCGAGCACGTCGACGTCTACCTCACCTGGGGCGAGCCGCCGCACCTGCTGAAGGAGAAGCTCGACCACGTGCGGGCCCGGGCCGCCGCCCACGGCCGTACCCTCCGCATCGGCCTGCGCCTCCACCTCATCGTCCGCGACACCGAGGACGAGGCCTGGGCGGCGGCCGACCGGCTCCTGGACGTCACCAGTGAGGCGACGTACGCGCGGCAGCTCGGCGAGCGGGCGGGCGAGGACGGCGTGGGCTGGCAGCGCCAGTTCCGTCAGCACGGCGGCAGGGTGCCGGCCAGGGCGCGCGAGCTGGAGACCCATCCGAACCTCTGGCCCGGGATGAGCCTGTTCCGGCCCGGCCCGGGCACGGCGGTCGTCGGCTCCACGGCCCAGGTCGTGGAGCGGCTCAAGGAGTACCAGGACCTGGGCGTGGACACCTTCATCCTGTCCGGGAACCCCCTCCTGGAGGAGGCGTACCGGGTCGCCGAGAGCGTGCTCCCCGCCCTGGGGGTCAGCCGCTGAGGTCCCACACGGCCCACTCGGTGAACGGTTCGTCCTGGACGTGGATCCTGCTCCCCCGCGCGAGGACCCGATGGCGTCCGACGGGCGTGCCGTCGGGCCGGGTGAGGACGGCGACACCGGTCGGCTCGACCGTGGTGTCGGTGAGCTCGCCGTACGCGATCCGGTCCTGCTCGTCGCCGTATCCGCCGAAGAAGGCGACCCGCCCTTCGTGGACGGCGACCGCCTTGGCGCCCCGCACGGTGTTGGCGCGCACGCGCACGGGCCGGTCGGGGCGGATCTCCAGGAGCGGGAAGTCGGTGTACGGGCAGGCCCAGGCGACGGAGCCGAACACGTTCAAGGCGTAGCAGTCCATGATCCAGCCGGCCCCGGGCACGTCGCCGGAGTGCCACTGGAGTTCGCCCGTCGCGCTCCAGCGGCGGATGCCCGCCGGGTTCTCGTCGAAGTGTCCGACCCAGAGGGCACCGCTCGGGTCGGCGAGCAGGTGCTCGATCGCGTCCCCGACGGTGAAGGACCAGGTCTCGCGGCCCAGCGCGTCGAAGACCTGCACCTGGCTGCCGTCGGCGTCGGCGCGGCGGGCGCGGGCCGAGGCGACGACGAACCCGCCGTCCGGCAGCCTGTCCAGGTACGGGAACCGGGCCCGCAGGGCGCTCAGCTCGGTGACCTCGACGCCGCCGTCGTCCCCCACGGAGACGACCAGCGCGTCGTAGGGGGGCCGGTCGGCGCCGGGCTCCGGGGCGCGCTCGGTGAGCAGCCAGTGGGCGGCGCCGAAGGCGTCGACGGTGCTGGTGAGGACATGACGGTCGTGGTACGTGCGGGGCAGGCGGGCGTAGGGCACGAGTGCGGAGGTCTGCACGGGTGGGCTCTCCTCGGTGGCGCGGGTACGGGTGACGGGCACGGCGGCGGGAGTCACCCGGTGGTGCGCGAGCGAGGGAGAGCGGAGCGGGGCGCCTACGCGGCATGGGCCTTTCTGGTCGTCATGCGGCGATCTTCGCCGATGACCGGGGATGCCGCAAAGAGTTTCGGCGCGCCGCGTTGCAAACGGCCGCGGACGGCGCATTGATCGAACGTTGATGGCTCGTTTACGGCCCTCCGGCAGCGTGTACGGCATGCAGACCTACAGCACCGTACTGACCGCACCGGAGCCCGACATGTCCTGGCAGGAGACCGCGCTGTGCGCGCAGGCCGGGCCGGAGTTCTTCTTCCCGGCACCCGGCTCGTCCACCCGCGAGGCCAAGCAGCTGTGCGGCGCCTGCGAGGGGCGGGTGGCGTGCCTGGAGTACGCGCTGAGCAACGACGAGCGGTTCGGGGTGTGGGGCGGCCTCTCCGAGAAGGAACGGTTCCGCCTCAAGCGCCGAGAGGGCTGAGCGGGGGCGCGGACGCCTCGGCGCGGGGGTACGAGGGGTCCCGGGGCACGCGGCGAGACAAGCGTGTCAGGACGGACGCGGAGCGGGACGGGCACGACGGGACGGGCGCGGCAGGCTGATCACAGCCTCCCGCGCCCGTCCCGTCGTCCAGTGACCGAAGGGTCGCTCAGCCGGCCGCGCGGGCGGCCATGCGGGCCTTGCGGGCGGCGAGCCTCTCGTCGAACTTGCTGGCCTCGGAGTCCAGGCCGTTCATGTACAGCCCCAGCTCCTCCTGCGCCTGCAGCCCCTCCGGCCCGAGGCCCTCGATCTGGAGGACCTTCAGGAAGCGGAGGACGGGCTGGAGCACGTCGTCGTGGTGGATGCGCATGTTGTAGATCTCGCCGATCGCCATCTGCGCCGCCGCCCGCTCGAAGCCGGGCATGCCGTGTCCGGGCATCCGGAAGTTGACCACGACGTCCCGCACGGCCTGCATGGTCAGGTCGGGGGCGATCTCGAAGGCCGCGCCCAGCAGGTTGCGGTAGAAGACCATGTGCAGGTTCTCGTCGGTGGCGATCCGGGCCAGCATCCGGTCGCAGACCGGGTCGCCGGACTGGTGGCCGGTGTTCCGGTGCGAGATGCGGGTGGCGAGCTCCTGGAAGGCGACGTACGCCACGGAGTGCAGCATCGAGTGGCGGTTGTCGGACTCGAAGCCCTCGCTCATGTGCGCCATCCGGAACTGCTCCAGCTTGTCCGGGTCGACGGCGCGCGAGGCGAGCAGGTAGTCGCGCATCACGATCCCGTGCCGGCCCTCCTCGGCGGTCCAGCGGTGCACCCAGGTGCCCCAGGCGCCGTCGCGGCCGAAGAGGCTGGCGATCTCGTGGTGGTAGCTCGGGAGGTTGTCCTCGGTGAGCAGGTTGACGACGAGGGCGATCTTGCCGATCTCGGTCACCTTGGACTGCGCCGGGTCCCAGGCCTCCCCGTCCTCGAAGAGACCCGGGAAGTTACGGGCGTCGGACCACGGCACGTACTCGTGCGGCATCCAGTCCTTGGTGACCTTCAGGTGCCGGTTGAGCTCCTTCTCCACGACCTCTTCCAGCGCGTAGAGCAGCCGCGCGTCGGTCCACCCTGTCGAGCTGCCGAGGTGGGGAGAGGTGAGCGTCACGGGGACTCCTGGGGACGGAGAGAGGGCATACGGGCATACCTACGAATCCGTAGGTTACGAAACCGTAGGTTAAGGCTCCGTAAGGCGTCGGCCAAGCCCGTCCCGGCGATGTCCGGTTACGTTCCGTTATGTGCGCTGCTCCGGTGGGGCGCCGGAGACGCAGGTCACGTCCTGACTGCCCTGTGGCGGGCCTCCGAAAAACTACGCAGAGCAGACGCCCCGCGGCTCGGCGCAGTCGGCCGGCGGCTCGAAGCGGATGGCTTTCCGGGCCCGGGCGGCGGTTCGCGGCTCGAAGCGGATGGGTTTCCGGCGTCCGGGCGGCGGTTCGCGCCTCGAAGGGGACGGCTTTCCGGCGCCGCGACGGCGGTCGGCCGCCGGTCAGAGCAGATGGTCCGCCGCGCCGGCCTTCACCGCGCGGATCAGCGCCCGCAGCGCCTCCGCCGAGTCGCTGACGTACGCACCGGGCGCCAGGGTCGAGCCGATGTACGCCCGGCCCGCGTCGTCGAGGCCGAACCGGAAGCAGTTGGCGCCCTCGCTGCAGAAGGCCTCGTCCCAGTCGATCTCGACGGCGGGGTCGGCGGACCGGGGTGCGACGGCGGCGCCGGCCGCGGGCGCGGTGGCGACCGCGGTGGCGGTGGTGAGGTTCATGGTGTGGGGGTCCTTCACAGTTCCTGGGCGATGTTGCGGACGAACGCGCGTGAGTCTTCCGTGGACAGGGCGAGCGCGCGCAGCCGGTCCAACAGGCCCCGGTATCGGCGCAGTTGCATGTCGGCGTCGAGGAGGAGGGAACCGTGGGAGGAGTCGAGCTGCACGGTGTCGAGCTGTGCCACGGGCGCGGCCACATAGGTGAACGACTGGCCCGCTCCCGGGAAACCCCCCGCGGTGAAGGGGATGACGCGCACGGTGACGTTCTCCCGCTCGGAGTGCGCCAGGATGTGCTCCAGCTGCTCCCTGGCGACCTTCGGTCCGCCGAACTGCATGCGCAGCGCCGCCTCGTGGATCACCGCCTCGTACTGGACGGGCCGGTCCCGGTCGAGGACCTCCTGGCGGCGGAGCCGCAGGGCGAGCCGGGCCTCCAGATCGGGTTCCGGCAGCGGTGGGACGGCGGTGTCGAAGACGGCCCGCGCGTGTTCCTCGGTCTGCAGGATGCCCGGGATGTGGGTGGTGACGGCGCTCTGCAACTCCCGTGCGTGGTGCTCCAGTTCCGCGATGTCGATGAGCGCGGGCGGAAGCAGTCCGCGGTGCTCCTCCCACCAGCCGCGGTCCCGCTCGTGGGCCATGGCGGCGAGAAGGTCGACGAGTCCGGTGTCCGGGCAGCCGTAGTTGAAGGCGAGGGTGCGGACGCGCTCGGGGCTGATGCCGAAGCGGCCCGACTCGATGTTCGGGATGCGGGTGCGGTCGACGCCCAGGAGGGCGGCGGCCTGCTGGGCCGACATCCCCGATTGTTCGCGCAGTCTGCGCAGTTCGCTCCCGAGCCGCTGCTGCCGCGCGGTCGGGCTGCTCCTGGGTGGCACGCTCGGTCTCCCCTTCGCTGCGTGACGCCGATATGGCCGGAATGGCACAAGTACCCGCAAGTAGTAGCACTGTGCTCCGGTCGTACGCTACGGTCGGTAGCGCAAGTCTCACACGGGGCTACCGACCGTGTGGAGGGACCCCCCCCATGCACCCCCATGCACAGGAAAAGTGAGCAACCCGATGAAGGGCGCCCTGCGTTGCCTCCCGTCCGCCGTCGCGGCCGGGCCCATACCCCCCGCCACGGAGAACCTCAGCTACTCCATGCTCCTCCCCGGAGGCGCCTACTGCGCCGGACTCGCGCGCCGGTCGATCGAGTCGCTCCTCGACCGGCACGGCCTCGACGACCTCTGCGAGACCGCCGCCCTCGCCGCCTCCGAACTCGTCGCCGCGGCCTATCGGTTCACCCCCGACCGGGAGATGATCCTGCGCGTCCGCTGGCAGTACGAGGCGCTGCGGATCGTGCTGTACGACCGGCATCCGGCCCACCACTCACCCGGCGCGGCCGAGGAATGCCGCGACCGCCGCAGCCGCAGCATGTGGCTGCTGGCCGCGGCGGTCGACGCGCACGGTGGCGACTGGGGGCTCGCCCCCGTCCTCACTCCGGGCGGCGGCACCAAGTCCTGGGCGTTACTCCACCGCTAGACCCGGGTGCGAGCCGGTCCTACCGGGGGCTCGACACCGCCTCCCGTACCTCCTCCGCCGTCGTCGGCCGCAGCTCACCGTCGAGCAGCAGCCAGCGGGTGATCCCCAGCGACTCCAGGAACGCCACGTCGTGGCTCGCCACGACCAACGCCCCTTCGTACGCGTCGAGGGCCGCCGTCAGCTTCCGTACCGAAGTCATGTCCAGATTGTTCGTCGGCTCGTCCAGCATCAGAAGCTGAGGAGCCGGCTCCGCGAGGAGCAGCGCCGCGAGCGTCGCCCGGAACCGCTCCCCGCCCGACAGGGTGCCGACGGGCTGGTCCGCCCGGGCTCCCCGGAACAGGAACCGTGCCAGCCGCGCCCTGATCGCGTTCCCCGTCGCCGTGGGCGCGAACCGGGCCACGTTCTCCACCACGCTCAACCCGTCGTCGAGGACATCGAGCCGCTGCGGGAGGAAACGGAGCGGCACCCGTGCCTCCGTCTCGCCCGAGACCGGCTCGAGCTCCCCGGCGATCGTCCGCAGCAGCGTCGTCTTCCCGGCGCCGTTCCTGCCGACCAGCGCGATCCGCTCCGGACCGCGCAGCTCGAACTCGCCGGCCACCCGGGCCCCGTACCGCAGCTCCAGATTCCGCAGGAACAGCACCTCGCGGCCCGGTGGCACCGAGGTGCGCGGCAGTTCGACGCGGATCTCGTCGTCGTCCCGCACCGCCTCCACGGCGGCGTCGAGCCGCTCCCGGGCCTCCGAGAGGCGCTCGGTGTGCAGCGCCTTGTGCTTGCCGGCCGAGACCTGGGCCTCGCGCCTGCGGTTGTTCGCCACGATCTTCGGAACCACCTTGTTCTCGAAGCTCTTCTGCCCGTACCGCTTGCGGCGGGCCAACTTCATCTGGGAATCGGAGAGTTCCCGCTTCTGCCGCTGGACGTCCGCCTCGGCGACGCGGACCATCCGCTCCGCCGCGTCCTGTTCGGCGGCGAGCGCGGCCTCGTAGTCGGAGTAGGCGCCGCCGTACCAGGTGACGGCGCCGTCCCGCAGGTCGGCGATCTGGTCGACGCGCTCCAGCAGTTCACGGTCGTGGCTGACCACGACCAGGACTCCGGACCAGTTCTCCACCGCCTCGTACAGCCGTGCGCGGGCGTGCAGATCCAGATTGTTGGTCGGCTCGTCGAGGAGCAGCACATCGGGCCGGGCGAGCAGCAGGGCGGCGAGGCGCAGCAGGACGGACTCGCCGCCCGAGACCTCGCCGACGGTCCGGTCGAGACCGACGGCGCCGAGCCCGAGCTGGTCGAGGGTGGCGCGGGCCCGCTCCTCGACGTCCCAGTCGTCGGCGAGGGCGGCGAAGTGCTCCTCGGCCGCGTCGCCCGCCTCGATGGCGTGCAGGGCCGCCCGCTTCGCGTCGATGCCGAGGATCTCGTCCACGCGCCGGGAGGTGTCCAGAACCAGGTTCTGGGGGAGATAGCCGAGCTCGCCGGTGACCCGGACCGTGCCGGAGGCGGGGGTCAGCTCGCCGGCGATCAGCTTCAGGAGCGTGGACTTGCCGGAGCCGTTGAGCCCGACGAGCCCGGTGCGGCCGGGGCCGACCGTGAGCCGGAAGTCGTCGACGACCTCGGTGCCGTCGGGCCAGGAGAAGGAGAGTGAGGTACAGGTGATGAACGTGGGGTGATGCGCCATGGAGGCCTCCCGGATGCGTGAGCACAGATGTGACGTGATGCGACGCGTGGAGACACCGGGGCGCGGGCTGTCTGTCGTCAGAACGGCTCGTACGCCGAGGTCGAGAACGGCACACGCGGCACAGGGGGCACGCGCGGCACGGTGTCTCGCAACCTCAGACGAGCAACGTCCTTCTCCGATCGGACGACGACGTGGACGTGAGCAACGGTAGGACGGGGAGCGGGAGGGGGCAACCGAATTACGGACCGGTCCGGGAAGACCGCTACGGATGCTCGCGCAGCAGCTCCGTCAGATCCTGGTCCCAGTCCAGGTACTGGTGCTCGCGCCCGGCCGGCACCAGGTGCTGCGAGCGCTCCAGGAAACGGCGCAGCTCCGACGTCCGGACATGGACCATGGCCACGCCTTCCGGGGCGTGGAACTCGACCACCGTACGGTCGTACCCGTACGGTCGGAGGCGTACGTCCCCGACACCGGCCGGGCGCTCGACGCCCTGGACGAGCAGCTCACGCGCGAAGGCCCAGGAGACCTCGACACCCTCCAGGGTCGCCGGAGGAGGGAACGCCATGCTGACGGCGTACGGGTCCTCGCGGTCGTACCGCAGGGTGGCGGGGACGGTCTCCATCCGCGGAGCGGATGCGACCAGACGGGCCTGGACGGCCTGCTCGATGACGGCGGACACGACCGGCTCCTTTCACGCGGACTTCGGATCCTGTGCGTCTCCCCGACACCAGGGCACCTGACACCTGACACCTGACAAGACGAGCGGAGCGGCCGGAACGTGCACTCCGAATGTGCGTGAGCTGCGTCACGGGCGCGTCAAGGGCCGGGCACGGCGCCGCGCCGAAGAGATCGTCGCAGGTCAAAGCGGTTCAGCGCGCTTCGGGCGCGTCGTCGTCCGGCTCGGCGCAGGGGCCGGAGTGGTCGCAGTACGGCTGGTTTCCGGAGGCCCCGCAGCCGCACAGCATCACCCGTGTCTCGCGCCGGTCGCCGTACGCGCCGCTCATGAGCAGGTCCCCGCGCATCACGAGCTGACCGGACGGCGTCCGGCGCACGGAGGTGGGGGAGTCGGGGTGCTGGACGGAGCCGTCCGCCGGGTGGTACTGCAGCGCCCCGGAGGGGCAACGGCGGACGACCTCCGCCACCAGACCGGCCTCGGCGGCGTCGGGCAGCACCCACGGACGCCGGGAGAGATCGAAGACCTCGGGCAGCCCGTGCACGCACTCGGCCGCGTGCAGACACCGGCGCGGCTCGAACGTGACGGTGATGCCCTCGCCCTCGTACTCCTTGAGCTTCGGCTGCTCGTCGGGCGCTCGCTCGCTCGTGCGGTCGGTCATGGCACCCAGCCTAGGAACGCCCCGCGGGGGACGCACCCTGGACGGGGAGGGGCCGGGGGCACTAGCTTCCGGCGCCATGACGTCCATGGGGAACACGAGACGAATGATGTCGGTGGGACTGATCGGGGCGGCGCTCGCGCTGACCCTGGCCGCGCCCGCGCGAGCCGGGGAGACCCCCACGGCGGCGACCGGCACGAACACGGCGGGCTGGCAGCTGACGCCGACCGGGACAGACGCCCGGTTCCGCGGGCTCGCGCCCGTCGACCGCGGGACCGCCTGGGCCGCGGGCTCCAGGGGCACGGTGCTGCGGACCACCGACGGCGGCCGGAGCTGGCGAAACGTCTCGCCACCGGGCGCGGGCGAGCTGGAGTTCCGTGACGTGGAGGCGTTCGACGCCCGCAGGGCCGTCGTCCTCGCCATCGGGGAGGGCGAGGCCTCGCGCGTGCTGCGCACCGAGGACGGCGGTGCCACCTGGACCGAGTCCTTCCGCAACACCGATCCGCGGGCCTTCTACGACTGCATGACCTTCTTCGACCGCCGACACGGACTCGCCATGAGCGACCCGGTCGACGGCAAGTACCGCATCCTCGCCACCCGCGACGGCGGCCGTTCCTGGCAGGTGCTGCCGAACACCGGGATGCCGGACGCGCTCCCCGGCGAGGCGGGCTTCGCCGCGAGCGGCCAGTGCCTGGTGTCGGCCGGGCCGCGGGACGTGTGGCTGGCGACGGGCGGCGGTGCCACCGCGCGCGTGCTCCACTCCGCCGACCGGGGGCTGACCTGGACCGCCACCGACACGCCGATCCCGGCGGGCGACCCGGCCCGTGGTGTCTTCGGCCTCGCCTTCCGCGACCGCGCGCACGGCATCGCCGTCGGCGGCGACTACCGCAAGGACCAGCCGTCCCCGCGGGCCGGCGCGGTCACCGGGAACGGGGGCCGCGGCTGGCGCGCCTCGGCCACGCCGCCGCCCGCGTACCGCTCCGGCGTCGCCTGGCTCCCGCACAGCAGGAACGCGGCGCTCGCCGTCGGGCCGACCGGCACGGACCTCACCACCGACGGCGGCCGCACCTGGCGCACGGTCGACACCGGCTCGTACGACACGGTGGACTGCACGCCCGACGGCTCCTGCTGGGCCGCGGGCGAGAAGGGCAGGATCGCCCGGCTGGGCCGCCCCTGACGGGAGGGGCGGGGTCCGTCACACGGGGCCGTCAGGAGGGAAGCCGCTCCCGGAACGCGGCGAGCCCCTCGGCGGTCTTCGTCGCGTAGAACTCCGTGATCCGGTACGCGCAGACGCCCTCGACGCTGAACGGGTCGGCCGCCACGATCTTCTCGATCTCCGCGCGGTCGACCCCGGCGGCCAGGATCACGCCGCCGTCGCGCGGGTTCTTGCGCCCCGAGGCGACGATGACGCCGGCGGCGTACTGCGCGTCGAGCCACTCGATGTGCGCGTCGAGCAGCGCGTCCACGCGCTCGACCGGCGCGGTGTAGGTCAATTCCAGAACGAACATGATCGCCAGGCTACCGGGCGGGGCCCGGACCCCGGCGGGCCGTCCCAGCCCCCGGACCGCGCTTTCCGGGGCACGGGGCTGGGAGCCGGCCGGCGGGCGACCATAGGGTGGCCCGCATCATGACGATCATCGAGATTCCGGCGGGCTGGCCCGCCGACGAGCCCGCCGCCCGGGCCGTCCAGCAGGAGCTGTGCGGACGCCTCGTACGCGACGAGGAGGGGCCGGCGGTCGGCGAAGGGCATGTCACGGGGCTCGACGTGGCCTACGACGACGAACGCGATCTCGTCGCCGCCGCGGCCGTCGTCCTGGACGCGCGGACCCTGGAGGTGGTGGAGGAGGCCACGGCGGTCGGCCGGGTCTCGTTCCCGTACGTCCCCGGGCTGCTCGCCTTCCGGGAGATCCCCACGGTCCTCGCCGCGCTCGACCGCCTGACCGCCGACCCCGGTCTGCTCGTCTGCGACGGCTACGGCCTCGCCCACCCCCGCCGCTTCGGTCTCGCCAGCCACCTCGGTGTGCTCACGGGCCGCCCGTCGATCGGCGTCGCGAAGAACCCCTTCACCTTCACGTACGAGCAACCCGGCCCGGAACGCGGCGACTTCGCCCCGCTCCTGGCAGCCGGCGAGGAGGTCGGCCGCGCCCTGCGGACCCGGGCCCGGGTGAAACCGGTCTTCGTCTCCGTCGGCCACCGGGTCTCGCTGCCCAACGCCTGCGCCCACACCCTCCACCTCACCCCCCGCTACCGCCTCCCCGAGACGACCCGCCACGCGGACTCCCTGTGCCGCAGGGCCCTGAGCGAGGCCCTCGGCGAGGCCTGATGCCGGAGGGGGCGCGGGCGCCCGCGCCCCCTCGGGCCGTACCGGGTCGGTGAGCGGCTACAGAGGACCACATGAGTCGGACCTTGATGGCGAGGTCCTCGGGCCGGCGCGCTTCCACGCGGACCTGCACGTGCGGCCCGTCCAGAACGTAAGGCCCGTACCACCCGATTGTCCCGTCGGTCGCCCCGGGCGCGCGACCGCGCGGGCCCGGGAACGGCCGCACCTCCCGGGTACGTCGGACGGCAAGCTGAGTACCTGTACGGATACCGGGTCGTGCGGGGGACCGGCAGAGTGGGGCGCATGACAACACCCCTTTCCGTTTCGCCGTGTTCCGCGGGGCGCGGCCCGAACCTGATCCTCAGCGGGGCCGTTCCGGTCGTCCCCGCCCGGGTCGGCACCACGCGATCCGTTCTCTCCGCCGGGACCTCGGTGTGATCGGGCGTCTGCGGTGCCTCGTTCTGGACTGTCCCGACGCCTGGGAACTCGCCGAGTTCTACCGGCGGTTGATCGGCGGCGAGGTGGACAGCCCCGAGCCCAGATGGGCCGTCGGCGAGGGGTCCGCCGTGCTGCGCGGTGACGGTGGTCCCGTGCTCGCCTTCCAGGGCGTGGCCGACCACCGGCCGCCCGTCTGGGGTGCGCCCGAGCAGCAGTTCCATCTGGACGTGCGGGTCGACGACCTCGACACCGCACACGAGGCCGTCCTCGCGCTCGGGGCCGAACTTCTCGACGACGGCGGCGGCGACCCGGCCTGGCGGGTCTACGCCGACCCCGCCGGTCACCCCTTCCGTCTCGTAAGGCCCTGACCCCTCCCGTACCGCCGGAAGCGCCGCTCAGCCCCGGTGCGCCACCCGGAAGCGGATGCCCGCCGCCCGCAGTCGGTCGATGAGCGCGTCGCCCATCGCCACCGCCGTCGTCACCTGGCCCGAGGTCTTCGGCAGCGGGTCGAAGGCGAGGCTGAGCGCCGACTCGGCGAGCATCTTCGCCGTCTCGTCGTACCCCGGGTCCCCTCCCGAGACCTCGGTGAACACCCGGCGTCCGCCGCCCTCGCCGACGAAGCGCACCGAGAACCAGCTGCGGGCCCGCCGCTCGGCGGACGGGCCCTGTCCCGCCTGGTAACGCTCCATCAGCCAGGCGCGGACCGGAGGCAGTTGGGCCGCCGCCACGCTCGCGCCGATGGCCGCCGTGCCCCCGAGGGCCATCGGGAGCGTCTTCACGGAGGCGTAGTGCCGGTAGCGGAAGTCCGGCCCGTACCGGTCGAGGGCCGCCGCCGACCGGGCCACGACCTGCGGGTCGAGCGTGGGCAGCGGCAGCGCCCAGGTCCCGGTCTCCCGGCTGAACCGCGGCCCGCCGAGCGGTGCACGGGCCCGGCGCCCGACCAACCGCGGTTCGTGCAGCCGCCGTTCGTGCGCCGCCCGCAGAATCTCCCGGCCCCGGCCGAACGCGGTCAGCGCGGACGCGAAGGTGCCACCGGAGAACTGCGCCCCGGCCCGGACGAAGCCGTCCACCTGGAGCGGTACGTCCTCCGGGAGCTGCTGGACCGTGAAGTACACGCCCAGGTCGTGCGGGACCGAGTCGAAGCCGCAGGCGTGCACGATGCGGGCGCCGGTCTCCCGGGCGCGCGCGTCGTGCCGTACGTACGTCAGATCGACGAACTCGGCCTCGCCGGTCAGGTCCACATAGTCCGTTCCCGCCTCGGCGCAGGCGCCGACGAGCCCGTCGCCGTACCAGACGTAGGGGCCGACCGTGGTGGCCACCACCCGGGCGGACTCGGCGAGTTCACGCAGCGAGCCGGGATCGGCGGCGTCCGCGACGAGCAGCGGCAGCCCGGCGCAGTGCGGCCACCGGGCGGCGAGCCGCTCGCGCAGCGCCGTGAGTCCGGCGCGGTTGCGCCCCGCGAGCGCCCAACGGCACTCCGCGGGCGCGTGCGCGGCCAGATACCCGGCGGTGAGTTCGCCGACGAATCCGGTCGCACCGAAGAGGACCACGTCGTAGGCCCTGGCCGCGTCGGCTCCGGCCGCCGGCCGCCTTTCGGCTGCGGGCACCGCTCCGGCCTCGTGCCCCTTTCCGGCTCCGGCTTCCCGTCCCGCGTCCGCCCCTGTGTCCATGCAGCCCCTCGTTTCGGCCGTACCGCGCCGCCGTGCGCGGTTCTCGTCGTCGGCGGAGGATAGCGGGTCCCGCACCGCACCCCGCCGCCGCCCTACTCCCGAGTACCTGTCCCGGGTAACCGCGGGTACACCCGCCTCCCGCCTCGGGTATTTTCCAAGCGCTTGCTCGGCCGGGGGGCTTGTGCCGAGTGGAACGCGTTCCTAGCATCTCCGGTGTTACATCATTGGTGTCACACATGCCCTGGGGGCTCGATGAGTACGACGCACACCGCCGGGAACGGCCCGCTCACCGGGGTACGCGTGGTCGAGCTCGCCGGCATCGGCCCCGGCCCCTTCGCCGCGATGCTCCTCGCCGACCTCGGCGCCGACGTCGTCCGCGTCGACCGCCCCGGCGGTCCCGGCCTGGGCATCGACCCGGCCCGCGACCTCACCAACCGCAACAAGCGCTCGGCCGTCGTCGACCTCAAGGCGGCGGACGGCCCGGCCACCGTCCTCGACCTCGTCGAACGCGCCGACATCCTCATCGAGGGCTACCGGCCCGGCGTCGCCGAACGCCTCGGCGTCGGCCCCGACGCCTGCCTCGCCCGCAATCCGCGCCTCGTCTACGGCCGGATGACCGGCTGGGGCCAGGAGGGGCCGCTCGCCGCGACCGCCGGGCACGACATCGGCTACATCGCGATCACCGGCGCCCTCGGCATGATCGGCCCCGACCCCGACGGCCCGCCCACCATCCCCGCCAACCTCGTCGGTGACTACGCGGGCGGCTCCCTCTACCTCGTCGTCGGCGTCCTCGCCGCCCTCCAGCACGCCCGCGCGCACGGCGAGGGCCAGGTCGTCGACGCGGCGATCGTCGACGGCACCGCCCACCTCACCACCATGATCCACGGCATGCTCGCCGCCGGCGGCTGGCAGGACAGGCGGGGCGTCAACCTCCTGGACGGCGGCTGCCCCTTCTACGGCGTCTACGAGACCTCCGACGGCGGCCACATGGCGGTCGGCGCCCTGGAGGAGCAGTTCTACGCGGAGTTCGTCCGTCTCCTCGGCATCGAGGAGGCCGCCCCCGCCCGCCGTGACTTCGGCCGCTGGCCCGAGCTGCGCGAGGCCGTCGCCGACCGTTTCCGGAGCCGTACCCGCGAGGAGTGGACCGCCGTCTTCGAGGGCAGCGACGCCTGCGTCGCCCCCGTCCTCTCCATGCGCGAGGCCCCGGCCCACCCCCACCTCGCCGCCCGCGGCACCTTCACCGAGCAGGGCGGCGTCGCCCAGCCCGCCCCCGCGCCCCGCTTCTCCGTCACCCCCGGCACCCTCCGCAGGGGACCCGCCTTGCCCGGCGCCGACACCGCCGAGGTCGCCCGCGACTGGGCCGTACCCGCCCTGGAGAACCAGGACGGGACCGGGACCGGACACCAGGCCGGGACCGGGACAGGGGCCCAGGCCGCGACCGAGTCCGGGACCCAGGACTCCGGGGCGTGAACCGCCCGGCCCGGACGGCCCAGGAGTCCGACGCGTGAACCGACCGACCCAGACCCAGGAGACCGCCGTATGAAGCGCCAGCTCTACACCGCCGACCACGAGGCCTTCCGGGCCACTGTCCGTACCTTCCTGGAGAAGGAGGTGCTGCCCCACTACGCGCAGTGGGAGAAGGACGGCATCGTCTCCCGCGAGGTCTGGCTCGCCGCCGGACGGCAGGGCCTCCTCGGCATCGCCGTCGACGAGGAGTACGGGGGCGGCGGCAACCCCGACTTCCGCTACGCGTCCGTCCTCGCCGAGGAGTTCACCCGGGCCGGCACCCCCGGGCTCGCCATCGGCCTGCACAACGACATCATCGGCCCGTACCTCACCTCGCTCGGCACCGAGGAGCAGAAGCGGCGCTGGCTGCCCGGCTTCTGCTCCGGCGAGACCATCACCGCCATCGCCATGACGGAACCCGGCGCGGGCTCCGACCTCCAGGGCATCCGTACGACCGCCGAGGACCACGGCGACCACTGGATCCTCAACGGCTCCAAGACCTTCATCTCCAACGGCATCCTCGCCGACCTCGTGGTCGTCGTCGCCCGGACCACCCCCGAGGGCGGCGCCCACGGCCTCTCCCTCCTCGTCGTCGAGCGCGGCGCGGAGGGCTTCGAACGCGGCCGGAACCTCGACAAGATCGGCCAGAAGTCCCAGGACACCGCCGAACTGTTCTTCAACGACGTCCGCGTCCCCAAGGAGAACCTGCTCGGCGAGCTCAACGGCGCCTTCGTCCACCTGATGACCAACCTCGCCCAGGAGCGGATGGCCATCGCCGTCGCCGGCATCGCCGCCGCCGAACACCTCCTGGAGATCACCACCACGTACGTCAAGGAGCGCGAGGCCTTCGGACGCCCGCTCTCCCGGCTCCAGCACATCCGCTTCGAGATCGCCGAGATGGCCACCGAGTGCGCCGTCACCCGCACGTTCATCGACCGCTGCATCGAGGAGCACAGTGATCCGGACGGGGCCGGGCTCGACGCCGTCCACGCCTCCATGGCCAAGTGGTGGGCGACCGAACTCCAGAAGCGGGTCGCCGACCGCTGCCTGCAACTGCACGGCGGGTACGGCTACATGAGCGAATTCCCGGTCGCGCGCGCCTACACCGACGGCCGGATCCAGACCATCTATGGCGGTACGACCGAGATCATGAAGGAGATCATCGGCCGTTCCCTCCTCGGCTGACGCCCCGCTTCCCCGTTCCCCTTCCCCGTTCCACCCACCCTCATCGCCCTCATCGCGAAAGGCTTCCCGTGAGCACCGAAGCGTACGTGTACGACGCGATCCGCACCCCGCGCGGACGCGGCAAGGCCAACGGCTCCCTGCACGGCACCAAGCCGATCGACCTGGTCGTCGGCCTCATCCGGGAGATCCAGACCCGGAACCCCGGCCTCGACCCGGCCACCATCGACGACATCGTCCTCGGCGTCGTCGGCCCCGTCGGCGACCAGGGCTCCGACATCGCCCGGATCGCCGCGATCGCCGCCGGACTCCCCGACACCGTCGCCGGCGTCCAGGAGAACCGCTTCTGCGCCTCCGGTCTCGAAGCGGTCAACATGGCCGCGATGAAGATCCGCTCCGGCTGGGAGGACCTCGTCCTCGCCGGCGGCGTCGAGTCCATGTCCCGGGTGCCGATGGCCTCCGACGGCGGCGCCTGGTTCGCCGACCCGATGACCAACCTGGAGACCAACTTCGTCCCGCAGGGCATCGGCGCCGACCTCATCGCCACCATCGAGGGCTTCACCCGCCGCGACGTCGACGAGTACGCCGCCCTCTCCCAGGAGCGCGCCGCGGCCGCCGTCAAGGACGGCCGCTTCGACCGGTCGATCGTCCCCGTCAAGGACCGCGCGGGACTGACCGTCCTCGATCACGACGAGTTCCTGCGCCCCGGCACCACCGCGGACTCCCTCGCCCGGCTCAAGCCCTCCTTCGCCGACATCGGCGAGCTCGGCGGCTTCGACGCCGTCGCCCTGCAGAAGTACCACTGGATCGAGGAGATCGACCACGTCCACCACGCCGGCAACTCCTCCGGCATCGTCGACGGCGCCTCCCTCGTCGCCATCGGCTCCAAGGAGGCCGGCGAGCGCAACGGCCTGGCCCCGCGCGCGCGGATCGTCTCGGCCGCCGTCTCCGGCTCCGAGCCGACCATCATGCTGACCGGCCCCGCGCCGGCCGCCCGCAAGGCCCTCGCCAAGGCCGGCCTCACCATCGACGACATCGACCTGATCGAGATCAACGAGGCTTTCGCCGCCGTCGTCCTGCGGTTCGTCAAGGACATGGGCATCACCCTCGACAAGGTCAACGTCAACGGCGGTGCCATCGCGCTCGGCCACCCGCTCGGCGCCACCGGCGCGATGATCCTCGGCACCCTCGTCGACGAGCTGGAGCGACAGGACAAGCGCTACGGCCTGGCCACCCTCTGCGTCGGCGGCGGCATGGGCATCGCCACCGTCATCGAGCGCGTCTGACCGTCCCGTCCGAACCCCTCTTCACGGATCCACGGAGAAGCAGAGACATGAGCGAGAGCACCACCATCCGCTGGGAGCAGGACGAGACCGGGATCGTCACCCTCGTCCTCGACGACCCGAACCAGTCCGCCAACACCATGAACCAGGCCTTTCGGGCCTCCATCGTCGCGATCGCCGACCGCGTCGAGGCCGAGAAGGACTCCATCCGCGGCATCATCTACACCTCCGCGAAGAAGACCTTCTTCGCCGGCGGCGACCTCAAGGACATGGTCCAGGCGGGTCCTGAGCACGCCCAGGACATCTTCGACGGCGCCCTTGAGATGAAGAACGCGCTGCGCCGCATCGAGACCCTCGGCAAGCCCGTCGTCGCCGCGATCAACGGCGCCGCGCTGGGCGGCGGCTTCGAGATCGCCCTCGCCTCCCACCACCGCGTCGCCCTCGACGCCCCCGGCTCCAAGATCGGCCTGCCCGAGGTCACCCTCGGCCTGCTGCCGGGCGGCGGCGGTGTCGCCCGTACCGTCCGCCTCATGGGCATCACCGACGCCCTGCTGAAGGTGCTGCTCCAGGGCACCCAGTACGCCCCGAAGCGCGCCCTCGACAGCGGCCTCGTCCACGAGGTGGCCGCAACCCCCGAGGAGATGATGGCCAAGGCCATCGCCTTCATCGACACCCACCCCGAGTCCCGGCAGCCCTGGGACGTCCCCGGCCACCGGATCCCCGGCGGCACCCCGTCGAACCCGAAGTTCGCCGCCAACCTCCCCGCCTTCCCGGCCAACCTGCGCAAGCAGCTCAACGGCGCGCCCTACCCGGCGCCGCGCGCCATCATGGCCGCCGCCGTCGAGGGCTCCCAGGTCGACTTCGAGACCGCGCTCACCATCGAGAGCCGCTACTTCACCGAGCTGGTCGTCGGGCAGACGGCGAAGAACATGATCCAGGCGTTCTTCTTCGACCTCCAGGCCGTCAACTCCGGCGCCAGCCGCCCCAAGGGCATCGAGCCCCGACCGGTCCGCAAGGTCGCCGTCCTCGGCGCGGGCATGATGGGCGCCGGCATCGCGTACTCCTGTGCCCGCGCCGGCATCGAGGTCGTCCTCAAGGACGTCTCCGCCGAATCCGCGGCGAAGGGCAAGGCCTACTCGGAGGCGCTCTGCGCCAAGGCGGTCAAGCGCGGCCGTACGACCCAGGAGAAGGCCGACGCCCTCCTCGCCCGGATCACCCCGACCGCCGAGGTCCGGGACCTGGCGGGCTGCGACGCGGTCATCGAGGCGGTCTTCGAGGACACGGCGCTCAAGCACAAGGTGTTCCAGGAGATCGAGGCCGTCGTCGAGCCCGACGCGCTGCTCTGCTCCAACACCTCGACCCTGCCGATCTCCGTCCTCGCCGAGGGCGTCGAGCGGCAGAGCGACTTCATCGGGCTGCACTTCTTCTCGCCCGTCGACAAGATGCCGCTCGTGGAGATCATCAAGGGCGAGCGGACCGGCGACGAGACGATCGCCCGCGCCTTCGACCTGGTCCGGCAGATCAACAAGACGCCGATCGTCGTCAACGACTCGCGCGGCTTCTTCACCTCCCGGGTGATCGGCCACTTCATCAACGAGGGCGTCGCCATGGTCGGCGAGGGCATCGAGCCCGCCTCCGTCGAGCAGGCCGCCGCGCAGGCCGGCTACCCGGCCAAGGTCCTCTCCCTCATGGACGAGCTGACCCTGACTCTCCCGCGGAAGATCCGCAACGAGACGAAGCGGGCGATCGAGGAGGCCGGCGGCACCTGGACAAGCCACCCGGGCGAGGCCGTGATCGACCGCATGGTCGACGAGTTCGGGCGGCCCGGACGCAGCGGCGGCGCGGGCTTCTACGAGTACGGCGAGGACGGCGGTCGGGGCAAGCTCTGGCCCGGCCTGCGCGAGCACTTCGCCAAGCCCGGGTACGAGATCCCGTTCCGTGACATGCAGGAGCGGATGCTGTTCTCCGAGGCACTCGACACCGTCCGGCTCCTGGAGGAGGGCGTCCTCACCTCGGTCGCCGACGCCAACATCGGCTCCATCATGGGCATCGGCTTCCCGGCCTGGACGGGCGGCGTGCTCCAGTACATCAACGGATACGAGGGCGGCGTCGCGGGCTTCGTCGCCCGGGCCCGCGAACTGGCCGAGACCTACGGCGAGCGGTTCACCCCGCCCGCGCTCCTGGTGGAGAAGGCTGAGCGGGGCGAGGTCTTCACCGACGCGTGACGGCCCCCGGGGGCCGGTCACCGGCCGGTGGGTGACGGTGCCGGCCGGTACGGTGCCGGCCGGCCCCCTCACCGACGCCTGAACGCCGTCCTCAGCTCCTCGCTCAGCGAACGCTGGAAGGCCGTGAGGAGAGCCTGGACCACCATCGGCTGCATGTGCGCCGAGAGCGACCGCATCGCGCTCAGGTGGTCCGGGTCCTCCCCGCTCTCCCGGTACGGGCTCCACACCTCGTCCCGGAAGAGCCGGGAGAGCTCCTGCGCGGCGGCGCGCGCGTGCTCCAGGAGAACGGTGCGGGAGGCGAGGATCGTCTCGTGCTCGATGGGCACGTCGAGCAGCTCGACACCGAGCCGCAGCAGGGACCCGTCGAGCCGGAAGGTGTCGTCGTCGGCGGTCCGGTCGAGCACGCCCATCGCGGCGAGCCGGTCCACGTCCCGCTCGGTCAGCCCCCGCCCGGCCCGCCGCTCCAGCTCCCGCCGGGTGATGGACTCGGCGGACTCCGGCGCCCAGGAGGCCACCAGGGCCCGGTGGATCGCCAGGTCCTGCGCGCTGAGGTCGGGCGGCAGCTGCTCCAGGTACCGCTCGATCGCGGCCAGCGTCATCCCCTGCCGCTGGAGCTCCTCGATGAGCGCGAGCCGGGACAGATGGCCCTGCCCGTAGTGCCCGACCCGGCGCGCCCCGATGACGGGCGGCGGAAGGAGCCCGCGGGTCCCGTAGAACCGCACCGTCCGCACCGTGACGCCGGCCCGTGCGGCCAGCTCGTCGACGGTGTAGCTGGGCCCGCCCTCCTCGTCGCTCCCGACGCCCATCCGAGGTGCCTCGCTTCCGATCCACAGCCGAATCCGGCCGCTGAGGCCGACCGGGACAGTATTGCTGTCTCACCAGAGCTGTAAAAGACCATCGTGCGATTCCCGGCCCGTCCCACGGGTCCGGTTGTGGCCTCGCGAGATGACCGCGACCTTCGACGAAGCCGCCCGCGCCCGCCTGCGAGCGCCCCTCATCTGGTACGTCGACACGGTGTTCCCCGACGGAGCGCCCCAGGTCAGCGGCTGCGGGCTCGCGGGAGGCTCCTGGGAGCGGGTCGAGCCGCTCGTGGTCCGGCGGCTCGTGGAGCGGGGGATACCGGTCACCGTGTACGACTTCGGCGCGTAACGGGCGGAGGGGCGGGGGGCGTCGTGGGGATGTCGGTGCCGGGGCTAGAGTCTGCGCCTGTTCGAACTGGGGGAACGGGAACAGGGGAGTCAGATGTACACGCAACTCAGGGAGACGGCCGACGAGTTGGCCGGAGTCCTGTGGCGGGAGCACACCGTCTACCGGGAGCGGGGCGGCGGCGTGGTCATCCGGGGCGAGCATGTGCGCCGCTGGATAAGCCTCGGTCCCACCGGGGGCAAGGACCAGGCGCTGCTGCGTGCCGGGCGGCTCCTCGACGGGGGCACCACCGCCCCTGCCCGTACCGAGGTGGTCGTCGACCTGAAGGCCGGGACCGCCGAGCTCGCGGCGGTCTGCCGGCGGATGCTCGCCGAGGTCGCCGCCGTCACCGAGCCCGCCCCGGCGCAGGCGCGTGCGGGGCGGGCGGCCGAGCCGGGGAGGCAGGGCAGGCCGGGCAGGCAGAGAAAGCCGGGCCGTGCGGCGCGTGCCGCCCGACCCGGCAGGCCCCGCGGGGAGCGGCACACGAGCCTGGGTTCCTTCGTCGTGCTGCTCTGTGTCGCAGGGGTCCTCGGTGCCTGGCTCTACAGCCTCTTCGGCGGCGGATACGGGTACTGACGCCCCGCGCCGGCCGCCCGCCGGTCAGCTCAGAAGCCGGTGACCGGGTAGTGGTCGGAGAGGTTGGTGTACGTGTAGCTCGTGCCCCAGCTGGAGACCGTCCACGGGGCGCTCTTCTCCAGGACCACGTGGTTGGTCCAGTTCGCGGGCCGGGCGTTCCCCGAGCGGTAGAGGACGTGGTCGAGGTCCTCGCGCGGGTCGTCCGGGTAGCGCTCGGAGGCGATCGAGTTCAGGTCGGTGTCGAAGGAGTACGGGTGGCCGGTGCGGGCGTCGGCCCCCGCCAGGCCCGCGTCGGCGAGCATCGTGCCGTACTCGGGCGTGCGCGAGTCGACGTTCATGTCACCGGCGACGATCACCTGCTCGTTCGCCGGGATGTTCTTGGCGTCGAGGAAGGCGTCGATCGCCTTGAACTGCCGGCTGCGCATCTGCGCCGCCTCGCCCGCCGCGCAGCCCGGGTCGGTGGACTGGGCGTGGGTGCCGACGACGTGGACCTTGCTGCCGTTCACGTCGAGCACGGCGTACGCGAAGCCCTTGTTCGACCACCAGTCGGCGCCGCAGGCGTCCTTGTAGACGTGCTGCTCCTTGCGGACGATCGGCCACTTGCTGAGGATCGTCACCCCGCCGTCCTCGGGGGTCGTCGAGGAGTAGGAGCCGCCGGTGGCGTCCCAGCCGCTCTTGCTGCGGCCCACGATCGGGGTCTGGTGCGGGTACTGGCCGGCGGAGTTCGCCTTGAGGGCGTCCGAGGCGGCGTTGTCGAAGGCCTCCTGGATGACGACGACGTCCTGACCCTGGTACCAGGGGGCGGCCGGGATCGCCTTGGCCCGGTGGTCCTGGCCCCAGTTCGGGTAGAGCGTCTTCGAGAACAGGAACGCGTTGTACGTGAGCACCTTCAGCCGCGGGGCCTCGGCGGCCGCCCCGGCGGAGGCGGCGGTCGCGCTCGGGGCGGTCGCCGCCAGGGTGGCGGCGGCGAGGGCCAGGGACAGGGCGGCGCCGGGGGCGCGGCGGAGCGCGGCGAACGACACAGGAACTCCCATGAGGATGTGGGGGGTTGTGCTGGCGCGGCACATACAATCAGCCAGGGTTACCTTCCGGTAGCCTTTGGATGCCGGGAATCTGGCCGGGCTCGCACGAACGCGACAACTCTCGCCAGGTAGCCCGAATTGTCGCTTTTTCTAGCAGGTAGAATGCGCGCATGACCCTCGCTTCGAACTCGACTGTCTTCAAGATGGACCTCGGTCCGCTCAACCCTGTCTGGGCGGAGCTCATCCTCGGCCTGGTGCTGTTCGCCCTCACCTTCCTCATCCTGGCGAAGGGCATCCTGCCGAAGATCCGGCGCACCCTCGACCAGCGCGAGGACGCCATCGACGGCGGCACCGAGCGCGCCGACGACCTGCGCTCCGAGGCCACGCGGATCCGCGAGCAGTACGAGGCGGAGCTGGCCGAGGCCCGCCACGAGGCCGCCCGCATCCGCTCCAAGGCCGTCGAGGAGGGCTCGGTCGCCATCGCCGCCGCCCGTGCCGAGGGCAACGCCGAGCGCGAGTCGATCATCGCCGCCGGTTCCGCGAAGATCGCCGAGGAGCGCGCCGCCGCCGAGCGCGAGCTCAACGCCGATGTCGACGCCTGGGCCCACGCCCTCGCCGCCCGTATCGTCGGCGAGCCGGTCGGCGCCGACCGCGGCTGACCCGTACTCCCCGGAAGGGGCCGTCACCAGGGGCCGAAACGCCCGGGTGACGGCCCCTTCGTCGTGGGTGCAGCCTGGAGTGTGAGGAGAGAGAGCCCCATGGAGCATGTGACAGCAGGCGATCAGGTCCCCGGCGACGGCGTCGGCGATCCGGTGCCGCCGCCCGTCGGCGGCGTGCTGTGGAGCGTCGCCGGAGACATCCGGGCGCTCCTGATGCTTCCCGCCGCCCTCACGATGCAGGTCGCCCACCCCGCCATCGGCGCCGGCGTCGACGCCCACTCGGTCTTCCGCACCGATCCCTGGGGCCGCGGTGAACGCTCCCTGCGCTCGGTCCAGCTGTGGATCTACGGCGGCGAGGACGCCGCGCGGGAGGGGCGCCGCCTCCGGAAGCTGCACCGCGACATCCAGGGCACCGACGCGCACGGGCGCCGCTACCACGCGCTGACCCCCGCCTACTACTCCTGGGTGCACGCGACCGGCTTCCCCGTCTACGCGCACGGCCTCCGCCTCCTCGCCCGCCCCCTCACCGAGGCACAGGAACGGCAGCTGTACGCCGAGTGGCTCCAGGTCGGCAGGATCCTCGGCATCCACGACCGGGACATGCCGCAGACGATCGAGGAGTTCTGGCCGTACTACCGGAAGGTCCTCGCGGACGAGCTGGAGGCGACCGTCGTCGTCCGGGAGCTGCTCGACCCCGACCAGCCCGTGCCCGCCCCCGACCGGGGTCCGCTGCCGCTCCGGCTCGCCCTCCGGCTGCTCTGGCCGGTCCTGCGCCGCCCGTTCCTGCGGCTGCGCGCCTTCCTCACCGTCGGCATGATGCCGCCGGACGCCCGGGAGGCCATCGGGCTCACGTGGACGGACACGCAGGAGCGCACCCTGCGCCGGTCCGCCCGGGTGGTCCGGCTGGTGGTCCCCGTCCTGCCGGAGCGGCTGCGCTATCTGCCGCCGGCCCGGAAGGCCCGAGCGGCCGCCCGCCGCGCGAGGCGCTGACGGACGGCCGGGGCGGCCGGGTGTGACGGTGCCGTACGCGGGCGGAGCCGACCTACGGCCGCGTGTGACCGGTGCCGTACGGCCGGGGCCGACCTACGGCCGGGTGTGACCGGTGCCGTACGGCCGGGGCCGACCTACGGCCGGGTGTGACCGGTGCCGTACGGCCGGAGCGACCGCAGGCACCGGTCACCGCACCGCTCAGTGGGCGTCGTGACGCTCCGACTCGTGGACCGTGTTCGTCGCCGCGATCTTCTTCCAGGACTTCGGCTGGACCGGCTTCGGCGCGCTCCTCGGGGCCGCCGAGCGCGCGGACGGGGCTCCGGACGCCGGCGCCGCGGCCGGCGCGGAGAGACCGGCCGCCGCCGCGGTCGACGCGGCCGGCTTCGACGGCTCGTACAGCCAGGTGTCGAAGAGCTCGGCCAGCGGCTCGCCGGAGACCTTCTCCGCGTACCGCACGAAGTCGGCGACCCGCGCGTTGCCGTAGGCGAACTGCTGCGGCCAGCCCTTCAGGATCGCGAAGAAGTCCTCGTCGCCGATCTCGTTGCGCAGTGCCTGGAGCGCCAGCGCGCCCCGGTCGTAGACGGCGATGTGGAACTGGTTCTCCGCGCCCGGGTCGCCCGGCTTCACCGTCCAGAACGGGTCCTCGGCCGTCCGCGTCGCGTACACGTAGTCCGCCAGCTCCTGGGCCGTGCCCTCGCCCTCCTTCTCCGACCACAGCCACTGGCTGTAGCGGGCGAAGCCCTCGTTGACCCAGATGTCCTTCCAGTCGCGGACGGACACGCTGTCGCCGTACCACTGGTGCGCCAGCTCGTGGACGACCACCGACACGTTCGCGCCGTTGGCGAACTGCCGCGGGCTGTAGAACGGACGGGTCTGCGTCTCCAGGGCGAAGCCGCTCGTCACGTTCGGCACGTACCCGCCGAGGGCGTTGAAGGGGTACGGCCCGAAGACGCCCTCCAGCCACTCCGCGACCTCGGTCGTGCGCTCGATCGAGGCGCGCGCGGCGCCGTCGTTGTCGCCGAGGTCCTTGCTGTACGCGTTGAGGACCGGCAGCCCGTTCGCCGTCCTGTCCGTCGTGATGTCGAACTTGCCGACGGCCAGCGTGGCCAGATACGTCGCCTGCGGCTTGTTGGAGCGCCAGTTGAAGCGGGTCCAGCCGAGGCGCGAGGACTGCGACTGCAGCACGCCGTTGCTGATGGCCTGGGTGCCGTCCGGCACCGAGACGGAGACGTCGAAGGTGGCCTTGTCCAGCGGGTGGTCGTTGGACGGGAACCACCAGGCGGCCGAGTCCGGCTCCTGCGCGGCGACACCGCCGTCGGGCGTGCGGGCCCAGGCCGTCCAGCCGTCGATCTTCACCTCGGAGGGCTTGCCCGCGTAGCGGACGACGATCGAGAGGGACTTGTTCTTCTCCAGCGGGGTGGCCGGGGTGACCTCCAGCTCGTGGGAGCCCGAGGTGGCGAACTTCGCCACGCGGCCGTTGACCCGGACCTCGCTGACCTTCAGGCCGAGGTCGAGGTTGAACCGGGAGAGGTTCTGCTTGGTGGTGGCGACGATCGTCGCCGTGCCCTCCAGCAGGTCCGTGGCGGGCTGGTACGTCAGGCGCAGGTCGTAGTGGGAGACGTCGTAGCCGCCGTTGCCACTGGTGGGGTAGTAGGAGTCGCCGATGCCCGGGGCCCCAGGGGTGAAGTCGGCCGCCGATGCCGGGATCGCCAGCAGCAGGGAGGCCGCGAGGGCGCTCGGAACGATGATTCTGCGGTGCACAGGTGCTCCCCAAGTCATAAGAAAGTAAGACGCGCGGGTGGTCGTCGGTCCTTAGTCCGGACACTATTCAGTGCCCCGACGCACCGTCACGTCCAGAGGACCCCCTGTCACACGATCGCCATTCGGCCGACATGAACCCCTCCGGCTCCGGAATCAACCGGAATCCCCCCTGATTGCCTCCGGCACTCTTTTGCACGGGAGTTGACCGGGGTACGTTCCCGCCCATGCCGATGCGAAAGCGGAGAACCCGCGGAGCCCGACTGCCGTACGGAACCCTCGTGGCCGCGGCCACGGCCGCCCTGCTCGCGACCCTGGTCACGCCCGCCGACGCCCGGCCGGAGCCCGCCGCGCCCACCGGGTCCACGGCGCCCACCGGGTCCGCCGCGCTGCCCCGGTCCTCCGCGTCGGCGGTACGGGAGTCACGGCCCGTCCACTCGTACGCCGACGCCATCCGCGAGTCCGTCTGGGTCGACACCGGGCTCGACGGCGACGGCGACGGGCGCACCGACCGGGTCGCCGTCGACATCGTCCGCCCCCGCGAGACCGCCGCGGCCGGCCGGAAGATCCCCGTCATCATGGACGCCAGCCCGTACTACGCCTGCTGCGGACGCGGCAACGAGAGCCAGAAGAAGACCTACGACGCCGACGGCAACCCCGTCCAGTTCCCGCTGTTCTACGACAACTTCTTCGTCCCGCGCGGCTACGCCTTCGCCGCCGTCGACCTCGCCGGCACCAACCGCTCCGACGGCTGCGACGACGTCGGCGGCCGCTCCGACGTCCAGTCGGCCAAGGCCGTCGTCGACTGGCTGAACGGCCGCGCCCGCGGCTACACCTCCCGCACGGGGGACACTCGGTCCCGCGCCACCACCTGGAGCACCGGGAACGTCGGCATGATCGGCAAGAGCTGGGACGGCACCATCGCCAACGGCGTCGCCGCCACCGGCGTCGAAGGGCTGAAAACGATCGTTCCGATCGGCGCCATCTCCTCCTGGTACGACTACTTCCACTCCCAGGGCGCCCCGCTCTACAACGCCAACCCGAGCTGGCTCTCCGAGTACGTCAACAGCCCCGAGGCACAGGCACGCTGCGGCGCCGTCCAGGACCGCATCACCGCCGGCACCCCGTACAGCGGCGACCGTACGGCCGCCTGGACCGAGCGCGACCACGTGCGGAACGCGGCGAAGGTGAAGGCCAGCGTCTTCGTGGTGCACGGCCGGCAGGACCTCAACGTGCGCGCCAACCAGTTCGGCCAGTGGTGGGACGCCCTCGGCGCCCAGGGGGTCGAGCGGAAGATCTGGCTCTCCCAGACCGGCCACGTCGACCCCTTCGACTTCCGGCGCGCCGACTGGGTCCGCACCCTGCACCGTTGGTTCGACCACCACCTCCTCGGCTACGAGAACGGCATCGACCGTGAACCGGTCGCCGACATCGAGCGTGCCCCGGACCGCTGGACCACCGACCGCCAGTGGCCGCCGCGAGGCACCGCCGCCACCACCCTGCGTCCCACCCCCGGCCCGGCGTCCGGGCCCGGCGTCCTCAGCCGCGCGCCCGCCGCCCCCGGCGCCACCGCGGCCTTCACCGACGACCCCGGTCTGGGCGAACTCGACTGGGCTGCCCGGATCGATACCGCGACCCCCGAGAAGGCCGGCTTCGTCACCCGTCCCCTCTCCCGCGACCTGCGGATCTCCGGCTCCTCGAAGGTGACGGTCACCGCCACCCCGACCACCGCCACCGCACACCTCTCCGCCGTCCTCGTGGACCTCGGACCGGACACGATCCGCGACTACGGCGCCGCGGGCGAGGGCATCACCACCCTCACCGACCGCACCTGCTGGGGCGCGAGCGCCCTCGGCGACAGCGCCTGCTTCAAGGAGACCGCGGCGAACACGGCGGACGTCGGGTACACGGTCGTCAGCCGGGGCTGGGCCGATCTCGGCACCTGGGCCGACCCGCGCGAGGAACGCCCGCTGACCCCCGGCAGGGCGTACACGATGACCCTGGACCTCGCCGCCACCGACCACGTCGTCCCGGCCGGACACCGTCTGGCCCTGATCGTCGGCGGCACCGACAAAGACCTGCTCGACCCTCCGTCGACCACCCCGACCCTGACCCTCGACCTCGCCCGCACCTCGGCGAGGCTGCCGCTGGTCGGCGGCGCCGCGGCCTTCGGCCGGGCCACCTCGGGTCCGTACCCGGCCGTACCCTCGCTCACCCCCGCCGCCCCCTCGCTGAGCGGCGCCGTACCGCCGGCCGCCGTAGCCGGCCCTCGCCTGCCGGGATTCGGAGCCGCCCGATGAACCCCCGTACCGGACAACGGAGTTCCCGGCGCGCCCTCGCCCTCGTGGCGGGCGCCGCCGCCCTCGCGCTGCCGCTCGTCACCGTCCCGGCGAAGGCGGCGGACAGCGCGCCCGTGAAGCCGCTGCCGCGCACCGGATTCGAGACGAGCCGGGGCGCCCGATGGACCACCGAGGCCGAGGAGCGGGACTTCCTCGCGGCCGTCGACCGGGCCGGCGCACGGCTGTCGCTGCGGGTCATCGGCACCACCGCCCAGGGCCGCCCGCTCCGGCTCGCCACCCTCGGTACGGGCCGCACCACGGTGCTGCTCGTCTGCAGCCAGCACGGTGACGAGCCCGCGGGCCGGGAGGCCTGTCTGAGCACCGTGCGCGACCTCGCCTTCGCCCGGGACCGGGAGACCCTGCGCCTCCTCGCCCGGACGACCCTCCTCGTCGTGCCCACCGCCAACCCCGACGGCCGGGAGGCCGACACCCGGGGCAACGCCGACGGCGTCGACGTCAACCGCGACCACATCGCCCTGCGCACCGCCGAGGCGCGCGCGGTCGCCGCCGTCATCCGCGACCGGCGGCCCGAACTCGTCTACGACCTGCACGAGTACGGTGCCACCCCCCGGTACTACGACAAGGACCTGCTCGCCCTCTGGCCGCGCAGCCTCGACGCCGACCCGCACGTCCACGACGAGTCCCGGACCCTCTCCGAGGAGTACGTCCGGCCCGCCGCCGGGCTCGCCGGGTACAGCAGCGGCATCTACGGCATCTGGACCGACCCGCTCACCGGCAAGCCGCTCAAGCAGGTCGCGGGCGACGGCCAGGAGCGGATCCTGCGCAACACCGCCGGGATCAAGCACTCCGTGGGCCTGCTCGTGGAGACCCGGGTGGACGCCTTCGACGAGGCCGAGCAGAACGACCCGGCGCTCAACCACCGGCGCCGTGTCGCCACCCAACACGCCGCCCTGGAAGGGGCCTTCGCCTACCTCGACGAGCGGCGCGGACCGCTCACGGCGGTCACCTCCGCGGCCCGCCGCGCCGGATACGCCGACCGGGGCCCGGTCTTTCTCGGCGGCGCCGACAACGACCCGCCGGAGCCGTCGGAGATCCTCGCCGACCCGCCCTGCGGCTACCGGCTGTCCGCCGCCCAGTACGCGGAGGCGGGCGACGAACTCGCCCTGCACGGCGTCGTCGTGCGGCCGGAGGAAACGGGGGTGTTCGTCCCGCTCGCCCAGTCGCGGCGCGCGCTCGTGCCCCTGCTCCTGGACGGGCGGGCCACCTATCACCTCGTCAGTGGGAGTCCTGTGGAGAGGTGTTGACGATCACGTGGCGCGCGGGCCGGAGTGGCGTGAATCCATCGTTTGCCGAGGTAAAGTTACCCACTGGTACTGACCATGCCTCGAACAGGTCCCCACGGCCTGGAAGTTGGAGAACACCATGCGCACCACCACGACCGCACGTCGTGTCCTCACGTCCGTGCTCGCCACCACGCTGCTCGCCGGCGGCGTGCTGCTCGGGCAGACGGTGACCGCCGAGCCGGCGGCCGCGGCCAAGATCACCTGCAACGTCTCCCAGCTGCGCCACGACGCCCAGAAGGAGCGCAACCGCGCCGCGCAGCTCCGGGGTCTCGGCGCCCACGCGGAGGCCCGCAAGGCCAGCGCCCGCGCCGACGCCCTGGAGGCGCGCGCCCGCCAGTGCGAGGACGCGGAGAACAACAGCAAGCCGCCGCTCTGGAAGTAGGAACAAACCGCCGGGAAAGCGATCCGGTGAGCAAACGCGGGGCGGGTGCGGTCCGAAAGGACCCACCCGCCCCGCGGCCGTTCTCATGCCTCCGCCAGCTCCGCCGCCCGCTCCGCGCAGCCCCAGGCCACCGTCACGCCCGCGCCCCCGTGCCCGTAGTGGTGCACCAGGCGCCCGCCGCCCGGCAGCGGCACCGCCTCGATCCGGACCCCGCCCACCCGCGCGGGCCGCAGTCCCACCCGATGGCCGAGCACCCGCGCCTCCGCGATCTCCGGCCGCACCCGCGCGCACCGGGCCACGATCGCCGCCGCCGTCGCCGGATCGGGCTCCGTCCGCTCGTCGCCCTCCTCGGCCGTGCCGCCCAGGACCAGCCGCCCCGGCTGCGGGAAGAAGTACGTCGTCTCGGAGGACCCCGCGTCCGCCGAGGTGAACCACTCATCGATCCCCGGGTTCTCCACCAGGACCAACTGCCCCCGCACCGGCCGCATTCCGGGATCCGGCACGAGCTCCCGCGCGGCGGCCCCCGTGCAGGCGACGACCACCCGCGCCCGGGCCGCCGCCTCCGCGAAGCCGCTGACCGTACGCCGCTCGAAGACCCCGCCCGCCGCCTCGAACCGGCCCCGCAGCCACGCCAGATGGACCGGCATGTCGATCAGCGGCAACCGTGCCGCGAGACCCACCTCGTACGGCCCCGGAACCTCCTCGGGCGCCAGCCGCCGAAGGCCCGGCACCTCCCGCGCCCAGGAGCCGAGCGCGTCGAGGACGGTGTCCGCGTGGACCCCGGCCACCCACCGCACCCCCGTGCGGTCCGGATCGGCGGCCAGTTCCCCGTACACCCGCAACGAGGCCAACGCCCAGGCGCCCGCCGCCTCCTCGGGCTCGATCCGGTACGGCCACCACAGGGCCCCGGCCACCGCCGAGGTCGTCGCCGTCACCTCGTCCCGCGACCAGACCCGCACCCGAAGGCCGCGCTCCGCCAGCGTCACCGCGGTCGTCAGACCCACGACCCCGCCACCCACCACGATCACGTCGCTCTCCATGCCCGGGACCGTACCGGGACCGGGACATTTCCGGGACGGACCAGCCATGGAACGAGGACCTCGACCGGGGAATGCTGGAGGCATGCCGGCCGTGTACACGACTCTCGACCTCGCCCCCGCCCTCCTCCCGGACGCCGGTGGTGCACTCCCCGGGGCCTTCGCCCGGCCCCGCCCCCGCGCCGAGGACCTCGACCTCGTCGTCGACGGCCGGGCGCTGCTCCACCGGCTCGACGAGGCCGAGGGCGTCGACACGGTCTCGCCGCTGGCGGGCGACCTCCCGCCCGCACTCCGTGCCGAGCACGTTCGCGGGCTCCTCGACCCGGACGCGATCGCGACCCCCCTCACGGGCGGCCGCCGGGTGATCTACTCCTGCCCCGACTGCGAGGACCTCGGCTGCGGAGCCGTCACCGCCGTCGTCGAGCACGACGGCGAGGACGTCGTCTGGCGCGACTTCGCCTGGCAGACCGGCCCCACGGCGGACCCGGCCCGCGAGGGCTACCCCGGCGTCGGCCCGTACCGCTTCCACCGGACGACCTACCGGACCGTCCTGCGACGCCTCGGACCGGAGCCCCGGTCCGCGCTACGGCCCGAGGCCCCCACGGAGCCCGTGACGGAGGCCCCCACGGAGCCCTGGACGGCGCCCCGGGAAGAGCCCCTGACCGAGGCACGCCGCTAGGGCCTGCCCGGCGGATCACGGCCGGGGCCCTTGATCCGCCGCACAGGTCCTGGCCCTCGTCCGTGACCCCGCACACGCCGGTCGCGGACACGGCCCGCACGGAGTCCCGCCCCGGGGTTCCCGCCCCACCCCCTGACCGGGGCGGGGCGGGTCCGCCGTCGCCTAGGATTCGTACCCTGATGACTGCAACCCTCGTCGCCAAGGACCTCGCCGCCGGCCACGGCGAACGCACCCTCTTCGCCGGGCTCGACCTCGTCGTCGCCCCCGGCGACGTCATCGGCCTCGTCGGCGTCAACGGCGCCGGCAAGTCGACCCTGCTGCGGCTGCTCGCCGGGCTCGACACCCCGGAGGAGGGGGAGCTCCGGCTCTCCCCGCCCACCGCCGCCGTCGGCCACCTCCCGCAGGAGCCGGAGCGGCGCGCGGGGGAGACCGTGCGGGAGTTCCTCGCCCGGCGCACCGGCGTCGCCGCCGCCCAGACGGCGATGGACGAGGCCACCCAGGGCCTCGTCGACGGCACGCCCGGCGCCGACGACGCGTACGCGACCACCCTGGAGCGCTGGCTCAACCTCGGCGGCGCCGACCTCGACGAGCGCGCCGAGGAGGTCGCCGACTCGCTCGGCCTCACCGTCGGACTCGACCAGCCGATGACCTCCCTCTCCGGAGGCCAGGCGGCCCGCGCCGGCCTCGCCTCCCTGCTGCTCTCCCGCTACGACGTGTTCCTGCTCGACGAGCCCACCAACGACCTCGACCTCGACGGTCTGGAGCGCCTCGAAGGCTTCGTGAAGGGGCTGCGCGCCGGCACGGTCGTCATCAGCCACGACCGCGAGTTCCTCACCCGCACGGTCACCAAGGTGCTCGAACTCGACCTCGCCCAGCAGCAGATCACCCTGTACGGCGGCGGGTACGAGGCCTACCTGGAGGAGCGGGACAGGGCCAGGCGGCACGCGCGCGAGGACTTCGAGGAGTACGCCGGCAAGAAGGCGGCCCTCGAAGCGCGCGGCCACATGCAGCGCTCCTGGATGGACAAGGGCGTCAAGAACGCCCGCCGCAAGTCCACCGACAGCGACAAACTCGGCCGCAACGCGCGCAGCGAGGCCAGCGAGAAGCAAGCCGCCAAGGCCCGCCAGACCCAGCGCATGATCGAGCGCCTCGACGTCGTCGACGAGCCCCGCAAGGAGTGGGACCTCCGCATGGAGATCGCGGCCGCTCCGCGCTCCGGCTCGGTCGTCGCGACCCTCCGCGAGGCCGAGGTGCGCCGCGGCGACTTCTCCTTCGGCCCCGTCACCCTGCAGATCGACTGGGCCGACCGGGTCGCCGTCACCGGGGCCAACGGCGCCGGGAAGTCGACCCTGCTCGCCGCCCTGCTCGGCCGGCTGCCGCTGGACTCCGGGGACGCCGCCCTCGGCTCGGGCGTCGTCGTCGGCGAGGTCGACCAGGCCCGCAAGCTCTTCCACGGTACGGAGACGCTCCTGGAGGCGTTCTGCGCGGCAGTGCCGGAGACGGAGCCCGCCGAGGTCCGTACCCTGCTGGCCAAGTTCGGCCTCAAGGCCGTCCACGTGATGCGGCCCGCCACCACGCTCTCCCCGGGCGAGCGGACCCGCGCCGCGCTCGCCCTGCTCCAGGGCAGGGGCGTGAACCTGCTCGTCCTCGACGAGCCGACGAACCACCTGGACCTGCCGGCCATCGAGCAGCTGGAGTCCGCGCTCGACTCGTACACCGGCACGCTGCTGCTCGTCACCCACGACCGGCGGATGCTCGACGCGGTCCGCACCACGCGGCGCGTCGAGGTCGCGGACGGCAAGGTCACCGAGCTCTGATGACGGTCTCGTTCGGCTGGGGGCCCGTCGAGGCACGGGTCCTCGCCCCCGCGGCCGCCTGCGTGGTCGTCGTCGACGTGCTGTCCTTCACCACCGCCGTGGGCGTCGCCGTCGAGGCCGGCGCGGCCGTCCACCCGTACCGGTGGCGGGACGCGACGGCCGCCGCGTACGCGGAGAGCGTCGGCGCGGCCCTCGCCGTCGGTCGCCGCGAGGCGACCCCCGAGCACCCGTGGTCGCTCTCCCCGGCGGCCCTGCGCGCCGCCCCGGCGCCGCCGCGCCTGGTCCTGCCCTCGCCGAACGGCTCCACGATCGCCGCGGAGGCCGGTGACGCGACCGTCGTCGCCGCCTCCCTGCGCAACCACTCGGCCGTCGCCCGCCGGCTCGCGCGACAGGGGTACGGCACTGCCGAACGCCCGGTCGCGGTCATCGCGTCCGGTGAGCGGTGGCCGGACGGTTCGCTGCGCCCGGCGCTGGAGGACCTGCTCGGCGCGGGCGCCGTCCTCGCCGGGCTGCGGGCCGCGGGCCCGTACGTCCTCACCCCGGAGGCTGCCGCGGCGGCCACGCTGTGGGCGGCCACCGAGGACCCGGCCGCCGCCTTGCACGGCTGTGACTCGGGTCGTGAACTGTACGAGTACGGCTTTCCGCAGGACGTGGCCGTGGCCGCCGAGACCGACAGCTCGACGATCGTCCCCGTTCTCGTGGACGGCGCATTCCAGGAGGCACCATGACCGACCTACTGACCCGGCTGACAGAGATGCTGGACGATCTCGACGCCGACGTGGACGAGACGATCGACCTCGCCGACGAGATCGCCGCCTCGGGCGACGCCGGTCTGCTGCCGCGTCTCCAGGAGGAGCTGGACCGCGCCCTCACCGAGCGGAACGCCTACGCCCGTGAGCTGCTCGGCGGTGTCCTCGCGGCGATCGGCGGCCCGGAGGCCCTGCCGACCCTGATCCGTGCCTCCGCCGTCGACCTCGGTGACGACCAGGACGGTCTGGCCACCGAGATCGTCGATCTGGTCCAGGCCGACCCGACGGCGGCCCGGGGCCTCCTCCAGCCGCTGACGGAGGACGACGACCTCTCCGTCGCCAACCGCGCCGACTGGGCCCTGCGCTTCCTGCCGTAGCGGAGCCGGGCCGCCCGCACGCGGGCGCCCAGCGGGGCTCGGCCGTGGGTCCGGCGTCGGCGGTCCGATCGGTGACCGGGGCGCCGTCGCAGGCCGGCGAGACCGGGTCGAACCCGCCGCTCGGAGGCCGCCCCCGTGGCCCGGACGGGACACACGGGGACGACTCCGACGACGCGTCTCGTCAGCGGCGCTTGCCGCCGCCCTCGCCCAGGAGACCCGCCTTGCGGAGGGCGTCGGCCATCGCGCTGTTCGCGGGCGCGGGAGCGGAGGACCGGTCCCGGCCACCCCGCTCGGACTGGCCGCCGCGACCGCCCTGGCCGCCCTGCCCGTTCCGGCCGCCGCGGTCGCCCTGACCGCCGCGCTCGGCCCGGCGGCCACCGCCACCGTTGCCACTGCCACCGGTGCCACCGCCCTGCCGCTGCTGCGGCGGGCGGCCGGAGCGCTCGCCCCGGTCACCGCGCTCGCGCTTGGGCGCCCCGTCCGCGGCCTCCGCGCCGGACGGGTCGTCGAGCCGCAGCGTCAGCGAGATCCGCTTGCGCGGGATGTCGACGTCGAGAACCTTCACCTTGACCACGTCGCCTGGCTTCACCACGTCGCGCGGGTCCTTGACGAAGGTCTTCGACATCGCGGAGACGTGCACCAGGCCGTCCTGGTGCACACCGATGTCCACGAACGCCCCGAAGGCGGCCACATTGGTGACGACGCCCTCCAGGACCATCCCGGACGCCAGGTCGCCGATCTTCTCGACGCCGTCCGCGAACGTCGCGGTCCGGAACGCCGGACGCGGGTCCCGGCCCGGCTTCTCCAACTCGCGCAGGATGTCCGTCACCGTCGGCAGACCGAAGGTCTCGTCGACGAAGTCGTCGGCCCGCAGCGAGCGCAGCGTGGCCGTGTCGCCGATGAGCGCCGCGACCTCGCCGCCCGTCTTCTTCACCATCCGGCGCACCACCGGGTACGCCTCCGGGTGCACCGAGGAGGAGTCGAGCGGGTCGTCGCCGCCCCGGATGCGCAGGAAGCCCGCGCACTGCTCGTACGCCTTCGGGCCGAGACGGGCCACGTCCTTGAGCGCCCTGCGGGAGCGGAAGGGGCCGTTGGCGTCCCGGTGCGCGACGATGTTCTCCGCGAGGCCCGAGCTGATGCCCGAGACCCGTGAAAGGAGCGGCGCGGAGGCGGTGTTGACGTCGACGCCGACACCGTTCACACAGTCCTCCACGACCGCGTCGAGCGAGCGGGAGAGCTTCACCTCGGCCAGGTCGTGCTGGTACTGGCCGACTCCGATGGACTTCGGGTCGATCTTCACCAGCTCCGCGAGCGGGTCCTGGAGGCGGCGGGCGATGGAGACCGCTCCGCGCAACGACACGTCGAGACCCGGGAGTTCCTGCGAGGCGAACGCGGAGGCCGAGTAGACCGAGGCGCCCGCCTCCGAGACCATCACCTTGGTCAGATTCAACTCGGGGTGCTTGGCGAGGAGTTCGGCCGCCAGCTTGTCGGTCTCGCGGGAGGCCGTGCCGTTGCCGATCGCGACCAGCTCGACCGCGTGCTCCTTCGCCAGACGCGCCAGCCTCTCCAGCGCCTGGTCCCACTTGTTGGCCGGCACGTGCGGGTAGATCGTGTCGGTGGCGACGACCTTGCCGGTCGCGTCGACCACGGCGACCTTCACGCCCGTGCGGAAGCCGGGGTCGAGGCCGAGCGTCGCCCGGGTGCCGGCCGGCGCGGCGAGCAGGAGGTCGCGCAGGTTCGCCGCGAAGACCCGGACCGCCTCGTCCTCGGCGGCCGTCCGCAGCCGCAGTCGCAGGTCGATCCCGAGGTGCACGAGGATGCGGGTCCGCCAGGCCCAACGGACCGTGTCCTGGAGCCACTTGTCCCCGGGGCGCCCCCGGTCGGCGACGCCGAAGCGGCTCGCGACGATCCCCTCGTACGAGGAGGGGCCGGGGAGCTCGGAGGGCTCCTCCGGCTCCAGGTCGAGGCTGAGCACGTCCTCCTTCTCGCCGCGCAGCATGGCGAGCACCCGGTGCGAGGGCAGAGCCGTGAAGGGCTCGGTGAAGTCGAAGTAGTCGGCGAACTTCGACCCCGCCTCCTCCTGCCCCTCGCGGACCTTCGCCACCAGCCGGCCGCGGCCCCACATGCGCTCGCGCAGCTCCCCGATGAGGTCGGCGTCCTCGGAGAACGTCTCGGCGAGGATCGCCCGCGCGCCCTCCAGGGCCGCGGCGGCGTCGGCGACGCCCTTCTCCGCGTCCACGAAGGCCGCGGCGGCGGCCGCCGGCTCCACGGACGGGTCGGCGAGCAGACCCTCCGCCAGCGGCCCCAGACCGGCCTCACGGGCGATCTGGGCCTTCGTCCGGCGCTTCGGCTTGAAGGGCAGGTAGATGTCCTCCAGGCGGGCCTTGGTGTCGGCCGCCCGGATGCGGGCCTCCAGCTCCTCCGTCAGCTTGCCCTGCTCGCGTACCGAGTCGAGGATCGCCGACCGGCGGTCCTCCAGCTCGCGCAGATAGCGCAGCCGCTCCTCCAGGGTGCGGAGCTGCGCGTCGTCGAGCATCTCCGTCGCTTCCTTGCGGTAGCGGGCGATGAACGGCACGGTCGAACCGCCGTCGAGCAGCTCGACGGCTGCCTTCACCTGTCGCTCGCGTACGCCGAGCTCCTCGGCGATCCTTGCTTCGATGGACGTCGTCACGGTGTCCCGACTCGCCTTCTCGTGCCTCAAGCTTGCGAGTGCATTCTGCCGGGTCCGTCACCCGTACGCGGTAACCGGCCCGTCCCGCGCGCGTCCCGCGCGCGTCCCGGGCGCCTCCGGGCGCCCCGCGGTCACCCCTTGCCGACGAGATCCGGCGGGAAGGCGCCCGCGACGGCGGCCGTGACCAGGAAGCCGCGCCCCAGCTCGGTGAGCCGCTCCACCCCGGCCGCGCCGAGGTGCTCGTACGGCGCCGCGTCGAGCCGGTCGGTGTGCTCCTCCAGCGCGTCGCGCAGGGCCGTACCCGCCTCGGTCAGCTCGCCCTCGGCGTCGAGCAGCCCGCGCCCGCGCAGCCGCTCCACCGCGGCGTCCCAGTCGGCGCGCCGCCAGCCGCGGGAGCCGAGCACCCAGCGCGGGGACATGCCCTTGCCGGTGGCGGTGTGGGAGACCACGGCCTCGACGGGGTCGAGGCCCGCCGAGAGCAGGGCCGCGAGGTGTCCGTCGCCGCGGTGCTCGCGCAGCAGGGTGGCGGCGTGCCAGTAGGCGAGGTGGGGCTCCTCGGGCACCGGCAGGTCCGCGTGGGCCGAGTAGAGCGGCCGGGCGTGCCGGGTGCAGGCCTCGGTGGCGCGCAGCGCGAGCTCCGCCGCCTCGGCCATCTCCGCGGAGGCGACCGTCTCCTCGCCGAGCAGCCGGCGCAGGGTGGCGTCGGCGGTGCGCAGCCGCGCGTCCAGGACCTGGGCGGGGGAGGCGGTCTCCCAGACGGCCGGGAGGTGCCGGGCGAGCAGCTCGTGGCGGTAGTTGTAGAAGGTCGCGGCGACGGTGCCGGGGCCCACCGCGCCGAGGGCGGCGCTGCGCGAGGCGAGCCGCATCGCGGTCTGGTCGGTGAAGCCCAGGGCGCCGAACTCGCGGTCCAGGTCGGGCGAGAAGTAGAGCGTGGAGTGCAGCGGGTTGAGGGCGTTGTGGCAGCGGCGTCCGGCGCGGGGCGGCAGAGCAGTCGTCGTCATGCCTGAAGGTTACCGACTGGTCGGTACGACGGGAACAGTCGGACCGCCCCTCGTCCGGGACGGTCGCGGCATGGCAGAAAAGGTGGGATCGGCGTCATTGCGGCCGTCCCGGGCCCCTCCCAGGATGGAGGCATGACGCAGCGACCCGTTCTCGTCGTCCTCTTCGACGGCGTGCAGAGCCTCGACGTCACCGGCCCCTACGAGGTGTTCGCCGGTGCCGGCCGCGCCTCCGGCGCCCCGGACGCGTACACGATCCGCACCGCCTCCCTGGACGGCGGGCCCGTCCGCACCCACAGCGGACTGCGTCTGCTCCCCGACACCACCCTCGCCGAGGCGGTCGCCGACGGCGCACCGCACACCCTCGTCGTCCCCGGCGGCGAGGGCACCCGGCAGCCCGATCCGGCCCTGATCGACTGGCTCCGCACCCACGCCCCGGACGCCGGACGGCTGGTCTCCGTCTGCACCGGGGCCCTGCTCCTCGCCGAGGCGGGCCTCCTCGACGGACACCGGGCGACCACCCACTGGGCCACCTGCGACCACATGGCCCGCTGCTACCCCGAGGTCGAGGTGGACCCCGACCCCATCTTCGTCCGGGACGGACGGCTCTCCACCTCCGCCGGGGTCACCGCCGGCATCGACCTGGCCCTCGCCCTGGTCGAGGAGGACCTCGGCCGGGACGTCGCCCTCACCGTCGCCCGCCACCTGGTCGTCTTTCTGCGCCGCCCCGGCAACCAGGCCCAGTTCAGCGTCCAGCTCGCCGCCCAGACCGCCCGCCGGGAGCCGTTGCGCGACCTCCAGCAGTGGATCACCGAGCATCCCGACGGCGACCTCTCCGTGGAGGCCCTCGCCGGCCGTGCCCGGCTCTCGCCCCGCCACTTCGCCCGCGCCTTCCAGGCGGAGACGGGCACGACCCCCGGCCGCTACGTCGACCGGGTACGGCTCGAACACGCCCGCCGCCTCCTGGAGGAGACCTCCCGCGGCGTCGAGGAGGTCGCCCGCGCCTCGGGCTACGGCACCCCCGAGGCGATGCGCCGCGCCTTCACCAAAACCCTCGGCACCGCGCCCGCCGACTACCGACGCCGTTTCCACTCACCCGTCAGCTGAAAGGCAGCAGCATGCAGATCGCCGTCCTGCTCTACCAGGGCTTCACCACTCTCGACGCCGTCGGCCCGTACGAGCTCCTCGCCCGCATCCCCGGGGCCGAGACCGTCTTCGTCGCCAAGGAGGCCGGGCCCGTCCGCAACGACCAGGGCAGCCTCGCCCTCGTCGCCGACAAGACCCTCGCCGAGGTGCCGCGCCCGGACATCGTGCTCGTCCCTGGCGGCCCCGACTCGCGCGGTGCCATGGACGACCCGGAGATCCGGGCCTGGCTCCGCACCGCCGACGAGACCAGCACCTGGACGACCTCGGTCTGCACCGGTTCCCTGATCCTGGCCGCCGCCGGCGTCCTCGACGGCCGCCGAGCCACCACCCACTGGCTCGCCTTGGAGGAGCTCAGGGAGCTGGGCGTCGAGCCCACCGGCGAGCGGGTCGTCTTCGACGGCAAGTACGTCACCGCCGCCGGGGTCTCCTCGGGCATCGACATGGCGCTGCACCTGATCGGCCGGATCGCCGGGGACGAGGTCGCCCAGACCATCCAGCTGCTGACCGAGTACGACCCGCAGCCGCCGTACGACGCGGGCTCGCCGGAGAAGGCTCCGGCCGAGATCGTCGCGCGGTGGCGGGGCGTGAAGCCGGAGGAGCTCCCCCAGGGGCGCTGAGCGAAGGCCCGCCGGGCCTCAGCCCCCGTACGTGAAGCGGGGCGCCCGGCGCTCCAGGAAGGCGGCGACACCCTCCGCGGTGTCGCCGCTGCCGCGTGCCTGCTCCGCCCAGTGGGCGTCCCGGTCCAGGCGCCCGTCGGCGAACTCCTTGGCCGCCGACTGGGTCAGCAGCGAGCGCGAGGCGAGCACCCGGGCGAACTCGGCGACCCGCTTGTCCAGCTCGCCCACCGGATGCAGCTCGTCCAGGAAACCGGTCCGCAGCGCCCGCTCCGCGTCGATCAACTCGCCCGAGAACAGCAGGTACTTGGCGGTCGAGGGACCCACCAGTGCGGCGAGCCGCCGGGTCGACGAGGACGGGTAGACGATGCCGAGCTTCGACGGGGTGATCCCGAAGCGGGCGCCCTCCTCGGCGAACCGCAGGTCGCAGGCGGCGGCGAGCTGGCTGCCGCCGCCGACGCAGAAGCCCCGGACGGCCGCCAGGGTCGGCCGGGGGAACGCGGCGAGCGCCTCCTCGGCCCGTACCGCGAGGGTCTGCTGCTCGTCCCCGGGCTCCCGGAGCGCCGAGATGTCGGCCCCGGCGCAGAAGGTGTCGCCCTCACCGGTCAGCACCAGCACCCGTACGGCGGGGTCGGCGGCGAGCCGGTCCAGTACGCCGGGCAGCGCCCGCCACATGCCGGCGCTCATCGCGTTGCGCTTGGCGGGGTTGGCGATGACGACGGTGGCGACGCCGTCCGTGACGCTGTCCTTCAGCTGCGGCTCCATGGGCCGGATGCTATCCGCCGTACCCGAACGTACGATCAGGAAGGGGTCGTCCCGAGGAGGCACCGCATGGCCAAGGACGCCCAGGAGCCGGACGTGGTCCCCGACCCCGTCCCCGACCCGGTCCGTGAGATGGCGCGCGAGGGGAAACGGCTCAACCGGAGCTTCAGCTGGCTGGCCGTGCTCGGCGTCCTGCTGGTGATCGGCGGTGTCGTCGGCCTGGTCTACACCGGCCTCGCCACCCTCACCTCGATGCTGCTCTTCGGCTGGCTGCTGCTGATCGGCGGAGTCGTCGGGCTCCTCCAGGCGATCCAGTCGCGCGGCACCAGCTACTTCTGGCTCGCCGCGGTGGTGGCCGCCCTGAACATCGCGGCCGGTGTCGTGGTGATCCGTCACCCGGAGGGCTCGGCCGAGGCGCTGACCATGTTCGCCGCCCTGCTCTTCCTCACCGGTGGTCTCTTCCGGCTGGTCGGCAGTGTCGTGGTGCGCGGGCCGCAGTTCGGCTGGACCCTGCTCCAGGGCGCCTTCGGCCTGCTGCTCGGTCTGCTCGTCCTGTTCGACTGGCCGGACAGCAGCCGGTACGTTCTCGGGGTCTTCTTCTCGCTCGCGCTGCTCTTCGACGGCCTCGGTCTGATCGCCATCGGAGTGGGCGGGCGACGGATCGTCAGTATGGTGACGCCGGCGCCCGTGTCCAGCGCGCCTCCGGAGCGGTCAGAAACTGCGCCCGATCAGTCGAACAACTGACATCGGCATACTCACCCGATCGGAAAGCGGCCGATAAGTGTCGACTTCTGGTCAGTAGGCCGGTCCGCCTGCGCGCATTGCCAAGACTCGATCCGTGGCGAGAATCGAGCACGAGGGTGGGAACCGTACCGTGGAGAACCACGGGGGTGCCCCCGCCCGGCAACCGTCCTACGAAGGAGTCTGGCGCTTCACCGCTGCCGCGGTCGACGTCTCCGTCCCGCAGGCCCGGCACGCCGTACGCGACCTGCTGGTCCGCCAGGGCGTCCCCGTCCATGAGGAGATCATGGACGGCCTGCTCCTGATCGTCTCCGAGCTGGTGACCAACGCGGTGCGGCACGCGGCGCTGCTGTCCCCGGAGATAGCGGTGGAGGTGGCCATCGGGCCCGAGTGGATCCGGGTGTCCGTCGAGGACAACCATCCGTACCGCCCCAAGGCCCTCGAAGCGGACTACGGGCAGACGGGCGGCCGCGGTCTGCTCCTGGTCCGTGAGATCGCCCAGGAGTCCGGCGGAGCGTGCGACGTCGAGCACACCGCGAGCGGCGGCAAGATCATCTGGGCGGCGCTGCCCCTGGCCCCGATGGCACCGGGGCCAGGAGCGGCGATGATCCACCAGCCGGTCGTCACCAGCCCCCGGACGGACCCGTCAGTTCCCTGATCGCCGGGCGCGCCGCGTCCAGCACCGTCATGAACCAGGCGGAGAAGGGCGCGGCGGCATGGCGCTCGGCCAGCTCGGCGGCGGTGACGAGGACGGTGTCCTCGATCTCCTCCGGGTCCGGCCGCGGCGCGGCCTGCACCAGGCCGACGAACAGGTGGTTGAACTCCTGCTCCACCAGGCCGGAGGCCGGGTCCGGGTGGTTGTAGCGGACGGTGCCGGCCTCCGCGAGCAGCGTGGGCGAGACGCCGAGCTCCTCGAAGGTCCGCCGGGCGGCGGCGGCGAACGGCGCCTCGCCCGGGTAGGGGTGGCCGCAGCAGGTGTTCGACCAGACGCCGGGGGAGTGGTACTTGCCGAGCGCCCGACGCTGGAGCAGCAGCCGGCCCGACTCGTCGAACAGGAAGACGGAGAAGGCGCGGTGCAGCAGCCCGGGCGCCTGGTGGGCGGCGAGCTTCTCCGCCGTACCGATGGTCGTCCCGTCCTCGTCGACCAGTTCGAGCATGATCGGCGCCGGGGCCCCGGACGGCTGGACACCGCTCGACACGATCTCCGGCATCTCCGGCGAGATCTGAGCCGCGGTGGCTGGTGTGGTCGGCATACCCATCCTTCGCTTCGGTCCTCGCCCCGGTGGGGCCACCTCAGTCTGCCGTACAAAAGCGGCTTGTCCGTACTTCGGCGGCCGGACGTGGCCGCTCCCACCGCACCGGAGTACAACCGGCGCGGCGGGAGCGGAGTGACGGCGCGGGGCGGCTAGACCCCGAAAGCCGCCGGATAGGCGATGGTGCCGGGCGGAACGGGCACGGAGTCGTTCAGGACGAGCGCCATCATGGCCTCGTCCGGAACCTCGAAACCTGGCTTGATTCCATGCTCGGACGCCCGTACGAACCCGAACCTCGGGTAGTACTCCGGATGCCCCAGGACGAGCACGAGCGGCTCACCCCGCAGCCGCGCCGCGTCGAGCACCGCCCGGACGACGGCCTGTCCGGCCCCCCTCCGCTGGTACGCGGGCGCCACCGCGACCGGAGCGAGCGCCGCCGCGGGGGCGCCGTCCACCCGGCAGCGGGTGATCAGGGCGTGCGCCGCGATCGAGCCGTCCGGGGCCTCGGCCACGTACGACAGGCCCGGGAGCCAGGCGCCGGGGTCCCGGCGGAGCGCGTCGACCAGCTCGGCCTCCGCCTCGGAGCCGAAGGCGGCCGCCACGAGCGGGCGGACCACCGAGGCCTCCTCGGCCGTCTCCGGGCGGGTGCGCCAGCGCGGATCCGCGGGCCGCAGGACGAATCCCGCGTACCCGTAGTCGGAGCCGTGCTCGCGCCGCATCGCGATCTCGGCGCGGGCGCCCGCCACCGCCTCGGCCATGCCGGGCACGGTGGTGTCCGCCGCGTCGGCGTGTGCGGCGAGCGGACCGTAGTACTCGGCCCAGTCGCTCTCGGGCTGGAGGACGGTCCCCAGGACGTGGTAGCCGGCCGCGACCGCCGCCGCCGAGAGCTCGGCGACGGTACGGAGCGGGTAGTGCTCCTCCCAGAAGGCGCGGGCCGCCGGGCCGGGCTCCGCGGTGGTCCAGACGCACTCGGTGAGCACCAGGGTGCCTCCGGGGGACAGCAGCCTGCGCCACTCGGCGAGCGCCCGGTCGAAGCCGAGGACGAAGACCGAGCTCTCGGCCCAGACCAGGTCGAAGGAGCCGTCCGGGAACGGCAGCGCGCCCATGTCGGCGCGGAGGGGGTGGATCGAGCCGTCGAGCCCGCGGTCGGCGGCGGACCGCCGCAGTTCCGCGAGGAACGGCTCGTGGAGATCGACGGCGGTCACCTCGGCGCCCGCCTCGGCCGCCAGGAGCAGCGCGGAACGGCCCGGGCCGCAGCCCAGGTCGAGCACGCGCGGACGCTCGGGCAGCGGGCCGGTGAGCGCGAGGAGCCGACGCGTGGTGGCGTCGGAACCGGGACCCTGCCGCGGAAGGCCGTGGTGCAGGGCGAAGAAGGAGTCGTGCGAAGCGTTGTCGGACAACGTGGGAAACCCTTTGTGAGAGGGCCCCGGCCGACGACGTGACGGACCGGTGGGAACCGGGATCAGGTCAGCCGGAGACCCGGAAGCTGAGGAAGGACCGGGCGCTGCCGCTCGGGGCAGCCTCCATCGCGACGGTCATCAACCTCAGCTCCTCTCTTCACGCGCCGGAGCGAAAAGGCTAACAGGCGGGCCGGTTCTCACGAGCAGAGTTTCGCCTCGTGCTCCGCGTGCCCCACCGGCTCCAGCTGGAAGGTGCAGTGCTCCACGTCGAAGTGGGATCCCAGGCATCCCTGGAGGGAGTGCAGCATCTTCTCGTGCCCGACCGAGTCGAGCGCGTCCTGGTCCACGACCACGTGCGCCGAGAGCACCGGCATCCCCGAGGTGATCGTCCAGGCGTGCAGGTCGTGGACGTCCTCGACGCCCGGCAGGGCCAGGATGTGGGCCCGTACCTCCCCCATGTCGACGCCCTTGGGAGCGGCCTCCAGAAGGACGTCGAGCGTCTCGCGCAGCAGCTTGACCGTACGGGGGACGATCATCAGGCCGATCAGGATCGAGGCGATCGGGTCGGCGTACTGCCACCCCGTGACCAGGATGACGCCGGCCGCGACGATCACGGTGACCGAGCCCAGCGCGTCCGCGAGCACCTCCAGATACGCCCCGCGCACATTGAGGCTGTCCTTCTGGCCCCGCATGAGCAGCGACAGCGAGATCACGTTGGCGACCAGACCGATCACCGCGACCACGATCGCCAGACCGCCCTTGGTCTCGGCCGGCTCGAAGAACCGCTGGACCGCCTCGTACAGCACGTAGCCGCCGACGCCGAGGAGCAGCAGACAGTTGGCGAGCGCCGCGAGGATCTCGGCCCGCGCGAACCCGAAGGTGCGGTTTCCCGAGGGGGGCCGGTTGGCGAAGTGGATCGCGAGCAGCGCCATCGCGAGGCCGACCGCGTCGGTCGCCATGTGCGCCGCGTCGGCGATCAGCGCGAGCGAGTCGGAGAGCACGCCGCCGATGATCTCGATCACCATCACGGAGAGCGTGATGCCGAGCGCGACGCGCAACCGGTTCTTGTACGCGGCCCCGGCCGTACCCGTCGGCGCAGGGCCGCCGTGACTGTGCCCGTGGTCGTGTCCAGCCCCCATGACATGGCCTCCAGATCGTCTGTTCGCAGGTGCCCCGAGTCGCAAGTCAACTACGGGTGGGGGGTATGCGCAACACGGTACTGAACACCGTTGTCATATGCTCTGACCTGCGGCGATGTGATCCGGACCGATCGTGGCGGGACGGTGTCGCCGGGGCCTCGGCCGGGGTCCCCGACGGAGCCCCCGGCCGTCGTTTTGTGAGGCGGGCCGCCGATCGCCCATGATGATCTCCACGGAGCCACGCGCACCCGTGCGGACACGGGTGGACCCGGGGGAGTCCGGCCCGCGAAGCCTCGGTGAAATCGTGCTCGGTTTCATCCGATAGCCTCAGCCGACGTGTCGCCGCCCCGTGCCGGGCCGCACCGCCGCGCCCGGGGCAGTCATGGGTCCCGCCGGCCCCTCCGTCAGCTCCAAGGAGTGAGTTCGTCTGTCGACCGCCATCCTCACCGGCCCGCCGGCACCCGGATCCTCGCTCGACGGAGATCTGCGGTCGCTCGGCTTCGACGTCCGGACCGCAGCCGGCCCCGACGAGACCGGGGTCCTGCTCGCCGCGGTCCCCGCGGGCGAGCGCGTCGCAGTCGTCGACGCCCGGTTCGTCGGCCATGTGCACGCGCTGCGCCTCGCCCTCACCGACCCCCGGTTCCCCGCGGCCGCCGCACCCGGCGCCCTCACCGTGCAGAACGGGGCCCGCCCCGCGCTCGCCCGCGCCCTGACCGCCGCCGGGGCCTCCGGCACCGGAGGCGACGACCTCACCGGGACGCTCGCGGACGCCCTCGACGCCGACGGCGTCGCCGTGCACCGGCCCCAGCTCGGCACCCTCGTCGCCACCGTGCCCACCGACGCCGAGGCCCGCCAAGAGGCCCGCGCCGCCGTGGACGCCGTCGACGACGAGGCCGTACGCCTCCGCTCCGCCGTGAAGGCCCACGACGGCTTCTTCACCACCTTCTTCATCAGCCCGTACTCGCGCTACATCGCCCGCTGGTGCGCGCGCCGCGGTCTGACCCCCAACCAGGTCACCACCGCCTCGCTGCTCACCGCGCTGATCGCGGCCGGCTGCGCGGCGACCGGCGAGCGCGGCGGCTACATCGCCGCAGGCGTCCTGCTCCTCGTCTCCTTCGTCCTCGACTGCACCGACGGGCAGCTCGCCCGGTACGCGCTGAAGTACTCGACGATGGGCGCCTGGCTCGACGCCACCTTCGACCGCGCCAAGGAGTACGCCTTCTACGCCGGCCTCGCCCTCGGCGCGGCCCGCGACGGCGACGACGTCTGGGCGCTCGCCCTCGGCGCGATGATCCTCATGACCTGCCGGCACGTCGTGGACTTCTCGTTCAACGAGGCCAACGCCGAGAGCACGGGTGCCACGGCCAGGACGAGCCTCGCCGTCTCCAGCCGCCTCGACAGCCTCGGCTGGACCGTCTGGGCCCGCAGGATGATCATCCTGCCGATCGGCGAGCGCTGGGCCATGATCGCGGTCCTCACCGCCTTCACCACCCCGCGGATCGTCTTCTGGGCCCTGATCATCGGCTGCGCCTTCGGTGCCTGCTACACCACGGCGGGGCGTGTCCTGCGCTCCCTGACCCGCAAGGCGAAGCGCACCGACCGGGCCGCGCAGGCCCTGGCGGAGCTCGCCGACTCCGGGCCGCTCGCCGCGCTGGTGAACCGGGTCCTCGGCCGCACCGGCATCCTGATGCTGCCGCCGCTGGTCCTCGCGGTGATCGCCACGGGCGCGATGCTCTCCGCGGCCCTGAGCCGCCCCTTCGGCTCCGAGCAGACCGTCGTCGCCGCCGTCTTCTACGTGGTGTTCGCCGGCGCCGCCGTCGCCCGCCCCCTCAAGGGCGCCCTCGACTGGCTGCTCCCGCCGCTCTTCCGGGCCGCCGAGTACGGCACGATCCTGATCCTCGCGGCCCGCTCCGAGGTGAACGGGGCCTTGCCCGCGGCCTACGGGCTGGTGGCCGCCGTCGCCTACCATCACTACGACACGGTGTACCGCATCCGCGGCGGCACCGGCGCGCCGCCCGCGTGGCTGGTGCGCACGATCGGCGGTCACGAGGGCCGCACGTTGCTGGTGACCGTCCTCGCCGCCCTGCTGGCGAGCCGTGGCAACGACTTCACCCTGGCGCTCACCGCCCTGGCGGTCACCATCGCGCTTGTGGTGCTCGCGGAGTCCATCCGTTTCTGGGTGTCCTCCGGAGCACCCGCCGTACATGACGAAGGAGAAACAGCATGATCGGTCTCGTACTGGCAGCCGGTGCCGGGCGGCGTCTGCGCCCCTACACCGACACGCTTCCGAAGGCCCTCGTGCCTGTCGACGGCGAGACCACGATTCTCGACGGGACGCTGAAGAACTTCGCCGAGATCGGCCTCACCGAGGTCGCGATCGTCGTCGGCTACCGCAAGGAGGCCGTCTACGACCGCAAGGACGCCCTTGAGGCGAAGTACGGCCTCAAGATCACCCTCGTCGACAACGACAAGGCCGAGGAGTGGAACAACGCCTACTCCCTGTGGTGCGCCCGTGAGGTCCTCAAGCGCGGTGTGATCCTCGCCAACGGCGACACCGTCCACCCGGTCTCCGTCGAGAAGACCCTGCTCGCCGCCCGTGGCGACGGCAAGAAGATCATCCTCGCCCTCGACACGGTGAAGAGCCTCGCCGACGAGGAGATGAAGGTCATCACCGCCGAGGGCAAGGGTGTCCAGCGCATCACCAAGCTGATGGACCCGGCCACCGCCACCGGCGAGTACATCGGTGTCACCCTCATCGAGGCCGAGGCCGCCGAGGAGCTCGCCGACGCCCTCAAGGCCACCTTCGAGCGCGACCCCGACCTGTACTACGAGGACGGCTACCAGGAGCTGGTCAACCGCGGCTTCACCGTCGACGTCGAGCCCATCGGTGACGTCAAGTGGGTCGAGATCGACAACCACGACGACCTCGCGAAGGGCCGTGAGATCGCGTGCCAGTACTGACCCGGCTGATCCCCTCGCCGGTCGTCGTCGACATCCGCAGGGGAGCGCTGGACGACCTGTCCGCGCTCCTCGCGGACCAGCGGATCTCCAGCAACGGCAAGATCGCCGTCGCCATCAGCGGCGGCTCGGGCCTCAAGCTGCGTGACCACTTCGCCCCCGAGCTGCCCGGCGCCGACTGGTACCCGGTCTCCGGCGGCACCATCGACGAGGCCGTGAAGCTCGCCGACGCCATGCGCGGCAAGCGGTACGACGCCGTGGTCGCCCTCGGCGGCGGCAAGATCATCGACGTGACGAAGTACGCGGCGGCCCGGGTCGGGCTGCCGCTGGTGGCCATCGCCACCAATCTCTCGCACGACGGGATCTGCTCCCCGATCTCGACCCTGGACAACGACAACGGCCGCGGCTCGTACGGTGTGCCCACCCCGATCGCCCTCGTCATCGACCTGGACGTGATCAGGGACGCGCCGGTCCGCTACGTGCGCTCCGGCATCGGCGACGCGATCTCCAACCTCTCCGCGATCGCGGACTGGGAACTCTCCCACCAGGTGTCCGGCGAGCCCGTCGACGGCCTCGCGGCCGCCATGGCCCGCAGCGCCGGAGAGGCCGTGCTCCGCCACCCCGGCGGCGTCGGTGACGACGACTTCCTCGTCACCCTCTCCGAGGGCCTGGTGATGTCAGGCATCGCGATGTCGATCAGCGGGGACAGCCGCCCCTCCTCGGGCGCCTGCCACGAGATCAGCCACGCGTTCGACCTGCTCTTCCCGGCCCGCGCCGCCAGCCACGGCGAGCAGTGCGGTCTCGGCGCGGCCTTCGCCATGCACCTGCGCGGAGCCCACGAGGGGTCCGCGCAGATGGTCCGGACGCTGCGCCGGCACGGGCTGCCGGTCACGCCGGAGGAGATGGGCTTCAGCGTGGACGAGTTCGTCCAGGCGGTGTCCTTCGCCCCGCAGACCCGGCCGGGCCGCTTCACCATCCTCGAACACCTCGACCTGTCCGACGACCAGATCAGGGACGCGTACGCCGACTATGCCAAAGCCATCGGTAGCTGAGCTCCGCCCGGTCGTCCACCCCCCGGGTGTGAAGGACCGGCGCAGCGGGGAGCACTGGGGCGGCCGCCTGTACATGCGGGAGATCTCGCTCAGGATCACCCGGCAGCTCGTCGGCACCAGGATCACGCCGAACCAGCTCACGTACGTGATGACCCTCGCGGGCGTCCTCGCGGCACCGGCCCTGCTGGTGCCCGGGATCCCCGGGGCGCTGCTCGGCGCGCTCATGGTGCAGCTCTATCTGCTGCTCGACTGCGTCGACGGCGAGGTGGCCCGCTGGAAGAAGCAGTTCTCGCTGAGCGGCGTGTACCTGGACCGGGTCGGCGCCTACCTGTGCGACGCGGCGGTGCTCGTCGGCTTCGGCCTGCGAGCCGCCGACCTGTGGGGCTCGGGCCGGATCGACTGGCTCTGGGCCTTCCTCGGCACCCTGGCCGCCCTCGGCGCCGTCCTGATCAAGGCCGAGACCGACCTCGTCGGCGTCGCCCGGCACCAGGGCGGTCTGCCGCCGGTCAAGGAGTCGGCCTCCGAGCCGCGCTCCTCCGGCATGGCGCTGGCCCGCCGGGCGGCCGGTGCGCTGAAGTTCCACCGGCTCGTCCTCGGGATCGAGGCCTCGCTGCTGATCGTGGTCCTGGCCATCGCGGACCAGGTCCGGGGCGACCTCTTCTTCACCCGTCTCGGTGTCGCCGTCCTGGCCGGCATCGCGCTGCTCCAGACCGTGCTGCACCTCGTGTCGATCATGGTTTCGAGCAGGCTGAAGTGAGGCCGGCCGTGAGCACGCCGCTCAGGGTGGGAGCCGTCGTCATCACGATGGGCGACCGCCCCGACGACCTGCGCGCGCTGATCGACTCGGTCGCCGGGCAGGAGGGCGACCGCATCGAGGTCGTCGTCGTCGGACAGGGCACCCCGGTCTCCGGGGTGCCCGACTGGGTGCGGACCGTCGACCTGCCGGAGAACGTCGGGATCCCCGCCGGCCGGAACATCGGCATCGAGGCCTTCGGGCCCGGCGGCACCGACGTCGACGTCCTGTTGTTCCTGGACGACGACGGGCGGCTCGCGCACACGGACACCGCCGAACTGATCCGCCAGGCCTTCACCGCCGATCCGCGCCTCGGCATCATCACCTTCCGGATCGCCGACCCGGAGACCGGGATCACCCAGCGCCGGCACGTGCCGAGGCTCCGCGCCTCCGATCCGATGCGCTCCTCACGGGTGACGACCTTCCTCGGCGGCGCCAACGCCGTCCGCACCAAGGTGTTCGCCGAAGTCGGCGATCTGCCGGGTGAGTTCTTCTACGCGCACGAGGAGACCGACCTCGCCTGGCGCGCGCTCGACGCCGACTGGATGATCGACTACCGTGCGGACATGGTGCTGTTGCACCCCGCCACAGCACCCTCCCGGCACGCCTCGTACCACTTCAACGTGGCCCGCAACCGAGTCTGGCTGGCACGCCGCAATCTGCCCGCGCCCCTGGTGCCGGCCTATCTCGGCGTCTGGCTTCTGCTCACCCTGGCCCGTCGGCCCTCGTTCTCCGCGCTGAAGGCATGGTTCGGCGGATTCCGTGAAGGCTGGAAGACCCCCTGCGGACCGCGCCGCCCCATGAGGTGGCGTACGGTGTGGCGGCTGACCCGGCTGGGTCGCCCCCCGGTCGTCTGACATCGTGGTACCGACGTGCCGCGCATCTTGAACACGAAAGTTTCGACTTGTGAGTGACACACAGCAGGGCGGGGCGGTCGCGACGAGCGCGCCCCCGTCCGTCGACGACGGCCTGACCCCGGCCGCGCTCGCCGAGAAGTACGGGCTCTCGGTCAGCGGCGCCAGGCCCGGACTGTTCGAGTACGTCCGCGAGCTGTGGAGCCGCCGCCACTTCATCCTGGCCTTCTCCTCGGCGAAGCTGACCGCCCAGTACAGCCAGGCCAAGCTGGGCCAGGTGTGGCAGGTGGCGACCCCGCTGCTGAACGCCCTGGTCTACTACCTGATCTTCGGCCTCATCCTGGACGCCGGCCGCGGCATGACCAAGGACGTCTACATCCCGTTCCTGGTCACGGGCATCTTCGTGTTCACGTTCACCCAGAGCTCGGTCATGGCCGGCGTCCGGGCGATCTCCGGGAACCTGGGCCTGGTCCGGGCCCTGCACTTCCCCCGGGCCACGCTCCCCATCTCGTTCTCGCTCCAGCAGCTCCAGCAGCTGCTGTTCTCGATGATCGTCCTCGTGGCCATCGCGATCGCCTTCGGCAGCTACCCGTCGGCCCGCTGGCTGCTGCTGCTCCCGGCACTGTTCCTGCAGTTCGTGTTCAACGTCGGCCTCGCCATGATCATGGCGAGGATGGGCTCCAAGACGCCCGACCTCGCCCAGCTGATGCCGTTCGTGATGCGGACCTGGATGTACGCGTCCGGCGTGATGTTCTCGATCCAGACGATGCTCGCCGACAAGCCGGCCTGGATCGCCGACATCCTCATGTACAACCCGGCGGCCATCTACATGGACCTCATCCGGTTCGCGCTGATCGACGGCTACGGCGCCGAGAACCTGCCGGCGCACGTCTGGATGACCGCGCTCGGCTGGGCCCTGGTCTTCGGCATCGGCGGCTTCATCTACTTCTGGAAGGCCGAGGAGAGGTACGGCCGTGGCTGACACCGACACGAACACCCAGCGGTCCGACGTTCCCACCGTCATCTGCGACGACGTCCACATCGTCTACCGGGTCAACACCGGTGGCGGCGGCAAGGGCAGCGCCACCGCGGCGCTCAGCCGGATCGTCGGCCGCGGCAAGGCCGAGGTCAGCCGGGGCGTCCGCAAGGTCCACGCGGTCCGCGGCGTCACCTTCACGGCCTACCGCGGCGAGGCCATCGGCCTCATCGGCTCCAACGGCTCCGGCAAGTCCACGCTCCTGCGCGCCGTCGCCGGGCTGCTCCCCACCGAGAGCGGCAAGGTCTACACGGACGGTCAGCCCTCGCTCCTGGGCGTCAACGCGGCCCTCATGAACGACCTCACCGGTGAGCGCAACGTGATCCTGGGCGGCCTCGCCATGGGCATGAGCCGCGAGGAGGTGCGCTCGCGCTACGAGGGCATCGTCGACTTCTCCGGCATCAACGAGAAGGGCGACTTCATCAGCCTGCCCATGCGCACGTACTCCTCCGGCATGGGCGCCCGGCTCCGCTTCGCCATCGCGGCCGCCAAGAACCACGACGTCCTCCTCATCGACGAGGCGCTGGCGACCGGTGACCGCAAGTTCCAGATCCGCTCGGAGGAGCGCATCCGCGAGCTCCGCAAGGAGGCCGGCACGGTCTTCCTGGTGAGCCACAGCAACAAGTCCATCCGGGACACCTGCGACCGGGTGCTCTGGCTGGAGAAGGGCCAGCTCCTGATGGACGGGCCCACGGACGAGGTCCTCAGGGCGTACGAGCGGGAGACCGCCCGCTGACCCCGAGCCCCGCGGTTCGATATCGCCCCCGCCCTTTCCGGCGGGGGCGATTCCGTTTTCCGGTGGGGCTGGTTCCGGTTTCCGCGCGTCGTGCCGCCACCTGGAATGTTCATGCTGGCAACATCGGGCAGGATGAACCCATGGCAGCGATCTCGGGGGGAAAGACCTACCACCACGGCGATCTGCGCAACGCGCTGATCTGCGCCGCCGTCGACCTCGCCACCGAGGGCGGCCCCGAACGGGTCGTCCTGCGCGAGGCGGCCCGCCGGGTGGGCGTCTCGCCCACCGCCGCCTACCGGCACTTCGACGGACGCGGCGAACTCCTCCGCACGGTCAGGACCCACGCCCAGCGCGTGCTCGCCGACGCCATGGAACGGGCCGCGGGCCGCGAGCCCGGGGCCGACGACCCCGCCCTCGCGGCGGAGCGCCGGCTCGCCGCCCTCTGCCGGGGGTACGTCGGCTTCGCCGTCGACCAGCCCGGCCTCTACCGGGCCGCGTTCTGCGTGCCCCGCCCGGACGGAACGGCCGGGCCGATGCCGGATCGGCAGGTTCCCGAGCCCGAGATCCGCGCCTTCACCCTGCTCCGGGACGCCCTGGAGGGCCTCACCCGCGTCGGCGCCCCGCGCCCGGCCGTCCACCCCGCCGCCGGTGCCGCAGCGTGGTCGGCCGTCCACGGATTGTCACTTCTGCTGCTCGACGGGCCTCTTCGGTGCCTTCCCGCGCAGCGCAGGAACGCCGTCGTCGAGACCACCCTCGCCATGGTCGTCTCCGGCACGCGCGCCCTCTGACCTCCACGGGAAGCCGAACTCCCTTGCGGTGCCGGAGGGTTGACGACACGTACGAGTGAGGTCCGCGGCGCCCGGCACCCCGGAATGGCGATGGCCGTCGTACAACGTAAGCTGGACCGGTCTGTTTCGCGGCAAGTAGGGCGATACCCCACGACCATCGGGCCTCCGGGCGACGGCTCTACGGGCAGGGGTCGGCGGCGTGTCCGAAATAGGATGGATTGACTCGGCAGTGTAGAACGGGAGACGTGACGGCCATGACGCAGAATCTCCAGCTCCACGAGGGTCTCGCCGTCCCTCCGTCGGGCAGTGACCTGTGACGGACACCCGGCAGGCGCGCACCGACGCCTCCTCGCGCACCACCCTCGGCAAGGCCGCGGACGAGAACTTCCCCGTGGCCCCGTTCTTCCTGCCCCGGGCCTGGCGCGACGACCTGATGGCGGTCTACGGCTTCGCCCGCCTCGTCGACGACATCGGCGACGGCGACCTCGCCCCCGGCGGAGCCGACGCCCGCCACCTCGGTCTCGACCCGGAGACGGCGCAGGACCGGCTCGCCTTCCTCGACGCCTTCGAGGCCGACCTCCACCGCGTCTTCGACGGCACCCCCCGCCATCCCCTCCTCCAGGGCCTCCAGCCGACCGTGCGCCGGTGCGGGCTCACCACCGAGCCGTTCCTCGGCCTGATCGCCGCCAACCGCCAGGACCAGCAGGTCGGCCGCTACGAGACGTACGACGACCTCCTCGCGTACTGCGAGCTCTCCGCCAACCCCGTCGGGCGGCTCGTCCTCGCCATCACCGGCACCGACACCCCCGAACGCGTCAGGCGCTCCGACGAGATCTGCACCGCCCTCCAGATCGTCGAGCACCTCCAGGACGTCGCCGAGGACTTCGGCAACGACCGCGTCTACCTCCCCGCCGAGGACCTCAAGCGGTTCCACGTCACCGAGAGCGACCTCGCCCGGCCCACCGCCGGCGCCTCCGTCCGCGCCCTGATCGCCTTCGAGGCCGGGCGGGCCCGCGACCTGCTCCACGCGGGCGCCCCGCTCGTCGGCAGCGTCCACGGCCGGCTCCGTCTCCTCCTGGCGGGCTTCACCGCCGGGGGACTCGCGGCGCTCGACGCGATCACCGACGCCGGATACGACGTGCTGACCGGCCCACCGAAGGCCACCAAGCCGAGCCTGATGCGCCAGGTGGGAGCGGTTCTGCTCCGGGCGCGGAGAGAGGGGTGAGCGCGACCGTGGAGGCACAGCCCCAGCAGTCCGCACCGGTCCTGGCCGCCTACAGCTACTGCGAGGCGGTCACCGGACAGCAGGCCCGGAACTTCGCCTACGGAATCCGGCTGCTGCCGACCGAGAAGCGCCAGGCGATGTCCGCGCTGTACGCGTTCTCCCGGCGCGTCGACGACATCGGCGACGGCACCCTCGCGCCCGAGGCCAAGCGGGAACGCCTGGAGACCACCCGCGAGCTGCTCGACCGGATCCGTGCCGGGAAGATCGACGAGGACGACACCGACCCGGTCGCCGTCGCCCTCGCCGACTCGGCCCGCCGTTTCCCGATCCCGCTCGGCGGCCTCGACGAACTCATCGACGGCGTCCTCATGGACGTGCACGGCGCGACCTACGAGACCTGGGACGACCTCAAGGTCTACTGCCGCTGCGTCGCCGGGGCGATCGGCCGGATCTCCCTCGGCGTCTTCGGCACCCAGCCCGGTGCCCCGGGCGCCGACCGCGCCCCCGAGTACGCCGACACCCTGGGTCTCGCGCTCCAACTCACCAACATCCTCAGGGACGTACGCGAGGACGCCGGGAACGGGCGGACCTATCTGCCCGCCGACGACCTCGCCAAGTTCGGCTGCGGTGACGGCTTCGGCAGCGAGAAGCCGCCCGCCGGCGCCGACTTCGCCGGGCTCGTCCACTTCGAAGTGCGGCGCGCCCGCGCCCTGTTCGCCGAGGGCTACCGGCTGCTGCCCATGCTCGACCGGCGCAGCGGCGCCTGTGTCGCCGCCATGGCCGGCATCTACCGCCGTCTCCTCGACCGGATCGAACGCGACCCCGAGGCCGTGCTGCGAGGCCGCGTCTCGCTGCCGGGCCGGGAGAAGGCGTACGTCGCGGTGCGCGGCCTCTCCGGCCTGGACACCCGCACCGTCGCCCGGCGCACCGTCAGGAGGCGTGCCTGATGCCTCCGTACACCGCCGTCCCCGCCCGCCGGGCAACCCAAGGAACCGCACCGGCGTCCCTGCCGTGGGCGGCCCGGGTCATGACGACCCCGCCCGCGCCGACCCTGACCGCCACGACCCTCACCGCCACGATCCGAAGGGAGGCCGTGTGACCCACGAAGGAACCGGGCAGCACACCCGGCAGCCGCAGGCCGTCGTCGTCGGCGGCGGGCTCGCCGGCATCACCGCCGCCCTCCAGCTCGCCGAAGCCGGCGTCGGCGTCACCCTCCTGGAGGGCAGGCCCCGGCTCGGCGGCCTCGCCTTCTCCTTCCGCCGGGGCGACCTCACCGTCGACAACGGCCAGCACGTCTACCTGCGCTGCTGCACCGCCTACCGCTGGTTCCTCGACCGGGTCGACGCCGCCCGGCTCGCCCCCCTCCAGGACCGCCTCGACGTCCCCGTCCTCGACGTCGCGCACCCGCGCGGGCCGAGGCTCGGCCGGATCCGCCGCGACGACCTCCCCGTACCGCTGCATCTGGCACGCAGCCTCGCGACCTACCCGCACCTCTCGCTCGCCGAGCGCGCCTCCGTCGGCCGGGCCGCGCTCGCCCTGCGGAAGCTCGACCCCGCCGACCCCGCGCTCGACGGCATCGACTTCGCCACCTGGCTCGGCCGGCACGGCCAGTCCCCGCGGACCGTCGACGCCCTCTGGGACCTGGTCGGCATCCCCACCCTCAACGCCCCCGCCCCGCAGGCCTCCATGGGACTGGCCGCGATGGTCTTCAAGACCGGACTCCTCTCCGAGCCCGGTGCCGCCGACATCGGCTGGGCCCACGTCCCGCTCGGCGAACTCCACGACACCCGGGCCGCGAAGGAGCTCGACGCCCTCGGCGTGCGCACCGCGCTCCGTACCAAGGCCGAGCGGATCTCCCGTACCGACGACGGGCGTTGGGCCGTCGACGTACCCGGCGAGACGCTCGTCGCGGACACCGTCGTCCTCGCCGTACCGCAGCAGGAGACCCACGGCCTGCTGCCCGAGGGCGCCCTCGACGACCCCGACCGGCTGCTCGACATCGCCACCGCGCCCATCCTCAACCTGCACGTGATCTACGACCGCAAGGTGCTGAAGCGGCCGTTCTTCACCGCGCTCGGCTCCCCGGTGCAGTGGGTCTTCGACCGCACGGACTCCTCCGGGCTCACCGGCGGGGGCCAGTACCTCGCCGTCTCCCAGTCCGCCGCCCAGGACGAGATCGACGAGCCCGTCGCCGCCCTGCGCGCGAAGTACCTTCCCGAGCTGGAGCGGCTGCTGCCCGCCGCGCGCGGCGCCGGGATCCGCGACTTCTTCGTCACCAGGGAGCGGACGGCCACGTTCGCCCCCACCCCGGGCGTCGGCCGGCTACGCCCCGGCGCCCGCACCCAGGCACCGGGGCTCTTCCTGGCCGGGGCCTGGACCGCCACCGGCTGGCCCGCGACCATGGAGGGTGCCGTCCGCAGTGGTTTCAGCGCCGCGGGTGCCGCGCTCTCCGCCCTCGGCCGCCGCCATGACCATCCGCTGCAGGAGGCGGCATGAGTGTGATTACCGGAACAAGAGGAGAGACCGTGCCGACTGTGCCGCCGGGTAATCCGGCCGTCGACACCGCGGACGTGTCCGCACTGCTGGAGCGGGGGCGGACTCTGTCCACCCCCGTACTGCGGGCGGCCGTCGACCGCCTCGCGCCGCCCATGGACACCGTGGCCGCCTACCACTTCGGCTGGATCGACGCGCAGGGCAACCCCACGGAGGGGGACAGCGGCAAGGCCGTCCGCCCCGCGCTCGCCCTGCTGTCGGCCGAGGCCGCGGGCGTCGCCCCCGAGGTGGGGATCCCCGGTGCCGTCGCCGTGGAACTCGTCCACAACTTCTCGCTGCTGCACGACGACCTGATGGACGGGGACGAGCAGCGCCGCCACCGCGACACCGTGTGGAAGGTGCACGGCCCCGCGCAGGCCATCCTGGTCGGCGACGCCCTGTTCGCCCTGGCCAACGAGATCCTGCTGGAGCTCGGCACGGTGGAGGCCGGCCGGGCGACCCGCCGGCTCACCACCGCGAGCCGCAAGCTCATCGACGGCCAGGCCCAGGACATCTCCTACGAGCACCGCGAGCGGGTCACCGTCGAGGAGTGCCTGGAGATGGAGGGCAACAAGACGGGCGCCCTGCTCGCCTGCGCGGTCTCCATCGGCGCCGTCCTCGGCGGGGCCGACGACCGCACCGCCGACAAGCTGGAGGAGTACGGGTACCACCTCGGGCTCGCCTTCCAGGCCGTCGACGACCTGCTCGGCATCTGGGGCGACCCGGAGGCCACCGGCAAGCAGACCTGGAGCGATCTGCGCCAGCGCAAGAAGTCCCTGCCGGTCGTCGCGGCCCTCGCCGCCGGCGGCCCCGCGTCCGAGCGGCTCGGCGAACTGCTCGCCGCGGACGCCAAGTCCAATGACTTCGACACCTTCTCCGAGGAGGAGTTCGCCACCCGCGCGGCCCTCATCGAGGAGGCCGGAGGGCGCGAGTGGACCTCCCAGGAGGCCCGCCGCCAGCACACGATCGCCATCGAGGCACTCGACGAGGTGGACATGCCCGCCCGGGTGCGGGCGCAGCTCGTGGCGCTGGCCGACTTCGTGGTCGTACGGAAGAGATGATCACCATCACCCTGATATGAGTTCGCGGTCGCCGGCCGGTGCCACCCGGCGCCGGCCGACGGCAGACCCGTAGAAGCAGAAGTAACCGACTGCGCAAAGGGGAAGCCATGACAGCGACGACCGACGGAAGCGCCGGGGCCGTGGGCCCCCGGGCAGCCGCGGCCAGCACGACGAACGAGCCCCGGCCCGGTGGTGCCGCCGCGCCGGGGCCCGGCGGGACCGCCCCGCCGGACGCCTCCGGCCTCGACGGGGCCGCCGCGCGGGCGGCGGAACGGGCCGCCGGACACCTCCTCGCCCGGCAGGACCCCGAGGGCTGGTGGAAGGGCGACCTGGAGACCAACGTCACCATGGACGCCGAGGACCTCCTCCTCCGCCAGTTCCTGGGCATCCTCGACGCCGACACCACGCACGCCGCGGCCCTCCACATCCGCCGCGAACAGCGCGAGGACGGCGCCTGGGCGACCTTCTACGGCGGGCCGGGCGACCTCTCCGCCACCGTCGAGGCCTATGTGGCCCTGCGGCTCGCCGGGGACCCGCCCGAGGCCCCGCACATGGCCCGGGCCTCCGCCTGGGTCCGCGCCGCCGGCGGTATCGCCGCCGCCCGGGTCTTCACCAGGATCTGGCTCGCCCTCTTCGGCTGGTGGCGCTGGGAGGACCTGCCCGAGCTGCCCCCGGAACTGCTCTTCCTGCCCAAGTGGTTCCCCCTCAACATCTACGACTTCGGCTGCTGGGCCCGCCAGACCATCGTGCCGCTCACCGTGGTCTCCGCGAAGCGTCCGGTTCGCCCCGCGCCCTTCCCGCTCGACGAGCTGCACACCGACCCCGCCCGCCCGAACCCGCCCACGCCGCTCGCTCCGGCCACCGGCTGGGACGGGCTCTTCCAGCGCCTCGACAAGGCACTGCACCTCTACCACCGGGTGGCGCCGCGCGCCCTGCGCAGGACCGCGATGAACCAGGCCGCGCGCTGGATCATCGAGCGCCAGGAGAACGACGGCTGCTGGGGCGGCATCCAGCCGCCCGCCGTCTACTCGGTCATCGCCCTCCACCTCCTCGGCTACGACCTCCAGCACCCCGTCATGCGCGCCGGACTCGCGTCGCTCGACCGGTTCGCCGTGTGGCGCGAGGACGGCTCGCGGATGATCGAGGCCTGCCAGTCGCCCGTCTGGGACACCTGCCTCGCCACCATCGCGCTCGCCGACGCCGGGCTCGCACCCGACCACCCGGCCCTGGTGAAGGCCGTCGACTGGATGCTCGACGAGGAGATCACCAGGACCGGGGACTGGGCCGTACGGCGGCCCGGACTGCCCCCGGGCGGCTGGGCGTTCGAGTTCCACAACGACAACTACCCCGACATCGACGACACCGCCGAGGTGCTCCTCGCCTTCCGCAGGGTCAGGCACCCCGACCCGGCTCGGCTGGAGGCGGCCGTCGCCCGGGGCGCGCGGTGGACGCTCGGGATGCAGTCGAAGGGCGGCGCCTGGGGCGCCTTCGACGCCGACAACACCAGCGCCCTCCCCAACAAGCTGCCGTTCTGCGACTTCGGCGAGGTCATCGACCCGCCCTCCGCGGACGTCACCGCCCATGTGGTGGAGATGCTCGCCTTCGAGGGACTGGCCCAGGACCCCCGTACCCGCAGGGGAATCGAGTGGCTGCTCGCCGCGCAGGAGCCGAACGGCGCCTGGTTCGGCCGCTGGGGCGTCAACCACGTGTACGGCACGGGCTCGGTGCTCCCCGCGCTCACCGCGGCCGGGCTGCCCGTCTCCCATCCGGCGATCCGCCGGTCGGTCCGCTGGCTCGGGTCCGTCCAGAACGAGGACGGCGGCTGGGGCGAGGACCTCCGCTCGTACCACGACGAGGAGTGGATCGGGCGCGGTGCCTCCACCGCCTCCCAGACCGCCTGGGCGCTGATCGCCCTCCTCGCGGCCGGCGAGCGGGACTCCGAAGCCGTCCGGCGGGGCGTCGCCTGGCTGGCCGAGACGCAGCGCGAGGACGGCTCCTGGGACGAGCCGTACTTCACGGGCACCGGCTTCCCCTGGGACTTCTCGATCAACTACCACCTCTACCGTCAGGTCTTCCCGCTCACGGCGCTCGGACGCTACGTGTACGGGGAGCCCTCGCCCGGCAAGGCCCGCTGATGGGGCGCGAGCCGGGCCCCGGCGCCCCATCGCCGCTGCTGATCGCCTGCGCCCTCGGCATCGAGCAGCTCGCCCTGCGCAGCGGGGACCGGGCCGGCGCCCCCGGGCCCGTCACCGTGCTCCGTACGGGCATGGGGCCCGACCGGGCCCGCAGGGCCGTCTCCCGGGCCCTCGGCGCGCACGGATGGCAGGACGCCGCCGTCATCGCCTCCGGCTTCTGCGCGGGGCTCGCCCCCGGGATGCACCCGGGGGACCTGATCGTCGCCGACGAGACCCGCGGTCCCGACGGCACGATCTCCTGCACCGGTACCGATCTGCTGGTGAAGGCCCTGGTCAGGGCCGTTCCCGGGCGGGCCGTCCACACCGGGCCGCTGACCGGCTCCGACCACGTGGTGCGCGGCCCCGAGCGGGCCGCGCTGCGCGCCACCGGCGCCATCGCCGTCGACATGGAGTCCGCCGCGACGCTCGGGACGGCCCGCGGCGGTCCGGGGCCGGACGCGCGCCCGGTTGCGGCCGTCCGGGTGGTCGTGGACGCTCCAGAACATGAACTGGTCCGGATCGGCACGGTACGCGGGGGAATATCGGCCTTCCGTGTTCTTCGTGCCGTCCTTCCCGCATTCTTCGAATGGCACCGTTCTTTGCTGCTCCCCAGGAGGTGAGCGAGTTATGGCCATGCCGCTCCGTCAGTCCATCCGGGTCGGGACCTATCTCTTCGAACAGAAGCTCCGCAAGCGTGAGAAGTTCCCGCTGATCGTCGAGCTGGAGCCGCTGTTCGCCTGCAACCTCAAGTGCGAGGGCTGCGGAAAGATCCAGCACCCGGCAGGTGTCCTCAAGCAGCGCATGCCGGTCGCCCAGGCGGTCGGTGCCGTCCTCGAGTCCGGCGCCCCCATGGTGTCCATCGCGGGCGGCGAGCCCCTGATGCACCCCCAGATCGACGAGATCGTGCGCCAGTTGGTGGCCAAGCGGAAGTACGTCTTCCTCTGCACCAACGCGATGCTGCTGCGCAAGAAGCTGGAGAACTTCACGCCCTCGCCGTACTTCGCCTTCGCCGTGCACATCGACGGCCTGCGCGAGCGGCACGACGAATCCGTCGCCAAGGAAGGCGTGTTCGACGAGGCGGTGGCGGCCATCAAGGAGGCCAAGCGGCGCGGTTTCCGCGTCACCACCAATTCGACCTTCTTCAACACCGACACCCCGCAGACCATCATCGAGGTGCTCAATTACCTCAACGACGACCTCCAGGTCGACGAGATGATGATCTCTCCCGCGTACGCGTACGAGAAGGCCCCCGACCAGGAGCACTTCCTCGGCGTCGAGCAGACCCGAGAGCTCTTCAAGAAGGCCTTCGCGGGCGGGAACCGGCGCCGCTGGCGGCTCAACCACTCGCCGCTCTTCCTGGACTTCCTGGAAGGAAAGGCGGACTTCCCGTGCACCGCCTGGGCCATTCCGAACTATTCGCTCTTCGGCTGGCAGCGACCCTGCTATCTGATGAGCGACGGATACGTCCCCACGTACCGCGAACTCATCGAGGAGACGGACTGGGACAAGTACGGCCGCGGCAAGGACCCGCGCTGCGCCAACTGCATGGCGCACTGCGGCTACGAGCCCACCGCCGTTCTCGCCACCATGGGTTCCCTCAAGGAATCCCTGCGCGCGATCAGGGAGACCGTCTCCGGGAACAACGGGTGAGCGACCGCGAAAGGGTGACCGCCCATGAAGCCGGTGATCGCCCGTGGAACGGGTGAGCGACCAGGGAGCGGGTGAACGACCGTGAAGGGTGAGTTCGACCTGCGGGCGCTGCTCGCCGAGCGCGGCGGCGAGCGGTACGAGCTGCACGCCCGCCATCTCAACCACCAGCTGCCGCGCATGCTCCACACCATCGGATTCGACAAGGTGTACGAGCGGGCCGAGGGGGCCCACTTCTGGGACGCCGACGGGGTCGACCACCTCGACATGCTCGCCGGCTTCGGCGTGATGGGCCTCGGACGGCACCACCCCGTCGTCCGCAAGGCCCTCCACGACGTCCTGGACGCCCAGCTCGCCGACCTCACCCGCTTCGACTGCCAGCCGCTGCCCGGACTCCTCGCCGAGCGGCTGCTCGCCCACAGCCCGCACCTCGACCGGGTCTTCTTCGGCAACAGCGGCACGGAGGCCGTGGAGACCGCCCTCAAGTTCGCCCGGTACGCCACCGGGCGGCCCAGGGTCCTCTACTGCACCCACGCCTTCCACGGGCTCACCACCGGCTCCCTCTCCGTCAACGGCGAGAACGGCTTCCGGGACGGCTTCGCCCCGCTGCTGCCCGACACGGCGATCGGGCTCGGCGACCTCGACGCCCTGGAGCGGGAGCTGTGCAAGGGAGACGTGGCCGCCTTCGTCGTCGAACCCATCCAGGGCAAGGGCGTCCACGAGTCCCCGCCGGGCTTCCTGCGCGCCGCCCAGGAACTGCTGCACCGGCACGGGGCGCTGCTCATCGCCGACGAGGTGCAGACCGGCCTCGGCAGGACCGGCGACTTCTACGCGTACCAGCACGAGGACGGCGTCGAACCCGACCTGGTCTGTGTCGCCAAGGCGCTCTCCGGCGGCTACGTGCCGGTCGGCGCCACCCTCGGCAAGGACTGGATCTTCAAGAAGGTCTACTCGTCGATGGACCGGGTCCTGGTCCACTCGGCGAGCTTCGGATCGAACGCGCAGGCCATGGCGGCCGGGCTCGCCGTCCTCGCGGTCATGGAGGACGAGGGGACGGTCGCGCACGCCCGCCGGATCGGCGATCTGCTCTCCGGGCGGCTGAAGGAGCTCGTGCCCCGGTACGAGCTGCTCCACGAGATCCGCGGGCGCGGGCTGATGATCGGGATCGAGTTCGGCCGCCCCTCCTCGCTGGGGCTGCGCGGCCGCTGGACCATGCTCCAGGCGGCCCGTAAGGGCCTCTTCGCCCAGATGGTCGTCGTCCCGCTGCTCCAGCGGCACCAGATCCTCACCCAGGTCTCCGGGGACCAGCTGGAGGTGATCAAGCTGATCCCGCCGTTGGTCATCGACGAGGCGGACGTGGACCGGTTCGTCACCGCCTTCACCGCGGTCATGGACGACGCCCACGGGGGCGGCGGGCTGATGTGGGACTTCGGTAAGACCCTGGTGAAACAGGCGGTCGCCCAGCGCTGACCGCTGACCGCCGAACGTACGACCCCGGGTTTTGCCTCTGAGGCAAGAAACTTGCCTCAGAGGCACGATCCTGGCGGAATGGACGCATGGACCACGTCCCCGGGGAAGCCTCCCCGGACCCCGTCACCCCGGCTCCCGGTGCCCCTGGCACCGTCGGCCCCGACGTCCTGCCCGACGTCGCCCCGCAGCTGCGGGCCCTGCGCCGCCGCCGGGCACTCACCCTGGAGGCCGCCGCCCAGCGGGCCGGCCTCTCGCCGGCCCACCTCTCGCGTCTGGAGACGGGGAACCGGCAGCCCTCGCTCCCGATGCTGCTGGCCCTCGCCCGTATCTACGGTACGACGGTCTCCGAGCTCCTCGGCGAGACGCCTCCCGAGCGCGATCCCGTCGTCCGTGCCGGGCGCTCCGAACCCGTCGAGGCCGACGGCTGGATCTACCGCCAGGCGGGCGGTGCCGGGCGGGCCCTGCAGTGTCTGCGGGTCCACGTGCCGTACGCCACCCGGGGTGACATCGTGCGCGTCCACGCCGGCGAGGAGTGGATCCACGTCCTGGAGGGCCGGGTGCGGCTCGCGCTCGGCGAGGCCGTCCACGTCCTCGATCCCGGGGACAGCGCGCACTTCGACTCGCTGACCCCGCACCGGATCGGGGCGGCGACCCCCGGCGGGGCCGAGCTGCTCTTCGTCCACACCCTGATGCAGAGCCCCGTCGCCGAGCTGTGTCTCGGCGACGGAACTCCGCACCGTCGCTGATCCCGCGCATTTCCTTCGACAGAAAAGGACCGAGATGTCCGAGAAGTCACGAGCTGTCACCGGCGAGGAGCGAGGCGAGGGCAAGTTCCCCAAGGGTCTCGTCCTGCGCCTCTTCGCCTACCTGATCGCCGGCCACCTCTTCGCCGGCTTCCTCTACCTGCTCTTCATGCTCGGCGGGCAGAACCAGTAGGTCCTGGTCACGCCTCCGTGAGCAGCCGCTCGCGCAGTCGCTCACGGGTCTCCGGGGACAGCTTCAGGCCCTTCGAGAGGTAGGCGTCCACCGAGCCCCAGGTCGCCTCGATCGTCTCGAAGGCGCCCCGCAGATACTCCACCCGCGCGTCGAACAGCGGGCTCAGCAGCTCCATCACCTCGGGCGACATCGCGTCCGGGGCGGTGGAGCTGCGGCGTACCTTGTAGCGGCGGTGCGGGTCGTTCGACTTCACGTAGTCGGCCTCGATCGCCTCCCGCTCGACCCCGAGGGCCAGCAGGGTGATCGCGATGGACAGCCCGGCGCGGTCCTTGCCGGCCGCGCAGTGCATCAGGGCGGGGAGGCTGTCCTCGGCCAGCGCGTGCAGGACCCGGCTGTGCTCCGTGGTCCGCTCGACCACCATCTTCCTGTACGAGTCGGACATTCGGGTCGCGGCCTTGCCGTCGCCGAGGATGCCCCGCAGCTGCTCGATGTCGCCGTCGCGGACCAGCTTCCAGAACTCCTTTCCGTCGGCGGGGTCGTTGAGGGGTATGTTCACGTTCCGTACACCCGGAAGATCGACGTCCGGGCCCTCGACATGCCGGTCGGCGAGGTTCCGGAAGTCGAAGACGGTGTGCAGGCCGAGCGAGTCGAGGAAGGCGATGTCCTCCTCGGTGGCGTGGGCGAGGTGGCCGCTGCGGTAGAGGCGGCCGGGGTGCACGGCACGCCCGTCCGTCGTCGGCAGGCCGCCCACGTCCCGGAAGTTGCGGACCTCGGCCAGCTCGGGTTCGTTCGCTTCGATGGGCGGGACCTGCGGCAGCTGCTGCGTCACGGATGCTCCTGGTGGTCGACGTTCGGGTGCCCGACGCGAGATCGGTTCCAGGGGCAATCATCCAGGTGGGGCCGCGATGGTGCACCCCCCAGGACGGGAATGGGTGATCTGTCCGAATTGAGGCCTTGCGTATAACGCGACCTGTTTACAGGCGAGATGGGCTTCGACGCGTGAGCAGGGTCATAGAAGTGACGGATCGTGGCCGACGGGCCCGAGCAATTGCCGTACGTAAAACGGAAATCGAGGGTCCGTCATCCACGGAGGGTGACCGGAATTCCGGGTGAAAGGCCGTAGCCGGAAAGCCGGGAGAAATCATTGGCTTGTTCGCGCCGACCCCGCTCGTCTAGCGTCACCGTCAATCCGGTCGGACCGCCGAATCCTGCCACCGTCCGGAATTCCACTCATCCCATGCGTGGCAGGAGCGGGGGACCCAGGAAGTACGCCGGTCCCGCGACGCAGGACGGCTCGGGGTGAAGCCGCGTGAGAGCGCGGCCGGACATCTCCAGTCCGAACCCGACAGCTCACCTCGTAGGCGCCGGAGAGGAATTCGCCATGCCCGCGAAGGGTAAGCACCGCCGCATCAAGTCCAACCGCCTCACCCGCGGAATCGCCGCCGCCGGTACGGGAGGCGCCGTCGTCGCCCTCCCGCTCCTCGGTGCCACCGGCGCCCACGCCGCCGAGCAGGCCGCCCCGGCCGCCGCTCCCGGCCAGGCCGTCAGCGCCGCCGCCCAGGTGAAGGCCCCCGCCGTCGCCAAGGCGGCGCCCGCCGCCGCGAAGGCCGCTCCCAAGACGTACTCCGTCGTGCGGGGCGACTACCTGTCGAAGATCGCCGCCGAGCACCACCTCACCGGTGGCTGGCAGAAGCTGTACGCGGACAACCGTCAGGTCGTCGGCGAGAACCCCTCGCTCATCCTGCCCGGTATGAAGCTCACCCTCGGCGCCAAGAGCACCGCCAAGGCCGCCGCGCCGAAGAGCGCCGCGCCCAAGGCCGCCGCCAAGAGCTCCGAGAAGAACGGCGACACCTCGCGCGCCTCCCGGAGCAGCGAGCGCTCGGCCGCCCCGGCCGCGAGCGCCCCGGCCGCGGACACGTCCACCGCGAAGACCGCGCAGTCCTCCGGCGCCGCGACCTCCGCCTCCGGCTGGTTCGCCCCGGTCAACGGCGGCATGTCCACCCCGTACCGCGCCGCCGGCTCCATGTGGTCCTCCGGCTACCACACCGGTGTCGACTTCATGGCCTCCACCGGCACGACGATCGTCGCGGTCGGCCCCGGCACCGTCTACTCCGCCGGCGACGGCGGCGCGTACGGCAACCAGGTCGTCATCCAGCACGCCGACGGCACCTTCTCGCAGTACGCCCACCTCTCCTCGATCTCCGTCTCCGCCGGCCAGACCGTGAGCGGCGGCGAGCAGATCGGCCTCTCCGGCGCGACCGGCAACGTCACCGGCCCGCACCTGCACTTCGAGATCCGCACCGGGCCGGACTACGGCTCCGACATCGACCCGATCGCCGCCCTTCGTCAGCACGGTGTGAACATCTGACGCTCCGTCGCCACCGGCGTCACCGGTCGTCGCCCCGAGGCCCGGCACACATGTGCCGGGCCTCCGGCGTGTTCCCGGTCTATTCCGGCTTGGCAAATTCTTTATCGGTGGCATATATCACCCGACGTCAACCCCTCCTTACGGTCGCGTAGGTCACATCCGAAGGGGAAGGATGTGCTCCCGTGGCAGACGATTCGAGATCAAGAGACAAGAACGCATTCGGGTCGTACGCGGCGATCGGTGACAGCTTCACCGAGGGCGTCGGAGACCCCGGGCCCGACGGGACGTACGTCGGCTGGGCGGACCGCTTCGCGGTGCTGCTCGCCGACCAGCTGCCGGAGCACGACGCCTTCCGCTACGCCAACCTGGCCGTACGCGGGCGCCTCCTCGACCAGATCGTGGCGGAACAGGTCCCCCGGGCGAAGGAACTCGCCCCCGACCTGGTGACCTTCTGCGCCGGCGGAAACGACATCATCCGCCCCGGCACCGACCCCGACGAGGTCGCCGAGCGCTTCGAGCGCGCCGTCGCCGAACTCACCTCCGCCGTCGGCACCGTGATGGTGACCACCGGCTTCGACACGCGCGGCGTCACGCTCCTCAAGCACCTGCGCGGCAAGATCGCCACCTACAACGGGCACGTCCGGGCCATCGCGGACCGCTACGGCTGCCCGGTCCTCGACCTCTGGTCCCTGAAGTCCGTGCAGGACCGGCGGGCCTGGGACGACGACCGGCTGCACCTCTCGTCCGACGGCCACACCCGGGTCGCCCTGCGCGCCGCCCAGGTCCTCGGCATCCCCGTGCCCGCCGACCCGGACCAGGCGTGGCCGCCGGTACCCCCGCGCGGCACGCTCGAAGTACGCCGGGACGACATCCACTGGGCCAGGGAGTACCTCGTGCCCTGGATCGGCCGCCGGCTGCGCGGCGAGAGCTCCGGCGACCACGTCGAGGCGAAGCGCCCCGACCTCATGCCCCTGTAGTTCCGGGGAGCGCCGGCGGGTGCACGACGGCGGGGATCCGCTCCAGGACCCCGCCGGCGAACACGTCGTACAGCGGCAGCGTCTCCAGATGGACGTAGCCGATGTGACAGTCGCAGACGGCGAGGGGGCAGGCCCGGGGGCGCAGGGCGGCGCGGTACGAGCCGTCGTACAGGTTCCCCAGCTCGGCCTTGACGAAATGGCAGCGCCGTACCGTCCCCTCGCCGTCCACCGAGATCACCGACTCCCCGGTCCGGCACGGCAGCCCCGCCGAGCGGTGCGGATGACGGCTGTACGGGAAGAGCGGGTCGATCCGCGTCCACTCCGCTGCCTCCGCGTCGGTGTACGTGTGGCCCTCCGCGGCGTTCACCCAGAGGTAGACGTGCGCCGGCAGCGCGGTCCGCAGCCGCCGGGCGTGTTCCGCGTGCTCGGGAAGCCCGACGACGCCCACGCTGAAGCGGACGCCCCGCTCCGCCAGCTCCCCGCACTTGGCGAGGAAGCGCTCGTACGGCGTCTGCCCCGGGTGGTACGTGCACCACAGCGCCACGCTCTCCGGGTCCGCCTCCGCCAGCCAGTCGGTCCGGCAGCTGAGATTCGTCTGGATCGCCACCCGCTCCACGTGGGGGAGCCGGGACAGCTCGACCAGCGCCCGCCGGTACCAGGAGCGGACCAGGCCCTCGCCCCACGGGGTGAAGAGGACGCGCAGCCGGTCCCCGGTCTGCCCGGCGGCCCACCCGGTGAACCGTTCGAGCGCCGCCCGGTCCGCGCGCAGCTGCTCCCTGCTGTCCCGGCGCTTGGCGAACGGGCAGTACGGACAGTCGAAGTCGCAGGAGGAGAGCGGCCCGCGGTAGAGCAGGGTCAGGTCCATGCCCGTGGCCGGGACCGGGGACGGTCCCGGGCCCGCGCCCGTGGCCGGGATCGGCGACGGTGTCAGGTCCCTGCCCGTACCTGGGATGGGTGACGGTGTCAGGTTCACGGCCGCCGCCTACTTCGGCTCGTACGCGGCCATCGCGGCCCGCACCGAGGGGGAGAAGAGCTCCGGGCCGAGGCCGTCCGAATGGGCCAGGCCCTCCGCGGACAGCCGGAGCAGCCCGGCCGGCGCCTCCTCGTCCAGCCAGCCGAGGGCCTCGAACCGGCCCAGCTCCGCGGGGAAGTCCGCGAACGGCGAGGCGCCGAACCGCTCCTCGTACCCGGCGACCGGCATGCCCTCGGCCTGGAGCAGCGACTGGAGCAGATGGCGGCGCCTGGCCTCCCCGGCGTCGACCCACCGGCCGACCTCGGCCCGCGAGAAGTCCGCGGTCTCCGTGTAGGCGTCGATGATCGTACGGATCTCCCGCATGTCGACGGCGTAGTCGAAGGAGTAGTGGAGGGTCGTGGTGTAAGAGCGCGCCCCGCAGCCCAGGCCGATCATCCCGTCGGTCTGGCAGGCGTGGTCGTCGGGGCCGAGCGGTGCCGCGTCAGTGCGGCGGAACATCCGCATCGACACCTGCTCGTAGCCGTGCGCGAGGAGATGGTCCCGGCCGTACCGGTAGAGGCGCAGCCGCTGCTCGTCCCACGCCCGGTCGGCGGCGGGGGAGATCCGGCCGAGCCCGGTGAGCGGCCGCACGTACAGCGGATAGAGGTACAGCTCCTCCGGGCGCCAGACGAGGGCGGCGTCGAGCGAGGAGCGCCAGGACTCCTCGGTCTGGCCGTCGATGCCGTAGATCAGGTCGATGTTGAGCACGGGGACGCCGGTGTCCCGGATCCGGCCGAGGGCCGATTCGACGTCGGCGCGGCGCTGCGGCCGGACGGCAGCCCGGGCCTCGGCCTCCACGAAGCTCTGCACCCCGATGCTGAGCCGGGTCGCGCCCCGCTCGGCGAGCAGGGCGAGGCGGTCGGCGGTCGCCGTCGCGGGGGAGGTCTCCACGGACAGCGGCACCGCCCGCAGATCCACGCCCGTCCGCTGCTCGGCGATGTCGCAGAGCCGCTCCAGCTCGCCGGCGGTGAGGAAGGTGGGTGTGCCGCCGCCGAACGCGGCCGTCGCGAACCGTACCGGGTCCCGGTCGCCGAGGGCCTCGCGGACGGCCGTGGCCTGGCGGTCGAGCGCGTCGAGATAGCGCGTGGTCAGCTCGTCGGGGGCGCCGATCCGGGTGAAGAGATTGCAGAAGCCGCAGCGGACCTCGCAGAACGGTATGTGCGCGTAGAGGGAGAGGGCGTCCTTCGGCTCGTCCCGCCAGAGCGCGGCGAGCGAGGGCGCGGGGTCGGGGAGAGGCCGGTACGCCGTCTTGTGCGGGTAGGCGTAGACGTAGCTCCGGTACGGACGCGGGGCGGCGCTGTCGCTCATGCCACGGCCTCCCGCTCCGGGCCGGCGAGCTCGAACTGCGCGTACGGGACCGTCCACACGACCTCGTGGCCGAGCCGGTGACCGGTGTACCCGTCCTCCCCGTACGCGGTGCCGTGGTCGGAGCAGACGATCGCGAAGCACGGGCGGCGGCTGCTCATCGCGGCGAAGAGCCGTCCGATGTGCCGGTCGACGTACTCCAGGGCGGCGGCGTGGGTGGCCCGGGAGTCGCCGGCCTCGCGGGCGGCACCCGGCAGATGGAACCAGTTGGGCTGGTGGAGCGCGGACACGTTGACGAAGAGGAACAGCCGCCGCTCGTGCGGGAGACCGGCGACGACCTCCTCTGCGCGGGTGACCTGGGACTCGAAGGAAGTGGGGGAGGCCACGCCGAACGACGGCTCCCAGTGGCTCTCCTGGAACAGGCCGGGGAGCACGGTCCCGAGCGGCGGCTGTTGGTTGAAGAAGCCGACACCGCCGACGCAGACGGTCCGGTAGCCCGCGCCCGCGAGGGCGGACACGAAGTCCGGGGTGTCGTGGACGTAGGTGCCGTCGGCGGTCGTCTCGCTGCCCGCGAAGCGCGCCGCGAACAGCCGCGGGTGCGGGCCGGGGGAGGCCGGGGTGGGCAGGAAGCCGGCGAAGATCGCCTGGTGGGAGGCGTAGGTGAAGCTGCCGGGCGCGTGTCGCCGCTCCCAGACGCCGCCCGGGAGATGACGGGCCAGGTGCGGGATGCGGCCCGCGGCCGCGAGCTCGGCCGCCACGTCGTACCGGAGCGTGTCGAGGGTGACCAGGAGCAGGTCGTGGCTCCCGACGATCGAGTTCATGTCGGGCTGGTTCACGCGGAGCTCGTTCCTGTGGTGCTGGTGCTGGTGCTGGTGCTGGTGCTGGTGCTGGTGTCGGTGTGGCGGTGGGCGCGGGGGAACTGGGCGGCGACCTGGGCCGCGTACGTGTCGAGGCCCTCGGCGCCGCCGCCGGGCAGGCCCGTGAGGCCCGGCAGAAGATCGCCGAAGGCGTTGACCTCGCCCACGGCGAAGCGGCGCCAGCCCGTCGAGGGCAGCAGGTCGACGCCCACGCACCGGGTGCCGGGGAAGACCGCGGCGCCCCGCTCGCACACGCCGAGCGCGTCCGTCCACCGAGCGCCGGCCGCGGTGATCGCGGCCCGGGCCGCGAGCAGATCGCCCCGGGTCCCGCCCAGATGGAGATTGGTCATGGGGGAGCGGCTGGTGCGCAGCACGGCGTGGGTGGCCCGGCCGTCGATCACCACCACCCGCAGGTCGGCCGCCCGGCCGCCCTGGGCGGCCTTGGGCAGCCAGCGCTCGACGTGCAGCCCGTCGGGGGCGAGGGCGTCCACGATCGCGCCGACCTCGCGCTCGCTCGTATAGCGCCGCACCCGCAGGGAGTTGAAGAGCCGTCCGTCGGGCCCGCGCTCCACCGAGGTGGTGGCGTGCACCCGGCCCGCGCCGTTCGTCTCGACCGCGAGCACTCCCGAGGCGGAGGAGCCGTGCGCGAGCTTCACGAAGACCCGGCGCATTCCGGGCTCGGCGGTCAGGGCCCTGACATCGGCCCAGCCGCGTACCACCGGGGCGGAGGGGCCGGACGTCGGCGACTCGGGCACCGGAACCCCGGCCGCCCGGAGCAGGCCATGGCTCAGCCGCTTGTCGAACAGCACCGCCAGCTCGGCGGGGTCGTCGACGAGCACGGCACCCGCCCCGGCGACGGACCGGGCGAGTTCCCCGGTGACGGCGACGAACCGCGCGTACCAGCGGCCGGTGCCCTCGACCCGCGCCGGATCGTCGACCTCCCGAAGCAGCCGGTCGGCCTCCGGGTCCTCGCCGGGCGAGTCCAGGCGTACGGTCTCGCCCGCCGCGAAGCGCGCCGCACCGCGCAGCACCTCGGGCCAGGACACCACCCGCGCCCCGGGCAGCCCGGCGGACCGCAGCGCGTCCTGGAAGAACGCGACGCGGCGGCCCGCCGGATCCCCGACGACCACGAGGCGCGGGTGGGCGCTCATTCGGCGACCGCGACGTACCGCCAGACGCGGCCGTCCTCTTCTTCGTCCGCCTCCTGCGCGTCGTCGAGGTCGACGGCCACGCCGTGCGGGGTGAGCGCGGCGAGCACCCGCTCCCGCATGGCCTCGGACAGGTAGTGGTGGGAGAGGTCGAGGTGGCTGAGGTGGGTCAGGGGCTGTCCGTCGAGCAGGGCCGCCGCGCCCTCGTCCGTGAGGACGCCCATCGACAGGTCGAGCCGCTCGATCCGGGCGAGGACGGGGGCGCCCGCGACGGCGGCTGCCACGGCGTCCTGGATCACGCTGTTGCGCAGGCCGAGCGAGCGAAGGGCGGGGAACGCCGCGCCGGAGAGCAGCGGCGCGAGGTCGTCCGCCGTGCTGTCGCCGCCGTACTCGTCGGTGCCGAGCCAGAGTTCCAGCTTCTCCAGGGCGGGCAGGTCACTGCCCACGATCCCGCGCACGACCTCGGCACCCAGACCGCCGGTCTCCACGACCAGGCTCTCCAGACCGGAGTGCCGGATCGAGGGGAAGGCCAGCTCCGAACCCCCGCGCACCCCGAACTCCCGCAGGGCCGGGTAGGCGGCGAGCAGCGGCGTCACATCAGACTGGATGATCCACGAGATCTCGCAGTCCTCGCCCGTCATGTCGCCGAGGAAGACCGCCTCCAGGGAGGTCAGCCGGTTGTTGGCGGCGATGAGCGCCGTGACGATGTCCGCCGAGGAGTTCTCGTACGCCTCGTCCCAGCCGCCGACGACCAGGGCGCGCACCCGGCCGACGTCGACCGTCTTCAGGAAACGCTCGAACTGCGCACCCCACTGCTCGTCGTCGTCCTCGCAGTAGGTCGGCGACGAGAGCCGCCAGGCGACCGCCGCGGCGTCGGGAAGTTCGACCCGCGTGTCCGATTCCGTGTCCTGGAAGGGGAACACGGGCAGCCCGTGGAATTCCTCGAGGTAGTGGCCAACGGTCATGACTGCTCCCGGACGACGGACGGCGTGGATCGGCTGATGGCAAGAGTTCTACCAAGCGGCACCGACAACGCCCTCCGGCGGGTGGGCCTCCGAGGCTCCGGGCCGCAGTCCGGCTCCGGCAGCCGATCGCGGACGTCGGGCCGGAGCCCGGCTCCGATTGTCAGACCCGGCCTCTAGCGTCGTTCTCGTGTTCGGCCGTACCGCGCCGAACGGGGAGGGGAGAGCCATGTACCGGCAGGGAGACGTCCTGATCGCGCCCGTCACGGAGGCGGCCGTTCCGGAGCGGGTGAAGGCGGCGGCGGGGGAGCCCAGGGACGGCAGGGGGCGGCTGGTCCTGGCCCTCGGCGAGGTCACCGGACACGCCCACGCGATTCCCGGACCGGGCCGACTCGTCCGGGAGCCGGGGCCCTTCGGCCCGCTCCTGCTCGAACTGCCCGAGGGCGGCCGGGTGGTGCACGAGGAGCACGCCCCGATACCGCTGCCCAAGGGCTGGTACCGGGTGGTGCGCCAGCGGGAGTACGTGCCCGGGGCGTACCGGATCGTCGCGGACTGACCGAGAGGGACCAGGGGGCTTCCACATGAACCACACCGACACGAACCGCACCACCGCACTGGACACGTGGCGGTCCGTCGCCGCGGCCACCGGCCCCGCCGACCGCGCCGCCGCGGAGGCCGGAGTCCGGCTCGCCTACCGCGCGGCGGGCCTCGCCGAACCGGCGCGCGTGCTCTGGGCCGACTCGCCGCTCGCGGCCGTCGCGCTCGTAAGGGGACTGGACGACCAGGGCCGTTCGGTCCGGGACGAGGTGCGCACCCGGCCGTGGGCCGAGGAGCGCCGGCGGCTCCACGACGCCCTGGGACCGGCCGGCTGGGCGGCCCACTGGCAGGCGACCGGGGCCCACCTCTGGGACCTCACGCGGAGCCTGGCCGACCGGATACGGGCAGGGGTGACGGAGGCCGCGACCGCCGCCGGCCACGCCACGCCCCGCCCGGCCGCGTCGGCCGCCACCGCGCCCGCCGCCGGGGACGGCGGGGCCGGCCGTCCGGCGCCTTCCGGGCGGGAGGCGACCGCCGTACGGCTCGTGCTGCTCGACGCGGTGCTCGGCCAGCACGACGCGGCCTGGCTCGCCGCCTTCGCCGGTCACGGCGACCGCCTCGCGGGCCTCGCCGCCGTCGCCGCACACGCGGGTTGGTGGTGGCCGTACGAGAACGTCGCCGTGGTCTGCGAGCGGCCCGTCGAGCTGCACCGGGACGAGGCCGGGCGGCTCGATCGGGGCGACGGCCCCGCGCTGGCCTTCGCCGACGGCTTCGCCCTGTACGCCTGGCGGGGGATGACCGTGCCCGCCGACTTCCTCGCCGGGCTCGCCGGTCTCACCCCGGAGCGGATACGGGAGGAGGAGAACGCCGAACTGCGGCGCGTGATGCTGGAGTACTACGGATACGACCGCTACCTCGCCGCCTCGGGCGCACGGCACCAGCACCGCGACGAGACCGGCGTCCTGTGGCGGATCGAGCTGGCCGACGACGAGGACGTGGTGATGGTCGAGGTGGTCAACTCCACGCCCGAGCCGGACGGCAGCCACCGCACGTACTGGCTCCGGGTCCCGCCGACGACCCGGACCGCGCGGGAGGGCGTCGCCTGGACCTTCGGACTGCACCCCGACGCGTACGAGCCGCTCGTCCAGACCTGAGCGCACGCCCCGGGAGCGGCGCCCCGGCGACGGCGGCCCGGCCGGTGCCGAGCCGCGACTGGTACGGAGAGGTGAAGGGCGTCGGCGGTCTGGAGTGGCGTACGGGAGGCGGCGGTGGCGGGTGCTGGGATGTGCCCGCCGGAGCCCCGGCACCCAGCCTCGAAGGGACCGCCCGTGACGATCCGTCGGCCAAGCGCCGCCCGTACCGCCCGTCTGCTCGCCGCCACCGCCGTGCTCGGCGGGCTGCTCGCCGGCACCGCGGCGCCCGCCCTGGCCGCCGCGCCCGAGCGGACGGCCGCGCGTGCCGTCCGGGCGGAGGCGCCCGCCACGGTCACCGTCACCGGCCACGGCCGGGCGTCCGCCGCGCCCGACCTGGCGATCCTCTCCGTCGGGGTCGAGGCCACCCGCAAGACCGCGAAGGAGGCGATGGCCGCGCAGAAGACCGCGGCCGAGGCCCTTCTCGCCGTGCTGGACAAGCAGAGGATCGCCGAGCGCGACATCCGTACCGACAGCCTCTCGCTGTCCCCGGTCTACACGCAGAACGCCGCGGGCGAGAGCAAGGTGACCGGCTACCTGGCCGGGCAGTCCTTCTCCGTGAAGGTCCGCGAGATCGACCGGGCCGGCCAGGTCATCGGCGCCGTCAACGACGCCACCGGGGACTCCGGCCGGATCAACGGCGTCGTCTTCGACGTCGCCGACCCGTCGGCCCTGCGGGTGAAGGCACGCGAGGCCGCCTACCGGGACGCGTACGACAAGGCGGCGCAGCACGCCCGGCTCAGCGGCCACCAGCTCGGGCGGCTCGTCTCGCTCAGCGAGGGGGAGTCCGCGCGCCCCGGTCCCGGCGCCGCCCCCGGGATCGCCCACGACGAGGCGAGCGTCCCGATGGCCCCCGGCGAGATCGAGGAGCAGGTCACCGTCTCGGCGGTCTTCGAGCTGGTGTGAGCCGGTGGGGGCGGCGCGGAGGTCCGGCGCCCGAGCCGGTGGTCAGGTGCCGGAGGGCGCGTCGTCCCCGTCCCGGACCGGGCCGGTGTTCTCGCCGCCGCTGACGCCGCCCCGGACGGCCTGGCCCTGGCCCGTGCCGCTGTCGTCGTCGATGCCGACGCCGACGCCCTCGCCCTCGCCCTCGTCCGGCAGGTTCAGCTCGCGGGCGAGGGCGGCGTCGGCCCAGCGCAGCATCGCGGTGCGGGAGAGGGAGCCGGCGTAGGCCGTCGTCTGGACGGCGAGGCCGTCGAGGAAGGCGGTGAGCCGCCAGGCGGCGGCCGCCGGGTCGGGGCAGTGGAACTCCCCGGCCTCGGCCCCCTCCGCGATCACCCGGGTCAGCGCGGCCTTCCACTCCTGATCGAGGGAGGCGGCGACCCGGCGCAGCCCGGGGTCGCGCAGGGAGGCCGCCCAGCCCTCTATCCAGAGCCGCCAGCCCTTGGCCTGTCCGGTCGGCGCGTACCAGCGCACGGCGGCCCGGAGGCGGCGTGCGGCGCTGGAACGGCGCCCGAGGAGCCGGCGCAGATGGGCGAGGTCGCCCTCGGCGGCGTGCGCGAAGGCCGCGGCGACCAGTTGCTCCTTGGACGAGAAGTGGTAGAGCACCAGGGCGTTGCTCACCCCGAGCGCCGAGGCCACGTCGGCGATCCGGACGGCGGCGACCCCGCGCGCCTCGATCTGTTCGACGGCGGCCCGCAGCAGCTCCTCCCGCCGCTCGGCCACGCTCAACCGCACTCTTGCCACGTCACGCACCTTACACAGCACGTGACGCGGGCATGATCGTCAGCGACTCCGGGGCGGCGGCGGTTCAGTACCAGCCGTAGCGTTCGGCGATCTGCGGCAGCCGCTCGTCCACCAGCGCGTGCGCCGCGGCGCGCGGGCTCGTGCCGTCCGCCTCCGCCCGGTCGAGCATCCCGTCGACGAGCGTCCGCATGGCCCCGCGCACGCGGGCGAAGGCCTGGTCGGCGTCGGCCTCGATGTCGCCGAAGAGCGTCCACCACCACCAGGCGTTCGTGCACGAGTTCACGACCACGTCGGGCAGCACCGTGACCCCGCGCGCGGCGAGGGCCTCCTCGGCCTCGGGCAGCACCGGCATGTTCGCCGCCTCGGCGATCCAGCGGGCCGTGATCCGTCCCTGGTTCCCGGCGTCGATCGCGTACGAGACGGCCGCGGGGACCAGCACCTCCGCCTCGGCCGCGAGCCAGGCGTCCCCGGGCTCCTCACGGTCTCCGGGCCGCAGCGCGGAGCGGTCGACGGCGCCGTGGGCGTCCCGGGCCGCGAGCAGCGCCTCGACGTCGAGGCCGTCCGGGTTCACGATCGTGCCCCGGACGTCGGCCACGGCCACCACCCGCAGCCCGGCGCGCGCCAGGAACCGGGCGGTCGCCCCGCCCATCGTGCCGAGCCCCTGCACCGACACCCGGGTCCCGGCGTACGCCCGGTCGGCCCGGTCGAGGGCGGTGAGGACCGACTCGGCGACCCCCAGACCGCCGACCAGCTCGTCGAGGCCGATGCCGTCGACCTCGATCGCGAAGGCGTCGGCGAGCCGCTCGCGCGCCGCCGCCTCGTCGTCCAGGAGCGGGTACACGGCCTGCACCGAGGAGACCAGGCCCGCCTCGGCCACGGCGCGGTCCACCAGGTCCTGGGTGAGCCCCAGGTCCTCCCCGGTGGTCCAGAACCGCTCGACGTACGGCCGCATCGCCCGCAGATAGCGCACGAGGACGCCGTACGCCTCGGGGGAGCGGGGGTCGCAGTCGATGCCGCCCTTGGCGCCGCCCAGCGGCACGTACCGGGCCTTCGGGTCGTAGTGCAGGGCCTCCTTCATGGTCATCCCGCGGGCGAGCCCGGTGACCTCCTCGACCGTGCAGCCCTCCCGCATCCGCAGGCCGCCGCTGGCCACCCCGCGCACCAGCCGGTCGACCACCAGATGGCCCCGGCGACCGGTCACGTGGTCGGTCCAGCCGACGGAAAGAAGCGGGGCGGAACTCATCGGACATCTCCTCGGGAGGGGCGGGCGGGCCGGGCGCGGGGGGCCGGGAGGCCGGTACGACCGGCCGGACGTACTGAATGACGGTTCAGTATGGCTGACCGTGCGGACCGTTCGCGGCGCGGTCCGCCCATAATGGAACGACCCCCAGAGATCAGGAGGTCCTGTGACCGGTACCGGCTCCGACCGCTCGCCACGGGCCCGGCTGCGCGCGCTGCGCCCCGAGTCCTTCGGCGCGGACCCCACGGGTGAGCGCCTCGCCCGCATCCACCGCTCGCCGAACTTCGCGGACGGGATCTTCCAGAACCCCGAACCCGCCCGACGCGGCCCCTCGGGCTCCAGTGTCGAGTTCGCCAAGATCTACTTCGACAAGGAAGGCCGTTCGCGCCGCGCCCCCACCGGCACGATCCCGGTCCACCCCACCACGGTCGCCGACCTGGCCAGGCCCCCGGCCACCGGGCTGCGCCTGACCTGGATGGGGCACTCCGGCGTCCTCGCCGAGATCGACGGCCACCGGGTGCTCTTCGACCCGGTCTGGGGCGAGCGCTGCTCCCCCTTCCCCTTCGCCGGCCCCAAGCGGCTCCACCCGGTGCCCGCGCCGCTCGCCGCCCTCGGCCCGGTCGACGTCGTCGTGATCTCGCACGACCACTACGACCACCTCGACCTGCCGACGATCAAGGCGCTCGCCACCACCGACACCGTCTTCGCGGTGCCGCTGGGCGTCGGCGCCCACCTGGAGCGGTGGGGGGTGCCCGCCTCCCGGCTGCGCGAGCTGGACTGGAACGAGTCCACCGAGATCGGCGAGCTGCGACTCACGGCCACCCCGGCCCGGCACTTCTGCGGCCGCGGACTGCGCAACCGGCAGATGACGCTCTGGGCCTCCTGGGTCGTGACGGGCCCCTCCCACCGGATCTTCCACAGCGGCGACACCGGGTACTTCTCCGGTTTCAAGGACATCGGCGCGGCCCACGGCCCCTTCGACGCCACCATGATCCAGATCGGCGCCTACTCGGAGTTCTGGACCGACATCCACATGACCCCCGCCGAGGGCATGCGGGCGCATCTGGACCTCCAGGGCGGCGGCCCCGCCGGGGTGATGCTGCCGATCCACTGGGGCACCTTCAACCTCGCCCCGCACCCGTGGGCCGAACCGGGGGAGGGCACCGTCGAGGCCGCCGCCGGGGCCGCCCAGCGGATCGCCCTGCCCATCCCGGGCGAGCCCTTCGAGCCGGGCGCCGAGCGCGTGCCCGACAGCCCCTGGTGGCGTCCGGTCGCCCGCGTCCCCTCCGGCGGCTGGGCGGCGCCGGATCTCACCGACGGTGACGGTCGGCTCGGCGGTGTGTCGCACGGGAAAACGGACGCGAACGCGGACGCAAACACGGAAGCGAACACCGGCGCGAACGCGGGACGGACCTCCGGTGAACCCGGCACGGACACCGGCCGGGGTGCCCCTGAGGCGGCACGGACCCCCTGAGGCCGCGAGCGGACCGGGCGGTCCGCACCCCTCCCGGGATTCCGGTCGGGGACGATTTCCGCAGAGGGCGGAGGCGTGGAACGCCTCCGCCCTCCTCCGTTCCCGTGCTCGACGCCCCTTCCCCGCCGCGACGGCGAGTTTCGGCCGAAGCTTCTCGGCCTGTCGTTCTGGGAGCGATACCAGAGCGGGCCGGTCTGCGGGTAAGTTTGCCAACTGCGCACCGCACATGAACGGTTGACGATTACAGTGTGTGGTCGGTGATCATCGGTAGGCTCTTCGCACACACGTCACACACCCCGTGAACCAACCCTTGCAGTACCCCCGTAGTCCCCACCCGTAGCGCACCCCGCAGTACGCCGATTCCTGGGCACGTACGTACCAAGGACACTCATGTCTCAACTTCGCGCACCCGCCTCGCGGTCCGACCGACGCGAGGGCGGGCGGCACGGCCGGTCAGGCGCCCGCCCGGCCCCCGGCACCGGTGGCAGCCCCCCGGCGCAGCCCCCCGCGTCGCACACCATGGAAGCCCGTTTACGCCCCCAACTCCTCCGCACCTCCGTGCTTCCCGCCGTCGCGGTGGCACTCGGCGGGGCCGCGGCCGTGCTCTTCACCCTCCGCTCCACCGGCGCCACCCCGACGCCCGGCCTCTGGGCCGCGCTCACCGGCGCCGCCGCGATCACGGTGGCCGCCGTGACGGCCGCCGCGCTCGGCGCGGACCGAGCCGCCAAGACGGTCCTCGACCGCTGCAACGCCCTGCGCCGCAGCAGTGCCCGCGGCCAGAGCGAACTGCGGACGATCGTCGAACAGTTGCGCAAGGGAGAGGGTCTTCCACCCCGCCCCGCCCCACCGGCCGGCACCGCCTCCGGCGACGAGTTCGACCTGCTTGCCCAGGAGCTGACGCGCTCTCACGAGGTGGCCGTGGAAGCCGTCGTGCAGGCGTCCAGGCTCTCCAGTAGCGTCGGGAACGAACAGAAGGTCGAGGTCTTCGTCAACCTCGCCCGGCGCCTGCAGTCCCTGGTCCACCGCGAGATCCAGCTCCTCGACGAGCTGGAGAACGAGGTCGAGGACCCGGAGCTGCTCAAGGGCCTGTTCCACGTCGACCACCTGGCCACCCGCATCCGCCGGCACGCCGAGAACCTCGCCGTGCTCGGCGGCGCCATCTCCCGCCGCCAGTGGTCGAACCCGGTCACCATCACCGAGGTGCTGCGCTCCTCCATCGCCGAGGTCGAGCAGTACCCCCGGGTCAAGCTCGTCCCGCCGATCGACGGTGCGCTCCGGGGCCACGCCGTGGCCGACGTCATCCACCTCCTCGCCGAACTCGTCGAGAACGCCACGCAGTTCTCCGCACCGCACACCACGGTGCTGCTCCGCGCCCAGTGCGTCACGGCCGGGCTCGCGATCGAGGTCGAGGACCGCGGCCTCGGCATGCCCGTCGGCGAGCAGGAGAAGATGAACGCCCTGCTCGCCGACCCCGACCAGGTCAACGTCGCGCGTCTGCTCCAGGACGGCCGCATCGGACTCTTCGTCGTCTCGGCCCTCGCCCGCCGCCACGGCATCGCCGTACGACTCCAGTCCAACATCTACGGCGGCGTCCAGGCCGTCCTCGTCCTCCCGCAGAGCCTCCTCGGAGCCGAGCCCGAGGGTCTCGCCCCGCACGAGCACCAGGCCGCCGCGCCCCCCGGATCCTCCGCGGTCCCGCCGAGCCCGGTGCGGCCCCAGCCGACGGAACCGTCGGACGTGCCGTCGCAGCCCGCGCCCGCGGTCCCCGCCCCGGCTCCCCTGACGGCACCCATGGCCGCCCCGGCACCGGCCCACCCCCAGGCGCCCGCGCCCGCGACCATGAGCACGACGGCCACCACCGAACCCCCGGGCCCGCCGGCCCCCTTCCTCTCGCCGCTTCCCCAGGCGCCCGCGGCCAACGCCCGGCCCGTGCTCCCCAAGCGGCGCGCCCAGGAACACATCGTCCCGCAGCTGCGCGACGAACCGGTGGCCCGCAGGCCCGAGGAACACGTCCTGCACGACCCCGGCCTGATGGCCGCGTTCCAGCGCGGCATCGGCCTCGCCGAGTCCCAGCCCGCCCCCCATGAACCGCTGCGTCCAGGCGACGCGCACAAGGAGTAGACACCATGGCGAGCAATGTGCCGACCGGCCATTCCTCGGACCTCGACTGGCTGCTGAGCGGCCTCGTCCAGCGGGTCCCCTACACCCGCAACGCCGTTCTGCTCTCCTCCGACGGCCTCGTGAAATCCGTCCACGGCCTCGACCCCGACGCCGCCGACCACATGGCGGCCCTCGCCTCCGGCCTGTACTCGCTCGGCCGCAGCGCCGGCGCCCGGTTCGGCGACGGCGGCGAGGTGCGGCAGGTGGTCGTGGAGCTCGACTCCACCCTCCTGTTCGTGTCCACGGCGGGCTCCGGCACCTGTCTGGCGGTGCTCGCCGGCCGCGAGGCGGACGCAGCGGTCCTCGGATACGAGATGGCGATGCTCGTCAAGAGCGTCCGGCCGTACCTGGTCACCCCCGCCCGGCAGGCAGCCGGAGCGGTGGGCGGCCTCGGCCAGTGAACGTGACGACCCCGCAGGAAGGGCCCTGGCTCGACGACGCGGCCGGCCGGCTGATCCGTCCGTACACCGTCAGCGGTGGCCGGACCAGGCCGACCACCGCACTGGACCTGCTGTCCATGGTGATGGCGACCGGAGCGTCACCCCAGGCCCACCTGGGTCCGGAGCACGGCATGGCCCTCGGGCTGTGCTCCGGGCCCACCTCGGTGGCCGAGATCGCGGCGCACCTGCGGCTTCCCGCCGTGGTCACCAAGGTCCTGCTCTCCGACCTCGTGGACTGCGGGGCGCTCACCGCCCGCGCTCCCCGCTTCCACGCCAACCCGACCGACCGTTCCTTGCTGGAGGCAGTGCTCGATGGCCTACGACAACGGCTCTGAGCGCCACGACGGATTCACGACCGACCCGCTCCCCACCGCCGTCAAGATCCTCGTGGCGGGCGGCTTCGGCGTGGGCAAGACGACGCTCGTGGGCGCGGTCAGCGAGATCGAACCGCTCAGCACCGAAGAACTGCTGACCTCGGTCAGCGTCGCCACCGACAGCCTGGAGGGCGTGGAATCCAAGACCACGACCACCGTGGCCATGGACTTCGGCCGCATCACCCTCGACGACCGCCATGTCCTCTATCTCTTCGGCACCCCCGGCCAGGAACGCTTCTGGTTCATGTGGGACGAACTCTGCGAGGGCGTGCTCGGGGCGGTGGTCCTGGCCGACACCCGTCGGCTCCAGGAGTGCTTCCCCGCCGTGGACTTCTTCGAGCGGCGGGGCATCCGGTTCGTCGTGGCGGTCAACGAGTTCGACGGCGCCTTCCGCTACGAGCCGGACGAGGTACGGGCCGCGCTCGACCTCGGGCCGGAGGTGCCGGTCGTCCTCTGCGACGCCCGGCTCGCCAGCTCCGGCATCCGCACCCTGCTGACCCTCGTCCAGCATCTGCTCACCACCATCCCGGCCGCCGCGTCGGTCCACGGAGCCACGCCATGACGTACGACCCCACCGGGCACCTCCTGTTGACCCCCATCGACAAGGACGCGCCGGCCCGTGTGCGGCGGCTGCGTGAACTCGGTCTCGGGGAGCGGCCGGAGCAGGCGTTCGACGAGTTCGCCCACCGGGTCGCGGACGTGACCGGAGCCCCGTTCTCGATGGTCAACTTCATCGACGAGAACCGGCAGTTCTTCGCCGGGCTGCACACGCCCGAGGGCACCCACTCGGGCGGCGACCTGGGCGCGAGAGCCGCGAGTGCCGTGGGCGCCGGCGGCGTCGGCCGCTTCATGGCCCGCGATCACGGCTACTGTCCGCACGTCGTGGTGCGCCGCAGGGCGCTCGTCCTGGAGGACGTCCGCGACTACCCGCGCTTCGCGGGGAACCCGGTCGTGGACGAGATCGGCATCCGCTCCTCCATGGGCGCGCCGCTGATGGACCGCACCGGTGTCGCGCTCGGCACCGTCTGCGTGGTCGACACCGACGTCCGGCCGTGGGGACGCGCCGGGCTCGAGACGATCAAGGCGATGGCGGCCGAGCTGATGGGGCGGATCAGCCGTCGCGACAACGGCGTGCTCTGACCACCACGACGTCGGCGTCGGAGCATGTCACGGAGAGTGAGCGTTCCGCTTCTGGCGTGCACGGTCTCCGTGGTGCCGGGAAAGGGTTCGTGACCACCGGGGAAAGTGCGCTATTGTTCTCTTGCGCGTCCAGCCGGGGAAACCCCAGGTCAGACGGGCAGCGGGACGTGGCGCAGCTTGGTAGCGCACTTGACTGGGGGTCAAGGGGTCGCAGGTTCAAATCCTGTCGTCCCGACTCGAAAGAGTTGCAGGTCAGGGGCCGTTTCAGAGAGATCTGAAACGGCCCCTGACCCGTTTCGGGGACCGCTTGGGGACCGGCGCACTGTGACCGGGGCGAAAGCGCGCCTTGAGCCGGTCGAGGGGCGCCGGCCGGTGCACGGCTGTCTCGACCAGGTCAGGACTTCACGGTCTCGGGGACGTCGTACACGTGCCGCCGGCGGGTGCCGTGGCGCCTACTGGAAGCTGAGCCGCTGCGGGTGCCTCGGGTCGGAGGGGCAGGTGTGAATGCGCATCAAGCCGCGGCCGAGGTGGACGCCGACCGGGTCGATCGCGTCCGGGTCGTCGGTCGCATCGCGATCCTCGAGCGGAAGCCAGCTCCTCGAACCGCCGTCGCATTCCCCCTTGTCGACCGTGAGCAGGGGAGGCATCGGTGTGCCGCAGACCGCGCAGTCGACCGGTGCGGGATCGGTGAGGTGCCAGGAGGCGAAGCCGCCCACCTTCCATCCCGGGGCGATGGACAGGTCGCCCATGTAGTCGACCTCGTACTCCTCCTCCGCCCGCGCCCGGGCCATCGCGGCTTCGTACTCCTCGTAGGTGTCGTAGCTCTGCGGCTCGGAGGAGTCGTAGGCGTCCTCGTCGTCCTCGTCCAGCAGGCCCTCCTCCCAGTCCGCGATGGCGTCCTGGAGTTCTTCGCCCAGCAGGCCCAGATACTCGTGCTCGATGACCTGTTCGGGGTGCAGGACGCACTGGGTGGGCACGCACTCCTCGCGGCCCGCCACCGGGGGCTCGGGCTGGTGCGTCAGGACCTCGCCGACTTCCTGCGAGCGCCGCCACCTCAGCACGACGTCGATGGTGCGGTCGGGTCCGTGGACCTCGAACGGGCACCAGAACACCTGGAGCAGGTCGTGGCCTACCGGGCCGACGAGGTCGGGGATGTCCCGCGTGTACAGCTGGGCGACGGCCAGCAGCGGGAGAGGATCCTCGTCCCGGAGATCCGGGGCGTGCTGTCCCCGGGCGATGGTGTCGAGGACGCTCCGCTCCTCGTCGGAGAAGTCGCGTCCTCTCGCCGCCGCGAGGATGCGCCGCTTGAGCCGTACGTCGTCCAGCCGATGGCCTGTGCCCTTGGGGTGCACCGCGGTGCACACCGGCCAGGGCTCGTCGGCCGGCCACAACAGCGGTCCCGCCAGTGAATTCTCCTCCGCTTTCGCCACGCCGTGGCGGGGATGCAGGCGCGTGGCCGTACGCCGGTGGGCGGAGAGGGCGGGGAAAACGGCTTCGACATCGACGGGTCGCGGGGGTGTGGTGCGGGTCATGCGGTCCTCCATGGCGGTTCGGCAACGATGCCATATGCCGGTTCGGACGTGGTCGGCGGGTTTCTCCGGGCGTCGATGTGACCCGGCTCACGGGAACTCGGGGGCGGGCCGGCCCAGTGCAGATCATGAACGTCAACTGGATGCACTCTCCCTCCTCCGTCTCATCCGTCCCGTCCCTCCCGTCCCTCCCGTCCCTCCCGGCCGTCCCCGCCCGGACGGCGTCGCGCCGGGCCGTGCTGCGCGGGCTCGGCGTCGCGACGGTCGCCGGTACCGCCGCGGTCTGCCTCCCGGCCGCCGCGGCCCACGCCGCGCCCGCCGGGCGGCGGACGAGCGGCGCCTCCGGCACGTATGCGCTGACCCTCGTCCACCTGGGCCGCGACGGCGCGCCGACCACCGACTACCGCACCCTGCTGACCGCCCTGTCCGGGCCCGACGCCGGCACCGGTCGGGAGCTGAAGAAGTCGCCCAGCACCGTCACCGTCCAGGTGCCCGCCGGGCGGTACATGCTCGACTCCACCCTGTCCACCAGGCCGGTGGGGGAGGAGAACTGGGGGAACGACTGGCTCGTCCAGCCGCGGCTGGACATCGACCGCGACATGACCCTCGTGCTCGACGCCCGGGTCGCGCGCCCGGTGGACATCCGGCCGCCGGTCGCCGACGCCAGGTACGAGCAGACCGGGGCGTTCGCCGAGGTGACGTACGAGGGGGTCACCGGGTTCGCGAACCTGATGTCGATGTCGCTGGACCTGCGGGTGGCGCACCTGGGGCCGGACGCCGAGCGCGGGGCCGTGCGGACCTGGGTGGACATGTACTGGAGGCGGCCGGGCGGCGTCTGCGCCCTCGGCTACGCCTTCCGGGGCGAGCGGGCGCTGTCCGGTCTGGTCCGGCACCCGGCGCCCGGCGACCTGGCCACGCTGGTGGTGCGCGCGGGGGGACCCGCGTCCGGCGGGGGAACGGCCCTCGTCTCCTTCGCGCCGTCGGCGGGCGCCTCCCCGGCGCTGGGGCTGCCGGTGCCGGCGGGTACCAGTGGGACGTTCCTCTTCACGCCCGAGCGCGGCGCCTGGGACCTCGTGTACGGCTCGCCGTCCGAACCGGAGGCGCCCTCCAACAACTACTTCGTCCTCTCGCAGTCGTTCACGCCCGGCTCGACCACGGTGCACACCTTCGACACCCCGGTCCTCGGCCCGGCCCTGGACTCCTCGCACGGCGCCCGGCCCCTCGCGCAGCGCACCGGTGACACCCTGGACCTGGCGGTGCCGCTGCTCGCCGACGGAGAGGGCCACGCGCCGTCCTCACCCCTGTTCACCGCGTCGACCGTCACGCTGCATCGCAACGGCGCGCTGGTCGGGACCCGCCGCGGCGAGAGGCCGGGGCACGCCTCGTTCACGGTGCCGGCGGGGCGGGCCGCCTACCGGCTGACGGCGAGCGCGACGCGTTCGCGCGGGAGCGTCACGGCGGCGTGGACGTTCACCTCCGCGGCGACGGCCACCGCCACCGACCTCCCGCTGAGCGCCGTACGCTTCGGCCCCGACGTCGCGCTCGACGGCACCGCCCCGGCGCACACCACGAGCCGGGTGGCGGTGACGGTGGAGGGCGCGGCCCGACGGTCGGGAGTGCGGTCGCTGACCGTGTCCGTGTCGACGGACCGGGGCGCCACGTGGACGCGGGCCGCGGTGACCGGCGGACGGATCACGGTGACGACGCCGGGGCCCGGCAAGGCGGTGTCCCTGCGCGCGGAGCTGACGGACGCGCACGGCAACACCCTCACCCAGACCCACATCGACGCGTACGTCACGCGGGCCGCCACCGGGGCGCGCTGACGCCGGGCTTCCCGGCCGCCGGAGACCAGGGGCGCCGGCGGCCAGGGCCCGTCGTGACCCGTGACCTGTGGGACGGGGCTCGTCGGCTTCCGGGGCAGCCGGCGGAGCCGGTCGGGCAGCAGCCTGTCCCGACGAGCGGCGCGTATCGGTGGGATGACCGATGTGCCGGGTGCGGGGGCGCGGACATAGTCCTCGGGAGATCGTTTGCGGGTGCCGTCGTGCGCCCGGTGTGTGAAAGGACCTTCTGTGGACACGTATGCGGACCTGGTGTTTCTCGACGGCCGGGTGGTCACGGTCGACGCGGAGTTCTCCGTCGCCTCGGCCCTGGCGGTGACCGGCGGGGTCATCAGCGCCGTCGGCGGGCGGGAGGACGTGGCGCCGTTCGTCGGACCCGACACCCGCGTCGTCGACCTGCGGGGGGCGACCCTGCTTCCCGGGATCAACGATTCCCATCTGCACGGATGCGCCTTCGGCATGGCGACGCCACCGCTCTCCCTCGACGTCGCCCACCCCGCCGTCTCCTCCCTCGCCGACGTGGCCGGCGTGGTCCGGGAGGCCGTCGGGCGGGTGCCGGCCGGGCAGTGGATCACGGGGCACGGCTGGGACACCGGCTACCTCGACGAGTGCGTCGCCGACCCGTCGCGGCAGCCCTCGCTGCACGACCTCGACGCCGTGAGCCCGGACCACCCCGTCGTCCTGTACTCCTTCTCCGGCCACGCCACCTGGGTCAACTCCAAGGCGCTGGAGCTCATCGGGATCGACCGGCACACCGTCGCGCCACCCGGCGGGGCCATCGTCGCGGACGAGACCGGCGAGCCGACCGGGCTGCTCCACGAGGGCGCCCAGGCCCTCGTCCAGAACGCGCTGCCCGCGCTCGGTCGGCAGGAGCGGACCGACGCGATCAGGTCGACCCTCGCCACGCTCGCCCGGCTCGGTGTGACCAGCTACACCGAGCCCGGGCTCGGCCCCGGCGGCGACGGCATCATGCGGGGCGCGCTCGGCGGGGAGACCCTCGACGTCTACCGGCGCCTGCACGCCGACGGCGAACTGACCGCCCGCGTCGGCGTCCTCCTCCTGCCCACCGGAATGGCGAGCACCGCCGAGGAGTTCGTCCGCGGCCTCACCGCTCTCTCCGACACCGGAGCCTCCGGCGACGCCGATCCGCGGCTCCTCGCGATCCACGGCGTCAAGATCTTCGGCGACGGCATCGTCCCCAACAGGACGGCCTGGATGCACGAGCCGTACGTGGGCGGCGGCTGCGGCTCCCTCTGTGTCGGCGGCGAGACCGACGACGACCGGATCGCCGAGATCGGCGCCATGATCCGGCACGCCCACGCCGCCGGGTACCAGCTGGGCGTCCACGTCACCGGCGACCGGGCCGGCGACACCGTCGCGGAAGCCTTCGCCGCAGCCGTGACCGAGCACCCGCGGGCCGACGCCCGTCACTACGTCATCCACGGCGACTTCCTCACCGCGCACAGCATGAAGCTCCTCGCCGCGCACGACTTCGGCGTCAACATGAACCCCACCATCAAGTGGACCGTCGCCGACATGGAGGAGGAGTTCGTCGGCACCGGGCGCGCCGCGTACGCCTGGCCCTACCGGGACGCGCTCGACGCCGGTGTACGGGTCGCGAGCGGGTCCGACGCCCCCGTCACGTACCCGGACTGGCGCCAGGGCGTCGCCACCATGATGCTGCGCGAGTCGAAGGCCACCGGCCGCGTCAGCGGTCCCGAGCAGCGCATCGGCCTGGCCGAGGCGATCCGTACGTACACGATCGACGCGGCCTGGCAGGACTTCGCCGACGACTGGAAGGGCTCCCTGGAGCCGGGCAAGGCCGCCGACCTGTGCGTGCTCGACGGTGACCTGCTCACGGCCGACCCCCACGACATCCCGGAGATGCCCGTCCTCCTCACCGTCATGGACGGGCGTGTCGTGCACGACACGCTGCGCGATTGACGTATTCCGGGCACATGATCATCCTGGGGGGATGGCAGCGGAGCGGAGCACGGCGGACATCCTGGACGCGGCCGTCCACGTCCGTGAGGCGGCCAGGAGCGCCACGACCGGCGCGACCGGCGTCGACACGGTCCTGGCGGCGCTGTCCGAGGTGATGGCGTACGACCACGCCTCCCTGGCCCGGTGGGATCCGCTGCGCCGCCGCCACACCACCCTGGCCGGGACCTACCCCGACGACGCCACCGCCTACATCGAGACCCGCCTCCACCACGACCCGGTGTTCCCCGTTCTCCGCGGCCCTGACCGGGGCGGGCTCTGGCTGAGGGACGTCCCCCGGCGGCTCCTGGCGGCGTCGCCGGGGTTCCAGGAGGTGCTGAGCCCCCTCGGGATCGAGGACGGCGTGGCCCAGTGCCTCTTCGCCGCCGACGGCCGGTACGTCGGCATGCTGAACGTCAGCACCCGTGCGCCGGTGCGCACCACCGACCCGGCGCGCGCCGTGGTCACCCTGCTCACCGAGGCCCTGTCCGCTGCCGTCGACCCCCGCGCGTGCCCGGCGCCCGAGAAGGCCGCCGCCCCCGACCCCGCCCCGGGCGCCCGGCGGCCGGGCGGGCTCTCGCCGCGGGAACTCCAGGTGCTCGCCGAACTGACCACCGGCCGCACCAACCGGGAGATCGCCGAACGGCTGTACATCACCCCGCGCACCGTGGGTACGCACATCGAGCACATTCTCGCCAAGCTCGACCTCCCCAACCGCGCGGCCGCCGCCGCCCGCGCCGCCGCCTGGGGCATCGAACCCTCGTGCTGACGCGCGTGCTCAGTGGCCGGCCGGGCGGACGAGGCCACTGTCGAAGGCGTAGACGGCCGCCTGGGTGCGGTCGCGCAGCCCCAGCTTGACCAGGATGCGGCTCACATGGGTCTTGACGGTCTGTTCGGCCACGACGAGACAGGCTGCTATCTCCGCGTTCGACAGGCCCTGGGCGATGAGGGCCAGGACCTCGGTCTCCCGTTCCGTCAGCATCCCGACGCGGTCCTTCAGGGGGCTGCGCGGGGTGGCGCTGAGCCGTGAGAACTCCGCGATCAGGCGTTTGGTGAGGTCCGGGGCGAGCAGGGCGTCGCCCCGCGCCACCACCCTCACCGCCTCGGCGAGTTCGTCGGCGGAGGCGTCCTTCAGGAGGAATCCCGAGGCGCCGGCCCGCAGGGCCTCGTAGACGTACTCGTCGAGGTCGAAGGTGGTCAGGACGAGGACCTTCACGCTGGAGCCGGCGGCCGCGGTGAGGACGCGGGTGGCCTCGATGCCGCCGGTGCCTGGCATGCGGATGTCCATCAGGACGACGTCGGGCGAGAGTTCCGCGACCTTGGCCACCGCGTCGGCGCCGTCCACCGCCTGGCCGACGACCTCGATGCCGGGTTCGGCGTTGAGCAGCACTGTGAACCCCTGTCTGACCATCATCTGGTCGTCCGCGATGAGGACGCGGATGGTGCCGCTGGTCATGGGCCGTCCTTGGGGGTGTCGAGGGGCAGGGTGGCGGTCACCTCGAAGCCGCCGTCCGTGGTCGGTCCGGCGACCAGCTCGCCGCCCAGCATGGCGGTGCGTTCCCGCATGCCGAGCAGGCCGTGGCCGAGTCCCGGCGACAGCGGGAGGGTGGCGGGGTCGACGGGGCGCGTGGCCGGCGCGTTGGCGATGCGGAGGGTGAGTCCGGTGGTCAGGTAGCCGGTCTCCACCCGCACCGGGGCTCCCGGCGCGTGCCGCATCGCGTTGCTGAGCGCCTCCTGGACGATGCGGTACGCGGACAGCTCGACGCCCGGCGAGAGCCGGCGGGGTTCTCCACTGGTGGCGCTGTCGACGGACAGGCCGGCGGCACGGACGTTGTCGAGCAGCTCGTCGAGCCGGTCGAGGGTGGGCTGCGGGGAGTGCCGCACGGAGTCGGCCGCCGGGTCCTCCGCGCGCAGGACGCCGAGGACGCGGCGCAGTTCGGTCAGCGCCTCGACCGCGTTCTGGCGGATGCCCGCCAGGTTCTCCCGGAGTTCCGCGGAGGGGTTCTCGACGAGGTGCGGGGCCACCTGCGCCTGGATGGAGATCACGGACATGTGGTGGGCGACGACGTCGTGGAGTTCGCGGGCGATCCGTCCGCGCTCCTCCAGGACGGTGCGCATGGCCCGCTCCTCGGCGGTGAGGACCTCCTGTTCGACCAGTTTGTTCCGGGCCACCCGGCTCAGCCGCAGGGAGGCGCCGACCACGGCCGCGATCGCGAAGGCGAGCGTGCCGCCGGCCAGGTCCTCGTTGTGCGCGAAGTCCGTGGGCACGGCCGCGTTGCCAAGGCCGGAGAGCACGGTGAGCAGCAGTGTGACGGCGGTGACGAGAGGGTGCACGCGCAGCGCGAGGAGCAGCATCACGAAGGTGTGCACGACGATGCCCCAGACGCTCCAGGGCCAGAGCAGGTCGGGGCCGACGGTCGCGTCGGTGACCTCGGCGGTCAGGAACAGGCTGAGCGTCGACAGCCACCAGGCCGGCACCGGTCGGCTCAGGGCGAGGACGAGGGAGGCGGCCTGGAGGATGACGAGGAGCTTGACCGGGGCGGTGAGGTCGGTCATCGCCGTGCTGTACTCGGCCATCTTGGCCACGCCCGCGGAGACGGCGAGCAGCACGAGATGTCCGTGCGGGAGCCAGCCGAACCAGGTCTGACGGGGCAGCGGGTCGCGGGCCGTCGTCCACAGGCCGCGGCGCAGCGTGCCCGGTGCCCTGCGCAGGGCAGCGCTCAGCGCATGCCCGTAACCGTCCCCCACCCGTTCCCCCTCGCCGGTCAGGTCCACCCTATGCACGCCGCACCTGCTTTCTCGCGGCGGGGCGCCGCGCCCGGGACGGACGGTGGCCGCCCGCTTCGTACGTACGGAAGACGGCGACGCACACGAGCAGCGCGAGCCCGAACACGGGCAGCCAGGCCAGCCGTGCGAGGACCCAGTCGTAGCCGTCGGGGACGGTGTGCAGACCGGTCAGCGGACCGTGTCCGGTCGGTCCGCCGGCGAGGAGGCCCAGCATCGTGACGGCCATCATCGCGGTCTGGTGCCACAGGAAGACCGTCATGGCACCGAGGTTGAGGAGGGCCACGGCCGCCCAGACGGCGGGCCTGCCCAGGGTCCGGCGCAGCGGGCCGACGAGGAGGAACGCCGCGCCGCACTGGGCGACGCCGAAGGTGACGGCGGCGAGCGTGGGCGGGTTGAGGTTGGAGACGGCCGCGCCGGGCACGCCGACCATGGACGCGGGATAGCCGGCGAGGACGACGAGCAGGACAGTGGCCGACGCGCCCAGGGTCAGCAGGATCCATCCGACGGGCCGTTCCCTGACGCCGTGCCGGGCCCACAGGGCGCCGAGGCAGTACGGAACGAGCCAGCCGGCCGCCACGTTCGTCCAGCCGAGCCATCCGGGCCCGCCGAGGCCGAAGCGGATCACGTCGACGTGCAGGACGACCGCGAGCGGCCACAGCGGGTGCACCCTGGCGACCAGCGGCGTCGCCGCCGTGAGGGCGGTGAGGACCAGCAGGAACCAGAGCGGGGAGAGGACGAGCGTGCCGAGCGTGCGCACGGTCTGCCAGGGCACCCCGCCCACGGTCATCGCGAGCGCCGCGGCGGCCCACACGGCGAGGACGACGGCCACGGGCCGGAACAGCCGGCCGAGGCGCGCGGCCAGCCAGTCGCGGTAGAACGTGCCCTGGGCGAGGGCGGCGGCGTGGCTCGTGGCGGCGACCCGTCCGCCGACCAGGAAGAAGACGGCCAGCGTCTGGAACACCCAGGAGACCGGGGTGAACTCGGGCAGTCGGCTCAGCGGGCTGACGGCCCGCAAGGTGCCGCTGTCGATGATCAGGGCCGTGACGAGCCAGTGTCCGAGGACCACGCCGAGGATGGCGAGGGCGCGCAGGGCGTCGAGGGAGCGGTCGCGGTCGGGCGGGGTGGCGGCGTCGATCCTGCGGGCGAGGTCACGCATCGGCCGGATCCCGTCCCGCGACGATCCGGGCCATGTTCCGCAGGGACACGGAGCCTGGGCGGAGGTAGTCGCTGTGGCCGCCGGTGCCGGCGTCGAAGATCCGGGCGCCGAATTCCGGGGCGACGGGGTCGGTGCCGAAGCCGAGTTCCCCGTACGCAAGGGGGACGCGGACGTGGGGGACATGGGCGATCCAGTCGTCCTCGCCGCGGCCGGCCCAGACGGTGGCCGTGGTGCCGAGGTCGGCGGCGCGCCCGGCGCCGGTGCCGGGGCTGCCGTAGAGCACGAGGGCGGCGACGGGGAGACGGCCCGCGGCCTCGGCGCAGACGACGGAGCCGTACGAGTGGCACAGCAGCGTCAGACGGGCCCGCGGTGCGGCGGTGGCCACTTCGCGGACGAAGGAGGCGAGGAGCGGGGCGGCCTCCTCGGCGCGACCGGGGGTCGTCGCGGCGGCGCTGAGGGTGGCGGGGGTCCGGTAGCCGAGCCAGGCCAGGACGGCTGTCCCGCGGCCCAGTTCGCGTTGCAGCGCGGCGGCTCCGGACCGGAAGCGGTGGCTGTCGAGCCGGGTGTCGGAGCCGGGCACGAGGACGGCTATCCGGGTGGCGCCGGTGAGGTCGCCGAACACCTCGACGCTGCGGCCGCCGTCCCGGCCGTCGAAGGAGAGGAGCCGGTGGTCCTCCCCTGCCATGGCCCGCAGGGTGGCGGCGCGTCCGTGGTCGCCGTGGGCGTCGGCGATGACCTCCGCGGCGAGGACGGCGGAACGGTTGGCGGCGTACCGTGCGGCGAGTTCGCCGGGCGCGGCGAGCGAGAGGGGGGCGAGCGGGGCGGGGACGGGCGCGGGCACGGCGGCCGGACCGGCCGCGCCCGCGGTGGGCACCGCCACCGAGGAGGCGACGAGGGCGGCGAGCAGGGTGCGGCGCAGGCGGCGGCTGCGCGGGCGGGACGCCATGGCGTGGTCCTTCCGTACCGGGGTGTTTCTCGAATCCGGTGCCGAACCTACGGATCACGGGGGGTCGTCGACGTCCCGCCAGGGGGGACACCTGTCGCGTAGCTCTGGAGTACTACGGGTACGGGGCCATCACGGCCGCACGGCGTCACCACCCGGGGGTGGTGACGCCGTGCGGGATGCGGACGGTCGAACGTCTAACGGGGCAGGATCACTTGCCGAGCCACGCGTTGTGGAGGGTCAGCGTCGACGTGTTGCCCTGCTTGTCCTTGACCACGGCGGAGAGCGAGATCCCGCTGTCCTTCGCGGGACTCTTCACGGAGATCGCGCCGTTCCGGACCGGCACGCGCTGCCAGGTCTTCCCGTTGTCGTAACTCGCCGAGATCTCAAGGGACGTGAGGTTCTTCCCGGCCGCGGATCCCTGCACGGTCACCGGGACGACGACCGGAGCGTGCTCCGGGGCGCGCGAGGCGAGGTCGACGGGCGCGGCGAAGCGGACCGTGGACACCGGCAGCGCGGTGGTGGCCGAGACCTCCCTCGAACGGAACGTGAAGCCGGTCTCGACCCGCGTCGAGGCGCCGGCGAGCCGCGCCGAGCGCTCCACGGAGGTCACCAGCCGGTACTCGGCGTCGGAGCCGTCGACCGTGAAGGGCCGCGCGCCGGTCAGCGGGTCGTCGTTCTCGGCGACCTTGACGCCGTCGCGGTACAGCGTCGACGTGGCCGAGGTGTACGGGGAGTACCCCGAGTGACCCTTGCCGTCGGCGAACAGCGGCAGCGAGCCGACGAGTTGCTGCTCGCCCGTCGCCGGGTCGGGAGCGGTGCGGAACACGCCCGCGTTCCCGCCGAGGAGCGGGCCGAAGACCCCCGTGCCGAACGTCTCGCGGTACGTCCGGCCGGCCTCGTAGCGCTTCGGCCGGACCATCTCCCAGCTGCCCTCGAAGGCCGGGTAGCCCCACGCGTCGGGCTCGCCCGCCTGCTCGAACTTGGTGACCCACTCGACGCCGTCGGCCGTGGAGACGTAGAAGGTGCGCGTGCCCGGCGTCGGCTGCGGGTCGGAGAAGCCGTTGCCCTCCGGGGCGCCCGGGATGTGGGCGAAGGGGGAGGCGAGGGCGGACTTCCCGGGGGCGGAGGCACCCAGGCCGACCTTGAGCGTGGCCAGCTCGTTCGCCTTCACGTGCTTGGTGTAGCCGGTCGAGACCCTGTTCGTCCTGCCGCCGAAGGCCACCGAGTACTGGCTGGTGGCGTCCTTGAGGAAGTGGGCGTCCCAGGTCTGCAGCAGCGAGCCGTCGGTGACGGCCGGACCCAGGTGGGCGGTACGGAACCCGGCGAAGCTCCGGAGGACCCAGCCGTTGCCGACGCGGCCGATGTCGGTGCCGCCGAGCTCGTAGTACGTGCCGCCGTAGTCCACCGCGTCGATGCCGGGCACGGTGAGGTCCACCGGCCTGGTGGTGCGCGCGTCGGCGGTGACGGTGGTGTCGCCGGAGACCTCCAGCCTCGGCTGGGCGATCCAGTCGGTGCCCTTGGTGTAGTCCGACGGGTCCTGGTAGACGGCCGTGTTGAAGGTGTACGTGCCCTTGGGGACCCGGACGGTGTGGCTGCCCGGTTCGTTGTCGATACGGGTCTCGAAGCCGGCGGCCGCGCCGGAGACGCCGATCAGCGTGCTGTGGAAGTTCTGGGCGTCGGCGCCGTCGCGGCCGACGGCCCGGAGCGTGACGTCGTACGACTCCGCCTCGCGGACGGCCACCGCGGCCGTACGGACGGACTGGCCCGCGGCGGTGGCGGTGACGTGACCCGAGTAGCTGCCGTCGGCGTCACCGATCCGGGTGTCGGCGGTCAGGTCGACCTCGGCCCGGCCGCCGGCGGGCACGGTCACCTGGTCGGCGCCGAGCGTGAAGAACCCGGCCGGGGCCGGCCTGCCCTTCGGGTCGAGCGTCGCCACCGACAGGTCGAGGGTGACGTCCGTGGTCCCGAGGTTGCGGTAGGCGACCTTCCGGGTGAGGGGCCGGTCGTCGGCGTGCGGCCACCGCGCCGTGCCGAAGTCCAGCGAGACCGGATCGGCGATGACGCTCTGGGCCAGCGCCTTGTCGACCTGGACGCGGCCGGAGCCCTGCTGGAAGGCGGTGTAGGCACCGCCCTTGGCGGACGCGGTCAGCGCGCCCTTCAGCTCGGTGGACTTCCACTCCGGGTGACGCTGCTTCAGGATCGCCGCCGCGCCCGCGACATGCGGGGTGGCCATGGAGGTGCCGTCGATCTGCAGATACCCCGGAGCGGGGTGCGGGGTGCCGGGGCGGGTGTCGATCGCGCTGCCCGCCGCGGCGGCCGCGGCGATGGCCACGCCGGGCGCGGTCACGTCCGGCTTGACGGCGCCGTCACCGACGCGCGGGCCGGTGCTGGAGAAGGCCGCGAGACGGTCGTCCTTGTCGACGGCGCCGACGGTCAGCGCGGCGTCCGCGCTGCCGGGCGAGCCGATCGTCGAGGCTCCGCCCTCGCCCTCGTTGCCCGCGGCTATCGCGAACAGGATGCCCTTCTCGGCGGACAGCCGGTCGACCGCCGCCTCCAGCGGGTCGACGCCGGGGCTGTCGGGGCCGCCGAGGCTGAGGTTGACCACGTCCGCGCCCTCGGCGGCGGCCCACTCCATGCCGGCGAGGACGGCGGAGTCGTCACCGAAGCCGTTGTCGTCGAGGACCTTGCCGCTGATCACCTTGGCGCCGGGGGCGACGCCCTTGAACCGGCCGCCGGACTTGGCGCCCGTGCCCGCGGCGATCGAGGCGACGTGGGTGCCGTGTCCGACGCGGTCCACGGCGTCGGGGGAGGCGGAGAAGTTCTTCTCGCCGACGACCTGGGAGCTGAGGTCGTCATGGGTCTTGTCGACGCCGGTGTCGAGGACGGCGATCTTGACGCCCGTGCCGTCGTACCCGGACTCCCACGCCTTGTCGGCGCCGATCTGCCGGACGCTCCGGTCCAGGCTCGCGGACCGCACCCCGTCCAGCCACACCGTGCCGATGCCGGAGGCGGTGGCCCGCAGGCCGCTGCTCCGCCGGTCGGTCAGCGCGTCCCACACCTGGGCGACGTCGTCCGGGGAGGTACGGATCGCGTCGGCGTCGAGCGTCGGGAACGTCCGCCGCAACTGGGTGTCGCCGGCCGCGCGCACCTCGGCCCGTGCGGCACCGGCGCTCCCCTCGTACCGCACGATCAGTTTGAGCCCGTCCCGATGGCTCTCGCGCAGCCGCGCGTCGGTGAGCACATCGAGGTCGAAGAGCCGCTGGTCCAGCCGTCCGGCTGCTATCAGCGGCTGCGCGTCGCTGGGCACGACCAGGGTGCGGTCGTTGATGCGCTGGACCTGTACGGGTATGTGCTCACGGCCTCGGGCGGCTTCGAAGCCCACCATCCGGCCCTTGGCGTTCACCACCACGCGGTCGCCGGTGACGAGCGGGATCCGCTGGTCGCCGCCGGGGCGCGGGGTGTCGGGTGTGGCCGTCGCGGGGCCGGTCATGCCTGCTACCAGGGCCACGGATGTGGCCGCTGCGATGGTGAAGGCGCCTGCTCTCTTCACATGTGCGCGCAAGTCTCCCCCAGGAGCTTGGGATGAGGTCGAGTGGTCGGTTCCGGCCGGGACGCGACGACGCCCGCCAACCGGTCAGCGCAGTATGTGAGCTGATCAACGGCGGGGCGGGCGTGGGGGATCGAGCTGCGTGGTTTCCGGCCATCCGGGCGGCCCCGAGTTCGATGGGGCCACGACGGCTCCGTGACGGCACCGTGACGACCGGGCGATCCTTGTGCGACACCGGCGCCCCCGGACCCTCCGCATCGCAGTCCCCGCCGAGCTTCCGGGCACCGCCGCGCGCACGGTCGGAGCCCGTCCTTCCCCTTGGCCGTATCCGCACCCTGGGGGAGGGCCTGCCCCCGGGGTGCGGGAACCCGAATCGGCGGGGCGGGGGACCCGGCCCGGCGGCGCGGGACCGGAAGCGGGAAGGGGCTGAACTCGTGGCGGGAGCAAGGGCCGTGGCGTACCCACGGGGCGGCGGAGGTGCCGTCGACCCGCGCAGATGTCACCCGTCGGGCCCGCGTGTGCGGGCCGGGGCGGAGGGCGGGGGGACCGTGACCTCAGCAGGGCGGTGAGGTCGTGGCCTTCGCCTCAGGTCCGGGGTGTGTCCGTGCCCGGTGCGTCCACGCCCGCGGCCGCGTCCGTGCCGGCCGTCAGCCAGGAGCCGATTCCCGGGAGCGCCTCCGGCCCGCTCTCGCCCTCCACCGTCGTGACGAGGTCGGCGATCGTGGTGCCCGCCAGCGAGGCCCTCCAGGCGGCTTCCGCGGCGCCCATCGCGCGGGCGACGGGGCAGGCCCTCGTGCATTTCTCCGGTGGGGTCGCCAGTGGTCCGCGCTGCCGGATCTCGGTGCAGACGAACGCCGGATCCGGCCCGTCGACGGCCTGTACGACGTCGAGCAGGGTGATCTCGGCGGCCTCTCTGGTCAGCACGTATCCGCCGGTCTTCCCCTGGACGGAGCGCACCAGACCGGCCCGCGACAGTGCCTGCATCTGCTTGGCCAGATAGCTCGGCGACACGTCGTGCAGCTGCGCGAGGCGGGCCGCCGGCACCGGTCGGCTCGCGGCCGTGAGCACCACACAGCAGTGGAGCGCCCACTCCACACCACCGGACAGTTTCATGTCGCCTCCCCGTTTGACTCGGACACATGCTATCCGAGTATTATCTCGGACATCGGGTATCCGAGTTTGCGCTCCAGGGGCCCCGCCGGGTCCACGAAGGAAGGCACACCATGAAGATCACCGTCATCGGCGGCACCGGCCTCATCGGCTCCCAGGTCGTCGCCCTCCTCCAGAAGGCCGGCCACGACGTGGTCGCGGCCTCCCTCTCCTCGGGGGTCGACCTGCTCACCGGCGCCGGCCTGGACGAGGCGCTCGCCGGCGCCCACACGGTCATCAACGTCAGCAACTCCCCGACCTTCGACGACCAGTCTCTCGACTTCTTCCGCACCACCGTGAGCAACCTGCTCGGCGCGGGCGAGCGGGCGGGCGTACGCCACCAGGTCGCGCTGTCGATCGTCGGCGTGGACCAGGTCCCCGACCTGGACTACTACCGGGCCAAGGTGCTCCAGGAGGACCTGCTGCGCGACGGCCCCACCCCGTACTCGATCGTCCGCGCCACCCAGTTCTTCGAGTTCATGGACGCCGTGATGGCCTGGACGGCGACCGACGGCGAAGTCCGTCTCCCCGTCACCCCGCTGCAGCCGATCGCGTCCGCGGACGTGGCCGCCGCCCTCGCCGACGTCGCCGTCGGGGAGCCGCTGAACGGCACGCTGGACGTCGCCGGACCCGACGCCCTCGCGCTGGACGAGATCGGCCGGATCACCCTGGCCGCCCGGGGTGACGACCGCCCCGTCGTCGTCGACGACCGGGCGGGCATGTTCGCCGCCGTCCGCGGCGACGTCCTCACCCCCGGGCCCGGCGCGCGCCTGGCCCCCACCCGCTACCGCGAGTGGCTGAGCGCCTCCCTCGCCGGCTGACCGCCTCCGCCGTCCGTCGCCCTGCCGAGGGGTCGATCCCGCCGACCCGCCGGTGGGGCCGGCGGGTCGGCGGTTCCACGGGGCGGCGCTTCCCGGTTCGGTGGGGCTAGTTGAACGGGTCGAGCGTGACGTACGCCTGCTGCGGGTTGCCGTCGTGCACCAGTGACTCGTGCGCGCCGACGTCGTCGAAGGCGAAGCCGTACGCCTTGCCGTCGGCCATCTGGGCGTGGATCTTGCGGGAGTAGTGGTTGGTCACCGCGTCCTTGTAGAAGTCGGCCGAGGACGTGTCCGGCTGGTTCGGGTTCGTCAGCAGGGTGGAGCGGTTGTAACCCGCGCAGAGCGTACGGGAGATGGGGCCGCGCACCTGGTCGTTGGGGGCGTCGAGGTGCTTGTAGCAGCCGAAGACGCTGTCGGAGTCGGGCTTCTGGAACGAGGTGACGACGGCGCCGGACGTGTTGGTGAAGTTCATGACGTTTCCCGAGACCCGGCCGAAGTACTTCACGGAGGGCTGGTTCGCGAACGGCGTCACGGTCAGTGTCGACGAGGCGTACTTGGTCCAGACGCGGTTGATGTAGTCGCTCATCACCCCCGAGGGCAGCGCGCCGGCCTCGATGCCGTGGCCCGGGGCCAGGGCGCGCAGCACGGTGCCGTCGGCGCGGGTCTGGATCAGGTTGGCCCAGCCGCCGGGCTGGCCGCGCAGGGCGTCGTAGAAGCCCCGGTAGCCGCCGGGCTTGAGGCGGCCCGTGTTCGCGACGGTGCCGTCGGGGCGCTTCACGCCGACCGCGTAGGGCGCCGAGACCATGTCGACCTGGGTGCTGTTGATCCAGAGGCCCGCGTCGTTGAGCGTGTACTCGGACCAGTTGAAGAGGATGTTCCTGTTGGGGTCGCTCGGGTTCTGGACCGCGGGCTGGACGAGGCCGCCCGTCGCCACCTTGAACACCAGCTTCTGCCCGTAACTGAAGTAGATCCGGCCCGAGAACTTCGGCAGCCGGATCGTCATCGACCCGCCGTTGCCAGGACCGGCGATGGCGGCGTCCGGCGCGGGAACGGGGACGGAACCCCCGGCCGGCCAGGGGTGGAAGGTGCCGTTCGCGTCGGCCCAGCCCTGCCGCCCCGTCGAGAGCTCGGTGCCGAGGTTGTAGACGTAGACCTGCTCGCCACGGCCGGAGTTGTTCGTGAAGGTGAGCGGAATGGTCGCGGGGACGGCGGCCTGGACGGTGTGGGACGGGCCGGCGACGGTGACGACGGTGCCGATCAACGCGGCGGCGGCCAGGGGGACGAGGGCGGCGCGGCTGTACCTGCGCCTGCGGTGTGCGGACACGTGGGGCTCCTCGGAGGTGGGGACTCCGTGTGGGGGGAATCCGTGGGTGGGCGGGTGGGTCCTTGGGTCGTGAGCGGCTTGAGAGCGCTCTCAGAATGGTGAGAGTGAGATGGACCTGTCAATGGTTGGGGGTCGGGCGGTGTGGCTTCCGTGCCGGGCGGGGTGGCTCGGGGCGGGTTCCGGGGTGGGCTCGTGGAGAGTCCGAGGCGGGTTCCGGGGTGGGCTCGGGGCGGGTTCGAGGCGCCCGATCGGCGGGCAGGTGCGGCGCGCCTCGGCCGCGGGGGCGGCGGTCCGTGGAGGATCGACGGGAGGTGGCCGCGGTGTCGGTGGTGTCGGTGTCCAGGAGGGCGGTCGGCCGCGGGCGACGCTCCCCGGCCGCCCGGAACCGCCCCGCCACCTGAAGGGATCCGGTCATGACACTGTTCGAGGACCCGCTGTTCCCGTGCCTCGCCGACCGGGCGCCGGAGCGCGTCACGGCAGGCGCCCGCCCCGCGGCCCCGGTGCCGGCGTGACCGCCGCCCCGCGCGGGGACGCGGCGGGTGAAGGCCGTTACGGCGAGGCCGTCTTCCCTCCCGAACGGGCGGGCGAGGACGAGCGCATCGACTTCGGCGCGCTGGCCTACGACGACATCACCATGGCGCGATTCAGGGCGCTCGGGGTCGGTCCGGGGTGGCGGTGTCTCGACGTGGGCGCCGGCACGGGCACCGTCTCCCGTCGGCTGCTCGACGAGGCCGGGGTGACGGGCGTGCTCGCCGTCGACCGCGATGTACGTTTTCTCGTCGAGCGTCCTGTGAGCGGCCTCGACGTCATCGAGGCGGACGTCACCGACCCGGACTTCGACCCCGGACGGTTCCGGCTCGTCCACGCGCGCTTCGTGCTCATGCACCTGCCCGAGCGTGACCGGGTGATCAGTCGGCTCGCCGAACTCGTCGAACCGGGCGGTGTGTTGGTGCTGAGCGACGCGGTGGACCTGACGAGCGACCGGGCACCCGGCACTCCGTACACCACAGTGATGCGGGCGATGTGGCAGGCGCTGAGGGAGACCATCGGCACCGACGTCTCCTGGGTGCCGTCGTATCCGCGGCTGCTCCGCGGCGCGGGCCTCGTGCCCGTGGCCGCCGAGATCCATGTGCCGCCGCTGCTGGCGGGGAGCCCGATCAGCCGTTTCTGGGCGGACACGTGGGAGCGGAGCAGGGCGCCGATGCGGGCGACCGGTCTGGTCGACGACGCGGCTGTCGACGCGGCGATCCGGTACCTGGGATCCGACGAATGCGCCGCGCTGTCGGCAGGCATGCTGACGGCCTGGGGCCGGAAACCGGGGGAGAGCCCGTAACCGCCGGTCCGCCGCGGCCGACGCCGCCCGGAGGGTGAACACCCAGGTGGGGGGCGGCACTCGGGTGGGCCGCCCCGGCGGATCGGCCGCCCCCGCCGTCCGTGCATCGGCCTGGCACCCCGCACCCACCCGCACCCCTGCTCCGGGCTCGACCAGGACATCGACTCCCGTCCCTGCGACGACGGTGCGGGACTCCCGCACCGTCGCCTCCGGCCGTCCTCACCCAGGACGCCACCGGCCGCACGGTCACCGTCCCCCTCGGCGGCACCACCCGACTGCGCCTCTCCGGCCGTTGGCGTAGGGCCACGTCACCCTCGGCGGCAGTGCGATCGTCCTCGTGCCGGTCGACTTCGAGTCCGATCCGGGGTTCCGCGCCCGGGACGTCCGCGCGTCGGGCCGGGCGAGGTGGTGGTGCGGACGACCGGGCAGCCGGGCGCGCCGTCGCTGCGGAGCACCTTCCGGGTCCGGTGACCCTCACCCGCCGGGGGTGATCGCGTCCAGGCCCTTGGCCAGGTCTTCGGGGTTCATGACCGGCGAGTAGTGGACCTTGGCGTTGAGCTTGAGGAAGAAGGGCTCCGAGATCTTCGGCATCAGCGACGGATCGGCCATGTCGAAGAACAGGTAGGCCGTCCGGCAGCCGTTCTCGACCGTGAAGTAGGCCGCTTCGGGGCGGATCTCCCGGAGGGTCTCCTCCATGATCGTCCGCAGAGTGCCGGCTCGGATGGCCTCGTTCGAGGCCGGGGTGTCCATCTGGACCTTCAGGAGCATGCGCATGACGTCGCTGCCTCTCCCGGCCGGGCGGGCGCTCCACCGCGACGCCCTCGACACCCGGACGCGCTCAGTTCCAGCGTCCTCCTTCCCCTCCGCCGTGACCACTCGGCGAGGCGAAGGCCCGGCCACGCGCTCGCGGTACGGACCCGATCGGCCGGAGAGAGCGGGATCGGTCGACGCGCGTGGGGTCGTGCCCGGTGCGAGGCTGAGGGCGTACCCGGCGTACCCCGGAACCGTGAAAGGCCTTCGCCATGATCACCACCGACTTCGTCCCCGGCTCCCCCTGCTGGCTCGACCTCGGCGCCCCCGACGTCCCGGCCGCCGCGGCCTTCTACGGCGGTGTGCTCGGGTGGGACTACGAGGCCATGGGGGAGGGGGAGGACATGGAAGGCGGGATGTTCCGGAACGACGGAAAGATCGTCGCCGGTCTCGGCAAGCTCACCGAGAAGGGCGCGCGTCCGGCCTGGATGATCTACTACAGCGTCGCCGACGCGGACGCCACGACCCGGGCTGTGGAGGAGGCCGGCGGCACCGTGCGCGTCGCGCCGATGGACCTCGACGAGTGGGGTCGGATGGCGCAGTACAGCGACCCGCTGGGCGGCCAGTTCGCCGTCTGGCAGCCGGGTTCGAACAAGGGCGTCGAGCAGGTCGACACGCCGGGTTCGCTGTCCTGGACCGAGCTCTACACGAGCGACGCCGCGGCGGCCAAGCAGTTCTACGGCAGTGTCTTCGGCTGGCAGTACAGCGACATGCCGATGCCCGGCGGGGAGGGCACGTACACGATCATCACCCCCGCCGGACTGCCCGAGGAGCGCATGCACGGCGGCCTCATGCAGGTGAGCGAGGCGGACCTCGCTCTCGCGCACGGGCGGCCGTACTGGCACCCCGTCTTCGCCGTCACCGACTGCGACGCCGCGGTGGCCAGGGTCACCGCGGGCGGCGGCACCGTGCAGATGGGGCCGGACGACGCGGAGGGCGTCGGACGGCTCGCGGTCTGCCTCGACCCGTCGAACGCCGACTTCGTCGTCCTGGCCCCGCCCGCCGGTTGAACGGCGGGGAGGGCCCGGGGGTGGGGGCCGGTGGGGCCCGGCCGCGGGGTCAGCGGGCCAGCCGGTCGTCCAGCCACCGCAGGACCTCCGGCGTCACCGGGTCGGTGATGTCGGCGAACTCCTCGTGCTTCTTCAGGAACTTGGCCACGTACGGGCAGACCGGCACGATCCGCATCCCGGAGGCGCGCACGTCGGTCAGGGCCTGCTCGACCAGGATCGAGGCGAGGCCCTGGCCCGCGTAGGCGTCGTCGATCTCGGTGTGGAAGAAGACGCGCCGGTCGTCGCGGTCGCGATACGCCGTGAGGCCGGCGCGCTGGTCGTCGACCAGGATCTCGTAGCGGTGGCGGGTGTCGACGCGGCGGACGACGGGGGTGGTTGCTGCCTGCTCGCTCATGACGTGCCTTTCGGGTCGAAGAGTCCGTGGGGTCTGTGGAGTCCGTGGGGTGCGCGGGCCGGTGGCTTGTGTGTGGGGCGGGTTGGGCGTCCCGCCCGAGCGATATAGTTTCGCTTTCAACAACTATGGTGATCATAGCCCCAGAACCCGTGACGCGCACGGATTCCTCGAAGGAGCGCATGGTGAACGAAGCGAACAACGACGTGAACGACGACGCGGACAACGACGTGAACGACGTGGACGACGCGACGGGCGGTCGACGGGTCTACCTCGACAAGCAGAGCCCCGCGGCCTACCGGGCACTGGTTCACACCGCCGACGCCGTCCGCGCGACCGCCGCCGAGGCGGGGCTCGACCGGATCCTGGTCGAGCTGGTCAACCTCCGCGTGTCGCAGATCAACGGCTGCGCCTACTGCCTCGACGTCCACACCAGGGCCGCGCTCCGGGCCGGCGAGACGACACGGCGCCTCGGCGTGCTCCCCGCCTGGCGGGACACCGAGCTCTTCACCGCACGGGAACGCGCGGCCCTCGCCCTGGCGGAGGCCACGACCGCCCCGGCGGACGGCCTCGCGCAGGACAGGGCGTACGGCGCGGCGCGCGCGGTCCTGAACGACGAGGAGATCTCGGCGGTGATCTGGGTGGCGATCACCATCAACGCGTTCAACCGTGTGTCGATCCTGAGCCGTCATCCCGTACGCGACGCCGCCCACGCTCCTGCCGCTGCTGCAGCCCCTGCCTCTGCCCCTGTCCCCGTCTCCGCCCCGCTCTCGGTGGACGCTACGGCCTGACCCACTCGGCGTCGGTGGCCGCCAGACGTCGCGTGACGGCGGCGGTCACCACCAGTAGGGCCAGGGCCACGCCCAGGACGACCGCGAGCCCGGCGTCGAGGAGCAGGGCGCCGACGAGGGCGCCGAGGACCATCGCCAGGACGGACAGGATCCGCCGACCGGGCCGGGGGCCGTCGCCACCGGCCCGGTCGGCGGAGTCCGAGGCCAGTCCGGTCAGCGTCTGGGTCAGCACGGTCGTGGTCAGGTCCGGCACGCCGACGCGCCGGGCCACCGCGGTCTGCATCCCCATGGCGAGGCCGAGGGCGACGATCAGGGCGTACCGGCCCGGCGTGCCCACCCTGTCGTGCGCCACGAGGGCGATGACGAGCGCCGCCGCGACGAGCACCGCCTGCAGGGCGAGCGCGGACCAGAGCAGCCGCCCGCGGTGCGCGGCGAACCGGGTGCCGAACCGGCCACCGGCCACGGCGCCGGCGAGGAACGAGGTCAGGGACACGAGGGAGGCGGGTGCGGACAGGCCCTCGGCGCCCGCGAGGGCGAAGCCCAGGAGAGCCACGTTGCCGGTCATGTTGGCCACGAAGACCTGCCCGAGCCCGAGGAAGCTGACCGCGTCCACGAGCCCGGTGACCAGGGTCAGTGTCAGCATGAGCGGCGGCAGCGGCCCGTATCGGTCCCCCTTGGGCGGCACCAGTGTGTGAGCGACGTCGACCAGCAGCTTGCGCATCCCTCGGACACTCCTTCCGCGACGGGGTCCGTGGCCAGGTGCCGAAGCCCTCCTGTGACGTACACCGACGCACTCCCGATCGCGTGCGTCGCCACGCCGGAGCGGTCCGCGCACCATGGCGCGGCCCACATGCCGTCGGTGTCGCGGCCCGCATCCCGCCGGTCTCGCGGCCCGCTTCGGTGGTGCTTTCGGGCGGTGCGGGCGGGGTGCGGCCGTGTCCGCCGGCGGGGGCGGGGCGTTGTGAAGGTGTGATCTCTACACGACGCATTTCCTCCGTTCTCGCCGTCGCCGCCGCCTTCTCGTGCCTCGGCGCGTCCGCGGCGCAGGCCGTCGCCACCACCAGCCCGCTCGGCCCGCCGATCAACCCGGTCAGCGAGCTCGACGCGCTCGCCACGACCGGGATCCCCGAGGAGTCCAAGGCACAGTTCCCCGGCATCGCGGGTCAGCTCGGCGGGCTCAGCCAGGTGCACCAGGTGAACCAGCTCCACCAGCTCACCGACCTGGCCGCGCCGGCCACCGGGCTGCTGCCCGAGATCTCCTGATCTGTCCCCCGGGCAGAAGAACCGGCACCGCGCGGAGAGCGCGGTGCCGGTTCTCTGTCGTGTGCTCCGTCGTGTTCTCTGGTGTGCGGGTGCGCTCCGGTGTCACCAGCCGAAGCGGCGGTCGACCAGGGCGGCGAACTCCTCGAACGACAGGACGCGGTCGCCGTTCTGGTCGGCCTGGTCGAACAGGGCCGAGGCGTCCTCGTCGGTCCCCACGCCCCACGGGGGGATCACGCCCTGCGCGGCCAGGGTCGGGCCCTTGGCCCGCAGCGCGTCGATGACCTCGATGCGCGTCAGGCTGCCGTCATGGTCGAGGTCGAGCGCGTCGAAGAGAGTACGGGCCTTGTCGCTCATGATGTGTCCTGCTTCCCTGTGGCCGTGGCTGGTGCATCGGCCGATGCGTCCCTGTGCTGAAGGACGCGGGGTTCGCCCCTCGCGTTGCCTCGGAGCTCGTCATCGAGCCCGGTCGCGGCGCCCGGGCCGGTGTGCGCAAGAGAGGACGGGAGGTTGTCCACAGGTTTCGGCGGTGCGGCCGGGGTGTCCGTGGCGGCCGATAGGGTGGGTGAATGGTCCTTTCCGACGGTTCCGCCGTGATCTCCGAGGCAGCGCAGGTGCTCCACCGCGTCTTCGGTTACAGCTCCTTCCGAGGCGAGCAGCAGGAGATCATCGAGCAGGTCGTCGATGGCGGCGACGCCCTCGTGCTGATGCCGACCGGCGGCGGAAAGTCCCTCTGCTACCAGATTCCCGCCCTGGTCAGAGACGGCACCGGCGTCGTGATCTCGCCGCTGATCGCCCTCATGCAGGACCAGGTGGACGCGCTCAGGGCCCTCGGGGTGCGGGCCGGATTCCTGAACTCGACCCAGGATCCGTACGAGCGGCAGGCCGTCGAGCAGGCCTTCCTCGCCGACGAGCTCGATCTCCTCTATCTGGCCCCCGAGCGTCTCCGCACCGAGGGCACCCAGCGGCTCCTCGACCGGGGCAAGGTGTCGCTCTTCGCCATCGACGAGGCGCACTGTGTCGCCCAGTGGGGCCACGACTTCCGGCCCGACTACCTCGCGCTGTCCATGCTCCACGAGCGCTGGCCCAAGGTGCCGCGGATCGCGCTGACCGCCACGGCCACCGAGGCCACCCACAAGGAGATCGCGGCGCGGCTCGGCCTGGAGGAGGCCCGGCACTTCGTCGCCGGCTTCGACCGGCCGAACATCCAGTACCGCATCGTCCCGAAGAACAGCCCGCACAAGCAGCTGCTCGAACTGATCAGGACCGAGCACGACGGGGACGCCGGAGTCGTCTACTGCCTCTCCCGCGCCTCGGTGGAGAAGACCGCGGCCCTCCTCGTGGAGAACGGCATCGACGCCGTCCCCTACCACGCCGGCATGGACGCGCGTGCGCGCGCGGCGAACCAGGCCCGCTTCCTCCGGGAGGACGGGGTCGTCGTGGTGGCGACCATCGCCTTCGGCATGGGCATCGACAAGCCCGACGTGCGCTTCGTGGCCCACCTCGACCTGCCCAAGTCCGTCGAGGGCTACTACCAGGAGACGGGCCGCGCCGGCCGCGACGGCGAGCCCGCCACCGCCTGGCTGGCGTACGGCCTCCAGGACGTCGTCCAGCAGCGCAAGATGATCGACGGCTCCGAGGGCGACGAGCAGCACCGGCGCGCCCTCGCCATGCACCTGGAGGCCATGCTCGCCCTCTGCGAGACGGTCGACTGCCGCCGCGTGCGCCTCCTCGCCTACTTCGGCCAGTCCGGTCAGCCCTGCGGCAACTGCGACACCTGTCTGACCCCGGCCGAGTCCTGGGACGGCACCGTCGCCGCGCAGAAGCTGCTGTCCACCGTGTGGCGGCTGGCCAAGGAGCGCCGCCAGAAGTTCGGCGCCGGACAGATCATCGACATCCTCCAGGGCAAGAAGACGGCCAAGGTCATCCAGTTCGACCACGACGGCCTCTCGGTGTTCGGCGTCGGCTCCGACCTGGGCACCGCCGAGTGGCGCGGGGTCGTGCGGCAGCTCCTCGCGCTGGGGCTCCTCGCGGTGGAGGGCGATTACGGCACGCTCGTCCTCACGGAGGAGAGCGGCGAGGTGCTCGGTGGGCGGCGCACCGTCACCATGCGCAAGGAGAAGGCCCCGGCCGCCGCCTCCCGCAAGGAGTCCGGCGGGCGCTCCGGGAAGGGTGCCCGCGTGCCGGTCGACCTGCCGACGGCCGCGGTCCCGGTCTTCGAGGCGCTGCGCGCCTGGCGGGCCGCGACGGCGCGCGAGCAGGGCGTCCCGGCGTACGTCGTCTTCCACGACGCCACGCTGCGGGAGATCGCGACCCGGCTCCCCGCGACGGTCGAGGAGCTCGGCACCATCGGCGGTGTCGGCGAGGCCAAGCTGGCGAAGTACGCCGAGGGTGTCCTGGAGGCGCTGGCGGAGAGCGGGGCCGACGCCGCGGCCGCCGGGGCGGGAACGGTGCCTGGCGCGGCCCCCGCTGCCGCGCCGGCCGGCGCGGCAGCGGGGGCAGTCCCCGTCGCGCGGTCCGAGCGGTCCGCGCCTTCCGCGTCTTCCGTGCCGGAGCCCGAGGCCCCGTACGACGAGGAGCCGCCGTACGACATGGACGGGATGGAGGAGCCGCCTCCGCCCTACGACGACTGGCGGTAGGCGAAGGGTGAAGGGCGACGGGCCCCGTCCCCGCCGCCGTACCCCTCACCCCGTACCCCTCACCCCGTACCCCTCACCCCGTGCCCCTCACCCCGTGCCCCTCAGGCGGGCTGCGGGGTGAGGCGGCGCAGACCCCGGCGGTCGTAGTACCGGGTCATGCCGAAGCCGAACGCCAGGGCCAGAACCGTGCCGACGGCGATCATGATCCAGCCGCGGGCCAGACCCGCGTCGGCGCGGGCATCGAAGTACAGGATGGCCCGGACACCGGCGCTGAGCTGGTGCATCGGCTCGAAGACGCCCAGGAAGCGGAAGAAGCCAGGGGTGGCCTCCAGGGGGACGGTCGCGCCGGAGGAGGGGAGGGCGAGGGCGATGAAGACGAACATGGAGACGAGCTGGCCGATGCCGCCGAACGCGGCGTTGATGGCCTGCACGCCCAGACCGACGGCGACCGTCGCGCAGTAGGAGAAGAGCCACAGCATCGGCAGGTGCGAGGCGTCCATGCCCAGGACCGCGATCGTGGCCACCATGACGAGCGTCGTGGTGAGGACCGAGATGCCCGCCGTCATCACCATCTTCAGGACCAGCGTCTGCGTGCGGTCGATCGGGACCGTCGGGTGCCGGGAGTGCCAGGGGCCGATCTCGCTGTCGGCGTAGCCGAGCGCGGTGTCGACGCCGCTGTTGACGAGGTTGCCGCCGATGAAGCCGCCGAGGACGAGCAGCAGGGTGTAGTAGAAGGCGGTCAGGCCCAGCCCGCTGTGCCGGCCGATCGGATGGCCGACCTGGGTGGTGACGGCGACCGGGTCGGTCAGGAGCACCCGGGTCGTCGGGACGTCGGTGCCGGCGGCGAGCTGCTTGCCGATGGTCAGCGAGGCCTGATGGGCCGCGTTCTGGTTGATCTGGGCCGCGATCGACGAACCCAGACTGCCGAGACCGGGATTGGTGAGCACGGTGATCGTCGGCCGTACCGTCGCCCGGTTCGTGGTCAGGGCGGCGACGGACGCGGTGAAGTCCTCCGGGACGACGAGGGCGCCGAAGATCTCGCCGGACGCCAGCGCGTCCTGGGCCTGCGCGCGGTCGAGCCGCCGCCAGTCGACACTGGTCTTCGAGGAACCGGCGGCGACGATCCCGTCGGTGATCTGCTTCCCCAGGGTCTCCCGCTGTCCGGGCAGCGGGGTGCCCCGGTCCTCGTCGACCAGGGCGACGGGCAGCCTGTGCAGGTTGTCGTTCGGGTTGAGGATGCCGCCCATGTAGAGGAGCGAGAGGCCCACGGCGACGAGTGCGCTCAGGACGGTCGGTACGACCCACAGTTTGGGGTTCCGGACGAGGGTCCGGGCGCGGACCTGCGGGCCGGGGCTGTGCGGGGGGATCTCGGACGTCATGGTGTCATCGTCGACGCGCGCGCCGCCGTGGCCGGGATTGCGGCTCGTACGGGGAGGCGGGCGTGTCGGCCCCGGCGCGCGATCTCCGCAGGGCGTATTCCGGTTGCGGGGCCCCAGATGCCACGTTTGAGTGGGAATGACCCCTCATGCGTCTCTGGAGCTGACATGTCGATGGCGTTCGGTTCACCCTTCGGTTCGTCCGATCCGTTCAGCGACATGCTGAACCGGTTCTTCGGAATGTCGCCGGCGTCGTCGCCCCCAGCCGTACAGCGCGTACCGATCGGCCGTCTCCTGACCGAGTCCTCGCACGAACTCCTCAACCTGGCCGCCCGGAAGGCCGCCGAGGACGGCACGTCCGACCTCGACACGGAACACCTGCTGTGGGCGGCGACCCAGGTCGACCCCTCGCGCAGGCTGCTGTCCCAGGTCGGCGTCGACCCCGAGGCGCTCGCCGCCCAGCTCGACCGGGTACTGCCCCGGGAGTCCGGCGAGCCCTCGTCGGAGCCCGGACTCACCCCGGCGGCCAAGCGCACGCTCGCCGCCGCATACGGCCGCTCGCAGCAGGCGGGCGTGTCGTACATCGGCCCCGAGCACATCCTCGCGGCGCTCCTCGACGACTCCGACTCGGGGGCGACCCGGCTCCTCGGCGCGGACGACCACGACGTGAAGAAGCTGCGCGGCCTCACGGACCAGGCCGGCCGCTCCGACGGCGGTGCCCCGGCCGCCGGCAAGCAGCAGAGGCAGCCGGCCACCACCCTGGACGAGTTCGGCAGGGACCTCACGGACGAGGCGAAGGCGGGCAGGCTCGACCCGGTGGTCGGCCGCGCCGAGGAGATCGAGCAGACCATCGAGATCCTCTCGCGGCGCTCCAAGAACAACCCCGTGCTCATCGGCGAGCCCGGCGTCGGCAAGACCGCCATCGTCGAGGGCCTCGCCCAGCGGATCGTGGCGGGCGAGGTGCCCGACACCCTGAAGGACAAGCGGGTCGTCTCCCTCGACCTGTCCGGCCTGGTGGCCGGAGCGCAGTACCGCGGCCAGTTCGAGGAGCGCCTCAAGAAGGTCATCGAGGACGTCCAGCAGGCCGGCGGCGACATCATCCTCTTCATCGACGAACTCCACACGGTCGTCGGCGCGGGCGCGTCGGGCGAGGGCGCGATGGACGCGGGCAACATGCTCAAGCCCGCCCTCGCGCGCGGTGAGCTGCACGTCGTCGGCGCGACGACGATCGACGAGTACCGCAAGCACATCGAGAAGGACGCCGCGCTCGAACGGCGCTTCCAGCCCGTCCTCATCCCGGAGCCGACGGTCGAGGAGACCGTGCAGATCCTCGAAGGACTGCGGGACGCGTACGAGGCCCACCACCAGGTCCGGTTCGCCGACGGCGCCCTCGCGGCGGCGGCGGAGCTCTCCGACCGGTACATCAGCGACCGCTTCCTGCCCGACAAGGCCATCGACCTGATGGACCAGGCGGGCGCGCGCGTGCGGCTGCGCAGCGCCGGGCGCTCCACCGAGGTCGTCAGCCGGGAGGACCGGCGCGCCAAGCTCCAGCGCGAGAAGGACCAGGCCGTGGCCGCCGAGCAGTTCGAGAAGGCCTCGGACCTGAAGCGGCAGATCGCCGATCTGGAGGGCGAACTCGCGGGCATCGAGGAGCGCCGCGAGGGCGTCGTCTCGGTCACCGCCGCCGACATCGCCGACATCGTCTCGCGCCGCACCGGCATCCCCGTCTCCCAGCTCACCGCCAGCGAGAAGGAGAAACTCCTCAAGCTGGAGGAGGAGATGCACGCCCGGATCGTCGGCCAGGACGAGGCGGTCACCGCGGTCTCCGAGGCCGTACGCCGCAACCGCGCCGGCATGGGCGACCCGAACCGTCCCGTCGGCTCGTTCCTCTTCCTCGGCCCCACGGGCGTCGGCAAGACCGAACTCGCCAAGACCCTCGCCGAACTGCTCTTCGGCGAGGAGGACCGCATGATCCGCTTCGACATGAGCGAGTTCCAGGAGAAGCACACCGTCGCCCGGCTCGTCGGAGCGCCTCCCGGCTACGTCGGTTACGAGGAGGCCGGCCAGCTCACCGAGAAGGTGCGCCGCAACCCGTACAGCGTGGTCCTCTTCGACGAGGTGGAGAAGGCGCACCCCGACGTCTTCAACACGCTGCTCCAGATCCTCGACGACGGGCGGCTCACCGACGGACAGGGCCGCACGGTCGACTTCCGGCACTGCGTCATCATCATGACGTCCAACATCGGAGCCCACCGGATCCTCGCCCACGAGGGCGACGCGGCCGAGCTCAAGGGCGAGCTGATGGAGGATCTGCGGGGCCGGTTCCTGCCCGAGTTCCTCAACCGCATCGACGACATCATCGTCTTCCACAGCCTCACCGAGAAGGACCTGTCGGAGATCGTCGACCACCTCCTGGACCGCAGCAAGCGCCGGGTGCACGCCCAGGGCATGACCCTTGAGGTCACCGAGGCGGCGAAGAAGCTGCTCGTGGCCCACGGCTACCAGCCGGAGTTCGGCGCCCGCCCGCTGCGCCGCACGATCCAGACGGAACTCGACAACCGCATCGCCTCCCTGCTGCTCGGCGGAGAGGCGGAACCGGGGGACACGATCGTCGCCGACGTGATCGACGACTCCCTCCACTGCACGATCCAGAAGGGCGACGACGCCGGGAGGACCCCCGAGGCCTCCGCGCCGGCCGCCGCCACCGACGGCAAGGAGTGAGACCGATGGCCCCGCACCACAAGTCGAACGAACAGGTCGAGGGCGACCCCGACACCGGGCACAGCCGGGGCATGCCCCGCCGCCCGGACGAGGACGAACTCAAGGAGCGCCTGGAGGAGGACCGCGAGGAGGTCGGCCTTCCCCCGGACGGCGAACGGCAGGCCGACTAGGGCCCGTCCGGACCCGGTGTCCGTGTCGGTCAAGCCGGATCGGCACGACACCGCCTGGTCCGCCGGACAGGCCCTAGTCCACGGGCAGCCGCTCCAGGGCGGCGGCCACATCGGTGTGGCCCGCGATCTCACGGAGGACGCGGGCCATCACCGATCCCGGCTCCCGCGCGATGGTCACCAGGCCCATCGGCACCGACCGGGCCGGCTCGACCAGCGGCACCGCCCGCATGCCGTGCGGCACGCCGAAGACATGCAGCCAGGTGTGCGGCACGATGCTGGCCCACCGGCCGGTCCTGACATGGGCGAAGAGCGCGGCCACCGAGTCCGTCTCGACCCGGGGCGACGGCCGCACACCGGCTTCCGCGAACTGCTCGTCCAGGACCCGGCGCCCCTGCATCGCCTCCGTCAGCAGACAGAGCGGCAGCCGCGCGGCCTCCGCCCAGGTGGCCGTCGCCCGATGGACGGGGGTGTCGGCGGCACCGGTGAGGAGCACGTACCGCTCCTCGTACAGCGGAACCGTCCGGAACTGCTCCCCGAGGCCCTCGTGGAGGTACGTGATCCCGGCGTCGAGTTCGAAGTTCCGCAGCTGCCGGAGCATGTCCTCCGACTGGAGGTCCCCTATCACCTCCACCGTGACCAGCGGATGCGCCAGACAGAACGGCGCGGTCAGGAGGGCGACGGCGCCGGACGCCGTCGGCACCGAACCGATCCGCAGCCGGCCGCTCAGCCCGGTGCGGAGATGGCCGACCTCGCTCTTGAGGGCGTCACGGTCGGCCAGGATCCGCTGCGCCCACACCACGATGCGCTCGCCCTCGGGCGTGAGGCCCTCGTACTTGCGGCCGCGCAGCACGAGGGGGACGTCGAGCTCCTCCTCCAGCTTGCGGATCGCCTCCGAGAGCGCGGGCTGGGAGACGTGGCAGGCCTGGGCGGCGCGGGCGAAATGGCGCTCGCGGGAGAGGGCCACCAGGTACTCGAGTTGACGGAACAGCACCCCATGGGTGTACCCGACGGGTTGGCGGAACACCAATCGCCCCACCGCGGCCCGCCTGCTCCCGGCGCGGACGGCATCGGGCCCCGGGGCACGGACGGCCTCGGCCCCCGGGCACGTACGGCCCAGGCCCCCGGGCACGTACGCGTCAGCCCCCGGGCACGTACGCCTCAGGCCACCGGCACGGAGCTCAGCCGCTCGTCGCCCGTGTACACGTTCATCGAGGACCCGCGCAGGAAGCCGACCAGGGTCAGCCCGCTCTCCGCCGCGAGGTCCACCGCGAGCGAGGACGGCGCCGAGACGGCCGCGAGCAGCGGGATCCCGGCCATCACCGCCTTCTGGACCAGCTCGAAGGAGGCCCGGCCGCTCACCATCAGGACCGACTCGCGCAGCGGCAGGAGCCCCTCGCGCAGCGCGTGGCCGACGACCTTGTCGACGGCGTTGTGCCGGCCGACGTCCTCCCGCAGGCACACCAGCTCGCCCTCGGCGGTGAAGAGCCCGGCGGCGTGCAGCCCGCCCGTGGTGTCGAAGACCCGCTGGGCCGCCCGCAGCCGGTCCGGCAGGGCCGCGAGGACGTCCGTCCCGATCCGCAGCGGATCCTCGGCGACCGACCAGGCGGCCGTCGTGCGCACCGCGTCCAGGCTGGCCTTGCCGCACAGACCGCAGGAGGAGGTCGTGTAGAAGTTCCGTTCCAGGGACGCGTCGGGGGCGGCGACGCCGGGCGCCAGACCGACGTCGACCACGTTGTACGTGTTGCCGCCGTCCGCCGTGGCCCCCGCGCAGTAACGGATGCCGGCCACGTCCTCGGCGGAGTGCACCACGCCCTCGCTCACCAGGAAGCCGACCGCGAGGTCGAAGTCGTCGCCCGGGGTCCGCATGGTCACCGTCAGCGGGCGCCCGCCGACCCTGATCTCCATCGGCTCCTCGGCGGCCAGGGTGTCCGGGCGGTAGGAGGAGTCCCCCTCGCGCACGCGCAGGACGCGCCGCCGTACGGTCACTCGTCCCATGGTTCGTTCCTCTCCTCGGAGCGCCGCTCCGACGGTGCTCGCTGTGTGGCCCGGTCGCCCTGTCGCCGGTCGTCCGGTCGTGCCTGTTCGGGGGCTTTCCACGACTCTGTCACGGGGCAGGCGCCGGCATCGCCCCGGGCGCCCGTTCGAGGCGGACGACGACGCCCTTCGAGGTCGGGCAGTTGCTGATGTCGGCGACGCTGTCCAGCGGCACCAGGACATTGGTCTCCGGGTAGTACGCCGCCGCCGAGCCGCGGCTCGCCGGGTAGGCCACGACCCGGAAGCCCGCCGCCCGGCGCTCCCGCCCGTCGTGCCAGACACTCACCAGGTCCACGGTGTCACGGTCGGCGAGGCCGAGGTCCGCCAGGTCGGCGGGGTTCACGAGGACGACCCGGCGGGCGTCGTGGATCCCCCGGTAGCGGTCGTTCGGCGCGTACCAGACGGTGTTCCACTGGTCGTGCGAGCGCAGGGTCTGCAGCAGCAGATGGCCCTCCGGTATGTGCGGCATCGTGAAGGCGTTGCGGGTGAAGACGGCTTTGCCGCTCGGGGTCGGGAAGACCCCCCGGTTCACCGGGTTGGGCAGCGTGAAGCCGCCGGGTACGGCCACCCGGGCGTTGAAGTCCTCGAATCCGGGGACGACGCGGGAGATCCGGTCGCGGATGGTGCCGTAGTCCGCCTCGAACAGCTCCCAGGGCACGGCCGGCTCGTCGCCGAGGGTCCGGCGGGCCAGCCGGGCGATGATCGCGACCTCGCTGAGCAGGTGCGGGGAAGCCGGCGGCAGCTTCCCCCGGGAGGCGTGGACGTCGCTCATCGAGTCCTCCACGGTGATGAACTGCTCGCCGGTCGCCTGCACGTCCCGGTCGCTGCGGCCGAGCGTGGGCAGGATCAGGGCGGTGTCGCCGCAGACCGTGTGGGAGCGGTTGAGCTTGGTGGAGACGTGCGCGGTGAGCCGGCACTTCCGCATCGCGGCCTCGGTGACCTCGCTGTCGGGCGTGGCCCGGACGAAGTTCCCCGCGACGCCCAGGAAGACCTTGGCGCGGCCCTCGTCCATGGCCCGGATGCTGTTCACCGCGTCCAGACCGTGGTGGGCCGGCGGGGTGAAGCCGAACTCGGCCCCCAGGGCGGCGAGGAACTCCTGCGGCATCCGCTCCCACACCCCCATGGTGCGGTCGCCCTGGACGTTGCTGTGGCCGCGCACCGGGCACACGCCCGCGCCGGGCCTGCCGATGTTGCCCCGGGCGAGGAGGAAGTTCACCACCTCACGGATGGTCGGCACCCCGTGCTTGTGCTGGGTCAGCCCCATCGCCCAGCACACGATGATCCGCTCGCTGCTCAGGACCCGCTCGAACACCTCCTGGATCTCCTCGCGGGTCAGCCCCGTCGCGGCCAGGACGTCCTCCCAGGCGATCTTCCGCGCGTGCCCGGCGAACTCCTCGAAGCCGGTCGTGTGCGTACGGATGAACTCGTGGTCCAGTACGGTCCCGGGCGCGGCGTCCTCGGCCTCCAGGAGCAGCCGGTTCAGGGCCTGGAACAGGGCGAGGTCGCCGCCGGCGCGGATGTGCAGGAACTGGTCGGCGATCGGTGTGCCGCGGCCGATGATCCCGCGGGCCTTCTGCGGGTGCTTGAAGCGCATCAGACCGGCCTCGGGCAGCGTGTTGACCGCCACGACCCGACCGCCGTTGCGCTTGGTCTCCTCCAGCGCCGACAACATCCGGGGGTGGTTGGTGCCCGGGTTCTGCCCCACGACGAAGATCAGGTCGGCGTGGTGGATGTCGTCGAGGGAGACACTGCCCTTCCCGATGCCGAGCGTCTCCGACATGGCGGACCCGCTGGACTCGTGACACATGTTGGAGCAGTCGGGGAGGTTGTTCGTGCCGTACGCGCGGGCGAAGAGCTGGAGCAGGAACGCGGCCTCGTTGTTCAGCCGGCCCGACACGTAGAAGAGGGCCTCGTCGGGGGAGTCCAGGCCCCGCAGCTCGTCGGCGAGCAGCCCGAGCGCGTCGTCCCAGCCGATCGGCTCGTAGTGCGTCCCGCCGGGGCGCTTCACCATCGGCTCGGTCAGTCGGCCCTGCTGGTTCAGCCAGTAGTCGGACATGCCGTCGAGCTCGGCGATCGAGTGCTCGCGGAAGAACTCCCGGGTGACGCGGCGCGAGGTCGCCTCGTCGTTGATGTGCTTGGCGCCGTTCTCGCAGTACTCGTTCATGTGCCGCTTGCCCGGCGCGGGCTCGGGCCAGGCGCAGCCGGGGCAGTCGATGCCCTGGGGCTGGTTGATGTTCAGCAGCGTGAGCGCGGTACGGCGCGGGGACGTCTGGCTCAGGGAGTACTCCAGCGCGTGCGTCACCGCGGGCAGACCCGTCGCCCAGGTCTTCGGCGGGGTGACCTTCAGGTCGTCGCCCGGATCGTCCTCGATGCGGCTGCTCATGACGGATGCGCCTCGTCTTCTTTTGTGGGGGCCTTCGCTTCTGGCCCTGCTTCCAGGGGATCGTGCGCTGAATATCCGCTTATTCTCGGCGGGAAGTCAAAGAGGTGAATTCGATGAGCGGATAGGTGCCGCCTATTGCGGTGATTCCGCAGGTCGGATGGGTGTAATCGATCAGATCGGCGCCACCGATCACGTAATAGAGAAACCCTCTTTGACTTCATCCCGGTATCCCTCGAAAGTGGTCGCAGGGTGAGAAATGCGCGACTGCCCCCGGGCAGAGGAAGAAGGCAGCCCCGTGTCCCGACCGCTCCTCGACAGGACCGCCCCGGCTCCGCTGACGGACCGCTTCGGCCGGGTCCACACGGACCTCCGGGTGTCGCTCACCGACCGCTGCAATCTGCGCTGCACGTACTGCATGCCCGCCGAGGGCCTCGACTGGCTGCCCCGGCCCGAGCTGCTCACCGACGACGAGATCGTCCGGCTCGTCCGGGTCGCCGCGCGGCGACTGGGCATCACCGAGGTACGGCTGACCGGCGGCGAACCGTTGCTGCGCCGCGGCCTGCCCGGCCTCGTCGCCCGGCTGCACGCCCTGCCCGACGCCCCCGAGCTGTCCCTCACCACCAACGGCGTCGGCCTGGCGCGCTGCGCCGACGCCCTGCGGGCGGCCGGGCTCGGGCGGGTCAACGTCAGCCTGGACACCCTGCGCCCCGAGCGGTTCGCCGCGATCACCCGGCGCGACCGGCTCCCCGACGTCCTGGCAGGCCTGCGGGCCGCCCGCGACGCGGGCCTCACCCCGGTCAAGATCAACACCGTTCCGGTGCGCGGGGTCAACGACGACGAGATCGCCGACCTCGCCGCGTTCGCCGTCGAGCACGGACACCTGGCCCGGTTCATCGAGTCCATGCCCCTGGACGCGCAGGGCGCCTGGGACCGGGACCGGATGGTCACCGCCGACGAGATCCTGGACCGCCTCGGCGAGCGCTTCGAGCTCATACCGGTGGGACGGCGGGACAACGCACCCGCCGAGGAGTGGCGGATCGCCGGCACGGACACGCTGGTGGGCGTCATCGCGAGCGTGACCCGCCCGTTCTGCGGCAGCTGCGACCGGGTGCGGCTCACGGCCGACGGACAGCTGCGCAACTGCCTCTTCGCGACGGAGGAGTCGGACCTGCGGGCCCTGCTGAGGGGCGGCGCGGACGACACGGCGATCGAGGCGGCCTGGCGCGCCTCGGTCGCCGGCAAGGGCCCCGGCCACGCGATCGACAGCCCGGAGTTCCGGCGCCCCGAGCGGCCGATGTCGGCGATCGGGGGGTGAGGCGGGCGCCGCCCGAGGGAGCCGGACGCGAGGTCACGGACGGCGTACGACACGAGGCGAGGAAGCGACACATGACTGCGGCACCCATGAGCGGCGGCACGGGGGTGGGGACCTTCCCGGCGGGCGAGGAGCGGGGATACGAGACGGAAGGGGCGGACCGGGGCACCGGACGTTCCTCGGACCGCCCCGCGGCCCCCTCCTCCGGGCGGTCCGCGTCGCGCGCGCCCGCCGTCGACTGGGCCCGGGCCCGGTGCCTCGCCCGTGACGTCTCGCCCCTGGCCGTCGTCAGCCGCCCCCTCGGCGAGGTGCTCGGGCAGGTGCTCGCCCGGCCGTTGGCCGCGCTCACCGACCTGCCGCCGTTCGACAGCTCCGCGATGGACGGGTGGGCCGTGGCCGGAGCCGGGCCCTGGCGGCTGCTTGGGCGGGGCGTGCTGGCCGGTGCGCAGCCTCCGCCGCTGGGGCCCGGCACCGCCGTCCCCATCGCCACCGGGGCCCGGCTGCCCTCGGGGGCCGCCGCCGTGCTCCGCCGGGAGCACGGTGAGGTCGACGCCCGGACCGGGACGCTGCTCGACCGAACCGCCGGCCCCGGCGCCCCGGCGCCCGGACGCGACATCCGCCCCCAGGGCCAGGAGAGCCGCGCGGGCGAACTCCTGCTCCCCGCCGGTACGACCGTGACCCCCGCCGTCCTCGGCCTCGCCGCGGCGGCCGGGTACGACCGGCTCGCCGTGCACCGCCGGCCCGTCGTCGAACTCCTCGTGCTCGGCGACGAGTTGCTGGAGTCCGGGCTGCCCCGTGACGGCCGCGTGCGCGACGCGCTCGGGCCCCTGCTGCCGCACTGGCTGGGCGGACAGGGCGGTGCGGACGTCACCGGCCGCCGCCTGGTCTCCGACGACCTCCGGCCGCTGTACGAGGCCCTGCGCGATTCCACCGCCGATGTCGTCGTCACCACCGGCAGCACCGCCGCCGGGCCCGTGGACTTCCTCCATGACGCCCTCGCGGCGCTGGGCGCCCGGCTCCTCGTCGACTCCGTCGCCGTACGGCCCGGCCACCCCATGCTGCTCGCCGAACTGCCCCCGCGCGCCGACGGCCGACGCCGCCGTCTGGTGGGCCTGCCGGGCAATCCGCTGGCCGCCGTCGCCGGTACGGCGACCCTCGCCGTACCGCTGCTGCGTCGGCTCGGCGGCCACCAGGACACCGAGCCGCCCCGCACGACCTGCGCCGTCGCCCTGCCCGGGCACCCGAGGGACACCCGGCTGCTGCCGGTACGCCGCAGCGCGGGCGAGGTGGCGCCGCTGCCCTTCGACGGACCGGCCATGCTGCGCGGCCTCGCCCTCGCCGACGGGCTCGCGGTGGTGCCTCCCGGCGGTGTGGCGGCCGGGGGCGACGTCGAGGTCCTCACCGTCCCCGGACCGTGACCGGCCCGCCGACCGGCCGTACTTCGCCCGACTCCTCGGCCACCGCGCGCCTCTGGTGGAGGGTCACCCGGTCGGCGGCCGGGATCACTCCGCCGTACCACCGGCCCAAGGGGCCACGCGTGGCCGGCTGAGACCGCCCGCCGTACCACCCGCCCCCCTTTCCTAGGAACTGGACCATGACGCACCTGCCCGACGCCCCCGACGACCCGATGCGCCTGCTCGCCGTACGGGACACCCCGCTCTCCCCCGACGAGGTGTACGCGGCCGTGGGCGACGACGCCGCCGGCGGCACCGCTCTCTTCGTCGGCACCGTGCGCGACCACGACGGCGGCAGGCCGGTGGCCTCCCTGGCGTACAGCGCCCACCCCGGCGCCGAGGCCGAGCTGCGCCGGGTGGCCGAGAAGGTCGCCGCGGACTTCCCCGTACGCGCGGTGGCCGCCGTGCACCGGACCGGTCACCTGGCCGTGGGCGACATCGCCGTCATCGCGGCCGTCTCCTGCCCGCACCGCGCGGAGGCCTTCGCCGCCTGCGCGCGTCTGGTCGAGGACCTCAAGCACGAGGTGCCGATCTGGAAGCGGCAGATCTTCGTGGACGGCGACGAGGAGTGGGTCGGCGCGTGCTGAGCGACCGGGAGGAGTCGGACGGCCGCGAGGGGCCTGGCAACGGCGGTGCGGCCGAGGAGGGTGACACGACCGGTGGTCGGCGGCGGGCCGTCGGCCGGGTCGGGCGGGCGCTCTCCCCCCGGGGTGCGCTCGCGCTCCAGAGCGTGGACGGCGCCCTGTCCTTCGCTCTGCGCGCCGCCTTCGCGATGGCCGTGCCCGCGCTGCCGCTGGCCCTGGCCGGGCGCGCCGATCACGCCGTCTACACGATGCTCGGTTCCTTCACCACCACCTTCGGTCGCAACCTGCCCTACGCGCGGCGGGCCCGTGTGCTCGCACTCGTCGCCGTGGCCATGACCGTGTGCGTGGGCTGCGGTTCGGCGCTCGCCGTGTGGGCGCAGCCGCGGGACGGGGGAGCGGGCGCGGCGGTGACGGTCGCGGCGATGGCGGTGGTGGCCGGTGCGGCGAAGTTCGCCTGCGACGCGGCCCGGCTGAGCGGCCTCGGCGCGGTCCTGCTGCTCTTCTCGTTCGCCGTCGCGGCCAACGGCTCCACCGATCCCTCCGACATCCTCCTCCAGACGGCCCTGGCCGCGATCGGCGCGGCCGTGGCCTGGGTGCTCGCCGTCCTCGGGTGGTTCGTGCACCCGGACCGGCCGCAGCGGCTCGCCGTGGCGGCGGCGCTGCGCGAGCTGGCGGACCTGTGCGAGGCGGCGGGCACGGGGAACGGTCACGGGCGCGTACGGCACCGGGCGACGGCCGCCGTCCTCCAGGCGTACCGCACGCTCGGAGTCCTGCCCCCGAGCGCCGCCCAGCGGGGCGGCAGGGGAGACACCTGCCTGCGTCTCACCGACCTCGCGTGGGCGCTCCTCGTCGGTTCCGCGCGGCGGGTGCCGGACGACCCCACCGGCCTGGCGCGAAACCTGCGCCGGCAGGTCCGGCTGCTGGTGAGCCGGCGCCGACGGCTGCCCCGGATCCTGCCCGAGCTCGCGGTCCCGTCCCTGATCGCCCCGGGCGCCGTGCCGGGGGCGGTTCCGGCCGGCCCCACCACGCTGCGGGCCACCGAACTGCGGGCCTCGGAACTCGTCTGGGGACGGGACGCTCCCCGCGTGGGCGCTCGCGGCGGGGAGGCAGCCGGCCGGGCCGCCCCGGCCGCTCCCAGCCGTACGGCGATCCTGCTCGTTCCCGCCCTGCGGATGGTCCTCGGCACCGGCCTCGCCGGTGCGGCCGCCCTGCTGTCCGGGCTCGGGCACGGCTACTGGGCGGCGATCTCCGCCGCCGCCGTTCTGCACTCCGTCAACGTACGGACGGCAGCGCAGCGGGCCGTCCAGCGGACCCTGGGCACGATGGCCGGCCTGATGCTCGCGCTCGGCGTGCTGGCCGCCCGCCCCGATCCCGTCGTCCTCGTCCTGGTGATCGTGCTCCTGGAGTTCCTCCTGGAATACGTCGTCGCACGCAACTACGGTCTCGGCGTCGTCTTCCTCACCCCGCTCGCCCTGCTGCTCACCGATCTGGCCGCGCCCGCACCGGCCGGGGACCTCGTCCAGGACCGGGCGCTGAGCAGTCTGCTCGGGGTCGGCATCGCGCTGCTGTGCGCGCTCGTCGTGGTCCACGACCGGGCGGCCGTACGGGCTCGGCGCGCGCTCACCGCGTGCCGGGCGGCTTCGGCCCGCGCCGAACGGGCCCTGGGCGCAGGGGCGCTGGAGTCGTTTCCGGTGGTCCAGGGACAACTCGCGGCCGCCGTCGTGGAGTTGCGGGAGGCGGACGACGCCGCCGCGGGCGAACTCTGGCCGGCGGAGATCGACCCCACCGAACTCGCCGCGGCGGAACACCGCGGCCATCTCCTCCTGGAGCGGCTGGCCCGGTGGCGATGAGGGGGGGGTCAGCCGGTCGGTACGATCGTCACCTTGACGTGCTTCATGATCGGCTGGTCGCTCTGCGTGCTGTAGTCGACCAGCGCGCACAGCACGTTCATCTCGGGCATGTAGCCGGCCGCGCACCCCCGGGGGATGTCGTACGGAACGGCGAGGTAGCCACTGACGGACCGCCGGCTGCCGTCCTTCGCGGTGCTCGTGATGTCGACGGGCCCCATGTCGGCGATCCCGCGCTCCCGCATGTCGGCCCGGTTCATGAAGACCAGCGTGCGCAGGTTCTTGATGCCGCGGTAGCGGTCGTTGTCGGAGTAGATCGTGGTGTTCCACTGGTCGTGGGACCGCATGGTGCCGAGGGCCAGGGTGCCCGGCTCGGGCACGACGTCCGGCAGCGGGGCGCTGGAGAACTCGGCGCGCCCGGACGGGGTGAGGAAGACCAGTTCGCGGGCGGGCTGCTTGATGCGGAAGCCGAGCGGGAGACGCACCCGCCGGTTGAAGTCCTCGAAGCCGTCGAGGGCCTTGGACATGGTGTCCCGGATGCGGTCGTAGTCCTCGATGTACCACTCCCAGGGCGTCGCGCTGTCGGGCAGCGCGGCCCGCGCCATGCCGGCGACGATCGCCGGTTCGGAGAGCAGGTGCGGGGAGGCCGGGCGCTTCATGCCGATCGACAGGTGGACCATGCTCATCGAGTCCTCGACGGAGGTGCTCTGGATGCCCTTGCGCTGATGGTCCTTCTCGGTGCGGCCGAGGCACGGCAGGATCAGTGCCTGCTTGCCGTGCACGATGTGACTGCGGTTCAGCTTGGTGCTCACCTGTACGGTCAGGTCGCAGGTGCGCAGCGCCGCGTAGGTGAGCGGGGTGTCGGGGGCGGCGAGCGCGAAGTTGCCGCCCATGCCGACGAAGACCTTGATCTCGCCGCGCCGCATCGCCTCGATGGTGCGGACCGTGTCCATGCCGTGCGCGCGCGGCGGCTCGATCTCGCAGACCTCGGCGAGGCGGTCGAGGAACGCGTCGCTGGGGCGGTGGTCGATGCCGCAGGTGCGGTTGCCCTGGACGTTGCTGTGTCCGCGTACGGGGGAGGGGCCGGCGCCCTCGCGCCCCAGGTTGCCGCGGAGCAGCAGCAGGTTGACGATCTCCCGGACGGTGTCGACGCCGTGCTCGTGCTGGGTGAGGCCCAGACACCAGCTGACGATGGAGCGGTCGGCGTCGCCGTACACGCGTGCGGCCTTGAGGATGTCGGCGCGGCTCAGTCCGGACTGCCGCTCGATCTCCTCCCACGGTGTGGCCTCGCACAGCGCGCGGTACTCCGCGAAGCCGCTCGTGTGGCGGTCGATGAACTCCTGGTCGAGGGCCCTGGGGTCGGTCGTGGACTGCTCCAGGACCGCCTTGGCCATGCCGCGGATCAGCGCCATGTCGCCGCCGATGCGCACCTGGAGGTTCAGGGTGCTGGTCTTCGTCGCCTTGAACAGGGCCATGTCCGTGAAGTCGTGCGGCACGATGGTCCGGGTGGCGGCGGCTTCGACGAGCGGGTTGACGTGCACGATCTGTGCGCCGCGGTGGTGGGCCTCGGCGAGCGCGGTCAGCATCCGGGGCGCGTTCGACGCGGCGTTCACCCCGAAGATGAACAGCGCGTCGGCGGACTCCCAGTCCTTGAGGTCGACGGTGCCCTTGCCCGTACCCAGGGAGGCCTGGAGGGCGCGGCCGCTGGCCTCGTGGCACATGTTGGAGCAGTCGGGGAGGTTGTTGGTGCCCAGTTCGCGGGCCATCAGCTGGTAGAGGAAGGTCGCTTCGTTGCCGAGCCGTCCCGAGGTGTAGAAGGAGGCCTGGTCAGGATTGTCGAGGCCGCGCAGGGCACGGCCGACCACCTCGAACGCGTCCTTCCAGGTGATCGGGACGTAGTGGTCCGACTCGGGGTCGTAGACCATCGGCTCGGTCAGCCGGCCCTCGTTCTCGAGGTCGTAGTCGCTCCACTCGGCGAGCTCGGAGACCGAGTGCGCGGCGAAGAACTCGGTGCCGACGCGCTTACGGGTCATCTCCCAGGTGACGTGCTTGATGCCGTTCTCGCAGATGTCCAGGTGCAGGCCCTTGGTGTCGTCGGGCCAGGCGCAGCCGGGGCAGTCGAAGCCGGTGTTCTCGTGGTTCATCCGCATGATCGCGCGGGGGCCGTCGACGAGGGCTCCCTCGCGGACGAGAAAGCCGGTCACGCTCTTGGCCGCGCCCCAGCCCGCCGCGGGGTGGTGATAGGGGTGGAACTCGGGGTCGCCCTCGGGGGTGGGCCCCACCTGGTGCTCCACGGGCTCCACGGGCTCCGGGGCGCCGGGCGCCGGGGATTCCTGCGCGTCCTGGTCGGTGCTCACGGCGCTTCACCCTTTCACCTGCGAATATTCAGGGCGTATCCGGACGGAAATCACCCTTTCGGGCAGGCTATGCCCGCCGGTTCACGGGTGCCACTCGGCCCCGGAAGCCCCTACGGGCTGCGTATCGGATCATGCGCGCCTACGCTGGCGCTGTCCTTTTCATAACTTTCTGCCTCTTTGTGCTTTCTGTCTCTTTGTCTCATTGCCTCTCGACGGGAGTCCCATGGTCGTCGTACAACCCGTCGTCGCCCCACCCTCCCGGGCGGCCGTGTTCCTCGTGGTCACCGTCAACCCCGGCGGCGAGGCCACGGTGCGGGAGGCACTGCAGGACCTGTCGGGGCTCGTCCGGTCGGTGTCCTTCCGGTACCCCGACGCCGGCCTCAGCTGCGTCGCCGGGATCGGCTCCGAGGGCTGGGACCGGCTCGTCGGCGGTCCGCGCCCCCGCGAGCTCCACCCCTTCCCCGCTCTCAGGGGCCCCCGCCACCGGGCCCCGGCGACCCCCGGTGACCTGCTGTTCCACGTACGTGCCCGGCGCATGGACCTCTGCTTCGAACTCGCCCGGCTGCTCGTGGAGAGCCTGGGCTCCGCCGGGACCGTCGTCGACGAGGTGCACGGTTTCTCCTACCTCGACGAGCGCGACCTCCTCGGCTTCGTCGACGGCAGCGAGAACCCCGGCGGCCAGGTGGCGGCCGCGGCGGTCCACATCGGCGACGAGGACGCCGGCTTCCGCGGCGGCAGCTACGTCATCGTGCAGAAGTACCTGCACGAGATGCCCGCCTGGGACGCGCTCACCGTCGAACAGCAGGAGCACGTCATCGGACGCGGCAAGGCGTCCAATGTGGAGATGCCCGATGACGTCAAACCGTCGAACTCGCACGTCGCGCTGAACACCATCGTCGACGAGGACGGCGTCACCCGGCAGATCTTCCGCGCGAACATGCCGTTCGGCCGGATCGGCGGCGGCGAGATCGGCACGTACTTCATCGGCTACGCGCGCACCCCCGCCGTCACCGAACTGATGCTGCGCAACATGTTCCTCGGCGATCCCCCGGGCAACACGGACCGCATCCTCGACTTCTCCCGTGCCGTGACCGGCGGCCTCTTCTTCGTGCCGAGCGCCGACCTCCTCGACGACCTTCCCGCCGCGCCGCCGGACGCCGCCGTCCGCCAGGGAGACTCCCTGGGCATCGGCGGCCTGAAAGGAGCCTGACTCCCCATGACGACCCCCGACGCCACGACCCCCGGCCCCATGAGCGACCCGTACCACGGCCCCGACACGAACAACCTGCACCGCGAACTCGCCCCGATCACCCCGGCGGCCTGGGCCGAGATCGAGGAGGAGGCCCGCCGCACCTTCCGCCGCAACGTCGCGGGCCGCCGCGTCGTGGACGTCCCCGACCCCGGAGGCCCGGACCTCGCCGCCGTCGGCACCGGGCATCTCGGCGACCTGGCCTCGCCCGCCCCCGGCGTCACCGCGCGGCTGCGCGAGGCGAAGCCGCTGTTCGAACTGAGGGTGCCCTTCGTCGTCGACCGGGCCGCCGTCGACGACGTCGAGCGCGGCTCGAAGGACTCCGACTGGCAGCCCGTCAAGGACGCGGCGCGCGCCATGGCGTTCGTCGAGGACCGCATGATCTTCCAGGGCTACGGGGCGGCCGGCGTCGACGGCCTGCGCGCCCGGTCCTCCAACCCGGTCGTCCAGCTCCCCACCGAGCCGAGCGACTACCCGGACGCCGTGAGCCGGGCCCTCACCGCCCTGCGCCTCGCCGGCGTCGACGGCCCCTACGCGCTGCTCCTCGGCCCCGACGAGTACCGGGCGGTCAGCGAGACCTCCGACCACGGCTACCCGATCGCGGCCCACCTCGGCCGCATGCTCGACGGCTCGCCGATCTGGGCGCCGGCCCTCAGCGGCGGCTTCGTCCTGTCCACCCGGGGCGGCGACTTCGAGCTGATCCTCGGCCAGGACCTGGCGATCGGCTACACGGGCCACGACGCCAACAGCGTGCAGCTGTACTTCCAGGAGACGCTGACCTTCCGTACGTACACCGACGAGGCCGTGGTCGTCCTGGAGGCACCGGGCACCTGAGGGTCCCGAGGTCCGAGAGCCGGGAGGTCCGACGCCAGGAAGATCCGATGCCATGAAGAGTCCGATGCCGCTCTCCGCCGTACCCCGGCTCGCCGTCTCGGCGCTGGTCGCGGCGGCCGTCGGCGCCGTCGTCGGCGCCACCACCCACGCGCCGCTGGGCGTCCTCTCCGCGATCGCCGTCGGGGAGACGCTCTTCGTCGTCGCCGGATGGGTCACACTGTGGCCGATGGACGCCACCACCACCCATCGCAACGTACGCCGCGAGGAGTTCCGGCCCGTCGTCGAGGAACTGGCCGTCGTCGGGACGGCGGTGGCCGGACTCGTCGGCATCGTCGTCCTGCTCCTGGTCGGCAAGTCCGACCTGAGCCACGCCGCCGCGGCGACCGCGCTCGCCGGGGTGTTCATGGCCTGGGCGGCGCTGCACCTGATGTACGCCACCCGGTACGCGTACGTCTACTACCTGAAGCCCGGCGGCGGGATCGACTTCAACTCCCGGGAACCGCCCCGCTACAGCGACTTCCTCTACTTCAGCTACAACCTCGGCATGACCTACCAGGTCTCCGACACCGATGTCTCCAGCACGACGATCCGCGCGATCGCGCTCCGTCACTGCCTGCTGTCGTACGTCTTCGGCGTGAGTATCCTTGCCACCACCATCAACCTCGTCACGGGCATCGTCACGGGCTGAGGAAATCCCGCACGGAGACTCCGCCCCCTGGAGACCACGTCATGACCACGGCCGTCGTCGTCGGAGCCGGGCCCAACGGGCTCGCCGCCGCCGCCCTGCTCGCACGCGAGGGCCTGGAGGTCACCGTCTTCGAGGCCGCCGAGGAGATCGGCGGCGGCACCCGCAGCGCCGAGGCGATCCTGCCCGGTCTGCTGCACGACCACTGCTCCGCCATCCACCCCATGGCCGTCACCTCGCCCGCCCTCCGCTCGCTCGGCCTGGAGCGCCACGGGCTGCGCTGGCTGCGGCCCGAGATCGACTGCGTCCACCCCCTCGACGACGGCACGGCCGGTGTCCTGCTCCGGTCCGTGGCGGAGACCGCCGCCGGGCTCGGCGCCGACGGCGCCCGCTACCGGGCCCTGGTGGAGTCCTCCGTACGACGGTGGGACGCGCTCGCCGACGACGTCATGGGCCCGCTGCTCCGGATCCCGGCGCATCCGCTGCCGCTCGCCCGCTTCGGTCTGCCGACCGTGCTGCCCGCCTCGGTCCTCGCCCGGCTCTTCCGCACGCCGCAGGCGCGGGCGCTGTGGGCCGGAGTGGCCGCGCACTCCTTCCGCCCGCTCTCCGACCCGTTCAGCTCGGCCATCGGACTCGGCATCCTCACCGCGGGACACGCCGCCGGATGGGCCGTCGCCGAGGGCGGCTCGCACTCCATCACGCGCGCCATGGCCGCCGTCATCGCCGAGCACGGCGGCGCGATCCACACCGGCGTACGGATCACCGACCGCAAGCAGCTCCCGCCCGCCGACGTGACCCTCCTCGACCTCGACCCCGGCCAGGTCGCGCGCCTCTACGCCGACCGGCTGCCGGCCCGGGTGTCAGCCGCGTACCGACGCTTCCGGCGCGGCCCCGGTGCCTTCAAGGTCGACCTCGCCGTCGAGGGCGGGGTGCCCTGGACGGACGAACGGGCCCGGCGCGCCGGCACCGTGCACCTCGGCGGTCCGCTCGCCGAAGTGGCCTCCACCGAGAAGGAGGTGACGGAGGGTCGGATGCCCGAGCGGCCCTTCGTGCTCGTCGGACAGCAGTACCTCGCCGACCCCTCCCGGTCCGTCGGCGACGTCCACCCCGTCTGGGCGTACGCCCATGTCCCGTACGGCTACGAGGGCGACGCGACGGAGTCGGTCCTGCGGCAGCTGGAACGCTTCGCGCCCGGCGTCCGCGACCGCATCGTGGGCCGACACCTCACCCGTCCCGCCGACTTCGCCGCCGCCAACCCCAACTTCGCCGGTGGCGACATCCTCACCGGAGCCAAGACCGTCCCCCAACTCCTCCTGGGCGCACGCCCCGCGCTCGACCCGTACGCCACCGGTCTGCCCGGCGTGTTCCTCTGCTCGGCCGCCACCCCGCCCGGCCCCGGCGCCCACGGCATGTGCGGCGCGGGAGCGGCGGCGTCGGCGCTGCGCCACCTCGGGGCGCGGGCCTCGTGGCAGGGCGGCCGGCCGGCTAGTCGCCGAGGGACAGCACGACCGCCGTGGCCGGCCCGTCGGGCGTCACGTACCTGACGGTGTCGCCCGCGCGGTGGCCGAGCAGCGCGCCGCCGAGGGGGCTGTCGGCGGTGACCATCGTCCGGTCGAGCACGGCGGCGACCTCGCCGATCTGGACGGTCGACTCCGTGCCGTCCTCGAACCGCACGGTCACGGTGCTGCCCACGCCGACCGCGTCGGTACGCGGCGGGCCCGCGGCGTCCGCCGCGCGCAGCCGTCCCTCGATGCCGTCGATACGGCGGTCGAGCCGGTCGAGCTCCGTGGCGCGCTCCAGCTCGTCGGCCTGGTCGGCCCGGTCGCCCGTCTGGTCGCCGCCTCCGCCCTTGAGCGTGACGGCGACGGCCTCCCGTTCGGTGCGAAGGTCGTCGAGCTCGCGTTCCAGTGCCTCGCGGGCGGCGGCGCTGATGGGCTCGGGTCCACCGGTCATTCCTGCTCCCGTGGTGCGGCGGCACGGTGACGTGTCGCAGGTCAAAAGCGGCATTTCTGACATTATCAGTCGGGTCGTCGGCCGTCGTCACGGCGGAGACCCGCCGGGTCTCCGGATCAGTTCCCGCCGGGGCTCGGGCTGCTCGGGGCCGCCGCCGTGACCGGGATGTCGAAGACGTGGTCCGGGGTCACGATGCGCGTGATGGCCTGACCGAAGAGGGTGCTGGGTTCGTTGTTGTCGTGCAGCATGTCCGTGTTGAGGAGGACGACCAGGGTGGCCCGCACCTCCGGCAGGTAGATCGTCAGCGACTCGTACCCGGGCAGGGAGCCGTTGTGGCCGATCCAGCCCTGGATGTTGAAGATGCCGAGCCCGTATCCGGCGCCGGGGATGGTCGTCGGATAGACCTTGAGGCGCTCCGCCTGGGTCTCCGGAGTGAGCAGCGTGCCGGTGGCGACGACCCGGGCCCAGGTGCGCAGGTCCTGGAGGTTCGAGATCATCGCGCCGGCCGCCCAGGCCCAGGAGGGGTTCCAGTCGGTGGCGTCCTCGACCTGGCCCGACGCGGTCTGGATGGTGTAGCCGTGGGCGTGCGGGTCCGGGATGGCGGCGTCGGTCGGGAAGACGGTGTGGTCCAGGCCCGCCGGGTCGAGAACGTTCTTCTGGATGAACTCGTGCAGCGGCGTGCCGCTGACCTTCTCCACCACGAGTCCGAGCAGGATCAGGTTGGTGTTGCAGTAGTCGAACTCGGCCCCGGGCTGGAACTGGATCGGGTGCTTGAACGCGAAGTCGAGCAACTCCCGCGGGGTGAACGGCCGATCGGGGTTCGAGGTGAACGCCTTGTAGAATCCCTCGTCCGCCGAGTAGTTGAAGAGCCCGCTGCGCATGGACGCGAGGTTGCGCAGGGTGATCCTGTCGCCGTTGGGTACGCCGTCGACGTACTTCGAGATCGGGTCGTCGATGCTCACCTCGCCCTGGTCCACGAGTTCGAGCAGTGCGGTCACCGTGAACGTCTTGGTCTCGCTGCCGATCCGCATGTACAGGTCGGGCCGCATCGGCTGCCCGGTGTCCTTGTCGGCGACGCCGAAGGACCGGATGTACGTGCCCTTGCCGGGTGCCGACAGTCCTACCGTGACACCGGGGACGCCGGCCTCCTTCATGACGTCCTGGACCGCCTTGTCCAGACGTTCCGCGACGGCCGGGGTGAGTTCGGGGAAGTCGCCCTGAGCCGAAGACGCGGCGGGGGCCGAGTAGGGCCCGGGACCCGGTGGTTGGGCCGCCACCGCGTAGGGGCCGGGAACGGGAGGTGCGGCGGCGAGGGCGGTGCCCGCGCCCAGCGGGGCGGCGAGGAATCCGAGGGCCGCGATTCCCGCGCAGACGCGCCTGCGGCAAGTGCGTGAGCACCTCACGGCGGGCCTCCTGCCGGCCGGGGACAACACTCCACTCCCAGGCTAGGCCGGGGCGCCCCGCCTCGCACGGCGGCTCCGCGGCATGGTCTGTTACGTTGCCGGTGCCCGGGCCGCGGAGGAGGTGGGCCGGACCGCGAACGAGAGGGAGACCCGCACGATGGCCGTCATCCACCAGACCACGATGCAGCCCACCAAGCTGGAACTGCTCACCGAGTGGCTCCCCACCCGCGCCTGGCACGCGGGCGGGGAGCCGCGACCGGCGCGGGTCGGCGGATTCCGGCTCGACGACCCGGCGGGAGAGGTCGGCATCGAGCTCATGGCGGTGACCGACGGCGAGGGTGCCGGGGCCACCACGTACCTCGTCCCCCTGACGTACCGCGGAGAGCCGCTGGACGGCCCCGAGCACGCCCTCGTCGGCACGTCCGAGCACGGCGTCCTCGGCAAGCGCTGGATCTACGACGGCGCCCACGACCCGGTGCTCGCCGCCCAGTTGTACGCGCTCCTCACCGGCCGCGCCCAGGCGCAGGCCCAGTCCCTGACCGATGTGCCGGACCTCACCGTCGCCGTCTCCCCGGTGACGGCGGAGGGCGCGGCCGAGGCGGAGCTCGTACGGGTCACGGACGGCCCGGACCACACGGACGTGGTGGTGCGGACCCCCGACGCGCCTGCCCCGCTGACCCTGCGCGTACGACGGGTCCTCGACGCCGGCACGGACGTGCCCCCGGGCGTCGAAGGGGGAGTCACCGCCGAGTGGCGGCTCCCCGACGGCACCACCGCCCGCGGCGTGTTCGCCGTCGCGCTCACCGTCCCCGGGGCCTGAGCCCGCTCGGCGGATCACGGCAGGGGTCTCGACGGTCGGCCTCCTAGACCCAGTTGACCCCCGCCGCCGTCAGCAGCGGGTCGTCCACCAGCTCCCACAGCGGGACCGCGAAGTTGCCCGTGCCGTAGCGGCCGCCGAAGTGGAGGCCGAGGACACGGTGGTCGGTGAGGTCGAAGACCGGCGACCCGCTGTTGCCGCCGAGGGTCGAGCAGTCGTGCTTCAGGACCAGGCCGCCCGGGGTGAACTCGGTGGCCGCACCCGGCTGGAGCCGCTTCACGTTGTAGACGTCCATGAAGATCCGGCGCATCGACTCAGGCTCGTTGCGCCGGCCGTCCCAGGCCGGGTAACCGACCACGTACACCTGGCGGCCCGGGACGCTCGCCGGGGCGTCCGCCGCGACCGCGAGCGGGGTGGGCAGGGCGCCGTCCGCCGACGGTTCGATCCGCAGCAGCGCCATGTCGACGTCCGGGTGGATGCCGATGATCTCCGTGATCTCGTACGGCACCGAGGCCCCGGCCGGCTCACCCGCGAGGGGCAGCTCCTCCGCCGGGTCGACCCGCGCCGACATTCCGTGGTCGAAGGTCCACCGGCCGTCGCCGTTCGCCGAGCGGGCGAATTCCACCGCCACATGACGGTTCGTCATGACCGCGCCGGGGCCGACGAGGAACGCGGTGCCGATCCAGTCCAGACGCGGATGGCCGGTGACCTCCACGCGGCCGACCCGGGTCAAGGACTCGCGGATCGCGGGCCGTTCGACGTCGAGGACCGCCCACTCGTCGTGCTGCGAGGCGAAGTCCTGGCGCTGCACCAGGATCGCCGGCCGCCCCTCCATGAGTACGATCGCCTCCACGCCGAAGGACTCTTCGCCGTCGAGCTCGTCCCCCCGGTGCGTGGCCAGCTTCTCGAGACCGCTGACACCGGCCTCCAGGACACGCGCCCGCTCCTCGCGGGCGAAGCGGGAGATCTCGGAGGCCGGCGCCGCGTCGGCGGGGAGCTCGAAGGTGGACTCGGTGATCTCCGCCTCCAGCCGGCCGCGCACCCGCGCGGCGACCGCCCCCAGATCCCCGAAGATCCGCTCGGTGGCGGTCGCGACCGGCGACCCGCCCTGTGATCCGTTCGGCATGGTTCACTCACCTCGGCTTCCCGTTGCCGTTCGTCGTGTTCGTCCCGTTCGTGGCGTTCGCCGTGCGCCCCGGAGCCGGCCTGCCCGACTGGGCCGCCATGATCTCCTCGTACAACTCCGGCGTGAATTCCTGGAGATGGGCGAGGATGCCGCTCATCTGGGTGCCGACGTTCACGAACCGTGTCCTGGCGCCCTGGAACTCGACCTCGTCCACCTTCCGCGTCCCCCGGTGCAGCCCCACCACGGTCCAGTCGTCGAGGCAGACCGGGGAGCCGGACGAGCCGCCGCGGGTGTCGGTGAAGTACAGGATGTCGTGCTCGTCGGCCCGGTAGACCAGGTTGTTGCGCAGCGCGACCCGCTTCGGCAGCCCGCCGGGGTGCTGGATGATGTTGACCGGGACGCGCTGCCGCTCGCGGACGAGCAGCGGACGGGTGGCGACCCGGAGCGTGGGGCGGCGCTCCTGGTCGGGGGCGAGCCGGACGATGGCGTAGTCCAGGCCCGCGTCCCAGGCGGCGAGTTCACCGGCCGTGGCCTCCGGGGCGGCCGCCGCGTTCTCGACGAAGTCGAAGCGGGAGCGGGACATGAGCGCCTGGAGACGCAGGTCCTCGTCGCTCACATACGGACGGACGCCCGGCTGCTCGGACGAACGGGCCATCACCACATGGTGGTTGGTGATCAGCAGGTCGGGGGCGATCATCCAGCCCGTGCCGCCGTGCGGATAGGACGGCAGCAGCGGCGCGCCCGACTCGTACGGGGGGATGCGCAGGAGCGCGACGGAGGCACCGGCCCGGATCCCGCCGTGCAGGAACTCGTACGGCACGGTGTCGTCCTGGAGGACGATCTCCTCCTTCATCTCCCCGGGCATCATCTCCGCGGGCAGCTCCGCCTCGCCGGTGATCGCGCGGGCGACGGTGTCGAGGGCGCCCTGGAGGACGGCTCGCGGTCCCGGTTCACGGGTCTGCTCGATGGCGTTGTGCAGCCAGATCTCCAGCGGCACCAGACCGTCGATGAGCCGCTCGACCTGGTTCATCGCGTTCAGGTCGGCGTGGATCTGTTCCCGGGGGTCGTCCAGGGGTTCGAGCGTGGCCGTGAAGTTGCCGGGGATGCCCTTGAGGAGGGTCGAGCGGACGGTCCGGTCCGCGAGCCCGGCCTCCATGGCGGCGTTGCGGACCCGGACGAGTTCCTGCTGGCGGAGGAACGGCTCCTTGCGGAGCGCTGCCCCGGCGGCGGTCGGCGGCGGGCGCGTCCACAGCCCTCCACCGCCTCCTGCGGCGCCCCCCGCGTCCGCGGAGCCGTGTTCGAACCCGGTCCCCGAGCCGGCCCCCGGCATCGCGCCGCGCGGCGGCGGGCCCGTGTCCATCGCGGAGGCGACGCCGAGCAGCAGGTCCCCGCTGCCGTCCCGGAGCGTCAGCACCTGCCGGGCGACGCTGTCCAGGGTGCCGCGCCGCCGTGCCTCCCGCAGGTCCCGTTCGATGCGGTCGCGGTCGAGCCCGGCCGCGTCGGCGGGAGTGGCGGAGCCCTCCCCGGCGGCCGACTCCAGGATGCGGGCCAGCGGCTCGCGGAGTCCCGGCTCGTCGACGAGGGTGGTGTCGATCCAGCGGGCGAGCTCGGTCACCACCGCCTCCTCGTCCGCCGGGAGCCCCACCAGCCGCAGGGTGTGCTCCAGGAGCTGGGGGTCCTCGGGGCAGGCCGTGGCGGCCGCCGTGCGGGCCAGGGACGGCTGCCGGGCCAGGTCGGCGTCGGGCATCCCCCGGAGCGTCCTGGCGAGCCGCTCCCGCGCCGGGGCGGCGTCGACGTCGGCGAGGGTGGCGAGCCGCGACCGGGCGACGAGCACCCCCAGGGACTCGAAGGAAAGACCGAGCCCCGCCGCGATGTCCTCCGCCTCCTGGAGGTCCCGGTCCGCGTCTGCGAAGTCGCCCGTGTCCTGCGCGAGCCGCGCCGACAGCTGGAGCAGTTCGAGCTGGGTCTCCGCGCAGCCCGCCCGCACCGCCCCGTCCACGGCCCGCTCGGCCGTCGCCCGCGCCTCGGCCGTCCGCCCGGAGCGGGCCAGGGTCTCCGCGAGCAGGGCGTGGAGCCGGCTGCACGGCGTCCACGGCCGTCGCTCGGCGAGCCGCTGCGCCGCCGCCTCCACGTACCCCTGGGTGAGCAGGTCCTCGACCTCGCGTGAGGCGATCCGCTCCCAGTCCTCCTGGTCGGCGCCGGTCATGATCTGGTCGGGCACGTGGCCGCCGATCCTGCCGAGCAGGAACGCGGCCGACCGGTCGGGCATCTCCCGGTGCGTGGACCCGCCCAGGTATGCGGCGACGCCCGGTTCCCAACGCGCCTCGATCGTACGGGGGTTCTCGCCGAGCCTCAGCCGGTGGTAGATCTCCTCGGCACGGTTCCGGGACCCGTCGAGGGCCGCGTAGTGGGCGACGGCGCTGCGGTCCACGGCCCGCATCAGATCGGTCCGCGCGCTGTCCGAGAGGCGCAGCATGATGGCCCGCAGATCGGCCCGGTGCCGGATGGCGTCGGGCCCCGCCGACTCCATCAGGTCGACCCGGGAGGTGAGCAGGCCGTAGAGGCGGCGGGCCTCTCCCGAGCTCTCGACGTGGAGCCCCGCAGGACCGGCGAGCACCTCGCGGATCAGGTCGGGGGTGATGAAGCGGAGCGCGAGACCCGCTTGGACGAGGGCCCTGAGGTCGTCCTCGGCGATGTGCTTGAGAATGCGGTCGTACAGCGTGCCCTGGATGAGCATCTGGTCGACCTGCCGGTCGAAGTACCGCCGCCGGGACGGCAGTCCCCGCAGGAGCCCGCCGAGCGAGGGGGCTTCGTCGCCCGCGGAGACCGCCGTACGGGCCGCCAGCCTGAGGCTCAGCGGATGGCCGCCGATCCGGGCGGCCAGGTCCTCGGCGAGCGTCTCGTCGACGACCCCCGAGGACATCAGGAGGTCCACGGAGGCCTGGTGGTCGAGCTCGGTGAGCTCCATCGTGCGGGGGGTGAGGACCCGGGCCGGATGGTCGATGGGAGCCCGCCCGGAGACGATGAACCGCAGGCGCGAGTAGGCGGCCCGCAGCGCCGTCCAGATCGCCCACATCCGGCCGAGGACCGGTGAGCCGCGGTACTGGGCCTCCTCGAAGGAGTCGATGACGACGACGAGCGGCGGCGGAGTGCCGCCGGGGGCCGGACGGACGGCATCGGCGACCAGGGACGCGATCCGGTGGGCGAGGTCCTGCTCGTGGGCGCTCGCCCGGGCGTGGAACTCGGTCGAGTAGTCGCGGCCGAGCGTGGCCCGGGTGCCGGCCAGTTCGTGGAGCTCGTCGAGCTCGTCGCGTTCGCCGCGCTGGGTCGCCGCCGTGCGCTCGCACTCGTCGGCGAGGGCCTCGAAGGAGGGGCGGACCGCGGGCAGGAGGACGCCGAGCTGCCGGGCCATCTCCGCGATCACGGTGGCCGGTTCGTGGACGGAGAGCGTGGGACGCGCGAAGTCGATGTAGGCGAAGGGGAATCCGGTGGGCGAGGCGGCGAGGGCGTCGACGAGGAACTTGGCGAGCAGGGTGCTCTTGCCGATGCCGCCGACGCCGTGGAGGAGCACCGGGGGCTCCGCCGGTTCCTCGGGGAGCGCGATGTAGGCGTGCAGGGAGTCGAGTTCGGTGGTGCGGCCGTGGAAGGTGCCCCGGATCAGCCGGTGCATCGGCTGGAGCAGCCGGGCCGTCTCCAGGCGGTGCTGGACGGCGTCGACGGAGGGCAGCCCGGTCACGCCCGGCACCTGGCTGAGCCAGAGCACGGCCTGGAGGGTGTCGGACAGCTCCTCGACGTCTCCCTTCGCCGGGACCGCGGCGACCGCGGTGACGGCGGGGGAGGGCGCGGAGGCCGGTGCGGTCGTGGAGCCCGGGGCCGCGGCCGACACCCGCCCGCTCTGGAGGTGCCCGTTCCGGAGGTGCCCTGCCTCCGGGAGGAGGCCCGTGCCCGTGCCGGTGAGCAGAGCCAGGGCGGTGCGCTCGGGGCCGGGGCCCTCCGGACGCAGATCGATATTGGCCCGCAGCGCGCTGAGCGCGGCGTCGGGTCCCGCGAGGCCCGCCAGGGTCTCCTCGCGGACGTCGGGTTTGAGCGTCCAGACCGTGGCACCGGGCGAGGGCAGCGCGGTGCAGTCGTCGACGAGTTCCAGGACCGCCCGCCCGGTGGGCCGTTCCTCGCCGGGCAGCCGCAGCAGCGCGGGGTCGAACTCCTGGAGCAGACAGGCGGCCTCGCGGTAGGAGCGGCGCGGATCGGCCGTCGCGCCGGCGGTGGAGGTGAGACTGGTGCGCAGGGCGTCCCGCAGCTGGAGGGCGGCCTCGCCGTCCGGCGAGGCCGGCGGGGGCAGCGCCCGGTGGAGCCGTACGACGTCCTCCACCGCCGTACACAGCCGCCGCATGTAACTGTCGCCGTTCGAGGGGGCGTCGATGGCGCGAAGGACCTCGGCCACGGCCGTCTCCGTCAGCGCGTCCACGGCCCCATCCTGCCCGGGTGGTCCTGTGTCCGCGAAGAACTCCCGGAAGAAGGACCGGAGATCGCCCTCGTCAGCGAGGCGGGTCGTGTCCCGGCACTCGTTCTTCCGTACCTCGTACGGGAGTTGGCGCATCGTCGTGGCGTATCCGAGCAGCACCAGACGGGGCACGGTCTCGGCCCGTACCGGAGTGTGCTCGTAGATCGCCCGCGCCAGGACCCCGATGGCGTCCCACACGTCCGCGTGCGGGTCGAGCCGGTCGCAGTCGTCGAGGACCAGCCAGAAGCGGTCCTCGGCAGCGGTCGCCCGCGCCACGATCCGGTGCGCGGCGTCCTCCAGGGTCGGCAGTGGATCGTTCAACCGTGTGGGATTCAGGGGAAATCCGTCGGTCTCGGGGCCCGCCACGAAGGCCGAGAGCCGTTCCATCAGCCGCGCCGCCGTCGAGGTGCGGGACAGCGTCACCCGTACCGGACGGAAGTCGTGGTGCTGGCCGAGATGACGGATGAGCTCGTACGTGTACGAGCGGCCGCTGTCCGGGGGGCCGTCGACGACCAGCACCGTCTGCTCCGGGTCGGCGAGGAAACCGCGCAGCTTCCGCCGCAGCTCGGTCCGGTCGAGGAAGACCTCCGTGCCGTGCTTCAGGAGCAGGCTGTCGAACGGGTCCCCCGGGGAGCGCCGCAGCCGCTCGTCCTCCCGCAGCCGGGTGAGCAGGTTCCGTGCCTCGGCGCCCTGTTCGAAGGCGTGCGGGTCGTCGATGGCGGCGAGCGCGTCGAGACCGGCGAGGACGACGAGGAGCCGGCGCTGGTGGGCGATGTCCCTGCGGGCCGCCGCCACCACCAGGAGGGCGTTGCGGTCGGCGTCCGGGGTGAGCGGCAGGTCGTCGACGAAATCGGCCGGAAGCCCGGCGCGCAACAGTCGTTCGCGGGGCTCCGGGGTGTCGAGGAGATGGTCCCGCACCCAACTGGCGACGAGCCCCCACTCGGTCTCGGTGAGCGGCATACCGCACCTGCCCGGCGCTCTTGGCGCAGCGCCGGTCGCTCCGGCGCCGGGACGTGACTGATCGGGCCGGACGGCCCGTCCCTCCCATCGTTTCACCGGCCCCAAGGGGCCGCAATCGCTGTGGGGGCGGGGCGGCCGAGGCGCGGACCGGGTGCCGGTCGCGCCCGCGGCTCAGGGGTGCAGCACGATGTCCTCGTACGACTCGAGCCGCCGCCACCGTTCCTCGGGCGCCCGCGTCTCCGGCATCACGTCCACGTCGGGCAGCGGGCCGAACTCCAGCTCGGTGATCTCCGCGACGTCCGAGACGGGCACCTGGTACGTACGGTACGGGCCGAGCGGCGGCGGTGCGCCGGTCGTCGCCCCCGCGAGCGCCCGCTCCGCGTCCCGGCTCAGATCGGGACTCTGGTCGAGCACGTACGCGGCCGCCGCCAGCGCCCCGTCCTGGAGGAACGCGGCCACCTTCCAGAAGCGCATCGGCACCTGGATCCCCCGGTACGGCGGGTCGGAGTCGTGGAGTACCGGACCCGTGAGGACGGTCAGCCTCCGGTCGTAGGCGGCGGCGTGGTCGAGCAGGTAGTTCTCCAGGCCCTGCCAGATCTGCTTGCCCTGGTTGAAGACATCCGCCTGGGGGGCGGCGTTGGTGAAGTGGAAGGTGTCCGCGTTGGCGCGGACGGCCAGGGCCGAGGGCCCCCAGACCGGGTCGAGCCGGCGGACCAGATGGCCGCGGTCGAGGCTGTTGTTCCGGTAGATGTCGTCGCCCGCCTGCTGCTCCTCGGGGAGCCGCGGGTCGAACCGCCAGTCGTCGTCGCGGGGCACGTCCTCCAGGAGCTCCCGCCCCTCGACGCACACGGCGGTCGAGGCCGCGAGACGCCGGTCGGGCCGGAAGACCACCGTGAAGTGGGTGTACGGCAGGATCACCGTCCCGACCGACTGCCGGACCGGCAGCGGCAGCGGGACGACCGGTCCGAGGAAGGCCTCGTCGTAGCCGGTGCGGTCGGCGAGCGCAGCCGCGCGGCGGGCGCCGTCCGTGCCCGGAGGGGGCGGTGGATCGGAAGGGTTCATACGATGTAAGTACCGCGTGGAGAGGGGCGCGCTCGGCGCCGGACCACAGGCCACTCGATCAGACGCCCCGGTTCCTCTCCGCTCCTCCGCCTTCCTCCTCTTCCGTCAGGAGGCCCCTCATGGCCACCGGACTCGCCCTGCACGTCGGACTCAACAGCGTCGACCCCGCCCGTTACGAGGGCTGGGAAGGCACCCTGGTCGCCTGCGAGAACGACGCCCACGACATGGCGCGGATCGCCCGTGCCGCCGGATTCGAGAGCACGGTCCTGCTCACCCCCGAAGGGACCGTCGCCAACGTCACCGCCGTGCTCGGCGACGCGGCCGCCCGGCTCGGCCCCGGCGACATCCTGCTCTTCAGCTACTCGGGCCACGGCGGGCAGCTGCCCGACGACGACGGCGGCTCCACCGCCACCGGCTCCGACGACGAGCCGGACGCCCTCGACGAAACCCTCGTCCTCTACGACCGGCAGTTCCTCGACGACGAGGTCCAGCGCGCCTTCAGCGCCTTCGCCGACGACGTACGGATCGTCTCCTTCTTCGACTGCTGCCACAGCGGCAGCAGCATCGAGATCCCCGGCGGACCGGAGGCCGACGCCACCGCACGCTTCATGCCCGAACCCCGGCAGCGGCAGCTCTACGACCGCGACCGGGGCTTCTACGCCGAGCTCCGGCGCTCCCTCGCCGCGTCCGGCCCCCGGAACGGGGCGGGCCCCGACGCGCTCCTCGTCTCGGCCTGCCAGGACAACCAGGTCGCCTCCGACGGCGACGTCAACGGAGCCTTCACCGAAGCGCTGCTCCAGGTGTGGGACGACGGCGGCTTCCGCGGCGGCTACCGCGACTTCCACCGGGCGATCCAGCGCAGACTGCCCCCGACCCAGAGCCCCAACCTCTACCTCACCGGCACCCCGGACCAGGAGTTCGTGGACCAGCGGCCGTTCACGGTCTGAGCGCCGTCGCGAGCTGCGCCCGCGAGCGGACGTCGAGCTTCTGGTAGATCCGGGTCAGCCGCGCCTCGACGGTCTTCACGCTCAGATAAAGCTTCGCCGCCGCCTCCTGGTTGCTCGCGCCCTGCCCCACCAGACGGGCCAGCCGCAGCTCGGCCTCCGTCAGCGAGGACAGCGCCGGCAGCGCCTCCTCACCCCCGGAACCGCCCCCGGGGCTCTCGCCCACGGCGCCCGCCGGGGACTCGCACGCCAGAGCCAGCCACGGCGTCGCTCCGGCCCGCTCGAACACCGAGGCCGCCGTCTGCAGCGCGCTCTGCGCCGCCGACCGGCGCCGTCTGCGGCGCTCCACCCGGGCCAGGGCGATCAGCGCCCGCCCCCGCTCCAGCGGCAGCCCGGCCCGCCCGAAGGCCTCGGCCGTGCGGGTGAGCAGCTGCGCCGCCTCGTCCGTACGCCCCTCCGCCGCGAGCCACAGGGCGTGCGCCCGGTCGCAGCCGAGCAGGACCGTGGACCGGCCGAGCCGGGCCGCGACCGGCCGCACCTCGTCGAGGAGGGCCAGGGCCTCGTCGCCCGCGTCGTGGGCGAGCAGCGCCTCGGCCAGCTCCTCGTGCCAGCGCAGCATCGACGGGTCCACCGTCGACTGGGCGCGCTCGTCGGCCTGCACGCGCCGCAGCGTCTCCAGGGCGGCGGCGACGTCCCCGTTGATGAGCTGGACCCGGCCGAGCGCGTACCGGCTGCGGGAGAGGAAGACCCGGTCGCCCTCCTCCTCCGAGGCCTGGACGCTGCGCCGGGCGTAGCTCGCCGCCCGCGCGAAGCTGCCGCCGGCCGTCTCCGCGAGCGCCAGCGTGTACCAGGCGGGGCCCGGGGAGAGGCCCGCCTCCAGGGTGAGCGCGAGGGACTGCCCGGCGTGCGCGAGGGCGGCCGCGCAGGCGCCCCGACGGGACTCGACGGCGGCAAGCGTGGAGAACAGCTCGATCGTGTCCTCCACCGAACCGCGCCGCTGGACCAGGGGCAGCAGCGCGTTCAGTTCGTCGCGGGCGTCCGCCAGCCGGTCGTCGAACAGGGCGTGACGGATCGTCAGGATCTGTGCGGCGTTACGGATCCCGAGGGGCCGCTCGGCCAACTCCAGGGCACGGGCCTGCGCGAGCACCGCCTCAGCGTCCGGCGCGCCGAGGGCCCGCTCCATCCGCGCCTGTACGGTCAGCGCCTGCGCCGCCGTACGCGGATCGCCCATGGAGGCGGCGAGCGCGGCCGATTCGACGGCCGCCGTCCGCGAGCGCTGCGGATCGCCGTCGGCGAGCACGTACTTGACGGCGAGCCGGAGCTGCACGGCGGCCCGCAGCGCGGTGTCGCCCTCCGAGTCCTCCATGGCGTGGACGTACATCTCGTCGAGCCCGGTCAGCCCCTGCCCCGCGGTGTCGAGGACGGCGAGCCGCGCCCTGACCCGGTCGGAGGGCACCGCGTCGCGGGCGAGCAGATCGGTGGCGGCCCGCATGGCGAGGTCGGCGCGGGCCGCGCGGGCGGCCTCCTCGGCGGCGTCGACGAGCCGCGCGATCCGCCGCGTCCCGTGCCGTCCGGGCGTCGACTCGGCGGCCAGCAGGGCGAGTTCGGCCGCCAGCGCGCTGTTGCCACGCCGCCGGGCCAGATCGGCGGCGTTCGCGACCTCGGCCGCGAGGTCCTCGTCCGGACTGTCGGTGGCCAGCGCCCGGTGCCGTACCGCCTCCACGGGGTCGTCCACGACCTCCGCGAGGGCCGCGTGCCCGGCGCTCCGCTCGGCCCAACAGGCGTCGTGCACCAGGGTGGAGGGCAGCAGCCCCGCGGTGAAGGTCACCGAACCGTCCTCGGCGAGCGAGACGAGTCCGGCCCGCTCGGCCGCCGCGAGGTCCGCCTCCGCGTTCGGCCGCCCCGCCCGCCGTACCAGCGTCGACGAGGGGCGCAGCGCGAGGGCCGCGAGCAGCAGTGTCTCCCGTACGGCCAGGGGCGCGGCGCCCAGCAGCTGGCGGGCGAGGTCGCGGGCACGCCCGGAGAGCGTCAGCGCCTCGGCGTGGTGCACGGGGGTCCGCGCGTCGGCCAGCGAGCGGCCCACGGCGAGCGCGAGCCGCGGATTGCCGCCGCTGGCGCGGTGGATGCGGCCGGCCATCCGGGAGGGCAGCCGGTGGTGGATGAGGAGTTCGGCGATCTCGTCGGCGTGCAGCGGCGGCACGAGCAGCACGTCCGCCTCGGACGGCACCCAGAGGTGGGCGGCGTGCGGATCGTCGGGGCGGTGGGGCGCGCGGTAGGGCTCGCCCGCCTCGCCGTACGGCTCCGGTGTCTCGACGGCCACCACCCGCAGCGCGGGCGGCGCGAGGTGGAGGGCGAAGCGGAGCAGGTCCGCGCTGTCCGCGTCGACGTGCTGGACACCGTCGACGACGAGGAGCACCGGGCCCCGGCGGGTCAGGGTGCGGAGGATCTGGGCGATGCCGAGCCGGAGCGCGATCGGGTCCCAGCCGCCGGCGTCGAGCGGCGCCTCGCGGCAGAGCATGGCGACGGCGGTGCGCTGGGGCCCGGGCAGTTCGTCGAAGACGGCGGAGGCCTCGGGCCCGGCGGCTGCCTTGTCGGCCGGGCGGGGCTCACGGCGCCTGCCGCCGCCGGGTTGCGGCCGGTGCACCGTCGCCGCCACCGAGGCCACGAGCGCGGCGGCCGACGCCCCGGGTATCTCGCGGTCGGACGGCAGGGTCGCCAGCCACAGCACGGTCTCGCCGCGCGCCTCGGCGCGGGTCGCCTCGGCGAGCGCGAGCTCGGTCTTGCCGACACCGGCGGGCCCGGTGAGCAGGGCACGGCCGCGGGTGTGGAGGGCGCGTTCGAGGCGGGCGAGGAGCTCCTCACGGCCCACCGGCGCCGAGGGTCCCCCCGGACCCGTGGGGCGCAGGGCGAGGTACGGAGCTGTCGTCACTGTCCATCACCTCCGGCGCGCTCGGGCCCCCGGCCCATGAGCCCCGTGGGCAGAGAATACGGAGCCCACCGGTGGAGTCCAGGCCCTGTGTCCGGCATACGGACAGGGCGCCCCGGCGGGACGGCTCCCCGGAACGCCAGAACGCGCCCGTGGTGTAGACCACGAGCGCGTCGCTGACCAGCAATGATGCTGATGTGGGGGGTGGTTCCGTGGTGGAGCTGTGGTGCCTTAGAAGGTCAGGCTCCACGAGTTGATGTAGCCGGTGTCACCCGTGGCCACATCGCGGACCTGGAGCTTCCAGGTGCCGTTGGCGACTTCGCTCGACGCGTCGACCGTGTACGTGGTCAGGACGTTGTCGGCGCTGTCCGAGGAGGAGGACGCCTTGAGGTTGCGCACCGTGCCGTCGGGGGCGACCAGGTCGATGACCAGGTCCCCGCGCCAGGTGTGCTGGATGTCCACGCCGACCTTGAGGGCGGCGGGAGCGTTGCCGGTGCGGCCGGTGACGGTGATCGAGGACGACACGGTGGTGTTGTCCGAGATCGTCACATCGGTCGCGTTGGTGAAGACGGTGCCGGCCGGCGGGGTGGTGGTGACGGCGTCGACGGTCTTCGCGGAGTCGGCGATGCCGGTGCCGCAGCCGCCGGTGCAGGTGCCGGGCAGCGGGCGGGCGTTGGCCTTGATCGCGGACTCGATCTCGGCCGGGGTGAGGGTGCTCTTGGCCGACTTCAGCAGGGCGGCGAGGCCGGCGATGTGCGGCGCCGCCATCGACGTGCCCTGGTAGGGCTTGTAGTTCTCGGCCGACTGGGTGGTCGCGCCCGAGTTCAGCGTGGAGTAGATGCCGTTCTCGGGGGTGGTGACGGTGCCGGGCGTGTCGGTCGCGCGACGGGTCTCGCCGCCGGGCGCGGCCACGTCCACGATGGCGCCGAAGTTGGAGTAGTACGACCGGTTGCCCTCACGGCTGGTGGACGCCACGTTGATGACGTTCGCGCAGTTCGCGGGGGTGAATCCGGAGGCGTTGGCGTTGCTGTTGCCCGCGGCGACGACGACGGTGGTGCCGCGCGAGACGGCGCCGTTGATCGCGGTCTGGTAGACGCTCGGGCAGGTCGCGCTCGCGCCGCCCAGGCTCAGGTTGATGACCTTCGCCGGGGTGGCGTTGGCCGGGACGCCCGGCACGGTGCCGCCGGAGGCCCACGTGATGGCGTCGGCGATGTCGGCGGACGAGCCGCCGCACTTGCCGAGCACCCGCACGGGCTGGATCTTCGCGTTGTACGCGATGCCCGCGATGCCCTTGGTGTTGTTCGTGACGGCGCCGATGGTGCCGGCCACGTGCGTGCCGTGCCAGGAGGAGTTCGAGGCCTTGGAGCCGGTGCCGCACTCGTTGTCGGTGGCGTTCCAGTCGCCCTCGTCCTTCGCGTCCGCGTCACGGCCGTTGCCGTCGCGGGCGTCGGCGGAGGTGGAGATGAAGTCGTAACCGGAGACGACGTTGCCCGCCACGTCCGAGTGGGCCGCGTAGCCGGTGTCGATGACGGCGACGGTGACGCCGGAGCCGGTCGTCTTGTCCCAGGCCGCAGGAACGTTCATGCCACCGGTGGGCTCGAACAGGTCCCACTGCTTGGTGTAGTCGGTGTCGTTCGGCGTGACCGCCATCGCGTAGGCGCGGATGTCGGGCTCGACCGAGGCGACGGACGGGTCGGCGCGGAACGCGGCCATGACCTCGGTCACGTCCTGCTTGGTGGCGCTGTCGCCCAGGTCGACCAGGGCGCCGCCACCGGCGAGACGACGCTCGAAGGAGAGCTTCTCGCCCGTCTTCGCGGCCTTCTCGGCCGTGTCGCTCTTCGCGGCGGTGTTCGAGCCGGCCTCGGCGGCCTGGCTCTTGTAGGTGACGATGACCTTCTCGACCGGGGCGCTGGGGAGCGCCCGCATCGTCTGCGAAGCCGGTGCGGGCTTCGGGGTGGCAGCGCCCGGGGCGGCGGCGATCGCCCCGGTCGTGGCAGCGGCGCCGAGGATCGCGGCGCTCGCGACCACGGATATGACTCTCCGCCTGGAACCGTTCAAGGTGTGGCCCTTTCGAGTACGACGTAGCTGCGAAGCAGTGGCGGCGGCGCGGGACGCTGGGGCGAAGTGGGGTCGCGATCCGGCATTCCCTGGGCTGGGGGGCCCGTGCGCCGCCACCGGCGCGACGGCCCGGGTCAAGGCCGTCCCCGGCGGATGCCACCCTCCGCATGCACCTGTCAGGGTGCGGTCGGGGGATGATATCTGCCGGTGCGGAGGACAGTAGGGAACGGGGGGGTGAACCCGATACGGGGAAAACCCTTGTCACCCCGCACGGGGCGGCGGGGGTCCGGTGAGGGGAGGTGCGACCGGGGGTGCGGACACGGGAGTCGGCGCCACGTCATACGCGCACCGGGCGGGGGGAGTACGCCCGGTCGGGGGCCTGAGCAGGCACGTTTCGGTGAGCAGGTACGTACCTGCTCACCGGGAAAGGTACACACCTCTCGGCGGGAGCCCGAGGGTGGGCCCATGTCGAGGCCGTTGGGGGGTGTCGGGGCCTCGCCCGGCCGGCGGGGGCGTCGGGCCGGCGTGGTCGACATGGCCCGCGCGGGTCGGGCGGGGGACCGGTGTCGTCGGTGGGGAGGGCCGGGCGAGGAGCGGCGACGGTCGGCGGGGTCCGGTGTCGTCGGCGGCGAGGCCCGGACGGGCGCGGTCTCAGCCGAGTTCGAGCGTCGTCACCCCGTACACGCGCTCGCGTGCCACCGGGCGGACCGGGCCCGTGTACATCCGGGCCGTCTCGAACGTCGGCTCCAGACCCCGCTCCTCGGCCAGCCGCGCCGCCGCCGGATTCGACTCCGGCATGTCGACCGCGATCCGCGCCGAGCCGAACTCCCGCGCCTCGGCGGCGAGCGCGTCGAGCAGGGCGGCGGCGTCGGCCGGGGTGTCCGCGAACAGCGGCCCCACCCGCGCCTCGTCCTGCGCCGGCCGGACCACTCCGTACCCGGCCGGACGCCCGTCGACGATCCGGACCAGCGCACGATGGCCGGGCGTGGCCAGCCAGGCGGCCAGGAACCGCGGCCGGTCGGCGTGATGGCAGGCGCTGTCGTACGCGGCGAGGGCGGCCGGGTCCACGGACCCGGCGGGCACCACGCCGGTCACCGGGGCGGCGGGGGCCGGGACCTCGCCCACGTAGCGCGCCGTGCGGTACGCCGTCGCGAAGCCGGAGCGCCGGTAGTTGTCCTGCTGCGAGGGCACCCCGTCGAGCCCGACGGACCGGTCGCCGGCGTGCGCGAGCGCGGCCCGCCAGGTGGCCAGACCGTGCCCGAGGCCGCGGAGTTCGGGGCGTACGAGATAGAAGCCCAGGAAGGCGTACGCGTCGTCGTAGGTGACGACCGAAATGGCCGATACGGGCTCCCCGTCGATCCGGCCGAGGAAGAACCCCCGGGGATCCTGCGCGAAGAACGGGGTGACGTCGGAGAGCCCCGGGTTCCACCCCTCCTCGGCCGCCCAGGTGCGCACGAGCGCCCAGTCCCGCTCCGTGGCGGGGGAGACGGACAGCGGGCCGGAGGAGGCGGAGGTCATGGGGATCCCTTCAACAGCCGGGAGCGGGCGCGTACGCGATCGGGGGATCAGGGCCCGGGGAACCAGAACTGGGCGATACACGGACAGAACCCCCGCGGAAACCGGGCAAAGCGCGCCGAGCATAGCGCCCCGCGCGAACGCCCCCCGCCCACGGCCGATCGATTCCGGCCGCGGCTCGGCGGCGGGTCGGGGGCCGGGAGGTTCGGCGAGCGAGTCGGAGGATCGGCGGCGGCCCGGCGGCAAGTCGGTGGCCGGCCGTCGATGGGCCGGATTTCGCCGTGGGTCCGGATTCCGCCGTCGGGTCGAACCCCCGCCGTCGACCTGGAGCCCGCCGTCGACCTGGAGCCCGCCGTCGACCCGGACGGACCCCCGCCGTCGACCCGGACCCCCGCCGTCAGTGGACGAGGCGGAGGCGTGGCCCCGCGACCGTGAGGCGTACGGTCTGACCCCACGTCAGCTCCAGCGCGTCCGACTCGACGCCGTCGCCGAACACCACCAGCCGGTCCGACTCGACGGTGAGGCGCAGCCCCTGGCCCGGGTCGAGGAGGCCCTCGACCCGGCTCGTTCCGGTCGTCGGGGACGGCCACGCCTCGCGGACGAACCAGGCGAGCCGGGCATCCGCCGGCGCGGGCAGCGCGAGCGTGCTGGAGCGCTGCTCCCACAGTGACCGCAGCCAGCCGGTGGCCCCCGTACCCGTGCCGACGAGCACCCCCGACGAGGCCTGGGCCTCCGGCGGAAGCTCCGTCGCGTCGAGGTCCAGGGTGTAGCGCGCGGTCTGATGGCTCCGCGGCCCGACGTAGATCTCGTTCAGCGCCAGGAGCCGCTGCGCGTCGTCGGTGACGGCCTCCACCATCGTCAGCTCGTCGACCGTCGCCCCGGACCCCGCCGCGTACGGCAGCAGGCGCCGCGCCCGGTCCGCCCGGTGGCGGACCAGGACGCCCGGATTGCGTCCCGGGTCGGCGTCGATCCCGATGACGGGCTGCCCGGTGAGGTACTTCGCCGCGTTGGCGACCAGACCGTCCTGCCCCACCACCACGACCACGTCCTCGGGCCCGAACAGGAACCGGTCCAGATCGGCGCGCTCCACCCTGGTCTGCCGCCAGGTCAGGGGCACCGCGGCCGCCACCTCGGCCAGCGCCCGGTGGGTGCGCTCGTGCCGCTCGCGCACGGCGTCGACCGAGCGGCCGCGCGCGGAGAGGAAGAACGCTGCCTGGCCGTGCGTACCGTGCCGGGCGAGCAGCTCCTCGTACTCCGTGGTCCGGTGCACGAGCACCGCGCGCGGCGCGAGGCTCACGGCCGGGCCCCGCCCTCGCCGAGCTTGGCGAGCAGTCCCGTCAGGACATCCGGCGAGAGCGTCAGGTGCTCGATCCGGGGCAGGTTCTCGGCGGCGCGGGACACGGCGAGGGCGTGCAGGGTGGCGGGTTCCACCTCGGCGTGCGCCCGCAGCCAGGCGGACTGCGCCCCGGCGCGCGCCTGTCCGACCTCGCGCGCCGCCTCCGCCTCGGCCTGTGCGAGGCGGACCTTCCGTACGGCCTCGGCCTCGGCCCGTACGGCATCGGCGGCGGCGTTCTCCTCCGCCTCGCGGCGGGCGTTGGTGCCGCGCTGCTCGACGAGCCGCTCCTCCTGCCGTGCCAGCTCGATCTTGCTCGCCAGCTCGTTCTCCGCGATGGCGCGCTCGCGTTCGACGGCGACCGCGCGGCGCTCGTACGTGGCCCGGTCGGCCTCCTGCTGGATCTGCTCGCGGGCGGGGGTGCGCAGGGCGCGCTCGACCTCGGGTTCGGGGCGGATCGCGACCACCCGGACGGCGACGACCTCGATGCCGGTGGACGGCAGGCGGGGCTCGGCCGCGAGTCCGGCCGTGACGCTGTCCCGTACCGCCGCCACGCCGTCGACGAGCGCCTCGGCCAGCGCGGTGCGGGCGAGGACGTCGAGGGCGTGCTGCTGGGCGGTCTCGGTGAGGAGGGTGGCGATCTGCTCCAGCGGGGTGCCGCGCCACGCGCCCGTGTCGGGGTCGATGGAGAAGTCGAGCCGGGTGGCGGCGGCCGCCGGGTCGCCGATCCGGTAGGTGACGGTGGACTGCACGCTGACGTCCTGGAAGTCGGCGGTCCTGGCGTGGAAGGCCATGGCCAGTTCGCGGTCGTTGACCGGGACCTCGGAGAGGGCCGCGGTGAGCGGGCGGAACCAGAAGCTCAGCCCCTCGCCGTCGTGCACGAGCTTGCCGCGGCGCTGGTGGCGGATGTGCGCGGTGGGCGCGGAGCGCAGATGGCGCCAGCCGGCCCGCCGGGTGATGTCGGCCATGAAGAAACCCCCTTGTCGTCATGTTGACGATAGGGGGGTCTACGGGTTGTCGTCAAGATGACGAATTCAAGGTCGTTCGCTGGGCGAGGAGGTTTCTCGCCCAGCCCTCGACGTGAGGGGGAACCTCAGCCCGCTGCCGGCGCGTGCGCCGGCGCGCCCGGTGCGCTCAGATCGCTCAGATCGGGCAGGTCGAGCCGGGGCGCGATCGGCTCGGGTGTGGCCGGATCGGGCCGGACCGCACGGAGGCCGGAGAGTTCGTCGGTCGTCGAGCGGGGGGTGGGAACCGACCGGAGGATGGTCCGCCGGGCGGGGGTACGCGGGCGCGTGGAGCCTGCGTACCCGGGCTCGGACGGTGCTGCGGGCCGGGCCGGCGCCGCGGGGCCGTGCGGAGCGGCGGCCTCGGGTACGGACGCAGGTGCCGCCACCGGCTCGGGCATGGGCACCGGCTCGGGCGCGGCCACCGGCACTCCCTCGGGCGCCGCCACCGCCACCGTCTCGGGGCGTGTGGCCGGAGTCGCCTCCGGGGGGCCGCCCTTCGTCAGGAGCACCACGCCCCGCGCCGCGACCAGCGACGCGCCGGCCGCGACCAGCCAGCCCCACGCGCCCGCGCGGAAGGTCTCGCCGAGCAGGGCCACGCCGATGATCGCGGCGGCCGCCGGGTTGGAGAGGTTGACCACGGCGAGCGGTGCCGCGAGGCCGCCCCGGTACGCGGCCTGGGAGAGCAGGAGGCCGCCCGTCGCGAAGCCCGAGATGAGTACCGCGAGGAGCGCGGTCTGCCACCAGGCCGGCCTTCCGCCCGGGAGTTCGAGCGCGAACGCGGCCGTCAGCGTCTGGGTGAGCGCGGAGGCGACGCCCGACGCGATCCCGGAGGCCGTGGCGTGCCCGAGCCCGCGAGGCGCGTGCCCCTTGGCCGGGTGCCGGCCCGAGGCGAGCGCGACGATCAGGAGCGCCGTCGCCGCGGCGACGACCAGGGACTCACGCACGCTGAGCGCCTCACCGGGCTCGGTGGGGCCGGTCACCGCGACCAGTCCGACGAGGCCGGCCAGGGTCCACAGCGCCCCGCGCCACTCGGTGCGGGTCACCCGGCGCCGTGCCGCGTACGCGCCGAGCGGCAGCGCCGCCACCAGGGTCAGCGCGCCGAGCGGCTGGACCAGCGTCAGCGGCCCGTAGTGCAGGGCCGCCACATGGGCGAGGGCTCCGGCGGCGTTGAGCCCGACCGCCGACCACCACTGCCCGCGGGCGAGCAGGGCGCGCAGCGCCCCGCGTCCGTCCTGGACGGGGGAGGCGGCGGCGAGCCGGGATTGGGCGACGGCGGCGAGCGCGTATCCGGCGGCGGAGACGAGCGAGAGGAGCACCGCGACGACGGTGCCGGTGGCGGGGTTCATCGGAGTGCTCCGACCGGGAGAGGGGTCGTACCGGCCTGACGCGGTACGGGTGGGGGCGCCGTCCGGCGGCCGGGGGCGCGGACCGCGAGCAGGGCGAGACCGAGCAGCGCGGCGGCGGCGAGCGCGTCGAACCAGTAGTGGTTGGCGGTGCCGACGATGACGAGCAGGGTGACCAGCGGGTGCAGCAGCCACAGGACCCGCCAGCGGGACCGGGTGGCGGCGATGAGTCCGATCGCGACCATCAGGGCCCAGCCGAAGTGCAGCGAGGGCATGGCCGCGAACTGGTTGGCCATCGAGTCGGTCTCCGGCGTCGCCCCGTACACCGAGGGGCCGTAGACCCGCGCGGTGTCGACGAGCCCGCTGGCGGCGAGCATCCGCGGCGGTGCGAGCGGCATCAGGAGGTGGAGGGCGAGCGCGGCGCCGGTGACGAGCGCGAGGACGCGGCGCGACCACACGTAGTGGGCGGGGCGGCGCAGATACAGCCAGGCGAGGAAGGCGAGGGTGGCCGGGAAGTGCACGGCCGCGTAGTACGTGTTCGCGGCCCGGATCAGCGGTTCGCCGTGCAGGAGCAGCTGCTGGATCGTTTCCTCGCCCGGCAGGTGGACCGCGCGCTCGGCGTCCCAGACGCGGTCGGCGTTGCGGAAGGCGCGGGACTCGTGGCCGTTGGCGAAGAGCCGGCCGAACTTGTAGACGAGGAAGAGCGCGGTGACGAGCGCGAGCTCGCGCAGGAGGGGTGGTCTGGCGGACGCGCCGCCGTCCCCCTCGCCGCCACCGCGCTCGTGGAGCCCGGAGGGGTCGGGGGTAGGCGTCAGCCCCGATCCGGCAGGACGTGGTCCTCGTATCCCGCGTGTCCCGGCTGCCATCGCGCGGCCCTCTAATCAGTCAAATCGCCAACAAACGGAGTGAGCCTAGATCCGATTTCATCGAGACGCAAGCGTATCGATACGTTTGCGTCTCGATTGTGCACCCCCTACTCTCGTATGTGCAGAGACAGAGGTGTCCGGGAGGGATCGATGTCCACGTCCGCGTCCATGTCAGCGTCCGAATCAGCGCCCAGGCCGGGGTCGGCGCCCGCGTCGGGGTCGGCGTCCGTGCCCACGTCCGCGTCGGCGTCGGCGTCCACGGAGGCAGCCACCGCGGCCGCCCGCCGCAGCAAGATCACGCCGGAGCGCGAGACGGAGCTGTACGACGCCGTGCTCTGCCTCCTGCGCGAGGGCGGGTACGACTCGGTGACCATGGAGGGCGTCGCGGCCCGCACCAAGTGCGGCAAGGCCACCCTCTACCGGCAGTGGGGAACGAAGCCGCAGCTCGTCACGGCCGCGCTGGCCCAGCGCCGCTGCACCGTCTTCACCGGCATCGACACCGGCACCCTCGCGGGTGACCTGCGCGAGGCGGGCCGGATCGCCGCCTCCCACCGCGAGCGCGACGCCGAACTCATGGAGGCCGTCGCCCAGGCCTTCATCCAGCACCCCGACCTGCGCGCCGCACTCCGCGAGACCGTCATCGCGCCCGAGGTCGCGGCCATCGACGCGGTCGTGGCGCGCGCGGTCGAGCGGGGCGAGGTCGACGCCGGCAATCCCGCGATCGGCTTCGTCGCCCCCTGTTTCCTGGGCATGCTCCGTATCGAGCGGCTCTTCGAGGACCGCTTCACGGACGTCTCGACCATGCGGACCTTCGTCGACGCGGTCCTGCTTCCGGCGCTGCGCGTCGAGGGGTGAGCCGCGGGCCGGTCCGTCAGGCTGGAACCATGCCCGCAGAGCCCACACAGCCCGCAGAGCCCGGGCGGCCCGCCCGCCCCGCTCACCGTGTCCGCGTCCGCCGGATCTACGAGCCCCCCTCGCCGGCCGACGGCGTACGGGTCCTCGTCGACCGGCTCTGGCCGCGCGGACTCGCCAAGACCGACGCCCACATCGACGAATGGCCGAAGGCCCTCACGCCGTCGACGGAACTCCGCCGCTGGTACCACGGCACCGAGGGCGCGTACGAGGAGTTCGCCAGGCGCTACGAGGCCGAACTCGAGGCCCCCGACGCGGCGGCGGCCCTCGACCGGCTGAGGGGCCTCGCGGCGAAGGGGACGGTCACTCTCCTGACGGCGGCCAAAGACCCGTCCGTGAGCCATACGTCGGTCCTGCTGCGGGCACTGGACCCGGGAGCGGGGGCGTAACCCTCAGGCCCGGTCCAGCCGCAGCCGGGGCGCCTCGGAGGCGGCGTCGACGACGACGGGGCGGGCGGCGGCAGCCGCACCGCTCCCTCCGCCCGAGTCCGCCCCTCCGCCCGAGTCCGCCCCTCCGCCCGCATCCGCCCCTTCGGCCTCGCCGGCCTCGCCATCCACGGCGGCGCGGTCGGCCAACTCCCGCGCCCACGCCACGAGTCCGCCCGCGTCGATCCCGTACGCGGCGGCGGCCTCCACGCTCCCCGGCCCGCCCGCGAGGCGGTCGGCGCCGCGGCGCAACAGCCGCGCCCCGCCCGCCGTGTTGCCGCGGGCGGCGTGCGTGAGGCCCACGGCGAGCTGCGCGAGGCCCTGCCACAGGTCACGCTCGGACTCGGGTCCGGACTTCCAGGCGTCCTCGAAGACCTCGTGCGCGTGGAAGGGCATCCCGGCGTCCAGGAGTCGCTGCGCCTCGCGCAAGGTCTCCTCGGGGGTGCGGACGACGCCCTCGGGCTGCCGGGGCACGCCCTCGGCGCCGTACGGCAGCGGCCGGCCGAGTCCGTCACGGGGACGCGCGCTACGAGCTCGCCCCTCGTCGTCCCGATCCCTGCCGTCGTCACTCGCTGTCCGGTTCACCCGTCCATTGTGGCCCCCGGGACGATCAGGACCGCTAGGCTCGACGGTCCACCGCACACCGGACCGCGTGGGTCACACGGCCGGTCATGGCAGCAGCTCTTGTGGGGAGAGTGAGTCACCGGTGTCGTCGGATCCTGAACATCCTTTGTCCTCAAAGCCGTTGGAAGCGCTTTCGAGCGCCGGAGCGGAGCAGGAGGGTACGGAGCCCGACACGGCCCCGGCACGAGGGAACCTCCTCCCCGAACGCGGGCCCGGAACTCGCCGCGGCCGCCCACGCGGTCGAGGGCGTCGTCGCGGAACCCGCGCGCGGTGGGGGGCGTCCTCGTCTACCGGGGAGAACCGGGGATGGGCAAGACCGCGCTCCTCGCCGAGATCGGCAGCGACGCCCGGGACAGGTGCACCGTCCTGACGGCCCGAGGCGGCGAGGCTCACAGCTCGGCCCCGTTCCACGTAGCGCGCCAACTGCTCCGATCCGCGACGGAAGCCCTGAAAGTCGATGATTTCGACCGAATCGCCCCCGCGCTGGGCCTCGCACCGCCACCTCCGCCCCGGCCGCTCCCGCCGACCCGCGGGGCGTACGGGGCGGACTCGTCCGGCTCCTGCACGGCCGGGCCGAGCGGCTGAGGGAGAAGCCGCCGGTGCTGCTGGTCGACGACGCCCAGTGGGCCGACGCGGAATCCCTGGCCTGGCTGGACGCCTGCACCCGGACCTTGCCGGCCAGGGGCCTCCCCGTCCTGGTCGTCCTCGCGCACCGCCCGCTGTCGCGCGAGCCGCACGCCCCCGGCGCGTCCGCCACCCGTCGCGGCGCTCACGGCGCTCGGCGACCGCGCGGTCCTGACTCTTGGCCTGGACGCCCTGACGCCCGAGGCCACCGCCGTACTGACGCGCGACGCGCTCGGCGGGCACGCGGACCCTGGTCGCCCGGGGCCGTACCGCCGAGGCCCGGGACGTCGCCGACCGCTACGCCTTCGGTCCGCCCCGGCCGGGAGCGATCGTGCTGCCCGACGGGCCGAGCGTCCTGGGCCGCCCCTGCTGGCCGAGGGCCGGCGCGAGGAGGCGGTCCACACGCTGGAGGCGGCGGCCGAGGCGCTGACCGTCCGTGGCCGCCACCACGTCATCTGGGCCCGCTGGCCTTCGCCCTCGCCCGCGCCCTCGCGACGACGGACCCGGACCGCGCGGCGCGCATCGCCACCGAGGCCCACGCCCACGCCGAACGCCTCGGCACCCCCACCGCCCGTGGCGAAGCCCTCCGCTGCCTGGCCCTCTTCGCCACCCCGGCCGAGTGCCGCCGCCTCCTCACCCGCGCCGTCGCACACCTGGCGGCGTCCCCCTCCCGCTACGAAGAGTCCCGAGCCCGCCTGGACCTCGCCCACGCGACGGGCTCGGCCACCACGCTCGCCGAAGCGACGTCCCTGGCCACCACCTGCGGCGCGGTGACAGCCCGTGCGCCAACCCACCCTCCGCGGTGAGGTAATGTTTTCCCTGCACGCCGACGCGGGGAAAACCTCACGGAGACGCGCATCGGGACGTGGCGCAGCTTGGTAGCGCACTTGACTGGGGGTCAAGGGGTCGCAGGTTCAAATCCTGTCGTCCCGACCATGCGGAAACGCAGGTCGGAGGCCGTTCTCTCATCCATGAGAGGGCGGCCTTTCGCGCGTTCGGAGGCGCGGCGGTCGCAGTGTGGTCGCACGCCCGGGACGGGGCTGGTTTGCCGTGGTGCTGGCGGCGGGTGGTGCGGGGGAGCGGAGCCGGTGGAGGGCTTCGCGGAGGCGGTGGAGGTGGTCGCGCGGTGGTCGCAGCCATGCGGGCCGGTCCGTACGGACCGCCGTCTGCTGGGCGCCGCTGAGGACGTGGTCGATGGTGTCGACGGCCTGGTGCGCTGCCTGTTGGGTGAGGTGGCTGTAGATGTTCGCGGTCGTCGACAGGGTGGAGTGTCGCAGCGTCTTGGAGACCACGGTGAGCGGGACGCCGGCGGTGATGGTGATGGTGGCGGCGAGGTGGCGCAGGTCATGGACCGTGACCCGGGGGACGCCGGCTTCCTCGGACAGCCGGTGGAGCCGGTCGAGTACGAGGTGTGGCCCGAGCGGGCGGCCGTCGGGTCGGCAGAAGACCAGCCCCGCGAAGGGATCGTTGGGGTCGCCGCGGGTCCGTGCTGCTGAGCGTGCCCGGTGGCGGAGGGCGGTGGCGACGCGGGGTGAGATGGCGACCCAGCCTCTGCTCGACCGGGTCTTCGGTGTGGTGATGACGAGGCGGTTGTTGTCGATGGCGGAGAGCGTGCAGCGGATGTAGAGCACGCCCTCGTTGAGGTGGGCGTCGTCCCAGTGCAGACCGAGGGCCTCGCCCTTGCGCATGCCGGTGCCGATGATCACCTCGAACAGGTCGGCCATCTCCGGGTCGGCCTCGTGGCAGTGGGTGAGGAAGCGGGCCGCCTCCTCCGCGGTCCATATCCGCCGCTCCGGCGACGGCGGTCGGCGCAGGACCGGGGGAGAGGCCGGGTTGTGCGGGAGGCGGTGTTGGCGGACGGCGTCGCCGAGCGCGCTGGAAAGGGTGGCGAGGCACCGGTAGAGGGTGGTCCGGCCGCGGCCGGCCGTGAGCTGGCCGGTAACGAAGGCCGCGATGTGCTGGTGGGCAAGCTGGTCGAGCTTGAGGGTGCCGAACGCGGGGACCAGGTCGTTGCGCACGTAGTCGCGGTACCGGGCCACCGTCGTCGGCTTCAGCACCAGCACCAGCGCCTTCGCCGCCAGCCAGGCGTCCAGGTAGGCGGCGACGGTCTGGTTCGGGTCCGCATCGAACCCGCCGGCCTCACCCTCGAGGAACCGGCGCAAAGCCTCCTCGGCCGAGTCCTGACTGGCGAAACCACCCCGGCGCACCGTCGATCGACCGGGGCGGGGACGTCGACGGCGAACAGGTCCCGTGGGTGCTGTCGGCGAGTAGATGAGGGCAGCGGGCACCTACCTGGTGACGCTGGGTGTCCCGGCAGCCACAACGACGGTAGACACGGCCTCGGTCGGCACTGGTACGCATGGCGATCGCCTCCACGAGGCGGGAAAGGTCCGACACCCTCAGCCTGCGACCACACGCGACCACCACGCCGGTTAGAGAGGCCGTGACCAGTAATTTTCTCTTGTCTGGGCGCCAAGGGACCCGCAGACGCCCCGTAGAGTCTTCGGCTGATGGTTGTCGGGCTTGGTGCGCGACTGAACGGCTGACAGGACAGCTGGGACAAATGACGGGCCACGTTCGAGCTCAGCCTCGCCTCTCAAAGCAGCGAGGGGGCGATTCCCATTGGCGGCGTGGTTTCTGCCAGGCGGGGGACTTCTCCTCGAAGAGCGGTGCTGCTATCCGTTCATCCCAAAGTTGACCGTTGATGGCACCGCTGTTGTGGCTGGTCAGGCTCAGCCGACAACGACCACTGTCCCCTGATGCGTAGCGTCGCGTACGTCGTTTTGATACACACCGATCCAGAGTGACACGATCCGTCGGTGGACGCGTTGCCTGGCTCAGGGGAGGATGGGGAGCGTGTGCCGGGTTGTACCGTCTTGATCTGGTGTGATGTGAGGAGACCGTTGCCCTGTTCCTTCGCTCTGAGGTCTGCCAGGAGTGGGCATGGCTGACACCGATCTTCTGCGTGCCAGCCGGGACGGCGATCAGTTCCACTATTACTGGGCGGCTCGGCAGGCGCTGAAGCTGTTGCTCCCTGGTGCGGATCTGACTGCCATTGCCATTGAGGGCGTGTCGCATGACGACACGGAGGGTCGCGATGGCGAGGACGTCATTGACATCGCCGAGTACTACGGCGCACCTGGGCTTCACGAAGCCAACCGCGTGGTGTACCGGCAACTGAAGCATTCGACGACGCGGGCCACGGAGGAGTGGACCGTGTCGGGTCTTGCAACGACGGTCAGCGGGTTCGCGGAGAAGTTCCGACGGATCCGGCTGGAGTCGCCAGGGCTTGAGCGGAAGGTGGCCTTCGAGTTTCTTTCTAATCGGCCTGTCCGTGACTCCGTACTGCGAGCAATCGGGATCCTGGCAGCAGACGGTGAGCCTGGCGCGTGCGCTCACGAGGTCAAATTTCTCAAGCAGTATGCGGGCTTCTCCGAGGACGCGGACGGCGAAGCTGAGTTCTTCAAGCGGCTGCAGGTGGACCCCACGGCTCCGAGCCTACTGCGGCTCGAAGGGCTGTTCCGGCTGGATCTGGCCGGCTTCCTGCCCGGCGCCCCCGACGTGCATCCCCTTCTGCTGAAGGAGATGATCGCGAGACGGGCGAGTTCACTCGAGACGAATCACGTCGTCGACCGCTCCACTGTGCTCACTACTCTCGGGGTTCCCCCGGAGCGCGTCCTACCTGCTCCGAGCCTTATTGACCGGCCTGAGCGCGTCATCGTGACTCCGCAGACTCGCGCGATCGCCGACGACATCGTGGGGTCCGCCCAGCAGCCGGTCATTGTCCATGCTGCCGGCGGCGTCGGGAAGTCCGTGCTCACCACGCAGATTGAACGGAACTTGCCGGCCGGATCCGTCACCCTCGTCTATGACTGCTTCGGGAACGGTGGTTACCGGCGTTCCAGTTCACCTCGCCACCAGCATCAGCAAGGTTTGGTCCAGCTGGCCAACGAGCTTGCTGCGCATGCTCTGGCCGATCCGCTGATTCCGGCCGGTACGGCCCAGCCGGCTGACTACGCGAAGGCATTCATGGTCAGGGTCAGGGGCGGGGCAGCGGCCATCGCTGCCTCTGCCCCCGGAGCGCTCCTGGTTCTTGTCGTGGACGCGGCCGACAACGCGGCTCTCATCGCGCGAGATGGCGGTGAGCGTACCTTCGTCGCAGACCTGTTGCGGGAGACCCTGCCTAACAACGTGCGACTCGTCATGTTGTGCCGTACCGAACGCGTCGATCTGTTGGAACCGCCGCCTGGTGTCCACAAGATCGAACTTGCGGGATTTGGTGTTATCGAATCCAGGAAGCATCTGGAATCGGTGTTCGGCGCGGTTACGGAGGCGCAGGCGGCCGAGTTCCAGCGTCGCACCGGCGGCAACCCTCGGATCCAGGCCCTCGTTCTCAGTACGGCATCGGACCTCGACTCCTGTCTCGCCTCCCTCGGGGAGGCGAGGCAGCACGACGTTCCCTTGTTCGATGAACTCCTGCAGAGCCTGGTGGACCGCTGTAAGGACGCCCACCATCACCTGAGTGTGGAGATCGACCGCTTGTGCGAGGCCATGGCCGCGCTCCGGCCGAGGATTCCCATAGGAGTTCTGACTCAGCTGTGCGGGGTGCCGGCTGCGCTGATCCACAGTTTTGCAGCAGATCTTGGACGCCCGCTGCTTGTCGATGGTGACAGCTTGCAGTTCCGTGATGAGCCCACCGAGACCTGGTTTCGGACAAAATATCGCCCGACCGGCCAGCCCCTGATTGACTTCATCGACCGCCTGACACCGCTTGCCACAGACGAACCGTATGTGGCGGCCTCTCTGCCGCAACTGCTGTGGGAGGCCGGGCAAGTCGACACCCTGGTCGAGCTGGCTATGACCGACGGCGCCCTTCCCGAGAGCGACGATCTGGAGCAACGGGAGATCGCTCAGCAACGGGCCCAGTTCGCCCTCAAGGCCACACTGCGCGTGGGAAAGGAGTGGGAGGCGGCTCGCCTGGCTGTCAAGGCTGGAAGCCTGGCCGCCGGTCACTCCCGCCGGCTTCATCTGCTGAGGTGCAACACCGATCTGGCGGGCGCGTTCCTGGACGCCAGCACGGTCGAAGACATAGTCGCGAACCGCAGCCTTGCCGCGGACTGGCCGGGCTCCAATCTTCATGTCGAAGGCGCTCTACTCTCGTTCGCGGCAGGCCAGACCGACTTCGCGCTCAGTCGGCTGCGCAGCGCGGCGGAATGGCTCAGGGCGTGGGTGCGGCAGCCGGACGAGGAGCATCCTCACCGCTACCGCGTCACCGCGACCGACATCGCTGAAGTCGCATTCGGGTACCTCAACACCGATGGCGTGGAGGCGTGCGTCGAATACCTGGCCCGTTGGCGCCCCAATCGGGTGAGCTTCGAAGCCGGAGAGATCATCACCACTCGGCTTGCCGACTCGGGCCGTGTCGAGGAACTGGAGGCCCTCGGCCACGCGGCCACGCGCTCGAAGTACCTCCAGTTCGCCGTCGCCTACGCGGCCTGGCAGGCCAACCTCGTCTGCCAGGCACCGCTTGCGCAGCGCCTGGTGCGAAGGCTGAAGCGCCAACGCAGACCTGTCTCCTTTCGCCGGCATCCGGCTCTTGCGGAGGAGAATAAGGCGCTTCCGGCGGTTTGCTGGATTATCGCCATGGGCCTGCGCCATGGCCTGCTGTCGGGCGCGGAGGCTGAACGGATCCTGTGCCTCAATCTGCCTGACGACCTGGGCCGGGGCGCAGGGAGCCGCTACGGCGATAACAGCGACACACTCACACTGCTGTGTGGTTTCGCCCTGTTGTCGAGGATTCGCAGGCAGCCCTTCGATGTGGACGCGATCGCGGGCAGCGATGTCATCGAGGCGCGGCAGGACCCCCATACGTACTCAAGGGCATTGGACGACCACAAGAAGGGCGTCGTGCCCCTCGGTGCCTGGGCCAGCCTGTGGATGGACTGCCTACTCGGAGCTTCCGGCGACGCAGAGGTTCGGTTCCGAGAACTCGCGGCCGCCATACCGGGCAAGCAGGGCGGACATGAGTTGTCGTACTTCCTGTACCGCGGCATCGCGCGATTCGGCGTCCGGATTCTAGCCTTCGGCTCCTCCGAGATGACACGTCGACTCCTGCTCGACTGGCTTCGGGACACACACAGGCACATTTCGGACGGAGCACTGATCGACGCCGTTCGAGCAGCGGCCCCCGTCGACGAAATACAGCACATTGCCGTCGAACTCGCGGAGGCCGTCTCCACGTCGCTCGATACCGCCCAGGAAAGTGCTGAGTACAAGGCGGAGCAGATGGTCAAACTCGCCCGTGCTGTCCAGCGATTCGACGTAAGTGAGGCTCACGCCTACTTCACCCGGGCGATCGATCTGACCGATCGAGTGGGCGACGACGTACACGTGCTGTGGCGGGCCCTCCTTGCCATGGCCCGCCATGCCTCCGAAGGAAATCACGAGGACGATCGCCGGGCGTATCGCGTTGCCCAGCTCGCTGAAAGCCTTCAGCCCTATCTCGGGGACGGACTGGACCACTCCAAGGTCCTCGGCGTTATAGGGCAGTTGAGCCCTACGACCGCGACAGCCGTTGCTTCCCGCTGGCGCGACCGTCGCCTGTGTTCTGAAGGTCCGTTCATCCAGGCACTGCTCGACGAAGAAGCAGGCCCGCTCGCTCCGCCCGCGGTGACTGCTTTGGCAATGGTGCCGTTCGGCGAGCACCGTGTCAGCGTCCTCCGCCTTGTCGAACGAGCCATGCGCGAGGCCCCCAGCGACGGGGAACGCATAGCAGGGACGCTGGGAGAGTTCTTGCGGGCACATCGCTTCGGCAGGGCAACCTTCGAACAACTTGACGAGACCGCCAGCGAATTGGGCATCGACCTTTCCGGAACGTTGTTCTCCGTTGGGTCCCGACACCTCGCGTTCCCGGAGTCATCCGGCTACAGCTCTCCCCGATGGACTCGAGGTGAGGAGGACGAGGAGCGAGCGGCGCGTCTGCGACAGTTGGAGGACGCCCTCGGAGCGTGTGACCTCTCCACCGACGAGGGCTTCGAGAGGGCCCGCCAACTAGTCCGAGGATCGGATCGTCTGCTGCACATGGAGCAGGTCATTGACCGAGCGGTCGCTCTGCCCCTGCGTGAACTCGACGACATGCTCGTCGCGTTTCACTCCAATCCCCACCTCAGCACCTTTGACTACACGCATCTGATCAAGAAGTTGACCGATCTGCGCTTGCTTCCCCTGGCCGCGCGCCGGCAGCTGCGTCATGTTGCGGACACGGTCGCCAAGCGGTTCAGCCGGGAGCTGACGACCAAGGGCTACGAGCCGATCGACCTACAGAGCCTCGCTGACCTGGCCGGCATGTCTGATGCGGATCTGCTCGGAACTGCACTTCGGGAACTTGGTTCCCAGCCCGCTACGTTCCTCGCCGAGGAGTGCCACCACCTGGCTGCCCGGATAGCTCCACGTCTCACGGGTGCACAGGCGCAGGTCGTCCTGGACGACTTCGGGACCATGCTGGCCGGCCTTGCCCCAGAGGACTCAGCCGATGGTGTGTTCGCCAATCTTCCAGCTAAACCGGAAAAGACCGCGAAATGCCTCGCAGGGTATCTGTGGGCGGTCCTAGGGGACCCCGAGCCCGCCGCAAGGTGGCGGGCCGCGCACTGCGTCCGAATCCTCATCGAACTCGGCTGCAAAGAAGAACTCGAAGCGCTGCAGTGCTTCGCGCTGGGGACTCTCGACGTGACACCGTTCCGCGACGCCCGCCTGCCCTTCTACAGCCGACATGCCCTCCAATGGCTGCTTTTTGCCCTCGCGCGTTCCGCTCAGAACGCAGCAACGCACCAGGAAATCGCAGAATTCGAGCCGCTGCTGCGAAAGGTGATCTTCGACGACGCGCCGCATGTCGTGATGCAGGAAAGCGCGAAAGTCGCCTGCCTGGCCCTGGCTGATTCTGGCTTCGGGACGCTGACAGTCGAGGAACTCGACATCGTGCGCAGGGTTAACGTTCCGATTAAGGTCATCAGCCAATCGTGGGAGGAGCGCAGGGAAAGAGTGCGGAACGAGACAACTGAGGGAAGCTCCCCCAAACTCGAGCCGAGCAATTTCAATTTCCTGTGGGACTTTAGTGAACGCTGGTGCAGGCCGCTGGGGGAAGCTTTCGGAATCTCCGAGGAGACAGTCCTGCGACTCGTCGGCCAAACCATCACGTCCACCTGGCAGGTCTCCTACCGCGGCGCCCACGAGGACGACCCGCGCCACAGCCTGCAGCTGTACAGGGAAGGAAGCACCTTCTCCTACCGCACGAACTGGCCGGACGCTGATGATCTGGACTTCTATCTCTCCACCCATGCCTTGTGGACCGTCGCCGGAGAGTTGCTGAAAACGAATCCCGTGTACCAGGACAACGAGGCAGACACCGACTTGTTCGGCGACTGGCTCAATGACTTCCTTCTCGCACGCGACGACGGCAGATGGCTTGCTGACCGGCGCGACCCCTCGCCGCAGAGCGTCTTCCGGGGGGCATACAACTCACCAAAGCCCGACTGGATCTGGCAGTTGAACAGCGGACACTTCAGCGAGCGTCTCCTGGCGAGCGACGGCTGGGTCACAGTGTGGGAAAGCTCTGACGACACGAGCTATGAAGCCGCGCAACAAGTCCTGATCCGCAGTGCTCTGGTCACGCCCGAAAAGGCCAGGGCGCTCGCAATCGCCCTGCAGACCGCCCCTTCGTACATGGCCTATCGGATTCCGGACGCCGACGACAGTGACTACCAGTTCAATGCCCAAGGCTTCCAGCTGACTGGCTGGATTGTCGTCCCAGACAGCCGCGAAGGTCAGGACTGCAGAGACCCGCTCGCCGCTGGGGTTAGATATCCAACCTATCGGCCCGCCGACGAGTTCATTGGTCTGCTAGGGCTGGAACCGGACGCAGATATGCGCGAATGGACTCGTGCCGGTGACGCCGCCTTCCGCAGTACCGTCTGGGACGACACGGCTACGACCGGTTTGGACCGAGTGACAGGGACTGAGGGGCAGCGACTGGAAATCCGGCCTGCTGCCCTCCAGGAGCTCCTTTCCCTGGCCGGACGCAGCATGATCGTCCAAGTGATGATAGACCGTACTCATAAAGACCACAGTCAGCCCCATTCGGTGAGGTACGACCAAAACGATGACGAATCCCTTCCCCCGCGCGAAAGGTCCTACAAGATTTACCTCTTCGATGACTCCGGAGGATGCGGCGAGCTTTGAACGGACGCTCGAACTGGGCAAGGAAATTTCCGCTGACCTTGCAGATCACGATGTTCTGGGTCGATGGATGGCCCATCACATCAGCGACTTGATCACCCGTGCAGAGACGGCCCCTGAGGCGGATGTCGACGACATGCGACGCGAAACGGTGGCCGCCATCCTCGCACTCTGGAAACACCGGTCGGCCCTCCCCATGGACAATCCGCCACTCGACGCGTTCGAGCCAGTATTCAGTGCGCTGAAGCGGCTGAGTGAGCCCCAGGACCCGTGGGGCTTCTACCAAATGTTCCCGCCCGGGCATGAGCCCAGTCAGGACGACACCGCGGCTGTCCCGCTGCTTCGGAACGCACTGGCCGTTGAGGATGCCGTCCGCCGCGTAGTACGTGAGATCGTCGTTTTTGCTGCAAGGGAAGCGGCCGATAAGGAGGCGAAGTGGCTCCAGCTTTCAGGGCATCTCGAAGACGACGATCAGCGATCGGCACGGGACGCCGTCCTTGAACTTGCAAGCACCCTCGCAAGGTACACCGGTGACGCTGACGCTGAACCGGTCGCGGAAGACGGGTACTCGAAGCTGATCACCATTCTGCTGCGTGCTGAGACGCAACTGGCGGAAGTTCGTCGGGTTCTTGAGATGCATCTGTCCAAGACGTCGCCAGAGGGGGAGTCTGACGCGCTTGAGTGAGGGCACTCGGCGGGCCTCACTGCATTTGAGCAAGTACATTAACGACGTGCCTGATCGTCGCGACGAGGTGGTGCAGGTAGGGGTCGTGGATCCGGTGACGCCGGTTTCTGGGACAGCTCATGCAGTCGGTCGATGTTGGAGCAGGGAAGATGGCAGCGCTGGCGCTGCCATCCTTTGTGATCATCGAGCGTGATGATCTCCAAGATCACGTGAAATCGTGCCCGTTCTGCAACTCCCCCCCTCCGAGCCTGGATACCGGATTGCCGGCGGTCTAAGCTGCCTGTCGCCCTCAGAGCTGATCCTTGGCCCCCCACAGGAACTCGGCGGCGTGCTGTCGGTTGGCGAAGCCCTCGCCGGCGAGGTCGAGCAGGAGGTCGTTGCTCCACAGGATGAGCCGGCCGAGGGTCCAGTTCACCGACTCGGGTGCCGGCAGCTCCAGTCCGTAGACCATTCGCGCGATCTCACGTTTGCCGCCGGCCTTGGTCGTGTACTTCAGGATCGTCAGGAAGCGGTCGGGGTACATCACGCAGAGGACCGGCGTGAGGAGGGCTTCCTTGAAACCGGTCATGGCGAACGGCTTGGTGCCGGACAGCAGGTGCTCGAGCCGGTCTTCGAGCGGCACGTCGTCGGGCCCGCGCAGGAGGTATTCGATGGTTTGACGGGTCGTCTCCCCGGCCGCCGCGTCTCCCATGCCGTTCCACGCGGAGTTGAAGGTGGCCTGATTGCCGGGGTGGGCACCGATCTCGGAGTTGGCGAAGTCCTTGAGAGCCCGGGGGTCGCATGTCCACAGCCCGTCCGGGGAGAAGATCCGCTGGTACTTCGCCCAGTAGGCGGCCACGTCGGGGTCGAAGTTCGGTCTGGCGGCGAGGTACTGCTCCTTCAGCCGGGTCACGCGCTCCATCTGATCGGGATCGACGTCCTCGGCTTTCGGGAAAAGGGACTTGAGCTCGCCGAACGAGCGGAGCGGGATCCGCTGCGGGATCACGGGCTCCCTGTGCTCCCATTCGAAGCCGCATCGGTGCCTCACGAGCCGGCCTCCACCGTCGAGCGGGCGGACCGCATCGATGTCCTCGTCGTCGCTGCACAGTGGACACATGGTCAACGCCATGGCTACCCCCGCTTCGTCGATGCCGGAGGCTCCCAGCCGTCGTGCACCCGGTCAAGAGCCGCATTCCCGCATTCAGCCATGGCACGCGGCATGCGACCTCCAGCGCGCCGACGGGTCTTGCCTTGACCGTCCTGGACGACAACTCCGTGCCAACGGCGTCCGGTGTTCGACTCGTGCGACGAGGTGTCGACGCGTATCGCGTGGCCTCCGGAGGATGGGCAGACGGCGAGGCAGCACTGTCGCAGCGCCCGGCGCGGATCAGTTGGTCAGCTGGCATACCCGGTTGTCGTCTGTTACCTCGTACACATCGATGCGCAGGAGCTCACGGACGTGGGCCGGGACGCGAGTGGCGGCTTTGGCGGAGGAGGACGGTACGACGAGGGCGTAGCGCGTGTGCGGGTTCTGGCTCGTCATGCGGCGTAGTAGTTGGCCGTAGGCGATGTCGGCGTCGATGCCCTTGTCGCTGGTGCGGCCCTTGGCCTCACAGATCAGCCGTTCCTCGCTGCGTACGGCTTCCAGATCGGTCCACGGGTCCGTGGGAGTGACTGGTGTCCAGCCGCCAGCCAGGAGCCAAGTGCGGAAGGCGTCGGTGACCCGAGCCTCGTCACTCTTGCGGGCCAGGATTTTCTTCAGCGCTACCAGGTCGGCCGTTTCGTTGCGGCGTAGTCGTCCGCGAATGTCCGCATCCAGATCGGAGGGGCGGATGACGACCAGTCGCAGCCCGCGTGCGGGAATCTCCGTATCGCGCCGGGCGTCGTACAGGGCTCGCTGCTCGCCGCGGTGGACACCGCTGACCGTGAGGCGGTCCGGCTTATCGAAATGAGGCATCAGCTGGTCGTGCTGTCGTTCGCGGTACTCGACCACCAGCTGATGCCCGGGCCAGTAGGCGTCGACCGGCAGCTTGACTCGTCGGTCGCCTGCTCCGGGATCTCCCAGCAGCCAGTCGAACCTGTGCTGGGTCAGAGCGCTTTCCCCGAGAATCCGGTTGCACAGCCCGACGACGTACGCCTCATCGCTGCCATCTCTCGTTGCCATGACGAGGCATCCTGCCATCACCCACGGACGACGGCACCGGCCCGGCGAACTACACGTCGGTGACTGTCGGGTCCCGGAGCGCCACCTCGAAATACCGTGCCGCCCATCACAACCAGGTCTGCTCAAAGCTCGGATTTTGGCGTAATCGAAGGACGATCAGCCGCTTGCCACGGGCGATACGTTCCTGGGCAGGGGTCGGTGCTCGCTACACGCCGAATCCGGCAGGGCACAGAGCCTCTGCGGCGACAACGGACCATCTTGCGGGGGCTGCCCTCGTACTTGAGCAGCGCGCCGCCGCCCAGGTGGTCGGCGGCACTCACGAGGAGCAGGTACCTGCCCCGATGAACTGGCGCGTGCCGGTATACGCGTCGTAGACGGCGACTGCCCAGCGTGTGTATGGCCAGCTCCTGTTGCTGTGGAACTCGACCGTGAGCTTACGACAGACGGCCTCCTCGACCGCGCCTCTGAGGTTGGACTGGGAGGCGTGGCTGGCGAATCGGCTGTTGGGGTCGTCGGTCCAGACGTAGGCGGCGTTTTCGACGGGATCGAAGCCGAGGCTGATGCCGTCGTCGAGTGCGATGGGGTCGTCGTTCGTCTCGGTGGTGTCGGTGTTCCAGGTGGCGACGATGGCCTTGACCGTGGCGTCGGCGACGCGGATCTCCGCCTTGTCGCTGCTGGGTATCTCGGCCGTTGCCATGCCGGATTCGTCTCCGTGCCACTGGCCGGCTGTTTCCGAGATGCAGCCGTCAGTAGCCTCGCCATAGCCGAGGGCCGCCGCATCGAGAGCGCCGTCGGATGTCTTCCAGTAGATGGCGAAGCGGCCGTAGGGCCAGTTGACCGGGTCGTTCTTGAGACGGTGCGCGAGGGCGGAGCAGGCCGCCATCTCACCGGCTCTGCGGAACACGTCCTGGTAGTTCTCGGGCAACTGCGGGACCGGCCCGCCGGTCACCATTACGGTCTGTGCCCGCTGGTTGAATGTGATCGTGGGCTTCATGAAGTCCATGTCCTTGGTGGCCAGCATGGACGTCATCCGGTCCCGGATCGCCTTCTCGGCGTCATGCTCTTCGGGGCTGCCGGCGATGGTGCTCGCACTCCACTCGTCGGCAAGTGGTTGCGTTTCGTCGCCGGCTCGTGTGTAGGCGGGATTGGTCACTCCGGCGAGGGGATCCTTGGGGATCCTGATGGTCCGCGGATCGACTACAGCAGCGGATGGGGTCCCCGTAGGCGTGCCAGCAATCGTGGTTCCAGAAGCGCTGACCGGGGCGGATATCTCGGTGGAGGGTGTCGAAGGGGAGGCATGGCCGGACCTGAGGTCCACGTCCGCCCGGTCGTCACTGCTGTAGAAGGCGACGATTCCGCCCGAGGCGGCGGCGACGGCGATTGCGGTGACGGCGGCGGTGATGAGCGCGCGCTTACGCCTCGGGGGCGCGGGAAGGCTCCAGGCGGGGTCCTCCATGCTGGGGAGGTTCCACGCGGTGGTGAGGTAGTCACTGATCCGCGTCGGCTCGCGTTCGGCGGCTGCGCCGAGGACCTGGGTCGTCTGGCGGGCCAGGAGCCGCGCGCATTCTTCTGCTGCCGCTTCGGCGCTGATTCGCTCGGCGGAGTTTTTCGCGAGGGCTTTCGTCAGGGGCTCGCGCAGTTCGTCGGGGAGGCCGTCGAGATCGGGTTCCTGGGATATGACGCGGTAGGCGACCACGTCGGGTGCTCCGGTCCCGAAGGGGAGGCGCCCCGTGGCGGCGTAGGCGACGAGCGTGCCCCAGGCGAACATGTCGCCCTTGGGTCCGGCGGTACCTGTGCGGTAGTGCTCGGGGCTGATCCAGCCGGGGGTACCAGTCATGACACCGGTCCGGGTCACGGAGGTGCCGTCGGCGGCATGGGCGATCCCGAAGTCCAGGACCCGGGGGCCGGCCGGGGTGAGGATGACGTTCTGCGGCTTCACATCCCGGTGGACGACGCCGGCGGCGTGTATTGCGGCGAGGGCCTGGGCAGTTCCGGTGGCGAAGGCGTACAGGGTGGCGCCGGTGAGAGCTCCGTGGGCGGCGAGATGCTGGTCGAGGGTGAGACCGGGCGCGTAGGCGGTGGCCAGCCAGGGGGTCTCGGCATCCGGGTCTGCTGCGAGGAGCGGGATGAGGCACGGCCCGTGCACACGCGAGGAGAGCTGGACTTCTCGGCGAAAGCGGGCCCGGAACTCAGGGTCCTCGGCCTGCGCGGGGTGGATCACCTTCACAGCGATACGGAGGCCGGCTGGATCGAGACCGGCGTGGACGGTGCCCATGCCGCCCGAGCCGAGACGGCCGATGATCCGGTAGGGACCGACCCGCTTCGGGTCGCCGGAGCGGGCAGGCTGTACCCGCCCGTCTACGCGAGCGATGCTCACAGGGTGTTCGTTCCTCTTCTGCGATGAAGCGCCATGAGGCTGACACACACCCATGAATGGAGTCCCCAGCCCAGGAACGGGATGGTATCGGCAGACTGCCTCGGCGGGCGGGGCAGTCCGCTGCTTCGTTGTCGCTCGGAAGGATCAGGGAGGGGCAGAAGGCTGAGCCCGGACGCGAGTTGGGGACCAGTTGGGGACCACACGGTCTGCGCGACAGCGCACTACGGACCGTTGTGTGCACTATCTGCGCCCGGATTAAGTCTGCTATATCCAGAAAATACCCTTGACCCCCACTCCTGGGGGTCAAGGGGTCGCAGGTTCAAATCCTGTCGTCCCGACTCGAAAGAGTCGCAGATCAGGGGCCGTTTCAGAGCAATCTGAAACGGCCCCTTGATCGTTTTTGGGGACCAGTTGGGGACCAGCGCACTTGACCGACCGGAGCGCATCTTGACGCGGTCAAGGTGCGCTTCGCAGGGCGGGGCGGTCGGTGCCCGCCGAGTCCTGCTGTGTCGCGCCGCCGGCGTCGCGCCGGCCGATGTCTCCGGCGCGGAACCAGCCCTTGATGTTGCGGCCGCTGGTGCAGAGTTCGCTGGGTTCGTCCTGAACAGGCTGTGCCCTCGACGACCGGCACGCCGAACGCCGACCGGCTCGACGGGAGCCTGGCGAACGGACAGGCGCCACCGCCTGCCGCGCCCGCGACGCCCTGGGAGTGGCGGGCCCGCTTCCCCGAACTGGCGCAACTGCTCGGCGGCTGGTTCTCGCCGGACATGCCGGACGAGTTCGGCGACCAGGAGACCGCGCTCGCCGATTACGGGGCTCGTCGCCCAGCTGACGGGGGAGTTGCACGACCTCCTAGCCCTCGGCCTGGACGAGGACGGCCTGGCCCTGGCCCTGGTGACGCACGGAGGTCGAGCCCCCGGTACCGTTCAGCCCCGGCGCCTGGCTCGCCACGCTCGCCGTACGGCTGCGTGCCTGAGCTGGTCCGTGATCGGGCCCGCGGTGATGTCGTCGCGGCCCCCTGGCCGCGTGTCCGAGCACATGATGGAGAAACGCTCCAGGCGCAGGATGCTATCCGCACGTCGCTGAAACGAGTGGAGGGAGCTCGCTCCTCGGCTGTGCAGCCCCCACCGGCCTCCTTCTGGTAAGGCTGCTCGGGCGTCTGGTGGACCACTTGGGGACCAGACGGTGTGCCGGGCGAATCATCCTTCTGCCCAACGGCCGTGTCACGGCCGACCCTTGTCATCAGAGCCTCCTCGTCCGTCCGATCCGTCGCACGCCCTGGCCGCCGACGCTCGCGCCGTCACCCTCCCCACCGCGCACGAGCTCGTGGGGGCGACGGCGGTCAGTGGAAGAGCTGTGCTCCAGGAGGGGGCACCGGTGGCGTGGGCAGGGCCTGTTCGGCCCAGATGACCTTGCCTTCCGGCGTGTACCGGGTACCCCAGTGCTCGCTGAGCTGCGCCACCAGGAACAGTCCGCGGCCACCCTCGTCCGTGGTGGCGGCGTACCGCAGGTGTGGGGCGGTGCTGCTGCCGTCCCACACCTCGCAGGTAAGAGTGCGATCGCGCAACAGGCGAATGCGAACCGGTGGGGCGCCGTACCGTATGGCGTTGGTGGTGAGCTCGCTGAGGATCAGTTCCGTGGTGAAGACGAGTTCCTGGAGTCCCCACTCCTCGAGCTGGTCGGCCGCGAGACTGCGCATGGCGCCGACCTCGCTCGGGTCGAACGGCACCTCCCACTCCGCGACCCGGCCGGGGCCCAGGGTCCGCGTCCGGGCGATGAGCAGCGCTATGTCGTCGGAGGGCCGGCTGGGGAGCAGGGCGTCGAGTACGGCGCGGCGGCTGGCGTGCGGGTCCCGGTCGGGGTGGCTCAGCGCCGTGCGCAGCTTTTCCAGGCCCTCTGAGATGTCCCGGTTCCGCTCCTCGACCAGCCCGTCGGTGTACAGGACGAGCTGACTGCCTTCCGCAAGGCGCAGTTCCATGGTCTCGAACGGCATGCCTCCCAGCCCCAGCGGGGGGCCGGCCGGAAGTTCCGAGATCGTCGTCGTGCCGTCCGGGGCGACCACCAGCGGTGGCATGTGCCCTGCCCGCGCCATGGCGCAGTTCTGGGAGACCGGGTCGTAGACGGCGTACAGGCAGGTCGCGCCCAGGACGCCGCCGTCCTGGGCAGCGCGGTCGCCTTCCTGGTCCATGCGCTGGACCAGGTTGTCGAGACGGGCGAGGAGTTCGTCGGGCGGCAGGTCCATGGAGGAGAAGTTGTGCACGGCCGTGCGCAGCCGCCCCATGGTGGCCGCGGCGTGCAGGCCGTGCCCGACGACGTCTCCGACGACGAGCCCGACGCGGCTGCCCGACAGCGGGATCACGTCGAACCAGTCCCCGCCCACTCCGGACTGGGCGGGCTGGTAGAAGTGCGCGACGTCCACCGCGCTCTGCTCGGGCAGATCCTGCGGCAACAGGCTGCGCTGGAGCGCCACGGCGAGATTGTGTTCGCGGGTGTAGCGGCGGGCGTTGTCCATGGTGACCGCGGCGCGGCCGACAAGCTCCTCGGCCAGGGACAGGTCGTCCTCGTCGAACGGTTCCGGCTTCTGCGACCGCCAGAAGTTGACCACTCCGAGCACGACGCCCCGCGCCTTCAGCGGAGCCGCGATGAGCGAGTGGATCCCGTAGCCGACGATCGCCGATGCCCGCGGCGCGTCCTGAGCGTGCCAGCCCGGCGCGTCATGGAGATCGGGCACGAGTTCGGGTGTGCCCGTGCCGTATCCGCGGGCCTGCGGCGTGGACGGCAGGAACTCGATCAGGCTGTGGAGCGGATACAGCGGGTGATCGGAGCGGATGCCGCTGACCGCCGTGCGCCGCATGTCGGCGCCCGGGCCGGGCTCGTCGCCCTTCAGTACCGGGTCGGCCAGGTCGACCGTGACGAAGTCCGCGAACTGCGGAACGGCGACGTCGGCCAATTCCTCCGCGGTGCGCACCACGTCGAGGGTGGTGCCGATGTCACCCCCGGCGTCGTACAGCAGCTTGAGCCGCCTTCGGGCCGTCTCCGCCCGGTTGCTCAGGAGCTGCATCTCGGTGGAGTCGCGGATGGTGACCGCCGAGCCCTGTGGGCGTGTGGGCCGCTGATTGACCACGAGCAGCCGGTCCCCGGCCTCCAGCACCTCGTCGGTGGCCACCCGGCCGGACAGCAGCAGTTCCGCCATCCGGCGATCCATGCCGACCTCGTCGACGGGGCGTCCTTCGGCGTCGTCCGGCAGGCCGAGCAGCCGTCCCGCCTCGTCGTTCGCCAGGAGTAGTCGTCCGTCGCCGTCCGTGATCAGCACCCCTTCGCGGACGGAGTGGAGCACCGCGTCGTGGTGCTCGTACATGCGGGTCATCTCCTGCGTGCCGAGCCCGTGGGTCTGGCGGCGCAGTCTTCGGCTGATCAGCGCCGTGCCGACCGTGGCCAGCGCCAGACCGATGGCGAGGGCCAGGAGGAAGACCGGAAGGTGACGGTCGGCGATGCCGGTGACGCTCTCCACCGTCAGACCCGCCGAGACCAGGGCGACGACCTCACCCCCGGGCGAGGTGACCGGGACGATCGCCTGGATCTCCTTGCCGAGTGGCCCCTCCACGCTCTCGGTGTACACCTGGCCGGCGAGGGAGGGCTCGATCGTGCCGACGAACCGCTCGCCGATGCGGTCGGGCTGGGGGTGGGTGTAGCGGATGCCGTTCGTGTCCATCACCACGATGAAGTCCACGCCCGCGTCCTTGCGCGTCTCCTCGGTGAGGGGCTGCAGGATCGCGGACGGGTCCGGCGACCTCAGCGCTTCTTGCAGGCCCAGGGAGTTCGCGAAGGTCTGAGCCACGGAAACCGACCGGTTGCGCGCTTCGCGGTCGATGTCGTAACGCGACTGCAGCACGAGAGCCAGCAGTGCCCCGGCGGCGAGCAGCACCACGATCGCCACCTGAAGGACGAAGACCTGTCCGGCGACGCTTCCGAATCTTCTGCCTAGGTTCGACCGCACCCGTACGCCGGGCACGAGAGACGAGACGGGCTCACAACCCAGTTGTAGCACCTCCCCGCGGACAGGGCTCGTGGCGTTCACGGTCCGCGACAGGGCCACCACACGAGGTTCCCGCCGCCGCGGGTCGGGGGGACGACCGCGCAGCGGGTGGGGTCAGGGCTTCGGCACCGTGTTGATGTAGTCGGTGCCCGCGCTGTGGAAGCCGTCCACCGTCTTCTGGACGTCCGCCGGGGAGACGGCCTCGTCGGCCTTGTGGTAGACCCAGTCGACCTTCATGTCCCAGCTGCGGGGGCCACCGGTGAAGGGGAGGTCGATGAACCAGTTGCTGAAGTGGATGTCCATCTGCTCGCGCGGCACGTACGTGCCCGAGCTGGTGAAGAGCTCCTTGCCGTCCAGGGAGTAGGTGACCTTTCCGTCCATGGCGGTGATCATCATGGTGTGCCAGCCCCCGAGGCGCCGCTTGAGGGTGTGGTGGACCCGGTCCGGCGGGTCGGCCTTTGACCAGCTGACGTTGTCGAGCTGCGGACCCACCGAACCCCAGCCGCCGTTCGGCAGGTACTCGAAGTCGAGTTCGCTGTAGTTCTCCGAGGAGTCCGAGGGGGAGATCGGGAAGAAGGTCTGGACGACGTGGTCGCCGTCGCGTCCGCTCGTGGGTTTGTCGCTGAGGTGGACCCGGGCGGCGAACGTTCCCGTGAAGAAGTTCCGGCTCGTGGTCTGCACCTCGACCTGCGTGGTGCCCTGCCGGGTGCCGTCGGTGGCGGAGCGCAGTCGGAGGACCTTGCCCCCCTCGGCCGTCGGGTCGGAGGGGAACGCGGCGCCTTCGGCGCTCCAGGTGTCCTTGATCCCCGGGCCGCCCCCGCCCGTACGGATCTCCCAGCCGTGCGCGGCGAGGGAAGGGTCGTCGGCGCCGGTGTAGTTGAAGGTGTCGAACAGGGTCCCCGGCGGTCCGGTGGGCGTCGGTGAGGCTGCCCGCGCGGGCCCGGCGGCGTCGGTGCCCCCGCCGGTCGCGGGGTCGGCGGAACACGCGGCGAGGACGCACAGGAGGACCGGCAGCGTGAGCGCCGTCCACGCGCGGCGACGAGAGGTGCGGCGGGGCTGGCTCACACAGGCTCCTTGGGGCGTAGAGGCGGTGACTGGACACGCCCGTTGTCATGCGGAGCGATCGCTGATCGCATGAATCGAGCGGTCATCCTAGCGAAGGTTTCAAGCCATTCCGCCTCGTGTTCGCGACCCGGTCACCCAAGGGTCGAGAAGCGCTCGTCGACATACCGATCCGGTTACGGCGCCCGATCGGACCCTGCCAAATGCGAACATCACGCACCAATCGATCGAGGTCATGCGCTACGGTCCGCTCTACGCTTCAGCGGTCTCCCCACCCTGCACAAAAAGGCCACAACTCATGCGCCACGTCGCCACATCCTCCCGGCGCGGATCGGTCCACTCGACACAGTCCAGAGTGGCTGAATCACGTCAGACGGAGCCCGCTCCGGCGCCGGTGTTCGTCGACCAGTCGGGCCTGCGCAGCCGTCTGCTGCGGCGCTTCGGCTGGCCGGTCTCCGTGGTCGGCGCGATCCTGGCGGCGGCCATGGGCAGCAGCCTTATCGGCGTGCAGTCGGACGCCCCGGCGATGGGGATACCGCCGAAGCCCTCCTACTTGCCCGCCAAGGGGCCCGTGTCGCCCTCCTTGCCGTAGAGGACGAAGTCCGCGACACCCCACCCGAAGAGTTCGGCCGACACGCCGAACATCGCGACATCCCATGGCATACCGCGACCGTCGTGCCGCCCGGAGCACCACCTGCGGGCCGGGCCGAGCGTGCCTGATCGACCGCACCACCCATCTCCAGGAGCGCCCTTGTCCCGCCACCAGCGTCGTCGGCAGTCCCTGCTGAGACCGCGCCGACTGGCTGCGCCACCGCTGCGCTTCTTCATGCCGCTGTCCCTGCTGGCCTGCTTGCTCGCGCTCCTCGTCCTGCGCGGTCTCGCCACCAACGAGGCGTTCCACGACACCCGGGTCGCGACCTCGGTCGACAAGACGACCGTGCCGGAGAACCTGGTCAAGGGCGGCCCGATCATCGACGCGCGCGGCACCAAGAACGAGCGCCCCGTGAGCTATCGGATCCCCGACCGCACCGTGGTCCTGAGCTTCGACGACGGCCCCTCGCCGGAGTGGACCCCGAAGATCCTCGATGTGCTCGCGGCCCACGACATCCACGCGGACTTCTTCGTGACCGGCGCCATGACCACGCGCCACCCGGAGCTGATCCGGCAGATCGTCGCGGGCGGTCACGAGATCGGCGTGCACACCTTCACCCACCCCGACCTGGCGTACCAGTCCGAAGCCCGGATCAGCTGGGAGCTGGCGCAGACGCAGCTGGCGCTGGCCGGCGTCGCGGGCGTCCACAGCGCGCTGTTCCGCCCGCCGTACTCCTCCGACGCCTCGGCGCTCGACGACTGGAACTATCCGGTGATCAAGTACGTGGGTTCCCACGGCTACCTCACCGCGTTCATCGACCGCGACACCCACGACTGGAAGCGTCCCGGCGTCGACGCGATCGTCAAGGCGGCGATGCCGCGCAAGCCCGGCGCGGGCGAGCTGATCCTGCTGCACGACGCGGGTGGCGACCGTACCGAGACCCTTGCCGCGCTCGAACAGATCATCGAGAAGCTGCAGGGCGAGGGATACCGCTTCGCCACCATCTCCGAGGCGCTCGGCGCCACCGACGCCACCGTGCCGGTGCACGGCTACCAGCTGTGGGCGGGCAAGTGCTTCATCTGGGCCACCCAGGCCGCCGTGCTCACCCTGCCGGTTCTGGTCGCGCTGCTGGCCGTCGTCGGCTTCCTCAACTTCGGCCGGTTCGCCCTGATGCTCGTCCTCGCACCGCTGCACGCCCGACGCTCGCGGCGGCGGGACGCGTGGGGACCGCCCGTCACCGAGCCGGTCACCGTCCTCGTCCCGGCCTACAACGAGCGGGAGTGCATCGCGAACACCCTGAACTCCCTCGCCGCCAGCGACTATCCGATCGAGGTGATCGTCATCGACGACGGCTCGACGGACGGCACCGCGGACATCGTCGAGGACATGCGTCTGCCGTTCGTCCGGCTGATCCGCAAGGTCAACGGCGGCAAGTCCACCGCGCTCAACGCCGGCATCGCGGCCGCCTCGTACGACATCATCGTGATGATGGACGGCGACACCGTCTTCGAGCCGTCCACCGTGCGCGAGCTGGTCCAGCCGTTCGGCGACCGGGGGATCGGCGCGGTCGCGGGTAATGCCAAGGTCGGCAACCGCGACAGCCTGATCGGCGCCTGGCAGCACATCGAGTACGTCCTCGGCCACAACCTGGACCGCCGGATGTACGACATGCTCAACGTCATCCCGACCATCCCCGGCGCGGTCGGCGCCTTCCGCAAGGAGGCCCTGTGGCGGGTCGGCGGAATGAGCGACGACACCCTCGCCGAGGACACCGACATCACCATGGCGGTGCTCTGCGACGGCTGGCGGATCGTCTACGCCGAGCGGGCCCGTGCCTGGACCGAGGCCCCCGCCAGTCTCCAGCAGCTCTGGTCCCAGCGGTACCGCTGGAGCTACGGCTCCATGCAGGCGATGTGGAAGCACCGCCGCGCCGTGACCGCCCGCGGTCCGGCCGGGCGCTTCGGACGGCTCGGGCTGCCGCTCGTCGTGATGTTCGGCGTGGTCGCTCCGCTGCTCGCGCCGCTGGTCGACATGTTCCTGCTGTACGGCGTGCTGTTCGCGGACGCCCCGATCACCCTCACCAGCTGGGGCGGCTTCATCCTGCTCCAGGCCGTGCTGTCCTGGTACGCCTTCCGGCTCGACGGCGAGAAGCCACTGCATCTGATCAGCCTGCCGATCCAACAACTGGTCTACCGGCAGCTGATGTACGTCGTCCTGCTGCAGTCCACGATCACGGCGCTGACCGGTGGCCGACTGCGCTGGCAGAAGCTCCGGCGCACCGGCGAGGTCGCCGCACCGGTGGAGGCCTGACCATGACCGCATCCTTCGAGTTCGGGGGCACCCAGGACACCCTCCGGCTGCGCGTCCCCGCCGTTCCGCGACGGGAACCGACGCGGGAGCCGGAGCCGGACCCCACGGCACCGTCCCGGGCCAGGGGCGGCCGGGACCGCTATCTCGACCTGCTGCGCGGCCTGGCGCTGGTTCGCGTGGTGCTCTACCACAACTTCGGCTGGTTCTGGCTGCCCGTCGTCTTCCCGTCGATGGGCGTGATGTTCGCGCTGGCCGGGTCGCTGATGGCCCGTTCCCTCAGCCGGCCCGCCCTGGGCGTCATCCGGGGCCGCATGCGCCGACTGCTGCCGCCGATGTGGCTGTTCGGCGCGGTCATCCTCACCCTCGAGATCGTCGACGGCTGGGGGCCCGAGGCCGAGGGGCACCCCGACTGGTGGTGGGGCAAGCTGCTGTTCTGGCTCGTGCCGCTGAGCACTCCTCCGTACGCGGAATCGCTGAACGGTTTCGACCATCTCGTGGGGCAGGGCTGGGCGGTACAGGTCGTCGTCCCGCTCTGGTACCTCCGCGCGTACCTCTGGTACGTCCTGCTCTCCCCGTTGATGCTGTGGGCGCTGCGGCGGATGCCGGTGGTGACGCTGTCCGTACCGCTCGCGGTGACGGTCGTGATGAACACGTTTTTCATCGACCAGGAGTTCCTCTACGGCCGGGTCTGGGAGAACCTCAGCGACTTCGCCATGTTCGGCTCCTGCTGGATCCTCGGCATGGCGCATCAGGAGGGCCTGCTCAAGAAGATCCCGCAGTACGTCGTGCCGTCCGTCGCGCCGCTGATCATGGTGGCCGGCTGGTGGTACCTGCAGACCCGGCCGGTCGATCCGACCGTGCCCACCGACATCGAGAGCTGGCCGATCGCCCAGGCCCTGTGGTCCTTCGGCTTCGTCGCGATCCTGCTCCACATCAGTCCCTCCTGGGAACAGTGGCCCCGACGGCTGGAACGCTGGAACGGTCTGATCAGCCTGCTCAACGCACGCGCGGTCAGCGTCTACCTCTGGCACCAGGCCGCGTTGGTGGCCGCCATCCCGCTGATCGACCCCCTCTGGACCGTCGGCTTCTTCTACGAGCACTTCCAGTGGCTGCTGATGAGCCCGTGGTTGCCGCTGCTGGTGGCGATCCCGCTGACCGGACTGCTGGTGCTGACCTTCGGCTGGGTCGAGGACGTGGCCGCGAAGCGCTCTCCGCGGCTCTTCCCGTACCCGCGCCGCGTGCGGGGCCGGCGCCGGGCCGGCGCCTGACGCGGGCCGCCCGAACCGCGGACGTACGGGGCTCGTCGCCCAGCTGACGGGCGAGCCGCACGACCTCCTCGCCCCTCCGCCTCGACGAGGACGGCCCGGCCCTCGCGCGCCGACCGAGCCGGCCTTGGCGCGGCAGCGGCATCGGGCCCGAGGCCGGGCCTCTTGGCAGGCCGGTGGGCGGAGACGGATCCCGCTGGGCTTGCGGGCCGGCTGCGGTCAGCCGACGTGGACGCGGGGGCGGCGGTCGCGGTCCGGTTGCGCCTCGCGCAGGACCTCGCGAGTGACGGATGCGTCCGGTGGGCTTCTCCTCCGTGTCGCCCGGCTCGCCCTGGACGTGCGGCATGACCGCCGCGCCCGTCTCGAAGCCGGACAGGCCCAGCGCGAGCTTCGGGAAGACGGTCAGGGCGGCAGGGCCTCTTCCAGATGCGGGTTCTCCACCAGGTGGGTCGAGGCGTCCGCCGCCGACAGGGTGATCGTGATGAGACGCACCGGTGGGGCTCCTTCCAGGTGCCGGCCGATCGAGGGTGCGGGCGCCCGGCGCTCGCGTCAGGAACGCGCGTCAAGAAGGTGTGAGGAGAGGTTCCCGGCGGGCGCCAAGAACCCGCCAGGAACCAAGGGAGCGGGCGTGAGCGGCCTCCTGGCGAGAGGCTCCTCCACCCTGCCGAGGGGCGACGACCGGACACCTCGCCGAGGTCGTGTTCGCGGGGTGGTGTGAGACGTGGGATCGGGGGCAGGCGGGTGATGAGCGCGTGGGACCGCTCCTCACGCTCACGGACGTGCCGTTCCCCCTTTCCGGCACGTCCGTGAGCAGTCGCACGGCCCGCACCTGGCAGGGGTGCGGGCCGTTCGGCATGCCCCGCCGGCCACGGAGGTGAGCGGCCTCGACCGGCCGAGCCCCCGGTCGGCAGCGCGCGTTCCCTGCCGAGTCCGAACGACGCGCCTCATGGCTGGAGTACGGCGACGTCGCCGCGGACAAGGTGCACACGTGAACCTGCGCGGTGCCGTTGCTGGGCTTCGGCGTGCTCGCCCCGCGGTTCGCGCTGCCGATGCACTGCGAGTCGACAGGCCCGCTCGCCGCGCTGGCCGCCTCCCTCGGTGGGGCGGTGGCACACGTCGACGGGCATCTGCCGCCCGGGACGCGCCGGCTCATGTGCGGCAGCATCACCGTGTTCCTCTCCGTAGGCCGTCTGGCGGGAGCGGTCTCGGGCCGGGGCGCCCGCTGGGTCCTGGGGGCCGGCGTGCCCATGGTCGTCGCACCGGTCCTGCTGGGGGCCTTCGCCGGCCACGGATCCCCGGCCGCCCTGGTGCGGACCCCGGTGGCGGTGGCCCGCCGGCCCTGGCTGTACGAGAAGCTGTCGGGCCGGCAGGACACCCCGGACGTCCGGTCGTAGCCGTTCCGGGACCTGTGGACCGTTCCGGCGGTGCGGTGTCCCGTGTGGTCCGGGTGGCCCCCGTGGCCGTGCGACGGGCTGTGCGGCGGGTCACCATCGACGTGAGCCGGGAAGTGGGGGACGCGGGAGAGACGGAGGCCGTCATGGCAGCAGGTTGGGATCCCCGGCCCCTCGGCGGCGCCGGTGCCGACGGGGTCGACGGGGCCGAATGGCGGCCCGCACTGGACGTGCCCCCGCCGGGGCAGCAGCGCCGGTGGACGGTGCTGCTGCGCTGGCTGCTGCTCCTCCCGCAGTTCATCGTCGTCGCCCTGCTGACGTTCGTCGCCTTCTTCGTCACGATCGCGGGGTGGTTCAGTGCTCTGGTCCTGGGCCGGCTGCCCGACCCGATCGCGTCCTTCCTCGGCTCCGTCCTCGCCTATCAGACGCGGGTCTCGGCCAGCGCGGCCCTCCTCGTCGACCGCTACCCGCCGTTCGCCTTCGACGCCCCCGACTACCCGGTGCGCATCGAACTGCGCGCCACCCCGCTCAACCGGCTCGCCGTCCTCTTCCGGCTGATCCTGATGATCCCGGCGGCCATCATCAGCAGCCTCGCGCAGTCCGGCTGGTTCGCCATCTGCTGGGTGTTCTGGTTGATCGGCATCATCCTGGGCCGCCTCCCCGAACCGGTCTTCGGAGCCACGGCGGCCGTCGTCCGGTACCGGATGCGGCTGGCCGCCTACGCGACGATGCTGACGCCCGTGTACCCCAAGGGGCTCCTGGGCGACGCCCCCGTGGCCGCCGCACAGCCCGCGTACTCCGCGACCCGTCCGCTCCGGCTGAGCACCGCCGCTCAGGTACTGGTCTGGCTCTTCCTGCTCCTCGGGATCGCCGGTCACCTGACCTCAGGCACGGTCACCTACGACGACTCGGGCGACGACCACCCGGGCGCGGCCGCCGGTCGCGTCGCGGGGTGACCGTGCCGGCGGGCTCGTACACGTCCAGGACACCGCCGTGCGGGGAACACGGCTGACGCGTTCCCCGTGGTGCGGTGGGGGAAAGAGTGCCGCGTCCTACGGTGGTTCGATGCGATCCGTACCCAGATGGGCCCTTTTGTCCTCGGGGTGTGCCCCGTTGCTGCTGGTCGGCGGCTGGACCGTCGCGGCGCTGCTCGAAGGGCCCGCCTACGATCCCGTCACGCAGACCATCAGCGTCCTCGCGGCCTACGGGGCCGAGGGATCCTGGGTCATGACCGCGGCGTTCCTCGCGCTGGGCGTCTGTCATCTCCTCACCGCCTGGGGGCTGCGGCCCGCCGCTCCCGCCGGGCGGGTGGCGCTCGCCGGTGGCGGCGTGGCGGCCCTCGGGGTCGCGCTCGTGCCCGCGCCGAGCAGCGGGGGGTCGCTGCGGCACGGGGCGGTCGTCGTGGTCGGCTTCACTCTGCTCGCGCTGTGGCCGGTGCTGGCCGCCGTACGCCGTGGCGGCGTGCCGTGGGGGCTGCGGCTGACGCCCTCCGTCGCCGTGACCGCGCTGATGGCCCTGGGTGCGGTCTGGTTCCTCGTCGAGATGGGCCGGCAGGGGTCCGCCGGTGTCGCCGAACGGCTCGTGACCTGCCTCCAGTCCACCTGGCCCCTGGTGGTGGTCGCCTCCTGCCTCCGCTACGCCGGTGACTTGGGAGGCCAGAGTGGTGAGCACGCTGGGAGTGGTGGAAGCGGCGGGAGTGATGTGAGCGACGAGAGTGACGAGACGTCTGCGCCGCCGTCTCGGTGACCGTGGGCCGAGGCGAGGCGCGTGCCTCGCTTCGTCGACAGCGCTCGCTTGTGTGTTCGATTTAGCGTTATGGTGGGTCCGTGACCGCAGCACGACCCGCCCTGCCCGGACTTCAGGGCTCCCTGTTCGACCAGGGCGACGAGATCCGCTTCGGCCCGCTGGACGGTCTCCGGCGGACGCCGCTCGACGGCGGCGCCTGGGTCGACCACCTCCCCGGCTGGCTGCACGGCGCCGACGCGCTCTTCGAGGAGCTCGCCGGCCAGGTGCCCTGGCGGGCCGAGGAGCGGCCGATGTACGACAACGTCGTTGCCGTACCCCGGCTCCTGGCCCACTACGGCGAGGGTGCGCCGCTCCCGCATCCCGCCCTCGTCGAGGCCCGGGAGACGCTCGGTGCCCATTACGCCGCCGAACTCGGGGAGCCCTTCGTCTCCGCCGGCCTCTGCCTCTACCGCGACGGCCGCGACAGCGTCGCCTGGCACGGCGACCGCACCGGGCGTTCCGCCCACCACGACACGATGGTCGCCATCCTCTCCCTCGGCGACCCCCGCGACCTCGCCTTCCGCCCGAGGTCCGGCGGCCCCACCCACCTCCGCCTCCCGCTCGGCCACGGCGACCTCGTGGTGATGGGCGGCTCCTGCCAGCGCACCTGGGAGCATGCCGTCCCCAAGACGAGCCGCGCCGTGGGGCCCCGCATCAGCGTCCAGTTCCGCCCCCGCGGAGTCCGCTGAGCCCCCGCTCGGGGCTGCGTCCGGACCGGGGCCTGGACCGGGGTCTGGACCTGGGCTTGGGTCTAGGCTTCGGTCGCCGTATCGGCCTCGGTCTCCGTCTGCGCCCGGTGCGGGCGGAGTGCGATGGCGCACCAGACGGCCGCCGCCATCAGAGCCGCCGCCGCCATCGCGCCGACCAGCGGCGCCTCCGGGCGCCAGCCCAGGGAGAGCCGGGTGCCCAGGTACGTCAGCCCGAACGCGATCCGGCCGGGGGCGTAGACCGGGACCTTCGCGGCCGTGGCGCGCAGGACGGCGGCCACGGTGAGGCCGATCGCGGCCCAGGCGGCCAGGTACGGCCACAGCGCGCCGGGCGCGGCGGGCGGGAGCCCGTACTCCTCGAAGCCGATCCGGAACAGGGAGGTGAACCAGCCCGCCGCCGACGCGGCGGCGCTGACGCCCGCCACCCACAGCGCGTGGCGCCAGAACGGGCCCGGCCGTACGGTCTCCCCCTCGTCGTCGAAGTGGTCGGATCCGGAGGGGGAGTCGGGTGCGAAGAGGTCGGTCACGGTCGGTAGGACGCCGCGCGGTGGTACCGGGTTGCCCCTCGGCCCTCCAAGATCGTCGGCCAGTCAGCCCGCCCAGCGCCCGGTCAGATACGTCAGGGCGAACAGCGTCGACAGAGGTGCGGCGAGGCAGAAGTACGCGGTCCTGAAGCGTGGCGAGTGAAGCGTCCAGGCGGCCAGCGTGATCCACAGGGGCCACCACAGGAGGGTCGCCCGGGGGATGGACTGGTACCAGTAGGACGTTCCCAGGGCCCACAGGCTGAGGCCGACGTAGGCGGCTTCGGGCCAGCGGCGGCGGCGTACCAGGAGGGCCACCAGCGCGAGGCCGACGGCCATGGCGAGGAGTTCGGCCTGGAACATGAACGCGTAGCCGGTCGTCTGGACCTGGTCGAACGCGGACTCCCAGGTGTTGCTCCAGGCGTCCCACGGTGTGTGGAAGTGGCGGTACCACCCCCGCTCCTGGGCGTGCTTCCAGGCCATCCAGTCGCCGGTGCGGGCGTGCAGGTACCAGGCGTACAGGGCCGCGGGAAGGGCCGGCAGGGCGAGCCAGGGCAGCCGCCGCCAGTCGGACCGGGCGCGGGCCGTCAGGACGAAGTGCAGGGCGAGGGCAGTGGCGAGGAACAGACCGCTGACGCGGACGGTCGTCGCGAGCGCGGCCAGCACGGCGGCCAGGGACCAGTCGCGGCGGTGGGCGGCGAGCCAGGCCGGCAGGGCGAGGGCGAGGAAGAGCGACTCGCTGTACCCGGTGGCGAGGAAGACCGCACACGGCGAGAGCAGCAGGAGCTGAACCGTCCGCCGGCCGGCGTTCGCGGCGGGCAGATACAGGCGTGCGATCCGTACGAGTGCCAGAACCGCGATCCCGCCGGAGACGAACGAGATCAGCAGCCCGGCCGCCGTCCAGCTCGGTACGACGGTGTGGACGGCCCGCAGGGCGAGGGGGAACCCCGGGAAGAACGCCTCGCGGTTGTCCCACTCGGCGTCCCACGGGCCGCTTCCGGCGGGGAAGTAGCCGTCGCGCGCCACGTTCAGGAAGTGCCCCCAGTCCCAGCGCTCGAACGGGCTGAGGACGGGGCCCGCGTCGCGGGTGTCGGCGTCGGCCGGGAACAGCCAGCGCGCGCCGTAGGCGGTGATCCACAGGGCCGTGCGGGTGAGCAGATACAGCCACAGCACGTCCCGGTCCTCGGCGCTGAGCGGCAGCGGCAGTCGCCGCCGGCGGCCGGGGAGCGGGGGGAGCGGCGTCGTCTTTTCCCGCGACCTCGGGGACATCACAGACATAGGGGACTTTCGTCGGGATGGGAAGGCATGGCGGATCGCGCGACGGCGGCGCGTCACGGGACGAGGGGGTCATACGGCGGAGGTCAGGCGGCGGGCTGTGATGTTCAGGGCGGCGACGTCGTCACCCGTCCCGAGGGCTGCGTCGTCGTCGCCGACGGATCGCCGGCGGGGCCCTCCTGGGTGGGCGTGCCCGGTGCGGTCGAGCTGCTCTGCGGCGGTCCGGTGGTCTCCCCGGGGGACGGCGCGTCGGCCGAGGGGCTGACGGCCGGTACGACGGGGGTCGGCGCGTCCGACAGGAGAGCCGACGCGGTCACCCCGCCGCCCGCGAGGATCAGGCACGCGGCCCCCGCGGCCACGGCGACGCGGCGCCGGTGCGCGCGCCTGGCGCGTTCGGCGATGCGCGCGACCGGTACGGCGCGGGCGCGGGCCTGCCCGGAGGCGGCGGCCTGCCGGAACATCTCGCGAAGAGGGGCCTGGGGGTCCTGGGCGTCCTGGGGGTCAAGCACCGGGGTCCTCCTCAACGTTCCGGGGCTGCAGACGATCGGCGAGGGCGACCCGGCCGCGGACCAGGTGCGTCTTGACGGTGCTGGCGGACTGTCCCGTCTCGCCGGCGATCTGTTCGACGCTCAGGTCGCACAGGTAGTGCAGCGTCACCGTGCGGCGCTGCTGCGCGGGCAGGTCGCGCAGCGCGTCGATGAGCACCACGTACTCGGGGCCGGGGCCCTCGACCGGCGGTGGAGCGCCCGCGCGGTCCCAGGCGTCCGACGTGCGCCTGCGGAAGCGCCAGCGGCTCACCGCCAGGCGCCAGGCGACCGTACGGATCCACGCCTCCGGCTGCCCGTCGCGATCGAGCTGCCGTCGCCGGCTCCATCCCTTGACGAACGCTTCCTGTACGACGTCCTGAGCCTCGTGCAGATCGCCCAGCATCACGTACAGCTGCCCTGTGAGTCGCGCGACCGCCTGCTCGTAGAACGCCTCGAACTCCTCAACGGTCAACACTCACTCCCGGATCTTTCGCTTCACCACGCATACGCCCGGCGCCGGGCGTCCGGTTGACACGGTCCGCGTATCCACGGAGTGATGGTGGTCACAGAAGCGGGGTGGTCGCACGACGCGCGGCGGACGGCGCGCCGGCGTGTCCCCGGGTGTCCACGGCGTGTCCGCGTGCGGCGGACGGCGGACGGCGGACGGCGGACGGCGGACGGCGCGACGGTGTCTTCACGGTGGTCCGGTCCGTGTCGTCGGCCCGGTGGGACCTCCCGTGGAATCCGGCTCAGCCAAGAGGGCGAAGGAAATCCGGACGCCGACGTCGAGAACCCGCGGTCGGCTCCGTCCCCGGGGCGGAAGTGACCACAATGGGTCGCACCGGCACCGAGGAGACGAACCCCCATGGCCAAGTACCTGCTGCTGAAGCACTACCGAGGCGCTCCCGCCGCCGTCAACGACGTCCCCATGGACCAGTGGACGCCGGAGGAGATCGCGGCGCACGTGACGTACATGCGCGACTTCGCGGACCGCCTCAAGGAGACCGGCGAGTACGTCGACGGCCATGCGCTGTCCCCGGAGGGCACCTTCGTCCGGTACGACGGCGAGGGGCGGCCGCCGGTCACCGACGGCCCGTTCGCCGAGACGAAGGACGTCATCGCCGGCTGGATGGAGATCGACGTCGACAGCTACGAGCGGGCGGTCGAACTCGCCGGCGAACTGTCCGCGGCGCCGGGCGCCGGCGGCAAGCCGATCCACGAGTGGCTCGAACTCCGCCCGTTCCTGTCCGCGGCGCCCACGATCACGGAGTGATGAGCCCTCCCGTGGACGAGGCCCTGCTCAGGAGCCTCACGCCGGGTGTCCTCGGCATCCTCGTCCGCCGCGGAGCCGACTTCGCGGCGGCCGAGGACGCCGTACAGGACGCCCTGATCGAGGCGGTCCGCGGCTGGCCGGAGGATCCGCCCCGGGATCCGAAGGGCTGGCTCGTCACCGTCGCCTGGCGCAAGTTCCTCGACGCGACCCGGGCGGACACCGCCCGGCGCCGGCGCGAGGACCTCGTCGAGGAGGAGCCGCGGCCCGGGCCCGCGCCCGCGGTGGACGACACGCTCCAGCTCTACTTCCTCTGCGCCCACCCCTCGCTGACGCCGTCCTCGGCGGTCGCGCTCACGCTGCGCGCCGTCGGCGGGCTCACGACCCGCCAGATCGCCCAGGCCTATCTGGTGCCCGAGGCAACCATGGCGCAGCGCATCAGCCGCGCCAAGCGCACCGTCTCCGGAGTGCGGTTCGACCGGCCGGGCGATGTGGCCACCGTGCTGCGCGTCCTCTACCTGGTCTTCAACGAGGGCTACTCCGGCGACGTCGACCTCGCCGCCGAGGCCATCCGGCTCACCCGGCAGCTCGCGGCCGTCATCGACCACCCCGAGGTGGCCGGGCTGCTCGCCCTGATGCTGCTCCACCACGCCCGGCGGGCCGGCCGTACCGCGTCCGACGGCAGCCTGGTGCCGCTCGCCGAACAGGACCGGAGCCGCTGGGACACCGCGCTGATCGCCGAGGGCGTCGGGATCCTGCAGGCGGCCCTCGCCCGCGACCGGCTCGGCGAGTACCAGGCGCAGGCCGCCGTCGCCGCGCTCCACGCCGACGCGGCCACCGCGGAGGAGACCGACTGGGTGCAGATCGTCGAGTGGTACGACGAGCTCGCACGGCTCACCGACAGCCCCGTCGTCCGGCTCAACCGTGCCGTGGCCGTCGGCGAGGCGGACGGACCGCGCGCCGGGCTCGCGGCGCTCGCGGAGCTGACCGACGCCTCCCAGGGATCGCCCGCCCGCGGTGGCCACGGCCACCCGCTGCCGCGCGCCACCGCGGCGACGGCGTACCTCCACGAGCGGGCCGGGGACCTGGCGACGGCGGCACGGCTGTACGCCGACGCGGCCCGGGAGGCCACCAACCTCGCCGAACGCGACTACCTGACACGCCAGGCAGCCCGCCTCAACACCCGCCGACGCCGCTGAGAACTGAGCCCCAGAGAACTGCGCGCCTGAGAACTGAGCCCCAGAGAGCCGCGCCGCCGAGACCTCACAGCGGGCGCACGACCCGGACGTACGGCAGCCCGGTCGGCCGGAGGAGACGGACGACCGGGCCGGATACGCAGCCGGTCAGTTGAGGGCGTCGTCCATGGAGCTCTGCCAGTACGTCACGCGCAGCGAGCTGTCGACGTACACGCCCTCGCCGGCGAGCGGGGGCCTGGCGGTCGTGCCGTTGGTGAAGCCGACCGTGAGGCTCGTCGTCGTGTAGCCGTGCTGTCCGCTGCCGTCGGCGGCGGACAGGAGCACGCCCGCGTACCCGGACTCTCCCGGAGCGAGGGTCACGACCGCCTGCGGGTGGGTCTCCTCCATGACCGGCGGGACGGACTGGGCCTCGCCGAAGCGGGCGACCGGGTAGCCGAGGAGGTCGCAGAGGCCGGAGCCGGTGTTGGTGACGGTGAGCAGCATGTGGTTGAGCGGGCGGGCGACCGGGGTGGCGGTGGTCCTGGTGTCGCCCGCGCCGCACTGCTTGTTCCGCGAGGGCCCGTTCGTGTCGTCGCCGCCGCCGGAGGTCGACGCGTTCGCTCCGCCGACGCCGCCGGAGCCGCTGCTTCCGGCGGAGGAGGCGCCGCCGGACTTCCCGCCGGTGGTGGATCCCGTGCTCGTACCGCCGTTCTTCGAGCCGCCGGTCGATCCGGCCGTGGATCCACTCGTCGAGCCACTCGTGGAGCCCGCCGTCTTCCCCGACGAACCGCCCTGGGGCGTCGTCGTCGTGTCGTTCGTGGGGGTCGTGGTCTCGGCCGGCCGCGTGGCCGGGGCGGTGGGTGCGACGGAGGTCGTGGCGGCGCCTTCGTCCTTCGCGGCGCCGCTGCCGCAGGCGGTGAGCGAGAGCGCGGCGACCGCGAGCGTCGTGGCGGCGAGAAGACGGGTGCGGGTGGTGCGTCCGGACATGGGAGTCCCCCTCGGGATGGGTCGGAAATCGGTCGTCGTACGGCCTGGCCGCCGGTTCCCCGTGGCGGCCTTGCTGCACCGACCACAGCTTGTGACAAGATCCGTTCCAGTTGCCGCTCCTACCGGGTGGTACGGGACGCTGGAATGAAAACAAGGCGCTGACCTGCACTGATGTCCTCGTCCGGGGACGCAGGGACGAACGCCGGAAGAGGGTGGAACGGTGGCGGGGGACGAGTTCGCGGCGCTGTTGGGGCAGCTCAAGGAGCGTTCGGGGCTCAGCTACGGCACGCTGGGCAAGCGTCTGCACATGAGCGCCTCGACCTTGCACCGGTACGTCAACGGGGACGCCGTACCGGTGGATTACGCGCCCGTGGAACGGCTCGCGCGGCTCTGCCGGGCGACCCCCGACGAACTCGTCGAGCTGCACCGGTTGTGGGTACGGGCGGACGTGTCGCGCGGGCGGAAGACCCCGGCCGTCCCGGTGGCTCCGGCCGTCGCCCCGGCCCCGGCCCCGTCGCTCGCGACGGAGCCGAAGGCCGAGCCGTCGCCCGGGCCGTCCCCCGAGGCGTCGTCGACGGAGCCGACGTCGGCGGACGAGGCCCCGGACGCAGCGGCCGCGCCCGGGGCGCCGCCCGCGGGGGCGGCCCCGTCCCCTCCGAAGCACCGGCGGCTCCGGCGTACCGCCGTGGTCGTGGGAACCGCCGTGGTCGCCGCCGCCGTGGCGGTCGCGCTCGTCATGAACCTCTCGGGCGGAGACGGACCGGAGAGGGGACGGGCGGCGGGTGACGGCGCCGTGCCCACCGGAGCGCCGGGGCGGTCCGGGCCCTCCGGCGGCAAGACGCCGGGGTCGGCGTTCGCGCCGACCGTCGCCACCGCGCCCCACACCTGGGAAGGGCCCTGCAGCCAGCACTACCTGATCGACCGTGAGCCCGAGCAGGTTCCGCCGCCGCCCACGGAGCAGGACGCGCCGGGATGGATCGCCGCGCTCGACGCGGTGCCGGCCGGGGACCAGCTGCTCCGGCTGACCGTGCAGGGCACCGGGAAGCAGACGGTCGTCCTGGAGGCCCTCCACGTCCGGGTCGTGAGCAAGAAGGTGCCCCTGGCGTGGAACGACTACGTGATGGGCGTCGGCTGCGGCGGCGAGGTGTCGACGAAGGCCTTCGCCGTCGATCTCGACGCCGGCCGGCCCACCGCCGTCCCCGTGGGCGGGCAGCGGACGTTCTCGTACAAGACGAGCGAGTCCGACCCCGTCATCTTCAACGTGGCCGCACGCGCCCAGGCGCACGATGTCAGCTGGTACCTGGAACTCGTCTGGTCCAGCGGCGAGGAGCACGGCACGCTCCGCGTCGACGACGACGGCCGTCCCTTCCGTACCAGCGGCAACCTGGCCCGGCCCGCGTACGCCTATCCCCTGGGTTGGACCGAGTGGATCGACAACGACGTCGACACCGAGGGGCGTTAGGCGGTCGACCGGCTCGGGGGCGCCTCGGTGGCGGCGCTGCGTGAGGGCCGGGCAACAATGGCCTGACGTCGCCCGCACGCAACGGCACTTTCGATGAAGAAGAAGGCGAGAGACACCCATGAACGTCAGCGCACACATGGAAGCCGTCTACACGGAGGTCCGCCGACGCAACCCTGGGGAGGCGGAGTTCCACCAGGCGGCCGCCGAGGTCCTCGACTCGCTCGCGCCCGCCATCGAGCGCCACCCCGAGTACGTCGAGACCGCGATCCTGGAGCGACTGTGCGAGCCCGAGCGGCAGTTGCTCTTCCGGGTGCCGTGGGTGGACGACCAGGGCACCGTGCGGGTGAACCGGGGCTTCCGGGTGGAGTTCAACAGCGCCCTCGGCCCGTACAAGGGCGGGCTGCGGTTCCACCCGAGCGTCAACCTCGGCATCGTGAAGTTCCTCGGGTTCGAGCAGATCTTCAAGAACGCGCTGACGGGCATGGCGATCGGCGGCGGCAAGGGCGGCGCCGACTTCGACCCCAAGGGCCGCTCGGACGCCGAGATCATGCGCTTCTGCCAGTCCTTCATGACCGAGCTCTACCGTCACCTCGGTGAGCACACGGACGTGCCGGCAGGGGACATCGGGGTCGGGGCGCGCGAGATCGGTTTCCTCTTCGGCCAGTACAAGCGGATCACCAACCGTTACGAGTCCGGCGTCCTCACCGGCAAGCCGGTGGGCTGGGGCGGCTCCCACGTCCGTACCGAGGCCACGGGCTACGGCGCGGTCTACTTCGCGGAGGAGATGCTCGCCACCCGAGGCCAGGGCTTCGACGGACGGCGGGTCGTGGTCTCGGGCTCCGGCAACGTGGCCGTGTACGCGGCGGAGAAGGTGCACGCCCTGGGCGGCCGCGTCGTGGCCTGCAGCGACTCCTCCGGGTACCTCGTCGACGAGGACGGCATCGACCTCGACCTGCTGAAGGACGTCAAGGAGGTGCGGCGGGCCCGGATCTCCGCCTACGCGGAGGCGAAGCCGACCGCGCGCTTCTCCGCCCGGGGCACGGTGTACGACGTCCCGTGCGACATCGCCCTGCCGTGCGCGACCCAGAACGAGCTGGGCCTTGAGGACGCCGTGGCCCTGGTCAAGCACGGGGTCCTCGCGGTCGCGGAGGGCGCCAACATGCCCTGCACGCCCGAGGCGGTGAAGGTGTTCCGGGAGGCCGGAGTCCTCTTCGGCCCCGGCAAGGCGGCCAACGCCGGCGGTGTGGCCACCTCGGCCCTGGAGATGCAGCAGAACGCGGCCCGCGACAGCTGGACCTTCGAGCAGACCGAGACCCGGCTCGCCGCGGTCATGCGCGGCGTCCACGCCGAATGCCGGACCACGGCGGAGGCGTACGGCGGCAACGCGGAGGACTACGTCCTCGGCGCCAACGTGGCCGGATTCCTGCGGGTGGCGCGGGCGATGACCGCGCAGGGCGTGATCTGAGGCTTCTTCCGCACGGACGGCTCCGTCCCGCGCGCCACCAGGCGCGCGGGACGGAGCCGTCCGTGCGGAAGCCGGTCATTCGGGCATGAGCGGCGAAAGGGTACCAGCGCGGACCTGCCGGGACCGGATGTTCACGCACTCTCCGCGCCTGAATGTGTTCATGCGGTAGTCATGAGGCCGGGAGGAACACATTGATCTTCAGTCGCAGCCGCCGCCGGAAGTCTGTCCCCAGCAACGGCACCTGCCCCTACGCGTCCGGGGACCCCGCGCCCGCAGCCCCCGTCGACGAGGCCCGCGGCCGGCTGCCGCGGCTCGTGGACCGGCACGAGGCGGAGCGGTTCATCCGCCAGTTCCACGACGAGCAGCCGGGTGCCGGGGACGACGTACGGGGCCGGCTACGTGAGGTGCTGGCCGAGATCGACCGCACCGGCACCTACACGCACTCCCCGGCCGAACTCGCCTTCGGCGCACGCGTCGCATGGCGCAACGCGGCCCGCTGCATCGGCAGGCTCTACTGGCGCAGCCTCGTGGTGCGCGACCTGCGGCACCTCACCTCCGCCGACGACATCGCCGCCGCCTCCTTCGAGCACCTCAGGCTCGCCGGCAACGGCGGCAGGATCCGGCCCGTGATCACCGTCTTCGCCCCCGACCGGCCGGGCCGCCCCGGCCCCCGGATCGTCAACGACCAACTGGTGCGCTACGCCGGACACCGTACTCCGGAGGGGGCGTGGCACGGCGACCCGCGCAGTGCGTCCCTGACCGCCCAGGCCCGCGACCTGGGCTGGAAGCGCGACGAAGAGCCCTTCCAGGTGCTGCCGTTGATGGTGCGGGAGCACCCCGACGGCCGGCCCGAGTGGTACGAGCTGCCGGACGACGCCGTCCGCGAGGTGCCGCTGAGCCACCCCGACCACCCGTGGTTCGCCGACCTCGGCCTGCGCTGGTACGCCGTGCCCGCGATCAGCGACATGACACTGGAGGTCGGCGGCGTACGGTATCCGGCGGCGCCGTTCAACGGCTGGTACATGGGCACCGAGATAGGCGCCCGGAACCTCGCCGACACCGAGCGGTACAACCTCCTCCCGGTGGTGGCGGACCGGCTCGGGTTCGACCGGTCGAGCGAGCGCACCCTGTGGCGGGACCGGGCGCTCGTCGAACTCAACGTGGCGGTGCTGCACTCCTTCCACGCGGCCGGGGTGACGATGGCCGACCACCACACCGAGTCCCAGCGGTTCCTGCGGCACATAGCCCAGGAGAGCCGCCACGGGAGGGAGACGCCCGCCGACTGGAGCTGGATCGTGCCCCCGGTCTCCGGCTCCGCCACCCCGGTCTTCCACCGGTACTACGACGCGGTCGACCCGTCCCTCCGGCCGGCCTTCCTCGCGCGTCAGCCGCCCGCCCCGGGGACCCAGTAGTTGTGCACCGCCAGGACACGGGGGCCCGCGCCGACGGCCGGAAAGCCCTCGGCGGCCGCGATCGGCATCATGCGCTCGCCAAAAGTGTTCATCTGCTGCTCGGTCTCCCACACGTCGAAGATCTCCAGACCGTCGTCCGTCGCCGCGCACGCGTGGGACACGCAGCCGTCGAAGATGTCGGGCGTCGCCTGGAGCTTCGCGTTGAGGGCGTCGTACTGGTCGGTGGTGACGCCCGGCAGGACGGCGTGCACGAAGATCGCCATGGTGGATCCCTCCTCGTGAGGTGGGGTGGCGCATCATCCGCCGCCCCCGTGGCATACCCCTGTCAATCAGCACACCACGTCCCGCCGGGGACGGCATCCGAAGCGCTCTCAGGCGCGATCAGTGCCGCCCGAGGACCTCGGTGACCCGGGTGAAGCCCTCCGCGCCGTGGCCCAGGCCCACCGTCCGCCGGGCCAGGCCCTCGGCGGCGCGCATCACGCTCGCGTCGATGCCGTGCGCCTCGGAGGCGTGCACGATGTGCGCCATCGTCGACACCGCCGAGGTGAGCGGATTGCCCTCGCCGGAGTAGCTTCCGCTCTCCACGTCCTCGGCCAACTCCTGGAACAGCGGCGGCAGGATCGCGCCGATGCCCTGGGCGAAGGGTGCCAGCTCGGTCGGGGAGATCCCCTCGGCCCGCGCCACCGCCAGGGCGTGGGCGTAGCCGGCCATCGACGTCCAGAAGATGTCGAGCAGCGCGATGTCGTACGCCGCCGCCCGGCTGATCTCCTCCCCGAGGTGGGTGTGGGTGCCGCCCAGGGCGTCGAGCACCGTCCGGTGCTCGACGTGGAGCGCCTCCGGGCCGCTGTACAGGAACACCCCGGCCGGAGTGCCGATGGACGTGGTCGGGGTCATGATGGCGCCGTCGAGGTAGTCGATGCCGTGCTCGTCGGCCCAGCGCGCGGTGTCCCGGGCCCGGTCGGGGGTGTCGGCGCTGAGGTTGACGACGGTCCGCCCCTTGAGCGCGGCCGTCACGGCCACCTGTCGCAGCACGGAGTCGGTGGCGTCGTAGTTGACCAGGCAGACCACGGCCAGCGGGCTCGCGGCGGCCGCCTCCTCGGCGGTCGCCGCGGCCACGGCACCGGCGGCCACGAGCTCCCGGTCCCTGCCCGGCGTCCGGTTCCACACGGTGGTCCGTACGCCGGCCGCCAGGAACGCGGTGGCAAGGGCCCGGCCCATCGGTCCGAGGCCGATGACGGTGACGGCGGCGACGGCGGTGTCGCGGGAAGAAGACATGGGTGAACTCCCTTGTAGACATATGGAGACAGTGGAGCGAAGGACATTCCCGGAAGAAGGAGAAAGACGCGGATGGCGCGCGCCAGGGCCCAGGACTCGAACACGTGCGGAGTGAGCGCCGCGATCGTGGTCATCGAGGGCAAGTGGAAGACGTACCTGCTGTGGCTGCTCGAGTACGGCCCGCACCGCCCCGGCGAACTGCGCCGGAGGATCCCCGAGATCAGCGAGAAGGTGCTGACCCAGGCCTTGCGCGAGATGGAGGAGGACGGCCTCGTCCACCGCGAGGTGCACGACGTCCTGCCGCCGAAGACCGTCTACTCGTTGACCGGTGACGGACGTGAACTCTGCGCGGCGCTCGCCCCGTTGTCCGACTGGGGCCACCGTCGCCTGGAGAGGCTCGTGACCGCTCCCGCCGCTTCCTGAAGCCCTGCCGTTCTCCTTCCTCCGGGTCGCTCTCAGCTTCGCCCGGCGCCCGCGCCCCCGACAAGTACGCACAAAAAAGTGGGTATGGGGGGAGCATGCGAAGGGGGCCCTCCCGAAGGAAGGCCCCCTGAAAGGTGGCGTGTCAGCCGTTGCGCTCCCCGAACGCGTCCAGGATCCGCTCGGCGGCCAGCGTCGCCGTCAGCTCGCCCGCACGCACCCGCCGCTCCAGGGCGGGCGCGAGGTCCTGGACCGCCGGGTCCGCGTGGAGGCGGCGCAGCAGCTCGTCCTGGACCATGGTCCAGGTCCAGTCGACCTGCTGGTCGTGACGCTTGGCCGTGAGCCGGCCGGTCGAGTCCAGCAGGGCGCGGTGCTGTTCGAGTCGGTCCCAGACCTCGTCGAGGCCCGCCGACTCCCGGGCGCTGCAACTGAGCACCGGCGGCGTCCAGAAGGAGTCCGCTCCGTGCATCAGCCGCAGCGCGCCCGCGAGTTCACGGGCCGCGGCGCGCGCGTCCCGCTCGTGCGGGCCGTCCGCCTTGTTGACGGTGACCACGTCGGCGAGTTCCAGGACGCCCTTCTTGATGCCCTGGAGCTGGTCACCCGTGCGGGCCAGGGTGAGCAGCAGGAAGGAGTCGACCATGTTGGCGACGGCGGTCTCGGACTGGCCGACGCCCACGGTCTCGACGAGCACCACGTCGTAGCCCGCGGCCTCCATCACGACCATCGACTCCCGGGTCGCCTTGGCGACCCCGCCGAGGGTGCCGGCGCTGGGGGAGGGCCGTACGAACGCGGCCGGGTCGACGGCCAGCCGCTCCATCCGCGTCTTGTCGCCGAGGATGGAGCCGCCGGTACGGGTCGACGACGGGTCGACGGCGAGCACCGCGACCCGGTGGCCGAGCCCGGTCAGCATCGTGCCGAACGCGTCGATGAACGTCGACTTGCCGACACCGGGCACTCCGCTGATCCCGATCCGCACGGCGTTCCCGCTGTGCGGAAGGAGTTCGGTCAGGAGCTCCTGGGCGAGTGCCCGGTGCTGGGGGCGGGTCGACTCGACGAGGGTGATCGCGCGGGCGACCAGCGCCCGCTTCCCCTCACGTACGCCCTTGACGTACGTGTCGAGATCGATCACCGCTCGTGTCCGAGGTCGGCCGCCAGACGCGTCACCAGGTCGTGGGCCGCGTCGGGGATCACGGTGCCCGGCGGGAACACGGCGGCCGCGCCCATCTCCAGGAGCGTCGCCACGTCCTGCGGAGGAATCACCCCGCCGACCACGATCATGATGTCCTCGCGGCCCTCCGCCGCCAGCTCCTCCCGCAGCGCCGGTACGAGCGTGAGGTGTCCGGCCGCGAGCGACGAGACCCCGACGATGTGCACGTCCGCCTCGACGGCCTGACGGGCCACCTCGGCCGGGGTCTGGAACAGCGGGCCGACGTCCACGTCGAAGCCCAGGTCGGCGAAGGCGGTGGCGATGACCTTCTGGCCGCGGTCGTGGCCGTCCTGGCCCATCTTGGCGACCAGGATGCGCGGCCGACGGCCCTCGGCCTCGCCGAAGGCGTCCACCAGGGCCCGGGTGCGGTCCACGGAGGGGGACGCGCCGGCTTCGTTGCGGTACACACCGGAGATCGTACGGATCTGGCCGGCGTGGCGTCCGTAGACCTTCTCCAGGGCGTCGGAGATCTCGCCGACGGTCGCCATCGCGCGGGCCGCGTTCACCGCGAGTTCGAGGAGGTTGCCCTCGCCGCCCGCGGCCCGGGTGAGCGCGGCGAGCGAGTCCTGGCAGGCCTGCTCGTCGCGCTCCTCGCGCAGCCGCTTCAGCTTCGCGATCTGCTGGGCGCGCACGGAGGAGTTGTCGACCTTCAGGACGTCGATCTGCTCGTCGGTCGCGACCCGGTACTTGTTGACGCCGATCACCGGCTGCCGTCCGGAGTCGATCCGGGCCTGGGTACGGGCCGCGGCCTCCTCCACGCGCAGCTTGGGGATGCCCGCGTCGATGGCCTTCGCCATGCCGCCGGCCTGCTCGACCTCCTGGATGTGCTTCCAGGCGCGCCGCGCGAGGTCGTAGGTGAGCTTCTCGACGTACGCGCTGCCGCCCCACGGGTCGATGGTCCGGCAGGTGCCCGACTCCTGCTGGAGCAGCAGCTGGGTGTTGCGGGCGATCCGGGCGGAGAAGTCGGTCGGCAGGGCGAGCGCCTCGTCGAGGGCGTTCGTGTGCAGCGACTGGGTGTGGCCCTGGGTCGCCGCCATCGCCTCGACGCAGGTGCGCGTGACGTTGTTGAACACGTCCTGCGCGGTGAGCGACCAGCCCGAGGTCTGCGAATGGGTGCGCAGGGAGAGGGACTTGGCGTTCTGCGGGTCGAACTGCTTGACCAGCTTGGCCCACAGGAGCCGGGCCGCGCGCAGCTTCGCGATCTCCATGAAGAAGTTCATGCCGATCGCCCAGAAGAACGACAGGCGCGGCGCGAACGCGTCCACGTCGAGCCCGGCCTCGCGGCCCGCGCGGATGTACTCCACACCGTCGGCGAGCGTGTACGCCAGCTCCAGGTCGGCCGTCGCACCCGCCTCCTGGATGTGATAGCCGGAGATGGAGATGGAGTTGTAGCGCGGCATCCGCTGCGAGGTGTACGCGAAGATGTCGGAGATGATCCGCATCGACGGCCCGGGCGGATAGATGTACGTGTTGCGGACCATGAACTCCTTGAGGATGTCGTTCTGGATGGTCCCGGCCAGCTTCTCGGGCGGTACGCCCTGCTCCTCGGCGGCCACGATGTACAGCGCGAGGACCGGCAGCACGGCGCCGTTCATCGTCATCGACACGGTCATCTTGTCCAGCGGGATGCCGTCGAACAGCTGGCGCATGTCGTAGATCGAGTCGATGGCCACGCCGGCCATGCCGACGTCACCGGTGACGCGCGGGTGGTCGCTGTCGTAGCCGCGGTGGGTCGGCAGGTCGAAGGCGACCGACAGGCCCTTCTGCCCGGCCGCGAGGTTGCGCCGGTAGAAGGCGTTCGACTCCTCGGCCGTGGAGAATCCCGCGTACTGACGGATCGTCCAGGGCTGGTTGACGTACATCGTCGGGTACGGGCCGCGCAGGTACGGGGCCATGCCCGGACGGGTGTCGAGGAAGTCCAGGCCCTCCAGGTCCTGCCCGGTGTACAGCGGCTTGACGCCGATGCCCTCCGGGGTCTCCCAGAGCAGGTCGTCCCCGCCGGTGGCCTTCTTGACGGCCGCGCGCCACGCGTCGGGACCGCCGTCGGCGGTCGGCGCCCCGAGCTCGATCCCGGAGAAATCGGGGATGGACATCAGGACACTCCCATGCGGTCGAGGGCGGTGGAGAGCAGGGCGACGGCGTCACAGCCCGCGAAGAGGTACGAGTCGACACCGGGGTGGTCCCCCGGACGACCGGCGAGGAGGACGTGCTCGGCGCCCGCCGCGCGCAGCTCCGCCGCCGCGGTCCCGGCCTGCTCCGCGTACAGCGCGTCGCTGGAGCAGAGGCAGGCCTCGCGGGCGCCGCTCTCCTCGAACGTGCCCTCGGTGACCGGCTCGATGCCGCCCGCCTGGAAGAGGTTCGCGGCGAAGGAGAGGCGGGCCGAGTGCGCGGCCGCCGGGCCGAGCGCGGCCAGGTACACCCGGGGCCGGGCGCCGGTCGCCGCCAGGTGGGCGTCCGAGCGGGCGCGCAGGGTCTCGTACGCCTCGTCGCGGCGGACCCGGGGAAGGCCGCCGGCCGGCTGCGCGGGCGCGGGCGTCCGCTCGACGGGCTTCTCGGTGAGGTGGGGGAACTCGCTGACGCCGGTGATGGGTTCGCGGCGGGTGGCGAGCTTCCTGCTGCGCGCGGCCCACGTCTCGGCGAGGCGCTCGCCGACCGTACCGGACCGCAGTGCGGCCTCCTGGCCGCCCGCCCGCTCGATGACCTGGAAGAACTCCCAGGCGGCGTGCGCGAGTTCGTCGGTGAGCCGCTCCACGTACCAGGAGCCGCCCGCCGGGTCGATGACCCGGGAGAGGTGCGACTCCTCGATGAGGACGGTGGAGGTGTTGCGGGCGATGCGGCGCGCGAACGCGTCCGGCAGGCCGAGCGCGTCGTCGAAGGGGAGCACGGTGACGCTGTCGGCGCCGCCGACTCCGGCGGCGAGCGTGGCCACCGTGGTGCGCAGCATGTTCACCCACGGGTCGCGGCGCGTCATCATCACCGTCGAGGTCACCGCGTGCTGGCGCTGGGCGCCCGCGTCCGGGGCGCCGCAGACCTCGGCCACCCGGGCCCAGAGCCGGCGCGCCGCGCGGAGCTTGGCGATGGTCAGGAACTGGTCGGCGGTCGCCGCGTACCGGAACTCCAGCTGTGCGCACGCCTCGGCGACGCTCAGTCCGGCCTCGGTCAGACCCCGCAGATAGGCCACGCCGGTCGCGAGGGAGCAGCCGAGTTCCTGCGCTGCCGAGCCGCCGGCCTCGTGGTACGGCAGGGCGTCCACGGTCAGGGCGCGCAGCCCCGGGTACCGGTCGGCGCAGCGGCGCGCGAGTCCGGTCACGGACGCGAGGTCGTACGCCGGGCGGCCGGTGCGGGCCTCGTGGCCGAGCGGGTCCGCGCCGAGGTTGCCGCGGGCCGCGTCGTCGGCGACGCCCCGCTCCTCGTAGAGACCGAACAGGAGCTCGGCGGCCGCCGCGGTCTCGCCGCCCGCGTCGAGGACGACCGGCGCCAGGTCGAGGTAGACGCCGTCGAGGACCTTGGCGAGCGAGGAGACCGGGATGCCGGTGCCGCCGGCGCCCAGCCAGAGGGAGGTGACGCCGTTCTCCAGGTCGGCGAGGACCAGGTCGTTGTCGGCGGCGAGGTGCCGCTGGCGCACGTCCCAGCCGCCCAGGGTGTTGCCCTCGGCGCGGCCACCGCGCACGAAGGGCGCGAAGCCGGGGAGCCCGGCGTCGGGCGCGGTCTCGCGCGCCGTGTACAGCGGCCGGACGTCGAGGCCGTCCTCCAGGAGTGTGGAAAGGGCGTCCTCGGCGGCGTCGCCGGACACCTCTTTGCCGGACTTGCGCAGGACACCTGCCACAAGGTGTTGCCACTGTTCGTGTGGCGCTTCGGGGAATTCGGACGCCAGGGTGAGCCCGTCGTCAGGCAGGACCGTCATGCTCGGATGCTAGGGGAGATCGACAAAGCAGCAGGAGGGCGTACGACTGTGACCTTCTTCTCGTTGTCAGTGGCGGCTGGGACGCTGTCTCGTATGGACAGGGACGAGGAGCTGCTGAGAGGTCGGGTCTACGGCCAGGACCACGACGACCCCAGGCCGGGCCCGAGGCCCGGCCGTGTCTACGCCGAGCTGGTCGGCGGCCCGCTCGACGGGCTGCTGCTCGACGTCACCGACCGTACGCCGGAGCAGCGGGCGGCCGGTGCCGTCCTGGAGACGGAGCTGGGGCGGTACGGCGCCGGGGGCCGGTCGCTGTACGACCCGCGCCCCGGCGATCCGGGCCGCCTCGACTGGTCCGGCGACACGCCGTGAGGGGCGTGTCGCCGGACGGCCGAGGTGTTGCGCGGTCTCAGCGCATGACGGAGGAGAAGTTGTCCAGCTGGATCCAGGTCACCTTGTTGGTGGTCTGGGGGCCGTAGACGTTGACGGCGCCGGCCGTGTTGGCCTCGATGCGGACCGCGTTGATGCCCAGGCTGTTGTTGCGGGGGCAGACGCCGCGGGTCAGCTTGGCCGGGCGGATGGTGGCGGGCAGCGTGCCGAGGCGTCCGTCGGCGGTGAACGCGCAGGTGACCGTGCCGCGCAGCTGGAGGAACTCCGTCCCCGCGAGCCGGATCACGCGGGCCTCGGCCGGCGCGCCGGGCTCGTTCACCACGGCGGGGTCCACGGTGATCGCCGTCCAGTCGACGACGACCTGGCAGCCGTCCACGGGGTCCGCGGCGGCCGGCGTGGCCGACAGCAGCGGGCCCGCGACCGCGACGGCGGGGGCGGCGAGCGCCGCGGTGAGCAGGGAGCGGCGGCTGGTGGTGGGCTGGGTCATGCGCGATCCTCCGGATCGGGTGGGGCGTGCGGGCGGGGTGACGGGGCTGTGCGCCTGGCTGTGAACGGGGCCGTCCACGGGGCTGCGCGCCTGGCTGGGAACGGGGCCGTCCACGGGGGTGCTCATCGCCAGGCGACGGAGACGCCGTCGAAGTCGATCCAGGTGATGGCGTTGTCGCTGGTGGCGCCGTAGACGCGGAGGGCGCCGGTGACGTCCGTCTCGATCCGGCACACACAGCGGCCGGCGCTGTTGTTGCGGGGCACGTTCTGGCGCGTCAGGTGCGTCGCGCGCAGCCGGTGCGGCAGGGTCCCGATCCTGCTGTCCGCGGTCAGGCCGGGGGAGCAGGTGACGGTGCCGCGCAGCTGGAGGTAGGTGGTGCCGGCGAGGGCGATCAGCCGTCCGCGCGGGCGCTCGGCGCCGGGGGAGACGCCGGCTTCGAGCGCGAGGTTCTCCCAGTCGGCGAGCACCTTGATCCCGTCCACCGCGGGCTTGGTGGGGTACCAGCCGATCGTGACGTCACGGGAACCGGTGGTGCCGGGGACGGTGTTGCTGAAGCCGAAGAGCAGCCGGGTCTCGCCGGTCGCGGGGTCGACCTCGCCGGCGACGCCCTCGGGCTCGCGGCGGGTGAGCCCGTCGGCGTTGGTGACCACCTGGCGGTCGATGCGCTCGCCGGTCGTCCACGAGTACGAGGTGAGGAACGCGATCCCCGGGAACGCGTCGGGTATCTCGGGGACGTTCTTCTTGTCGTACGGCGCCCACTGGTACGCGTACAGGACGTCGCCCAGTGCCGTGTACCCCTGGGAGACGAGGGTCTTCTGCAGCGGATAGGGGCTCGGCACCTCGGGAGTGACGTCCTCGCCGGCCGGCATGACGAAGGTGGTGCCCACCGGGACCCACGAGCCGGCCGCCGCCGCGGCGGCGTCGTAACGGGTGAAGTGCCGCTTTCCGTCCTTGTGGTACATGACGCACAGCTGGTTGTTCACCGGGTCGAGCGACGGGCCGGTGCTGGACGTGCTGCCGGGCGGGGTGAACTTCTGGCTCTGCGGTATCAGGGCTCCGTCGAGGACCCCTCCGTCGACGAAGCGGAACCGGGTGACGGCCTTGCCGAAGGCGGCGTCGTCCGCGGAGAGCTGCAGCGGGCCGACCTCGGTCCAGAGGTAGGTGTCGGCGCCCACCGGCTCGGCGCCCATCGAGAGTCCGTGACCGAAGCCCTTCAGCTGCATCGAGCCGGTGACCACGCCGGTCCCGCGGTGGATGCGGTTGAGGCAGAGGTTGCCCTGCGGGGCCGTGGCCGAGCTCTCCACCTGGAGGACGAAGATGTGCCCGTTGACGGTGTCGGTGGCGATCGCCTGCGGTGCGGGGCCCTTCACCAGGTCGACGGTCTGGATGAGTCTGCCGGTGACGCCGGACAGATCGACGCCGTTGGCGTCCGTGGTTCCCATGGTCTCTCCCCCTGGGGCGTGCGGTGGATCCGGAAAGCGAAAGGGAGATCATCACATGAGGTGTCAGCCACCCCGCGCCGTGCCGGATTTCGCCGTCCCGTAGCGAGTTAGGGATGGGTTAGCTTAGGCTTACCTAAGTAATGGTCCTGAGCGGCAGTCTCCGGCCTGTCTCCGTCACCTGTCCCGGGAGAACTCGGATGCGTCCCTTCACCACCCGCGTCACGCGGCCCACCCCCGCCGAGCGCGTGCGATCGATCCTGGCCGCCGCGCACTCGATGACGGTCGTCTCCGACGGACTCCATCAGGAGGTGCACCTCCTGGACGGGACCGGACCCATGGGCCACATCCACCTCCACGACCCGTCCGAGGAGAGCCACACCGGGCAGGCCGCGCGGATCCCCGTGCGCCTGGAGTTCACCGACATCGCCCCCACCCCCGTACGCGAACGGCTCAGGGCGCGCGTCACCCTGACGGGACTCCTCGCCGCCCCGTACGAGCAGGAGGCGACCGCGAGCATCTGCATGGAGTTCGGCCAGGCCCTCCTGGAGGACGCCGACGGCCGGAGCTACATCACCCTGGAAGAACTCCACGCGACGGACATCGACCCGATGGCCTCCTGCGAGGCGTCCATGCTGACCCATCTCGTCGACGGTCACAGCGAACTCGTCCCCCTGCTGCTGCGCCTCGTCCGGCCGCGTCCCGCGCGGGACATGGTCCGCGCCCTCCCCGTCGCGCTCGACCGGTACGGCATCACCCTGCGCCTCGAACACCCCGCCGGTCACCAGGACGTCCGGCTGCCCTTCCCCACCCCCGTCACCGACATCGACCAGGCCGGCCCCCGGATCCACGCCCTGCTCGCCGCCGCCCGCCGCTCCTCCCACCCGAACAGCCTGATGACCTGACCCGACCCGTCGCGCCGGTCGAGATGCCGGAGGGGCGGGGCGGGCGAACAATGGACGGGTAGACCCGCGCACGGTCGGTGCGGGGGACCGCTCGGGGACTTCCCAACGGGACACCGTCTTGCCCATGAACGCAGGAAGCCCGGCCGCCACCCGGCCGACACCTCCCAAGGGTGCGCTCTACCGACTGGGGCACTGGTGCGCCCGCCACTTCATCGTCGTCATCGCGCTGTGGCTGGCGGCGATGGTGGGACTCCAGATCACCGACAGGGCGGTCGGAGGGCAGTACTCCGACGACTTCGACCTCCCCGGGGTGCAGTCGACGGAGGGCCTCGACGCCCTCCAGGCGCACGACCCCGCGGCCGCCGGCTACACGTCGCAGATCGTCCTGAACAGGACCTCCGGGCCGCTCACGGACGAGGCGTCCGTCATCAACTCGACCGTCGCCGCCCTGGAGAAACTGCCCGACGTCATCGGCGCCCAGAACCCCCTGCCGCCGCCGGGCACCACCCCGCCCGCCCTGCCGGCCGGGGTCCCCAACACCGGCCCGCTGTCCACCGACGGCAAGACCGCCTACATCACCGTGCGCTTCAGCGTGCCGCCCTCCACCCTCGGCACCGGCTACCTGCCCGGCGTCGACGCCGCCGTCCAGCCGCTCCGCGACGCGGGCGTGGACGTCGAGTACGGTGGCCCCCTCGGCGAACTCGCCCGGCCCGCGGCCGACGACCGCACCAGCGAGGCGATCGGCTTCGCCGTCGCGATCGTGGTGCTCCTCATCGGCTTCGGCAGCGTCATCGCGGCCGTCCTGCCCCTGATCACCGCGCTCCTCGGGGCGATCTGCGGCCTCGCGCTCCTCGGTCTGATGGCGGCGGCCTTCACCTTCGGCACGGTCTCGCCCACCCTCGCCACCATGATCGGCCTGGGCGTCGGCATCGACTACGCCCTCTTCCTCATCACCCGCCACCGCCAGAACCTCATGAACGGGCACGATCCCGCCGACTCGGCGGGTCTCGCGACCACCACCAGCGGCCGCGCCGTCCTGGTCTCCGGCTGCACGGTCATCATCGCCCTCTCGGGCCTGTGGGTCTCCGGCGTCAGCTTTATCGGCAAACTGGGCCTGGCGGCCGCCTTCACGGTCGTCACCGCGGTCCTGGCCGCGCTCACCCTGGTCCCGGCCATGCTCGGTCTCGTCGGCAAGCGCATCGACCGCTACCACGTGCGCAAGCCCGTGGCGGAGACCGACGCCGAGCCCGGAGCGCCCGCGCACGGCACCTGGCACCGGTACGCGCAGCGGGTGGAGAAGCGCCCCTGGTGGTTCCTGACCGGCGGCGTCCTGGTGCTGCTCGTCCTGGCCTTCCCGCTGCTGTTCATCCAGCTCGGCCACATCGGCGACGGCGCCGACCCCAAGTCCTTCACGGACCGGCGGGCGTACGACCTCATCTCCACCGCCTTCGGGCCCGGCGCGAACGGCCCGCTGACCGTGGTCGTCGACCAGACGGCCGTGCCCTCCGCGGACCGCGCGGACCTCGCCGACAAGCTGAAGCAGTCATTGACCGGTGTCCCCGACGCGGCCTACATCACCCCGCTCCAGGCCACCTCCGACGGGGACGTCCTGGTCGGCACCGCCTACTCGGCGGCCTCCCCGCAGGACGAGAAGACCACCCAGCTGACCAACCACCTCGTCGACGACGTACTGCCGCAGGCCGCGGCCGGCACCGAGGCGAAGACCTACGTCACCGGCACGACGGCCGCCCAGGTGGACTTCCTCGACCTCGTCTCCAGCCGGCTCCCGCTGATCATCGCCGTGGTGGTGGGGCTCGCCTTCCTCGTCATCCTCATCGTCTTCCGCGGACTCCTCGTCGCGGTGAAGGCCGCCGTCCTCAACGTGCTCTCCATCGCGGCCTCGTACGGCGTGGTCGTGGCCGTCTTCCAGTGGGGCTGGGGCGGGCCCGCGCTCGGTGTCTCCGGCAAGGTGCCCATCGAGAGCTATGTGCCGATGATGATGTTCGCCATCGTCTTCGGCCTGAGCATGGACTACGAGATCTTCCTGCTCTCCCGCGTCCGTGAGGCATGGCTGCGCACCGGCGATCCGAAGGCCAGCGTGGCCCACGCGCTGGAGATCACCGCCAGGGTGATCACCTGTGCCGCACTGATCATGGTGAGCGTCTTCGCGGCCTTCATCGTCTCGGACAACATCGTGGTCAAGATGCTCGGCCTCGGCCTGGCGGCCAGCGTCCTCATCGACGCCACCGTGGTGCGCCTGCTTCTGGTGCCCGCGGTGATGACCCTCCTCGGCAAGCACGCCTGGTGGACCCCGCGCTGGCTGGACCGGATCCTGCCCCACCTGGACACCGAGGGCGAGGGAGAGGTGGAACCGGCGGCGGCCGGCGCGAAGAAGGGTCGAGGCTCAGCCCCGTGACAGTTCGCCGAGCAGCTTCCAGGTGCGTACGCGGTCGTCCTCCCCGCTCAGCTCCGTCGCCGTGAACACCACCTCGGTCGCCCCCGCCTCGCGGTAGCGCCGCACCTCCGCGGCGACCGTCTCCTCGTCGCCGATCACGGCGATCTCGGCCGCCCGGGCGGCGCCGGACGCCTCGATCGCCCGCCGGTAGGACGGAATCCGCTCGTACAGCGCGAGCGCCTCGGCGGCCTTCTCCCGTACGGCCTCCACCTCGGCCCGCGCGGTGACCACGCCCGGGACGAGGGCCACGATCCGGGGCGCGGGCCGGCCGGCCGCCGCCGCGGCGGCGGTGACGGTGGGGACGATGTGCTCGGCGAGCGCGCGCGGCCCCGCCAGGAACGGCAGGATCCCGTCGGCCAGTTCACCGCTGACGCGCAGGGCCTGCGGACCCATCGCGGCGACAAGGACCGGCACGGTCGGCCGGGCGCCCGGCACCGCCGCCGAGTACGGCGTCGTCGCGGTGAGCAGCTCCCCGTGGAAGTCGGCGCTGCCCGTCTCGAGCAGCGGGCGGAGCGCCGTGAGGAACTCCCTGAGCAGACCGATGGGCCGCCGGTACGGGATGCCGAAACCGGTCTCGGTCAGATGCCGGGTGCCGAGGGCGAGCCCGAGGTGGTAGCGGCCGCCGGTGGCCGCCTGGGCGGTCTGCGCCTGGCTGGAGACGAGCAGCGGATGGCGGCCGAAGACGGGGATGGCGGAGGTCCCGACCTGGAGACCGGGCACCTCGCGCCCGACGATCGCGGCCAGGGAGGGCGAGTCGTACGCGAAGGTCTGGCCGAACCACGCCGAGTGCAGGCCCGCGTCACGCGCCTCCCGCGCGAGCCGCACCGTGCTGTCGATCGTGCGCTGGACGGCGGTCGAACCGAGCGTTACTCCGAGAGTCATACCGAATCCAACCGGCCCGACCGCGAACGGGATTCCCGCCGTGTGTGAAGAGTGCGTTGCACGCCGGAGAGCGGCCGGCGGGGAGCGGAGACGGGGCGGAGGCCTGGCCCCCGCCATGATGGGGCGATGACGACTCTCCCCGAGGTGGACGCGCTCGCCGGCCGCGCGCACGCCGGACAGACCGACAAGACCGGTGTCCCGTACGTCGAGCACGTCCGGGCGGTCGCCGCGGGACTGGAACCGCTCGGCCCGCACCTGGCCATGGCCGGGCTGCTCCACGACGTCATCGAGGACACCGCGTGGACGGCGGAACGGCTGCGCGCCGCCGGGATCCCGGACCGCGTCGTCGCCGTCGTCGAGGCCGTGACCAACACACCCGGCACGGCGTACGAGGAGAAGATCCGCCGGATCACCGAGGACCCCGACGCCACCCTCGTGAAGATCGCCGACAACGCCCACAACAGCCGCTCGGACCGGGCCGCCGCCCTGCCGCCCGGACAGCGGGCCCGGCTCGCCGCCAAGTACCGCGCGGCCCGGGAGACCCTGTGGGCGGCGGCCGAACCCGAGCACATCGCGACCATCCTGCGCATCGTCAACCCCGAACTCCTGGCAGAACTCGCCACCCGGTGTGACGCGGGTCACGGGAACCCGCTCCGGGGGCCGGACAGACGAGAGACGTGAACATCGACATGCGCGCCCGTGTCCGGGACGGAGACCCCTCGGCCTTCGCCGAACTCTTCGACTCCTACGCCCGGAGCGTCTACAACCACGCCTTCCGGCTGACCGGCGACTGGTCGGTCGCCGAGGACGTCATGGCGGCGACCTTCCTGGAGGCCTGGCGGCTCCGGCAGAAGGTGGACCCGGACGGGGGATCGCTCCGGCCCTGGCTGCTCGGCGTCGCCACCAACGTCTCCCGCAACCACTGCCGCGGCAACCGCCGCTACCGCGCGGCCGCCGACGCGTACGCCGCCGCCGGACAGGCCGGGGCCTCGGTACCCGACCACGCCTCCGAGGTCGCGGGCCGGATCGACGACCGGCGCCGCATCGCCGCCACCCTGCGGGCGCTCGGCACCCTCCGGCGCACCGAACGCGAAGTCCTCGTCCTCTGCCTCTGGGAGGGCCTCGCCTACACCGAGGTGGCCCAGGCCCTGCGCGTCCCCGTCGGCACCGTCCGCTCCCGGCTCTCCCGCGCCCGCGCCAAGCTCCGTACCGGCGCCGAGGAGGAACTCGCCCGGGAGAGAAGCGAACTCGCCCGGGAAAACCGGGAACCCGCCTCCCGCACCCGACAGACAACAGGTGATCGCGTGAACGCGGTCCGGCCCGCGCAGGAAGGAATCCGATGAACCCCGACCCGGACAAGACCCGTACGGCGAACCGGCACGAGACCGGAGGCCTCCCGGCGATCGAGGAACACGACCTTCCTCAGGGCCGCCACCAGTTCCACAAGGAGCGCCTGATGAACCAGATCCACGACGACCGCCGCGCCGCCGCCGCCCGTACCCCGCGCAACCCCTTCCTGCGGAAGGCGATCCTGCTGCCCGCCGCCACCGCACTCGCCGGAGCGCTCGCCGTCGGCGTCCTCGTCCTCACCCCCGGCGATGCCCAGGCCCCCCTCGACCGCGCCACCGGCCCCGCCCTCACCACCACCATCGGCGTCGCCGACGCCAAGGGCGCGCCCCGCCTCCTCGACCGCATCTCGCTCGCCGCCGCCGGGGCCGAGGCCCCCAGCAGCCGTGCCGGCCAGTACATCTACATCGAGACGCGCTCCGCGAACACCCATGTGAAGACCGTGGGCGGCGAGAGCAGCCTCGTCAGCGAACCCCTGCACACCCGGCAGTCCTGGCGGTCGCCCGACGGCCTCAAGGGCTGGCTGATCGAGCCCGGCAACACCGGCCCCGAGGGCATCACCCTGGAAGGACGCGACGAGCAGGGCAACGTGCCGACGCCCCACCTCGGCGCGCCCTCCCACGACTACCTCGCGAGCCTCCCCACCGACCCCGACGCGCTGCTGCGGAAGATCTACAAGGAGACCGAGGGGCAGGGCAACGGCAAGGACCAGCAGGCCTTCACCACCATCGGGGACCTGCTCGTCGAGAGCTGGCCGAGCCCGAAGCTGACGGCGGCCCTCTACCGGGCCGCCGCGAAGATCCCCGGTGTCGTCACGGTGGACAGCGCCACCGACGCCGCCGGCCGCAAGGGCGTCGCCGTCGCGCGGCTCGACGAGGCCAGCGGACAGCGCACCGAGTGGATCTTCGACAGCAAGACCTTCACCTTCCTGGGCGAGCGCACCGTCCAGGTCAAGGGTGAGGGCGGCGAGGGCGGCCTGATCAAGCCCGGGACCGTGGTCTTCACCCACGCGATCATGGTCCGGGCCTTCGTCGACGACATCAAGATGGTGCCGTAGGCCTCAGGACGCCCGTCCGGACGACCAACCGCCCAGCTCCGTGGGGCGGTTGGTGATGATCCCGTCCACTCCGAGGGTGTCCAGGGCCTTCCAGCGGGCCGGGCTGTCGACCGTCCAGACGTTCACGGCGACACTCGCCGCGTGCAGGGCGCCGACGAGCTCCGGGCGGGCGGACAGGGCCCGGTCCGAGGGGTTGTACGAGGCGAGGTGCAGGTCCTCGGCGAGCGCGACGGGGTCGGCGTCCAGGATGTCCCGCAGCAGCCCCAAGGGCAGTTCGGGGGCCAGCTCGTGGACGTACCGCAGGTGTTCGACCTCGAAGCTCTGGACGAAGACCCGGTCGGTCATGCCCTGTTCGCGCACCAGCTCGATGATCCGGCGCACCTGGTCGTAGGTGTGGTGCCCCTTCACCTCGAGCAGCAGCTTTCCGCCCCGCCGTCGCAGATCCTCCAACTGCGCCTCCAGGGTGGGCACATGGATGCCGGCGAACGCCGGGGCGAACCAGGAACCGGCGTCGAGGGAGTCCAGCTCGGTCGAGGTCAGCGAGCGGATCGGCCCCGTGCCGTCCGTCGTCCGGTCGACGGTCGTGTCGTGGAGGACGTACGGCACGCCGTCCTCGCTGGGCTGGACGTCGTTCTCGATCCAGACGGCCCCGCCCCGCCGGGCGACCTCGCCGGCGATCAGGGTGTTCTCGGGGGCGGCCGATGAGGCCCCCCGGTGGGCGATCACGGTCACCGGCGCTCCGGCCGGGCGCATCCAGGGACTCGTCGCCGCGGCGCCGTCCGCCGCGGAGCGAGGCGCGGCCAGTGAGGGCGGGGCGGTGGCGACGAGCACGGCCGCGACACCTGCGACGGCGGTGACCACGACGACCGGGCCGGCGGTCCCGCGGCGCCGGCGGGGCCGGGAGGCGGCGGGCGGGTGAGGGTCTCTCATGTCCGCCCACACTAGGGGGCGACGGGCCGATCGGGCCGGATCACGGAGCGGTGCCCGCTTCGTGCCGTGGACGGCGGAGGCCGGATGCGTGAGGGAATTCCGGAGAACCACCGCGGGGGTGCGCACCGGAACCGGCGGAAACCTTCACCCGCCCTCACCGATCGGCGACCGGCCGCCCGAGTGGTGACGAGATGGATTGATTCGCCCCAACTGCACATCGGGCGACGCGCTGTTGCCGACGATGCGAACAGGTTTGCGTTTAGCTCAAGCGTTCTGGAACTCTCCGTTCGACTTACTGGCCCAGGAGCAACGGAGACAACCACACATGCCCACAAGGCGCATACGCCGCGCGTGGCTCACGGCCGCAGCCACGGCCTCGCTCGCGTTCACCGGCCTCACGGCACCGGCCCAGGCGGAGGACCTTCCGCCCACCGCCGCGCAGAGCTGGATCCAGGAGCCCCGTACGACCGAGGCGACCGCCTCGCCGTTCACCACCCGCGCCTGGACCGAGCCCGGCGGCGCGGCCTCACCCGGTGACTTCACGATGTCGCCCGGCGCCCTGAACGCCGAGACCACCACCCGGGTGAACCGTCTGGACGCGGTGCTGCCCAAGTCCGGCGTCCAGGACCTGCTGGCCGGGGCCAACCGCACCGTGCAGCCGTGGTGCTCCCGTGACCCGTTCGGCACGGCCCCGGACCCCGACATCAAGTACTGCCTGCAGAACGACGACTCCGTCTCGCAGGAATGGGTCCCCCAGGGGATGACCGGCGTCTCCGACGCCAAGAACGACGAGCTGTGGGGCGCCGCCGCCGACATCCAGCTCTTCGCCTCCTACGACGGCTGGGACCCGGGACGTGAGAACGACCCGAACCCGGCGACCGGCGACTGCACCACGGCCGAGCTGGAGGCGAACGACGCCTGCAACCAGAAGGGCGTCCGCGTCACCTTCGTCCAGAGCCGGACCAACCCGGCCACGGGCAGCCCCGAGGTCAAGTACCGGCACGTCCTGCTGGGCTGGACCTATGTGAACTCGGCCGACCACGTCTCCTTCGACGGTCTGCACGCCGCCGAGTACCCGATCCAGAAGGGCGTCCACGCCGGCGGGATCGTCTGGTACGGCAACTACCTCTACGTCGCGGACACCCGCAACGGCCTGCGCGTCTTCGACATGCGCACCATCATGGACCTCGACCCGGACGGCGACCCCAAGACGCACGACGCGATGGGCTCCGACACCGACGGCGTGAAGACCACCGCCAACGTCGAGGACAAGACCAAGGTCGGCCGGCACGACAACGTCTGGTACAGCTTCGGCTACCGCTACGTGATGCCCCAGGTGGCCGCCTGGAAGTTCAAGGCGACGCAGAGCAACCCGCAGGGCTCGTACGCCTGTGTCTCCACCGGAGCGCCGAAGGCCTCCTACATCTCGCTCGACCGCGGCACCACCCCGGACCGGCTCATCATGGGCGAGTACTGCCGTCCCGAGAGCGGCTACCCGTCCACCGGCCGCATCGCCTCCTACCCGGTCGCGGCCCTGGAGGGCCGCTCGGCCGACGTCGCCGCCGAGGGCTGGGCGAACTACCTGCCCCTGGCCAACGGCGGCGCACAGGGCGCGGCGGCGTACAACGGCACCCTGTACGTGAACGAGTCGAAGGGCACCGACGAGCCCGGCAACCTCTGGCGCTACACGTGGGACGGCGGCCGGCTCGTCCAGTCCGGACAGCCCGTCAAGACCGCCCGGGGCGCCGAGGACCTCTACGTCGAGCGCGGCACCGGCCGGCTGTGGTCCCTCTCCGAGCACCGCCCGGGGCAGGCGTCGGACTGCGGGGCGAACCGTGCCACCGGCGACCCGACCGGCACGGACTACTGCCAGCGGGTGCTCTACGGGCACAAGCTGAGCTGGCTCGACGGCCAGCCGTAGCGGAGTGACGGCGCCCCCGCCGGCCGTGCCCCGCACGCCGGGAGGGGGCGCTCGCACCCCCCGCCGCGCTTTCGTCGTCCCCTGTTCACGGCATGGCATGGCATTGCACGGCACGGCACGGCACGGCACGGCACGGCATGGCGCGGCGACGCGTCCGTACGGCCGGGGCGGTGCCCCCCCGCCCCGGGCCCGTCCCGCGACACGAAGACGACGGACAGCGCCGGCCCTTCGCCGGAATCCACCGGTCTGCGGCATGGTGGGAGACACGCCCGGAGCCGTGCCATCGGGGGACCTCGGCCGGGCCCGCGGAGTCGGGGGGACTCATGGACACCAACGAGGTATGTGAACCGCACAGAGCCGGGCTCCGGCGGGAGCGGGGCGGCACCCCCGGCCCGGTACGGGGCCGGAGCGTGCTCGAAGGGGCTTTCGCGCTGCTCGACGCCCTGCGCCGGAGCGGTGAAGAGGCCGGGGTGACGGAACTGGCGCTCGTCTGCGGAGTGCCCAAAGGCACCGTCCACCGTCTGCTCGACCAGCTGGTCACGCTCGGCGCGGTCGAACGGAAGGGCAACCGCTACCGGGTCGGCCCCCAGCTCTACCGCATCGGCCAGGCCTGGGAGCCGCACCCGGGACTGCTGCCCGCCGCCCGGCTGCCGCTCCAGCGGCTCAGGGCCGCCACCGGCGCGAGCGTGGTCCTCACCGTGCTGCGCGAGGACATGGCGATCACCGTCGGCTCGGTCCCCGGGGAACTCGAACCACTCCACCCCGTACGGGAGGGCATCGCCTTCCACCTCGACACCGCCGCCGGAAAGGCCCTGCGGGGGCCGCTCCGCGGCGGCGCCGTCCTCGACCGGGAGGACGTGATGGACGGCGTGTGCTGTGCCGCCCTGCCGATCCGCACCCCGGACGGGCGCACGGTCGCGGCGCTCGCCGCGCTGGTCCCGGCCGGCCGGCCGCTGGACACGCTCGCCCGGGGCGTCGCCGAGGCGGGGGCCGCCGTCAACCGCGCGCTCGCCCGGGGCGGACCGCGGAGACGGGCCGTGCCGACGGCCGCACTCGCGCCCTGAACGGCTTCCGAACGGCGCCGTTCCGTCCAGTGGAACGCGCGTAGAACCGGGAGGGAGTGGCGGGCACAGTAGGTGTCGTGCCGAGGGGAACGGCACGCCGGCCCGCCGAACCGCGACGAGCCGACAACACCGTCACGTCAGTGACCCGACGTGTGGGGGGACCACATGCGCAAGAACCGAATCGCCCGAACGGCCGCCACCGCCCTGCTCGGGCTCGGCAGCGTCGCCGCGTTCGCCGGCACCGCCCAGGCCGAGCCGATCGACTACGTCCGGATCGAACTGGTCGAGCTGCACTGCCAGAAGAACAGCGAGGGCGACCACGACGAGGCGTACCTCAAGATCACCGACGCCAACGGCAACGCCGTCAAGGTCTGGCCCGGCAACGGTGTCAAGTACCAGACCATGGGCACCGGTTACGTCCGGTCGATGGCCGACGGCAACGGCAACGCGGCCCTCATCCTGGGCAAGCAGCAGGCCCGTACCCTGACCCTCTGGGACTACGACTCGACCAGCGGCGACGACAAGCTCGGCGCCACGCTCGTCACCGGCAGCGAGGTCGGCGCCGAGACCCAGTGGCGCTCGGTCGAGGGCTCCGGCGGCGTCTACGTCATCGGCTACCGCGTGATCGACATCTGACCGACGTCCACCGTCCCGAGGCTCGTGGAGGAGGGCCGTGCCGGATCATCGGCACGGCCCTCCTCGCTTCCGCCGCGATCAGTCGCCGTCGGGCGCCACCAGTTCACCCGTCCGCGCCACCCGCGCGTACCAGCGGGCACTGGACTTCGGGGTCCGCTCCAGGGTGTCGTAGTCCACCCGGACCGCGCCGAACCGCTTCGCGTAGCCGTAGCCCCACTCGAAGTTGTCGAGGAGCGACCAGAGGAAGTAGCCGCGGACGTCCACCCCGTCCTCGATCGCCCGGTGCACCGCCTCCAGATGCGCGTGCACATAGGCGGCGCGCTCCGGGTCGTGCACCGAACCGTCCGGGGACACCACGTCCTCGTAGGCCGCCCCGTTCTCGCTGATGACCAGCGGGAGCCGGGGGTACGCCTCCGACACCCGGGTCAGCAGGTCGTACAGCGCGCTCGGGTCGACCGCCCAGCCCATCGCCGTCGGCTCGCCCGGCGCCCGGTGGAAGGCGACCGAGTCCGCGCCCGGCCACGGCGAGTGGTCGCTGTTGCCGTGACCGTCGTCCTGCGGCTTCTCCGCGCCCTCCGGCACCTGCGAGACGAGCGTCGGGGTGTAGTAGTTGATCGCCAGCAGGTCCAGCGGCTGCCGTGCGGTCGCCGTGTCACCGTCCCTGACGAAGGACCAGTCGGTGACCTGCGCCGTGTCGAGGAGCAGGTCCTCGGGGTAGGCGCCCTCCAGCATGGGCCCCAGCCAGATCCGGTTGCCGACGGCGTCGATCCGGCGGGCCGCGTCCAGGTCCTCGGCCGAACCCGTCAGCGGCCGCACCTCGTGCAGGTTGAGAGAGACCGAGATCTGCCGGTCCGCGGGCAGCGAGGACCGGAGGGCCTGGACCGCGAGACCGTGCCCGAGGTTCAGGTGGTGGGCGGCGCGCAGCGAGGCCACCGGGTCCGTGCGGCCCGGAGCGTGCACCCCGGAGCCGTACCCCAGGAAGGCGCTGCACCAGGGCTCGTTGAGAGTGGTCCAGCGGGTCACCCGGTCCCCGAGGGCGTCGGCGACGATCCCCGCGTACTCGGCGAACCGCTCGGCGGTGGACCGCTCGGGCCAACCGCCCGCGTCCTCCAGCTCCTGCGGCAGGTCCCAGTGGTAGAGCGTGAGCGCCGGCTCGATCCCGGCGGCGAGCAGCTCGTCGACGAGCGCCCGGTAGAAGTCCAGGCCCTTCTGGACGGCCGGGCCGCGCCCGGTGGGCTGCACCCGGGACCAGGAGACGGAGAACCGGTAGGCGTTCAGGCCGAGTTCGGACATGATCCCGACGTCCTCGCGGAACCGGTGGTAGTGGTCCACGGCCACGTCACCGGTGTGTCCCTCGAAGACCTTGCCGGGGGTGTGCGAGAAGGTGTCCCAGATGGACGGGGTGCGGCCGTCCTCGGCCGCCGCTCCCTCGATCTGGTACGCGGCGGTGGCCGCGCCCCAGAGGAAGTCGGACGGGAACGAGCGGGTGGCGGTGAGCGGCCGGGTTTCGGACGCGGTCATAGGAGGGGGCTCCCAACGCGGGTACGGGGTCGGTACGTTCGAGACGTGCGGAAGGAAGGCGGCGGCCGGTCAGCTCTTGACGGCGCCGGCCGTGATGCCGCCCACGATGTGCTTGCCCAGGAAGGCGAAGACCAGGAGGAGCGGCACGGTGGAGATGAGGGCGCCGGTCAGCACGACGGCGTGGTCCACCGTGTGGTTTCCCGCGCCGAGCCCGGCGAGCGCCACCTGAAGGGTGGGGTTGCCGTCCGGGGTGAGCGCGATGAAGGGCCAGAAGAAGTCGTTCCAGGCCTGAACGAAGACCAGCATGCCGAGCACGGCCATGGCGGGCCTCGCCACCGGGAAGACCACGTGCCAGATGATCCGGAGGCTGTGCGCGCCGTCCATCCGGGCCGCCTCCACCAGCTCCGTCGGCAGCGCCTCCACCAGGAACTGGCGCATGAAGAACACGCCGAACGCGGCGACGAGCGAGGGCAGGACGACCGACTGGAGCTGGTCGAACCAGCCGAGGTCGGTGATGATCTGGTACAGCGGGATGACGCTGAGCTGCGGCGGGATCGTCATGGTGGCGACCACCAGGGAGAGCAGCACGCCCCGCCCCCGGAACGGCAGTTTGGCGAAGGCGAAGCCGGCGAGCGTGGAGAACAGCACGGTGGACAGGGCCACCAGGCTCGCCACGATCGTGGTGTTGATCAGCGCCTCGCCCATGTCGACCTGGTTCCAGGCGAAGCTGAGGTTGTCCAGGAGTCGGTTGCCGGGCAGCAGCGGCGCCGGGGCCTCCACGACCCGCTCGCCGCTGTGCGAGGCGGCGACCACGTTCCAGTACAGCGGGAAGAGCGAGACGAAGGCGGCCGCGACGAGCAGCACATAGGTGAGGGGCCCCGCGTGGTGCTGGCGGCCGGCGGTCTGCCCGAAGCGGCGTCCGGGGCGGGCCGCCGCCGGGGCGGCTGCCGGGGCTCCGGACTCGGCCGGGCTCCTGTCGAGAGTGTGCGCCATGAGGTCAGCCCCCCAGCTTCTTGCGGTTGTGGCGGGAGACGAGCGCCTGGACGCCGCCGACGAGCAGCAGGAGCAGCAGCATGACCCAGGCGATCGCCGAGGCCTGGCCCAGCGCGCCGGTCACCCACCCCTTCTCGTACATCAGCAGGCTCAGCGTCTGGAACTGGTTGCCGCTGCCGCCGCTGATCCCGACGCTGCCGCCGAAGAGCATCGGCTCGCCGAACAGCTGGGTGGCGCCGATGGTGGACACGATGATCGTGAAGAGGATCGTCGGCCGGATCGACGGGATCGTGACGCTGAGGAACTGGCGCCAGCGTGAGGCCCCGTCGAGCGAGGCGGCCTCGTAGAGGTCCTGCGGCACGGCCTGCATGGCGGCCAGGTAGATCAGCGCGTTGTAGCCGGTCCAGCGCCAGGTGACGATCACCGAGATGGCGATCTGCGCCGGCCACTTGGACGACTCCCAGTTCACCGGGTCGACGCCGATCCAGCCCAGGACGCCGTTGATCATCCCGTAGTCGGTGTTGAACAGCTGGGCGAAGACCAGCGTCGCCGCCGCGATCGAGGTGGCGTACGGGGCGAGGATCGCGACCCGGAAGAAGCCCCGGCCTCGGAGCTTGTAGTTGAGCAGATGCGCCAGGCCGAGCGCCATGAGCAGCTGGGGAACGGTCGCGATCACCCCGATGGTGAAGGTGTTGAAGAGCGCGTTCCAGAAGAACTCGCTGGTCGCGAGGTCGGTGTAGTTCTCAAGACCCTTCCACGTCGGGTCACCGCCGAGTTCGACCCGGTGGAGCGAGAGCCAGCCCGTGTAGATCAGCGGGAAGAGGCCGAAGGCGGCGAAGGTGAGGAAGAAGGGGGCGACGAAGACGTACGGGATCGCCTTGATGTCCCAGCGGTAGAGCCTGCCGCGCAGGCCGCCGGGGGAGCGGCGGCCGCGCGGGCCGGGGGAGGAGGGCGGTGCGGCGGGCGGCGGGGAGCCGTCGGGCCTCGCCCGAACGGAGGTGGCCACGGGGGCGTCCTTCCAGGGTCGATGCGTGCGGTGGTGCGGACGGTGCCGGTCCGCCGCCCGCGGGCGGCGGACCGGCGGTGTCCCCGCTACTGGTCGATCTTGTCGTCGACCAGCTTCTTGACGTTCTCCCAGGCCTTGGCCGGGTCGGTGCCGCGCTGTTCGATGTCGAGGATGCCGTTGTCGGTGAGGAAGGTCTTGACCTGGCCGTCGTAGCGGCTGATCGCGGCCGGGGTGATCCCCGACGCCGCGCTGGAGAAGATCTTGCCGACGGGGGTGTCACCGAAGTACGGCAGCTTCGCCTCCTGGACGGCCGTGGAGGTGAGCGTGTCCTTGGACGAGGGGATGTTGCCGTTGACCGCGAAGACCTTGGCGTGCTGCGCCGGGGCGGTCAGCCAGGCGGCCAGCTCGGCGGCCTCCTTGGGGTGCTTGCCCGCCTTGGGCACGGCGAGGAAGGAGCCGCCCCAGTTGCCGGCGACCGGGGGCGCGGCGATGTCCCACTTGCCCTGGTTGGCGGGGCCCGCCTGGTCCTTGATGATGCCGGTCATCCAGCTGGGGCAGGCGACGGTGGCGAACTTCGAGTTCTTGAAGGCGGCGTTCCAGGTGCCCTTCTCGTCGAACTGGCGCAGCTTGGCGGTCAGTCCGCCCTGGGCGGCCTTGACCGCGGTGTCCCAGGCGTTCTTGACGCCGGGGCTGTTCTCCCAGTCGAGTTCGCCGCTGGTGTTGGCGTACTGCACCGGGTCGCTGGAGACGACCGCGTTGAAGAGACCGCTCGCCGAGTCGTGGAAGGAGGTGCCGGCGGGCGCGGCGGCCTTGTACTTCTCGCCCGTCGCGAGGAACTTGGCCCAGTCGCCGGACCACAGCTTGCCGACGGCGTCGCGGTCGGTGGGCAGCTTGGCCTTGGCGAAGAGGTCCTTGTTGTAGCAGATGGCCATGGGGCCGATGTCGGTGCCGAGGCCGATGACCTTGCCGTCGCCGGTCGTCGCCTGCTTGACCTTCCAGTCGAGGAAGGCGTCCATCTTCGCGCCGCCCTCCTTGCTCAGGTCGACCCACTTGTTCGCCATCGCCGTGCCGGTCGCCTCGGCGATGTAGCCGACCTCGACGGCCTGGATGTCGGCGACGCCGCTGTTCTGGGCGAGGCGCAGCTTCAGCGTGTCCCAGTACTTCTGGCCGTCGGAGACGTTCGACTCCTCGATCTTGATGTTCGGGTGGAGCCGCTCGTACTCGGCGTAGAGCTTCGCGCCGGTCTTGTCGTCGTAGCCGAAGGAACCGAAGGTCCCGATCCGCAGCGTGATCTTCTCGTTGCTCTGACCGCCCCCGCCGCCCTTGCCGCCGTTGTCGTCGTCGCTGCCGCAACCGGTGAGCAGGGTCGTGCCGGTCACGACGACGGCGACCGCCGCGATCGCCGCACGGCGTCCGCGTCTGCTGCTGGAAGTGCGCATTCCACTCTCCTCGTCCCAAGGTGGTGCTCGTTGTGCGCCAAGAGGCCCGGCCGGCTGATCGCGGCTCGGCGGCGCCTGCCAGGACCTGATCGCAAGGCTGTGCGCGTCCCGGATGGGAGCGCTCCCACGTCGTTGCCGGAAGGTTGCTGCCTGGCGGGTGCGGGTGTCAAGACATGAACGCGGATTCGTTACCGGAAGGTTTTCCGGGGGTTTCGCGGGCCTGGGCGGGAGCGGTCGCGTCATCTCCTGAACGCATGTCGTGGCGCGGGGGTGTGGGCTTGGACTAGTGTGGGAGCGCTCCCATCAGTGTTGTCGTTCCGGCGGGACCGGCGGTGAGCAGCGCGTTGTCCTACGAGGGGAGTTCGGGAGTTGTGAGCGGACGGCAGAGCGGCAGACCCACCCTGGAGCAGGTCGCGGCCAGGGCCGGGGTCGGCCGGGGCACGGTCTCCCGGGTGATCAACGGCTCCCCCCGGGTGAGCGAGCGGACCAGGACGGCCGTCGCCCGAGCGGTCGCCGAACTCGGCTACGTACCCAACCAGGCCGCCCGCGCGCTCGCCGGCAGCCGTACGGACGCGATCGCGCTCGTCATCCCCGAGGCCGAGGCCCGGCTCTTCGCGGAGCCGTACTTCCTCGACCTGATCCGCGGGGTCAGCGCCGAACTCGCCGAGGCCGACAAGCAGTTGCTGCTCACTCTGGTCCGCAGCGAGCAGGAGCGGCAGCGCTTCGAGCAGTATCTGGCCGCCCAGCGCGTCGACGGCGTCCTGCTGGCCTCCGTCCACGGCGACGACCCGCTGCCCGACCGGATCAGGGAACTGGGACTGCCGGTCGTCATGAACGGACGCCGCTCCGAGGCCGAACCCGTGCCGTACGTCGACTCCGACAACATCGGGGCCGGTCGGGCGGCCGTCGCCCATCTCGTGGGGCGCGGGCGGAGCAGGATCGCGACCGTCACCGGTCCGCTCGACATGTACGTGGCCCGCGCCCGGCTCGGCGGCTACCGGGCGGGGCTCGCGGAGGCCGGACTCGCCCCCGACGAAGGGCTGGTCTCGGCGGGTGACTTCACGGAGGAGGGCGGCCGGCGGGCGATGCGGCTGCTGCTCGACCGCAGCCCGGACCTGGACGCGGTCTTCGCCGCCTCCGACGTCATGGCGGCCGGGGCGCGGGGCGCGCTGCGGGAGGCCGGCCGCCGGGTCCCCGAGGACGTGGCCCTCGTCGGCGTCGACGACTCGGCGGTGGCACGGCTGATGGACCCGCCGCTGACGAGCGTGCGGCAGCCCATCGAGGAGATGGGCCGCACGATGGCCCGGATGCTGCTGGAGGAGATCGCGGCGGCACCGGAGGAGCCCCGCCGGCGGGTGCTGCCGACGGAGCTCATCGTGCGGGAGTCGTGCTGACTCCCGGGAACGGACGACGGGGGCCGGGCGTACGAAGACCCTCCACCGGGGGTACGAGGACTCCCTGCCGGGCGTACGAGGACGCCCCGCCGGGGTGTACGAAGACTCGCTGTCGGGCGTACGAGGACTCCCCCCGCCAGGCGTACGAGGACTCCCCGCCGGGCCTACGAACACATTCCCCGCGGCCGGGCCGGGAACCCGGAGGTCCGGCCCGGCCGCGGGGCCCGTGCGGGCTGCTACAGCGCCGGGTGGGCGTTCTTCAGGAGCTCCTGGAACTGGGCCGAGAACCACCGGCCCGAGATCGGGGCGTCCGGCAGCGCGCCCGACATGCTGTTCCCGTTACGGGCGTTGCCCGTGTACGTCGGGTCGCACATCCGGTCGAAGCCCTTGCCCTCGTTGTTCGGGATCTCCTTGCTGGCGCCGTCGGACTCGCCCGGGGGCTTGACCCAGACGTACGCGTCGATGCCCGCGGCGGGCGCCGCCTGGGGCCGCTCGCCGAGACCGGCACCGGACTGGTTGCACCAGTTGCCGAGGTGGATGCGACGGTCGTACTTGCCCCCGTTGACGTACGTGTCGACGCTGGTCGTGGCGCCCGGGGAGGTGGGTCGGGCGGCGCCGCCCCAGCCGTTGCGGGAGGTGTCGATCAGCATGCCGAGGTTGCTGTCGAAGCCGAGCGAAACCAGCTTGGCGCGCATCGCCTGGGCGTACGACAGCTCGTCGGTGTACCGGTTCCAGTCGACCCACTTCGACTGGCGCACGGAGACGCCGTTCACGCTGTCGTTGATGGTGAAGTGGTCCTCCTTCAGGGCGCTGTAGTTGGCGGTGTTCACGATGAAGCCGTGGACGTTGGCGACCGTGGAGCCCTCGGCCGTGGCGGCCTGCTTGAACAGCTCGGCGGAGGCGCCGAAGTTGTCGTCCCAGCCCAGCCAGCCGTGGTGGCCGGCGTCCACGTAGTTGTAGACGTTGCCGATCGCGCCCAGCTTCCTGAGGGCGTAGCCGACGCCGGTGATGTAGTTGCCGTTGGCCTTCATGACGTCGCAGTTGGCTGTGGCGGTCGGGCGTCCCGAGACGTTGGTGACCAGGTTCGGCAGCGAGTCGATCTCGACCGTGGTGACGATCCGCAGGCCCGCGTACTTCGAGTCGGCGAGGATCGCGGCGATCGGGTCGATGTACTCGGTCTTGTAGCGGCCGATCTCGGTCGGGCCGAGCTCCCCGTTGGAGGCGAGCGCGGCGCAGTCTCGGCCGGGCAGGTTGTAGACGACCAGCTGGACGACGAGTTCGCCGGAGCCCTTCTGCCGCAGCGCCTCGTCGAGGTGGGCGCGCAGGCCCATGGAGGTCGCGGAGCCGTTGATGGCGGCGATCCGGTCCAGCCAGACAGCGGTGGGCTGGTTCGAGACCTTGGTGCCGCCGGGCTCGGCCGCCGCCTTCGCGGACCATTCGGGGTTCACGTACACCTTGGCGCCGGCGTACGGGTTGTCGGCCTTGGTGCCGGCCGGCGGTGTGGTCGGAGGCGTCGTCGGGGGTGTGGTGGGCGGGGTGGTCGGGGGTGTCGTCGGCTCGGTGGCGCCGTTGCAGACGACCCCGTTGAGCTTGAAGGTCGCGGGCACGGCATTGGTGCCGCTGTACGAGCCGTTGAATCCGAAGGAGGTCGAACCGCCGGTGGCCAGGGTCCCGTTGTAGGAGAGGCTCTTGGCGGTCACTGCGGCGCCGGACTGGGTGAGGGTGGCGTTCCAGCCCTGGGTGATCTGCTGGTTGCCGGCGTAGGTCCATTCGAGGGTCCAGGCGGCCACCGGGTCACCGGTGTTGGTGACGGTCACGTTGGTGCCGAAGCCGGTGTTCCACTGGTTGGTGATCTGGTAGTCGACCTTGCAGCCGGGGGCGGCGGCGCCCGCGGTGGCGGTGCCGAGGACGGTGGCGGTGGCGCCGGTGGCCGTGATGAGGCCGAGGGCGGCCAGGAGGGCGGTGCGGCTGGTGCGGCTCATGCGGGTGGGGATTCCTTTCAGGTGACTTTCCGGGGAGTTCAGGGGGTGAGACCGCGCAGGTGGTCGCGCAGTCCGATGCCGAACGCGGTGGGCGTGCCGTCGTACGAACTGATCAGCGCGGGACCCGAGTTGCAGTTCCAGGTGTTCCAGGTCCAGCCCAGGTACGAGAGGCCGCGGTCGTCGAACCACTTCATGACGCGGTCGATGAACGCGTGTCCGCAGGTGTTCTCACCGATCTCGCCCGCGAGGAGCGGAACCTCGGCGGCCACCGGGGCGAGGGTGTTGTTCCAGCACGTCTCGTCGGAGCAGGTGTTGAAGTTGTAGACGTGCCAGGCGGCGGCCAGATTGCCCGCCGGGTCCGTGGGGCGGTATGCGAGCCACTGGCTGAGGTCGTTGGAGTACGCGATGCCCGGGACGAGGACGAGGTTCCGCGACCCCGTGGCCCGCACCGCGTCCAGCAGGTCCTGCATGCCGGCGACCTCGTAGCCGATGCCGGGGCAGGTGCCGCCGTCGCGCCAGCAGGACCAGGCCTGGGCCGCGGTGGAGGTGGCCCGGTCCGGATAGGGCTCGTTGAACAGGTCGAAGACGACCCGTCTGTCGTTCTTGAAGGTGTTCGCCACCGAGGTCCAGAACGCCGGCGTGTACCGGGCGTCGGGCATCGGCTTCTGGCAGGAGGCGTGGACGTCGGCGCAGCCCGCGGAGTTGCCCGTGTACTGGCCGTACGTCCAGTGGAGTTCGACCACCGGGGTCATGCCGTGTGCGATGACCTTGGTGACCAGGTCCTTCACGGCGTCGATGTAGTGCGTGCCCCGGTACTCGGGCTTGATGTTGTCGAGGCCGAGCCAGCACTCCTCGTTGAGCGGAATGCGGACCGTGTTGGCCTTCCAGTCGGCGATGGCCTTGACGGAGGCGTCGTCGACGGGTCCGTCCCAGATGCCGTGGCCCTGGACGCACATGAACTCGCCGCCGGATCGGTTGACCCCGAGCAGGCGTCGGGTCGCGCCGTTCTGATCGGTGAACCGGTTGCCGGACACGCCGAGTTCGGGCGCGCCGGTGACCGGTGTCGGCGTGGTCGGGGGAGTCGTGGGCGGTGTCGTCGGAGCGGTGGGTGTGGGCGTCGGCGTCGGGGTCGTGCCCGAGGAGCATGGCGTGCCGTCGAGCGTGAACGCGGTGGGCGCCGTGTTGGCGCCCGACCACGAGGCGATGAAGCCGCCCGTGACCTTCGCGCCCGTGCCGAGCGCGGCGTTCCAGCTCTCGTTCACGACCGTGACGTCGGTCCCGGACTGGGACCACGTGCCGCCCCAGCCCTGGCTGACGACCTGGCCGGCCGGGAAGGCGAAGCCGAGGCTCCAGCCGTTCAGCGCGGCGCTGTTGTTGGTGACGGTGACGGCACCCTGGTAGCCGCCGGCCCACTGGCCGACGACCGAGTACTCCACGGTGCAGGCGGGTGCGGCCGCGGCTCCTGAGGCCGCACCCATGAGGGCGAACGCGGTGCTCGCCATCGTGAGCGCCGCTCCGGAGAGCAGCGCGGACAGACGTGGGGGATGTCGCATGAGCGAGTCCTCGCAGCGAGGGCACACCCCTGACGGTGTGCCGACCGGACGGATCCGCTCCCACTGGTCGGGCAGACCGTAGCGGCAACTGCCGCCAAGGAAAAGAGGAGTTGGGTAAATTTCCTCGCCGATTGCCTTCGACTCTTCACGCACCTTGACGCCGATGCGTCCCAACTGCACAGTGGGAGCGCTCCCACTGGTTCAGAGCTTGTCTCCACGCACGTTTCGCTCTTCGCTCCCCCGACCTCCCGAGCCGCGAGGAGAACCACCCGCATGCCACGCCTCCGACCAAGAACGCGACCACGCCGGCAGCTGACCGCGCTGGCCGCCGCGCTGTCCCTCCCCCTCGGTCTCACGGCCGTCGGCGCCACCACGGCCCAGGCCGCCGACGTGCGGTGCAGCGTCGACTACAGGACGAACGACTGGGGTTCGGGCTTCACCGCCGAGCTCACCCTCACCAACCGCGCCACCACCGCGCTCAACGGCTGGACCCTCACCTACGCCTACGCCGGTGACCAGAAGCTCACCAACGGCTGGAGCGGCGTCTGGTCCCAGTCCGGCAAGAACGTCACGGTGACCAACGCCGCCTGGAACGGCACCCTCGCCGCCGGGGCCGCCACCACCACCGGCGCCCAGTTCACGTACACCGGCGCCAACACCGCCCCCACCTCCTTCGCGGTCAACGGCACCCCCTGCACGGGCGCCCACCAGCCGCCCGTCGCCGTCCTCACCAGCCCCGCACCGGGCGCCGTCTTCACCTCGGGCGACGCGGTGCCCCTCGCCGCCACCGCCGCCGCGGCCGACGGCGCCACCGTGAGCAAGGTGGAGTTCTACAGCGACACCGCGCTCCTCGGCACCGACACCACCGCGCCCTTCACCTTCGGCGCGGCCGGGCTCGCCACCGGCACCCACTCCCTCTATGCCAAGGCCTACGACAGCCTCGGCGCCTCCGCCGAGTCCGCCCCCGTCGGCATCACCGTCGCCGCCGGTCCCGCGCTCGTCGCCGCCCCGAGCCGGCTCGGGGTACGCCAGGGCGCCACCGGCACCTTCGACCTGAAGCTCTCCACCGCCCCCACCGCCAATGTCACGGTGAGCGTCGCCCGTACCTCCGGCAACACCCAGCTCACCGCGACCCCGGCCTCGCTCACCTTCACCCCGGCGAACTGGAACACCGCCCAGAAGGTGACCGTCGCCGCCGCGACCACCGGCACCGGCTCCGCCGTCTTCACCGCGACCGCACCCGGCCACGCCGCGGCCGAGGTCACCGTCACCCAGCTGGCCGCGAACTCCACGTACGACGCCCGCTTCCTCGACCTCCACGGCAAGATCACCGACCCGGCCAACGGCTACTTCTCGCCCGAGGGCATCCCGTACCACTCCGTCGAGACGCTCATCGTCGAGGCCCCCGACCACGGGCACGAGACGACCTCGGAGGCGTACAGCTACCTCATCTGGCTCCAGGCCATGTACGGCAAGATCACCGGCGACTGGACCAAGTTCAACGGCGCCTGGGAGACCATGGAGAAATTCATGATCCCCACCCACGCCGACACGCCCACCACCGGCTCCTACAACGCCTCCAAGCCGGCGACCTACGCCCCCGAGTGGGACCTCCCCTCCCAGTACCCGGCGCGGCTCGACTCCGGTGTCACCTCCGGGGCGGACCCGATCGCCGCCGAACTCAAGAGCGCGTACGGCACCGACGACATCTACGGCATGCACTGGATCCAGGACGTCGACAACGTCTACGGCTTCGGCAACGAGCCCGGGAAGTGCTCCGCCGGTCCGACGGCGACCGGACCCTCGTACATCAACACCTTCCAGCGCGGCCCGCAGGAGTCCGTCTGGGAGACCGTCACCCACCCCACCTGCGACAACTTCTCCTACGGCGGTCGGAACGGCTACCTCGACCTCTTCACCGGGGACGCCTCCTACGCCAAGCAGTGGAAGTTCACCAACGCCCCCGACGCCGACGCCCGCGCCGTCCAGGCCGCCTACTGGGCCGACCTCTGGGCCAAGGAACAGGGCAAGGGCGGCCAGGTCTCCGCGACCGTCGGCAAGGCCGCCAAGATGGGCGACTACCTGCGGTACGCCATGTTCGACAAGTACTTCAAGAAGGCCGGGAACTGCGTCGGACCCACCACCTGCCCCGCCGGCACCGGCAAGGACAGCGCGCACTATCTGATGTCCTGGTACTACGCCTGGGGCGGCGCCACCGACACCTCCGCCGGCTGGTCCTGGCGCATCGGCTCCAGCCACGCCCACGGCGGCTACCAGAACCCGCTCGCCGCCTACGCGCTCAGCGAGTACGCCCCGCTCAAGCCCAAATCGACGACGGGCGCGGCCGACTGGGCGACCAGCCTCGACCGGCAGCTGGAGTTCTACCGTTGGCTCCAGTCCGACGAGGGCGCCATCGCGGGCGGCGCCACCAACAGCTGGCAGGGCCGCTACGCCGCCCCGCCGGCCGGCACCCCCACCTTCCACGGCCTCTTCTACGACGAGAAGCCCGTCTACCACGACCCGGCGTCCAACCAGTGGTTCGGCTTCCAGGCCTGGTCCATGGAGCGGGTCGCCGAGTACTACCGGCAGACCGGTGACGCCCAGGCGAAGACCGTCCTCGACAAGTGGGTCTCCTGGGCGCTGTCCAAGACCACGATCAACCCCGACGGCACCTATCGCATCCCCTCCACCCTCCAGTGGTCCGGCGCGCCCGACACCTGGAACGCGGCGAGCCCCGGCGCCAACGCAGGACTGCACGTCACCGTCGCCGACTACACCGACGACGTCGGCGTGGCCGCCGCCTACGCCAAGACCCTCACCTACTACGCGGCCAAGTCCGGCCACGCCGAGGCCAAGCGCGTCGCCAAGGCCCTCCTCGACGGCATGTGGGACCACCACCAGGACCCGCTGGGCATCGCCGTCCCCGAGACCCGCGCCGACTACAACCGCTTCGACGACCCCGTGTACGTACCGAACGGCTGGACCGGCGCCATGCCCAACGGCGACACGGTGAACGCCTCCTCCACCTTCGCCTCGATCCGTACCTTCTACCAGGACGACCCGGCCTGGCCGAAGATCGAGGCCTATCTGGCGGGCGGCGCCGCGCCCGTCTTCACGTACCACCGGTTCTGGGCCCAGGCGGACATCGCCCTGGCCATGGGCTCGTACGCGGAGCTGCTCGAATAGCAGCCGCCCCGCACGGAGCGGCTCCGCGGACGACGAGACCGGGCGGACCCCGAGCAGGGGACCGCCCGGTCCTCCACGCGTGCGCGTGACCCGCGGCCGTGCGGTCAACTCATCTTTGTCAGCGACGACTTCGTCGGTACGGTGCCGCATCCGGTGCGGTCCGGGCTCCCGCCGGAGCGGGCCGTGGCGCTCGTCGGGCCGCCGCGCGCCCTCGTCGTTGTCGGTCGGCGCCAGCCAGACGTCCTCCTGTCGGAGAGGGGAAAGCGCTTCCGTCCGGTGTCCATCCCCCTCGCGCGCCACGCCCCCGTACAACCCCGCCCGGCCGCCCGGTGCTTGGACTCCTCGCGGCCCGCCTGGACAGCCCGACGAGCGGCCGCTTAGGGTCGGGGTCCGAATCATCGACGGGCGCCGTTCGCCCGGTACACCGGGAACAGTCGAGGAGCGCGCACGTGGTCACCCTCGCCGACGTCGCCCGCCACGCCGGGGTGTCGGCCAGTACCGTCAGCTACGTGCTCAGCGGCAAACGCTCCATATCCGCCCCCACCCGCGAGCGGATCCAGCACAGCATCGACACCCTCGGCTACCGGCCCCACGCCGGCGCCCGCGCGCTCGCCAGCAGCCGGACCGGCATCCTCGCCCTGATGATGCCGCTCCGTACCGGTCTCCACGTGCCGGTCACGCTGGAGGTCGCGATGGCGGTCACCACCACGGCCCGCTCCCACGGCTACGACGTCCTGCTGCTCAGCGGCGAGGAGGGCCCCGAGGCCGTCCGCCGCGTCGAGGGCAGCGCGATCGCCGACGCCATGATCGTCATGGACGCGGGACGCGACGACCCCCGGCTCCCCTGCCTCCAGGAGGCCGAGCGGCCCACCGTCCTCATCGGCCTCCCCGCCGAAGCCGCCGACGCCGCCGGACTCGACTGCGTCGACCTCGACTTCGAGGCCGCCGGAGCACGCTGCGTCGAGCATCTCGCCGGACTCGGCCACACCGGCGTCGCCGTCCTCGGCGCACCGCCCGCCGTCCACGAGCGCGGTACGGGCTTCGCCGCCCGCACCGTCACCGGACTGCGCGCCGCCGCCGGGACCCACGGCGTCGGCCTGCTCCACCGGCCCGTCGACGGTACCTACGCGGCCGTCGCCGCCGCCGTCACCCGCGTCTTCGAGGAACGCCCCGGCACCACGGCCCTCGTCGTCCAGAACGAGGCCGCCGTCGAGCCGCTGCTCGCGCTCCTGCGCCACCAGGGCCGCGCCGTGCCCGAGGACGTCTCCGTGGTCGCCATCTGCCCCGACCAGGTGGCCGTCCACGCCTCCGTACCGCTCACCGCCGTCTCCGTGCCCGCCCAGGAGATGGGCCGCCTCGCCGTCGAACGGCTCGTCCGGCGCCTCGCCGGGGAGGCGCCCCGGGGTACGGAGCTCATCCGGCCGCTGCTGACCGCGCGCGCGAGCACCGGTCCTGCCCCGGCGGGCCCCGCCTTCACCGGCCCCATCGCCGGGTCCGCCCCGCACGGGCACCGCGTGTCCGGCCACGGCGTGTCCGGCTCCCGCGTGTCCGGCCTCCGGGCATCCGGCTCCGGCGTGTCCGGAACCCGCCTGCCCGGCTCCGCTCCCGCAGAGGACCGTCGTGGTCGCAGCGGACACTGAGGCCGAGGACAGCGCGGCCGAGTTCCGGGCGTTCTTCGAGTGCCACTACGCCGAACTCGCCCGCCTCGCACATCTGTTGACCGGCGAGACGGACGCCGCCGACGACCTCGCCGCCGACGCCATGCTCGCGCTCTGGCACCGCTGGGACCGGGTGCGCGCCGCCGACCACCCCGCCGCCTACGCCCGCGGTGTCGTCGCCAACCTCGTCCGCACCCGGATACGCGGCACCGTCCGGGAGCGACGCCGTGTCGCCGCCTTCTGGGACCGGCGCCCCGACCACACCGAGGACCCGGACGTGCCCGCCGTCATCGACGTGCGCACGGCGCTGCGCGCCCTGCCGTTCCGCAAGCGCGCCTGCGTCGTGCTCCGGCACGCCTTCGACCTCTCCGAACGCGACACCGCTCTCGCGCTCGGCGTCTCCGTCGGTACGGTCAAGAGCCAGACCGCCAAGGGCATGGCCGAGCTCCAGCGGCTGCTCGGCCCCCAGGCCGTCACCGAACTCGCCGCGGGGAGGCGCTGATGGACGAGGCACGGCTCAGCCGCGAGCTGCGGGACGCGGCGCTCGCGCACCGGCCGGACCACGCCCGCATGCTCGCCCGGGTGCGGCGCGGCATGACCGAGCCCGCCCCCGCGGCCCGGCCGCCCCGGCCCGCGGCCCGCTGGACCGGGCGCCGCTGGACGGCGGTCGTGGCCGTGGCCGCGGCCGTCGCGGGAGTCGTCGGCCTCGGTGGTCTCGCGGCGACCACGCTGAACGACCGGCCCGCCGCGCCCGCCACCACGCTCCCCGCGCCCGGCCCTGGCGCACGGGCGACCGCCACGATCGACCCAGGCAGCAACCGCTGGTGGGCGCAGAGCGATCTCCGACTGGCGACGGACACCCCCGTCGGCGGCCTCACCGTCGAACTGAGGATCGTCCGCACCCCCGGCGTCGTGAGCACGGGCCACTGGCGCACCCGCCCGGCCGATGACTTCACGGTGACGGTGACCGAGGAGGGCCGGGAGCTGGTCTACCGCTGGACGCTCAAGCCGGGCCGGACGGTCCCGCCGGGGCCCCATGCCTTCGCCGGCCAGTACAACCACGCCGAAGGGTCACGGGACGCCTCGGCCGACACGTACACCGTCGTCCTGACGGGCGCCGACGGCGGCCGCACCACCCTGCGTGGCGACTTCGGGACGCCCGGGCCGAGGTGACGGCAGGGCCGGAACGACGCCCTGGGGGCCGGATCAGACACCCGTCGTGGAGCCGGGGCGCACGATCATCAGGACGACGACCACGGCCCACAGGACGTTGAACACCCCGGTCGTCATGGACAGCCGGGACGCGGTGGGCCGCGCCTCCTCCTCCGTGGCCGCGCCCTCGGCGAGGGCGAGCAGACGCCGCTGACCCGGCAGGACGGCCAGGCCGAGCAGGACCGCGGCGGCGACGGTGAGCACGAGCGAGACGATCAGCCACGCGTCGGTCAGCACACCGAGCTGGGCGCCGGTGGCGATGCCGAACACCGGCACGACGACCCCCGCGACGGCGTATCCGGTGCAGACCCGGTGGAGGAGCACGGCCGTTCCCGTCCCCTCGGACCGGCCGTCCCGCTCCTCGCCGCCGCACGCCCGGAGCGCGATGCGCGGGAACATCGAGGCGGCCACGGTGATCGATCCGACCGTGACGATCGCCACCAGGACGTGGACGGACAGCAGGAATTCGGTCACGGCGCGTGCCTCCGGACGAGAGCTGGATGTTCTGACTACCAATAGGTTGGCTGCCAATACATACACTGCCTACCGCTCTCTTGTGTAGGCTGCCTACCTATGAAGGCGGATGCGGTGCGAGGGCACCTGGACGGACTGCTGCTCGCGGTGCTCGAACCCGGCCCGCTGCACGGGTACGCGATCATCGCCGCGGTCCAGCAGCGCAGCGGAGGCGTGCTCGAACTGCGCACGGGCACCATCTATCCGGCCCTGAACCGGCTGGAGCGCACCGGCCTGCTGAGCAGCAGCTGGCAGTCCTCCGGGGAGCGGCGCCGCCGCTGCTACGAGCTGACCGACGAGGGCCGGCGCACGCTCGCCGGTGAACGCACGGCCTGGAACGAGTTCACCGCGGCGATCGGCTCGGTCCTCAACCCCACCCCACCGCACGGGCTCGCCACATGACCGCCGCAGACACGGGCGACGACACCGACTCCGCCGGCACCGATCACGCCGCCGACCCGCTCGCCGCGTACGTCTCCGGCCTCACCGCCGCCCTGCACGGGCCCGCCCGGGCCAAGGACCGGATGATCGAGGAGATCCGCGGCGGACTGGAGGACACGGCGGACGCGCAGATCGAGCGGGGCGTCCCACGGCGTGAGGCGATCGGTGCGGCGATCCGGGAGTTCGGGACCGTCGACGAGCTCGTCCCGAGCTGTCAGCGGGAGCTGACCCTCGCCCAGGCCCGGCACACCGCCCGGGTCGTGGCGCTCACCGCACCCTTCCTGATCGCCTGCTGGTACGTCACCGGCGCCACCGCCCAGGAACCCGCGGGACCGGTTCTCCACGCCTCACGACTCCTGGCCGCGCACCTGTCCGGAGTCGCGATCGCCGCCACCCTGCTCGCCGCCGCTGCTCTGGCCGTCACCGGAACCCTCGCCCGCCGGCTGTCCCCGCCGGCCCGGCTGCCGGCGGTCGTCGCCTGGACCGGCACGACCGCCGGAGCCGCCATGGCGGTGACGGCACTCGCCCTCGCCACCGCCGCCGCGCTCGCGACGAACTGGCCGCTGCTCGCCTTCGCGGGCGCGCTCGCGGCCGCCTCCCACGCCGTCGTGGCGACCTCGGCCCGCGCCTGCCGCCGCTGCGCGCGGCTGCCGGTCCTCGGGGCACCGGAGCCCGGCTGACACCGGACGTCGCGCGAGAGCACCCGGGCGTACCTCGCCGGGCCGTCTGCGTGGGACGTTTGAGAAGACCGCCCCGCTCCGTCACGATGAGGGGATGAGCAACGGTTTCGCCACACGCGTCCTGGACGTCACCACCGGAGGGTCGGAGACGGTGTACGACCTGACCGGGGAGTGCGTCGCCTTCCTGGCCGAGGTGGCACAGGGGCGGGGAGGCCTCCTCAACGTCTTCACCCCCCACGCGACGACGGGCGTGGCGCTGATCGAGACGGGTGCGGGCAGCGACCACGACCTGCTGACGGCCCTGCACCACCTGCTCCCCGCCGACGAACGCTGGCAGCACCGCCACGGAAGCCGGGGCCACGGCCGTGACCACGTCCTGCCGGCCCTCGTCGCCCCGCACGCGACGCTCCCGGTGATCGACGGCGAACTGGCGCTCGGCACCTGGCAGTCGGTGTGCCTGGTGGACACGAACAAGGACAACCCCGACCGCCAGGTCCGCCTGTCGTTCCTGGGATGACGGAGCCGGTGGTCGTGCGGGACGAGGGTCCGGGGCGCGGCCGCTACATCCACCGCCAGGTCGCGGGATCGCTCCAGTCGAAGTCGTCGCGGTCCCAGGCGTCGACGGTCAGGGCATTCCGGCTCCAGGTGTGTTGTGCCTGGTCGAGGAGGCGCCGCACGTCGTCCGACGGGGCGTCTCCGGTCGTCATCCCCCAGGCGATCATCAGAAGGTCGAAGGCGCGGCGCATCCGGCGGATCTCCTCCCGCAGCTCCGCGGGCGACACGTCGGAGGGCCGACGGTCCTCCCGGGGGGTGAAGGCCGCCGCCAGGGGATGAGTCGAGTTGACGATCACCGTGATCTCCTCGGCGGTCGCCTCGACGTCGACGAGGCGGAGGGAGGGATCCGACGCGAACTCCAGGCGCGCCTTGGTCATCTCCGCCGCCGCCCAGTGCGCCTCGGGGGCCGCGGGCAGCGTGCCCGTCGCGGCGTCCGGCGGGAGCAGCCCGTCCGGCCGTCGCCGGGCCACCCGCCCGTCCCGTACGTCGTGACGCGGGGCGGACTCGGTGGTGCGCTCCCACAGGGAGTGGAACCACAACGCCACCTCACGGGGCCTGGGTCTCCCGGTCGCCATACCGGCCAGGGCCAGTACGACGGCTTCCAGTCTGGCCCACGTGGGGAACTCTCCCTTCGTGAGCAGGGTGGAGACCGTCCCACGACTCACTTCAGCGGTGCGTTCGTCGATCTTCCGGATCTGCTCCGCGATCCGGCGGCGGCTGGGGTTCCCCGCCTGCCGGTGGAGGGAGAGCAGCTCCTCGAGGAGCGTGCGGCGCGGCCCGGGCGGCACCTCGGATTCGTCGGGCATCGGCACGGCCGTCATCGACGCCACCCCCTCCTGCTGTCTGTGCAGATGCTTCACCGGAGGCGCCCGTGGTGTCAAAGAGTGGCAACCCGGCTGCGTGTCCACGCAGTTGGCTGTCATGTCGTGGGCGGGCATCCCTCCAGGGCGCGGAGAGTGGAGAGGCCGACGTCCACACACTGAACGGAGCACTCCTTGTCCTGGGATGTCCTGACCATGCTCGCCCTCGGCCTCTTCGGTTTTCTCGCCCTGGTGGTCACGCTGATCACCAGCCTTCTCAAGCAGCTGCCGGAACTCGTGGCGGCCTGGCGTTCGCTGACGACGAGCGGGGCCGGGTGTACGTGCCGGGCCGGCGGCGAGGGGACGGCCGCCGGCGACATGGATGCGGAATCAGGCGGTGAGTGAGTGCGGAAGGACGTCAGGGGGATTGAGGCAGGACCGGGTCCCAGTCACCCAGGTAGGTGGCTCGGTTCACCGATTCGGCTTCGACAGAGGTGAGTTGGGGGCGGTTCTCGGGGGCGGAGACCCGGGCGCCCGGCCCGGAGTTGCGGTACTCGGCGAAGCGCTGTTCCTGCCAGGGGGACGTGTCGCGCATGTTCGCGTACGGGGTGACCGCGTCGATCGCCGGGCCGAGGAAGCTGTCCCGGACCAGGAGCGACGGCCAAGCCGTGGGGTCCGAGCCGGGGACCCAGGGGCGGGCCAGCTTGTAGAAGCCGTCCGGGGTCGTGCCGGTGACCCGGCAGCGGGTGGCGAGGAAACCGTACGGGCTCTCCCGGGCCGTGGACGGGGCGAAGACGAAGCCGTGCGGGGCCGCCGCCAGATCGGGGCGGAACAGCGTACGGAAGTGGCAGTGCTCGAACACGGCGGTGGCCCGGCCGAAGACGAAGTCGACGTCCCCCTCCACGTAGCAGTACGCGAAGTACTGGCGGGCGAAGGCCGTCAGGGCCATGGAGTCGGCGTACAGGGTGTCCTGATGGCCGACGAATCGGCAGTGCAGGAAGGCCGACCGGTCGCCCTGCACCTTGAGGGCGACGGCCTGCGTGCCGGGGTTCCCCGGCAGATCGGTACGGAGGAAGTCGTTGGCGAAGGTGATGCCGAGGGCGGTGAAACCGGCGGCCTGGACGAGGGTGGTCGCCGACCCGGTGGTGCCGTGGGTGCCGCCCTCGGGGCGCGGCGTACCGGCGGCGTTGGCGTACACGACGACGACGTCCCGGGGGTCGCCGCTCGCGCCGATCCAGGTCATGTCCGTACGGGCGGAACTCACGGCGACCGTCTCCCGGTACGTCCCGGGGGCGAGCACCAGGGTCCAGCCGACGCCGCTCGCGGCGGTCACCGCCGCCTGGACGGTGGTGTGGTCGCCGAGGCCGCCCGGGTGGACGTACCGCGTCCGCTCGGTGAGCCGGCGCGCGGGCGAACCGAACCTGCCGAAGGGGCGGGCGCGCGACGGAGCGGCGGCCGAGGCGGGTGCGGTGGGCAGGGCGAGGGCGGTGAGTGCCGCTCCCGCCGCGCCCAGGAGCAGCGAACGGCGCCCCGGGGCCGCTTCGGTGGGGTGTGAGGGCATACGGCTCCTCCTGGAGGCGGGTGGGCTCAGCAGGAGCGGCCGGCGCCCGCGTGGTGGTCGACGAGGGCGGGCACGGCGCGCGGGTGGTCGACGCGGGTGCGCAGAACGGGGGTCCAACCCGCGTCGGCCCGCAACAGCTCCTCGGGGAACTGGGTGTTGTGGACGGCGAGGAGGTCGACCGGCTGGCCGTTCACGTAGTTGCCCACGGTGGTGACGGGCGCGTCCTTCCACTTCTTGAGGATCTTGCCCGCCGGTACGTCGCCGGCGAGCGTGAACGCGTTCTTCTCCGCGAAGAGCTGGGACTCCTGCCCGACGCCGAGGCTGTACACGTACGTCGAACTCGGCACCACGAAGTGGTTGTTGTACGCGTCGACCTGCCCGAAGCGGACCCGCGGCGCCCGCTCGACCACGTTCTTGAAGAGGTTGTGGTGCAGGGTGACCCGCAGCCTGCCCCGGTCGGTGGCGCCCGCGCTGTCGCTGTTGCCGATCATCAGGGTCTTGTCGTGGTCGGTGAAGACGTTCCACGAGACCGTGACGAGGTCCGCGCCCCGCACGACGTCCAGCTCGCCGTCGTGCTGCTGGTAGACCTCGCCGTAGTACGAGGGCAGCGAACTGTCCGGGTGGGCCCCGTCGGTGAAGGTGTTGTGGTCGATCCAGACATGGGTGGAGCCGTACACGACGAGGCTGTCGTACTCGGAGTTCCACGCCCCGGTCGCACCGTCCGTCGGATCCCACTGCGGGAAGCAGTCGAGCGGGCTCTCGATCGTCAGGTTGCGGACCACGACGTTGTCGACGCCCTGCACCTGGAGGCTGCCGCCGGTGATCCCGGCGTGGTCGCCGACACCGACGATCGTGGTGTTCGCGGGCACCTTGACCTTGATGGCCTGGCCCTGGGCGGTCGCGGACGCCGCCCGCAGATCCTCCTGGGGGCCGCTGACCACGTTCTCGTACCCCCAGACGGCGGGGTCGTAGTCGGCGAGGTAGCGGGCGAAGTCGTAGCCGGGGGCCTCGAAGGCGGCGCAGCCGGCGGCGGTGGCGTTCAGCGTGCCCACCACCTTGACGATCCGGGGTTCGGTGCCGGGCACGGCCAGCGCCTCCCGGAACTCCTCCCAGGTGGTGACGGTGAAGACGCGGGAGGCGACGGCGGACGATCCGCCGGTCGTGCCGGTCCCCTCGGACGCCCAGCCGTCACCGGCCGGCAGCGTGGCGCGGGCGGGGTCGGCGCCGGGGCGCGGGCCGGCGTGGGCAGCGGCCGCGGGGGCGGTCATCGTCAGGGTGAGGGCGGCCGCGGCCACCACTCCACGTCGCGTGCGTCGGTTCACGATCGGCTCTCCTCGAACTCGGAAACGGCAGGGGTGGGTTCGGGCCAGGTGATGAGCCCGGCGGGTATGTGGTCGTCCACGCGGCGCGTCTCGCGCGGGGCGAGGACATGGGTGCGGAGCAGCTCGGCGATGACCAGCCGGGCCACCTCGATCGCCCCCGGCGGGTTGAAGTGGGTGTTGTCCTGCTCGGTCGCGGTCCAGTTGAAGTACGCCGTGGTGGCCTCGGGGCCGAGCCGCTGCCACAGGGCGAGGGACAGCGCCTCGATGTCGAGGAGGGGGACGTCCGACTCGCGTGCGGCCTCCCGCATCGCCGCCGGGTACGCGCCGAGCGTCCGCAGCGCGGTGCCGTCCACGTCGAACCGGCGCCGCTCGACGGAGGTGGCGAACACCGGGAGGGCGCCCCGGGACCGCGCGCCCTCGACGAAGACCCGCAGGTTGTCCTGGTAGGTGGTCCACGGCTCGGTGTAGCGGGTGGGGTCGGCGACCTTCTGGTCGTTGTGGCCGAACTGGATCAGGAGCAGGTCGCCGGGGCGCAGCGCGGCCAGGATCGCGTCGAGCCGTCCCTCGTCGAGGAAGCTCTTGGTGCTGCGCCCGTTGACCGCGTGGTTGGCGACGCGCACGCCCCGGTGCAGGAAGAAGGGGAGGGCCATGCCCCAGCCGGTCTCCGGCGCGGCGTCGGCGTACTTCTGGGCGGCGGTGGAGTCGCCGGCGATGAAGAGGGTGCGCATACGGGGGTGTCCTTGGGAACGGGCCGGGGGAGCCCCGGCCAGGGCGAGCGCGAGGCTCGCCCCGGCCGTGACCACCGCGCGGCGGCCGACGCTCACGGGTTCTGCTGCTTCCACTCGGCCTGCGCCGTGTTCAGCTGTTCGGCCAGGTGGTCGAGGAACTCCTTGGCGGTGGACGTACCGAGCAGGACCTTCTGGAAGCCCGGCTCGTTCTCGGCCTTGGAGATGGTGTTCCAGTCCGGCAGGTAGTACGGCAGCTCCACGATCGTGGCCTTGCCGCTGAAGAGGACCTCGGCGCCGAGCTTCGTCGGCTCCGCCTCCTGGAGCCACGGGTCCCGGGCGGCCTCCGTGTTGGCCGGGATGGCGCCGGCGGACCTGTTCCACTTGCTGTTGGAGGCGTGCGAGGCGGCGAACTCGATGAACTTCCAGGCGGCGGCCTTGTTCTTGCTGGAGGAGAAGAGGCCGAGGCCGTCGACCGGGTTGGAGACCTGCACCCGGGTGCCGTCGTCGAGGGTCGGGTTGGGGATGCCCCGGAACTTCTCCGTGCCCAGGGCCTTCACGTGGTCCTGGTACGAGCCGAGGTTGTGGTTCAGCATGCCGATCTGGCCGCTGTCCCACTGCGCGACCATCTTGGTGAAGTCGTTGTTCACGTCGGCGGCCGGGGTGGTCTTCTTGAACAGGCCGGCGTACTTCTCGAGCGCGGCCACGTTCTTGGGATCGTTGACGGTGGTTCTGTCGCCGTTCCAGAAGCTCGTGATGCCGCTCTGGCCGTACATGGCGTCCAGGGCCTGGGCGATCGAGCCCGCGCCGCCGCGGATGGTGTACCCGAAGCGGTTCTTGTCGGTGGCCGTCAGCTTCTCGGCCGCCGCGTAGAACCTCGACCAGGTGGTGGGCTCCTGGAGGCCGGCCGCCTTGAACAGATCGGTGCGGTAGTACAGCACGCCGTTGCTCGCGGAGGTGGGGACGGTGAACAGCTCGTCCCGCCCACCGGCCGACTTCACGCTCGCGACCATGCCGGCGTTCAGTTTGCCCTTGAGCGCGCTGCCCTCGATCCGCGCGTCCAGCGGCTCCAGGGCGTTCTGCGCGGCGATCCCGGCGAGCATCGCCGCGCCGACGCCGCCGACGTCCGGCAGGCCGTCGCCCTGGATCGCGGTGTCGTACTTCGACTGGACCTCCTTGGAGGCGATACCGACGTACTCGACGTCGATGTCGGGGTTCGCCTTCTCGAAGTCCGCGATGATCTCCTTCCAGACGTCGGTGCGGACACCGCCGTTGTTGTCCCAGAAGGTGATCTTTCCCTTGCCCGATCCCTCGGTGCCCTTGGCGCCGCCCCCGCCGCCGCCGTCGTCACCGCAGGCGGTGGCGGACAGGGCGAGGACGCCGGTCAGGGCGAGGGCGAGGGCGGCTCTGCGCCGTCCGCCGGGGAAGATGGTCATCGTCGGCTCTCTTCTCTCGGGGTGTTGAGGGGAGTACGGGGATGGGGTGTGGGGGAGTTCGGGGCGGGGCGCCCCGGTGGGGAGCCCCGGGGGATGCCGCTCAGGCGGCGGTGACGCGGAAGTCGGAGAACACGGCCGTCCCGGCGTGTCCCGCGCCTTCCGGCGCTCCGGCGAACAGGCCGAGCAACGCGCCGACCCAGCGCCAGGGGGTGGCGGCGAACTCCGGACCGAGCCGGACCGGCCCGCCGCCGGAACCGCCGCCGGACCCGGAACGGGAACCTGAACGGGCCCCGGGATCGGCGTCGGCATCGGTACCGGTGTCGCGGCCGTGCCCGGTGTCGTACGAGAACCGGCAGCGCGCGTCCGCCGTGACCTCGACCCGGAGCAGGACCCGGTCCCCGGTCAGCGGCCGGGAGCGGGCCGCGTCCCGTTCGCGGTCCGCGGCCGCCGGGGCGAAGCGGTGGACGAGCCGGGCCGTGCCGTCCGGCGCCCGCTCCAGACCGATCCACGCGTACGCGTCCCCCAGGACGACGAGCCCCGCGCGGGCCCCGGGCGCCACCGCGTCGAGCCGCAGCCCGACCTCGACGACCACGGCCCCGGCGGGCAGCCGCTGGGTGAGGACGTGCGGCATGCCGCGGAGATCGGCCGGCCGGTCCGACCGCACACAGTCGAGCCGCAGCCCGTCGCCCGTGTGCTGACTGGCCCAGCCCTCGCCCGGGTTGGCGGTCCACTGCCACTGCCTGCCGAACCGGCCGCCGGGAAACGTGTCGTCCACGGCCGGCCGAGCGGGCGGCTGCTCCGGCAGGTCCGGCTTGCGGTGCACCCGGACCGGGGCGCCCTCGTCGCCGAGCACGGGCCAGCCGTCCGTGTCCCAGCGCATCGGCTGGAGATGGACGAGCCGGCCGTGCGCGCCCGACTGCTGGAAGTGCAGGAACCAGTCCTCGCCCGGCCCGGTGCGCACCCAGCCGCCCTGGTGCGGCCCGTTGACGTCGGTGTCGCCCTGCGCGAGGACGATCCGCTCCTCGTACGGGCCGAAGAACGACCGCGACCGGAACGCGCCCTGCCAGCCGGTGGCCACGCCCCCGGCCGGGGCGAAGATCCAGAACCAGCCGTCGTGCCGGTACAGCTTGGGGCCCTCCAGGGTGAACCAGCCGGGGAGCCGGTCGGCGTCCACGAGGACCCGGCCCGCGTCGAGGAGCCTCGTCCCGTCCGGGCTCATCCGGTGCCCGGTGAGCCGGTTGTTGAAGCCGGCGCGGGACTTGGCCCAGGCGTGCACGAGGTACGCCTCCCCCGACTCCTCGTCCCACAGCGGGCAGGCGTCGATCAGACCCCGGCCCGCCTTCACCAGGTGCGGGGTCGTCCACGGGCCGCGTACGGATGGGGCGTTGACCTGGAAGATCCCGTGGTCGGGGTCGCCCCAGAAGATCCAGAAACGGCCGTCGTGGTACCGGAACGAGGGCGCCCAGACCCCGCGGTCGTGCCGGGGCTCCGTGAACGCGGCGGCCGGTTCGAGCCGCTCCAGGGCGTGTCCGACGAGCGTCCAGTTGACCAGGTCCCGGGAGTGCAGGAGCGGCAGCCCGGGGGCGCGGCCGAAGCTGGACGCCGTCAGGTGGTAGTCCTCGCCGACCCGGACCACGTCGGGGTCGGACCAGTCTGCGGCGAGCACGGGATTGCGGTACGTACCGTCACCGAGGTCCCCCGTCGGAAGGACGGCACCGGCCCCCGTCGGAAGGACGGCACCGGCCCCCGTCACGACGTCACCGCCTTGCGTACCAGGGACGCGGCCCCGTCCCGGTCGAGGCGTCCGTCGGCGACGACGGTCACCACCCGCCGTACGAACGTCTCTCCGGCGGCCACCGGAAGCCGCTGGCCGTACGCGAGCGAGGAACCGACGCCCGGGTACTCGGCCGCCCGGACGAACCACGGGTCCTCACGGGTCCGGGCCGTCGCCCCGGCGAACACCAGGGTCCACCCCTCGCCCGCGAGCGCCACCCAGTCGGCTGGGGCCCCGTGCACCGCCTCCTCGCCGTCCGCGCCCGGACCGTCGGCCCCCGCCCCGGCGGCGAACACCACCGGAGCCGCCGCCTCCTTCGGCGCACGCCAGAAGAAGCCGCCGTACGCGGCGCCCGGGCGGCCGTTCGTCGCGGGGCTGCCGATCGACAGGTCCCGCCCGGACACGTTGGTGAGCGAGAGGGTGAGGTCGAGGGCCCAGGCCGTCTCCGTGAGCGCGGTGGCCGCCACCGTCCGGTGCTCGCGCAGCAGCCGCTCGCCCCCGGCCGTCCAGGTCAGCTCCTCCACGAAGCCGTCGGGGTCGCACAGCTTGAACCCGTCGTGCCGCTGCACCCCGTGGTTGTCCAGCGCCACCGACCCGCGGTCGCGGACGAAGGTGCGGCCGCCCCAGAAGTTGTGGCCGGCGACGTCGGGCACCGCGACGCCCACGCCGAGGTGGTGCGGATGGTCCTCGGGCGCCGTCTCGGTCACCGGCCGGCCGGCGAGGGTCGTGACCGGGTGGAGGTACGGCCGGGGGGAGCGGTCGGGGGCCAGTGCGGGCCGGGTCGTGTACCGGGCGACGGCGCGGCCCGCGCAGCGCAGGACCGTCGGGGACTCGGGGATCATCGGGCCACCGCCCGGGTCGACGGAGCCCAGGAGGCGCCGAGTTCGGAGAACAGCCTGAGCTCGTCGGCACTGGCGTCCACCAGGGCGTCGACGCCGTCGACGACCCGGCGCGGCGCGCTCTCGCCGGGCTCGGTGCGCCAGTGCGCGGCGGGTATCGCCAGCGGGTCGGGAGCCGTCCGTACCGCCTCGACGACCCGCATGAACGCGCCGGTCGCCGCCGGCGGCACGCACAGCGGCGCGCCCTCGGTGACGTGCGCGACGAGGTTCTCCAGGAGGTCCGTACGGCCGTACTCGGTCTCCACCGGTCCGTGCCCGGCGCGCTGGACCAGCACCCGGTCCTGCCGGTACCAGAAGGTGATCCGGCCCTGGGTGCCGTGGACGACGACGTACGGCTCCGAGGACCGCTCGGCGCAGAGCGTCGCCGCGACGGTGACCCGGGTGCCGGCCGAGGTGACGATCCGTACCGCCGACGTGTCGTCGGACTCGATGGCGTGGGCGTGCAGCAGCTCGGTCTCGATGTGCTCGACGTCCTCGGCGCGGGTGCGGCCGGCCAGCGCGAGCGCCGTGGCGACGGCGTGCGCGAGGGGATTGGTGAGTGCCCCGTCGACGACGTCGGCCCCGCCGAGCCGGCGGCGGCCCGCCCAGGGGACGCGCCGGAAGTAGGCCTCGTCACGGATCCAGGCCCCGGCCGCGCCGACGCCGAGGAGTTCGCCGATCGCGCCCTCCGCGACCATCCGGCGGATCGCGGGCACCGCGTGCGACCCCAGCGACTGGAACCCGATCTGGCAGGCCACTCCGGCCGCCTCGACGCCGTCGGCCATCCGGCGGAACTCCGCGTACGACGGGGCCGGCGGCTTCTCCAGGAGGATGTGCGCCCCGTGCCGGGCGGCGGCGAGCGCCATGTCGGTGTGGGTCTGGATGGGGGTGCTGAGCACGGCGATCCGGGCGCCGGTGGAGGCGAGCAGCGCCTCGAGGTCGGCCGACTGCTCAGGGTCCCCGATGCCGTCGAGCTCGGTGGCGTCGAGCGGGCGCAGCTCGCAGACCCCGGCGAGGCGGACGAGTCCGCGCTCTTCGAGCCGGCGGATGTTGAGGAGGTGGCTGCGGCCGTGGCCGCGGGCACCGGCGAGTACGACCGGCAGGGGTGTGGGTGCGGTGTTCATGTCTTCCCTGTGCGTGGGGTTGCTGTTCATCCCTTCACCGCCCCGGCGCTGAACCCCGTGACCAGCCACTTCTGGATGAAGCCGAAGACGATGACGACGGGTACGGCGGCGATGACGCCGCCCGCGGCGAGCGCCCCGAGATCGACGCTGTCGGCGCCCATGAGGGTGTTGAGGCCGACCGGGATCGTCTGCTTGTCCTGGCTGCTGAGGAACATCAGGGCGAAGAGGAAGTGGTTCCAGGCGTGGACGAAGGCGAAGGAGCCGACGGCGACCAGGCCGGGCCGCAGGAGGGGGAGGACGACGATGCGGAAGGCGCTGAAGCGGTTGCAGCCGTCGACCCAGGCGGCCTCCTCCAGGGAGTACGGCACGTTCCTGATGAAGCCGCTGATCAGGATCATCGACAGCGGCAGCTGGAAGACGGTCTCGGCGATGATCACACTCCCCAGGGAGTTGATCATCCGCAGCTCCGCGAAGATCTGGAACAGCGGGACGAGGAGCAGGGCGCCCGGCACGAACTGCGAGCAGAGCAGGGCCAGCATGAAGCCCTTCTTGATCCTGAAGTCGAAGCGGGCGAGCGCGTAACCGCCGGCGAGGGCGACGACGGTGGTGCTGATGAGCACCGCGACCCCGATGAGCAGGCTGTTCTGGAAGAAGACGGCGAAGCTGCGCTCGTTCCAGACCTTCTCGAAGTGCGCTGTGGTCATCGGCCAGGGCAGCAGCGAGGTGGAACCGGCCGGGCGTACGGCGAAGAGCAGGATCCAGTAGAAGGGGACCAGGGTGAAGACGAGGTAGATACCGAGGGGCAGGTAGATCTGCCAGCGGGGCACCTCGTCCCACGCCCTGCGCCTGGCGCGGGCGGTGGCCGGCGGGGTCCGGTCGGGGGGTGGCGGGACCTGCGCGGTCCCCGGGGAGGGGGCGGCGGTCAGGGTGGACTCGGCCGTCATGTGACGTCGCCTCCGAACTTGCTCAAACGCAGATAGACCATCGAGCAGAAGAGAAGGATCACGAACGCCACCGTGGTGAGGGCGGAGGCGTATCCGAAGTTGTGGGCGTCGACGCTGGTGTGGGCGATGTACAGCGGCAGCGTGGTCGTCTCGCCCGCGGGGCCGCCGCCGGTCAGCGTGTACAGCAGGTCGACGTTGTTGAACTCCCAGACCGCGCGCAGCAGTGTGGAGAGGACGATCGCGTCCCGGATGTGCGGCAGGGTGATGTGGACGAACTGCCGGACCCGGCCGGCCCCGTCGACCTCGGCCGCCTCGTACAGGTCCTTCGGCACCGACTGCAGGTCGGCCAGGATGAGGATGGCGAAGAAGGGCACCCCGCGCCAGAGGTCGGCGACGACAGCCGCCGGGAACACGGTCGAGGTGTCGGAGAGCCAGGACGTGCCGTACGTGCCGAGGCCCAGGTCCGCGAGGTAACGGCTGATCCCGGTCTGGGAGTTGTAGAGCAGCACCCAGATCGCGGAGGTGAGCACGCCCGAGACGGCCCACGGGGAGAAGACCAGGGCCCGGCCCAGGGCGCGGCCCACGAACGTCTGGTTCACGATGAGCGCGAGGGCGAGCCCGAAGAGGAGCTGGAGCGTCACCTCGACGACGACCCACTTGAGGCTGAAGGTCAGCGTTCCCCAGAACCGCGGGTCGTCCGTGAAGATCCGGGTGAAGTTGTCGAGCCCCGCGAATCCGTTCCGCCAGGGTTTCGTGGGGTTGTAGTGCTGGAGGCTGTAGTAGAAGACGCTGATCACCGGGTAGGCGATGAAGCCCAGCATCAGCAGACCGGCCGGGGCGATCAGTAGGTACGGCAGTCGGCGGGGGGTCGCCCCCGTGCGGCGGCGGCGCCGTGCCGTGACGGCTTGGGGCGGTGGGGTCACAGCTGAGGCCATGACGGCGGCTCCGTTCTCGGTGAAGCGCTTCGCGAACGACGTTCGAGATTTCGGGCAGGGTGGCGCGGATCGATGGCAAGGGCCGGTGAACCGGCAGGTGCCGTGGGCGGGTTCTCAACCCGCGTACGGATCGGGGGTGGTGCCCGGACGCGCCAGGAACGCGAAGTCGCAGCCGGTGTCGGCCTGGGAGATCTGCTCCATGTAGAGCGCGCCGTAGCCGCGCTCGTACCGAGCCGGCGGCGGTGTCCAGGCGGCCCGGCGGACGTCCAGCTCCTCGTCCGTGACGTGCAGGTGGAGGGAGCGTGCGGCGACGTCGAGGGTGACCGCATCGCCCGTACGGACGAGGGCGAGGGGTCCGCCGACATGGGACTCCGGTGCCACATGCAGCACACACGCCCCGTAGCTCGTCCCGCTCATCCGGGCGTCGGAGATCCGCACCATGTCCCGCACACCCTGTTCGAGCAGGTACCGGGGGATGGGCAGCATGCCGTACTCCGGCATCCCCGGGCCCCCCTTAGGGCCCGCGCCGCGCAGCACCAGCACATGCTCGGGCGTGATGCCGAGCGCCGGGTCGTCGATGGTCCGCTGCATCGACCGGTAGTCGTCGAACACGACCGCCGGACCGGTGTGCTTGAGCAGCCGCGGCTCGGCCGCGATGTGCTTGATGACGGCTCCGTCGGGGCAGAGGTTGCCCCGCAGCACCGCGACCCCGCCCTCGGCGGCCAGCGGCCTCGAACGGTCCCGGATCACCTCCTCGTCGTGCACGAGCGCGCCGTCGAGCTGCTCCCGCAGCGTGGTGTGCGAGACCGTCGGGCGATCCAGGTGCAGGACGTCGGTGAGCCGGGAGAGGAAGCCCGGCATCCCGCCCGCGAAGTGGAAGTCCTCCATCAGGAACCGCCCGCCCGGCCGCAGGTTCGCGAGCACCGGCACCGTCCGCGCGATCCGGTCGAAGTCGTCGAGCGTCAGCTTCACCCCCGAGCGCCCCGCCATCGCGATCAGATGGATCACCGCGTTGGTCGAGCCGCCGAGCGCCAGGACGGCGGCGACCGCGTCCTCGTACGCCTCCCGCGTCAGGATCCGCGACAGCCGCAGGTCCTGTCGTACGAGTTCCACGATCCGCAGCCCCGAGGCCGCCGCCATCCGGTCGTGCCCCGAGTCGACCGCCGGCACCGAGGAGGCACCCGGGACGGTCACGCCGAGGGTCTCAGCGGCGGCGGTCAGCGTGGACGCCGTCCCCATCGTCATGCAGTGGCCGGGGGACCGGGCGAGTCCGCTCTCCAGCTCCGCCATCTCGCAGTCGCCGATCCGCCCCGCACGCTTCTCGTCCCAGTACTTCCACATGTCCGTACCGGAGCCGAGCGTCTCGCCCCGCCAGTGCCCCGGCAGCATCGGCCCCGCCGGAACGAACACCGTCGGCAGGTCGACCGAGGCCGCACCCATGAGGAGTGCCGGGGTCGTCTTGTCGCAGCCGCCCATCAGCACCGCCCCGTCCACCGGGTACGAGCGCAGCAGCTCCTCCGTCTCCAGGGCGAGGAGGTTGCGGTAGAGCATCGGGGTCGGCTTCTGGAACGTCTCCGAGAGGGTGGAGACCGGGAACTCCAGCGGGAAGCCGCCGGCCTGCCACACCCCGCGCTTCACGGCCTGCGCGCGGTCGCGGAGGTGGACGTGGCACGGGTTGATGTCGGACCAGGTGTTGAGGATCGCGATCACCGGCTTCCCGAGGTGCTCCTCGGGGAGATAGCCGAGCTGCCGGGTGCGGGCCCGGTGGCTGAAGGAGCGGAGACCGTCGGTGCCGTACCACTGGTGACTGCGCAGGTCCTCGGGGCGCCGTCCGCCTTCGGAGGGGCGCTCGCCGCCTTCGGTGGGGCGCCGTCCGCCTTCCGTGGCGCGCCGGCCCGCGTCGGCGGGCCCTTCGCCGCTCATATCGGCCACCCGGCCGCGATCGTGGCGACCTCGGCCCGCTCGCTGTCGGGGAGTTCACGGCTCGGCGGGCGGACCGCCCGGCGGCAGAGCCCGAGGGAGGCGAGGGCCTCCTTGACCACCGTCACGTTGTCGGCGCTGCCGTTGGCCGCGCGCAGCTCCTCGAAGCGGCGGATCCGCTCCCAGACCTTCATCGCGGTCGGGTAGTCCCCGGACCGCAGCGCGTCCAGCATCTCCAGGGAGAGCGCGGGGGAGACGTTGACCAGGCCGGAGGTGAATCCGGTGGCGCCGCTCGCGAAGTAGGCGGGGGCGTACGGCTCGGCCAGGCCCGCCACCCAGACGAAGCGGTCGAGGCCCGCGTCCCGGGCGAAGCCGGCGAACCGGGCCGCGTCGGGGACCGCGTACTTCACCCCCACGACATTGGGGCAGGCGGCGCCGAGCTCCGCGAGCCGGGCCCCGCCGAGCAGCGGGTTGCGGAGGTAGGGGACGACCCCGAGCTCCGGGACGGCCTCGGCGATGGCCCGGTGGTAGTCGACCCAGCCGCTCTCGGAGACGTACGGGTGGACCGGCTGATGGACCATCACCATGTGGGCGCCCGTGGCGCGGGCGTGCCGGGCGGCCTCGACCGCCGTGGGCACGTCGTGGCCGACGCCGACGAGGATCGCGGCACGGTCGCCGGCCTCGTCGACGGTGATCTCGGTGAGGGAGCGGCGCTCCTCGGGAGTGAGGGCGTAGAACTCGCCGGTGTTGCCGTTGGGGGTGAGGGTGCGGACCCCGCCGTCGAGGAGCCGGCGCAGCAGCGCGCGGTGGGTGACGGTGTCCACGGAGCCGTCCTCGGCGAACGGGGTGACCGGGATGGCCACGACGTCGGCCAGGGCGGCCCTCATCGTCTCGAATTCCATGCTCACTCGCTGTTCAGGGGGGACTGGTTCTCGGGGTGCTGGGGGAAGGCGCGCTCGACGAAGGACGCGATGTGGTCGTGGACCGCGCGGCCCACCCCGTCGACGTCGCCGGCGGCCGCGAGCCGCAGGATCTCCTCGTGCTCGGCGGCCTCCCGCTCCCAGGAGGGGATGGCCGCCCAGGCGACGGTGGAGACCAGAGCGGCCTGGTCGCGGACCTCGTCGAGCATCCGGCCGAGCAGCGGGTTGCCGCAGGGCAGGTAGAGCGCCCGGTGGAACGCCCGGTTGGCCAGGGACCGTTCGGCCGGGTCCTCGGCCCCGGCCGCCCGGCGCAGGGCCTCCCGTGCCTCTTCGAGCGGGGCGCCGGACGCCACGGCGCGGCGGACCGCCTCGGGTTCCAGGAGGAGGCGTACGTCGTATACGGCGCGGGCCATGTCGGCGTCGACCATCCGGACCGTGACGCCCTTGTACTGGCTCATCACCACGAGCCCGCTGCCCGCGAGGGTCTTCAGCGCCTCACGGACCGGGGTCTTCGACACCCCGAAACGTGCGGCGAGTTCGGCCTCGACGAGTGCCTGGCCGGGTCTGAGCCCTCCGGTGAGGATGTCGTGCTTGATCGCTTCGAGCACGTACTGGGTGCGGGACGGGATGGGGCTGGGGGCGAAGGCCATGGAGCACTCTCAGATCTCGTGTATCGCGTCTCATATATGACGTACGAAGTGCAACGGGCATGAAGCTAAGGGGGCGTTCGTGTTTCGTCAATGGTTCGCGCAAGCGCTTTCTCCGGAGGGTGTCCGGTCGCGCGGGACCGGATGGTGAAAGGGACGGGACGGCCTGACGCCGCAGGCGTCCCCGGAGGCGCGGGCGCGGGTGAGAGTGAGGGTCACGGAACGCCCGTACACGGCCTGCGTCCTGGGAGCAGGCGGCGGGTGATCGCGGCGGCGTAGGGTCGGGCCCATGACGACGCATCCCACGATACGAGACACCGAACAGCGCAAGAAGGACGTGCTGGCCCGGCTGGTGGAGGAGGTGGACATCTGGGTGGCCTCGGCGGGCGCCGACGCTCGGCCCTACCTCGTGCCGCTGGCCTTCCACTGGGACGGCACGGACGTCTGGCTGTGCACCCGGCTGACGAATCCCACCGGCCGCAACCTCGCCGCCGGCGGACGGACCCGGCTGGCGCTCGGGCACACCCGGGACGTCGTCCTGATCGACGGCGACGTGACGACCCTCGTCGTCGGCGACGTACCGACGGAGGCGATCGAGGGTTTCGCCGCGAAGTGCGGCTGGGACCCGCGGAACTCGGGGCCCTCGTACGGCTGGTTCCGGGTCCGCCCCACCGCCGTGGAGGCCTGGCTGGAGGAGCCCGAACTGGCCGGGCGCCACCTGATGCGGGACGGCGTCTGGGCGGTCTGAGCGGACCGGTTCAGGGGCGGAGGAGGACCTCGCCCGTCTCGACGGCCACGGCCTCACCACGCTCCTGGAGTCGGTCACCATCTCGAACGGCCTCGGCTGGAGCCCGGACGGCACGCTTCTCCACTACGCGGACAGCCCGACCGGCCGGGTCGACGTCTTCGCCTGCGACGTCGCCACGGGCGCCCTGACCGACCGCGGGCCGTTCGCGGTCCTCCACCGGGGGGGTGCCGGACGGACTCACGGTGGACGCCGGGGGACGGGTGTGGGTGGCGGTGTGGGGCGGCGGCGAAGTCCTCGCCTTCACGCCGGAAGGCCACCTCCACGCGCGCGTGGAGGTGCCCGCCTCCCACGTGACGGGCTGCGCCTTCGCCGGACCGGACCTCGACGTCCTGGTCGTCACGACGGCCGCGGAGGGCCTGCCCGAGCGGCGCCGCGCGGCGGAGCCGGACGCGGGGCGGCTGTTCGTCTGCCGCCCGGGTGTGAGGGGATCGCCGGGCGTTCCGTACGCCGATCGCTGAGGCGCCGAGGCCGGTCACCGCCGGCGCGACCCGGCCTGGCGGCGCGACGGCGGCTCCCTCGCCGACGGGCGGCCGGTGCGTGCGGAAGGGGCGGGCTCGTGCACGAGCCCGCCCCTCCTTGTGCGGCTCGGGTCGGCGGTGCGCCGGCCTTGCGCGCGGTCGGGTCAGCGGTGCGCCAGCCAGTTCGCGGCCGGAAGCAGCCTGCTGTCGTAGTCGAACAGGGCCTGGTTCTCCCAGCCGTTGCCGGACGAGGAGTCGGCCGGGTCCCAGCCGTTGCCCGTGACGGCCGTCCAGGTCGGCTCCCAGTAGAAGACCCCGAGACCGCGGCCGTTCGGGACCGCCTCGACCACGTTCATCACGTCGCGCAGCCAGGCCGACTGGCCGGCCGTGCTCGCCGGGTAGCCGGCGACCAGCTCCGAGGACAGGTCGATGATGTTCTCGTGGGCGTCCTCGCTGTCGAGCCGGAAGGGGTACGCGGTCTCGGCGACCATCACCTTCTTGCCGTAACGGGCGGAGATGTCGTCGAGGTTGGCCTGGAGCGAGGACAGGGCGCCGTGCCAGTAGCCGTAGAAGGAGAACGCGATCACGTCGTAACTCACCCCCTGCGCGGTCGCGTTGTCGAACCACGTGCGGTACAGGGCGTTGTCGCCGCCGTTCGCGAGGTGCAGCGCGATCTGGGTGCTCGACGAGACCGCCCTGGCCGCGGAGACGCCGGAGCCGAGCAGCCCCGCCAGCTGCGACCAGTTGCTCGTGGAGCCCTCCGGCCACAGCATGCCGGTGTTGATCTCGTTGCCGATCTGCACCATGTCGGCCGTGGTGCCCTGCGCCTTCAGGGCGTTGAGGACGTCGTACGTGTGGTGGTAGACGTCCGTCTTCAGCTGGGTGTACGAGTGGCCCTGCCAGGCGGCGGGCTTGGTCTGGGCGCCCGGGTCGGCCCAGATGTCGGAGTAGTGGAAGTCCACGAGCAGCTTCATGCCCTGGGCCTTGATCCGCTGTGCGGTGGCGAGGACGCGGGCCTTGTCGTTGTAGCCGTCGGCCGGGTTCACCCACACCTTCAGACGGCCGTAGTTGGCGCCCGCGTTCTTGAGGAGGGCGACCGCGTCACCCGTGGCGCCGGAACTCGACTTGTAGGTCCCGCCGAGATCCTCGCTCTTCCTGAGCGAGGACACGTCGACGCCCCTGACCGCCAGGCCGGTCGTGCCGGAGGTGAACGTCAGGTCGTCGACGTTCAGCCAATTGCCCGCCTTCGCGTCGGAGTTGATGCTGATGGTGCAGGCGCCGCCCGCCACCGTGACGGGAGTGACGATCCGAATCCAGGTGGACGTCACCGGCAGGTCGGTGCGCTGCTCGGCCGAGCCGCAGTTCCGCAGGGCGAGGTAGGCGGAGTTCTGGCCGCCGCCCGAGCGCACCCAGGCGCTCAGCGTGTACGTGCCGTTGGCGAGCCCGGAGAGGTACTGGTACGTCTCCACCTTGTACGCGGACGCCGACCAGTGGCTGAGGCGGTGTCCGCCGCTGTGGCCCCCGGCCTCGGTGAACGAGGCGGCGTTCTGCCCGGCGGCCGAGTAGGTCGACCAGCCGGCCGGGGTCGCGGTCCCGGTGGCGTCGCTCTCGAACCCGGCGTTCGTGAGGGTGGCGGAGGCCTCGGCCCGCGGTGCGGCGGGCAGCGGAGCCAGGAGCAGGGCCCCGAGTACGGCGGCGACGGCGGCGGCCCGCAGGCGGATGCGGCTTCTGACGGTGGTGGGGTGCATCGTCGAGTCCCTTCGACGGTGGCCAATGAGAAGTGTGGTGCGGGTGGTTCCTCACGGGTGGTGCGGTCCACCCGGGGGCGGCGCAGCGGGCGCTGCCGCCCCCGGGTGGGATCAGGGACCCCCGGCCGGCCGGGGGAGGGGGGTGGGGTCAGGCGTCGAGCCGCACGACCCGCACGGCACCGGCCGGGACGGTGACCTTCCCGCCGACGGGCGTGCCCCCCGAGGCGCCGCCGAGCAGCTCGGTCCCGGAGCCGTCGAGCGGCACCTCGGCGTCCTCGGCGGAGTGGTTGAGGGCGAACAGGTACCGCCCGCCGTCACCCGCGCGGCGCACGACCTCCACGTCACGCGGCAGCGCGGTACGTGCCGCGACCCCCGCGTCCTCGCACGCCGCGGCGACGATCGCGTCGAGCGACGCCGCGTCCAGCCGGGTGGAGACGTACCAGGCGGTGCCCCGCCCGAGCCGGTGCCGGGTCACCGCGGGGCCGCCGGCGGCCGGCCCGTCGGCGTACGTCCACACGGTCTCGGCGCCGCGTGGCCGGACGAACTCCGTCCACACGTCGCCGGTGAGCGAGGCGCCGCCGGGACCGGTGATCCGCACGCGCTGCTCGTCCAGGAGCGGCGACCACTCGTCCACGGTGAGGCCGAGGACGTCCCGGAGGGCGCCCGGGTAGGCGCCGGGGTGCACCGCGTCGTGCTCGTCGACGATCCCGGAGAAGTACGAGACGACGAGCGTGCCGCCGTTCTCGACGTACTCCCGGAGGTTCTGCCCGGCGGCCTCGGTCATGAGGTAGAGCGCGGGGACGACGACCAGCGGGTGGGCGGACAGGTCGGCCTCGGGGTGGGCGAAGTCGACGGTGAGGTGCCGGTCGTAGAGGGTCTCGTAGAAGCTGTCGGCGCGCTCTCGGGCGTCGTGGGCGGCGTTCGGCCGCCACTCCAGGTTCTGCGCCCACCAGGAGTGCCAGTCCCAGAGCATGGCGACGTCCGGGACGGTCCGGCTGCCGCGTACCTCCTCCAGGGCCTCCAGGTCGGCGCCGAGGGCGACGACCTCGCGCCAGATCCGGGTGTCGGTGCCGCCGTGCGGGACCATCGCGGAGTGGAACTTCTCGGCGCCGCGCCGGGACTGGCGCCACTGGAAGAACAGGGCTCCCTCGGAGCCGCGGGCGACATGGGCGAGGGAGTTGCGGGCCATCTCGCCGGGGCGCTTGGCCGGGTTGCGGGGCTGCCAGTTCACGCCCGAGGTGGAGTGCTCAAGGAGCAGCCAGGGCGCGCCGTCGGCGACGGAGCGGGTGAGGTCGGCGGCCATGGCCAGGTTGACATGGGTGCGGCGGCCGTCGGTGATCAGATAGTGGTCGTTGGTGACGAGGTCGACCTCGCGTCCCCAGGCCCAGTAGTCGATGGAGTCGCACTGGCTGAGCGCGGTCATGAAGTTGGTGGTGACGGGGACGCCGGGCGCGAGCTCGTGCAGGATGTCCCGTTCCATCCGGAAGTTCTCCCGGAGGGTGGCGTCGGCGAAGCGCCGGTAGTCGAGCTGTTGGGCGGGGTTGCCGACGGTGGGGGTGGCCCGGGGCGGGTCGATCTCCGCGTACGAGGAGTAGCGCTGCCCCCAGAACGCGGTGCCCCAGGCCTCGTTCACCGCCTCCACCGAGCCGTATGTGCCGTCGAGCCAGCGGCGGAAGTGGGCGGCGCAGCCGTCGCAGTAGCAGGCGCTGACGGGGACGCCGTACTCGTTGTGGACGTGCCAGAGCGCGAGCGCCGGGTGGCTGCCGTAGCGGTGGGCCAGCTCGGTGGTGATGCCCGCGGCGGCCGTCCGGTAGGCGGCGGAACTGTGGCAGATCGCCCCGCGTGAGCCGTACGAGTGGCGCATCCCCTCGGCGGTGACGGGCAGCGCCTCGGGGTGCGCCCGGTAGAACCAGGCGGGCGGCGCCACGGTCGGTGTGCCCAGGTCGACGCGGACTCCGTGCTCGTGGAGCAGGTCGAGGAGCCGGTCGAGCCAGGCGAAGTCGTACCGGCCCGGCTCCGGTTCGAGGAGGGCCCAGGAGAAGATTCCGACGCTCACCATGGTGACGCCGGCCTCCCGCATGAGCCGGACGTCCTCCTGCCAGACGCTTTCCGGCCACTGCTCGGGGTTGTAGTCCCCGCCGAACGCGAGCCGGTGCAGGCCCTTGGGCGTGGTCTGCGGCATGGGTCTCTCCTGAAGCCTCGAACGATGAAAGCTCTGGTTCGTTGTGAACGTGCACACAGTCGATATCGATGTGACGACGCAACATAACCGCACACGAACAACCATTGACAAGTGTCCGGAACGTTTCTCTACTGTGAACGCTCACAGATGCATGGTCGGCCTCCCCGCCCTAGGGAGAGGCCCTTTCGGTCAGGGAGAAGCACCCCATGCCCCACACGATGCGCCGCAGCCTCGCCGCCGCCACCGCCGTCCTGCTCGGCGCCACCGCGCTCACCGCCTGTGGATCCTCCGAATCCGGGGACGAGGCGGCGGCCGACTCCGGTCCCGTCTCGCTCACCTACTGGGCCTGGGCCCCCGGCATGGACAAGGTCGTGGCCCTCTGGAACGCCGAACACCCCGACATCAAGGTGACGGTGCAGAAGCAGGCCTCCGGCGACGACCTCGTCACCAAGATCATCACCGCCGCGAAGGCGCACAAGGCCCCCGACCTGGTCCAGGCCGAGTACCAGGCCCTGCCGACCCTCGTCTCCAACGACGCCCTCGCCGACATCGCCCCCGATGTCGCCGGTGTCCAGGACAAGTTCGCCCCCGGCATCTGGCAGCAGACCACCTTCGGCGGGGACGCCGTCTACGCCCTGCCGCAGGACTCCGGGCCGCTGATGTTCTTCTACCGCCAGGACCTCTTCAAGCAGTACGGCCTCTCCGTCCCCACCACCTGGGACGAGTTCGCCGCCACCGCGCGCGACCTGAAGAAGAAGGCCCCGAAGCAGTCACTGACCACCTTCTCCGCCAACGACTCCGGCCTCTTCGCCGGACTCGCCCAGCAGGCCGGCGCCACGTGGTGGACCTTCGAGGGCGACACCTGGAAGGTCGGCATCGACGACGCCGCCACCCGGAAGGTCTCCGACTTCTGGGGCGGCCTGGTCGCCGAGGGCGCCATCGACAACCAGCCGATGTACACCCCCTCCTGGAACAAGGCCATGAACACCGGCGAGCAGCTCGCCTGGGTCTCCGCCGTCTGGGCCCCCGGCACCCTGACCACCGCCGCCCCCGACACCAAGGGCAAGTGGGCCATGGCACCCCTCCCGCAGTGGACCGAGGGCGGCTCGTCCACCGGCAGCTGGGGCGGCTCCTCCACCGCCGTCACCACCGACTCGAAGCACAAGAAGGCCGCCGCGCGGTTCGCCACCTGGCTGAACACCGACCCCGTCGCCCTCGCCGCCCTCGTCAAGGAGAGCGGCATCTACCCGGCGGCCACCGCCGCCCAGACCAGCGGCGCCCTCGCCAAGGCCCCCGACTACTTCGCCAACCAGCCCGACTTCTACACCCGCGCCGCCGAGATAGCGAAGACCACCGCACCCGCCGCCTGGGGCCCCAACGTCAACGTCGCCTACACCGCCTTCAAGGACGAGTTCGGCAAGGCCGCCAAGGCCAGGTCCGGCTTCGACACCGCCCTGGCCGCCGTCCAGTCCGCCACCGTGACGGACCTGAAGAAGCAGGGCTTCGAGGTCGCGAAGTGACGCAGCCCCCCAAGGGCGCGCGCCGGTCGTACGGGGTCAAGGCGGCCCCGTACGCCCACCCGTCGCCCACCACCACCCTCGAACGACCGCGAAGCGCCCCCTACTTCTTCCTCCTCCCCGCCGCCGTCCTCTTCGCCCTCTTCTTCGCCCTCCCCATCGGCTACGCCGTGTGGCTCAGCTTCCACAAGGTCGAGGTCAAGGGCCTCGGCCTCGGCAAGGGCGCCAAATCCGAGGTCTGGGCCGGCCTGGAGAACTACACCTCGGCCCTCACCGACTCCGAACTCGCCGCCAGCGCCCTCCGCGTGCTCGGCTACGGCGCCATCGTCGTCCCCGTGATGCTCGGCCTCGCCCTCTTCTTCGCGCTCCTGCTCGACTCCGAGCGCGTCCGGGGCCGCTCCTTCGCCCGGCTCGCGATCTTCCTGCCGTACGCCGTCCCCGGTGTCATCGCCGCCGTCCTCTGGGGCTTCCTCTACCTCCCGGACGTCAGCCCCTTCCACTACGTCCTCGACGAGCTCGGCCTGCCCCAGCCCGACCTCATGGACGGCGGACCGCTCTACCTGGCGATGTCGAACATCGCGGTCTGGGGCGGCACCGGCTTCAACATGATCGTCATCTACACCGCGCTGCGCTCGCTGCCCGCCGAGGTGTACGAGGCGGCCAAGCTCGACGGCTGCTCGGAACTCCAGATCGCCCTGCGCGTCAAGATCCCGATGGTGGTGCCCTCGCTGGTGCTCACCTTCTTCTTCTCGATCATCGCCACCCTCCAGGTCTTCAACGAGCCCACCACGCTCAAGCCGCTCACCAACGGCATCCCCTCCACCTGGAGCCCCCTCATGAAGGTCTACAACGACGCCTTCACCGGCGGGAACATCCACGCCGCCTCGGCCACCGCCGTCGTACTCGCCCTCGCCACCTTCGTCCTCTCCTTCGCCCTCCTCAGGATCTCCAACCGCCGCACCACGCAAGGAGCCAGCCGATGACCGGGCTCGCCTCCCCGCCGCTCCACGAGGAAGCCACCGCCGCGGGCACCACCCCCGGCACCCCCCAGGGCCCATGCCGCCCCCGCCGCACCGCGCTGCTCCCCACGGCCGCCCTGGTCCTCGGCGCGCTCTACTGCCTGCTGCCCGTCGCCTGGGTCGTGGTCGCCGCCACCAAGCCCGACGACGAGCTCTTCTCCACCTTCACCTTCCTGCCCGGCGGCGGCCTCGCCGACAACGTCACCGACCTCAGCGCGTACCGCGACGGCATCTACTGGCGCTGGATGCTCAACTCCGTGTTCTACGCGGGCCTCGGCGCCGTCCTGTCCACCGTCGTCTCCGCCCTCGCCGGCTACGCCCTCGCGATCTACCGCTTCCGCGGCCGCGAGGCCTTCTTCAACGTGATGCTCACCGGCGTCCTCATGCCCCCGGTCATCCTCGCCATCCCGCAGTACCTGCTGATGGCCGAGGCCGACCTGACGGACAGCTACGCCTCGGTGCTGCTGCCGCTGATCCTCTCCCCGTACGGCGTCTACCTCGGCCGCGTCTACGCCGAGGCCGCCATCCCCATGGAGCTCGTCGAGGCCGGCCGCATGGACGGCGCGGGCGAGTGGCGGATCTTCCGGCGGATCGCCGTCCCCATGATGGCCCCCGGCCTGGTGACGATCTTCCTCTTCCAGTTCGTCGCCATCTGGAACAACTTCCTGCTCCCCTTCATCATGCTCGGCGACGACGAGAAGTTCCCCATGACCGTCGGCCTGTTCACCCTGCTCAAGCAGGGCGCCTCCCAGCCCTCCCTGTACACCCTGGTGATCACCGGCGCGCTCCTCGCCATCGCCCCGCTGATCGCCCTGTTCCTCGTCATCCAGCGCTTCTGGAGCCTCGACCTGTTGTCCGGCGCCGTAAAGTCCTGAGCACAGGGGATCGAGGGGAAACACACAGCATGAGCACAGCAGCGAGCAGGCGCCGCCCGGCGACCATCCACGACGTGGCCCGCGAGGCCGGGGTGTCGCGCGGCACCGTCTCCCGTGTCCTCAACGGCGGCCACTACGTCAGCCCCACGGCCAAGGCGGCCGTGGACGCCGCGATCCGCAGAACGGGCTACGTCGTCAACCGGCACGCCCGCTCGCTGATCACCGGCAAGTCCGACTCGGTCGCCTTCCTCCTGACCGAGCCCCAGGAACGGTTCTTCGAGGACCCCAACTTCAACGTGCTGCTCCGCGCCTGCACCCAGGCGCTCGCGGCCCAGGACATCCCGCTCCTCCTGATGATCGCGGGCACCGAGGACGAGCGCCGCCGCAACCTCCGCTACATCGAGGCCGGTCACGTCGACGGCGTCCTCCTCGTCTCCAGCCACTCCGGCGACCCCGTGGTGGCCCGGCTGCACGAGGCCGGCGTCCCCGTCGTCGCCTGCGGCAAGCCCCTCGGCCAGACCGCCAGGATCGGCTACGTCGCCGCCGACGACCGCGAGGGCGCCCGCGACATGGTCCGCCACCTGTACGCCTCCGGACGGCGCCGGATCGCCACCGTCACCGGCCCCCTCGACACCCCCGGCGGGGTGGAGCGCCTCGCCGGATACCGCGAGACGCTCGCCGAGTTCGGGCTGCCCGCCGACGAGACCCTGATCGCCTGCGGCGACTACAGCCGGGCCAGCGGCGAGGACGCGGCCCGCGCCCTCCTGGAGCGGGCCCCGGACATCGACGCCGTGTTCGTCGCCTCCGACCTGATGGCACAGGGGGTCCTCGACTCCCTTTCCCGCGCGGGCCGGAAGGTCCCCGAGGACATCGCCGTCGGCGGCTTCGACGACTCCCCGGCGGCGCTGTCCTCCCGCCCCTCGCTGACCACCATCCGCCAGCCCTGGGACCGGATCAGCACCGAGATGGTACGGACGCTCCTCGCCCGGATAGCGGGCGAGGACCCGGCGACGGTGATCCTGCCGACGCGGCTGGTCCGGAGGGAATCGGCCTAGGCCTGGACCAGGATCACTTCCAGCGTCCGGGGGCCGTGGACGCCCTCGACCCGGTCGAGTTCGATGTCGCTGGTCGCGGACGGCCCCGAGATCCAGGTCAGCGGACGGGTCGGGTCGAGCCGGGGGAGCGCCTGGGGCACGGAGGCCACCACCTGCTCGGGGGCCCCGACCACGCACACGTGCAGATCGGGCACGAGGGTGAGGGCCCGACGGCCCTGCCCCGGACCGCCGTCGAGGACGATCGTGCCGGTCTCGGCGATCGCGAGCGCGCACCCCGTCACCACCGCGTCGATGCCGTCGAGTGCGTACGGGGTGAGCCGGGGCGCGTCGGTCCGCCGCTCGGCGCCGGTCGCGGCGAGCCACTCCTCGGGCAGCCCGGGCGGTACGACGACACTGCGGGCGCCGCGGTCCGCGAGGAGCCGGGCGATGAGCTCCGGCAGACCGTCCGGCGTGGAGCGGTGGACGTGGGCGCGGTAGTCGGCGAGGTTCTCGTGGAGCAGGTCGAGGAGCGCGTCGGGGTCCTCGGCGCTGTGGCTCGCGCGGTAGGCGCGGGTGACGGCCGGGGCCTCGGGCGCGTCGGCGACGGCGGCGCGGATGCGGGCGAGCACGCGCGCGCGTGAGTCGGTGGTCATCGGCGGTTCTTCCTCCACCAGTCGCGGAACGATTCGGCGGGCAGTTCGGGCAGGTCCCGGTGCTCGGACCACTGGCGGGCGCCCGGCCCCGGCAGCCGTTTCGGGTGCAGCGCGCGCGTGGCGGAGGCGATCCGCTCGCCCGCCGCGAGGACGGTCGGGTGGTCGAGCACCCACGAGGATGCCCTGATCGCCGCCCGTTCGAGCCGGTGTCCCTTCCCGCCCTCGGCCGCGACCCGCTCGCGCAGATGCACCAGGACCTCGGGGATGTCGATGGCCACCGGGCACACCTCGTAACAGGCCCCGCAGAGCGAGGAGGCGTACGGCAGGGAGGCGTCGACCTCGCTCACCGTGCCCCGGAGCTGCGGGGTGAGGATCGCGCCGATCGGCCCGGGGTAGACGGAGCCGTACGCGTGACCGCCTGCCCGCTCGTACACCGGGCAGACGTTGAGACAGGCCGAGCAGCGGATGCAGCGCAGCGCCTGCCGCCCGACCTCGTCGGCGAGCGCGTCCGTGCGTCCGTTGTCGAGGAGCACCAGATGGAAGGCGGACGGCCCGTCGTCGTCGCTCGTGCCGGTCCACATGCTCGTGTACGGGTTCATGCGCTCGGCGGTCGACGAGCGCGGCAGCGTCTGGAGGAACACCTCAAGATCCCGCCAGGCCGGCACCACCTTCTCCACCCCGACGACCGAGATCAGGGTCTCGGGAAGCGTCAGACACATCCGGCCGTTGCCCTCGGACTCGACGACGACGAGGGTGCCCGTCTCGGCGACCATGAAGTTCGCCCCGGAGATCCCGACCTTGGCCCGCAGGAACTTCTCCCGCAGGTGCAGCCGGGCCGCCTCCGCGAGCTCGGCCGGGGTGTCACTCAGCCCCTCCGGCGCCGGCCGCCCCCAACTCCCCATCTTCTCCCGGAAGATGTCACGGACCTCGCCCCGGTTGCGGTGGATGGCGGGAACCAGGATGTGCGAGGGCCGGTCGTCGCCGAGCTGCACGATCAGCTCCGCGAGATCCGTCTCGTACGCGGCGATCCCCTCGGCCTCCAGGTGTTCGTTGAGCCCGATCTCCTGGGTGGCCATCGACTTGACCTTGACCACCTCCGTCTCGCCCGTCGCCCTGACGAGGCCCGTGACGATCCGGTTGGCCTCGGCCGCGTCGGCGGCCCAGTGCACGGTGCCGCCCGCCGCCGTCACCGCCTCCTCCAACCGGAGCAGGTGCTCGTCGAGATGACGGAGCGTCCGGTCCTTGATCTCCTTCCCGGCCTGCCTGAGCTCCGCCCAGTCGTCGAGCTCCGCCACGGCCCGCGCCCGCTTGTCGCGGATCGTGTGGGTCGCGTGCCGCAGGTTGGCGCGGAGCGTCGCGTCCCCGACCGCCGCCCGCGCCGCCTCCGGGAACGCCGGCATGCCGACGAAGGTCCCGCCGGACGTCTCACTCATCGCCAGGGCTCCTCTTCCGTGCTCGCCAGGATGTCCGCCAGGTGCACCGCGCGCAGCGGCGCCCCTTGCCGGCTCAGCATGCCGCCCACGTGCAGCAGGCAGGAGTTGTCCGCGCCGCACAGGACCTCGGCGCCGGTGGACAGCGCGTTCGCGATCTTGTCGGCGCCCATCGCCGCCGACACGTCCGGGTTCTTCACCGCGAACGTGCCGCCGAAGCCGCAGCACTCCTCCGCGCCCGGCAGCTCCACCAGTTCCAGCCCCTTCACCGCCTCCAGGAGCCGGCGCGGCCGCTCCCCGAGCTCGAGGAGACGCAGACCGTGACAGGACGGGTGGTACGTCACCCGGTGCGGGAAGTACGCGCCCACGTCCGTCACCCCGAGCACGTCCACCAGGAACTCCGTCAGCTCGTACACGCGCGGAGCCAGGTCCGCCGCCTCCGCGCCGAACGAGGCGTAGTGGTGGCGCACCATCGCCGCGCACGAGCCCGACGGGGTGACGACGTATTCGTACCCCTCGAAGGCCCGGACCGTGCGTCGTACCAGTGGCGCGGTCTCGGCGCGGTACCCGGTGTTGAACTGCGGCTGTCCGCAACAGGTCTGCGCGGCCGGGAAGTCGACCTCCACGCCGAGGCGTTCGAGGACGCGGACGGTGGCCACGCCCGTCGCGGGGAAGACGGCGTCGTTGACGCAGGTCACGAAGAGGGCGACACGCTTCACGGGGTCCTCGGGCTCCTCTGCCTTCACGCGCTGCTCTGCCTTCACGGGTTCGTAGTGTGGCAGGGGCTGTGTGCGTGCGACGAGCCGACGCCTCGCGCTTGTTTCGCCGATGAGCCCGGCGGCCCCCCCGGACGTGACCGGCGAGCGGGCGGCCGACCGCCGGCACGAGCACGTGGTGCTCCAGCCGGAACCGGTCGTCCGCCGCTCGACGGGTACCGACCTTCCCGCGGCGCGGGCGTCAGCGGACGCCGAGCAGGTGCTCCAGGGCCAGCTGGTCGAGGTGCTCGAAGGCCATGGAGCGGGCGGCCGCCGCGTCGGGGTCGAAGGTCTCGTACGCCGTGGGGTCGGCGAGCAGCCCCGCGAGGCCGTCGGCGGCCGTGGGGACGGCGAGTTCGGGCAGACGGGAGGCGGCCAGGGCCTGCTGGACGTCGGGGTCGGCGCGGAAGGCCGCCGCGCGCTCCTTGAGGATCAGGTAGTTGCGCATGCAGTTCTTCGCCGACTCCCACACCCCGTCGGAGCCGTCCGTCCGCACCGGCTTGAAGTCGAAGTGGCGCGGGCCCTCGTAGCCGGCCGTCTCCAGCAGGTCCACCAGCCAGAACGCCTGGCGCAGATCGCCCGCCCCGAAGCGGAAGTCCTGGTCGTACTTGATACCGGACTGGCCGTTCAGGTCGATGTGGAAGAGCTTGCCCGCCCAGAGCGCCTGCGCGATGCCGTGCGGGAAGTTGAGCCCGGCCATCTGCTCGTGGCCCGTCTCCGGGTTCACGCCGACGAGTTCGGGGCGCTCCAGACGCTCGATGAAGGCCAGGGCGTGCCCGATGGTGGGCAGCAGGATGTCGCCGCGCGGCTCGTTCGGCTTGGGCTCGATGGCGAAGCGCAGGTCGTAGCCCTGCTCGGTGACGTACTGGCCGAGCAGGTCGAAGGCCTCCTTCATGCGGTCGAGCGCGACCCGGACGTCCTTCGCCGCGCCGGACTCGGCGCCCTCCCGGCCGCCCCAGGCCACGTACACCGTGGCGCCGAGTTCGACGGCCAGATCGATGTTGCGGAGGGTCTTGCGGAGCGCGAAGCGGCGCACGTCCCGGTCGTTGGCGGTGAAGCCGCCGTCCTTGAAGACGGGGTGGGTGAAGAGGTTCGTGGTGGCCATCGGCACCGCGAGCCCCGTGCGGTCGAGCGCGGCCCGGAAGCGCTTGACGATCGCGTCGCGCTCGGCTTCCGGAGCGCCGAAGGGGATCAGGTCGTCGTCGTGGAAGGTGACGCCGTAGGCGCCGAGGGCGGCGAGGCGCTCGACCGTCTCGACGGGGTCGAGGGCCGGGCGGGTGGCCTCGCCGAACGGGTCGCGGCCCTGCCAGCCCACGGTCCACAGGCCGAAGGTGAAACGGTCCTCGGGGGTGGGGGCGAAGAGGTCCGGCATGGTGTGTCCTTCTCTTGCTCTCGGGATTTGTTTTCTGAGATAACTAATACGGGACGGACACACCGGGGCGCCAGCCCCAGCCACGAATCGGCCCCCGTGACGACCTACCGTGACGCACCACAGGGAAGAGGTGAGGACGTGCCCACGAGGCGCTCCGTCGTGATCGGCGTGGACAGCTCCACGCAGTCCACCAAGGCCGCGGCCGTCGACGCCGACACCGGCGAGCTCCTCGCCGTCGGCCGCGCCCCGCACACCGTCACCGGCTCCGCCGGCGCGCGCGAGAGCGACCCCGAGGAGTGGTGGACCGCCCTCGTCACGGCCGTCCGCGCGGCCGTACGGGACGCGGGCGTCCCGGCCGAGGCCGTGACCGGGATCGCCGTCGCCGGACAGCAGCACGGTCTCGTCACCCTCGGCGCCGACGGCCGCCCCCTGCGGCCCGCACTGCTCTGGAACGACACCCGCTCCGCCCCGCAGGCCGCCGCCCTCGCCGCCCGCCTGGGCGGCCCGGCCGGCTGGCTGGCCCGCACGGGTTCGGTCCCCGTCGCCTCCATGACCGCCGCGAAGTGGCAGTGGCTGCGCGAACACGAACCCCGCCACGCGGAGGCCGTCGCGGGGGTCCGCCTCCCGCACGACCACCTGACGGAGCGCCTGACCGGAATCGCGGTGACCGACCCGGGGGACGCGTCGGGGACCTGCTGGTACGGGACGGGTGCGGGCGGCCGCGGTGCGTACGACGGCGGTGCGTACGACCGCGGTGCGTACGACCGCGGTGCGTACGGCTCCGGTACGTACGACCCGGAGATCCTGGACCTCATCGGACTCGACCCGGCTCTGCTGCCCGCCGTCGCGCCCGGCGGCGCCACCCGTGTGGGCACCCTGACCGCGGCCGCCGCCGAGGCCCTCGGACTGCCCCGTACCGTCGTCGTCGCCGCCGGGACCGGCGACAACATGGCCGCCGCCGTCGGCCTCGGACTCGGCGGTGCCGGTCTCCTCGACCACGCGGTCGTCAGCCTCGGCACCTCGGGCACGGTCTTCGCCGCGACCCGCGCGCGCCCGGCGGACCCCGGACTCGCGGGGTTCGCCGCCACCGACGGGACCTACCTCCCCCTCGGCTGCACCCTCAACTGCACCCTCGCCGTCGACCGCTTCGCCACGCTCCTCGGCCTGGACCGCGAGGACGCGGCACCGGGCGGAAGCGGCGACGGAGGCGGTGGCGTCGTCGTACTGCCGTACCTCGACGGCGAACGCACCCCCGACCTGCCGCACGCCGCCGGCCTGGTCACCGGCCTGCGGCACGCCACGGACCCGCGGTCGATCCTCGGCGCCGCCTACGAGGGCGCGGCCTTCACGGTGCTGCGCGCCCTCGACCACCTCCTCGCCGCCTGCGGCCTCGACCCGGCCGCCCCCGACGTACGGGACCGGCCGCTGCGCCTCATCGGCGGCGGGGCGCGCGGCCGGGCCTGGACCGAGACCGTCCGCAGGCTCTCCGGCCGCCCCCTCGTCGTCCCGGCCGCCGAGGAACTCGTGGCCCTCGGCGCCGCCGCCCTCGCGGCGGGCGCGGTGACGGGCACGGACCCGGTGGCCCTGACGACGGCCTGGGGCACGGGGACGGGCGAGGTCCTGCCCGCGGTCGGCCGCGACGAGGAGACCTGGAACCGCATCGCGGGGGTCCTGTCGGCCGCGACGCCGACATTGCTGTCATCGACCGTCGAAGAGGTGGGCCAGGGTGGTCGGGGTGAGGCGGATGTCGTCGAAGTCGACGCGGCATCCCTCGCCGACGGGTGACTGGACCTCGATGCCGGCCCGGACGGGACCCGGTCCGTCCAGGGCGAACTGTCGCACCAGGCGCCAGAACGCGCCGTCGTCCGAGACGTGGAAGGCGAACCCCTCGCCGATCCGGCTGACGCGCAGCCACAAGGCCTCTCCCGCGACCGGGCCCGCGAGCGCGTCGTCGGACCGGCCGCGGGTCACGACGGAGTAGACGCTGGGAGTTCCGTCGGGAGCCTGCTCGAAGTTGAGCTTGGCCCAGTGGTCGTCGTCGGAGCGGATGAACAGGGCCCCCGCGTCCCATGCGGACCGGAAGCCGACGCGAAGGCGGGCCGAGAGCTGCCAGTCGCCGTCCGGCGGAGTGGTCAGGGCCACGGCGGCGTCACGCCGGGCCGCCCCGCCGACCGGGTCTGTGAAGGCGTCCGTGTGCGGGGCGGCCGTGACGGTGAGGACACCGTCGGTGAGGGACCAGGCGGCGGGGGCGGTCACCCAGTCGAGGCCGAGGGGGAGTGAGGTGTCGACGTTCATGACGTCATGATCGTGAGCGGGCCGGGAGCGTGCCACGGAGTTCGCCGAGGATCCAAGAAGTGGCACGAGAGTCCAACTCGGCGGTTCCCCCGGGGAGCGGGCCCAGCGAGCCGCCGCCGGCGGCGATTCCCCGGGCCCGGGCCCGGAGTCCGAGCCCCGGCCGACCGGGTTGGCGGCCATGAGGCCCGGAGTCCGACGTCCGGCCCGGCCGACGGGGCCTGGCGGCGACGGCGTCCGGCCCGGCCGCGACTCCGTCCGGCGTCCGGCGCCCGGCCGAGGGGGCCTGGCGGCGACGGCGTCCGGCCTCGGGCGTCCGGTCCGGCCGCGACTCCGTCCGGCGTCCGGCGCCCGGCCGACGGGGCCTGGCGGCGACGGCGTCCGGCGTCCGGCACCGGCGTCCTGCACCGGCGTCCGGGCTCCGCCATCGGCATCCGCCATCCGGCATCGGCGTCCGGCCCCCGCCGATGCCCGACCCGCCCTCCCCTCAGGCCCCGCCGTCCACGCCCGCCCCCGCCGTCACACGGCGCTGGTGCACCCGCAGGTGCAGCGTCGCCAGGTCCAGGAGCGGGGTCGCCACGTCCAGGGCACGCGCGCGCGTGGTGAGGTCGCCGAAGAGGTGCTCGACCTCGGTCGGGCGGCCCGCCGTCAGATCGCGGTAGAGGGACGGCACCATCGGCGACCCCGACGCGGCCACCACGGCGAGCGACGCCGCCTGCTCCGTCTCCGGTACGGGGTGTCCGGCCGCGGCGGCGACCGCCGACGCCTCGGCGAGCAGCGCCGGGGCCAGGGCGGGACCGCCCGGCGCGTCGTACACGTCGCCGACCGTGCCCCGCATCAGGCTGGTCACGGCGCCGAAGGTCGTGATGAACACCCACTTGTGCCACATCGCCGTGACCACGTGCTCCGGTTCCGGCGAGGCGATGCCCGCCTCTTCCAGCACCGCCCGGAACCTCGCCGCGCGCGCGGAGCGCGTGCCGTCCTGCTCGCCGAGCGTCAGATGGGCCAGCGGGGCGAGGCGCCGGATGTCACCGGTCTCGTCGAGCGTGGTCACCACCTTGGCCACGCCGCCGAGGACGACCGAGGCCCCGAAGCGGGCGGTGAGGGCGTCGAGGTGGGCGAGACCGTTGAGGAGCGGCACGACGGCCGTGTCCGGTCCGACGGCCGGCCCTATGTCCTCGATCGCCTGGTCGAGGCCGGTGGACTTCACCGACAGCAGCACGAGGTCGTACGGGGTGTCGAGCGCGTCGGCCGTCACGAGGCGGGGCGTGAGGACCCACTCCTCGTCCCGGCCCACCACCCGCAGCCCGCGCTCGCGCAGCGCCGCCGCACGGGCCGGGCGGACCAGGAAGGTGACGTCCTGTCCGGCGCGGGCGAGCAGGGCGCCGAAGTAGCCACCGGTGGCACCGGCGCCGACGACCAGGATCTTCATCGTTGTGGACCTCTCGTGGGGCGCCCCGGGGGCGCGGTGGTGAGCGGGGGGCGGAGCAGGGGCCGGAGCAGCCGGTGGGGCCGGGCGAGCGCGGCCGTCACCGGGTCGTCGTCCGGGGTGGCGGGCGCAAGGCCCGGGCCCGGGGCGACCACGACGTCCGCGACGGGTACGGCCGTGCCGCAGCCCGTACAGCGTCCGCCCGCGTCGAGCGGGGCCTCGTCCCCGGCGTGCAGGAAGACGCGGCGCGGGCCGCCGTCCGCCGGGTGGAACTCCTCGCCCCAGGCGGTGAGCGCGCGGACGGCCGGCCAGAGGGCGACGCCCTTGGGCGTGAGCCCGTACACCTCGCGGCGGCCCGTGCCCGTCCCGGGGCGACGCTCCAGGACGCCCGCATCGGTGAGGGTGGTGAGCCGGTCGGTGAGCACGGCCCGGGGCACGCCCAGGTGCGCGGCGAACTCCCCGAACCTGCGGACCCCGTAGAAGGCGTCCCGCAGGATCAGCAGCGTCCAGCGCTCGCCGACGATCTCCATGGAGCGGGCGAGCGCGCAGGTCTGACCGCGGTAGTCACGCGGAAGCGTCATGGCCGTGACCCTAGCGCACAAGAGTTCGGTGACTGAACTCTTTATGGCGGGCCGGTGCAGGTCTCCGGCGGCGGAGACGTTTCCGGGTGAGCGAAAGGGACGGCTAGGCTCGCGCTCACCATGAACCAGCCCACGGAACCCAAGGCCGACAAGTCGGGCGTGCGCCGGCACAACCTGAGTCTCGTCCTGCGGACCGTCCATGACGCGGGCGAGACCACCCGGGCGGCCGTCGCCGCCCGCGTCGGACTCACCCGGCCCGCCGTCTCCTCCCTCGTCGAGCAGCTCCTCGAACTGGGCTTCCTCGTCGAATCGGGCAAGACGTTCAGCGGGCAGGCGGGGCGGCCGGGCACCGTCCTCAAACCCGCGGACACCGGCCCCGCCGGACTCGGCGTCGAGATCAACGTCGACTACGTGACGGTCTGCGTCGTCGACCTCACCGGCACCGACCGCGTCCGCCGCACCGAGCGCCTCGACAACCGCGCCGCCGGTGCCCCCGACGTGCTGGCCCGTGCCGCCCGCATCGCCGCCGACGTCCTCGACACGGCCGCCGGGCGAGGCCTCGCCCCGGCGGGGGCCGGACTCGCCCTGCCGGGCCTCGTCTCCGGCGGAGCCGTCCGGCAGGCACCCAACCTCGGCTGGTACGAGGTCGACGCCGAGCGCCTCTTCGGCGAGGCCCTCACCGCCCTGCGCCCCGGCACCGCGGGCCTCCCCCTGATCTCCGACAACGAGGCCAACATGGCGGCCCACGCCGAGCTGTGGTTCGGCTCGCTCGGCGACCGCCGCACCTTTCTGCACCTCACGGGCGAGATCGGCGTGGGCGGCGCGATCGTCGTCAACGGCGAACTCCTGCGCGGCGCGCACGGCTTCGCCGGCGAGATCGGCCACCTGGTCGTCGACGCCGAGGGCCCGCGCTGCCGCTGCGGCTCCCGGGGGTGTCTGGAGCAGTACGCGGGCCAGGCCGCGCTCCTCGCGGCGGCTGGGGCCGCGGACGTGCCCGAACTGGCGGACCGCGCCGGGGCGGGGGACCCGCGGTCCCTCGCCGCGCTCGCCGAGGCGGGCAGGATGCTCGGGCGCGCCCTGTCGGGCGCCGTGAACCTCCTCGACCCCGAGGCGGTCGTCCTCGGCGGCATCTACCCGCAGTTGATGCCGTGGCTCGTCCCCACCCTGGCCGAGGAACTCTCCGACCGCGTCGTCTCCGGCCTCTGGAGCCCGGACGTGGGCCGCCTCCGTCCGGCCTCCGCCGCCACCGACGCCTCCCGGGGCGCGGCGGCCCTCGTCCTCCACGACGTCCTGGCCGACCCCCTGGCGTACGCCACGGTGACCGGAGCGGGGACAGGGGCGGGGATGGGGCGGGGGGCCTGACGGAGGGACCACCGAAGGCCGCCCGAGGGCCGTCCGAGGAGCCCGTCCGGGGGCCCGTCCGAGGGCCGCCCCCGCCGTCACAACCCCGCGGGACTCCCCGGTACCTCGACGAACGGCCGGGTCAGGTGCGCCGTCGCGAGGACCGCCCCGCTGTCGGCGGCGCGCGCGAGCAGCTCCTCACGGGAGGTCCGGGCGGTCGCCGGGTCACGCTCGTGGGCGTAGGCCACGGCGGGCGCGGCGAGCTGCACGGCGTGGACGAGGAGATCGCCGGTGACCAGGACGTCCCGGCCGTCCGGCCGCTCGACCAGGACGGACTGGTGGCCGGGGGTGTGCCCGGGGGTGGGCAGCAGCGTGACGCCCGGGCGCAGCCGGTGCCTGCCGTCGACCTCGTGCAGCTGCCCTGCGGCGCGGAGCGGCGCCACGACCCAGTCCCACACCGGGTCGAGGCGGTCGAGGGCCGCCGTCTCCGCGCGCTGGACGACGTACCGGGCGTCCGGGAAGAACGGCCGGCCGGCGGCGTCGGCGGCCCATCCGGTGTGGTCCTCGTGCAGATGCGTCAGAACGACGGTGTGGACGTCGGCCCGGTCGACGCCGGCCCCGGCGAGGACGTCCGGCAGCCGGCCGGGCACGGGGCACCAGGGCGCCCCGGGGCCCTCGGCGGGCCCCACGCCCGCGTCGATCAGCGTCCAGCCCGAACCGTCCGGTTCGGCGACGGCGAAGCAGCGGAAGTCCAGCCGCCACGCTCCGTCGGGCCCGACCGCACCGGGGTCGAGGGCCGCGGCGGCCGCCCAGTCCGCCGCCACCGCCCCGGGGAAGGCGTCCCGCGCCGACTCGAAGAACAGCCCGGTGGCGTCCAGGAGTGCCGTCACCGGGCCCATCCGCGTCATCTCACCGCTGCTCGCCATGACACCGACCCTGCCACCGCCGGGGCCTGCGCGTACAGGAGATCGATCACTCTCATCCCGCTCTCACGCCGGCCTTATCCCGTCATCACACGCCGCCCCTAGCTTCACGCCCATGTTCTTCACCTACCTCCGGCGCGAACTGCGCCGCCGCAGAAAGGCGGCGCTCGTCGTCGCCTCCGGGCTCGCGCTCGGGATCGCGCTGGTCATCGTCGTCAACTCCGTGTCCTCCGGCATGAACCAGGCACAGGGCAAGGTCCTCCAGTCCCTCTACGGCCTCGGTACGGACCTGACGGTGACCAAGGCGCAGGAACGGCCGGCGGACGGGGCGCAGCCGCAGCGCCCCCGGTTCGAGTTCCAGGGCAAGGACGAGGGCGAGGAGCAGAGCAGCGACCGGCTGATGGTCCAGGGCTTCCAGACCCTCGCGGACTCCACCGTCGCCACGGTCGCCGGACAGCCCGGTGTCGACCGTGCGGTGGGCGGACTCAGCCTCGTCAACCTGAAGATCAACGGAGAGTTCGCGCGGGGCCGGATCCAGCGCGGCCAGACCCAGCAGGGCGGGCCGGGCGCCGAGACCGGCGGCAACACCGGCGGCGGCGGGAACGGTGGCGGCTCCGGTCCCGGTGACACCGTCACCGGCGGCGGCGCGGCCTTCGACGTCGACTCCTTCACGCTCTACGGCACCGACGTCACCGCCCCCGACCTCGGCCCCCTCACCACCTCCACCGTCTCCCAGGGCCGTACGTTCAAGGCCACCGAGACGGACGCCGAGGTCGCCGTCGTGGACAGCGCCTACGCCCAGGAGAAAGACCTCGCCGTCGGCGACGAAATGGCCGTGAAGAACGTCACGTTCGAGATCATCGGCATCGCGACCGCCGACCGCGGGCAGTCCGCCGCCCAGGTCTATCTGCCGCTCAAGCAGGCGCAGACGCTCTCGGCCTCCACGGCCAAGATCACCACGATCTATGTGAAGGCGACCGACTCGACGCGGATCGACGCGGTCAAGACCGCCATCCAGAAGAACGTCACCGGCACCACCGTCACGACCTCCGCCGACCTGGCCCGGACGGTCTCCGGATCGCTCGACACCGCGGCCGACCTCGCCTCGAACGTGGGCAAATGGCTCTCGTACGCCGTGCTGTTCGCCGCCGTCCTCGTCGCGGGTCTCCTCACCTCCTCCGCCGTCACCCGCCGGGTCCGTGAGTTCGGAACGCTCAAGGCGCTCGGCTGGAAGAGCGGCCGCGTCACCCGCCAGGTCGTCGGCGAGGCCCTCGTCAACGGCTTCATCGGCGGCGCCCTCGGCATCGCGATCGGCCTGGCCGGCGCGTACGCCGTGACCGCCGTCAGTCCCACGCTGACCGCCGAACTCGGCTCCACCGGCGGCATGTTCGGCGGGGGAGGCGGCCGAGGCGGCATGGCCTTCGGTGGCGGCCCCGCGGCCACGGCCGCCGGAAGGACCGTCGACATCGCCCTCACCGCACCGGTCAGCGTCACCACGGTGGGTCTCGCCGTCCTCCTCGCCCTCGGCGGCGGCCTCGTCGCGGGAGCCTTCGGCGCCTGGCGCGCCTCGCGGCTGCGCCCCGCCGACGCGCTGCGCCGCGTCGAGTAGCTGCGCCCGAACCCACCCACGTACCAAAGGAGTTGGACCATGTACGAACTCATCGGCGTCACCAAGCAGTACCGGCGGGGGCAGGAGAGAGTCGACGCGCTCGCCGGGATCGACCTCACGCTCGCCCAGGGTGACCGGCTGGTCATCCAAGGGCCCACGGGTGGCGGCAAGTCGACGCTCCTCCAGATGCTCGGCGGCCTCGACCGCCCCACCTCGGGCCAGGTCCTGCTCGACGGCACCGACCTCGCCGCGCTCCCCGAGCGCAAGCTGACCGCGGTCCGCGGCCAGAACATCGGGTTCGTCTTCCAGAGCTTCAACCTCATCCCCACGCTCACCGCCCAGGAGAACGTCGAGACCGCGCTCGTCCCGCTCGGCGTCAGGCCCGCCGAGCGGCGGAGCCGGGCCGCCGAGGCCCTGGAGTCGGTCGGGCTCGGCGAACGCAGCGGGCATCTTCCGTCCGAGCTCTCCGGCGGTCAGCAGCAGCGGGTGGCGATCGCCCGCGCGCTCGTGAAGCGCCCGAAGGTGCTGCTCGCCGACGAACCCACCGGAAACCTCGACGAGTCGATGCGCGACGAGATCGTCGAGCTGCTCGAAGGACTCTGGAAGGAACACGGGTTGACGTTCGTCATGGTCACCCACGACAGCGCGATCGCCCGCCGGGCGCCCCGCCTCGCCACGATCCGCAAGGGCCGGATCACGATCAAGGAGAACCCCCGGGCGGCGACACCGGACCGGGTGTCGGAGCGAGCGTCGGAGCCTGCCTCGGACCCGGTCGAGGCCTGATCGACCGCCCCTACCGCCCCTACCGCCCCTACCGCCCCTACCGCCCCGACCGCCCCGACCGGTCCGGCTCGTGGCGGCTATACGGGTACGCCGTGGCCGCGCAGGTAGGCCAGCGGGTCGATGTCCGAACCGAAGGACGGCGTGGTCCGCACCTCGAAGTGCAGATGCGGACCCGTCACCCGCCCCGTCGCCCCCGACCGCGCGATCCGCTGCCCGGCCGACACGCGCCGGCCGGGCGTCACGTCGATACGGGAGAGATGGGCGTACTGGGTGTAGCGGCCGTCCGGGTGGCGGATCACCACCTCGTAGCCGTACGAGCGGCCGTACCCGGCGGTCACCACCCGGCCGGGGCCGACCGAGCGGACTGTCGTCCCCGTCGGCACGGCGAAGTCCTGCCCCCCGTGATACCCCTTCGACCAGGAACCGCGCTGGCCGTAGTGGCCGGTGTAGACGTACGAGGAGACGGGGGCCGTCCAGCCGCGGGAGGAGCCGGACGGCGTGGACGGCTTCAGCGGTTCCGGCTGCTTCGACGGCCCGGACGGCGTGGAGGTGTCGCCGGACAGGCCCGTCCGCTGCCGGTACTTCCAGGCGTGGCTGGTCCAGTGCCAGTGGCCGCGGGACGTGAACCAGTAGACCCTGTCCCGGGCGTCCCAGCCCTGCCGCCCCCGGAACACGGGCTCACCGCTCCGGCTGCCACCCCCGGCGGACGCGGCGGCCGACGCTCCGGTGCGCTGCCGGTACGTCGTGGCGTGGCTGGTCCAGCGCCACTCGCCGGCCGCGTTCCGGAACCAGTACTTCGAGCCGTCCCAGCCGGCGTGCGCCGGGGCGGGTTCGGCGGCGGCCGGTCCCGCCGCCGCGCCCGCCAGAGCGACCGCGCCCACGGTCGCGACGACCGCGCGGCGCACACCGTGCAGGGTGGCGGTGGGGCGTGAACCGTGCGTGGCCGTACGCCGAGCGGCGTCGGCGCAGCCCAGGCAGGCGCAGCCCAGCGGTATCTCATCGGTGAACGCGGGGGCGGTGAACGCGTCGGTGGTGTCCATGTTCCTCATCACTCCTGACGGGGGTCGGCCGGGCTGCCACCCCGGGTGTAGAAGGCCACGGTCAAGTCCTTGACCAGGGCCTGGCGTTCGAAGTCGTCGAGTTCGACGAGGCCTCGCGCGGTCAGCCGGGTCACGGTGTCGTCCACGGCGTCGATCACGCCGGTGAGGACGGAGTCCCGGTGCTTGGCGTCCAGGACGGCGATCTGCCGGCGCCGCATGGCGGCGGCCACCTCGGGGGCGTACTCGATCCGGGTCGGCTGGGCGGAGAAGACGGCGACGCCGACCGGCCGGCACTCGGCGGCGAGCAGGCGCGTCAGCGCGTCGCCGACCGCATCGGCGTCCCGCAGGGTCGGCGCGTCGCCCCGGAAGGCGTCGGCGGGCAGCCGCGAGAGCACCCGTGCGACGGCCGCCTCCACCTGCTCGCGCAGATAGCCGAGATGGTCGTCGACGGAGAGCAGCGCGCGGGCCGTGTCCCGTACCGACCACACGACCAGGACCACGACACGCAGCGCCGAACCCTCGGCGTCGACGACGGCGATCGGCTCACTGCGCCAGTGCCGCAGGCGTACGTCGATCCGGCGGCGCAGCACGAAGGGGCTGATCCAGACGAGGCCGGTGCGCCGGACGCTGCCCCGGTAGCGGCCGAAAAGCGAGAGCACCCAGGCGGAACCGGTCCGCCCGCGGGTCAGGCCGCCGAACGAGACGACGGCGACGACGACGCAGCTCGCGAGCGCGGCCCATTGCCAGGACGGCAGTTCGGCCTCGCGGAGCGGCCGGGCCCGCCAGAGCGTGGTGGCGATGCCGGTGAGCGCCGTGAGTCCGGTCAGGACGGCCGCCCAGCCGGGGACGGCGGGCCCGGGGCGTTCCTGGAGGCCGGGGGCGACGGGCGGGGGGCGGCGGGGGAGCGGGGCGGAGGGCGCCTCCGGCGCCTCCGGCGCTCCGGAGGACGCTGACGGCTCCGACGGCTCCGAGGGGTCGGCGACTTCGGATTCGGGTCCGCGTCCGCGTCCGGGTCTGCGTTCGCGTCCGCGTCCGGGTTCGGGTTCGGGTTCGGTCCGACCCTTCGTCAGGACCGTGGTCCCGGGCAGGGGTGCGGTCGGTCGCCGGGCGGGGTCCGACCGGAAGAGGTCGTCCATCGGTATGCCGTCCGCGTGCCGGCGCGCACGGACGGGCAGGGGCCGCTTCTGGTACTCGGTCATGAGGCCCTTCCGGCCGTTCCTGAGGTGACGGCACGTCGGATGATCTTCAGGAACCATCGTCACAGGGGTGTATGTCCGGAATGCCGCGACGAACGTCCCGAATGTCGGGGACTTAGGTCCCTTGGCCAAGGCTTCACCGCGGGCCGTTGTCAGTGGGTGCCCCTACCGTTTTCTCCATGACGACGACGACCTATCTGGAGCTGTCGCAGGACGACGGCGGCGCCCACAAGTTCTACGAAGTGACCGTCGAGGACCTCGCGGTGTCGGTCCGTTACGGCCGGATCGGGACGGCGGGCCAGACGCAGAGCTCCACGTTCCCCACGGCGGCGAAGGCGCAGGCGGCCGCGGCGAAGAAGATAGGGGAGAAGGTCCGCAAGGGATACGCCCCGGCGGTCCGGGGACAGCGGGCGGCCCGCGCCGTGACGCGCCGCGCGGTGACTTCCGCGCCCTCCACCGCGCGCGCCGTCGCCCCCGTCCTGTGGCGCTTCCGGACCGGGTCGGCCGCGTTCGGCATCCATGTCGACGAGGAGCGCTGCTGGGTCGGCAACCAGGCGGGGGACGTCTTCACGCTCGACCGTTCCGGCGAGGTGCAGGCCCGGTTCAGCCTGCCGGACGGCGTCAAGTGCCTGGTCGCCGACGACTTCTGGATCTACGCAGGCTGTGACGACGGCAAGGTGTACGACCTGTCGTCCAAGCTGCCCTTCGCCGCCTACGACATCGCCACCGACGTCGACATCTTCTGGCTCGACATCCACGAGGGCGTCCTGCACGTCGCCGACCGCTCGGGCCGGCTCACCGTCATCGACCACGAGGACGAGCACCAGTGGGCGCGCGGCGGCCAGGGCGAGCACGCCTGGATGGTCCGCGCCGACGGGGACGCCGTCTACTACGGGGACACGCGGGGCGTCGCCGCCCACGCGCCGGACGGCGGCGGGGAACTGTGGCACACGGCCACCGAGGGCGGGGTGCTCTTCGGCTGGCAGGAGGACACCGCGGTCTACGCGGGCACGGCCCGCAAGAAGGTCCAGCGGCTCGCGAAGAAGGACGGGCGCGTCGAGGCGGTCTACAGCTGCGACAGCCCCGTGTACTCCTGCGCCACCTCGCCCGGCGGCCGGTTCGTCTTCGCGGCCGACTCGGCCTCCTCCGTCTACTGCTTCGCGGAGGACGGCACCCGGCTGTGGAAGCTCGGTACGGGAGGGGGCTCCGCGCTCTCCATGCAGTACCGCGACGAGCGCCTGTACCTGGTCACCACGGACGGTTCGCTGGTGTGCGTGGACGCGAGCGAGGCGGCGATCCAGGCCGCCCAGGGCGGCACGGTGCCCGTCGCGCGGGACATCAAGCTCGCCGCGGCCATGCCGGTGTACGAGCCGGCGACGACGGTCAGCGCCGTCACGACCGTCACGGTCGCCCCGGCCGGCTCGGTGGTAGTGGAGTGCGTGAACGAGTCGGGCAGGACGCGCGTCCGGGTCGTCTCCGAGGGCTACGACTCCGCGTGGAACGTGCAGTTCCCGCGTGCGATCCGGGAGCCCGGCGCGCGGTACGTGGTCGATGCCCTGCACGCGGCCGCGGGAGGCTTCTACCGGGTCCGCGGTGACATCCGGCGGCTGCAGTGACGGCGGGCCACGGGGGTGGCGGCACGTTCGAGGCGGCCACGGGGGACGGCCCGCCGGTGTCTTTGGCGGACGCCGAGCAGAGGTCGAGGGAGGTCAGGGCCGCCCTCGACGGGCTGCGACAGATCAGACGGCTGACCCACGGCCGGGACGGCGGCGGTCCGAAGGCCGTCCCGGCGGACTGGGAGCGCCGGCAGCCGGTGCGCGCGGTGGCCCTCGCCCTGGAGTCGGGCGGCCTCACGCCCTCGGCGGTGGACGCCTCCGGGGCGCGGATCGCCACGGGCTACCGCGTCCGGCCGGGGGACCGGACGGGAACGGCCGTGGTCGAGTGGCTGGGCCCGGCCGGCTCGGGAGCCGCCCAGGAGGAGGCGAAGGCCCTCGGCGCATGCGTACCCGCCCTGACGCGACTCGGCTGGGAGGCCCTGCTGTACAAGGGGCCGCGCGGGCGCCGTTTCCTGGAGGTGGAGCCGATGGCGGGCTGAACACCGCAGGGCCCGGACGGCGCCGATGGGCTCGGGCGTCCCCGGCGTCCCCGGCGTCCAGGACGGCGCCGGTGGTCTCGGGCGTCCCCGGTGGGCTCAGGCGATCGAGGCCGAGACGATCGCCGAGACCGCGATGTTGCAGGAGGCGGTCACCCAGACCGCGGGGTGCGGCTCGGGGTCGACCAGGGTGGCGCCCAGCTTGCCCGGCGTGACCAGGTCCACGACCAGGAACGCCACGGCCATCATCACCAGGCCGAGCAGGCCGAACGCGGCGGTCGACACCAGGCCCTTGCCGAAGTTCTCGTACGTCGTCCAGATCGAGGTGAAGACGATGCCGCCGATGCCCAGGAGCGCCGAGCTCAGCAGGATCGCGGCGTTGCGGTTGCGGTCCTCCCAGATCTGCCGGCGGAGCTTCCCGGGGGTCAGCAGATCCACGAGGACTATGCCGAGGATCAGCAGGACCACGCCGAGGGCGCCGTAGGCGCCGGCCCGGCCGAGGCCGTTGACGATGTCGCTCATGGTGTGCCGGTCTCCGGGGAATCACGATCACGGGGGATCGGTGGTCAAGGACCGGCAAAATGTAGCGCACGCGTCAACAGCACTCGCCGCCCGCCCGGGAATCGGGCGGACGGCGAGCGGTCGCGGGAGCGGTCGGGCGACCGGCCGGGGGTAGGGGAGGCGCGGACGCCGTCAGGCCCCCGGCGGCAGGGTCTTGGCACGGGCGCGCACCTTGAACGCCGTGACGATCTCGACCGCGCCGACGGCGAGCAGCCAGATGCCTCCCAGGACCATCAGCACCCTGGCCGACTCCAGCGGGGAGACGATGAGGACCACACCGGCGAGCGCGTTGACGATGCCGAGGAAGATGTGCCAGCCGCGCGCCGGCATCGTGGCGTCCGAGGCCGCCGCGAGGGTCTCGGTGATGCCGCGGAAGAGCCAGCCGATCCCGATCCAGAGCGCGAGCAGCAGGATTGACTGCGTCGCGCCCCGGAAGCAGAGCAGACCGAGCAGGATCGAGAGGGCACCGCTGATGAAGGCCATGACGCGCAGCGCGGTCGTGGTGTGCGTGCCGAAGGCGGCCACCAGCTGCATCACACCGCTGAACAGCAGGAAGAGGCCGAAGAGCAGGCCGGCCACGAACAGCGAGGCGTCCGGCCAGACCAGCACGATGATGCCGAGGACCAGGGACGCGAATCCGGCGAAGAGGAGCGCCTGCCAGGCGGCGCCCGCGAGCGCGCTCAGCGGGCCGGGCGGTACGTCCTGGTGCCTCGGGCCCTCTTGAGTCTGTGCCATGGACGGTTCCCGTCCTTCCGTGGAGGGGGTGGGCGGAACTGGGGTCGGGTCAGAGCGGGGTGGCGTAACCGCTGAGGAAGAGCGCCTCGGCGAGCGCCATGTGCTCGATCTCGGAGGGGTCCACGCTCTCGTTGGGCGCGTGGATGAGACAGCCGGGTTCCTCGACGCCGATCAGGGCGATCTCGGCGGTGGGGAAGTGGGCGGCGAGCACGTTGCAGAGCGGGATCGAACCGCCCTGCCCGGACTGGACCATGTCCTTCCCGTACGCCTCGCGGAGCGCCGCCGCCAGGGCCCGGTAGGCGGGGCCGTCGGTACGCGCCCGGAACGGCTGGCCGCCGCTCTCCGGCTCCACCTCCACCCGGGCGCCCCACGGGGCGGCCGAGGTCAGATGGGCGGCGAGGGCGCGCTGGGCGTCGTCGGCGTCGACCCCCGGCGGGATCCGCAGGCTGACCCGGGCGCTGACCGTCGCCTGCACGGCGGCCGAGGACCCCACCACCGGTGGGCAGTCGATACCGAGCACGGTGACGGCGGGCCGCGCCCAGAGCTCGTCGGCGACCGAACCCGTGCCGACGAGGGACACCCCGTCGAGGACGCCGACATCGGTGCGGAACTGTTCGGCCGGGTAGTCCACCCCGTCCCAGACGCCGTCGCCGGGCAGCCCCTTGATCACGGTGTTGCCGTGTTCGTCGCGCAGGCTGTCGAGGATCCGGATCAGCGCGGCCAGGGCGTCGGGCGCGGGACCGCCGAACATGCCGGAGTGCATCGCCCCCTTGAGGGTGGAGACGGTGACGACGACGTTGGCCAGCCCGCGCAGCGAGGTCGTCGCGGTGGGCAGGCCGCGCGCGAAGTTGCCGGTGTCGCAGATCAGCAGGGTGTCGGCGGCGAAGAGATCGGGCTGCAGGGGGACGAGCCGCTCCAGGCCGCCGGTGCCCTGCTCCTCCGAACCCTCCGCCACGAACTTGATGTTCACGGGGAAGCCGCGGCCGTCAGGACCGCCGAGCGCGCGGAGGGCCGTGAGATGCATGGCGATGTTGCCCTTGCAGTCGGCCGCGCCGCGGCCGTACCAGCGACCGTCGCGCTCGGTGAGCTCGAACGGCGGGGTCTCCCATGCCGCGTCGTCCAGCGGCGGCTGTACGTCGTAGTGGCAGTACAGGAGCACGGTGGGCGCCCCCTCGGGGCCCGGCGCGTGTCCCACGACCGCGTCCGTGCCGTCGGGGGTCGTCACCCGCCGCATGCCCGTGAGCCCCGCCTCCGTGAAGGCCCGTACGAGGAAGTCGGCGGCCTTCGCGCACTCCTCCGGCGGGAACTGGCGGGGGTCGGCGACCGACCGCATCGCCACGAGCTCGGTCAGGTCCTCCTTCGCCCGGGGCATCAGGGCCCGGACCTTCTCCCGCAGGGCTGCGGTCCCGGTGGACTCGGCGGTCATGCGTACCCACTTCCCTCGGGCCGTGGCGGGCGCGGCTCGCGGAGCCCGGGACGGCGACGGCCCTCTCACCCAAGCACCAGTGGACAACTGCCGCAAAAGGTGACTCGAACGGAGTATTCCCCCGGGGCGTCGGGCGGCGGGGGCCGGACAGGGCGACGACAGTGGACCGCGTACGAGTCCGCCCTTTCCTCCTCCCGCACCTGGAGCATCACATGGGCCACCCCAACCGACGCGACCTCGGGCTTCTCGTGCTGCGGGTCGGCACCGGAGCCGTACTCGCCGCGCACGGCACCCAGAAGCTCTTCGGCTGGTTCGGCGGCGGCGGCATCGAGGGCACCACCAAGGCCATGGAGGCCATGGGCTTCCACCCGGGCCGGGAGAGCGCCATCGCCGCCGGTCTCGGAGAAGCGGGCGGCGGCGCCCTGCTCGCCCTCGGCCTCGCCACCCCGGCAGCCGGAGCCGCCGCCGCCGGAGCCATGACCGGCGCCGTCGCCGTCCACGCACCGGCCGGCTTCTTCGCCCAGAGCGGCGGCTACGAGTACCCGGCGTTCCTGGGCTTCGTCGCCGCCGCGATCGGGGTCACCGGCGCCGGCCGGTACTCCCTCGACCATGCCACGGACCATGTCCTCGACCGTCCCTGGGTGGTGGTCACCGCCTTCCTCGGCACCGCGATCGCCGCCGCGGCCGTGGTCAACCGGCGGGCCGACGAGCAGGCCGCCGCGGCGGCCGCGGCGGAGGAGGCGGGACCGGAGTCCGCGTGAAACCGGTCGAGAGCGGGGGCCCGCACGCGTCCACCGCGCGGGAGGGTTAGGCTCGCCGCAGAGGAAGGGACGGTCGCCGCGCATGAAGATCGATCTGACGGACACCAACTCCAGCAAGATCAACAAGGCGATCCTGGAAGGCCGCAGGGCCGTCGGCACACCCGCCGCCGGTGTCGTGCTCACCCTTGTCGTCGTCACCGACGAGGAGAACGCCTACGACGCGGTCAGGGCCGCCAACGAGGCCTCCCGGGAGCACCCCTCCCGCATCCTGGTGGTCATCAAGCGCCACGCCCGCTCGCCCCACGGGCGCCACGAGACCCGCCTCGACGCCGAGGTCCGGCTCGGCAGCGACGCCGGTTCGGGCGAGACGGTGCTGCTCCGGCTCCACGGCGAACTCGGCGACCGCGCCGACTCCGTGGTCCTGCCGCTGCTCCTGCCCGACGCGCCCGTTGTCGTCTGGTGGCCCGTCGACGCCCCCGCGGTGCCGTCCCTCGACCCGCTGGGCTCACTCGCCCAGCGCCGTATCACCGACATGTACGCGGTCGAGGACCCCCTCGCCGCCCTGGAGCAGCGGGCCGCCTCGTACGCACCCGGCGACACCGACCTCGCCTGGACCCGGCTCACCCCGTGGCGCTCGATGCTCGCCGCCGCGCTCGACCAGGCCCCGCTGACCGTGACCTCGGCCGCCGTCGAGAGCGAGGCGGAGAACCCGAGCGCCGAACTCCTCGCCCGCTGGTTCGAGGTCCGGTTGGGCGTCCCCGTCGACCGGGTCGTCACCGACGGGCCCGTCGTCACGGCCGTCCGCATGGGCACCGCGGACGGCGAGATCCGCATCGACCGGCCCGAGGGGCCGGTGGCGCGGCTCGCCATTCCCGGTCAGCCCAGCCGGGTCCTCGCCCTCAAGGTCCGGACGACGGCCGAGCTGATCGCCGAGGAACTGCGCCGCCTCGACCCCGACGAGGCCTACGCGGCGGCCCTGCGCGGCCGCGGCGGAACCAGGCCGACATCCGACCTGCGGTCCCACGCCTGAGCTCGCGGGACACCTGCCCGCGCTCGCGGGGTCCGCGGGACGGGACCTGGACGGGCCCGCGCGCGACCGGGTCGACGCGCCGGCCCCGGCGCGCGGCCTCAGGGCTTCTCGAACACCATGACGAAGTCCGCCATCTCCCGTACGCGGGGAACGTCCGGGTCGGGGAGTGCGAGGAGTCGCTCCTGGGCCTCCGCCACCAGGCGGGTGGCATCGCCCGTGACCGACCAGGCGCCGGTGAAGAGGCCGCCCGACAGGGAGCGGGCCATCGCGCGGGGCGACACGCGGAAGGTCGTGGGGCGTTCGGAGGCGGTGCCCCGGTAGACGAGTCCCCGCGCCTCGGCGATCGGCGCCAGGGTCCACGGCCCGTCCTGGCGGGTCCGGAGCGGGTCGAGCCGGTCCTCCAGCTCGCCCACCACGACCCCGATGTCGTCCGTGGGTCGGGTGCCCCCGGCCGGGATCACCAGATAGCGGCCGCCCGGGCGCAGGGCCCGGGCGACCTCGTCGAAGACCATGCCGTGGTCGGGCCCGGTGTGCAGCAGCCAGGTGGACACCGCCTGGCTCACCGAGGCGGTCCGCACCGGAAGGCGGCAGGCGTCCGCCACCGCCACCCGCGGACCGAGCCGCTCCAGGGCCCGGGCGAGCATCCCGGTCGACAGGTCGAGCCCGTACACCACGTGGCCGCGCGCGGTCAGCTCGGCCGCCACGATGCCCGTGCCCACCCCGATGTCGAGCACCGGGCGGCCGGGGTCGAGCAGCGGCGCGAGCTGCTCGGCGAAGCCGGCGGCCCGGGCCGTCCCGCCGCGCGAGGCGTCGTAGCCGGGGGCGATCGCGTCGAACTCCGCCGTACCGGAGGCCGAAGTCATCCGTCTGTCTCCGTTCGTCTCTCCGTCGTCGGGACGGCGGGTCAGGCCTCGGGCGTGAAGGTCACGGGCAGGGTCGCCATGCCGCGCAGGATGCCGTCGCGCCGGCTCAGGTCCGCGTCCGGGTCGGCGAGCCGCAGGTCGGGGAAGCGGCGCAGCAGCGTACCGATGGCGATCCTCGCCTCCGCGCGGGCCAGCGGGGCCCCCAGGCAGAAATGCATACCATGGCCGAAAGCGAGCTGTTGCGGAACCTCGCGGCGTGCCACGTCGAGGATGTCGGGACGGTCGTAACGGGCCGGGTCGCGGTTGGCTGCGGCGAGCCCGATGATGATCATCTCGCCCGGCGGGACGGTGACCCCGCCGATCTCGTACGCGTCGGTGGTGAAACGGGCGACGCCACGGCTCACCGGGCCCTCGTAGCGCAGGAGTTCCTCGATCGCCCCCGGCAGCAGCGAGGGGTCGTCGCGGAGCGCGGCGAACTGGTCCGGGTGGCGCAGCAGGGCGTGGACGCCGTTGGCGATGAGGCTCGCCGTCGTCTCGTGTCCGGCGAGCGTGAGCAGGATGGTCATCGCCGTCAGCTCGCGGTCGCTGATCCGCTCCTCCGCCTGTGCGGCGCACAGCGCGCTCAGCAGGTCGTCCTTCGGGTCCGCCTTCCGCTGTGCGATCAACGGCTCGAAGAACTCGGTGAGTTCGGCCCGGGCGCGAGCGCCCTTGGCGAGCCGCTCCGGGGTGTTGGGCGGCATGATCAGACCGACCGCGAGGCGGGCGAAGTCGGGCTGCCCCTCGGCCGGGATGCCGATGAGTTCGCTGAGGACGGCCATGGGTAGCGGCAGCGCGAACTCGGAGACCAGATCGGCGGTTCCGCGTGCCGCGATGGCGTCGAGGAAGGTGTCCGTGTGCGCCTGGACGCGGGGCGCGAGCTGCTCCACCCGGCGGGCCGTGAAGGCCTTCGAGACGAGGTTGCGCAGCCGGGTGTGGTCCTCGCCGTTGGCGACGAGCATGCTGGCCATCAGGACGTTGGTGCGCTCCTGGTGGGCCATCTCCTCCTCAAGTCCGTTCACCCCGACGGGACTACTGCTGAGCCGGGGGTCGGTGAGCGCGGCGACGGACTCGTCATAACCGGTGACCATCCAGACTTCAAGAGTGGGATTCAGTCGCACGCGCTGAACGACACCGTGCTCACGGATGCGCTCGAAGAGCGGGTAGGGATTGGGCTGTTGGGCAACGTTTACCGGGACATCGTGAACGATTGTCGGCTCTTGACCGGTCATCTTCCGTAACTCCCCGAAGCTTTGTGAAAGATCTCTGGCAGGTAGTCATACCAGCCACCCCAGTTGCGTGGTAGCGTCACCGGCGCTCGGCTCGGATTGATGTTCGGAGAAGGACCGGCGAACAGTCGGTGACCAGATCAGCGAGGCGCTCCATCCACCGGTGACCGGCGCCTCGTATCGCTCGACTCGGTAGCAGCCAAGGCCTCAACCAGGCCCTATGCGCAGGGGAGACGTTTCGTGGAGCAAGCGGCAGCCGTGGACCCGATTCTGGATCTGGCCCGTCCGTCGATCCTGCGGAACCCGTACCCCTCGTACGCCCGGATGCGTGAGGCCTCTCCCGTCCTCTGGCACGAACTGCTCGGTTCCTGGGTCCTGACCCGGCACGCCGACTGCCTCGCCGTGCTCACCGACAGCAACCGTTTCGCCTCCGACTGGCGGCGCGCCGGGGAGGAGATCCCCGCCCCGCTGCTCAGCGTGCAGACCCTCGACCCGCCGGAGCACACCGCCATCAGGCACCTGCTGCTCGACGGTTTCCGGGCACAGGACCGGCAGGCGCTCCATGGCGACCTGGAGGGGCAGATCGCCGATCTGCTCGCGGAGTTGGCCCGGCGCCCCTCCTTCGACCTCGTCGGGGAGCTCGCCGAGCCGGTGGCGCTCCGCTTCGTGACCGCCTTCCTGGGCGTCGAGGCCCCGGGGCTCGACTGGTTCGTCCCGATGTCCCGTACCGTCGTCGACGGCATGGACGCCGGCCTCTGGCCCGAGAAGCACGAACCGGCCGTCGCGGCCCGCGCCCGGCTCGCGGAGTACGCGGGCGGCTGGCTCGCGGACCCGCCCAAAGAAGGCCTGATCGCGTACGTCGCCGAGCACGCGGCGGACAGCGGCGTGGCAGAAACGGTTCTGCGCAACAGTCTGCGCGCCGTCCTCCACGCCGGCTACGAATCCGCCTCCCGGCTCCTCGGCAACGCGGCGGCCGCACTCCTCACCACCCCCGGCGCGCTCGAAGCGTTCCGGGCGACCCCGGCCACGGCCGTGGACGAACTCATCCGGTACGACGCACCGGTCCAGGCGGACGCCCGGGTCTGCGTCACCGACACCGAACTGGGTGGCGTGACGATGAAGGCGGGTGATCCGGTCACGCTCTTCCTGGGCGCGGCCAACCACGACCCGCTCCGTTTCGCCCACCCCACAGAGCTGCGACTCGACCGCGCCCCGAAGCCTCACCTCGGGTTCGGCCGCGGGGCCCATGCCTGTCTGGGCGCGTCCATGGCGATCCGGCTCACCGGATCCGTCCTCGGCGCCCTGGCCAGGGACTATCCGCAGGCACGGGCGGTCGCGGAACCAGAACACCGGCGCAATCTGACCCTCCGCGGTCTCGACCGCTTCGAGGTCACCCTGCGTCCAGACACGGGGGAGGAGGTACGACCATGAAGTACTGGCACTGAAACCAGTGAGCGTGCGGCCCGTCCATGAGGCGGGAACCACGCCCGTGCACGAGACCCGTGCACCTCGCCGGAGCCCGAGCCCGCTGCACGGCTCGGGCTCCGGCCCTTGCGCACGACGCGCGCTCGACGAGGAGCCGATGAGCTGTGGAGCCGGGGGGTCAGGCCGAGTAGCGGTTCACCGGCCGGTGGCCGGCGCCATGCGCGCGTCGTCGACGAGCAGGCTGAGCGCGCCGTCGACGGGACACCGCAGACCGACCGACAGGCGGCGCATGTCGCCGTCCGGGCCGAGCGTGTACGCGGCGGCCACCTGGAAAAGGTCGTGGTCGGAAGGGCACGTGACGATGTTCAGGCCCGTCACGGGGGCCTGGACCGTGGGCGGCCGGAGTTCCCGGACCACCGGGTCCGCACCCCCGCACCCCTCCTCGTCCTGTACGTCGAGCGGCAGGCAACAGCCCTCGCAGAAGCACTCGTCCGACGTCACCTCGAACCGGTCCCAGTCGCAGTACCGGCAGACGAGGGGCCCGGTCACGACCCGCCGCTCGGCCCCTCGGGCCCCGGTCCCGGCCCAGGCCCCGGCATCGGCTCGACCGTCGGCTCCGGTCCAGCCCCCGACGCCGCCGAGCAGTCGCAGCAGGCCGCCGCTCGCGGCCGCCTCGTCGCCGACCGGTCCGTCACTCCATATACGCGTGCTCTTCACGACAGTGATCCTTTCACTGCCGGAGCGGCCGGCTCGACCAACCGGGTGTGGCCCCGCAGCCTCCCCGGCAGCCGGCGGAGTCGGGCCGCCCGCTGGAAGGTCGGGTGTACGGACCGGTGGCCCATCCGCTGCCCTGGCCGCGGGTGTCCATCACGAAGTGCGCGAACCAGGCGGGGGCCCGGAGCAGACGGATGTGCGGCAGGCCGAGCCCCCCCCCGCCGTACCCGGGGAACTCCACGATGACGGGCGGCGGTTGGCGTCGAGGGTCTCGATCGGTTCTCCCGGCCGGAGCCGCCTGAGGCGCGGGACCGCACGCGGATTCATATGCGTGCATGTCGACCGGGTCCGGCCGGACACTCCACGCCGTCGGCGTCACGAGAAGGCCTCCGGGCCGGTAGCCATGACATCCTCGGACGAACCGCCCGCAGCGTGTCCAGTTGTGGGCCTTCGTCGTCCTGCGCGGAGGGACACCATGCTCATCAGCCACGTCGTACGTCACCATGTGCTGCACGTGACGCTCCACCGCGACCTGGACGTCACCAACCGGGCCGCCGTCGCCCTCCAGATCCAGGCCCTGGTCCAGATGATCCGCCCGGACAGGGTGACCGTCGCCGTCCCGAGCGCCGACCCCACCCCGGCCACCGTCAGCGCCCTTGCCCGGGCCCACCGGATGTGCGCGAGCCTGAACATCCCGCTCACCCTGAGCGGTGCGAGCGCCCGCACCCGCAGACTCCTGGACGCGACGGCCGAGTAGCCCGCCTCGTCGCCCCTGTCATTGCCCCGGGATCTGTCCGGCGGATCCCTCCAGGTCCGCCCGCACGGCGGCCGGTCCGCGCGTCACGAGTGACCCCCGTGGTGCGGGTGCTCCGTGGCGGGCGTCGGGGCGGTCGTCGGCGGCGGGTCCGGCGTGGGGCCGATCGGCCCCACCGCCGATCCCAGGGCGTAGGACCCGGTGAACACCAGGGCAAGGAGCAGGAGGAAGCCCCCCAGGACGACGGGAGGAGAACCGAACCGCCCCGTGGCTCCCGCGGGGGACGAGGATGCGCGTGGCTTTTCCATCGGTCGCCTCTCCAGAGCGCGTCGTACGGCACCGGAGGGGTGGGGCCGTGCTGCCGGAGGAGTCGGATGGCCCGGCGGTCCGGTTCCCGAGAGAGGGGATGCGTACGGGGGCGGGGACTGCACGCGTACGGGGACGGGGCGGGCGCGGTTACGGGCACGGGGACGGGGGCGGGGCGCATCGCGGCGCGCTGCCTGCGCTGCAGTGACCCGACCCGACCCGACCCGACCCGACCCGACCTGACCTGACCCCGACCCCGCCCCGCTCCCGTCGGCTACGCGAGGCGAGCGGACAGGCGAACGGTCAGGCGAGCGCGGGCGCCCGCGTGAACCGCCTGCGTGCCGGAGCGTCGCCACCCGGGACGAGCACCGGCGACGGCACCGGTTCCTCGGCGCCGCGCACCAGGGCCACCAGGGAGGTCCGGGCCCGTGCGACCCGTGAGCGGACCGTGCCGACGGGACAGCCGATGGCTTCGGCGGCCTCTGCGTAGGGCAGGCCGAGCAACTGGGTGAGGACGAACGCGTCTCTCCGCTCGGCCGGGATCGCCGTCAGGAGCTCGGCGAGCGCGACGCCGTCCTCGAAACCGGGAAGCCCCCGGGGCTGGGTGTGTTCGGCCTCCGCCTGCCAGTCGTCCCGGTCGGACAGGCGCGGGCGGGCGGCCGCGTGCCGCAGGCTGTCGACCACCGTCCGGCGGGCTATCGACAGCAGCCACGTGCGGGCCGAGGAGCGCCCCTGGAAACGGGGTAGCGCGGCGAGCGCCCGGAGGAAGACCTCCTGGGTGAGGTCGTCGGCCGCCTGGCGGTCCGCACTGAGATACGTCACATAGCGCCGGACGTCGCGGTGCAGAGCACGTACGAAGAGATCGGCCTTCGCCGGGTCGCCGTCCCGGGCGGCCAGCGCGAGCCGGGTCGTCGCCGCGTCCGTGTCGGCGTCCGGAGCGTGCGCCGAGCGGGAGGTGCTCGTCGGGCGCTGAAGGAGGGTGTCGTGGGCAGGAGTCATCGCCACAAGTCCTTACGAGGCAAAGGGAATCCGGCCGGGCACGCGGAGGAGGTCGGCGCCGTGGCCGGTGACTGGTACGGCCGGCCGCGACCGGGCGGAAGCGGCAAGACCGATGCCCGAGGGACGGAACTGGGCCGTCGAGCTCGGGGAGCCGGCTGTCAGAGGACAGCGAGTGCCTGGGGAGGACCTCGGGAGATGAGGGAATGGGCGAGGAGGAGCCGGCGCGGAGGCCGCTCGTCACCGGCTCGCACCGGCCGGAGCCGGGGCCGGTTCCCCACGACGGGGACGAAGGACGCGAGCAGCGGACGCAGGGGGCGGAAGAGCCGCAGGGAGGCGGCGAACAGCAGGCGGAACGCCGCCTGCTCGCCGAACGCCATCCACAGGCCGCTCAGGAGCGCGGCCAGGAGATGGGCCGACAGCATCCCTGAGGACGACGACATGTCTGTCATGTCGTGCCCGGCCGGAGCCGTGGACATCATGCCGACGGACGCGGTCGCGTCTCCGTGACCCATGGCCGCGTGCGCCATGTGCGCGTGCGCCGCGTGCATGGCGTTCATCGGCATCGGCATCGGCATCGGTATCGGTATCGGTATCGGCGTGGTGGCCGTCGGCACGGCCGTCGTCTGGGACCACGAGAAGGCCGTGTGGAGCGCGCTCTGCACGACCACGCTCGCCGCGGTGACGGCGAGGAGGCCGCGCTCGCGTCCCGCGAGGGCCCAGGTGACCGCCATGGTGGCGGCGAAGGCGAGGGAAAGGGTCCAGGCGGGCACTCCCTGGCCCGACATCAGGATGTGGCCGGTGGCAGCGAGCAGCACACAGACGGCCGCGAACATCGCGGCCCTCACCCCTCGCGAACATCGGCCTGGTGTCATGGCGCGCCCATCCTTGCACCCTCCCCGGAGGTATGAGGGCGGGAGCGGCCGTCCCGCGGCCGCCCCCACGACCTGTCGGGACATGAGTACGCGACTGTGACGGGTCCCACAAGAGCGCCTCGGGAACTTCCGGCACGGTCGCCACGACTTCTCGAAGGCGACGGCGTTCGGCCCGAGCGCCGAACGGGGGAGGAGTACGCGGTGACGAGCGCGGGTACGGCGGCGGAGGCACCCGCCGCAACCGGAGCGGGACCGGCCCGCGGGCTGACCGCGCTCCTGACGACGGCCATGGCCTTCTCGATGATGCAGCTGTTCCTGCTCGGTGCGCTGGGTCCGCGTCTCGTCGACCGACTCGACGTCTCCGAGACCCTGTTGGGACTGACCACCACGGTCGGCTTCGGCACGGCGGCCGTGCTCTCTCCCGTCGGAGGCAGGCTCGTCGACCGCGTCGGCCCCCGCCGGGCCCTCGTGGCCCTGCTCGCCCTCTCGGCGGTGGCGCTGGGCCTGATCGGCTCCGCGCCCGGCCCCGGCCTGCTGCTCGTGGCCGTCGCGCTGGGCGGGCTGCCCCAGGCGCTCGCCAACCCGGCGACGAACAAGGCGATCCTGGCGTCCGTACCGGCGCCGAGGCGGGGCGCGGTCACCGGCGCCAAGCAGTCCGGCGTCCAACTCGGGGCCTTCGTAGCCGGGTTGCCGCTCGCCGTGGCCGCCGGCGCGATCGGCTGGCGGGGCGCCGTCTGGGTGGCCGCCGGTGCCGCGCTCATCGCGGCCCTGTGGGCCTGGAGAGCGCTGCCGGCCGACGCGTCACCGCCGCCGAAGGGGGCCGCAGGCGGCCCGGCACCGTCCCGCCGCGGTGGCCCCGTGCCCTGGCTAGCCGCGTTCTCGCTCTTCCTCGGCGCGGGCATCGCCTCCGTCAACACCTACCTCGCCCTCTTCGGAGTCCAACGCCTCGGCATGGGGCCGACGGTGGCGGGCGCCCTGGTCGCGGTCCTCGGCGTCGCCGGGATCGGCGGTCGCGTCGGCTGGTCCCGGGCCGCGACGCCCGGCCGGGCTCCGTGGCTGCCGGCGCTGCTCTCGGGCGGGGCGGTGGGGGCGGCCGTGCTCCTGACCGCCGCCGTCCACGTCGACCTGCTGGTGTGGGCGGCGGCCGTGGCGGTCGGCGTGTTCGCCGTGTCCGGCAACGCGGTCTCGATGGTCCTGGTCATGCAGCGCTCCGCGCCCGGCCGGGCCGGGCAGGACTCCGCCCTGGTCGCCGCCGGCTTCTTCGCCGGATTCGCGGTGGGCCCACCCCTGTTCGGACTCCTCGCGGAGCGCGGGCGGTACGGGGAGGGCTGGGCGCTGGTCGCGGTGGAGTTCGCCGTCGCGGGGTCGGTCGCGCTCGCCTGGGCGGTACGGGACCGCCGTACGGGCGCGGGCGGTCTGCGGTGACGGTCGCGGGGCCGCCGTACGGGCGCGGGCGGTTCGCGATGACGGTCGCGGGACCCCCGTGTCCGCGTGGACGGTCCGCGATGACCGTCACGGACCGCCGTACCCGCGCCGAGGGTCCGTGGTGACCGTCACGGACTGGGCCGAGGAGGCCCTCGGCCTTCTCCTGGGGCGGGTGGGGGAGACCTCGGAGCAGGTGGGCGACCGTTTTCCCCTGTACGCCGATCCGGCCGACGGCCGGTGGACGACCACAGGACGCGGATCATGGGCGGGCGGTTTCTGGGCGGGTCTGCTGTGGCTCCGGGCGGGCCGCGCCGGGAGGGACGAGGACCGTACGGCGGCCGCCGCCGTCACCGGCCGGCTCGCCCCCTGGGCCGAGGCGGACACCGCGACCCGCGGCCTCATCCTCTGGTACGGCACGGCCCCGGCCACCGAGGACACGGCGGCGCCAGCCCTTCGGGAGCGGGCGGCGAAGGCCGCCGTCGGCGCCTTCGACCCGGAACTCGGCCTCGTCCCCTGGGGTTCGGCCCTCGGCGGCGAGCGGCTACGGGCCCGTGCGGACGGCGTCCCCGGTCTCGTACCCCTGCTTGCCTCGGCTGGACCCGAGGGGCGGGAGGCGGCGGCCGGGCACCTCCACCGGCATCTGGACCTGTGCCTGCCCCACGACGGCACGGGGCGGCCCGCCCCGGCGTGGCGCCTGGACCGGACGCGCGGCTGGCTGGCCGAAGCCGACCCCGCACCCGGCTGGACCCGCGGTGAGGCATGGCTCCTCCTGGCCGTCGCGGACGCCCTGCTCCTCGCGGACGCCCTGCCACGCGCGGAAGCCGCCTCCTGGCGCGTGGACCGGCTCACCCAAGCGGCCGAACTCCTCCTCGCCGACTGCTCGATGCTCGTCGGACCCCCGGTCCCGCCGGCGGACGCCCGTCACGCCGACGGCCCGCTCGACACCTCCGCCGCCGCCATCACCGCGGTCGCCCTCCTGAAGCTCGCGCTCGTCCCCGGAACCGCGTGGTCGACCGCGTGGTCGACCGCGTGCGCGGCCCGGGCGGAGGCTGTGCTGCACCGGCTCGCGCACGACCACCTCACCCGGCCGGGCGGAACCCGTCCGGCGGGGATGCTCCTCGACGGCTGCTACGACGCGCACAGCGGCACGGCCGTCCGCCACGAACTCGTCTGGGGCGACTTCTTCCTGGCTCTCGGGCTCGCGGCGCTCCTCGGCCGGGCCGACCTCAGGCGGGTGTGACGGCGGAGCCCTGGCGGCCCCGCAGGACGCGCCGGGCGACGGCGGAGATGTGCTGCTCGTCCGGCCCGTCGAGGATCCGGGCCGTCCGCCCGGTACGGAACAGCGCCGGCAGGGGCGTGTCGGGGCCCAGCCCGGCAGCGCCGAACACCTGGACCGCCCGGTCCGCGACGTCCTGGAGGGTGCGGGCCGCCGCCGTCTTCGCCAGGCCGACCTCCACCTGGGCGTCGCGTCCGTCCGCGACCAGCGCCATCGCCTCGTACACGAGCGGGCGCGTCGTCCTCAGTGCCAACAAGGCTTCGAAGACGTGCTGTTGGACGAGCTGGCGGTCCGCGAGCGGGCCCCGGGCGCCCCGACGTCCGGTGGCGCGGTCGCAGAGGAGGTCGAAGGCCCGCTGGGCCTGGCCGAGCCACCGCAACGCCCGGAGAGTACGCCCCAGTTGGAGACGTTCGCCCGCGATCGCCAAGGCCTGCCCGGTGTCGCCCACGAGATGGTCCTCGGCGACCTCGACACCATCGAAGTCGATCTCGTACTGCCCGGTCGCGCCCAGGATCGGCAGCTCGCGCACGACCCGGAAGCCGGGTGAGCCGGTCGGCACGAGGAGGAGCGAGAGTCCGGTGCGGTCCCCCGCAGATCCGCTCGTCCGGGCGAGCACGGTCACCAGGTCCGCGTGTCCCGCGTTCGACACGAACCACTTCCGGCCGGTCACGCGCCAGCCGCCGCCCGGCAGCCGCTCCGCCCGGGTCGACGTCAGCGCCGGCTCCGTCCCCGGCGTGTCCGGCTCGGTCATCGCGTAACAGGTGCGGAGACCGCCGGAGACCAGTCCCGGGAGGTACGCCGAGCGCACCCGGGCCGAACCGCGCCGGGCCAGCATGGTCACGTCGAGGAGCGAGGCCGACCCGAGCGCCACGGGGCCGTGGTCGCTGGCACCCTCCGCCTCGGCGATCGACGCGTACGCGCCCAAGGGCAGTCCTCCGCCGCCCAGTTCGGCCGGGAGGGGAAGCGCCCACAGGCCGGCCCTCCGGGCCTCCTCGCGCAGCCGCTCGCGCAGGTCCCCGGCGGGCGGTCCGCCGGCGTCGAGCACCCGCTCCACGGGAAACACGCGGTCACGGACGAACGCGGAGACCCGCTTCCGCAGCAGATCGACATCCGGTACGTCATGATCCGTCACTGTTTCCTCCGTCTCGGGAACTCGGCAGAACACGCGTCCGACTGCCTGCCCGTGGAGTTGGTCGGGCCCACCGGCCCGCGAGTTCCCGTGACCGTGACAGTCCCCGTGCGACGGCCATCGCCGCCGTACCAGGAGAGGAGAGGCATGGCGTCATCGCCGACCGCGCACACCGCGGTCCGCCGCCCGCTCGACACAGCCCGTCCGCTCGACGCACTGCGGTGCGACATCGGCGGCCCCGAGCCCCTGACCAGGGTCGTCTCCGACCATCTGCGACGACTCGGGGCGACGGTGCGGGACGGCGGTCCGGGGGACATCGCCCTGGGCGGCGGGGAGTTCGCGCCCGTCCTCGCCCGTACCGCATGGGGAGCCCCCGGCTCCGGGATCGAGGACGAGGCCACCGCCCAGGCCGTCACCGGCGTGATGGCCGTCCACGGCCGCCGACACGGGGCCCCGCGCGGCCTCGCCGTCGAATACCTGGCCACCGCCACCGGTGTGCTCGCCGTCCAGGGCCTGCTCGCGGGGCTCGTCGGCCAGGCCCGGGGCGGCCCGCCGGCCCGCGTGCGGACGACCACGGCCGACAGGGCCGGGCTGCTCACCCTCTCCCAGTACCTCGCGGCAGCCGGTGCCGAGGAACCGGAAGCCGTCGAACACGCACCAGGGGGGCCGCCGTTCACCTCCGCCGACGGCGTCCTGTTCGAACTGGAGACGCTCGACCCCGGGGCCTGGGCGGCGTTCTGGCGCTCCCTGGAGGCTCCCGCCGACGCGATACGGGCGGGCTGGCGGCCCTTCCAGTTCCGGTACGCCACCGCCTGCGCGCCCTTTCCCGTCGACCTGCACGAGGTGACCCGACGGCACCCGTGGGCACGGATCCGGCAGGCCGCCGCGCGGTCCGAGGCCGAGGTGTGCCGGCTGCGCACGCTCGTCGAGCGCGCCGCCGAGGACGACGGCGCCGACCCCTGGTCCCTGAGCGCGCTCGGCCCGGGCCGCCCGACGACCACGGCTGCCACCGCCGCCACGGGGGACCGGCCGCTGGCCGGACTGACCGTCCTGGAGGCGGGCCGCCGCATCCAGGCACCGCTCGCCGCCCACCTCCTCGGCCTGCTCGGCGCCCGCGTGATCCGGATCGAGCCCCCGGGCGGTGACCCGCTCCGCGGCATGCCGCCGGCCTGCGCCGGGATCTCCGCCCGCTGGCTCGCGCTCAACCGGGGCAAGGAGGCCGTCGAGATCGACATCAAGGCGCCCGGGGACCGGACACGACTGCGTGAACTCGTCGCCGAGGCCGATGTGTTCCTGCACAACTGGGCCCCGGGCAAGGCGGCGGAGCTCGATCTCGACGCCGAGCACCTCAGCACCGTCAACCCGTCCCTCGTGTACGCCTACACCGGCGGCTGGGCCGACCGCATCGACGACGCCCCCATGGGCACCGACTTCATGGTGCAGGCCCGGACCGGCGTGGGGGAGGCCGCCCACCCGGCCGGCGAACCGCCCGTGCCCTCCCTCATGACGCTCCTCGACGTCCTGGGCGGCCTGCACGGCACCGAGGCCGTCCTCGCGGCCCTGCTCCTGCGCGAGCGTACGGGCCACGGCGTACGGGCCGAATCCTCACTGCTCGGCGCGGCCGACACCCTCCTCGCCCCCGCCCTGCGCCGGGCCGCCGCCGGCGCGGAACCCCGCCGCCCCGCCGGGTTCCGGCACCCGCTCCGGACCTCCGACGGCTGGATCGCGCCGAGCGACACCAGCGCGGCGGCCGCCGCGGCGTACGACGTCACGGGCATGTGCACCGAGGACGCCCTGGACCAGCTGCGCGGCCACGGGCTGACCGCCACGGCCGTCACCACCGACCTGTCCGCCCTTCACCACGACCCGCGCCTGTCCGGCCCGATCGGCCGGGACGCGCACGGAGCCCCCGCCGTTCCCGACCCCTGGAGCCTCGCGTGACCGTCACCCTGACCGACCTGCTCCCCGCCGACCTCCGCCGTTCCTGGGCGGTGGACGGCATCTGCCCCGACCTCGACGTCTACAGCCTCTACCGGGCCAGACAGATCGCCGATCTGCACCGCACCGCCGTGATCGACGCCAAGGGCACGCTCTGTTACACGGCCCTCGACCGTAAGGTCCGATCCCTCGCCGAGGGCCTTCGGGGGCTCGGCGTCGGCGCCGGGGACGTCGTGGGCGTCCAGCTGCCCAACCACCGCAACGCCGTCATCGCGGACCTGGCGCTCGCCGCTCTGGGCGCGATCGCCCTGCCCTTCCCGGTCGGGCGCGGCGCGGTGGAGGCCGAATGCCTGCTGCGCCGCGCGGAGGCCGTCGCGGTCATCGCCGCCGTGGAACACCGGGGGCAGACCCACGCCGCCGACCTCCTGACCCTCGCACCGGCGCTGCCGGCCCTGCGGCACGTCATCGCCGCCGGCCGTGGCCCCGCACCCGACGGAACGATTCCGCTGTCCCAGTTGCTGCGTACGGACCCCGCCCGATTCGTCCCGTCCCGCCCCGATCCCGACAGCGCCGCCCGCATCCTCGTCTCGTCCGGCTCCGAGGCCGAGCCGAAGATGGTGGCGTACTCCCACAACGCCCTGGCCGGGGGCCGAGGGAACTTCCTCGCCTCCCTCATGCCCGACGACACCCCGCCCCGCTGCCTCTTCCTGGTTCCCCTGGCCTCGGCCTTCGGCTCCAACGGCACGGCCGTCGCCCTCGCCCGGCACGGCGGCACGCTCGTCCTGCTCGACCACTTCACCCCCGAGGCCGCCCTCGCCGCCGTACGCGACCACCGGCCCACCCACATCCTCGGCGTGCCCACCATGATCCGCATGATGCTGGAGGCCCTGGAGCGGACGGACGAACCGCTGCCCGCCCCGACCGCGCTCGTCCTCGGCGGCGCGCCTCTCGACGAGGCGACCGCCGAGGCCGCGGCCGACGCCTTCGGCTGTCCCGTCGTCAACCTGTACGGATCGGCCGACGGCGTCAACTGCCACACCGGGCTCCAGCACACCGTGCCGCCCACCGACCGCTCCGGTGTCGTCGTCGGCCGGCCCGACCCCCGGGTCGCCGAGATCCGCATCACCGACCCCGACACCCACGAGCCGCTGCCCGACGGGCGGATCGGCGAGATCGTCTCCCGCGGCCCCATGACCCCGCTCTGTTACGTGGGTTCGCCCGAGCTCGACGCCCGCTACCGCACTCCCGAGGGCTGGGTCAGGACCGGCGACCTCGGGTTCCTCGACGCCGACGGCGTCCTGCACGTCGCCGGCCGCCTCAAGGACGTGGTGATACGCGGCGGCACCAACATCAGCCCCGCCGAGGTCGAGCGCGAACTCGTCTCCCACCCGAGGGTCCGGGACGCGGTCTGCGTCGGCGTGCCCGACCCGCTCATGGGCGAGCGGCTCGCCGCCTGCCTGGTAGCCAAGGGCCCGACGGCCCCGTCCCTCGCCGAGCTGGTGGCGTATCTGGCCGAGCGCGGACTCGACCGGCACAAGCACCCCGAGCACCTTCTCGTCCTGCCCGAACTGCCGCTCACCGCCGCCGGAAAGCCCGACCGCGCCGCGCTGCGGACCCGGATCGAGGAGGACCGGAAGGCCGTTCTCGTCCAGGCGTGACGGCACGGGCCTGCCCGGCCGGTCGAGCGTGACGACGCGGGCTCGCCCCGCCGATCGCGCGTGACGGCACGGCGTGTCCGGCGGATCGGGCGCGGCCCCCGGCCCTGATCCGCCGGACGAACCGAAGGGGGAGGGCCGCACCACGGCCCTCCCCCTTCGCTCTACGCCCCGCCGTGCGGTCCGCGCGGTCAGGAACCGCTCATGGCCTTCTTCAGCTCGGCCGCCGCGTCGCGGTACACCGCCAGCAGATCCAGGTCCTCGCCCGGGTAGTTCGCGACCGTGACCTGCTTCGCGCCCGAGTCCGGCAGCACGGTGCCGGTCGACATGTGCGCGTTGTCGAGCACGAAGGCGGGCTTCTTCGCCGAGAGGGAGGCCAGCTGCGCGGGGGTGACCGGCTCGGGGCCGTACGTGCCCACCGGTGTGGCACCCGCGAGACCGGCCGCCCAGGCGGTGAACACCTGGGCGACGACCGTCGGGCTCTTGCCGTCCGGCCAGGCGGCCTTGAGTTCGCCGTTCAGCTTCGTGACCTCTTCGTCGAGACGGGCCTTCCACCGCGAGGCGGTGTCCTTCGTGCCGAACAGGCCGCCGAGACGCTCGACTTCGGCTCCGGCCTCGGCCGGGTCGTTGTCCAGGTTCACCTCGACGAGCCTCGCCTTCGAGCCGGCCGCCTCCTTGATCTTCGCCGCGTACGGCTCGAACGGCGCGTACAGCACGAAGTCCGCCTTCGCGACGGCCGCCAGGTCGGACGGCTTCGGGTCGTAGTCCGGCGCGTGGTGCACGGACCGCGGCACGATCACCGTGACGTCCTCGGCGCCGGCGGCCTTGGCGAAGGCGCCCTCCCAGGTGGTCGTCACGACGACCACCGGCTTGTCCCCCGCCCCCTCGGTGCCGGTGCCGGAGGCCGGCTTGTCCTCCCCGCACCCCGCGAGCAGCGGCAGCGCCGCGCTCAGTGCGACGAGGGAAGCGAGACGGGCGGTACGGACGCGGGTGCGCGCCATGGGCTGTTTCTCCGTTCGGGGATGAGATGCGCGGCGAGGACGACAACCCCCGCCGTCAGGACGAGGACCGGGCCCGGAGGCCAGTCCAGCCACAGGGCCAGCAGGAAGCCCGTGACGTTGACCGCGACGCCGATGCCGACCGCCCACAGCGTGATCGACCCCAGCGAGCGGCCCAGTCGGCGGGCCGCGAGCGCGGGCAGCAGGGTCAGCGCGTCGACCAGGAGCGCCCCGGTCAGCTTGATCGCGCCGGCGACCGCGACCGCGACCAGGACGAGAAGAGCCGTGGTGAGGAAGCCGACCGGCACCCCCGAGCACTGGGCGAGCTCACGGTCGTACAGCAGCAGCGCCACCTCGCGGCGCCGCCACCAGAACAGTCCGGGGACGACCACGGCGAGCGCGCCGAGGACCACGAGGTCCGCCGTGCCGACCGAGAGGATCGACCCCCACAGCAGGGCGAAGGCCCCCGACGCGTTGACGCCGGAGACGGCCAGGACGAGCAGCGCGGCGGCGATGGCGAGGCTCATCAGCAGACCCATCGCCCCCGAGAGCCCCGCCGGCGTCCGGGCCAGCGGCGCGACACCCGCCCCCGACAATGCGCACGCCACCAGGGCGCACACCATCGGATCGATCCCGGTCAGCAGCCCGACGGCGATGCCGAGCAGCGCCACGTGCATCATCGCGAACCGCACCGGCATGATGTCGAGGCCCACGATGACGACGCCGATCACCGGCAGGCCGACGGCCGCGAGGAGCAGCGCCACCCCCGCCCGCTGGACCGGTACGAGCTGGAGCATGGCGCCGAGATCGGCCGCCGCGAGCGCGCTCACCGCACCTCCCGCAGCCGCCCCGCGGCCATCTCCAGGACCCGGTCGCAGCGGTCCGCCAGCGCCCGGTCGTGGGTCACGACCACGAGCGTGACCGGCAGCGCGGCCAGCACGTCGGCCGCCTCCTCCTGCCCCTCGAAGTCGAGGGCGGCGGTCGGCTCGTCGGCGAGCAGCACCTGGGCGCCCGCCGCGACACAGCCGATCGCCCGCGCCAGGTACATGCGCTGCAACTGCCCGCCGGACAAGGTGCCCACGGGACGCGAGGCCAGTGCCCCGACCCCGAGCCGTCCGGCCGCGAGCAGCGCCTCGCCGGGCGCCCCGCTGCTCGCGAGCAGCTCGTCGCCCCGCAGCGGGAACCGGCCGGCGGCGGGCTTCTGTGGGATCCAGGCGCACGACCGGCGCCGCCAGGCCCAGTCGGCGGCCGAGCGCGCGACGCGCCCGCCGACCTCGATGGAGCCGCTCGTCCGCCGGTGCATCCCGAGGACCGCCCGCAGCAGCGTGGTCTTCCCGGACCCGTTCGTCCCCGTCAGGGCGACCCGCTCGCCGGCGGCGATCTCCAGGTCCACGCCCACCACGGCCTCGGCGCGGCCGTGCCGGCAGGCGACCCCGCGCATGCGTATGTCCAGTCCGCCCATCCCCTGCCTCTCGCCGCTTCCGTGCCGGTGCGGTGGAGGAGTCGTACGGCGGGGCCGCCGAGTTCCCGGACCGCCGCGGGAACCGCGGGGGACCGCGGCCCGACCTCCTCCCCGACGTCCCTTCCGAAGCAGGAGTCCCCATGAATCGCAGGCAGTTGCTCCGCGCGACCACGGCCGTCGGCGCCACGGCCGGCGGGGCCGCGGGCGCGCTCGCGGCCCCGACGACCGCCCAGGCGTCCACCGCCGGAGCGACCGGAGCGACCGGACCGAGCGGGCCGCTGCGGGTCCACGTGGTGATGTTCGACGGCGTCGAGGAGCTGGACTTCGCCGCCCCGTACGAGGTCTTCTCGGCGGCCGGGTTCTTCACCCCACGCCCGGTCGAGGTCCGCTACGTGTCGGCGACCGGAGCCCGGTCGGTCATCGCCGCCTACGGCACGGAGGTCAGGGGCCCGCACCGCTGGGCGCCCGACGAGGCGGACGTCCTCGTCGTCCCCGGCGGCGGCTACGCCCGCCGTGACAGCCCCGGGGTGTGGGCCGAGATCGACCGGGGCATCCTGCCCCGCGCCCTCGCGGCGGCCTCCTCCCGCCCCGGCCTCACCGTCGCGGCCCTGTGCACCGGGGTCATGCTGCTCTCCGCCGCCGGGCTCACCCGCGGCCGCCCCTGCACCACGCACCACAAGGCGAAGGCCGATCTCGCCCGGCAGGGCGGCCTGGTGAAGAACGCGCGGGTCGTCGACGACGGCGCCCTCGTGACGGCGGGCGGCATCACCTCGGGCCTCGAACTCGCCCTCTGGCTCACCCGCCGCGAACTCGGCGCCGACACGGCGACCGGCGTGGAGACCATGCTGGAGTACGAGGCCCGGGGCACCGTGTGGACACCGTGACCCTTCCGCCTGGGATCGGGACGGCCCGGCCGGCGGAGTCGCTCCGGAGGATCTGTGAAGCGTGCCGAGCCCACGACGCGGCGGGGCCGCCGGTCATACCGGCGGCCCCGCGCTGTGTCACTCGGTCCTGCGACCGTCGGCTAGGACACCGACGGGTCGTGCGCCTCCAGTTCGGCGAACTGCATCCGGTAGTGGCCGGCGGAGTCCTTGGAGAGGCTGGTGCCGGTCACCCGTATGTACCGGGCGTTCTGGGTCGGGAACGGGAACTGCTGGACGGCGTTGGCGGGCTTGGGGTAGCCGGTGCGCTGGGCCACCCTGGTCCAGGTCGTACCGTCCTGGGAGACCTCGACGAAGAAGTCGACCGGGAAGCCGCTGCCGGTGTCGGCGGCGCCGTCGTTGCGGGGGTAGAGGTTGATCCAGCCCACCGGCAGGGACGCGCCGAGATCGACCTTGGCCCACTCCTGGTGGTTGGCCGTGGGCGTGTTGTCGCTGCTCCAGCCCTGCAGGCCGGGCAGTGCGGAGGGGTTGCCGTCGGTGAGCGCGGCGGCCGACCAGCCGGGGCCGGCGTAGCTGCTGCTCGCGGTCACCGCCGCGCCCTTCGCCACGTTACGGCTCTCCCGGGGCAGCGACTTGCCGCTGTACGCCCCCAGCCCGCTGAACTGCATGTGGTATTCGCCGCCGCTGTCCGTGCTCAGCTTCGTCCCGGTGATCCGGACGAACCTGCCCGGCCGCGGCTCGAAGAGGAAGTGCTGCGGTGAGCCGTCGGGCTTGGGGTAGCCGGTGCGCTGGGCCACCTTGGACCAGGTCGTACCGTCCTGGGAGACCTCGACGAAGAAGTCGACGGGGAAGCCGTTGCCGGCGTCGGCCCCGTCCGTGCGCGGCCGCAGCGTGATCCAGTTGAGGCTCTGGAGGGTGCCGAGGTCGGCCGTCACGTGCTCGGTGTGGTTCGCGCCGATGTCGCTGGAGCTGCTCCAGCCGGTGGCGGTGCTGTTGTCGACCAGGCCGCCCGGGCTCCAGGTCGCGTCCACGTAGCTGCTGCTGGCCGTGACCGCGGTGCCCAGGGCCAGGTTGGGCTGAGCCGAGTTGAAGGCCTTCTGGCCGTACACCTCGATCTCGGACAGCTGGAGCCGGTAGTCGCCGGGAACCGCCAGCTTGGTCGCGTTGACCCTGACGTACCGCGCGTTGCGATGGTTGAACGGGAAGGCCTGGACGGCGTTCCCGGGCCGGGGGTAGCCGGTGCGCTGGGCGACCTTGGTCCAGGTGGTGTTGTTCTCGGAGACCTCGATGGTGAAGTCGACCGGGAAGCTGTAGCCCGTGGACTCCGGTGTGCCGGTGCGCGGGTAGAGGCTGACCCAGTTCACCGACTGGCGGGTGCCCAGGTCCACGGTCACGGACTCGGTGTGGTTCGCGCCGGTGGTGTCGTTGCTGCTGAAGCCCTGCGAAGCGGCGGTGGAGCCGCGCCGGCCGTCCACGATGTGGGAGCGGCTGAAGCCGTCGGCCTCGTAGCTGCTCGTCGACGTGACCGGGGCGCCCTTGGCGAGGTTGACGGCGGAGGAGAGGAGGTAGCGGCCGCCGCTCGCCTCCAGCGCGGCCAGCTGCATCTGGTAGCGGCCGAGGTGGTCCTGGGACAGCTTGGTGCCGGTCACCTTGATGTAGCGGGCATTTTGCGCCTGGAACCAGAAGGACTGGCCGGCGTCACCGGGCCGGGGGTAACCGGTCTGGTTGACGACCGGGGTCCCCCAGGTGGTGCCGTCGCCCGACAGCTGGACGGTGAAGTCGACGGGGAAGCCCAAGCCGGTGCCGGCACCGTCGTTGCGCGGGCGCAGGTTGACCCAGTTGAGCGACTGGCTCGCGCCGAGGTCGACCGTCACGGATTCGGTGTGGTTGTCCAGAGACGCGTTGCTGCTCCACCACGTGGAGGGGTTCGCGTCGACGAGGGCGCCGGCGGGTCCGCTCGCGACACTGCTGCTCGCGGTCACGGCCGTGCCCACGGCGAGGTCCGGGACCCGCGGATCGTAGGCCTGGTCGCTGAACGCCTCCAGCTCGGCGAACTGCATGTGGTGGTCGCCGAGCGTGTCCTTGGAGAGCTTGGTTCCGGTGACCTTGATGTAGCGGATCTGCTGGGTGTCGAAGGGGAATTCCTGCGCGGCGGCGTCGGGGCGCGGGTAGCCGGTCCGCTGCACCACCTTGGTCCAGGTGGCGTTGTCCGGGGAGACCTCGACGGTGAAGTCGACGGGGAAGCCGGCTCCGGTGTTGGCGCCGTCACCGCGCGGACGCAGGTTGATCCAGTTGACCGAGCGCGGTGCCCGCAGGTCGACGGTGACGGACTCGGTGTGGCTGGCGCCCGTGTTGTCGGCGCTGCTCCAGCCGCTCTTGGTGCTGCCGTCCACCAGGCCGTTCAGGGTCCATCCGGGCCCTTCGTAGCTGCTGCTGGCCGTGACGGTCATGTTCTTGGCGAAGTTGAAGGCACCCGTCGCGAGCTTCTGGGGACCGTGGACCTCCAGTTCGGCGAACTGCAGGTGGTAGTCGCCGTGCGGGTCGGTCGACAGCTTGGTGCCGGTGACCTTGACGTAACGGGCGTTGGCGGTCTCGAAGGAGAAGGACTGGGCGGCGTTGCCCGGCTTGGGGTAGCCGGTGCGCTCGATCACGCTGTCCCAGGTGGCGCCGTCCTCGGAGACCTCGATGGTGAAGTCGACGGGGAAGCCCTTGCCGGTGTCGGCGCCGTCGTTGCGCGGGTACAGGTCGACCGAGTTCAGGGCCTGGCGTACGCCGAGGTCCACGGTCACCGATTCGGTGCGGTCGCTGTTGGGGCTGGCGGTGGTGGTGCTCCAGCCGTTCGAGCCGGGCTGGGAGTCGCGCCGGCCGTCCACCAGGGCGCTCCTGCTCCAGCCATCGGCCTCGTAGCTGGTGGTGGCGGTCACCTGGACGCCCTTGGCGAGGTTGGGACCGGTGTGGGCGGAGCCGGCGGTCAGCGGGGTGTCGAACGTGTAGCCGCCCTGGCTGGAACCCTTGCCGGGCCAGACCGTCAGGGAGTTGCCCTGTGCGCGGCCCCAGAGGTCGGGGCGGCCGTCGCCGGTCAGGTCGGTGCTGGAGGACAGCTCGGGGTAGGTGGAGGCGCCGACCCCGGTGAGGATCTTCACGGGCTGGGCGGACTCGCCCCAGGAGCCGAGGTCGAAGCGCCCGTCGGGCGTCTTCTTGCCGACGTACTGGTAGACGTCACCCGTGTCGTCCCGGCGCACCCACAGGTCGGCGATGCCGTCGCCGGTGGTGTCGCCGGGAGCGATCAGGGTGTGACCGCGCCAGCTGTTGCCGCCGATCTGGATGGGGTCGCTCTGCTCGTCCAGGTACCGGCTCTCGGAGCCGTAGTAGAGCCACAGCTTGTCCCCCTCGCGGACCAGCAGGTCGGCGAGGGCGTGGGTGCCGTTGAGGGAGCGCGGACCGCCGGTGAGATCGTCGACGGCCAGGATCTGGGTGTCGGCGTCGTGCCAGAAGTCCGTGCCGGGGCCCTGGCAGTCGCCTGCCTCGGCGGCGTGGCGCGGGCAGGCCACGGTGAGCTCGTAGGCGTCCTCGGGGCGCACGATGCCGTAGCCCGTGTTGGGGTAGACGTACAGCTTCTGCCGCTTGTCCACGTCGTCGTACCGGCGGACCAGGAGGTCCTCGATGCCGTCGTTGTTCCAGTCGCCGCGGTGGCTGATCAGGCCGCCCTGGAGGGCCGCGCCGCCGTAGGCGGCCGTGCCGAACCTGCCGTTGCCCTGGCCGAGGTAGCTGCGCAGGGTGCCGGAGGGGTCGAGCGACCAGGCGTCGGCGTTGCCGTCGCCGTTGAGGTCGCCGGGGCGGTCCTTGGCGCCGGTGCCGTTGGCGTACAGCAGGTACGCGCGCTCGTCCGAGCGGTTGCCGACCCGGTCCAGGCTGTACGCGTAGACGTAGCCGGGGCCGACGGCGGGCGGGGTGATGGTGACGGTGGCCGAACTGCCCGGTGCGCTGCTCACGTTGACACCGCGCTCCTGCGGGTCCCAGCTGGTGCGGTAGCGGTACGCGACGACGTCGCCGATGCCGGCCGCGCCGAAGGTGAACTTGCCGGCGGTGACACGCGCCTTGCCCGTGACGGCGGGCCAGCCCGCGTCGCCGTCGGGGTACTCGGGAGAGGCCACCGTCGGCGGCTTGCTGGGCCGTTCGCGGTCCACCTCGAAGGACTTGACCGCGCTCCAGCCGGAGTACGCGCCGTCCTGGTCCTTCGCGCGGACCCGCCACTGGTAGGAGCCGGTGGGGATCTTCGCGTCGGGCAGGGCGAGGGTGGCGATGCGGCCGCGCTGGGCGGAGATGTGCTCGTCGACCACGGGGGCCTGACCGGGCTGCCACACCTGGAAGTTGGCCTGGAGGTTTCCGGCGTCGGCGTCGTTGATGAGCGCGTGGACGCTGATGTGGGTGTTCCCGATCAGCGGGTTGCTCGGGTTGGTGCCCAGTTCCGTCGGGACGTCCGGGGCGGTGTTGTACTCGGTGGACAGGACGGCCGTCTTGGGGTCGAACTTCTTCCAGGCGAAGGTGTCGCCCTCGTCGGCGGCGTACATGCCCAGGGTGATCGAGTTGTCACCGGCCGCCGCCACCTGGCGGACCTTGTGGGTGACGTCGAACTCCAGGTTGCCCTCGGGGCAGTCGGAGCTGCCCTTCCAGCCCTTGGATTCGTTCTTCCAGTCCAGCAGCGTCCTCTGGGTCGGCTGGTTGTACCAGTTGGTGCCCGCGTGGATGCCGCCCGTGGTGTCCCAGAGCTGGACGACACGGGCCTGGCAGGACCAGGACCAGGTGTTCTTGATCCGGAAGGTGGACGCCTTCACGTCCTTGCCCTTGATGTTGGAGGTGTCCAGCTGGAAGAAGGAGCGGGACAGCCCGTTCGTCTTGTTCTCGTAGCCGACTCGGGCGACGTCGTTCGCGTTCCAGTACGTGTTGTCCTTGTACACCGCCGAGACGCGGGTCCAGTTCTGCCGCTTGCCCTCGGCCCAGGACGGGTCGATGAAGACGGGGTAGACCGTCTCGGGGTCGGTCAGCAGGCCGCGGTCGGGGGTGATCTCCAAGGACTGCCCCACGACCCGGGTGGTCATGAGCGCGTCCCTGGCACCGGGGCCCGGCTCGAAGGGGTCGTCGCCGTCAGCGGCCGCGGCCCGCGCCGTACCGGACCCCGGCGCGGCGATCTCGGTGGAGTCCCACATCATCGGCGCGGGGCTGACGAAGGCGGCCTGGCCGGCGGGGTTGCGGGCGTAGAGGTTGCCGGTGGCATCGGCGGTGACGGAGAGCCCCACCGTGCCGATGCCGAGCTTGAGGGTGGCCAGGTCCGGGTGCGCGGCCGCCGAGGGGGTCTTGACGACCAGCAGCTGGGAGAACCCGTCGACGTCCGCCTTCAGTTGAAGGTCCACGTCCGGGAGGATGTTCGCGTACGTCGCGACGTTGCCGTCCAGGGTCGGCCTGGGCAGCGGCTTGGGCCAGCTCAGGTCCATCCGCCGGCCGTCCTCGGCGACCTGGGCCATCGGGCCGGCGCCGCCGGAGAAGGACATGGCCACCGTGGTGGCCGTGGGAACGACCCGGCCGTCCGCGGCGAAGGTCAGGGTGGGGTCGGTGGGCACCCAGTCCTGGCCCACCAGAACCCGGACCGCCGATCCGTAACGGTCCACCGAGAACGAGCCGTTGGGGTTGGCCCAGGTGTCCGAGTTCTCGGTCCGGCGGGAGAGCAGCTCGGCGCGCTTCCCGGTCGCCTTCGCCTGGGCCGAGGCCGTCTCCGCCTCGGTGGGTTCGGCCCCGGTGGGGGCGGCGTCGGCGACGGGGAGCAGGCGCGATGCCTGCGGTACCGGGGGCTGCAGGGCGGCGACCGCGCCCAGCATGGCGGTCGCCAGTCCGGCGGCCGCGACCCGGCGGCCGAGGAACCGCAAGGACGGTCTTTCTCGCAAGGCAGACACCTACTGCTCCTTTGTGGGCTGATGTTGCGGCGGACCACGACCGCCCCACCACGGAGGGCGCCCATCGCTCACGTGAGGCTGTCCCATGTGGGGGTCATCAATTCCAGTTGTAATGGAATCAACTGTGGTTGATCCGGCGGTGTTAGCGTACCTGCCTCCAACCATGTGGTTCAGCCTGGGAGTTGAAGTGAGTAGGTTCACAAGTCGTTCCGCGGGGGGCTCTCCCCGGGTACGCAAGCCACTGAGCTGGGCCGTACGGCACGCTCTCGCCTCCACGCTGGTGCTCACCGGGCTCGTCCCGGCGAGCGCCGCGGCCGTGACCACCTCGGGCTGGCAGCCCCCACAGCTCAAGCAGCCCTCGGCGATACCCGTCGCCCCGGCCAGGAGCGGCCACAGCGCCGCTCTCAGCAGGCCGGACCAGACGGCACTGGCCCTGGCCGAGGCGGCCGCCTCGCGCCATCCGAACCCGAGTCGGCTGCCGTCGAAACCGTATTCCGCCGAGCTGACGGCCAGTGGTGCAGAGGACGCCGAGTCCTTCCCGGTCACCCTGGTCTCGCTCTCCGGCCGGGCGCCCCACGCGGCACCCGCGAAGCCCTCGCAGCGCGTGAAGGTGACCGTCGCCGACCACGAGGCCGCCCGACGCTCCGGAGTCCAGGGGCTGTTGTTCAGCATGGCCGGTACGTCGACCGCCCCGGGCCGGGCGAAGATCCGCGTCGACTACTCGGCGCTCCGGGACACCTACGGCGGCGACTGGGCCTCCCGCCTGCGCCTGGTCCAACTGCCGGGCTGCGCGCTCACCACCCCCGCCGTGCCCCGCTGCCGCGTGCGCACCCCCCTGCCCACGGTCAACGACACCGGAGCCGGCAGCCTGACCGCCACGGCCCCGGTGGCCGTGGCCCCCAAGGACGGGACGTCTTCCGCCCGTTCACTCGCCGCCGGCGCGGCGGCGACCGTGCTGGCCGCCGAGGCCGGCAGCTCCGGTACCAACGGCGACTACAAGGCCACATCCCTGCAGGCCTCCGGCTCCTGGAGTGCGGGCAGCTCCTCGGGCGGCTTCAGCTGGACCTACCCCCTCGGTTTCCCCGCCGTGCCCTCCGGTCTGGCGCCCAAGCTGTCGTTGAACTACTCCTCGCAGAGCGTGGACGGCCGTACCTCCGCCACGAACAACCAGCCCGGCTGGGCAGGCGACGGCTGGTCGATGGAGCCCGGGTTCATCGAACGCCGCTACCGCTCCTGCAACGACGACATGGAAGGCGGCACCAACACCGAGAAGTCCGGTGACCAGTGCTGGTTCACCGACAACGCCACCCTGAGCCTCGGCGGCCGGACCACCGAACTCGTCTTCGAGCAGGGCAAGGGCTGGCACGCCCAGTCCGACAACGGCGAGCGGATCGAGAAGCTCACCGGCGCCTCCAACGGCGACGACGACGGCGAGTACTGGAAGGTCACCACGACGGACGGCACCCAGTACTTCTTCGGGCTCAACCGCCTCCCGGGCTGGTCCGCCGGCAAGACCGAGACCAACTCCGCCTGGACCGTGCCGGTCTACGGCAACCACGCCGGGGAGCCCTGCCACAACAGCTCCTTCTCCGCCGGCTGGTGCAAGCAGGCCTGGCGCTGGCAGCTGGACCACGTGGTGGACGTGCGCGGCAACGCGCAGGCGTACTACTGGAACGCCGAGACCAACAACTACGACCGCGGAGCCGTCGCCAGCGCGGACAAGGGCACCCCCACCACGTACACCCGCGGCGGCTGGCTCGACCGGATCGACTACGGTCTGCGCGCGGACTCCGTGTACTCCGCCCCGGCCATGGCCCAGGTGAAGTTCGACGTCGCCGACCGCTGCACCGACGAGTGCGGGCTGTTCGACAAGGACCACGCCGACAACTGGCCCGACGTACCCGTCGACCAGCACTGCGCCGACGGCGCCGCCCAGTGCGAAGGCCAGTACAGCCCGACCTTCTGGTCGAAGAAGCGGCTGACCGGCATCACCTCCAAGGTGCTGACCGGCGGCACGTACAAGGACGTCGACACCTGGGCCCTGGAGCAGACGTTCCCGCCCTCCGGCGACGGCACCGCACGCCCCCTGTGGCTGTCCACCATCCAGCGCACCGGTCACACGAACGGCAGCATCACCCTGCCCAAGGTCACCTTCCTCGGCCAGCAGCTCGCCAACCGCGTCGACAAACTCGGCGACGGGCTCGCGCCCTTCATCCGCTACCGCGTCTACCAGATCAACACCGACACCGGCGGCAGCATCGGCATCATCTACTCCGCCCCCGGCTGCACCGCCACCGCCCTGCCGCCGGCCGACGCGACGAACACCACCACCTGCTACCCGGTGAAGTGGGCCTTCGAGGGCGAGACCGCGAAGCTGGACTGGTTCAACAAGTACCTCGTCGAGGAGGTCGACGAGGGCGACAACCTGGCCGAGACCCCGGACGTCGTCACCCGCTACAGCTACCTCGGCGGCGCCGCCTGGGCCCAGGGCGACGACGAGTTCACCAAGCCCGAGGACCGCACGTACGGAGACTTCCGCGGCTACGGCCGGATCCAGGTCCGCAAGGGCGACGGCCTCGACCGCCGTTCCCTCACCGAGTCCCGCCACTTCCGCGGGATCGACGGCGCCGAGGTCGCCGACTCGACCGGGGCCGTCGTCACCGACCGCCCCGAGTTCGCCGGCCAGACCCGCGAGAGCATCGTGTACGACGGGGAGGGCGGCGCCTGGGTCAAGGCCACGTCCAGCGTCCCGTGGCGGTCCGACGTGACCGCGACCCGGCACCGGGACGGGCTGCCCGACCTGGAGGCCCGGTTCGGGGGAGTGGAGAAGGAGATCACCCGGGTCAAGACCTCCACCGGCGAACGCAGGACCTCCACCACCCGCACCTTCGACTCCGTCGGCATGGAGACCACCTCCGCCGACTCCGGCGACGAGTCCCGCAGCGGCGACGAGAAGTGCACGCGCACCCAGTACGCCCGCAACACCGGACTGAACCTGCTGTCACTCCAGGCCCAGGTCGAGACGGTGGCCGTCTCCTGCGACTCCGCCGTCAGCCGCCCGGCCGACGTCATCTCCGACCACCGCAACGTGTACGACGGCGGCTCCTACGGCAGCGCGCCCACCCAGGGCAACGTCACCCGCACCGAGGTGATCAACCCCGACGGCGACGGCTACTCGCCCAAGGGCAGCACCACGTACGACGTGTACGGCCGCCCGACCACCGTCACCGACCCCTACGGCAAGAGCACCCGGACCGACTACACGCCGGCCACGGGCGAGGTCGCCACGAAGACGGTGGTGACCAACCCGCTCAACCATGTCGCCACGACCACCTACGAGCCGCTGCGCGCCCTCCCGATCGTCCAGGAGGACCTCAACAAGAAGGTCTCCACCACCCAGTACGACGCTCTCGGACGGGTGACCAAGGTCTGGCTCCCGGGCCGCGCGGCCGCCACGTACCCGGACAGCCCGCACCTCTCCTACACCTACCTGGTACGCACCGACGGCCCGATCGTCGTGGCGACCAGCACCCTCACGGAGAACAGCGGCTACCGCACGACGTACGAGTTCATGGACGGCCTGCTCCGCAGCCGGCAGATCCAGCAGCCGTCGCCCGGCGGCGGCCGACTGGTCAGCGAATCGTCGTTCAACACCCTCAACCAGAACTGGAGGAACTCCGGCAAGTACTACGCCGCCGGCGACCCCTCCGACGTCCTGGTCACGGGGGCGGAGCTGAGGTACCCGGCCGCCACCGAGACCGTCTTCGACGGCGCCGGCCGCGTCACCGCCGTCGTCAGCAAGAAGTTCGGTGACGAGCAGAGCCGGATCACCACGATCGACGAGGGCGACCGGACCACGATCGTCCCGCCGGCGGGCGGCACCGCCAGGACCACCCTCACCGACGACCTCGGCCGGACCGTCGAGACCCGGGAGTACACGAACACCGCACGCACGGCCTACGAGTCCACCCACTACGCCTACGACCGGCTCGGCCGCCTGGCGAAGGTCACCGACGCGGCCGGGCGGAACTGGACGTACGGCTACGACGTACGCGGCCGCAAGACCTCCGTCGACGACCCGGACACCGGCACCACCCTGATCACGTACGACATCGGGGACCGGGAGACCGACACGAGGAACTCCCTGGGCACCGTCCACCACACCGACTACGACGCCCTGGGACGCAAGACCGCGGTCAAGGTCAACGGCGTCCTGACCACCGAGTACGTCTTCGACACCGTGGCCAAGGGCAAGCAGACCGCGGCCAAGCACTACGTCGACGGCCACGCCTACGTCTCCGAGGTCACCTGGTACAACAACCGCTACCAGGCCACGGCCTCACAGCTCACCATCCCGGCCGTGGAGGGCGCCCTGGCCGGCGTCTACAAGTGGACCGCCGGCTTCAACGCCAACACGGGCAAGCCGGAGTACTCCGAGGAGCCCGCGGTCGGCGGCCTCCCCAAGGAGCGGGTCGCGATCCGCTACGACGGCGACGGTCTGCCCGTCGCCACCACGGTCGGCGGCGCCATGCTGGCGGGTGCCACCACCTTCGACCACTACGGGCGGACCATCAGCACCGAGCTGGGCGAGGTCGGCAGGAAGGTCCGGCAGGTCAGCGAGTACGACGAGCACACCGGCCGGCCGACCCGCACGGTCACCGACCGCGAGACCGCTCCGCAGCGCCTGGACGACACCCGGTACGGGTACGACCCGGCCGGGAACCTGACCAAGGTCGTCACCGCCTCGGGCCAGGGCGCCCAGCTGACCACGGACACCCAGTGCTTCGGCATCGACGGCCTGCGCCGCATCACCGAGGCGTGGACGGCGAACGACGGCTGCGCCGCCGCCCCGTCGGGCACCACCGTCGGGGGCCCGGACGCGTACTGGACCTCGTACACCTACGACGCCATCGGCAACCGCAGGACCGAGGTGCAGCACAAGGCACCGGGCGGTCCGGCCGCCGACGTCACCCGCACCTACGGCACGCCCGTCACCGGAAGTCGGCTGCCGTCCGTCTCCATCTCCGGCGGCCCGGACCACGGGAAGACGGAGACCTACGCCTACGACAACGCCGGCCACACCGTCCGCAGGCAACTGCCGTCGGGCACCCAGGTGCTGGCCTGGGACAAGGAAGGACACCTGGCCAAGGTCACCGAAGGCACCAGGACCACCTCGTACGTCTACGACAGCGAGGGACAGCGGCTGATCCGCAAGGACGCCTCCGGGGCCACGCTCACCCTGCCCGGCGGCACCGAGGTGCTGATGAAGCCGGACAACACGCTGGTGGGCACGCGCTACTACGCCCACAACGGCGGCACGGTCGCGGTGCGCAGCCAGGGCAAGCTGTCCTTCACCCTCACCGACCACCACGGCACGGGCACGATCCAGGTGGACTCCGCGACGAACGCCGTCACCACGCGGCGGACGATGCCCTTCGGGGCCGCCCGGGGTGCCCAGCCCGCCGGGTGGACCGGGGACCGGGGCTTCATCGGCGGCACGCGCGACGTGTCCACCGGACTGACCCACCTCGGGGCACGTGAGTACGACCCGGCGATCGGCCGCTTCATCTCCGCCGACCCGGTGATGGACCTCAGCGACACACAGCAGATCAACGGCTACGCGTACGCCCACAACAACCCGCTCGCCTCCAGCGATCCGACGGGCCTGTACGACCCCGACCTGAGGGACTACTGCCGGCAGAACCGGTCGGAGTGCGCCGGGGACCGCCTCAAGGAGGAGGAGTCCGCGGAGGACGAGTGGGAAGAGGTCGTGGAGCTCTTCAACGACCACCCGGAAGGCTCCCGATGGGCGCCGTTCGAGGTCGGCCCGGGAGAGGACCGCGGCATCATCATGGTCCGCTTCTACATCCACACGGAGAAGGCCGCCCTCGGCATGCTCGTCGGCGACAACCGCAAATCGACCTCCGACCCGAACGCGCCGTTCCGGATGACGCTTCTGTGGGACACCGCCACGGGCCAGTGTCTGTTCACCGTCACGGCGTCGGAGACACCGGCGAGGAACGAGGCCAAGAAGGTGGCCGCGGACCCGGGGAGCAAGGCGCCGTGGAAGTGGGAGACGACGACCATCCCCGGCCGAAAGATCCCGGCCCGCCCGATCGACGTCGACGGATTCAGCGGTGACACGGTCGTCGAGGGCCACAACGTCGTCAATCTGCACAACAAGGGAGCGAGCGTGTCCCCGGAGAAGCTCGACGTGGGCATCCACGCCGTCAACAGCCTCATGAGGCTCTTCGCGGTGGACGCCAACCTCACGGTCGAGGCGACGAAGACGGACGTGAAGATCACACGGAAGGGCGACCCCTATCCGGACATGGAAGTGTTCCAGTACCGCAAGGGCGTCGAGCCACGGGTGATCGCCCATGACAGCATGGCCAGCCCGACCGGGCTGGACTCCATCCCCGCGGATCCGAAGTTCAAGGTCAACCGCTCGTGGGTGAACGGCGAATGCGTCAGCGGCTGCTGACACCCACCCGATGAACCACCGGCCCGGCACCCCTCTCCCGGAGGGGCGCCGGGCCGGTGTCGTACGCCGGAGGGAAGCGACGTTCTTTACGGGCAGGAGGTCCAGCGCACCCGTGCGAAGTCGTCGGCAGCGTAGGGAGACTTCGCCAGCGTGTCGAGACCGCTCCCGATGCCGGCCCCGCCGCTGGTGGGCGTGCGGTACGGGTGGGCGGTGTCGGGGCGTCGGCCGGGCCCGACGGAGGTGCCCGTCCGGGCCCGGCCGGTCGGGTCAGGCGCAGGCGCCGGCGTCGAGCGTGAAGGCCGTGGGAGAGGGAGTCGAGCCGGTATGGGTTCCCTGGACTCCGAAGCTCACGGTCGCCCCCGGGGCGATCGTCCGGTTCCAGTCCGTGTGGCGGGCGCTGACGGCGGTGCCGCTCTGGGTGACGGCGGCGTTCCACGAGCTCGTGACGCGCTGGCCGGCCGGGTAGGTCCAGGCCAGCTGCCATCCGTCCACCGCCGTCGGACCGGTGTTCTTGACGGTGATGTTCGCGGTGAAGCCGGTGGCCCAGACGTTGCTCACCGCGTACGTCACCGTGCAGGAGGCGGTGGGCGGTTCGCCGCCGGCGGAGGTCCGCTCGGCGGCGTAGGCGGCGAGCCAGGCCAGCGGCGCGTTCCAGTTGACCGCCACCTCGTTGGTCGAGTACGAGTCGATGTGGTCGACGTAGCAGGCGGCGGGGGCGCAGCCGCGCAGCGTCTCCTGGGCCACGGGGTCCTGGAGCGCGCTGTTGGGGCCGCCCGCGAGCGAACCGGCCGGCGGGTGGGGCAGCGAGGCGTCCAGCTGGTGTGCCCAGAAGCGGTGGTGCTGGTTCTGCGAAGACGACTCGCCGTGGCCGGTGACGTAGGACACGCCCAAGGCGTTGCGGCCCAGCAGGTAGTCCATGGTCTCCAGGGCACCGGCGCGGTAGCGCGCGTCGCCCGTCAGCTCCCCGGCGACGGCCATGACGATGGCATCGTTGGCGACCGCACCGTTCGATCCCCAGAAGTAGCCGTCGGCGGGGACGGGTACGGCGTACCCCTGGGTGGCCATCCTGGACAGGTAGGCGTCGGCCGCGGCGGTCACCGAGGTGCGGATCCGGGCCGTGTCGGCGGCGGGCAGCCCGTTCGGGACGGTGGCCAGGACGAGCCGGCCGAGTGCGGCGGTGTCCGCCCAGCCGAAACCGTACGGGCTGAAGGCGTCTGCGGAGGTGTGCCAGGACGAGGAGGTGACCGCGTCCCGGTAGGCGCTCTCGCCGGTCGCCGCGTACAGCTCGGCCGCGGCCCAGTAGAACTCGTCGGTGACCCGCGTGTCCCCGTAGGCCCCGCCGCCGGTGCTGTCGGAATCCGGTGCGTACATCGCCGGGCTGGTCTGCGCGGCGCTCCACGCCCGGCGTGCGGCCGACAGGCAGCGGTCGGCGTAGGCGGAGTCGTACGGCCGGAAGACCCGGGCGCACTGCGCGGCGGCTGCCGCGAGGTTGAGGGTGGCCGCCGTGGACGGGCGGTGCAGCTCGCGTGGCTGGGAATCCTGTTCGGGGCGCGTCGGCATGCCGGTCCAGGCGGCGTCATGGATCTTGTGGAACGCCATGCCCGCGTGCGGCTTGCCGTCGGGCACCTGCATCCGCATCAGGAAGTCGAGTTCCCACCGCGCCTCGTCGAGGACGTCGGGTATGCCGTTGCCGCGCTCGGGGACGCGCAGGGTGGAGTCGCCCAGCGCTGCTTCCTCGCCCGCTCGCTCGGCCCGCTCGAAGGAGTTGACGAGCAGCCAGGTCGAGATGCCGCCGTTGACCACGTACTTGCCGTGGTCGCCGGCGTCGTACCAGCCGCCCCTGACATCCTGGGTGTAGTCGCACACGCCGGCCTGACACGGGACGGAGACGTCGCCCTTGTTGGGTGCGACGCCGAGGTGTCCGGCCGGGCGCGCGTAGGCGGAACCCACGAGGGAGGCGTCGATCGCGATGCCGCTGCGCTGGTGGTGGAAGAACGCCATGGTGTCGGAGCGCAGTGCGTCGTAGAGGTCCACGCGGATGTCGAAGGGAGCGCTGCTGGTGCCGTCCACGGTCAGGACGTATCCGGTGCCCGCCGTCCGGTGCGAGGAGAAGTCCGCCACATGGACGGACTGTCCGGAGGGGGCGTCCGCCCCGCGAGGGACGGTCGAACCGGAGGCGACCACCGCCCCGGACGCGTCCCGCACCTGCCAGCCGAGTGCCTGCGCGGCCGTGGTGACGACGGTGGCGCGCTTCGGCCCGTCGGGCAGATAGCCGACCTGGTTGACGCGTACGGCTGTGGTGGCCGCCGCCGTCGCGGCGGATGCGCCCGCAGCAGCCTCGGCCGGCACGAAACCCCCGACGAGGAGCGCACCCGTCAGGAGCGTGGCGGAGAGGCGTGCGGGGCGGCGCGGTAACGAGGCCGTGGCGGGGGGCATGGGCGGCTCCTACGGGATGTGGGGGTCAGCGGGAAGAAGCGCCGGTGGCGTCGCTGGCCGGCGGAGAGCCGGGGGTCATCTCGGATGAGCGGGTATCGACTCCCGCCTGCGGCGCACTTCTCCTTCGTCGGCTCTACTGGTGGGGCACAGTGATGGGAGCGCTCCCAAAGAGATCTGCGGCGGACATTAGCGACGCCCGGAGTCGTCGTCAACGGTCCCGACGCGGGCACCACGAAGTCGGCTGCCCGTCGAAGCGCGACGCGCGTGATCCACCGGGGTAGCGTTCGGCGCGCTGGTGCAGGTGACCCACCTGTCGCGAGGGAAGGAACGGACACTGGCCCCCCAGTTGGCGGAGACGCTCTCCGTGGCCCTGCTCGTTCTCGTGCTGGCCTGTGCGGTCATGCGCCCCTTCGGGTGGCCGGAGGCGGTCGTGGCCGTCCCGGCCGCAGTCGTGGTGATCGCGACCGGAGCCGTCTCCTACGGCGACGCACTGGCGGAGGCGGAACGGCTCGCGCCGGTGATCGGGTTCCTGGCGGCGGTACTGGTGCTGGCCCAGCTCTGTGACGACGAGGGGTTGTTCCAGGCATGTGGAGCCTGGATGGCGCGTACGGCGGCGGGTCGGCCACGCCGGCTCCTCACCCAGGTGTTCCTGGCCGCGTCGGCGATCACGGCGGTGCTCAGCCTTGATGCCACGGTGGTGCTGCTCACGCCCGTGGTGTTCGCCACCGCGGCCCGGATCGGCGCCCGGCCGAAGCCACACGTCTACGCCTGCACCCACCTGTCCAACACGGCCTCCCTGTTGCTGCCCGTCTCCAACCTCACCAATCTGCTCGCCTTCGCCGCCAGCGGGCTCAGCTTCACCCGGTTCGCCGCGCTGATGGCCCTGCCGTGGGCGGTGGCGATCGGCGTCGAGTACCTGGTCCTCCGGCGTTTCTTCGCCACCGACCTGGACGCCGGGGCGCGGGCGCCCGCCGCCGACGAACCGCCGCCACTGCCGCTGTTCGCCCTGGTGACCGTGGGATGCACGCTCGCGGGCTTCGTGCTGACCTCGATGGCCGGCGTCGACCCGGCGTGGGCCGCCCTGGCAGGGGCACTCGCGCTCGCCCTCCGTGCCCTCATCCGCCACCGCACCGGTCCCCGGGCCCTGGTCCGGGCTGCCTCCGTGCCCTTCCTCGCCTTCGTCCTCGCTCTCGGGATCGTGGTTCTGGCGGTGGTGGACAACGGTCTCGACGAAGCCCTGGGGCACCTGATCCCCGACGGCACCGGCCTCCCGGAACTCCTCGCTCTCGCCGGGCTGGCCGCCGTCCTCGCGAACGTCATCAACAACCTGCCCGCGGTACTCGTGCTGCTGCCGCTGACCGCCCCAGCGGGACCCGGTGCCGTCCTGGCCGTCCTGCTCGGGGTCAACATCGGCCCCAACCTCACCTACGCCGGCTCGCTGGCCACCCTGCTGTGGCGGCGTATCGTCCACGCCCACGACGGTGAGGTGGAGCTGAAGGAGTTCACCCGGCTCGGCGTGTACGCGGTCCCCGCGAGCCTCCTCGCCGCCGTCCTGGCACTGTGGCTCTCGCTGACCGTCATCGGAGGAGGCTGATACCCATGGCCGTGGTCGTCTGGATCGCCGAGGGCACCTGGCCCGCCTGTGTGGACGCCGCCCGCGCGCACACCCCGGCGGACGCCGAGACCGTCCTGCTGCACGTGACCTCGGTCGACGTCCCGGGTGCGGCCCATGGCGCTTTCGCCGGGCTCATGGGCCGTGGACACCCCTCGGGGAACCGCCCCGCCGAAGGCTGGGGGAGGGACCCCGGAACGCAGTTGGAACACCTCGCGGCCGACTCCGCGAGGCAGTTGCTCCAGGATGCCGCCGACCGTCTGGGGCGCCCCTGCACGCGTACCGAGCGCACCGGACGAGTCGAGTGCGAGGTCGTCGCCGCGGCCGAGGGCTGCGACCTGCTGATCCTGGCCCGGGACGGCGACCGTGCCCACGTCGGACCGCACAGCCTCGGTCCCGCCGCACGCTTCGTCGTCGACCACGCCCCCTGCCCGGTGCTGCTCGTGTGGCCCGAACCGCCGCCGGGACCCCCCACTTCGCCGCCTCCTCTTCCGCGTCGTACCGGCTGACCGTACGGCGCCGGAGGCTGCGTGGATTCACGGGGGCTCCTGGTCGGAGGGGTGGGAGCGAGAAGGGCCGGTGGTGCCTGTGGCCCGGTCGCGGGGCGGCGGATACCGGGCCAGGAGGCGGGTGTCAGTAGCCGTAGATCATCTTGTAGGCGGCCTCGGGGAGGAACTGGCCGGCCGTGGAACCGGTTCCGACGCCGCAGTTGCCGTCGGACTCGCCCGGGGCCTTGATCCACAGCAGCATCTCGGCGCCGCCGCCCAGCCGGGTGGGCGTGCCGATGCGGCGGCCGGCCGCGTTGCACCACTCGCCGTTGGAGCCGTTGCCGTTGCGGCTGGTGTCGACGACGAACGGCTTGGTGTAGCCGTAGCGGGCGGCCAGTTCGCTGTTGACGGCGTTGCCGTAGGCGGTGTTCTGGGCGGTGGTGTAGTAGTTCGAGATGTTGAGGGAGAAGCCGTGCGCCTGTCGGAGCCCGGCTTCGTGGAGGCGCTGGGCCATCGTCGCCGCGCTCACCCAGCCGGGGTTGCCGGCGTCGAGGTAGACCCAGGTGTGGGGGGCCTGGCGGTTGAACTCGGCGAGGGCGCCGCTGATCATGCCCTGGCGTTCGCGGATCTGGGTCTGGCTCAGGCAGCCGTAGTCCGCGAGGGAGTCGGGTTCGAGGACGACGACGGCCGGGCGGTTGGCGATTCCGCCGGCGAACTGCGCGATCCAGGTCGCGTAGGCGGAGGCCGACGAGGCTCCGCCTCCGGAGTGCCCGCCGCACGAGTCGCGGAGGTAGATGTTGTACGCGACCAGGACAGGCAGCTTGTCGTGGGAGTCCGCTGCGCCGACGTACGCGCCCGCCGCCGTGCCGATCGTGCCGCTCCAGGCGCCGAACCAGCGGGCCGTGGGCGTGTTGGCGAGGGAGGTGTTGATCGCGGGGGCCCGGCCGTCGCCGGGGTTGGCGGCGACCCACTTCCTCGCGCTGGAGTCCGGGTCCGTGTAGAACCCGCTGGTCATGGTGGTGGGATCCGCGGCGTGGGCGGACGGGGCGACGACGAGCGCCAATGGCAGTGCGGAGAGGGCTGCGACGAGGGCGCGGAGTCTGCGGCGCATGGCTGTACCTCGATTTCCTGACGGCGGACGCGTCGACCGCTCTCGTCCCGAGCGGTGCGACGCGGTGAGGAATTGCGGTGGTACGAAGTTCCCCGTGCGGCGGCTCACGGAGGCGGTGCCCCGGCGGGGACACCAGCGCACTCCGGACGCACAAGAACCTGTGGAAGCGCTCCCACTGGAAGCGCTCCCAGGCCGTGGTCTGTGCGGCCGAGGTGTGGCCGTATCGTGTGGCGCGCCCATCGCGACTGTCAAGTGCGCCCACTTGAACAGCACTTCACAGGACTAGAGGAAGGGCTTACAGTCCTGAAACTGGAAGCGCTTCCAGACTTCCAGGTGTTCAGATGGCGGGAGGTCGGCAGCTCATGGCGCAAGGTGTGCCGAACCGGCAGTCGACACTCGACGAGGTGGCCGAACTGGCCGGCGTCTCGCGATCGGTGGCCTCGCGCGTGCTCAACAACGCCCCGCACGTCAGCCGCGCGAAACGCGAGGCCGTCGAGCGGGCGGTCCATCGACTCGGATACGTGCCGAATCCGACCGCCCGGGCGCTGGCGACCCGTCAGACCGGTGCGGCCGCCCTGGTCGTCTCGGGAGAGGATCCGTCGATCTTCGCGGACCCGTTCTTCGCTCAGGTGATCGTGGGTGCCTCGGCCGCGCTGGAGGAGGCCGAACTGCACCTGATGCTGTGCCTGGCGGCCTCCGACCGGGGGCGCCGGCGCGTGGAGCAGCTTCTCCGGTCCAAGGGGGCCGACGGATTGATGCTGATGGCGCTGCGCGAGGACGATCCGCTGGCCCGCCTGGCGGAAGAGGCGGAGATTCCCGTGGTGTTCGGCGGGCGCCCGGTCGGTCTGGACCCGCGGTGGTATGTGGACGTGGACAACCTCGGAGGAGCGCGCGCGGCGACCGAGTACCTGATCTCGCTCGGCCGGACCAGGGTCGTGACGATCTGCGGGCGGCTGGACACCGAGGTGGGGCGCGCCCGTTACCGCGGCTACCAGGACGCCATGCTGGCGGCCGGCCTCGAACCGTATCCGCCGGAAGTCGGTGACTTCACCGAGTCGAGCGGCGCGGCCGCCATGGCGGCGCTGTCGGCGCGGCACCCGGAGCTGGACGGAGTGTTCACCGCCAGCGACAACATGGGGGCCGGGGCGTTGCGCACATTGCGTGATGCCGGCCGCCGCGTCCCCGCCGACGTCGCCGTGATCGGCTTCGACGACCTGGCCGTGGCCAGGATCTCCGATCCGCCGCTGACCACGGTGCACCAGCCCGTAGAGGGTCTCGGTCGTGAGATGGCGCGCATGCTCGTCGCGCTCATCAACGGGCAGGCCCCCACCCCACTGATCCTCCCCACGCGTTTGGTCACCCGCGCCAGCGCCTGACGAACCGCCTCCCGACCGGGCCTGGCGTACGGCCCCGTGCTCCGGCCCGCGCTCTAGGTGCGCCCCCCTTCCCCGCTCACGCGTGCGCCCTTCCGCGCTGACTCGCGCGCCGCATACGGCCTGACAGGCCGTCAAGGTGGTGGCAGGGTTTCGACGCCACCTTCTTGGGAGCGCTGTGCCGGGAGGCCCTCAGTAGCCTGTTAACGCTCACATCTTCGAGTCTGGACTGGCTACGCAGCGACTGGTCTCTCCGCATCAAAAACCGGTAACGCCCGTACGAACCCTTGAGTTGCGAGTCTGTTAGCGCTCACAATGTGTCGCGTTCGGCAGCCCGCCGGTCGTCGGGGGCCTACGCACACTCCGCCTCGCCCAGCGCAACCACCGCTGCGCAGCCGCACCTTCGCCGGGCCCGGCCCCTTCAGGGCACCGCCCTGTACGACGCACGTCCCCGAAAGGAACCACGACATGGCCCACAGAGCCCTCCGCGTCATCACCGCCGCCGTTCTGGCCGCTGGTGTGCTGACCGCCTGCACCACCGAGCCCGCGCCCACCGGTACCACCGGCGGCACCGGCAAGGGCTCCTCCGACGGCAAGCTGGTGCTCGGGTTCGCCCAGGTGGGAGCCGAGAGCGGCTGGCGCACCGCCAACACCAAGTCCGTACGCGAGGCGGCCGAGAAGGCCGGCATCACGCTGAAGTTCTCCGACGCGCAGCAGAAGCAGGAGAACCAGATCAAGGCGATCCGCACGTTCATCCAGCAGAAGGTGGACGTCATCGCCTTCTCCCCGGTGGTGGAGTCCGGCTGGGACACCGTCCTCAAGGAGGCCAAGAGCGCAGGCATCCCGGTGATCCTCACCGACCGTGCGGTCGACTCGCAGGACACCTCCCTCTACCGGACCTTCCTCGGCTCCGACTTCGTCAAGGAGGGGCAGGAGGCCGGCAAGTGGCTCGTGAAGGAGTACGAGGGGACCTCCGAACCGGTCAACGTCGTCGAGCTCCAGGGCACCACCGGCTCCGCACCGGCCAACGACCGCAAGGCCGGCTTCGCCGAGGTCGTCAAGGGCGACCCCAAGTTCAAGGTCGTCGCGTCGCAGACCGGGGACTTCACCCGCGCCAAGGGCAAGGAGGTCATGCAGGCCTTCCTCAAGTCCCACAAGGACATCGACGTCCTGTACGCCCACAACGACGACATGGCCCTGGGCGCCATCCAGGCCATCGAGGAGGCGGGCAGGAAGCCGGGCACCGACATCAAGGTGATCTCCGTCGACGGCATCAAGGACGCCTTCGTCGCCATGCAGGAGAAGAAGATCAACGTGGTGGTCGAGTGCAACCCGCTCCTCGGCGACCAGCTGATGGAACTCGCCAAGAAGGTCGCGGCGGGGGAGAGCGTCCCGCGACGGGTCGAGGTCACGGAGGGCGTCTTCACCCAGGACCAGGCCGCGGCCGCCCTGCCCGGCCGCCAGTACTGACCCGACGCCCGCAACAGACCGGGGGCGGTCCTCGCGCCGCCCCCGACCCCTCAGGAGAGGAGGGCGGATGGCAGTCCCACCCACCCCCACACCCACCCGCACCGACCGGCCGGTCCTGGAGGCCCAGGGCATCCGCAGGGCGTTCCCCGGCGTCCTCGCCCTCGACGGCGTGGACCTGCGCCTCTTCCCCGGCGAGGTCCACGCCCTGATGGGCGAGAACGGCGCCGGGAAGTCGACCCTCATCAAGGTGCTCACCGGCGTCCACCCGTCCGACGGGGGAACGGTCTCCGTCGACGGCAGCGTCCAGCGATTCGCCGAACCGCTGGAAGCTCAGCGCGCCGGAATCAGCACGGTGTACCAGGAGGTGAACCTGTGCCCCAACCTCTCGGTCGCGGAGAACATCCTCATCGGCCGTGAACCCCGGCGCCTGGGGCTGGTCCACTGGTCGGCCCTCCACGAACGCGCGGCACGGCTCATCACCGAACTGGAACTCGACCTCGACGTCCGCATGCCGCTGGGCACGTACTCCCTCGCCGTCCAGCAACTGGTCGCGATCGTACGGGCCGTGGACGTCAAGGCGAAGGTCCTCATCCTCGACGAGCCCACCTCCAGCCTCGACCGGGACGAAGTCGCCCAGCTGTTCACCCTGGTCCGCAGACTGCGCGACCGGGGGGTCGCGATCCTCTTCGTCACCCACTTCCTCGACCAGGTCTTCGACCTGTGCGACCGGGTGACCGTCCTGCGCAACGGGCGCCTCGAAGGCGAGTACCGGATCGACGAGCTGACACCCGTCACCCTCGTACACCGCATGGTCGGCAGCGAACTGGGCATTCTCGACGAACTGGCCGAGACATCCCACACCGGCACTACTGACAACCCCGGTTCCGGGGACACGCCCTTCCTCAGCGCCCGCGGCCTCGCGCGGGCCGGTGGCGTCCAGCCCTATGACCTGGACATCCACCGCGGCGAGGTCATCGGCCTGGCCGGGCTCCTCGGCTCCGGACGCACCGAGGCGGCCCGGCTGCTCTTCGGCGCCGACCACGCCGACGGAGGCGAGCTGCGGATCCACGGCAAGCGCGCCGTCCTGCGCTCGCCGCGCGCCGCGATTGCCCACAAGATCGCCTTCTGCTCGGAGAACCGCAAGGCGGAGGGACTGATCGGCGAACTCACCGTCCGCGAGAACATCGTGCTCGCCCTCCAGGCCGCACGCGGCTGGACCAGACCCCTTTCCCGCACCCGGCAGGACGAGATCGCCGCCCGGTGGACCGAGGTCCTCGACATCCGCCCGGCCGACCCCGAGGCAGAGGTCCGCAACCTCAGCGGGGGCAACCAGCAGAAGGTGCTGCTCGCCCGATGGCTGCTCACCGACCCCGAGCTGCTGATCCTGGACGAACCCACCAGGGGCATCGACATCGGTGCCAAGACGGAGATCCAGAAACTGGTCACCAGCTTGGCCGCGGAAGGCACAGCGGTCCTCTTCATCTCCGCCGAACTCGAGGAGGTGCTGCGGCTGAGCCACCGCGTGGGCGTCCTGCGCGACCACCGGCTCGTCGCCACCCTCCCCAACGACACGACCCTGACGCCCGACCGGATCCTGGGCGCCATCGCCACCGGAGCCACCTCATGACACCACCTGACGACACCGGCGCCGGGGGGCGCCCGGTCCGGGCGCCCGGCACCCGGCGGCTCATGGAGCACCGCCTGTTCTGGCCCGCCGCCGTGCTGGCCGCCCTGCTGGTGGGGAACGTCGTGTTCACCCATGACTTCCTCGCCGTCCGCGTCCAGAACGGACACCTGTACGGCAGCCTGATCGACATCCTGCAGTTCGGTGCTCCCCTGATCCTCGTCTCGCTCGGCATGACGCTCGTGATCGCCACCCGGGGCATCGATCTCTCGGTCGGCTCGACGGTCGCCATCGCCGGCGCCCTCGCGTGCGAGCACATCGCCACCGCGAAGGACCCGGGGAGCCTGTCCACCGTCCTGTCCGCGACAGCGCTGGCGGTCGGCGTGGCCGCCGCGATCGGACTGCTGAACGGCTTTCTCGTCGCCCGGCTCGGCGTCCAGCCCATCATCGCCACGCTGGTCCTCATGGTCGCAGGGCGCGGCGTGGCCCAGCTGATCACCGACGGCCAGATCATCAGCGTGTCCAGCAGCGCCTACAAGATGATCGGCGGCGGCTACTGGCTCACCCTCCCCTTCGCCGTCCTCCTCGCCGCGGCCCTCGTCGCCGTCACCTCCCTCGTCACCCGGCGGACCGCGCTCGGGCTGCTCATCGAATCGGTGGGCGGCAACCCGGTCGCCAGCCGACTCGTCGGCATCCGGGCAGTCGGCCTCCTGGTCACGGTCTACGTCGTCAGCGCCGTGTGCGCCGCGGTGGCGGGCCTGATGATCAGCTCCAACGTGGCCAGCGCGGACGGCAACAACGCCGGCCTGTGGATCGAACTGGACGCGATCCTCGCCGTCGTCATCGGCGGCACCGCCCTGACGGGCGGTTGCTTCTCCCTCGGTGGGACGGTCCTGGGCGCGCTGATCATCCAGACCCTCTCGACCACGATTTACACCCTCGGCGTACCGCCCGAGACCACCCTCGTCTTCAAGGCCCTGGTCGTCATCGCCGTGTGTCTCGTCCAGTCGCCCGCGTTCCGCGTGCGACTCTCACGCCGTCGCCGAACGGCCGCCCCGGACCCGGCATCCGCGGCCGGCGACCTGACGGCCCGCCGGCAGGAGGTCCACTCGTGAGCACCACCCTCACCAAGCCGCTCCACCGCTTCTCGGCACGGCACGCCGCCCGCCTGCCGGTCATGGTGACGGCCACGCTGCTGGTCGCGATGTTCTCGATCGGGTCCGTGCAGTACGAAGGCTTCTTCTCCGCGCAGGTCCTGCTCAACGTCCTGATCGACAACGGCTTCCTGCTCGTCGTGGCGATCGGCATGACGTTCGTCGTCCTCACAGGCGGGATCGACCTCTCGGTCGGCTCGATGGTGGCCCTGTCGACCATGCTGACGGCCTGGCTCGTCGAACAGAACGGCCTGCCTCTCGCGCTGGCGGTGCCGGTGGTCCTCCTGGTGGGAGCAGGGGGCGGTGCCCTCATGGGCTGGGTGATCCACGCCTTCGAGATCCAGCCCTTCATCGTCACTCTCGCGGGCATGTTCCTCGGCCGCGGCCTCTGCTACATGATCAGCACCGAGTCCATCTCCCTCACCGACCCGACGACCACGCGGATCGCCCAGACGCGGGTGCTCCTGCCCGGGGGCCTGTTCGTCTCACCCGCCGTGATCATCGCCCTGGTCGTGCTGGCACTCGCCTTCGTCGTCCTCCACCACACCCGCTTCGGCCGCACCGTCTACGCCTTGGGCGGCAACGAGTCCTCAGCCCGTCTCATGGGCCTGCCCGTAGGGCGCACCAAGGTCGCGGTGTACGCCGTGAGCGGCCTGTGTTCCGCCCTCGGCGGTCTGCTGCTGACCTTCTACATGCTGTCCAGCTACGCCCTGCACGCCGTCGGCATGGAACTCGACGCCATCGCCGCCGCCGTGGTCGGCGGGACGCTGTTGACCGGTGGTTCCGGCTTCGTGCTGGGAACCGCCCTGGGCGTGACGGTCCTCGGTCTGATCCAGACCATCATCAGCTTCCAGGGCACGCTCAGTTCGTGGTGGACCCGCATCGTCATCGGCGGTCTGCTGTTCGTCTTCATCCTCCTCCAACGCCTCTTCGGAGGATCGCGCCAGGCGGAATAGACCCCTCGCCGAATGCGGACCCCGAGCCGTCCTCCGCGTACGGAGGCGCCCGGGGCGGGGGCAGGGCCGTCCCTGCCCCCTTTCCGGCTGCGCCCTCTCGCCGACAAGGAACCTCCATGAACCCAGCACCGTCCCCCTTCACGGGGGTCCCTCCGGTCTGCCGCCCCGATCCGTACGCCGGACAACGATGGACCTTCGGCTTCCCCGGCGGACTCGCGGCGGAGGTGCACACTCGCGGCGCCCGCCTCCACGGGCTGTGGGCTCCGGACCGGAACGGAACCCCGGCCGACATCGTCCTCGCTCCCCACGACCCCGCCCGGGCGGCCGACACCGCCCGGTACTTCGGCTCCACCGTCGGCCGCTACGCCAACCGCATCGCACACGGCCGGTTCTCCCTGGACGGGAAGCCGTACCAACTGACCACGCAGGAGAACGGCCACTGCCTGCACGGCGGCACCGACGGCTTCGACACCCGCCTCTGGGAAGCCGAGAGCGTGCACACCCCGGAGTGGACCGGTGTGCTCCTGCGCCTTCGGAGCCCGGACGGCGACCAGGGGTTCCCGGGAAACCTGGACGTCACCGTCAGCTGTCTCATCGGCCGCGCCGGCGAACTCGCCCTCACCTACTCGGCGGTCACCGATGCGGCCACCCTGGTCAACCTGACCAACCACGCGTATTTCAACCTCGACGGCGAAGGCGCCGGCGACATCCTCGGACACGAACTCGCCGTGCACGCCTCCCACTACACTCCGGTCGACAACGACCTCCTTCCCCACGGGGACCACCGCCCCGTGTCCGGCACCGCGTTCGACCTCCGCCGGCCGCTGAGGATCGCCGACGCCCTGGCCCGCCCCGGCGCGGACGGCGGGTACGACCACAACTTCGTCTTGAGCCCGCACTGCGACGAGGCACTGCGCCCCGCCGCCGTCCTGTACGCGCCGGCCAGCGGCCGCCGCATGGAGGTGCTGACCACGGAGCCCGGGCTCCAGGTCTACACCGCGGGTCAGTTCGACGGCACGGTCCTCGGCAAGAGCGGTACGCCCTACGGGGCGGGCGCCGGCATCGCGCTGGAGACCCAGCACTTCCCCGACTCGCCGAACCGCGCCGGTGACCCGTCTCCGGTGCTTCGGCCTGGCGAGGAGTACAGGTCGAGTACGGTCCTGCGGTTCGACACCTGTGACTGACCGTGTGGACATGGCTGTGCCCGCCGGCGGAGGAGCCGGCGGGCACAGCCATGTCCGGAGCGGTGTCAGGCACCCGCCCTGCGCTTGTTCCACACGTCGAAGCCGACCGCCGCGAGGAGCACCAGGCCCTTGATGACCTGCTGCCAGTCGGTGCCCACCCCGACGAGGTTCATGCCGTTGTTGAGCACGCCGAGGACCAGGCCGCCGATGATCGCTCCCAGGACGGTCCCGACTCCACCGCTCATCGACGCCCCGCCGATGAACGCGGCGGCGATGGCCTCCAGTTCGAAGTTCACGCCGGCCTTCGGCGAGGCCGCGTTGAAGCGCGCGGCGAAGACGAGCCCGGCGAGCGCCGCGAGCATTCCCATGTTGAGGAACACGGCGAAGGTCACCTTCTTGTCCTTGACCCCGGACAGCCTGGCGGCCGGCAGGTTCCCCCCGATCGCGTACACGTGACGGCCGATCACCGCGTTGCGCATCACGTAGCCGAAGCCGACCAGCAGCGCGGCCAGGATCAGGAGGACCACGGGGGCGCCCTTGTAGCTTGCGAGCAGCAGGGTGGTGACCAGGACAGCGGCGACCAGTGCCGTCAACTTCAGCGCGAACAGGCCCGTGGGGAGCGGCTCCAGAGCGAATTCGCGCTGGCGACGACGGTCCCGCACCTCCTGGAACACCACGTAGGCGACCAGTCCCAGGCCGAGGAGCAGGGTCGCATTGTGGTAGTTGGTCTGCGGTCCCACCTCCGGCAGGAAGCCGTTGGCGATCTTCTGCAGTCCGTCCGGGAACGGGCCGAGCGTCTGCCCCTTGAGGAAGATCTCCGTGAGCCCGCGGAACAGCAGCATGCCGGCGAGGGTCACGATGAACGACGGTATGCCGACGTACGCGATGAAGAAGCCCTGCAGGGCGCCGGCGACGGCTCCCAGCAGCAGGGTGAGGAGAACCGCGACGGGCCAGGCCACATGGTGCTCGACCATGAGCACCGCCCCGATGCCACCGACCAGGGCCATCAGGGAGCCCACGGACAGGTCGATGTGCCCGGAGACGATGACGATCATCATGCCGATGGCCAGGATGAGGATGTAGCTGTTCTGCAGCACCAGATTGGAGACGTTCCGCGGCAGCAGGAGGTCGCCGCCCGTCCAGATCTGGAACAGGAGCACGATCAGGCCGAGTGCGAAGAGCATCCCGTACTGGCGCATGTTCCGCCGGACGCCGTCCAGAAGTACCCGGGTCAGCGGTGCCCCGGTGGACGGAGCCCCGCGGCCCGGGGGCGCCGGTGTGGTCGTTTTCGTGCTGACGTCGGTGCTCATGCCTGGTGTCCTTCGCTGGGGGTGGCGCCTGCGGTGACCGCCGGTGGCGCGGGGGTGTCCTGCGTCATGTGCCGCATCAGGACTTCCTGGGTGGCGTCCTCGCGGGCGACTTCGCCGGTCAGCCGGCCCGCGGCCATGGTGTAGACGCGGTCGCACATGCCGAGCAGTTCGGGCAGCTCGGAGGAGATGAGGAGAATCGCCTTGCCCTCGGCGGCGAGCCGGTCGATCACGGTGTAGATCTCGAACTTGGCTCCCACGTCGACGCCGCGGGTGGGCTCGTCGAGGATCAGGACGTCCGGCCCGGCGAGGATCCACTTGCTGAGAACGACCTTCTGCTGGTTGCCGCCGGAAAGGCGGCCGACCGGCTCAAGGACGTTCGGAGCCTTGATGTTCATGATCCGCCGGTACCTTTCGGCCACCTTGCGCTCTTCATGCCCGTCGACGACGCCGCGGCGGGCGAGGGCGCCGAGGGACGCGAGCGAGATGTTCCGGCTCACGGAGTCCCCGAGGTTGAGACCGTAGTGCTTGCGGTCCTCCGTGACGTACGCGATGCCGTGGGCGACCGCCTCGGGGACCGTGCGGGTCCGAACCTCGCGGCCGTCCTTGAGTACGGTGCCCTGCTCGTAGTGGCCGTAGGAACGGCCGAAGACGCTCATCGCGAGTTCGGTCCGGCCGGCACCCATGAGTCCCGCGACGCCGACGATCTCCCCGCGGCGGACCTGGAGCGAGACCCCGTCGACCGCCTTGCGGCCGCGGTCGAGGGGGTGACGTACGGTCCAGTCACGGATCTCCAGGGCGGGGTCCGCGGCGGACGGGCCCTCGTACGGCGTGCGGTCGGGGAACCGGCTGTCGAGGTCCCGCCCCACCATGCCGCGGATGATGCGTTCCTCGGTGGTGGCGGGGTCCCGGACCTCGAGGGTCTCGATGGAGCGCCCGTCGCGCAGGATGGTGACGGAGTCGGCGATCTGGGCGATCTCGTTCAGCTTGTGCGAGATGATGATCGACGTGATGCCCTGGTTTTTCAACTCCCGCATCAGCCGCAGCAGTTTCGCGCTGTCCTCGTCGTTGAGCGCCGCGGTGGGCTCGTCGAGGATCAGCAGGCGGACGTTCTTCGCCAGCGCCTTCGCGATCTCCACGAGCTGCTGCTTGCCGACACCGATGTCGGCGACCCGTGTCTCGGGATGTTCGTCGAGCCCGACCCGCCTGAGCAGTTCGGAAGCACGGCGCAGCGCCTCGTGCCAGTCGATGATCCCGCGCCGGGACGGCTCGTTGCCGAGGAAGACGTTCTCGGCGATCGACAGATAGGGGACGAGTGCGAGCTCCTGGTGGATGATGACGATGCCGCGCCGCTCGCTGGCCCTGATGTCCTTGAACCGGCACGGTTCGCCTTCGAAGAGGATCTCGCCCTCGTAGGTGCCGTGCGGGTGGACGCCGGACAGGACCTTCATGAGCGTCGACTTGCCGGCACCGTTCTCTCCGCACAGGGCGTGCACCTCGCCGCGCTCCACGGACAGGGTCACGTCGGACAGTGCTCTGACCCCGGGGAAGGTCTTCACGATGGACCGCATCTCGAGGACGGGGCCGGACGGGGGCGAGACGGAGACGGGAACCTTGGGGGAGTCGGCCGGGGCGGGCGTCACCGCAGTTCCTCGGCGTTGATGTAGCCCGAGTCGACCAGGACCTTCCGGTAGTTCGTCTTGTCGACGCTGACCGGATCGAGCAGGAAGGCCGGGACCACCTTCTTGCCGTTGTCGTAGGTGGCGTCGTCGTTGATCTCGGGCTTCTTGCCGGCGAGGACGGCGGTCACCATGTCTGCGGCGACCTGCGCGAGTGCGCGTGTGTCCTTGTAGACGGTCTGCGTCTGCTGGCCCGCGATGATCGACTTCACGGAGGCGACCTCCGCGTCCTGGCCGGTGACGACCGGCAGCGGCTTGGCGGCGCTCCCGTAGTCGTCGGACTTCAGGGCGGACAGGATGCCGATGGAGATGCCGTCGTAGGGGGAGAGCACGGCGTCGACCCGGGCGGTGGAGTACGAGGAGGTCAGCAGGTCGTCCATGCGCTTCTGCGCCGTCCCTCCGTCCCAGCGCAACGTGGTGACCTGGTTGAGCTGGGTCTGCTGGGAGCGCACGACGAGCTGCTTCTTGTCGAGGTAGGGCTTCAGCACCTTCATGGCGCCGTTGAAGAAGTACTTGGTGTTGTTGTCGTCGTTGGACCCGGCGAACAACTCGATGTTGAAGGGGCCCTTCTTCGAGCCGGCCTTCAGCCCCAGCTTCTCGACGATGTACGTGGCCTGGAGCTCGCCGACCTTCTCGTTGTCGAAGGAGGCGTAGTAGTCGACGTGCGGGGAGCCGAGGATGAGCCGGTCGTAGGAGATGACCGGGATGTGGGCGTCGGCCGCCTGCTGCAGGACGTTGGACAGTGCCTCGCCGTTGATGGCGGCCACGACCAGGGCGTCGACGCCCTGAGTGATCATGTTCTCGATCTGGGAGACCTGCTGGTCGGGGTCGTCCTCGCCGTACTGCAGGGTCGTGGCGAAGCCGGCCTTCTTCAGGCTTTCGGTCATGTTGCGGCCGTCGGCGATCCACCGCTCGGAGGATTTGGTGGGCATCGCGATGCCGATGGTGAGGTCCTTCGTGTCCTTCGACTCCTGGCTGCCGCCCTCGCTGTTCTGCCCGCAGGCTGTCAGGAGCAGCGCACAGCCGGTGGTCACGGCCAGGAGAGCGGATGCGGATCGGAACTTCTTCATGGGTTACCTGGCAATCCCGTCGTCGAGGGCGGCTCCGGCCGAGGGACGGGTCCGGCGGCGGCGCGTGAGCTCGCACCACCGGGACGGCGCCGTTCCGGCTGGGTGGCCGGGGCGTCGGCGCCCCGGTCGAGGTTGATTGTTAGCGCTCACAACAGCGTGATACAAGAGGCGCTAAGGTTTTTCTCGCATCGATGTACAGCCGTGAGCACGGAGAAGGGAGGCGAACGTGGCGCATCCCGCGGAAGACGTCCGCCCGCCGACGATGGCCGACGTCGCACGAGAGGCGGGGGTCTCCCACCAGACCGTCTCCCGGGTGCTGAGCGATCACCCCAACGTGCGCGCGGCCACCCGGGAACAGGTCACCCTGGCCATCGAGCGGCTGGGCTACCGTCGCAACTCCGCCGCACGCGCCCTGGTGACGCGCCGTACGAGGACGCTGGGTGTCATCGCCGTCAACACCGCCCTGTACGGCCCTGCCAGCACCCTGACCGGCCTGGAGGAGGCGGCCCGGGAGCAGGGCTACCTCGTCTCGACCGTCAGTCTGCGCACCGGAGAGGGGCAGGGGCTCAAGGACGCCATCGACCACCTCGCGTCCTGGGGCGTGGAGGGCGTCGTCGCCATCACCCCGCAACGTTCGCACGTGCAGGCGCTCGCCGAGCTGGACGCACCCTTCCCCGTGGTCACCGTGGAGGGTGGACACCAGCTCGACCTGCCCGGCGTCTCCCTCGACCAGGAGCTCGGCGCCCGCATGGTCACGGAGCACCTGCTCGCCGCCGGGCACGGCAACGTCTGGCACGTGGCGGGTCCCGACGACTGGCTGGAGAGCGAGGCCCGCACCGCGGGATGGCGCGCCGTCCTGGAGGAGGGCGGCATCCGCCCTCCGCGCGTGCTGACGGGGGACTGGAGCCCGCTGTCCGGGTACCGGGCGGGACAGGAACTCGCGGGACTCGCCCTGGCCCGTCGCGGGGCGACACCGGTCACGGCCGTCTTCGTCGCCAACGACCAGATGGCGCTCGGCGTCCTGCGGGCGCTGCGCGAGGGCGGGATCCGCACCCCCGGACAGGTCGCCGTCGCCGGCTTCGACGACATCCCGGAGGCCGAGTTCTTTCCTCCGCCGCTCACGACGGTCCGCCAGGACTTCGCCGCCATCGGGCGCCGGAGCATCGGGCTGCTGGTGGACCACATCGAGGGTCGCGCCCGGAAGGCCGAGCACCTCCTGGTGGAACCGCAGCTCATCATGCGTGCGAGCACGCGCCCCTCGAACGAGTCCTGACGCGGGGGGCCGGGCTCTCCCACCACCTCCTGGCGGCCGTCCTGGAGGCCGGTGACAGGTCTCCGGTCTGCTGTGTCCGCCGACTGGGGCCTGCCGTCCGATGTCCGGCGTCCGGCGGCGCACGCGCGTCGGTCCGCCCGCGCAAGCGCTCCGTCGACCGTTCCGTCCGCTCGGCCCTACCGCCTCCCGGCAGGCCGGTCGCGATGCCGGGTTGCCCCCGGGGGCGATAGGTGAGCGCTCACTTCAGCGGCCCTTCTTCTTGCCGAATGTTCGACAGAACTGCACGCAACTCTTGCCCAGTCAATTGTGAGCGTTAACAATCAGGGTGCTCCTCTGGCCCTGTTCATGACGAGAGAGACCGCATCGTGACCACACACGCCCTTTCCGGCCCCGCAGCCCCTCACCAGTCCGAGGCATGCACCATCGGAGTCGACTTCGGCACCCTCTCCGGGCGCGCCGTCGTGGTCAGGGTCCGGGACGGCGCAGAACTCGGTTCGTCGGTCCACGAGTACCGCCACGCAGTCATCGAGGACCACCTTCCCTCCACCGGCGCCCCCCTGCCCCCCGACTGGGCCCTGCAACACCCCGAGGACTGGCGCGACGTCCTGCGTACCGCTGTTCCGGCGGCGCTCGCCGACGCCGGGGTCGACCCGGCCCGCGTCATCGGCATCGCCACCGACTTCACCGCGTGCACGGTCCTGCCGACCGCCCAGGACGGCACTCCGCTCGCCCTGACGCCCGAGTGGGCCGACCGCCCGCACGCCTGGCCCAAACTGTGGAAGCACCACGCGGCCCAGGCCCATGCCGACCGCATCAACGCCCTCGCTCACGCACGCGGCGAGAAGTGGATCGCACGGTACGGCGGCAAGATCTCCTCCGAGTGGCAGTACGCCAAGGCCCTGCAGGTCCTGGAAGAGGACCCGGCCGTCTACGCCGCTTGCGCCCGCTGGATCGAGGCGGCCGACTGGATCGTCTGGCAGCTGACCGGAACCGAGTCCCGCAACACCTGCACCGCCGGCTACAAGGGCATCCACCAGGACGGGACCTACCCCTCGCCCGACTTCCTCGCCGGACTCCACCCGGACTTCGCCGACTTCCCCGCCACCCGCCTGGAGCACCCCCTCTCCCCGCTGGGCTCCCGCGTCGGCTCCCTGAGCAGCCGGGCCGCACACTGGACCGGTCTCGCCGAGGGCATCGCCGTCGCGGCGGGCAACGTCGACGCCCACGTCGCCGCACCCGCGGCGGGCGCCGTGGAGAACGGCCGGATGCTCGCCATCATGGGCACCTCCACCTGCCACGTACTCAACGGCGCCACCCTCGCCGAGGTCCCCGGCATCTGCGGGGTCGTCGACGGCGGCATCGTCGAGGGTGCCTACGGTTACGAGGCCGGCCAGAGCGCGGTCGGCGACATCTTCGCCTGGTGGCTCCGCCAGGGCGTCCCGAACCACTACCGCGCCGAGGCCGAGGCAGCGGGTGAGGACCTCCACCGACTCCTGACCCGCAAGGCCGCCGACCAGCCGGTCGGCGCGCACGGCCTGGTGGCCCTGGACTGGATGAACGGCAACCGTTCCACCCTGGTCGACCACCGCCTCTCCGGAGTCATCGCCGGCCTCACCCTCGACACCCGGCCCGAGGACGTCTACCGGGCCCTGCTCGAATCCACCGCCTACGGCACCCGGATGATCGTCGAGACCTTCGAGGGCGGCGGGATCCCCGTCGAGGAGTTCATCGTCACCGGAGGGCTGAGGAAGAACGCGCTGCTCATGCAGATCTACGCCGACGTGCTCCGCCGCCCAGTGTCCGTCGGCACCTCCGAGCAGGGTCCGGCGCTCGGCTCGGCCATCCACGCCGCCGTCGCCGCGGGCGCCTACCCCGACGTCCGTTCCGCCGCTTCCGTGATGGGCAGCGTCCAGCGCCACGCGTACGTGCCGGACCCCGCACGGGCGGACGCCTACGACGCGCTGTTCGACGAGTACCGCGCCCTGCACGACCACTTCGGTACCGGAGCGGACCTCCTCCTGCACCGCCTGCGACGGATCCGCAACACCGCACGCCTCGTCACCACCGGCTGACCGGGGCGCCTCTTCGCCCCGGCCTCCATCGGCCCGACCTCTCCGCCCCAGCACCTCCGAGGAGCACACCCGACATGACGCTCGCCCCGCCCGACCGCGAGATCTGGTTTCTCACCGGAAGCCAGGCCCTCTACGGCGACGACACCCTGGCTCAGGTCGCCGACCAGTCCCGCGCCATCTGCGACACCCTCGCCGGGCAGCCCCGGATGACCGTCCGCCTGGTGTGGAAGCCGGTCCTCACCGACGCGGCCTCCATCCGCGCGATCTGCCTGGAGGCCAACGCCGACGACCGCTGCATCGGCCTCATCGCCTGGATGCACACCTTCTCCCCGGCCAAGATGTGGATCGCCGGCCTCGACGCCCTGAGCAAGCCCCTGCTCCACCTGCACACCCAGGCCAACCGCCGACTGCCCTGGTCCACCATCGACATGGACTTCATGAACCTGAACCAGGCCGCCCACGGTGACCGCGAGTTCGGCTTCGTCCAGACCCGCCTCGGTGTCCCGCGCAAGACCGTGGCGGGCCACGTCACCACCCCCGAGGTCGTCGACCGCATCGCCGGCTGGGCCCGCGCCGCCGTCGGCCGCTCCGAACTCACCACCCTCAAGCTCGCCAGGTTCGGCGACAACATGCGCGACGTCGCCGTCACCGAGGGCGACAAGGTCGAGGCGCAGCTGCGGTTCGGGGTCTCGGTCAACACGTACGGCGTCAACGACCTCGTCGCCGTGATCGACGCCACGGACGAGGACACCGTCACCGCCCTCGTCAAGGAGTACCAGGACCTCTACGCCCTCACGCCCGAGCTGCGCCCCGGCGGCGAGCGCCACGAATCCCTGCGCTACGCCGCCCGCGTCGAAGCCGGTCTGCGCGCCTTCCTCACGGAAGGCGGGTTCCGCGCCTTCACCACCAACTTCGAGGACCTCGGCGGCTTGCGCCAGCTGCCCGGCCTCGCCGTGCAGCGCCTGATGGCGGACGGCTACGGTTTCGGCGGCGAAGGGGACTGGAAGACCTCCACGCTCCTGCGCGCGCTGAAGGCGATGGCCCACGGCCTCCCCGGCGGCACCTCCTTCATGGAGGACTACACCTACGACCTCACACCAGGCCAGGAACTCATCCTAGGCGCCCATATGCTGGAGGTCTGCCCCTCCCTCACGACGGCCACGCCCAGCTGCGAGATCCACGCGCTCGGGATCGGCGGACGCGAGGACCCGGTCCGACTCGTCTTCGACGCGGATCCCGGTCCGGCCGTCGTCGTCGGTCTCGCCGACATGGGCGACCGGTTCCGCCTCGTCGCCAACCACGTCGACGTCGTCGCCCCGCCCGAGCCGCTGCCCAAGCTCCCCGTCGCCCGGGCCGTCTGGCGCCCCCGTCCCGACCTGCGCACTTCCACCGAGGCCTGGCTGACGGCCGGAGCACCGCACCACACCGTCCTGACGACCGCTCTCGGCGCCGAGGAGCTCGACGACCTCGCCGAGATGCTGCGGACCGAACTCGCCGTCATCGACGAGGGCACCACGGTCCGGACCTTCACGCGCGAGCTGCGCTGGAACCAGGCGTACCACCGTCTGGCCCAGAGCTTGTGAGCACCCCCGCCACCCCATCCACCCCCACGAGGACGGAGCCCTCCGTGAGCACCGCCGTCTCCAAGGAACTGCGCCGGGAGGTGCTGGAGGCCAACCTCCGCATCCCCCGGGCCGGTCTGGCCACCCTCACCTGGGGCAACGTGAGCGGAGTGGACCGACAAGCCGGCGTCTTCGTCATCAAGCCCTCGGGTGTGGCCTACGACGTGCTGAGCGAGGAGGACCTGGTCGTCGTCTCCCTGTCCGACGGAAGCGTCGTGGAGGGCCACCTGCGACCGTCCACCGACACAGAGACGCACCGGAGCCTCTACCTGGCCTTCCCCTCCATCGGAGGCGTGACCCACACGCACTCCACCCATGCCGTCGCCTTCGCCCAGGCCCGTCGTCCGATACCGGTGCTCGGCACGACCCACGCGGACACCTTCAACGGCCCCGTCCCCGTCACCGCGGCTCTCACCCCCCAGCAGTGCGCCATGGGCTACGAGTACAACACCGGCCAGGTCATCGTGGACCTGCTGGGCGGTGACGACTCCCGGGCCCGCGAGGTCCCCGGTGCCCTGGTCGCCCACCACGGCCCCTTCACCTGGGGCGCCGACGCCACCGCGTCCCTGGAGCACGCCATCATCTGTGAGGCGGTGGCCGAGATGGCCCTCCACACCATCGCCCTGGGCACGGTCGAGCCTCCGCAGCACCTCCTGGACCGCCACTTCACACGCAAGCACGGCCCGGACGCCTACTACGGCAACTCTTCCTCCGCCTGACAGCACCGAGGGGAGCCAGGATCATCCCGGCTCCCCTCCATGGTGTGCCGCAGCGTGTCAGGTGCGGGTCCAGCGCTGGTTGCCGCTGTTCCAGCAGGAGTAGAGCTGGATCAGCGTGCCGTTGGCGGTGCCGTTGGCAGCGGCGTCGAGGCAGAGGCCGGACTGGACGCCGACGATGGATCCGTCGGGGTCGAGGCGCCACTTCTGGTTGTCGCCGCCCCAGCAGCTGTAGATCTGGACCTTGGCGCCGTTGCCTGTGCCGGCGGCGTCCAGGCACTTGTCGCCGTAGACCCTGATCTCACCCGCGGCGGTGTGGGTCCACTGCTGGTTGGTGCGGTTGTTGCAGTCCCACAGCTGGACCTGGGTGCCGTCGGTGGTGACGGCACCGGGTACGTCCAGGCAGCGGCCCGAGGCGACTCCCTTGATCGGTCCGGAGCCGGGGGAGGGGGTCGGAGTGGGGTTGGGGTTGGGGGAGGCGGAGTTGAGCGCGTTGAGGACGGAGGAGTAGGCGGGCTTCTTGCTGCCGTCGCCGTTGAAGAGCAGCGGCGTGTGCTCGGCTCGCCAGGAGTCGGTGTCGCGCACACCCCAGACGGTGATGCCGAGGCAGCGCGGGACGGCCAGGCAGTCGTTGGTCACGTTGGCGTAGGTCGTGCCCGAGGCGCCCTGGATGTCGAGTTCGGTGATGGCCACGTCGACGCCGAGGGCCGCGAAGCTCTGGAGGGTGGTGCGGAAGTTGCTGTTGTAGGGGCTGTCGTTGTTGAAGTGCGACTGGAAGCCGACGCAGTCGATGGGCACGCCGCGCTGCTTGAAGTCCTTGACCATGGCGTACATGGCCTGGGTCTTGGCCCACGTCCAGTTCTCGACGTTGTAGTCGTTGTAGCAGAGCTTGGCGGCCGGGTCGGCGGCACGTGCGGTGCGGAAGGCGACCTCGATCCAGTCGTTGCCGGTGCGCTGCAGGTTGGAGTCGCGCCGGGCTCCCGAGGTGCCGTCGACGAAGGCCTCGTTCACGACGTCCCACTGGCCGATCTTGCCCTTGTAGTGGGACATCACGCCGTTGATGTGGTTGTTCATGGCCTGGCGCAGCGCGCTGCCGCTGAGGTTCTGCATCCAGGCGGGCTGCTGGGAGTGCCAGGCCAGGGTGTGGCCCCGTATCCGCTTGCCGTTCTGCACCGCCCAGTTGTAGACGCGGTCGCCGGCGGTGAAGTCGAACCGGCCCTGCTGGGGTTCGGTGGCGTCGATCTTCATCTCGTTCTCGGCGGTCACCGAGTTGAACTCGCGGTTCGCGATGGTCGTGTACGTCGAGTCGCCGAGCCTGCCCGACGCGATGGCGGTGCCGAAGTACCGGCCGCTCTGCGCCGCCGCGCTGCCGAGCGTGCTCTCGGCGGCGTGTGAGGTCAGCGGCGCCACCAGCACGGTGGCGGAACCGAGGACGCCGACGATCAGCGCCGCGCCGAGGCCACCTATTTTCCGGCGGACGGTGGACGGGGGAATGGCATGTGAACGCATGGCTGGACCTCCAGTACGGAAATCACGGATGGATGCGAGCGCGGCGGAAAGATTCCGCGAGGGTGATGTCCGCGTGCGTGGAAAAGGACGCGGACCATCAGGGCGCAATGATGCGAGGCCGGCGCCGCGACACGCAGGTCAAGGGGCAGTGGCGGCCTCGGGATTCAGTCTGGAAACATTGCAGGAACATGTCAAGTGTTTCGAAGGTGTTTCGGTGATGCGGGCCGATAATGGGGCCTTTGAGGCCTCTCGAAAGGATCCTCAAGGAATGTCGGGAGCGCCATGAAGGAGCAGTCCCTATCGAAAGTATTTCGATAGGGACTGCTCCGTTCATAAGCGAGTTCTTGCTTCGGTTCACATTTCCGGGTCGTCGATGCCCGTCGCCCCGGAGGACCGGCGCGGATACGCGATGTCGAACCACGTGAAGTGGGCGTGGTTCGTGGACGGGTGGCCGTGGGAGGTGGCGTAGAGGCCGAGCTGGACGCTGGTGAACAGCGGCGTGAGGAACGTGGCTTCGACGGTGGCCAGGTCCTGCCAGGTGCCGTCGGGCGCCGCGTGGGCGAACGTGTGGCTGAAGCCCCGGACGCGCACCCCCAGGCGCACGGGCCCCGGGGGGACGGGAGCGCCGGCCAGGACCTCGGGCCCGCGGCGGAGGACGAGCCCTTCCTCGGTGCGAAGGAAGAGGAGGTGGGTGTCGTCGTCGAGGACTACGGCGAGGCCGGCCTGTTCATCGGGCGCGGCGGGGGTGAAGCGCAGTTCGGTGGAGACGTCGCAGTCTGGCTGTTCCTGCGGGCGGACCAGGAGGGAGGGGACGGTGCGTTCGCCGAGGCGTTCGGGGCGGAGCTGGAGGCGTATTCCGTCGCCGGTGGTCCAGAACGGCGCGCGTGGGGTGCGCAGGGTGCTCCAGTCGGTGGAGAGCGCGGCGAAGTCGTCCTGGAGACGGCGCCGGGGGCTCGTGTGGTCGACAGGGGAGAAGACCGGCCAGCCGTCGTGCCAGGTGACCCTGCTGAGGAAGGTCTCGCGTCCGATGGCGGAGCCCGGGCGGACGCCCAGCAGGACGGCCCGCCAGTCGCCGTCCGAGGTCTGCACGAGGTCGGCGTGCCCGGTGCAGGTCACGGTGCCCGTGGCGGGAGGCAGCACAGGGTTGTCGGGGGCGCCCTCGTACGGGCCGGTCACGTGGTCGGCGAGGGCGGCCACCACGCTGTGGTCCACGTCGGTACCGCCCTCCGCGGTGAGCAGGAGATAGGTACCGTCGATCTTGTAGATGTGCGGGGCCTCCGACCAGCGGGCGCCCGGTCGGCTTCCCGACCACAGGACGTACTCGGGTCCCGTGAGCCGTCGTTCGCGGGGAAGGTACTCACGCATCCAGATCTCGGTGCGGCCGGCGGCCTCGTCCAGCACACGGGCGGCGGTGAACCAGGCCCGGCCGTCGCCGTCCGGCCCGTCGTCGAAGAACAGCGACGGGTCGAAGCCCTCTCCTTCCAGCCAGTACGGTTCCGACCAGGGCCCGGCCGGGTCGGCCGCCGTGACGACGAAATGTCCGGGGCCGTCCATCAGCGTGCAGGCGAGGTGAAAGAGCCCGTCATGGTGGCGGATCGTCGGCGCGAACAGGCCGCGGGAGGGCTCGCACCCGTCGAGATCGAGCTGGGACGGCCGGTCCAGCGCGGAGCCGAGACGTCGCCAGTTCACGAGATCACGGCTGTGGAACACGGGGAGCCCCGGGAACCACTCGAAGCTGGACGTCACCAGGTAGTAGTCCGCCCCCACCCGGCAGACGGACGGGTCGGGCCGGAACCCGGGCAGCACGGGATCCCCGAAGGACGTGGTCACGGTACCGGGACGATCTCGACCGGCACGGACAGCACCCGGTCGGCCGCCGGGTGACGTACGGGGCCGTGCAGGGTGAAGGAGCCCTGGAGCGGGAGGTCGCCGCTGGACCGTCCGACGGCCACGCCGATCTCTCCGGGCTCCACTCTCCTGCGCAGGTCGACCCCGGTGAAGGAAGTCCGGTCGGCGTGGACGGAGAAGGTGATCCGGGCGGCCTCGCCCGGCCGCAGCTCTACCCTGCCGAATCCGGCGAGCCACCGCTTCGGTCGCACGACGGACGCCTCGGGGTCCGAGAGGTAGAGCTGGACCACCTCGGTCCCGGCCACCTCGCCGACGTTGCGTACCGTGACCGCGACGGAGACCGCTCCGTCCGTCGGGGCGACGGGATCCACGGAGAGATCCGAGCAGGTGAAGCTGGTCCAGCTCAGCCCGTGCCCGAACGGGAACAGCGGGGTCGGGTCCACCGAGCTCCAGTCGGTGTGCCCGCCCAACGTGGAGTGCAGGTAGGTGCCGGGCTGTCCCCCGGCCTGGCGGGGGATGGAGACGGGGAGCCGCCCGGATGGCTCCGCGGCCCCGCTGATGATCCGGGCCAGCGCCGTCCCGCCCTCCTCGCCGGGGAAGAAGGCCTGGACGACGGCCGCCGCGCGCTCCGCCAGCGAGCCGAGCGCGTAGGGGCGTCCGGAGACGAGGACCAGGACGGTCGGCACCCCGGAGTCCAGCACGGCGGAGGCGAGTGCGGCCTGGTCGCCGGGCAGGTCGAGGGTCTCGGCGTCACAGCCCTCTCCCGAGGTGCCCCGGCCGAACATGCCCGCCCGGTCGCCGAGTACCAGCACGTTCACCTCCGGCTCCTCCGCGGTGACCGTGAACCCGGCAGAGGTGAGTGCCTCGTCGAGCGTCGGGATCTCCAGCCCTGGGGCGCCGGGCAGCGCCACGTGGTTGGGGAAGGAGTAGCAGCCGAGGAACGAGTGGGGGTCGTCGACGTACGGCCCGCTGACCGCGACCCGGCACGGACGCAGCGGCAGGATGCCGTCGTTGGCGAGCAGCACGGTGGACCGCTCGGCCAGGAGCCTGGCCAGTGCCCGGTTCTCCGGCGGGTCGAGGTCGACCGGTTCGGGCTTGACGGGTTCCCAGTCGGGGTCGAGCAGACCGAGTTCGGCCTTCTGCAGCAGGACCCGCTCCGCGGCCCGGTCGACGAGCTCCTCGGATACGTCTCCCGACCGTACGAGCGCGGTCAGCGGCTCGCCGTAGCAGCGTGCCGTGGGCAGCTCGACGTCGATTCCGGCGGTCAACGCCAGCGCGCCGGCCGCGCCGCGCGACCCCGCGACGCCGTGCCGGCTCTCCAGGAAGGAGATGGAGTAGTAGTCGGCGACGACGACGCCGCCGAAACCGAGCTCGTCCCTGAGCAGTCCGGTCAGCAGGCGTTCGTCGGCGGCGACCGGGACGCCGTCGACGTCGGTGTAGCTGTTCATCACCGACCGGGCGCCTCCCTCGCGCAGCGCCCGCACGAAGGGCTCGACCAGAACGTCGGCGAACTCGCGCGGCCCCGAGGCGACGGGGGCCATGTTCCGGCCGCCGCGCGAGGCCGAGTAACCGGCGAAATGCTTGAGCGTCGCCACGATGCCGGCGCCTTCCAGGCCCCGCACGTACGCCGTGCCGATCGCTCCGACGAGATAGGGGTCCTCACCGATGCACTCCTCGGTCCTGCCCCACCGGTAGTCGCGGACCACGTCGAGCACCGGAGCCAGCCCCTGGTGGACGCCGACCCGCCGCATCCCCTCGCCGATGGCGCCGGCCATCCGCCGCACCAGCCCGGGATCGAAGGACGCGCCCCAGGCGAGCGGCCCGGGGAAGACCGTGGCCCCGAACGTCATGAACCCGGTCAGGCACTCCTCGTGAGCGATCGCCGGGATACCGAACCGGCCGGCCCCGGCCACCTGCCGCTGGAGTGAGGCGAGCCGCTCCATCCCGGCTTCCGCGGTGATCGGCGCGGTTCCGTACACCCGGGTGAGCTGGCCGAGCCCGAGCCCGACGATGTCGTCGAGACGCGGCGCGGGCTCGCCGGAATCGTCCTCCATCGGCGCGACGGGTGTCCCGGGATTCGAGGGCAGTGCCCAGAAGCCGGCGAGTTGCCCCGCCTTCTCCTCCAGCGTCATCCGACTCAGCAGATCGGCGACTCGCACGGAAGCGGGCAGCAGAGGATCACGCCAGGGCTCGGTCAAGGGGTTCTCCTAGGGACGGGGCGGGGCGGTGGAGACCCGGACCTTGAGCTCGGTCGAGAGCTCCATCCGAGGGCTGACCAGGGGCTGGTCCTCCAGAAGCTGGAACAGTGTGCGGGCGGCGAGCCGGCCCATCTCCTCCAGCGGCTGACGCACCGTCGTCAGCGGAGGCGACAGCCATTCGCACATCGGCAGGTCGTCGAAACCGACCACACTGAGGTCCTGCGGGATGCTCAGTCCGCCCTGCCGGGCGGCCTCGTAGACGCCCATCGCCTGCTGGTCGCTCCCGGCGAAGACGGCCGTCGGTGGATCGGGCAGGGCGAGCAGCTCCTGGGCACACCGGAACCCGCCCTCGTGCTGGAAGTCGCCGAACCGGATCAGGTCGCGCTCGACCTCGATCCCGGCCCGTTCCAGAGCGGCCCGGTAGCCGTCGATGCGGGCCTGGCTGCAGAGCATCTCCTTGCGCCCGCCGATCGCGGCGATCCGGCGGTGCCCCAGTTCCAGCAGGTGCTCGGTGGCGGCGAGACCGCCCGCCCAGTTGGTCGCGCCGATGCTCGGCACGCCGTTGCCCGGCAGGTCGATCGGGTCGATGACGACGAGCGCCACCCCGCTCCGCTCGACCTGGGCGCGCTGAGCCTGGGTGACCGACGCGGTGACGAGGATGACGCCGTCGCTGTGGTGCAGCACCGGCAGTGCGGCCCAACTCGACGGCGTTGCCTCGCCGGGCGGGACGAGCGATACGACGGTGCCGACGCCCCGTCGGGCGCACTCGGCCTCGACGCCGCGCAGTATCTCCACCGCCCACGCGCTGTCCAGACCGCCGATGATCAGGTCGACCAGGCCCGATCTGCGGGCCCTGCCCTGTCGGCCGGGCGGGAGGTAGTTGTGGGACCGCAGCAGGCCCTCGATCCGTTCACGTGTCGAGGGCGCGACATCGGAGCGGCCGTTGATCACCTTGGAGACAGTGGCCTGGGAGACCCCTGCCTCCGCGGCGATGACCGCCAGAGTCGCACGCTGCTCGCTCAACTTCTCTCCTCTTCGTCGCCGTCGATCGACGATAGATATCGCAAACTTTCGAAGAGTTTCTGGTCGGCGCGACTGCTTGTCAAGCCCAGGATCACGCGCTGTTCCGAGATAAATCGGTGAGAGGTCTTGACCGTGCAGCCTGGCGTTCCTAGTTTGTGGCACCACAGAATTCGAGAGTGTTTCGAAAGTTTTTCGGGCGCAGAAGTGGCGTCGCACCCGGCATCCCCATCACGGAGGTCCCATGGCCAGCACTCCCCCGAGCCGACGAAACTTCCTGGCGCTCGCGGGCTTGACCGCACTGTCCGTCTCCATGACCGCGGCCTGCGGGGCCGGCGCGTCGGGCGGCAGTGCGTCGGCCGACGGCAAGGTGACGTTCGAGTGGTGGAACATCGCCACGACGGAACCGGGCAAGTCGCTCTTCCCGCAGATCGCCACGGCGTTCACGACCGCTCACCCGAATGTCGCGATCAACACGACCTCGTTGGAGAACGAGGCGTTCAAGTCCAAGCTGACCGCCACCACCTCCTCGGGCAAGCTCCCCGACGTCTTCCAGACCTGGGGCGGCGGCGTGCTCCAGCAGCAGGTCGACGCGGGGCTGGTCGAGGACCTCACCGACCTCCTGGACTGGTCGTCCCAACTCACCCCGGTCTCGCTGCAGGCCTACCAGTTCGGCGGCCGCACCTACGGGGTGCCCTACGACATCGGCATGGTCGGCTTCTGGTACAACAAGAAGCTCTTCGCCAGGGCCGGGATCACCACCCCACCGTCCACCTGGGCCGAGTTCCTCGACGACGTCAGGAAGCTCAAGGCGGCGGGCATCACCCCGATCGCCCTCGCGGGCAAGGAGAAGTGGCCGGGCCACTACTACTGGGCCTACCTCGCGATGCGCGTCGCCGGCCTCCCCGCGCTGGAGAAGGCAGCGACCACCAAGGACTTCACCGGCGCCGGCTTCGTCCAGGCGGGCGTCCACCTCAAGGAGCTCGTCGACCTCCAGCCGTTCCAGACGGCCTTTCTCGGCGCCGGCTACGCCACCCCCGGCGGGCAGGCCGCGACCATGGGCAACGGCAAGGCCGCCATGGAGCTGATGGGGCAGTGGGGACCGTCGGTGCAGAAGGACGCGGGCGCCGACCTCGGAGCGGACCTGGGCTTCTTTCCCTTCCCGACGGTCGACGGCGGTGTGGGACAGGCCACCGAGGTGTTCGGCGGCGGCGGTGGCTTCGCGCTGCGCAAGGGCGCCCCGAAGGAGGCCCTGGACTTCCTGAAGTTCTTCGTCCTGGAGAACGAGCCCAAGCTGCTGGCCTCCAACGGCTACCTGCCGGTGGTCAAGGGAGCGGAGAGCCGGCTCACCGACGCCAACAAGAAGGTGGTGGCCGGCAGCCTGGTCAAGGCGACGGGCTTCCAGCTCTTCCTCGACCAGGCCTATCCGCCGGCGGTCGGCCAGGAGGTCAACGACAGCGTCGCCGACCTCATCGCGGGCAAGAAGACGCCCGAACAGGTCACCGCCTCGATCACCGAGGCTGCGAAGAGTGCCTAGCTCCGTGTCCACCCTGACAGAAGAGCGGACGGAGGAGGCCGTGCCGACGCCCCCGCCACGCCCGGCCCGGTCGCGCCTGCGCGGATGGGGACACTGGGTGTCGGTCGCCTGGTTCCTCGTCCCGGCCCTCGTCCTCTTCCTCGTCTTCGTCCTCGCCCCGATCGTCGTCGCCGTGTACACCGGCTTCTTCAAATGGGGCGGGATCGGCCCCATGGACGATTTCGTCGGCTTCGCGAACTACACCAAGCTCTTCGACGACCAGGTCTTCCTCGGCGACCTGGGGCGCGGGCTCTACCTGATCGTCCTGTCGGTCACGGTGCAGCTGCCGTTCGCGCTGCTCACCGCGGTCCTGCTCAACCAGAGGCTCCGTGGCCGGGCCGTCTACCGGATGCTGTTCTTCGCGCCGTACATCCTGTCCGAGGTGGTCACGGCGGTCCTCTTCACGATGATCTTCCTGCCCGGCGCCGGCATGGCCGACCATCTCGTCGGCCTCCTGGGCCTGGAGGGATTGCAGGGCAAGTGGACCGCCGATCCCTCGACGGTCATGCCGACCCTCTTCGTGGTCATGATCTGGAAGTACTTCGGCTTCCACATGATGCTCTTCCTCGCCGGACTGCAGAGCATCCCGTCCGAGATCCTCGAGGCCGCCGCCATCGACGGCGCCGGCGCCTGGCAGCGCTTCCGGCACGTGACGCTGCCGCTGCTCGGGCCGACCATCCGGATCAGCGTCTTCCTGTCGATCATCGGGTCCATCCAGCTCTTCGACCTCGTCTGGGTGATGACCGCGGGCGGGCCCAACCACTCCTCCGAGACGATGGCGATCGCGATGTTCCAGTTCGGGTTCAAGCGGTACCAGGTCGGCTACGCCAGCGCGATCAGCGTGGTCCTGTTCATGATCAGTCTGGTCTTCTCCCTCTTCTACCAGCGGTACGTGCTCCGCCGTGACCTGAGCGGGGCCGTCACCTCGGGAGGTGCCCGATGAACGCCCGTCGGACGGCACGCGGCCTTTCGCTGCACGCCGTGGTCTGGCTGATCGCCGCGTTCGTCGTCGTGCCGCTGATCTACGCGGTGATCTCCGGGTTCAAGAGCACCGGCGAGCTCACGACGAACCCGTTCGGCCTGCCGGAGCAGTGGAAGATCGGCAACTACACCGGAATTCTCGGCGACGGAATGTTCTGGCGGCAGATCGCCAACAGTGCGGGCATCGCGATCGGCACGACGGTCTGCACGGTGGCGGCCTCCGCGATGGCGGCGTTCGTACTGGCCCGCTATGCCTTCCGGGGCAGGGAGTTGTTCTATACGCTCTTCACGCTCGGGCTGATGTTCCCGTTCGCGGTGGCCGTCCTGCCGCTCTTCCTCATGCTGCGCACCTTCGGCCTGCTCGACAACCCGCTCGGAGTGATCCTCCCTCAGGCGGCTTTCGGTCTTCCCATGACGATCGTGATCCTGCGCGGTTTCTTCCGGACCATCCCGGCGGAGATCGAGGAGGCCGCAACCATGGACGGCTGCGGCAAGCTCCGCTTCTTCTGGAAGATCCTTCTGCCGATGGCGCGTCCGGCGCTCGGTACGGTCTCGGTACTGTCGGTCGTCGCGAGCTGGAACAACTTCTTCCTGCCGCTGCTCGTGTTCAACGACCCGAAATGGCAGACGATCCCGGTCGGCGTCCAGCAGTTCCAGGGCCAGTACTCGACCGACTTCGCGCTCGTCCTCGCCTACATCGTGCTCGCCATGGTCCCCGCCCTCGTTTTCTACGCCGTCGCCGAGCGCCAGCTGATCGGCGGCCTCACCGCCGGCGCCACCAAGGGCTGACCTGTCCCGCGTGACCTCCACCCCCGAGGAGACTCCGTGAAACGCCTGACCGTGCTGACCGCAGTCATGTTGTTAGCGCTAACAACCCACGTTGCCGCCGCTGACCCCGCGCCACCCGCCACCGACTCCGCTATCGACTTCCGGACCGAACTCCAGCCCATCGACGGATTCGGCTTCTCCATGGCCTTCCAGCGGGCCGACCTGCTGCACGGCGCGCGCGGCCTCAGCCCTGCCAAGCGGCGCGAGGTGCTCGACCTGCTGCTCGGCAAGGAGAAGGGCGCGGGCCTGTCGATCCTGCGCCTGGGTATCGGGTCGTCGACCGACCGGGTCTACGACCACATGCCGACGATCCTGCCGGCCGATCCCGGCGGGCCGGGCGCCCCGCCGAAGTACGTCTGGGACGGCTGGGACGGTGGACAAGTCTGGCTCGCCAAGGAGGCCAAGGCGTACGGGGTCAAGCGGTTCTTCGCCGACGCCTGGAGCGCGCCGGCCTTCATGAAGACCAACGGCAGCGAGAACGACGGCGGCGAGCTCCTGCCCGAATGGCGTCAGGCCTACGCGAACTACCTGGTCCAGTACGCGAAGTTCTACCAGCGGGAAGGCATCCCGATCACCGACCTGGGGTTCACCAACGAACCCGACTGGACGGCGACCTACGCCTCGATGCGCTTCACCCCGCGGCAGGCCATCGACTTCCTCAAGGTGCTCGGGCCGACCGTCCGCGCGTCCGGACTGAAGACCGGCGTCGTCTGCTGCGACGCAGCGGGCTGGGACCGGCAGGTCGCCTACACCGGTGCCATCGAGGCGGACCCCGAGGCCGACAAGGCCGTGCGGACCGTCACCGGCCACCGTTACAGCGGTCCGACCACGGTCCCGCAGCCGACCGACAAGCGGGTCTGGATGTCGGAGTGGTCACCGGACGGCACCACCTGGAACGAGAACTGGGACGACGGCAGCGGTTACGACGGCCTCACCGTCGCCGCCGACATCCAGAACACCCTGACCGTCGGCAACGCCAACGCCTACGTCTACTGGACCGGCGCGTCCCTCAACGCGACCCGGGGACTCATCCAGCTCGCCGACCCCGGTGACGACTACCGGGTGTCCAAGCGGTACTGGGCGCTGGCCGCCTTCAGCCGGTTCATCCGCCCCGACGCCGTCCGCGTGCCGGTCACGAACGCCGACCCGGCCCTGAGCGTCACGGCCTTCCGCAACACCGACGGCAGCCGCGTGATCGAGATCCTCAACACCGCGACCACCGAGAAGTCCGCCGAGTTCGCCCTCCGCGGCGGCCACGACCGGCACCCCGAGGGCTACGTCACCGACGAGACCCGCTCGATCACCCCGGCCGACGTCGCCTCCGCGCACGGTACGACCCTCACGGCCACGCTCGCCCCACGCGCGCTGACCACGATCGTCCTCGACTGAAACGACGGACCCCCTCCGAGGAGTCATTCATGTCCGTGTCCATGTCCCGGCACCTCATCGCCCTGTCCGCCGCCGTCTGCCTCGCGGCCGGCCTCGCCGCCGCGCCCGCGAGCGCCGAGCCGCGTCCCAGGACGCTCGGCGAACTGGCCAGGAAGCACCACAAGTACTTCGGCTCGGCCACCGACAACCCCGAGTTCACCGACGCCGCCTATCTGAAGCTCCTCGGCGGCGAGTTCGGGCAGACCACCCCCGGCAACGCCATGAAGTGGTACGCCACCGAACCCGAGCCCGGCGTCTTCGACTTCACCGCCGGCGACGAGGTCGTGGCCTTCGCCAAGGCCCACCACCAGAAGGTCCGCGGCCACACCCTCGTCTGGCACAGCCAGCTCCCCGCCTGGCTCACCGAGCGCAGCTGGACCGCCGAAGAGCTGCGCCCCGTGCTCAAGAACCACATCCAGAAGGTGGCCCGGCACTACAAGGGCAAGGTCATCCACTGGGACGTCGTCAACGAGGCCTTCAACGAGGACGGTACCTACCGCGAGTCGGTCTTCTACAAGACGCTCGGCCCCGGCTACATCGCCGACGCCCTGCGCTGGGCCCACGAGGTCGACCCGCACGCCAAGCTGTACCTCAACGACTACAACGTCGACGGGATCGGCCCCAAGAGCGATGCCTACCACCGCCTGATCAAGCAGCTGAAGGCCGACGGCGTCCCGGTGGAGGGCTTCGGCATCCAGGGGCACCTGGCGCTCCAGTACGGCTTCCCCGCCGGCGTCAAGCAGAACATGCAGCGCTTCGCCGACCTCGGCGTCGAGGTCGCGGTCACCGAGCTCGACATCCGGATGAACCTCCCCGCGACCCCGGAAAAGCTCGCCACCCAGGCCACCTGGTACGCCGACTACGTCAAGGCCTGCCTGGAGGTCAGGAAGTGCGTCGGCGTCACCATCTGGGACTACACCGACAAGTACTCGTGGATCCCCTCCGTCTTCCCCGGTGAGGGCGCCGCGCTGCCCTACGACGAGAACCTGGCGCCCAAGCCCGCCTACCACGCGATCAGGAAGGTGCTGGGCGGATGATCAGGACGGCGATCGTCGGAGCGGGCGGGATCGCGGGCATCTGCCACGTACCCGCTCTCCGGGCGCAGGCACACCGCGCCGAGATCGTGGCCGCCGTCGACGTGGACGCCGCACGCGCCGGGGCCTTCGCGGCCGAGCACGGCATTCCCGCCGTCTACACCGACCTGCGCACGATGCTCGACGAGCAGGGGCCGGACCTCGTGCACCTGTGCACGCCGCCGTACCTGCACGCCGAACAGGCCGTGGCCTGCCTGGAGTCCGGGGCATGGGTGTGGTGCGAGAAGCCGGTGGCCCTGTCGCTGGCCGAGCTCGACCGGATCCACGCGGCCGAGGGCACCGCCGCCGCGGGCGCCGTGTTCCAGCACAGGTACGGCTCGGGCGCCCGGTACCTGCGCGACCGGATCGCGGCCGGGACCCTGGGCCGTCCGCTGGTCGCGCAGTGCGTCACGGCGTGGTACCGCGACGACGCCTACTACGACGTGCCCTGGCGCGGCACCTGGCGGAGCGAGGGCGGCGGCCCGACGCTCGGCCACGGCATCCACCAGATGGACCTGATGCTCGCGGTGCTCGGCCCATGGGCCGAGGTGCGCGCGATGGCCGGCCGCCTCGCACGCGACGTGCAGACCGAGGACGTGTCCACGGCTCTGGTCCGGTTCGAGAACGGAGCCCTCGCGACGGTCGTCAACAGCGTCCTCTCGCCACGCGAGGAGAGCTACCTGCGGTTCGACCTCACCGGTGCCACGGTCGAGCTGCGGCACCTGTACGGATACTCCAACGCGGACTGGACGTTCACCGCCAGGTCGCCCCACGCGAAGTGGGAGCCGCCGGACGACCTGCCCAGCTCGCACACCGCCCAGCTCGCGGAGTTCCTGGACGGCTATGAGGCCGGCATCCGGCCCGACCTCGGCCGACCCACCATGGAACTGATCACCGCCCTGTACAAGGCAGCGATCACCGGCCTGCCGGTCCGGCGCGGGGAGATCGACGGGACCGACCCGTTCCACGGCTCGCTCGACGGGGGCCACCCGGAGGTGTTCCGATGACGTCCGAACCACCCGAGCACGTCGGACTCCCGGAGCGTTTCGAGCTCCTGGAGCACGAGGACGCGCTGACCGTCCGGGCACGCGGCACCGACCTCTTCCGGTACGTGCACCGGCCGGTCATGGACCCCTTCGAGGCGCCGAAGCCCTACCTTCATCCGGTGCGCACCCTCGCCGGCGACGTGGTCACCGCGTACCGCCCGCACGACCACCGCTGGCACAAGGGCGTCCAGTTCACGGCGTCATGGGTGTCGGGCCAGAACTTCTGGGGCGGCGGCACCTATCTGCGCGGCCGGGGCTACGTCGACCTGCCGAACCTCGGCACGATGCGCAGCCTCACTGTGTCCGGCGAGACGAGTCACGGCCGTGCCGTCGTCACCGAGCGCCTGGCCTGGCACACGATGGCGGAGGAGCACTGGATCGACGAGCGTCGCACGCTCACCGCGCGGGACGTCGAGGCCGACTCCTGGACCCTGGAGATCACCACCGCGCTGACCAACGTCCTCGACACCGACCTGATGTTCGGCAGCCCCGGAACCCAGGGCAGAGAACTCGCCGGATACTCGGGCCTCTTCTGGCGCGGCCCGCGCGACTTCACCGGCGGCGGGGTGATCGGCCCCGGCATGGGCGAGCAGGGCGACTGGCTGGCCTTCGTCGGCACGCACGACGAGGTCGACCGCTCCTCCACGCTGCTGTTCCTGGACGATCCGGACGCCCCCTGCCACTGGTTCGTCCGCAGCGAGCCCTTCCCCGCCGTCAACCCGTCCCTGGCGTTCGACAAGGAACTGCGCCTGGCCCCGGGCGCCACCCTGTCGCGCCGCTACAGGATCGTCGTGGCCGACGGCGCGTGGACCCCCTCACGCCTGTCCCGCCACGTCGAGGAACACCCGTGGTGACCCCGCTTCCCGGCGCGGTGGGGATCTCCGGGCTGACCGTGTACGACTGGGAGGCCGCCGACGGGCTGTGCGGCGGTACCCCGCACATGCACCTCGTCTGCTCCGAGGCGTACGTCGTCATCGGCGGCGAGGGCAGCGTCCAGACCCTCACCACCTCCGGTTTCGCCGACACCCCGCTGCGCCTCGGCGACGTCGTCTGGTTCACCCCCGGAACGATCCACCGCCTCGTCAACGCCGGCGGCCTGCGTCTCGTGGTCCTCATGCAGAACAGCGGCCTCCCCGAGGCCGGCGACGCCGTCTTCACCTTCCCCGCGCCCGTGCTCGCCGATCCCGACGCCTACCGGGCGGCGGCCGTCCTGACCGGCGACCATGCCGCGGCGGCGCGCCGCCGCCGTGACCTGGCGCTGGAGGGATTCCTGACCCTGCGCCGCGAAGGAGGGCTGCGGGAGTTCCACAGCGCGGCGCACCGCCTGAAGAGCGAGCTGCTCGACGCCTGGTGGGTCCGCTGGCGGGACGGCCCGCTGGCGGCGACCCTCGCGACCGGCTGCCAACTGGCAGGGCTGAAGGCCGGAGACCTCTCCCACCTCGATCACGGCGTGGTGTCGCGGCTGGAGCGCCCGGAGGACCCGGCCTTCGGCATGTGCGGCCGTCTCCGTCCCTATCCCGTCCCCGACCTCCCGACGCGGCCGCCGTGCGGTTCGTCGGAGTCACCTCACCCCCACCCTCCGAAGGAGCTCTCCTGATGAGATTTCGCCGTCCACCCCTGGTCCTGAGTCTCGTCCTCGCGGTCCTGTCGTCGCTGCTGCTCGGGGCCTCTCTCCTCACCGCCCCGCCCGCAGCCGCCGCGGCGGTCGACACCAATGCCTGGTACGTGCTGGTCAACCGCGACAGCGGGAAGGCCCTGGACGTCTACAACCTGGCGACCGGTGACGGCGCCCGCATCACCCAGTGGACCAGGAACGACCAGAACCAGCAGCAGTGGCAGTTCGTCGCCTCAGGCGACGGCTACTACCGCGTCAAGTCCCGGCACTCCGGCAAGGTCCTGGACGTCCAGAACAGTTCCACGGCCAATGGCGCCGCGATCGTCCAGTGGGCCGACGTGAACGGCACCAACCAGCAGTGGCGCCTGGCCGACAGCGCGGACGGCCACGTCAGGCTCGTCGCGCGCCACAGCGGCAAGGCCCTCGAAGTCCAGGGCGCCTCCACCGCCGACAACGCGAACGTCGTCCAGTACGACGACTGGGGCGGCGCCAACCAGCAGTGGCAGTTCGTGAAGGTGGGTGGCGCCACCCCCGGCACCTGTGCCCTTCCCTCGACGTACCGCTGGTCGTCGACGGGCGCGCTGGCGCAGCCCAAGGCCGGATGGGCCTCGCTCAAGGACTTCACCGTCGCCCCCCACAACGGCAAGCACCTCGTCTACGCGACGACCCACGGCACCACGGGGACGGGAGTGGGCTGGGGCTCGATGAACTTCACCCCGTTCGCCGACTGGTCGCAGATGGCCACGACGGGCCAGAACAAGATGTCGAATTCCGTCGTCGCACCCACGCTCTTCTACTTCGCGCCGAAGAACATCTGGGTGCTCGCCTACCAGTGGGGCAGGACCGCCTTCTCCTACCGGACGTCGACCGACCCCACCAACCCGAACGGATGGTCTGCGGAGCAGGAGCTGTTCTCCGGAAGCATCGCCGGGTCGGGAACGGGCCCCATCGACCAGACGCTCATCGGCGACGGGACGAACATGTACCTGTTCTTCGCCGGTGACAACGGCAGGATCTACCGGGCGAGCATGCCGATCGGGAACTTCCCGGGCAGCTTCGGCTCGTCGTACACGACGGTCATGAGCGACACGGAGAAGAACCTCTTCGAGGCCCCCCAGGTCTACAAGGTCAAGGACCAGAACCAGTACCTCATGATCGTCGAGGCCCGGGGCGCGAGCGAGCACCGCTACTTCCGCTCGTTCACGGCCACCAGCCTCAACGGCTCGTGGACGCCGCAGGCCGCGACCGAGAGCAACCCCTTCGCCGGCAAGGCCAACAGCGGAGCCACCTGGACCAACGACATCAGCCACGGCGAGCTGATCCGCGCGGGCGCCGACCAGACCTTCACGATCGACCCCTGCGACCTGCGGTTCCTCTACCAGGGGCGTGATCCCAACTCCGGTGGCGACTACGGCCAGTGGGCCTACCGACCGGGTCTGCTGACGCTCCAGCGCTGACCACGTGGCGGGCCAGGTCGTCACCCGGGCCCGCCATGGTCGCGGGCCAGGGCCGCGTCCGGGAAGCGTCGCCTGTGCCGACCGCCCACCGGGCGACGCCGGCGGACCGACCCCGTCTCACGTCGTATTCTTTGCCGACGCAGAGGCCGGTCGCCGTCCGCCGGTGGACCGCTTCCCTGGAGAGGGTGGGAATGGGGCTCATCGACGTGGACCACGCGGGGCTGGTCGTCGCGGCGCAGGCCGGTGACGACGGTGCGCGCGAGGAGCTGATCGCCGCGTACCTGCCGCTGGTCTACAACATCGTAGGGCGAGCGCTGAGCGGCCATGCCGACGTCGACGACGTCGTCCAGGAGACCCTGTTGCGTGTGGTGCGCGACCTGTCGGCCGTGCGCGCCCCGGAGAGCTTCCGGTCCTGGCTCGTGTCGATCACGCTCCGCCAGATCAACACCCACCTGTACCGGAAGCACGCCGTCGCCGAACGGACCGCGGTCATCGACGAGGCGCACCAGATACCGGACGCCGGCGCGGAGCCTGTGGACACGGCGATCCTGCGGCTGCATGTCTCGGACGAGCGCCGTCGCGTCGTCGAGGCCGGTCGATGGCTCGATCCGGATCATCGGGTGCTGCTGTCGCTCTGGTGGCAGGAATGCGCCGGTTCGCTGAGCCGTGACGACATCGCCGCCGCGACCGGGCTCACGGTCGCCCACGTCGGAGTGCGCCTGCAACGCATGCGTGAGCAGCTGGAACTGTGCAGGACGATCGTCGCCGCGCTGGAGGCCGACCCGCGCTGTCCCCGACTGGACGAGGCCGTCGTCGGCTGGGACGGCCTGCGCGCATCGGTGTGGCGCAAGCGCTTGGCGCGACACACCCGTGACTGCCCGGTCTGCACGGCGCCGACGGCGGAACGGGTTCCGGTCGAGCTGCTCCCCCTCGGCCTCGCGACACTGGCCGTGCCGGCCGGACTGGTCTCCGCGCTCGCCGCCAAGGGCCTGCTGTCGGGTACCGCCGCGATCGCCGCCGGGCCGGCCGCGGCACACCTCGCTGTCGGCACCGCGACGGGGGGAGGGGGCCTGCCCGTCGCAGTGACCGGCAAACTCGCGGCGATCACCGCTCACCCGCTGGTGAGCCTCGCCGCCGGCGCGGTGCTCATCGCCGGAACCGCCACCTATGTGACCTGGCCCGAACCGGCGTCTCGGGTGCCCGCCGTCATCGCCGCCCCCACGGCCGGCACCGTCTCGCCGGTCCCGTCGCGCGCCACGACGTCGGACGAACCGTCCCCCGTGAGTCCGTCCGCCGCCGCAGCCACTGTCCCGCTCGGCGCGCGGTCGCTGGAGTCCGTGGACGAACCCGGCCTGTTCGTCACCCGTACCGGCGACCACGCGACGCTCGGTCGGGTCTCCGCGTCCAGCGGCGCGCAGACCCGCGACCGGGGCACCTTCACGGTCATCGCGGGGCTGGCCGACACACGGTGCGTCACCTTCCGCGCCGCGGACGGCCGGTATCTTCGCCACTCCTACCTCCGGCTGCGGCTGAGCGCCGACGACGGCAGCAATCTGTTCCGTGAAGACGCGACCTTCTGTCCGCGCCCTGGGTCGGTCGCGGGGTCGGTGACCCTGCACGCGCACAACTATCCCGGCTCCGTCCTCCGCCACCGTGACGGAGGCATCTGGCTCGACGGCTCCGACGGAACACGGACCTTCGCCGGGCAGGCGTCGTTCATCGTGCGCCGGACCTGGTCCTGAGAGTCGCTCCCGCGCCACGCCGTTTCCCCCAGGCAGAGAGTCGGGTGCCTCGCACCGCCTCCGCGGGGACGACCGAACCGCGGGGCTCGGCATAACGCTTTCCGCCTGCGACATGCGTCACTGAGCGAACTTCCGGACGGCGCGACTTTTCTGTTACGCGACCGCGAGTTCGGCAGCCTCCACTTCAGGGGTGACCTTCCCCCACCGGCACATCCCCCTGAAGAGAGGCCTTCCCATGACGCAACGCCCCCACCCGAACCGCGACCCGCGAGGAAAGGCATGAAGGGCCTGCACCGGCTCCGCCGCCGTCGCCGGACCTGGGCGACAGGACTGTCGGCCGCCGCGGTGGTCGCCGGGGCCCTTACGCTCCTCCCCAACTCCGCCGGAGCCGCGTCCCTGGGTACCGAGGCGGCTCCCTCGGGCCGGTACTTCGGCACGGCTGTGGCCGCAGGCCGGCTCGGCGACTCGGCGTACACCGCGATCGCCGACCGGGAGTTCAACATGATCACCCCGGAGAACGAGATGAAGTGGGACGCCATCGAGCCGTCCCGCGGCCGTTTCGACTTCGGTCCTGCGGACCGGATCGTCGACCGTGCCCTGGCACGCGGTCAGCGCGTACGCGGCCACACCACGGTCTGGCACTCGCAGCTTCCCTCCTGGGTGGGCTCCATCCGCGACGCGAAGACGCTGCGCGGCGTGATGAACCACCACATCACCACCCAGCTGACTCACTACAAGGGCAGGATCTACGCCTGGGACGTGGTCAACGAGGCGTTCGCCGACGGCGGCGGCGGGCGGCTCCGCGACTCGGTCTTCCAGAAGGTGCTGGGCGACGGCTTCATCGAGGAAGCGTTCCGCACCGCCCGCGCGGCCGACCCCTCGGCCAAGCTCTGCTACAACGACTACAACATCGAGAACTGGTCGGACGCCAAGACCCAGGGCGTCTACCGCATGGTGAAGGACTTCAAGTCCCGCGGCGTGCCCATCGACTGCGTCGGGTTCCAGAGCCACTTCGGCGCGGGTGGCCCACCGGCGAGCTTCGGGACCACCCTGGCCGCCTTCGCCTCCCTGGGCGCCGACGTCCAGATCACCGAGCTGGACATCGCCCAGGCATCACCCACCCACTACGCGAACACGGTCAGCACCTGCCTGTCCGTGGCCCGGTGCACCGGCATCACGGTGTGGGGCGTCCGTGACAGCGACTCCTGGCGGAGCGGCGAAAGCCCCCTGCTGTTCGACCGGAACGGCAAGCCCAAGCCCGCCTACACCGCCGTCATGAACGCTCTCACGTCCGGCTCCGGCACCACGCCGACCAAGCCGACCGACCGTGCCGGGGAGATCAAGGGTGTGGCCTCCGGCCGCTGTATCGACCTCCCCGGCTCCGCCACGGCCAACGGCACCCGGGCGCACCTGTGGGACTGCGGCGGACAGGCCGGCCAGCGCTGGACCCACACCGCCGCCAAGCAGCTGAGGGTCCACGGCGACAAGTGCCTGGACGCCAAGGGCAAGGGCACCGCCAATGGCACCCCGGTGATCATCTGGGACTGCAACGGCGGCGCCAACCAGCAGTGGGACATCAACGCCGACGGCACGATCACCGGCGTCCAGGCCGGGCTGTGCCTCGACGCCGTCGGCGCGGCCACCGCGAACGGCACCACGATCCAGCTGTACACCTGCGCGTCGGTCGGCAACCAGAAGTGGACCGCCCCCTCCGCGACGGGCAGCGGCGCGTGTGCTCTTCCCTCGACGTACAAGTGGAGCTCGACGGGCGCCCTCGCCCAGCCGGCGAACGGATGGGCCGCGGTGAGGACTTCACCCACGCCATGCACAACGGCAAGCACCTGGTCTACGCGTCGAGCGCGTCGGGAACCTCGTACGGCTCGATGGCGTTCAGCCCCTTCACGAACTGGTCAGACATGGCGTCGGCCGGCCAGACGAAGATGAACCAGAACGCGGTGGCACCGACGCTCTTCTACTTCGCGCCCAAGAAGACCTGGGTGCTCGCGTACCAGTGGGGTGCGTCGCCCTTCAGCTACCGCACGTCCAGCGACCCCGCCGACCCCGACGGCTGGTCCGCGCCGAAGCCACTGTTCACCGGCAGCATCCCCCGCACCGAATCCGGCACCGGCCCGATCGACCAGACGCTCATCGCCGACGACCGGAACATGTACCTGTTCTTCGCCGGTGACAACGGCAGGATCTACCGGGCGAGCATGCCGATCGGGAACTTCCCTGGCAGCTTCGGCTCGTCGTACACGACGGTCATGAGCGACACCGCGAAGAACCTGTTCGAGGCCCCCCAGGTCTACAAGGTCAAGGGCCAGGACCAGTACCTCATGATCGTCGAGGCCCGGGGCGTGAACGAACAGCGCTACTTCCGCTCGTTCACGGCCTCCAGCCTGAGCGGTGCGTGGACCCCACAGGCCGCGACCGAGAGCAACCCCTTCGCGGGCAGGGCCAACAGCGGAGCCACCTGGACCGACGACATCAGCCACGGTGACCTGGTCCGCAGCAACCCCGATCAGACCATGCCCATCGACCCCTGCAACCTGCAGTTCCTCTACCAGGGCAAGTCCCGCACCGCGGGTGGCCCCTACGACCGACTGCCGTACCGGCCGGGCGTCCTCACCCTGCAGCGCTGACCCGCCCGATCCACGGTTACCCAAGGAGAACACCCCCCTCATGAACAACCCCACGAACGGCGCGCGCCGCGGGCGTCACCGTCGTCGCTGGAGCGCCACCGCCCTGCTGCTCGGTGTGCCCGCCGCCGTCGTCCCGTACCTCCTGTTCACCCAGGAGGACTCGCAGGCCGCGACCGTCGACGCCAACGCCTACTACCGGCTGCTCTCCGTGCGCAGCGGCAAGGCCCTGGACGTCAACGCCTTCTCCACCGCCGACGGCACCCGCATCCAGCAGTGGACCGACCAGAACACCGCCAACCAGCAGTGGCGGCTGCGGCCCACCGGCGACGGCTACTACGAGCTGGTGAACCGCAACAGCGGCAAGGTGCTGGGCATAGCCGGCGATGCCACCGCGCAGGCGGCCGCCGCCGAGCAGCAGACCGACAGCCCCTCCGCCTCCCAGGAGTGGCGGATCGACGAGGTGAGCGGTTCCGGCGCCGTCACCTTCACCTCCCGCAGGAGCGGCCAGGTCCTGGACGTCTCCGGAGGCTCCACGGCTCAGGGCGCGGCGATCATCCAGTATCCCGGCAGGGGCAGCGCCAACCAGCAGTGGAGGCTGCTGAAGGTCGCCGACGCGCAGGCGGCCGGACCGTACACGTGGAGGAACGCCCAGGTGGTCGGCGGCGGTTACGTCACCGGGCTCGTGTTCAACCCGCGGGAGAAGGGGCTGCTGTACGCGCGTACCGACATGGGCGGCGCCTACCGCTGGGACAGCGCGGCCGAGCAGTGGATCCCGCTGACCGACTGGCTCGGTGAGAAGGACTGGAACCTGCTGGGCATCGACGCGCTGGCCACCGACCCCGTCGACCCCGACCGGCTCTACCTCGCGGCGGGCACCTACACCAACGAGTGGGCGGGCAACGGCGCGCTCCTGCGCTCCACCGACCGGGGCCGCACCTTCCGGCGCACCGATCTGCCGTTCAAGCTGGGCGGCAACGAGGACGGCCGCGGGGCGGGCGAACGGCTCGTGATCGACCCCTCGGACAACCGCACCCTCCTGCTGGGCACCCGCAAGAACGGCCTGTGGCGCAGCACGGACAGCGGTGTGACATGGCGGCAGGTCTCCTCGTTCCCCGTCAAGGACGGGGCGAGCAGCGGCGCGGGCATCTCCTTCGTGACGTACGGCCCGGTCGGCAGCCACACGGTCTACGTCGGCGTCGCCGACAGGTCCACCTCCCTGTACCGGTCCACCGACGGCGGCAGCACCTGGCAGGCCGTCCCCGGACAGCCCACCGGCCAGTTCCCGCAGCACGGCGTGCTCTCCGGCGACGGCTCGCTCTACCTGACGTACACCAACGCCCTCGGACCCAACGGCGTGACGGCGGGCTCGGTGTGGAAGCACTCCCCGGCGGGCGGGACGTGGAAGAACATCTCCCCCTCCCAGGGCGACCACGGGTTCTCCGGCCTGTCCGTCGACCCGCAGAAGCCGTCCACGGTGATGGTCACCACCCTCGACCGCTGGTGGCCCGAGGACGAGATCTACCGAACCACCGACGGCGGCACGACCTGGAAGGCGCTGGCCGGGAAATCGGTACGGGACGCCTCCGCCGCCCCTTACGTCGGTACCCACACCGGGCACTGGATGACCGCCCTGGCCATCGACCCCTTCAACTCCGGGCACGTGCTGTACGGCACCGGCAACGGCATCCTGCGCAGCAAGGACGCCGACGCCTCCGACGGCGGAGGCACCAGCCACTGGAGCATGGGCGCCCGAGGGCTGGAGGAGACCGCGCTGATGGACGCGATCGCCCCGCCCGGCGGCGCCACCGTGATCACCGCCATGGGCGACCAAGGCGGCTTCCGCCATGACGACCTCACCAAGGTGCCCGCCGGGCGGCTGAGCAACCCGATGATGACCAACAGCACCGACATCGACTTCGCCCAGGCCAACCCCTCGGTGATGGTCCGTGTCGGCCGTGGCGGCGCGCAGGACGGCGCCTACTCCACCGATGGCGGCACAAGCTGGACCGGTTTCAAGGCGGAGCCGGTGGCCGGCGCCCAGGACGGTCATGCCGCGCTCGCGGCGGACGGCTCCACCATCGTCTGGACCCAGGCCGGCCAGGCCCCGTACCGCTCGACGGACAAGGGTGCGAGTTGGTCCAAGGCCCACGGCCTCGGCACCGACGCCGTCGTCGTCGCCGACCGCTCATCTGCCAGGACCTTCTACTCACTGTCCGGCGGCACGCTCCACGCCAGCACGGACGGCGGCGCGACCTTCACCGCCCGCGCCACGAACCTGCCCGCCGGCCGGCTGACGGCCGTCCCCGGCGTCGCCGGAGACCTGTGGATCGCCGGCGGCGGCCAGGGGCTGCTGCACTCCACCGACGGCGGCCGCACCTTCACCACGCTCGCCACGGTGCGGTCCGCGTCCGCCCTCGGCTTCGGCAAGGCCGCACCCGGCGCCTCCTACCAGGCCCTCTATCTGATCGGTACCGTCAAGGACGTCACCGGCGTCTTCCGCTCCACCGACAAGGGCGCCACCTGGCTCCGCGTCAACGACGACGCCCACCAGTGGGGCGCCATCGGAGGCGTCGGCGTCGTCACCGGCGACCCCGACACCTACGGCCGCGTGTACGTCGGCACCAACGGACGCGGCCTCCAGTACGGCGACCCGTCCTGACCCTCCCCCGAGCGGGGCCGCAGGCACGATGCCTGCGGCCCCGGCAGGTGCTACGGCCTCCACCCGGAGGTGCCGACCCGTTGGCGACACCCCTCGCGGGCTGCTTGCGCGGCCTCAGTCGGACCGGGCGGGGGCTCGTAGTTCGACCTTGTACCCGCCCTGTGGGGTGGATTCGGCGGTGAGGATGCCGTCGAGCAGTTCGGCGCGTTCCTTGAGACCGATGAGGCCGTGGTGGGCGCTGGGCAGGGCGACAGAGGGGCGGGTGGGGGCGGTGTTGGTCACGGTGACGCCGAAGTGGTGTGCGTCGTGCCACAGACGTACCTCGGCGCGGGCGCCGGGGGCGTGTTTGCGCACGTTGGTGAGGGCTTCCTGGACCGTACGGTAGACGGTGCGCTGAGCGGTGGTGCTGATGCCGGCGGGGAGCTCCCCGGTCAGGGTGGTCTCGATGCCGCTGTTGGCGACGAGCTGCTGGAGGTCGGCGAGGGTGGGCTGGGGGGCGAGTGCGGTTTCCCTGCCGCCTGAGGCGCGGAGCAGGGTGACCATGTGGCGGAGCTCGTCCAGGGTGTTGGCGCTCAGGGTGCGGATGGTGCGAGCCGCCTCCCGGGCGTCGAGGTCCTTGGCGGCCACCTGCATCGCTCCGGCCTGTACGGCGATGAGGCTGACCTGGTGGGAGACGACGTCGTGCATCTCGCGGGCGAGTTGGGCGCGCTCGCTGGCGAGGACGGTCTGGGCGTGCAGGGCGCGTTCGTGTTCCCGGGCCTCTTCGACCTCGACGAGCTGTCGGGCCACGTCGTGCCTGGCCTGCACGAGCTGGCCGAACAGCACGGGGGCGACGGCCGTGGCCAGCGTGTAGACGAACTGCACGAGCGTCCATGTCCGGTCGCCGTCGAACGCGTCGGACAACGGCCAGACGAGGGTGTCCACCCCCGCGTTCAGCAGGGCACAGCCGGCCAGCATCGGCCGGTTGCGGGTGGACGCGGCCAGTGTGTACAGGGCCGTGATCGGCGCGACCGCGACGTCCATGAACAGGGTCATGGGCAGGGTGAACAGGAAGACGGCAAGCGGGAAGCGCCTGCGCAGGAACAACGCCGTGCTGCCGAGGGCGACGCAGGCCCAGACGAGAGGGGTCCCCTCGCCGTAGAGGTTGATCCAGGCGTCGAGCACGGCGAGGACGACGAGACACCCGTCGACGGCCCAGGGGGGTACGCGCCGCCACAGTGCCCGGCCCGTGCTCATCGCCCGTCGTCCCGTGACGGGTTGTCGCCGTCCCTGCCGAGCAGTCCGGCGCGCTCGGCGAGCAGTGCGGCCTGGACACGGCCGGCGACCCGCAGTTTGTTCAGGATCGAGCTGACGTGGTCCTTGACGGTGCCCGCGCTCAGGTGGATACGGGTGCCGATCTCGGCGTTGGACAGTCCTTCCGCGACCAGGACGAGGACGGCGCGCTCCCGGTCGCTGAGCAGGTCGACGCGTGCCACCTCCGCGTCCTGGGGCGCTCCCGCCCCGGGGTGACCGCGCAGCAGCGCGCGTGAGGCTTTCGGGGACATCACCACCCCGCCGGCGGCCAGGGTGCGCACGAGCTGGGCGAGCTGCTCGGGTTCGGTGTCCTTGAGCAGGAAGCCGGCGGCACCCGACCGCAGCGCGGTGAGGATGTACTCGTCGGTGTCGAAGGTGGTCAGCATGGCGACAGGCGGCGGCGCGGCCAGTTCCTGGATCTTCCGCAGGACGGTCAGGCCGTCCACGTCCGGCATGCGGATGTCGAGGAGTACGACGTCCGGCCTCTCGCGCCGGATGACGTCGGCCGCCTGCGCCCCCTCCGCGGTCGCGACGACCTCGATGCCGTCGGACGCGTTCAGGATCATCTGGAATCCGGACCGCACCAGGGCCTCGTCATCCACCACCACTACCCGGATCACCGGCGTTCCGCCTCACACTCGTCTGCCCGGTCGGCCTCTCGGCGATCCGTGTCGGCACCGCACCGGGGCGTCCACGCTCTCGTACGGTGATCGCCTGCCGTCGACAGTACGTCCGGCAGGGTACGCGGTGGCGCGATGACCGTGGAGTGTGGACATCCGGCGGGTCGGCTCCAGCCGCTCGGGGGGACGATCCCGTCCGTCGGCGGGCAGTGCACGAAGGACGGCGGATGGTGTCCGTCGTCCTCGTCAGCTGGAGTCGGTCCATGGGCCCGCACGAGTCCGCGGGCCGCAGCCGTTTCCCTACCGTTCGAGGACGACCCCGTCATGCCCCGCCCGTTCCTGCGTCAGCCCGTCCGCGCTCTGCGTCGCTGTGCGGCGCGACCCCGTGTGCTCTTCGGGGGTGTGTACGGGGCGGTGCTGGCCAGTTCCATGGTGGCCGCCCTGACGGAACAGGGTGAGACGGCGCCCGCCCACCGGCTCAACAGCGCCCAATGGCTCCTGGTGACGGCTTTCGCCTCGGCCTTGGCCCACGGCTACGCGCATCTGATGGCCCTGCGTGGCGACCGGACCCATCACGGTGTGCGCGCCGGGGTGCGGCTGTTGCTGTCCGAGTGGCCGTTGGTGGTGGCGACGGTGCCGACGCTGTGCGTGCTGCTCGGCGCCGCCTGGGGATGGTGGCCCACGGCGGACGTCGAGTGCGTGGTCTTCGCCGTGAACGTGGTGCTGCTGTTCGCCTGGGGTCTGTCCGCGGCCCGCGCCGCCGGTCGCACCTGGGGCTCCGCCGTGAGGATCGGCACGGTGGACGCGTTGCTCGGCCTCGTGGTCGTGGGGGCCAACGCCGTCATCAAGTAGGACGGTGGACCGTCCTGGGCGCCGTTCCGCCACTCGGCGGGGCTGGTCCCGGCCGGGCGGCGGGGATCTCGCCGAAGCCCGTCGGATGGTCCGCTTCCTGGCGGCGCCCGGAGATTCTGACCCATCATCAGGGAGCGGGGTCCGGGGAAAGGTGGATCCTGGCCGCGACCGGGAGGTGGTCGCTGGCCGTCGCGGGGAGGGTCCACGCCGAAGCGGCCCGGACGCCCCCGAGAAGGATCTGGTCGATCCGGACGGCCGGCAGGCGCGCCGGCCAGGTGAAGCCGAAGCCCGCGCCCGCCGAGGCCTGTGCGGAGACGAGACGGTCGGTGAGGGGCCGCAGTCCGCGGTCGTCGGTGGAGCCGTTGAGGTCGCCCAGGACGACGACGCGCCGGACGGGCTCCGCCCGCACCTCCGCCGCCAGCAGGCCCAGCGCCTCGTCGCGCGCCCCGGCGGTGAATCCGCGCGGGCCCACGCGGACGGACGGCAGGTGGGCGACGTAGATGGCCAGTGGCCCGCCGGGTGCGTCCACCGTGGCCCGCATCGCCCGCGTCCACGGCATGATCGGCACGGCCCGCGCGTCGCTCAGTGGATGGACGCTCCACAGGCCCACTGTGCCCTGGTAGAAGTGGTACGGGTAGGTCTCCGCCAGGGCCCGCTCGTAGGCGGGCGCCGTGGCCGGGCTCAGCTCCTCCAGCGCCAGTACGTCCGCCCCGGCGGCGAGCAGGCTCCGTACGGTGCCGTCGGGGTCGGGGTTGGCCTGGTTGACGTTGTGACTGACCAGCGTGAGGTCCCCGCCGGGGGACGTCTTGTCGGCGAGGACTCCGCCGAAGACCGCCAGCCAGGCCGCCGCCGGCACCACCAGGGCCATCGCCGCCGCCACCTGCGCCCGCCGCAGCAGGGCCGCGGTCACAAGCACGGGCACGACCAGCGCGCTCCAGGGCAGGAGGGTCTCGGCCAGACTGCTCAGCCGTCCGGGCAGCCTGGGGAGCAGCCCGTGGCCCGCGACGCCCACCGCGAGGAGGACGGAGCAGACCGTGACCGCCGCCCCGCGGCGTCGCCACCACCGGCGCGACCCGGCGTCCGAGGCTCCGGGAGCGCGGTCCGGGCCGACCGCCGTGCCGTCCTCCGCGGGGGAGGGAAGGGTCTGTGCCGCCGTCGCGGGGGAGGCAATGGTCTCTGCCGCCGTGCCGCGCGGCGCCGCGGCGGGGTCCGGGCGTGTCGTCGCCGTCATCGTTCCCCGCCCTGCGTTCCGGCGGCGGCCAGCCGGTCGCGGACGGCGGTGAGCAGGCCGCGGCTGGCGTCGACGGCGGCCCGGAGCCCCTCGGCGGGCGTCGTGTTCGCCCGCTGGTGCAGGACGGCGCCCACCAGCAGCCGGGGCGTACCGCCGACGCGCACCTCGCAGGCCCACAGGAGGTTCCCGCCCGCCGGTGTGCTGGAGCCGGTCTTCACGCCGAGGACGCCCGGGCTGTCCAGCAGGGGATTGGTGTTGGTGATCGTCCCGAGGCCGGGGACGGTGGTCTCGCGGGTGGCCACGACCGCCCGGAAGACAGGGTCCTCCATCGCGGCCCGCGTCAGCCGCACCTGGTCGGCCGCGGTGCTCGTGGTCGTCGGCTCGATGCCGCTCGCCCCCGTGTAGACCGTGTCCTTCATGCCGAGCCGTCCGGCGGCGCGCCGCATCTTCCCCACGAAGGCAGCCTGGCTGCCGGAGTCCCAGCGGGCCAGCAGACGGGCGACGTTGTTGCCGGAGGGGATCAGGAGCAGTTCCAGGAGCCGGCGCTGGGAGTAGCGTTCGCCAGGCCGTACGGGGACGGTCGACTCGCCGCCGACCCCCGCCTCGTGCGCGGCCGTCCGGTCCACTTCGATCAGGGGGCCTTCCTCGTCAGGCCGCAGCGGGTGCTCCTCCAGGATGACGTAGGCGGTCATCACCTTCGTCAGGCTAGCGATCGGCACTGGCCGCCGCCCGCCCCGCTCGCCCAGCGAACCGGTCCCTTCGAGGTCGACGGCGCTCTGTCCGTCCCGCGGCCACGGGAGCGGGCCGATGTCGGAAACCGGCCTTCGCTCGTCACCCGGCGTCGGAGGCGCGCCGGAGGGGGAGGCGACGGCGATGCCCAAGGCCGTCAGCAGGGCCAGGAACAGGGCACCGACGACGAGGCGGTGACGGGGGGTACGGGGAACGGGCACGGGCCGCCTCCAGGGGCTGCGGTACGGGATCGGTACGGCAGCAAGACTCCGGGGACGAGGTGTCCGTCCCACGGTCGGAAGAGCGCTGCCCGCGCTCGGGAACCCATCGGTCGTGTATCAACGGGGCGGCGAGTGGACGTGCGCCAGCCGGCGCGTTCGACGCATCGGCGGGGCGGGTCGGGGCCCCGGCCGGAAGAGCGGAGGGGGTGCGCATCGCGCCGGGCGGCCGTCCCGGCGAAGGCGAGCGATGCGGGACGGCCTCGTCGGCGGACGGAGCCGTCCCCGGACGGCGGAGCCACGCACCGGCGGGCCGTCCGAAGCGCGGGGACGTACGCCGACAGGTGACCGTCGAGGACCGTGCGTCGGCATGCAGGCCGTACCGGTACGTACCCCGACAGGCGGACCTCCCGGGGCGCCGAGGAGTGTCCCGCGACGGGCAGGCCGTCCCGGTACGGCAGGGTCACCCGCCGGCGGGCGGTCCAGGGACGCGGTCACGCCCCGGACGGTGGCCCGTCCTGGGGCAGGGTCAGGGTCGCGACCGCCCCTCCGTCCGGGGCGTTGGCGAAGTCCAGGGTCGCCCCGATCACCCTCGCCTGGCCGGACGCGATCGTCAGGCCCAGGCCGTGCCCGTGCCCCCGCTCGGCCGTGCCCGTACGGAACCGCTGGGGGCCGTGGGACAACAGGTCGGCCGGGAAGCCGGGGCCGTGGTCCCGGACGGTCACCGTCCGGCCGGCGACGGCGACTTCCACCGGGCCCGCGCCGTGCCGGTGGGCGTTGACGACGAGGTTGGAGACGATACGGTCCAGGCGCCGGGGGTCCGACTCGACCACCGCCGTCTCCCGTTCGGTCACCCGCGCCACGAGGCCCGTCCGCGCCACCGAGTCCCGGACGAGGGCGGCCAGGTCGACCGGTCCCGGCTGGGACGTCTCGGCGCCCGCGTCGAGACGGGAGATCTCGAGGAGATCCTCCACCAGGTCCCGCAGCACCCGCACCCGGCTCTGGATCATGTCCGTCACCTCGCCCTCGGGCAGCAGATCCGCCGAGGTGACCAGACCCATCAGTGGGGTGCGCAGCTCGTGTGCGACGTCGGCGGTGAAGCGCTGCTCGGTGTCGATCCGCTGCTGGAGGCTGTCGGCCATCGAGTCCACCACGGCCGAGATCTCGGCGACCTCGTCGCCCCCGCGGACCGTCCCCGTCCGGGCGTCGAGGTCGCCCGCCGTGATGCGGCGGGCCGTGCGGGCCACCCGGCGCAGCCGCCGGGCGGGGAGTTCCGTCGCCAGGGCCGTGGCGGGGACGACGACGGCCAGGGTGAGCAGCGAGTACTTCCACATGTGACGGTCCAGGGCCTGCCGGGTCAGCAGGTCGCCGGTCATGTCGACCTCGACCGCGTACAACTTCCCGCCCTCCCGCCGGGCCGCCCAGAACACGGGGGCCGGGGGCTCGTTCTCGTAGAGCGTGGCCTCGCCGTCGTGCTCGACCTGCCGCAGCAGGGCCTCGGGCAGCTCCCCCGGGGAGGCCCGGGGGCCATCCTCACCCGCGGCCGCGGCCTCCTCCCTGGCCTTCTCCAGGGCCGTGACGGCCCTGCCCGCGCCCTCGTGCATGGACCGCCGCAGCACCGAGTCGTGCACCAGCACGCCGACCGTCAGCGCCATCGAGGCACAGGCCAGCGCCACCAGGAGGACGATCTTCCAGCGCAGCGAGCGGGAGTGCGGCACCAGGCCCGCGACCGCTCCCCGGGGACCCCGGCTCACCGCTTCCACTTGTAGCCGAAGCCCCGGACCGTCTCGACTCGCTCGGAGCCGATCTTCTTGCGCAATCGCTGCACGCACAGGTCGACGACCCGGGTGTCGCCGTCCCAGCCGTAGTCCCACACCTCGCGCAGCAGGGTCTGACGGTCCAGCACGATTCCTGGGTGCGCTGCGAATTCGAGCAGCAGCCGCAGCTCGGTCGGGGCGAGCGCGATCCGCTCGCCGCCCCTGCGGACCTCCAGGGCCGCGGGGTCGAGGGAGAGGTCACCGAAGACCAGCGGGGCGGCCGGCTCCGCGGGGCCGGCCGCTTCGGCTGCCGGGGGTACGAAGGCGGCCCGGCGCAGCAGCGAACGGATCCGCGCCACCAGGACGGCGGTGTCGACGGGCTTCACCACGTAGTCGTCGGCCCCCGCCTCCAGGCCGGACACCACGTCGAGGGCGTCGCCGCGCGCCGACATCATCAGGATCGGGTCCGTGGCCGTCTCCCGGATGCGCCGGCACAGCCCGATGCCGTCCAGGCCCGGCAGCATCACGTCGATCAGCATCAGGTCGTGCCGCCCCTCCCGGAAGAGTTCGAGCCCGGTCAGGCCGTCGGCCGCGACGAGCACGCGGTAGCCGTAGCGCTCCAGGGCCATGGCGACGGACCGCCGGATCACCTCGTCGTCCTCGACGAGCAGGACGGTCACAGGCGCGGGCGCGGGCGCCGACACGGAATCAGACATGTACATCTCTCGGGCACGGGACAGGGCAGGCCCTCCATCATGCCTCACCCTCACGCACCTCCGGCGTCGCCGGAAGGCTGTCGGCACGCCTCCGACCTGGGCTGATACCCGCCTGATACACCACCGCGCGGTGGCCGACACACATCCGAGCGGGTACGGACACGGAGGCGGCGCGACGGACACCGGTCGCGCGGCAGCCGCTCCGGCGCCCACCGTCACCGGACAAGCGACGCTGGTTGCTCCGACGGCGTCGTCACCCTTTGCGGAGGCCCGCTCGCCGCGCCGTCCTCACGCGCGTTCCCCCGCATCCGCGGTGCCGCGGCGCGTCCAGTTCGCCACTCTCGTTACGGCGCAGCCTGCCGCGGCCGTCCCTCCGCGTCGGGGTCGGCAGGGCGGACGACCATCCGGCGTAGCCCGTGTGTGGGGTCTCCGTGTCGCGATGCCGGGCCTCCACGACCTCTCGGTCGGCGCCGCACCAGAACCACCGGCCTAGACGTCGACACCCTGTGGGCGGCCTGTACGGGGCACCCGGACATCCAGGGAAGCGAGGCCGTCATCGAGGCGCCGGCCGAAGACGTCGCCCGGTTCCGCGAGGTGCTCGCGAAGGTGCCCGCAGCGGCGACCTCGTTCATGGACCGGATCTGGGTGCGGCGGGCCGCTCCGCGCTCGAGCGCCAGGGCGTGGCACCTCCTCGACTGTCCCTCGAACACGACGTGTCGGGGCGCGCGGCTTTGAGTGCTTCAGCCGTCGGCCGTACGGGGGCCACCTTGCGTTCGTACAGCTCGCGGGTCGTGACCAGCGCCCGGGCGTTGCCCAGCTCCAAGCGCAGTGCGACGGGTTCGGGCCCGAAGGCGCTGAACAGGGGACACACGACTCGGCCGGCCCGCAGCGTTCCGAGGACGGTGCTGTACAGCTCGGACCGGCGGCCGAGGAGGGTGAACACCCGCTCGCCCCGTTCCAGGCCGAGCGTCTCCAGCACGTGCGCGAAACGTGAGCTCTCGGCCGCGAGTCGGGCGAAGGTGACCGTCCGGACGGTTCCGTCGCGGGCGATGCAGCGCAACGCGACGCGTTCGCCGTGACCCTCGCTCAGGTGCCGGTCGACCGCCTCGTACCCCATGTTGATGCCGCCGTCGGGCAGCCCGGCGAGCCGGGACCGCTCGCGTCGCCAGGAGAAGACGGCCCGGGCGCTGTCGTAGTCGGGCATGACCGGTGCCACCCACAGGGCGTTCATCGCGGTGGTTCCACGTCGAGCGCGAGGTTGTCGTAGGCGTACTCGATCGATTCGTGCAGGGCGACGACTCCGTCGACCGAACGGCAGAGCCGCACGATCACGCGGATGTCGGCCCGCTCGGCGACCCGGCCCGTCAGCCCGACGACTCCGTCGTCGACCGTCACGCGGATCGTGTGGGGGCGAAGCGCAGAGTATCGGCCAGGACGTCGTGCTCGATCTCGTCACGGATCGCGGTGTCACTGCGCAGGAAGGGGTACGCCGGCCGCGGGGCGACGATGCTTCCGCACGCCAGGTGCCGAGCCCGTACACGCTTCCGCTCCCCGTGCCGAAGGGGCCGGTGCGCCGCCGGCTCCTCCGGGCCGGTTTCCTACCGTGCCTCCGCCTCGCGAGGCCGTCGGACGGGAAGCCGCCGCCCGCGAGTTCCGCGCTGCCGAGGGGTCTCCCGCATGCCTGATCGCTCATCAGGCAAGTCAGCATCCGGTCAGCATGAGTCCCCGCACGTTCCGGGGCGGGCGATCGTCCCAACAGGCGCCGGTGCTAAGGGAAAGCGCAGGTAGGAAGCCGTCCAGCCCGACCGGAGCGATGTTCCTCTCAAACATCGTTCGGCGCGTGCCGGTGTAGAGTCGCGACTGCCCTTGACCTGCACAAAGTAGGCAGGGAGCCGTCTCAGAGGAGTCCCAAGTGCTGCGTACTCTGTTCAAGTCCAAGATCTGATTACTTGGCGTCGCCGCAGGTCAGGGGCATCATGTGCCCCCCTCAGGTCAGCAAACCGTCAGCATGCGTCCGCATGGTGTCCGTGCTTGCTGACCTGCGAACTACAGCGCGGCGCTTGCCTGCCCAGCTCATCGCATCGCCGCCGGACATCGCCGGGGAGGACCTGTTGCTGCGCCGCATGCAGGAACTCCAGCTGGCCCGGGCTGCCATGGGACGCCTGTCAGCCGAGTACCACAGCAGCCCGAGGGACGGTCTGGGGCGCGCGTCGGTGGCCCCGGCCGCGGCACCGCCTCCGTCACGCGCGACCGCGGTCCCCGCGCCCGCGAGGGTCACCGGGGAGCGTCGTCGCGCAGGAGCAGGGCGGCCAGGGCCAGGGCGTTTCCGCGGGGGGAGGCGATGTCGAGGCCGGTGAGCTCGGTGATCCTCGCCAGCCGGTTGTCCACGGTGTTGGGGTGCAGCCCGAGCCGGTGTGCGGTGCTGCGCCGTTCGTGGCGGTGCTCGATGTGGACGCGCAGGGTCTCGATGAGTTCGGGCCGGTCGCCGAGGGGATCGAGGAGGGAGGCGATGCGGTCGCTGCTCTCGTCGTGTCGGGAGAGGTGGTACTCCAGCAGGACGTCGTCCATGCGGTGCACGCCGGCGGGGCGGCCGCAGGCGCGGGCGACCCGGACGATGCCGGTGGCGGTGCGGGCGGCGGCCGGCACGTCCCGGGGGGTGGCGGCGGTGACCGCGGCCACGCGGACATCGTCTCCGCAGACCTGCCGGAGCCGGACGGTCAGTTCCTCGCAGGCACGGATGCCGTCGGTGTCGTCCGGCCGCCGAGGGGCGATCACGTGTCCGCCGTCGGCGCCGAGCAGGGACGCGGCCCCCGCGTCGAAGGTGCGGTCCACGGCGGTCTGGACGCGGCGCGTCCGGCGGCGCTCCGCCACGGCCGAGGCCTCGGGATCCCGCTCGCGCGGAACATACAGGTGGACGACGAGGGTGGGGCCTTCGAGTCCCAGCTCCTCGAAGGCCCGCGCGGGAGGCAGGGAGCCGTCCAGCAGGCCCCGGACGAGGGACCGGTGGTGTTCGCGTCGCTCGGCGAAGAGTGCGGCCTGCTCGTCGAGATAGGTCTCGGCGACGGTTCCGATCACCGCCTCGTGGCCGCGGAGGAGGAGGTCGACGAGTTCCAGGAGCGCGCCCTCCTCGCCGGCGGCGGTCTCCTCCCTGAGCGCCTGCCAGAGCACGTGGACGGCCGTGGAGTGGCTGCGCAGCAGGGTGTGCAGGGGCATCCCCTCGTCGGCGCGCTGGGCGGCCCGTTCCCGGAAGAGGCGGTAGTCCCCGGCGCCATCCCGCCCGTCGCGTACGCGGTGCAGGAAGAGACGCAGCCCGTGCCGGACCGTCGCGGCGACCTCCACGTCCTTCACGTCGGTGGGGAGTTCGCTGTATCCGGGCAGCCGCTCGAACGATTCACGGGCCATGCGGCGGGCGAGCTCGTTGACCCGGCCCTCGCACCGGGCGGCGAGCGCCCGGGCCGCGGGCGACAGAGCGGGACGCGTGTCGTGGGCTTCGGGCGGCGGGGTGCTCGGCACCGGAGGTTCCTCCCGGGCAATGTGACGGATCACAGCGTGTGCCGTGAACGACTGTGAAGGCGACGGATATCCCCTCGTCAGGCTCCGCCGCAGACTCTACAGACATCAGCGGGCCACACGAGGGGCGCGGGACGCTGCCTCCCGGGTGACGTACGAGGAGCCGGAAACTATGACGGAACACAACGCCAGCGGATACATGGAGTACGCGGACCGGGTCTGGCGCGGGGAGGAGTCTCTGCTGGCCCACTTCACCGGAGAGTTCGCCGGCGGCGGACTCGTGCGGGTCGCCGAGCGGACCGGCTTCTTCCCGGCCTTCGCGAACGTAGCGGTGTTCGACACCGGCGACGGCCTGGTGCTGGTCGACTCGGGAGACTTCCGCACGGCGACCCAGCTGCACGACGCGGTGCGCGGCCGCTCACAGGCGCCGGTGACCACTGTGGTGTACACCCACGGCCACGTGGACCACGTCTTCGGCGTGAGCCCCTTCGACCGGGAGGCCACCGACAGCGGCACGGCGCTCCCGGAGGTCGTCGCCCACGAGGCGGTGGCGGCACGCTTCGACCGCTACCGGGAGACGGCCGGCTACAACACCTGGATCAACCGACGCCAGTTCGGCGTACCCTCCCTTAACTGGCCGACGGAGTACCGCTACCCGGACACCACCTACCGCGACCGGCTGACCCTGCGCAGGGGAGAGCTGACCTTCGAGCTGGTGCACGCCCGCGGCGAGACGGACGACCACACCTACGTGTGGATCCCGGAGCTGAAGACCCTGTGCACCGGCGACCTGTTCATCTGGAACTCGCCCAACGCCGGAAACCCGCAGAAGGTGCAGCGCTACCCGGTGGAGTGGGCGGCCGCACTGCGCGCCATGCAGGACCTCGGCGCCGAGGTCCTGCTGCCCGGACACGGCGTGCCGATCCTCGGCGCAGGCCGCATCCGCCAGGCACTCGGCGACACGGCGGAGCTGCTCGAATCACTGTGCACCCAGACCCGGGACCTGATGAACGCGGGCGCGCGCCTCGACGAGGTGCTGCACGGCGTGAAGGTCCCCGCCGGCCTGCTGGAGAAGCCTTACCTGCACCCCGCGTACGACGAGCCGGAGTTCGTCGTGCGGAACCTGTGGCGGCTGTGGGGCGGGTGGTACGACCAGAATCCCGCGAACCTCAAGCCGGCCCCCGAGGCCGCGCTGGCCGTCGAACTCGCCGAGGCCGCCGGCGGGGCGCGGGCGCTGGCGGACCGGGCCGGGCGGCTCCTCTCCCGCGGCGAACTGCGTCTCGCGGCGCACCTGGCAGAGGCCGCCGCGCTGGCCGCACCCGCCGACCCCGACGTGGCCCGGATCCGGGCCGAGGTCTTCACCCGTCGGGCAGCGGCGGAGACCTCGACGATGGCGCGCGGCGTCTTCCACTGGGCCGCCGCGGAATCCGCCGCCGTGGCGGAGGGCACCGACGTCGCCACCGAACTGACCCGCAGCGAGGAAGGGCGGCGACGAGCCGCGGGGGTCATCAGCGTGGGCGTCGTCGACGACGACAGCTGCGGCTGCGCCGCCGCCGTGGACGACAGCGCAGAGCGAGGGGTGTGACCGTGGACGCGGTGACCGCGACGACGCGGGGCGCGAGTCCGACGGCCCCGACGGCAGGTGGCCGGCAGGCATGGACGACCACCTGGCTCCTGCTGGTCTTCATGCTGGTGAACTTCGCCGACAAGGCCGTCCTGGGGCTGGCCGGGCCGGAGATCATGAAGGAGTTCGGACTCACCCGCCAGGAGTTCGGCACGGCCCAGGCCGCGTTCTTCAGCCTCTTCTCGCTGTCCGCGCTGGGCGTCTCCTTCCTGACCCGCAAGGTGCGCACATCGGTGCTGCTCCTGGTGATGGGCGTGCTGTGGGCCGCCGCGCAGCTGCCGATGGTCTGGGGGGCGGCGGGCTTCGCGACGCTGATCGCCACCAGGGTGCTGCTCGGCTTCGCCGAAGGACCCTCGGCCCCGGTCGCGGTCCACCACGTCCACGGTTGGTTCGAGCAGCGTGAGCGCACGCTGCCGACGGCCATCCTCATGGTGGGCGCGGCGGCGGGGGTGGCGGTGGCGGCGCCCACCCTCGGGGCAGTGATCTCCCACTTCGGCTGGCGCTGGGCGTTCGGGGCGGCCGGGCTCGCGGGCCTGCTGTGGGTGGCCGTGTGGAGGGTCAAGGGCAAGGAGGGGCCGCTGGCCCCGCCGGTGGGCCGTGACGCGCGTTCCACGGAGGGGAGCTCGGGGACCGCAGACGTACCGCTGCGCGCCGTCTTCCTCTCCGGCACTTTCATCACGGCGGCACTGGGCGCATTCGCCGCCTATTGGGTGATGAGCGCCAAACTCACCTGGCTGCCGGACTATCTCCAGACCGTGGTGGGCTGGGACCTCGACCGGGCCGCCGCCGCGGTCGGCGGGGGAGCCGTGGCCAACGGCGCGGTCCTCCTGGCGCACGGGTTGCTGGCCCGCCGAGCCGCTCTGCGCGGAACGGGCGGAAGGCTGCCGGCCGGTGCCGGCGCCGGTCTGCTCCTGGTGGCCTCGGCGGGCGCGGTGACCGTGTTCGCCACCGTCGACACGCTGTGGATCAAGGTCCCGATGATGTTCGGCCCGATGGCGGTCGCCCTGGTCATGATCACTGCCGCGCAGACGGCCATCGCCCGCATCACGCCGCCCTCGCAGCGCGGCGTCGTCCTTGGCGCCCTGGTGGCGGTCTTCGCCCTCGGCGGCATCGTCTCGCCCCTGGTCCTCGGCCGGATCGTGGACAGCGCGGCGACGGCAACGGCCGGCTACGAGAACGGCTGGCTCGTCACGGCGGCCCTGCTGCTGGTCACCGGCCTCCTGGCCGCTTGCTTCATGCGCCCGGAACGGGACGCCGAGCGGCTCGGCGTCCCGGAGTCCCCGGGTGCGGCGTCCCCCGTCGTCCACTGAGGGCGCGCCCCGCCGGCTCGGCGCAGACCGCGGTGGGGCGCTGGGGGAGTTCCGGATGCGCCCCGGAGACGAGTATGAAAGTTTATGGCAAAACGTAATAAACGGGTGAGGAGATCGGTGTGCCGGAGTTGACCGTCGAGGAGGCGCGGAGCGCCGCGGCCGAGGGCTGGATCTGGGGATACGCGCTCCTGCAGAACTACCGGACGATGTATCCGCAGGCGGTTGATCAGGACGATCCCCGGTACGTAGGCGGGTTCGGGCGCTTCCGCCACTACTCGGAGCCCTTCACCCCGGCCAACACGGACGTGGTGACCCCGAACAACGACACCCCGTACTCCTGGGCGTGGCTGGACCTGAGGGCGGAGCCCTTTGTGGTGTCGGTTCCGGCCGTGGACCGTTACTACGTCCTGCCGCTGCACGACCTGGACACCTCGTACGTCGGCTACGTCGGCGCCCGTGCGACCGGCTCGGAGGCGGGCGACTACCTGGTCGCCGGGCCCGGCTGGGACGGCGTGGTCCCCGAGGGCATCGCGGGGGTGCTGCGCGCCGAGACCTTCCTCGTCGGGATCCTGGGCCGTACGTATCTGGCCGGCCCCGACGACGTACCGACTCTGCGGGACATCCAGGAGCGGTACCGGCTGCGTCCGCTGTCGGAGTTCACCGGCGCCGACGCGCCGCCGCCGGACGACGAACCGGTGTGGCCCGTCTGGCGGGAGGAGGACCTCGGCACCGTCGAGTTCTTCACCCTGCTGGACTTCCTGCTCCAGTTCTTCCCCGTCCTCGGCGCCGAGCGGGAACTGCGCGGCCGGCTGGCCGCGCTCGGTGTGCGGGGCAGCGGGGAGTTCGAGCCCGCCGCGCTGAAGCCGGAGATCCGCGCCGCGATCCAGCAGGGCATCGAGGACGCCCGTGCCCGCCTGGAGGAGGCGAAGACGGACGCGGCCGACTCCACCCACTGGTTCGGCACCCGCGCCGAGCACGGCACCGACTACCTGACCCGCGCGGTCGGCGTCGACAAGGGCCTCTACGGACTGCCGGCGGCGGAGGCCTGGTACGCGGGCTGGGCCCGGGACGACCAGGGCAACCGGCCGCCGAACGCCGCCACGCACGACCACGTCATTCGTTTCGCCCCCGGGGCGCTGCCGCCGGCACGCTACTTCTGGTCGGCGACGATGTACCGACTGCCCGAGCGGCTCCTCGTCGCCAACGAGATCGATCGCTTCTCCATCGGCGACCGCACACCTGGGCTCGTGTACGACGACGACGGCGGCCTGACCCTGTACGTACGCAAGGACCGTCCGGCCGATCCGAAGCGGGCGGCGAACTGGCTGCCCGCGCCCGACGGCCCCTTCACCATCGCCATCCGCGTGTACGGCCCCGACGCCTCCGTGCTCGACGGCTCCTGGACCCTGCCCGCCCTGAGCGTCGAAACCTGAGAGAGAGCCCCGTCGTGCCCCACCAGACCGGCAACCTGGCCGACCTGGCCGCAGACGCGTACGTCTACGGCTACCCCCTCGTCTTCGACGTATCGATGATCTCCGCCTTCATGCACAAGGGCTTCGGCTCGCTGCCTCCCACCCCCTTCAACCGGTTCGGCCACTCCACGAAACTGGCCACCCCGGACGCCCACTTCGTGTCCGTGAACAACGACACCGTGTACTCGATCGCCCAGGTCGACCTCTCCGGCGGCCCGGTCCTGCTCCATGTCCCGGACACCGCCGGTGCGTACTACGTCCTGCAGTTCGTGGATGTGTGGAGCAACAACTTCGCCTACCTCGGGAAGCGCGCCACCGGGACGGAGGAAGGCGACTGGCTCATCGCTCCGCCCGGTTGGTCCGGCACCGCACCCGACGGGGTGCGCGGGGTGATCGAGGCCCCGACCGCCGTGATCTCCATCGTCGGCCGCAACGCCTGCGACGGCCCTGAGGACATGCCCCGCGTGCAGGCCCTCCAGCAACAGCTCACGCTCACCCCGCTCGACAGGACAACCCACCGGACCGGTCTGCCGACGCCGGATCCCGACGTCCCCGAAGAGCTGCGCTTCTACGAGCAACTGCGCGTGTGGATGGCCGACTTCCCACCCGCCGGCCCCGACCAGGACCACCAGGAACGCTTCCAGCCGCTGTGGCTCCTCGAAGGGGGACACTCGCCGTACGCGAACGCCGAACCCGCCCTCGTCAAGGCCCTCACCGAGGGGCTCGCGACCGGCAAGGCGCGCGTCGAGGCAGCGGCGAATCCGCCCGCCGAAGGGGAACGTCCGCCGGGTGCCTGGGTGATGAACCCGCACCTGTTCGACTACAACCTCGACCACTTCGGCGTCGGATCCCTGGACGCCCCGCAGTGGCGGATCGCCGACCGGGAGGCGTCCTACCTCGTCCGGGCCGGTGCGGCACGCTCCGCGCTGTGGGGCAACCACGGCTACGAAGCGGTGTACGCGCACACCTTCACCGACGCCGACGGCGAGCAGCTGAACGGATCCCGGTCCTACACCCTGCGCTTCGAAGAGCAGCCGCCCGTCGAGTCGTTCTGGTCGGTGACCATGTACGACACCCCCGACTACTACCTCGTCGCCAACCCGGCCGGCCGCTACTCGCTCGGAGACCGCACCCCCGGCCTGGTGTACGGCGAGGACGGCTCCCTCACTGTCGTCATCCAGCGCGAGCGCCCCGAGGACCCGGCCGAGGCGGCGAACTGGCTGCCCGCTCCCGCCGGCGACTTCCGCCCCATGATCCGCCTCTACACGCCCGGCCCGTCCGTCCTCGACGGCACCTACAGGCTGCCGCCCATCACCGCGAGGAAGTGAGGTAGCGATGGGAGACGCCATCGGGGGGATGCTCGCCTCCGCGGTCGGCATCGCCATCAGCCCCCTGCCGCTGATCGCCGTGATCCTCATGCTGGCCACCCCGAAGGGCCGGGGCAACGGCGTGGCCTTCACGGCGGGCTGGGTGGTCTCGCTCGCGGCGCTCGTCACCGTGGTCGTCCTCGCCGGCTCGGGCGGGGACGCCTCGGGCGGCGACGACGGGCCGGCCTCCTGGACGCTGTGGCTGAAGCTGGGCCTTGGCGTGCTGTTCCTGCTCATGGGCGTCAAGCAGTGGAAGGACCGGCCCCGGGAGGGGCGCGCGGCCGAGCCGCCGGGCTGGATGAAGGCGATCGACACCTTCACCCCGGGCAAATCGGCCGGACTCGCCGCCGCGCTCGCCGTCGCCAACCCCAAGAACCTGGTCCTGGCGGTCGGCGGCGCCGTCTCCATCGCCGCCAGTACCGCCTCGGCCGGTGGCAAGACGGTCGCCGCCGTCCTGATGGTGCTGATCGCATCTCTGTGCACCCTGTTGCCGCTCGGTGTCTACTTCCTCGGCGGCGACAAGTCGGTGCAGGTGCTCGGTGAGTGGAAGGCATGGATGGCCGCCCACAACGCGGCCATCATGACCACGGTCCTGATCGTCCTCGGCGCCAAGTACATCGGCGACGCGGTGAGCGGTCTGGCGGGCTGAAGGTGCACGTTCCCGTCCGCCTGCTCCGGCGCCGTCTCGGCCGCCCGAAGCCCGCGGACGTGGGTTCCGGCCTGGTGACGGGGCTCTTCTCGATCCCGGAGGGCATGGCGTACGCGGCGATCGCCGGATTCAACCCGGTCGCCGGCCTGTACGCGGGCGTCGTCCCCGCGATCGTGGGCTCGCTGACCTCCCGTACCGTCCTCATGGTCACGACGCTGACGAGCGCACTCGCGCTGACCTCACAGAGCGTGCTCTCGGACGCCGGCCTTGACCCGAAGGACGCGGGGAACGTCGCCACCCTCACCCTGATGGCGGGCGTGGTGATGCTCCTGATGGGCGTGCTGCGGCTGGGCGCGGTCATGAGCTTCGTCTCCAACGCCGTCATGACGGGCTTCTCCACCGGCATCGCCCTCCAGATCATCACCGGTGTCCTCAAGGACGCCACCGGCTACAAGCCCCAGGGCCACAACCGTCTCCACCAGCTTGTGGACTGGCTCGCCCACATAGGCGCCTGGCAGCTCGCCGCGACCCTGGTGGCCGCCGCCACGATCGCCGTATGGGCGCTGACCCGGCTCGTACGGCGCCTGGAACCGGTCGCCCTGCTCGTCGCCATGGTCGTCGCCTCCGTGGCCGTCGCGGTGCTCGGCACCGACGTCGAGCTCGTCGGCGGGATCGCCCACATCCCCGCCGCGCTGCCGGGCTTCTCCGCACCCGACCTGTCCGCGGTGCCCGCGCTCCTCGGCGGCGCGGTCGCGGTCGCGCTCGTCGGCCTCGCGCAGGCGGCGAGCATCGGGCCGTCCGTGCCGAACCCCGACGGCTCCAAGTCCTCCGTGAACGGCGACTTCGCCGCCCAGGGCCTCGCCAACCTCGCGGGCGGCCTCTTCCAGTCGCTGCCCTCCGGCGGTTCCCTGTCCCGTACCGGCGTCGCCGTCTCGGCCGGCGCCCGCACCCGCTGGGCAGGCGTCCTCTCCGGCGTCCTGCTCGCCCTGATCGTCCTCGTCTGCGCCCCGCTCGCCGAGCACATCCCCATGCCCGTCATCGGCGGCCTGATCCTCGTCGTCGGCGGCGAACTGATCTGGGGCAAGCGCCACGACATCCTCCTGGTGCTCCGCACCTCCCGCCTGTCGTCGGTGGCGATGGTCGTCACCTTCCTGGCCACCACGCAGCTTCCCCTTCAGCAGGCGATCGTCCTCGGCGCCGTCCTCTCACTGCTTCTGTACTGCGTCCAGGCCGCCCATCGCGCCCGCCTCGTCGCCCTCGTCCCCGACGACCGAGGCCGCTGGCACCCCGACGACGTCCCGGCGAGCCTGCCACCCGGGGAGGTCACCGTCCTCTACTACGACGGCGTCGGCTTCTTCGCCGAACTCTCCGGCATCGAGACGTGGCTGCCGCCCACCGACCACGCCCGCGGCGCCGTGCTGATCCTGGTCATGCGGGGCGTCCCCGACGTGCCGTCGTCCACCATGGCCAAGGTCCTGCGCCGCCACGCCCACGACCTCCACCGGGCGGGCGGCAGACTGATCCTCGCCGGTGTGGAACCGGGCCTCGCACATGCACTGGAAGCCGCGGGTCTCGACCGGGACCTGGGCCCCGAGGGCATCGTCCCGGCAGGCGGCGCCCTCTTCGACCCCCTCGACCAGGCCGTGTCCGACGCGCGCGCCTGGATCGCTTCACCGGACCGAGCCCCCGGGCGGGACTGACAGGCGAGCGAGGTGCGCTGAGACAGCTGTGAGCAATTGCCAGGTGCGTAGCCCTCCCGAAGGAGGACACGCCCAGGGTGATTCGGCGGCGGGGCCGCCATCTCCAGAAGTGATCGCGAAGTCGTGCCGGACGAGGAGTCGTCCTGCGAGGACCTGATGCATCGCCAGGAAAGTCAGCATTCGGTCAGCATGAGTCGCCGGGCGTTGTCGGAGACGTGCCTGAAAAGGCGTCGCTGACGACGCGAAAGCCCAGGTAGGGCCCGTATCGCCCCACCGGAGCGATGTTCCTCACAAACATCGTTCGGCGCGTGCCGGTGTACAGTCGAGACCGCCCTTGACCTGCAGAAAGCAGGCAGGGAGCCGTCTTCGAGGAGTCCAAAGTGCTGCGCACTCTGTTCAAGTCCAAGATCTGACTATTTGGCGTCGCCGCAGGTCAGGGGCATCATGTGCCCCCCTCAGGTCAGCAAACGGTCAGCATGCGTCCGCATGGTGTCCGCGCTTGCTGACCTTCGACCGGTAGCACGTGCCTGAGCATGATTCTTGGGCTGGAACGGATGGTTCACCGATGGCCCGACAGCTTGCCCGCGGCATGGGTTCCTTCTTCAAGGACTGTGGCTGCGCCAAGCCCACCCGCTGCCCCCACCCCTACTCGATCCGCTTCCGCGACGCGCTCGGCAAGCAGCGCGAGGAGTCCGGATACGGCACTCAGGACGACGCGATCGAACGCCTCACCCAGCTGTACGCGGAGAAGAAGACCACGGCGCCCTCGGTGGCGGCGGCCCGCCGTGAGCTGGGTCAGCTGACGGTCGAGGAGTATGCGAAGCAGTGGCGGCCGAGGCAGCGCAGGATGACGCACTACTCCACGGGAGAGCACGTCGACAGTTCGATCAACGTCCACATCGTCCCGCGCCTGGGAGCGAGGAAGCTGAACTCGGTCACGCCGATGGTGGTCGAACGGTTCCTGGACGAGATGGAGGGCGACGGGGTTGGCCGGGGGAACCAGGTGAACATCTTCCGGGTCCTGAAGACGATCCTGCGGGACGCGTATGCCAAGGGGGCCATGGCTGACGACCCGGTGAAGGGAGTTCAGGAACCCGAGTACGTGCGCGAACAGGTCGCCATTCCATCCCTCGCCTACGTGAAGAAGGCACTGACGATCGCCGACGAAGACCTGGCGTTGGAGATCGCCATGATGACGGGGTGCGGTCTGCGCAACGGTGAGGCGCGGGCGGTGAACGTCCACAACGTCGTGGCGCAGGACGTGTACCGGGTACGGGAGCAGATCCATTCCAACACGCACAAGCCGGCGAAGCTGAAGCATCGCAAGGCGGGAGAGTTCCGGGAGGTTCCGTTGCCGCGATCGGTCCGGGAGGCGATCGAGCGGTACGAGGAGAAGCACGGCACCTCGAAGGACGGCTACCTGCTGCGCGGCCCTGGTGGGTACTACACGGAGCCGATGGAGCGGCGCCGGGTGAGGAAGCTCTTCGCCGACGTCCCGCCGGAGGAGGGCGTGGGGATGTACGGCTTCCGGCACTACTTCGCTTCGAACGCCCTCGGGAGCGGAATCCCGATCACCGATGTCGCGGAGTGGATGGGGCACAAGTCCATCGAGGAGACGTACCGCACCTACCGGCACCTGATGCCGGGCAGCATCACCAAGGCCGCCCGGATCCTGGACGCAGGCCTCTGGGAAGCCGCCTGATTCTCCTGTTTTCAAGGAACAGTAGGTTCTTCGTGTGCTGGTGGTACACGCCTCGCGTGGCCGCTGACCAGCGGAAACGGGATTCGGCCAAGCGGCAGGTGGCTGGTCCGCGTATGGCCCGGATCTAGGCCGGCCTCGTCCCTAGTCCAGAAGAGCGACCGCCATGCAGAACCATCGCACCGAAGGACGACAGCCGCTCAGCCCTGCCTTCTTATGGCCGTGATGAACCGCGAGTTGTGATCCTTATGCCCCGCTCGCGCGGGGATCACAGGCCGTCCTGGACCGGCTTCGACGCGAACGTCGGGACACCCCCGCTGGCGCGGGGACCACGAACCGCTCCTTACATCGGCGGTCGGGCCCAGCCGAGGAGGTTGCGATCCTCAGCCACCCCGAAGGGCGACTGCCAGCCGTAGGCGACGGGGTTTCCCGTCCCATCGCGGGATGCTCCCGGGCCACTGCCGGCACAACCACAGGGCGCCGCCTTGGTCCACGTGCATCCACAGCCCGATATTGTGCCAATCGGCCATATCGAAGAGCGACTGCCACTTTGGCGAGCCAGATGGCGTTGCCGGTGCGGTCTCGGCCGTTGCGATCCTCGGTCGCCCAAAAAGCAGACCGCTATCTCTTCCCTTTCGCTCCTCCGCCGTGCATGAAGACGTTGTGATCCTCGGCCCCCCCGAAGGACGACCGCCATCAGGCCAGGGAGCTTGAGCAGCGCATTGCCGAGCTGTTGCGATCCTCGGTCACCCCGAAGGGCGACCGCCATGCGGCACTTCTCGGCGGCTGCGCCCTTGTACACGCCGTTGCGATCCTCGGTTGCCCCGAAGGGCAACCGCTATCTCCGTCATGACTCGCACGCCCTGTCGGCGGCGTGCGTTGCGACCGTCGGCCTCCCCGAAGGACGACCGCAATCCCGTAGAGGGCTTGCTGCATGTCCTCGGCCTTGGTGCCGTTGAGATCCTCGGCCGCCCCCAAAGGGCGACCGCCATTGCATCAGCTTGGTCTCGCTCATCTCCAGCGAGGAGTTGCGATCCTCGGCCGCCTCGAAGGGCGACTGCTATCACACCTCCCGCTCGGCCTGTGCCGCCCCTTGGGTGTCGTTGCGATCCTCGGCTGCTCTGAAGGACGATCGTCATCCCCGTCTCCGCGAATGTCCTCCTTGCCGTTGCGTGGTTGCGCCCCTCGGCCACCCCGAGGGGTGACCGCTATGCGGAGGCGAGGGTGCGGAGTGCATAGAGCATGGTGAGGTTGAGATCCTCGGCCGCCCGAAAGGTGACTGTCATGCGTGACTTAGCCCCTTGTTCTCTACGGCCTCCATATTGCGATCCTCGGCCACATCGAAGGATGACCGCTATGACCTCGCTCGATGCGCAGTCCCGGGCGACCAGATTGTTGCGATCCTCGGCTGCCCCGAGGAGCAACCGCCATACGGCGAGAACCACGCCTCTGTGTGAGGAGCGGACGTTGCGATCCTCGGCCGCCCCGAGGGGGGATCGCCACCGGGCGACCTCAGCCGTCTTGGGCTTGTCCTTGACGTTGTGATCCTTGGCCGCTCCAAAGGGCGACCCCCATAGGGGCGGCAGCTCCTGGAGCGTCTGCCGTAACCGGAGTTGTGATCCTCGATTGTCCTGAGGGGCGACCGCCACCCCAGTACCTTGTCAACGACAACCTGCCCTATTCGTTGTGATTCTCGGTCGACTCGAAGGGCGACATCCATCAATTCTCCGGCGGGGAGAACCCGAAGGTTGTGCAGTTGCGATCCTCAGCCGCCCCGAAAGGCGACCGCCATCGGAGAGCGTGCGGCCGACTCGGGCGATGTATTCGAGGTTGTGACCCACGGTCACCCTGAAGGGCGACCGCCATAAATCACTCGCCAAGGTTGGGGGTCTCCCGAGCCTTGTTGCGATCCTGGGCTGTCCCGAAGAGCGACCACCATTCTGCATCCGCGTCAAGATGCCGTCCATGTGCGGGAAGTTGCGATCCTCGACCGCGCCAAGGCGCGACTGCCATTCGACTAACTGTTCGTAGATGAGGTCCACGAGTACAAGTTGCGATCCTCGGTCGCCCTAATGGGCGACCGCAATCCGGGTTGGCTCCTACCGGAAGATGGTCAAGCCGTGGTTGCGATCCTAAGCCGCCGCGAAGGACGACCGCCATTGACCGCGTTCGTGACGCTGCCCAGCTCCTGGTCGTTACGACCCTCGGTCACCCCGAAGGGTGACCGCCATCCCGCCGGATGATCTCCCACATCGAGAGCCCCTTCTTGTTGCGATCCTTGGCCGCCTCGAAGCGCGACCGCCATCCGTGCTCGAAGGCGGGCCGGTAACCCGCGTTGAATGTGTTGCGATCCTCGGTCGCCCCGAAGGACAACCGTCATCCTGCGGGTGATGGGGTGCGCGCCGCCGTAGTGGACGTTGCGGTCCTCAGCCGCTCCGAAGGGCGACCGCCATGCCATGCTTGAGCGTACCCACCCCACCCAGTAGGACATTGCGATCCTCGGCCTCCCGACGGGAGACCGCCATGACTGAGGCGCCCAGGTACCAGCCCGAGCGGAAGCTGTTGTGATCCTCGGCCGCCCCGGAAGGTGACCGCCACTTAGGGTTGAGCGCGATGCCGCGCCAACTCGTCCATTCGTTGCGATCCTTGACCGCATGAGAAGCGATCACTACGTGTCAAGCGTACTGGTTGAGAGGCTACTCGGTGGTCTGAATGGTCATGCGGGAGGTTCGATGCCTCGTTGGGAGTGGTAGGAGCCGACCCACTGGTACAGGTCACCGGCGACTTCGATGGCGTGGCCGGCGTTGATCGCCAGTTCCAGCTCCCGTATGGGAATGGATGCCATGTGTTCCTGCAAGGCTCGGTAGGTCGCTGGCGTCGGCAGGCCGCGGCGGAGCTGGTCGATTGCCTTCTGGGCGGTCTGTCGGGCTTCTTCTTTGAGATGGGGACGGATGACGACCACAGCCGCGGAGTGCTCGTTGTCGATCATCCGCATTCTGTGTGCGACCTCCGGGTAGTGCAGCTTCGCTCGCAGCGTCTCGATGACTTCCCCGGTGGCTCCGTTTAGGTCCTTGGAGTGTTGTCCTGCCTGGAGGCGGTAGCGGTGCTGGTAGTACGAGCGGAGGGCGTCCAGATCGTCGGGATCAGCCAGCCCGTCGCCGAAGCGGCGGGAGGCTGCTGCGATGGCGCACGTGTTGTAGACCATCTCCGGTACGAGGCCGTCTTGAGGGTCGAAGACGGTCATGACACTGTCCTTTGCGGGGCGCTTGCCCTCGCGGTTGATCCGACCGGCGGCCTGCTGTTCGGACTCCGGTGTTGATCTGGCGCGGTATCCGCAGGGGAAGTCGAGGTTGACGCCGGCTTCGATGAGAGAGGTCGACACGAGGAGCGTTTTCAGGCCCTTCTCCAGACGTTGTTTCGTCGCCTGGATGGTTTCTCGGCGGTGGCCGCCGGTCATGCGGGTCGACAGGTGCAAGATGCCTGGGTCTTCGTCGCGGTTCGTAGTGAACCAGAGGCGATGGATCCGGCTGGCGTCCTTGGTCCCGTTGACCACGACGAGGGCCTGTTCGTGGTCGGCTGCCTCGGCGGCGATGCTTGCGAGGGTCACGTTCGGGCCGGTCCGCCATTCGTACCTGACCCGGCGCAATTGCTCGAAGAGCGGCGCAGGGTCGGAGACGATGTCACGTTGTGGGAGGCCCGAGCGCCAGGGGTTCAGTGCGGCGAGTTCCGGCTGGGTCGCAGATGACAGAACGAGAGTCACGCCGTAGTGCTCCACGAGTTCCCGCAGGCCCGAGAGAATCGGCGTCAGGAGCCTGTCGGGGAGAGCCTGGACCTCGTCCAGGACGATTACAGAGTTGGCGAGCCGGTGAAGCCGGCGGGTGGCCCAGGGGGTGTTGCCGAAGATCGTTTCGATTAGGCGGACGGTGGTGGTGACGATGAAGGGGGCGTCCCAGTTCTCGGTCGCCAGTTTCGCCCACCGGTTCGGCTGACCTCCCTTCTGGCCGTGGCGCACGTTCGTCGAGGGGGCGGCGGACTGCGGTGCTTCGACGTTCACGGCAGAGTGATGTTCCAGCACCACCGGTGGTCCTTGCTCCGGGTCCAGGAGGCTTCGGTACTCTGCGGCGTTCTGTTCGGTGATTGAGATGAACGGAACGGCGACGATGACGCGCCGCAGTTTATTCAGGGAGGCGTGGCGGAGGGCGAAGCCTCCGCCGGTGAACGTTTTTCCGGCGCCGGTCGGAAGGTGCAGCCGGTACACGCCCGGCTTGCCGGTGGCGGCCTCAAGGGCCTCCTGGTAGACGTTCTCGCGGAGCTTGTCCAGCCAGGAGGCTCCCTTGGAGCGCTGGCGTTCGCCGATTGCCTCCTGCCGGCGGGTTTCGTAGCGTTCCCACAGTCCATGCATCCCGACGTGTGGCCTGATGTGTGTGCCGGGCCTGAAGTGGGCGGCGGTGTCGAGCCGGTCGGCATCAACCACGGCCGAGTAGGTCATGCGGACCAGCATTTCCACAGCGACCTTGTCGCGGGGGTCGAGCCAGTCCGGGGCGGCCGGGCATGAGCCGTCCAAGATTTCCGGCATGACCGCGGCGACGCGATGGATGGCTTCGTCCACCTCACTGGAGTCGGCCATCAGGGCTTTCAGTCGGAGCCGGACTTCCGACCATGCGGACAGGCCGGTGTGGTGTCCCTCGATCACACTGGCACAGGGCAGAAGAGCGGGGACCTGCTCGGCCGCCCGGCCGAACAAGAGCGTTCCGGCGCCGTTGTGCGAGGGCCGTCTGACCTTGCGACCGGTGGTGACTTCCTCGATCAACCCCTCCTGCCACGCACAGGCTCCTTTGCCCGTGTCGTGGTCGCGTCCGAGCCGGTAGGCAAGGTCCCCGGCTCCCCATGGCTCGGCGAACCGACGAGCCAGTTCGCCCGTCCCGCGGGCGTGGTCTTCGTACGAGTGCCATGTCCCTTGATGGCCCGGTGAGTGGGCCACGAGCCTGCCCTCGTGGGTCGATATTGAGTCAGTTAACACATTAAATCCCTTACTAACAAGCGTATTTGACTTTCCATCAGTTATACGCTGAGATCCGACCAGATCGCCGGATACCCCTCGAAGCGCACAGTGCAGACCTCGGGGTCGCGCGACGTAAGGAAGCTAGCCGCAGGCACTGACAACGGCCTGCGCCGGCAGGCAGGGAAGGGAACAAGTGCATGACTGCGTCACGTCCCCGAGAGCAGCGTGAGGAGAGGGGTGACCGGCCCCTTCATGTCCAGGTGGAGGCATGGGGGCCGCTGGCCTGCTTCACTCGTCCGGAACTCAAGGTCGAACGTGTTTCCTATCCGATCATGACCCCTTCTGCGGCGAGGGGGCTCCTGGAGGCCATCTTCTGGAAGCCGGAGATGACCTACCGGATCGAGCGGATCGAACAGCTCAAGCCGGTGAGGTGGACCCGCTTCCGGCGCAACGAGGTCAACAACTCGATCATCACCAAGAACGCCTACGAGAGCCTGCGGGCCAATAACGGCTACTACTACGATGTCGCCGAAGACCGCGGCCAGCGGGTCACCGTCGCCCTGAGCGATGTCGCCTACCGCATCCACGCGACCATCCACGCCACCGACCGGTGCACCGCGCCCCTGCCGAAGTACCGCGACCAGTTCGACCGTCGGCTCGCACGGGGCGCCTGTTACGAGCAACCCCATTTCGGTTGCCGTGAGTTCGCAGCCTTCTTCGGTCCCCACGGGTCGGCGGAGGAAGCCGGTGCGGTCACTCCCGCCGACCAGGCAGGCATTCCGCCCATCGACGAGCTCGGACTGATGCTCCACCACATCGAGTACCTCCCGAAAGGCAAGGAGCGCTACCACTGGTTTCGAGCCAGCCTCGAGTACGGAATTCTCCACGTGCCCGACCGCCCGCTCGCCCCCGCCGAAGTCAGTGGCATGCCCGGCGCCGAGGGGCGCGCCTCCGCGGAGGAGGTGGCCTGAAATGCTGCTGCAGAGCCTTGTCCGACAGGCCGACAGCCGCCAGGAGGACACCCCCGAGTACTACCTCGCACGCCGGGTCATGTGGCAGATCGACCTCTCCGGCACCGGCATGGGGAGCACCGAACCGCTGGTCATCGACCTTCGTCAGGAAGGGCGGAAGATCACCGCCCCGTACACCGGCCGCTCCGGGTCCAAGCCGGCACCGCTCCTGTTGGCCGACACCGCACAGTTCGCGCTCGCCCACCCCGGCCTGATCAAAGGACCGGACGGGGAAAAGACTCTCTCGATCGGTTCTGTCGACGTCACCAAGGCGAGAACTCGACATGCCGCCTACCGCGACCTGGTCACCTCCTGGTGCGACGACCACCCGCATCTTTCCCAGGCGCAGACAGTGTCCGCGTGGCTGAACAGCCAGCCGTTGAACGCGTGGCCGCTGGAGATGGACAAGGACCACCTCATCGCCATCAGCGTGGACGGCGAGTGGATCCACGACCTGCCGGAAGCCAAGAGCTGGTGGGCGGAGAAGGTCAAGAAAGCCAAGAGCGGGAAGACGGGCAAGGCGAACCAGGGCCTCTGCCTCGTGTGCGGACACGTCATGCCCCTGCTGTCCACGCTCCCGGTTCCCATCAAGGGCATCCCCAACTCCGGGATGAACACCCAGCTGGTCTGCCTCAACCAACCCGCCCACTTCCGTGCCGGCACCAAGCAACTCGGTGCCACCCCCATCTGCGTCGACTGCGGCACCAAGTCCGCCACCGCTCTGAACACGCTGCTCGCCGACCCCGAACACCGCGCCTTTGCCGACGACTCCGCCATCGTCTGGTGGACCCGCGATCCCGACACCGACACATCCATGTGGACCCTGCGCGACCCCCAGCCCGAGGAAGTGGCCCAGCTCGTCGCCGGCCTCCGCCACCCCCAAAGGGGACGAGATGCGCTGACGGTCCTCGACGAGGATGCCTTCCACGCCCTCACTCTGCGGGTGAACACCAACAGGGTCATCGTCGCCGACTGGATCACCATCCCCGTCCCCGAACTGAAACAGAGACTCGGGACCTGGTTCGCCGACCAACAGACCTGGGACGGCTGGAACAACATCTACACCTACTGGTCGGTCTGGCGACTCGCCCTCGCCTGCGCCCGCTGGGACAAGCACAAGAACAAATACATCGACACCACCGTCCCCAAGCACCTCCAGGCCGACCTCACCAAAGCCGCACTCCACGGCGCCGCACCACCAGCCCATCTCCTGCCGGTCCTCCTGCAACGCATCCGCGCCGACCACCACCTCGACCGGCCCCGCCTCGCCCTGCTGCGCCTCGCCCTGATCCGTACCACCACCCGCCACAAGGAGCTCTGTGTGCCCCAGCTGAACCCCCAGTCGACCGAGCCCGGCTATGTATGCGGACGGATCATGGCCATGCTCGAAGCGATCCAGCGCAAGGCCATGCCCAAGGTCAACACCACCATCACCGACAAGTACCTGAGCACTGCCGTAGTCTCCCCCCGAGCCGTCCTCACCCGCCTCCGTATCGGAGCACGCCCGCACCTGCGCACCATCGGCCGGGCCAGCGAACCCGCAGCCAAGGCCATGGACAACAGACTGCGAGATGTCTTCGACCTGCTCGACACCATTCCCGCGCACCTGAGCGCCGAGCAGCAGGCCCTGTTCATCCTCGGCTACGACCACCAGCGAGCCCACTCCGCACGTGCTGCGGCACAAGCCATCAAGGCACGGGAAGCCGGCAAGGAACTCGTCGCAGAACAGCAAGCGGACGCCCTTCCCGAAGTCTCTGCCGAGGACACCGAATCCTCGGACAGCACCCTCTGGTAGACGCCTGCCGCCACCCGTTCACCACGACGCCACTGCCCCGGAAGGACACGAGCACAACCATGACCGACGCGCACCTGGACCCCACCCGCAAGCACGACTACGTCTTCCTCATCGACGTCAAGGACGGCAACCCCAACGGTGACCCCGACGCCGGAGGCATGCCCCGCACCGACCCCATCACCGGCCAGGGCCTCATCACCGACGTCGCCCTCAAGCGCAAGATCCGCAATACCATCACCCTCGTCCACCAGGGCAAGCCCGGCTTCGAGATGTACGTAGAGCAAGGTGTTGCCCTCAACCCGCAGATTCAGCGCGCCTACATCGAAGGGGGCGCCAAGGAAGGCGAAACCGCCACCGCGCAAGAATGGATGATCCGAAACTTCTGGGACGTGCGCCTGTTCGGAGCCGTCATGTCCGTGGGCGACCAGAAGAAGCACGCCGGCAGGGCCCGCGGACCCATGCAGCTCACCTTCTCCCGCTCCATCGACCCCGTCACCCCACTCGAGGCCGGCATCACCCGTGTCGCCCCGAACAAGCCCGAGGACCTGGCCAAGGGCAAGGTCACCGAGATGGGCAACAAGCACTACGTCCCCTACGGCCTCTACCGCGGCCACGGCTTCTACTCCGGAGCCCTCGGCGCCAAGGCCCGAGTCACTCCGGAAGACCTTGCTGCCTACTGGCAGGCCCTGACCATGATGTTCGACCACGACCGGGCGTCATCCCGCGGCGAAATGGCCATCCGCGGACTGTACGTCTTCTCCCACGACGACGCCTACGGACGAGCCCCCGCACACAAGCTCTTCGACCTGATCCGCATCAAACCCCTCGGCCACAGCGAAGCACGCTCCTGGGACGACTACACCGACCGGATCACCATCGACGAAGACAAGATCCCCACCGGAGTGACCCTGACCCGGTTCATCGAATGAACTCACCCGCCAAGGAAGTCGAGGATCGCAACGTGGTGCCGTAGTCCACCCCAAGCCAGTAGCGGCGGTGGCAGTCGTCTTCGGGGATGACCGAGGACCGCAACGATGCCGAGTGACGGTCGCCCTCCGGGGCGACCGAATCCACCGCAAGATCAACAGTGGCGGTCTTCTCCGGTGCGACCGAGGGTTGCAACCCTTCGCTCAAAGCCAACGAGGCGAAGTGGCGCATGTGGCGGTGGCCCTCCGGGCTGCCGAGGATCGCAACATGGTCGGCATCACCAACGCGGGCGTCGGCCACACTGTGGCAGTAGACCTCTGGGAGGACCGAGGATCGCAACCCTTGCCAAGAAATCTCCAATGCGGGACGCCGGGTGGGAATGACTGGCGCCTTTCCAGACAATTTTTCGGCTAACGATCGCCCCGAGGTGACCGAGGATCGCAACCTCCTCATCCTTGGCGCTGGGAAGACGTGGTGAGGCTTGGCGGTCGCCTCTCGGGGCGACCGAGGCTCGCAACACCTCGAGTGGGCGGGTAAGCGGTGCGCGCCGTGCAGATAACGGTCGTCCTACGTGGCGGGCAAGAATCGCAACACCCCGATCGTCCACGTCCCCACACGGTGCCCGAGGATGGCGATCGCCCCTTCGGGTGACCGAGGATCACAACGCTCAGGGACGCCTCGGCGTCGGTAACTGTCCAGTCGAGTGGCGGTCGTCTTCCGGGACGACCGAGGATCGCAACATGTAGAGACTGCCCCACGAGTAGCCGCCGACCTCCGGTGGCGGTCGTCTCCTACGGCGACCAAGGATCGCAACGATTGCTTTTCCCTCGTCCAGTACGCATGGTGGCCCAGTGGCGGTCGTCCTCTAGGGGCGACCGAGGATCGCAACACTCTTCTGAACGAGACGCACCACTGGATCGAATCGTGGCGGTCATTTTCTCCGACGGCTGAGGATCACAACTCCTGGCTCTTGATGCACCCGACGACCTCGTCGCCGTGGTGGTCGTCTGCTACGGCGACCGAGGATTGCAACACCCGCGCGGCCAAAGAGCACCAGGAGCCGATGCTTGAGTGGCGGTCGTCCTTTACTGTGACCGAGGATCGCAACACCCTGAACGTCATCGCGGCCGTCTACCGGTCCCAGCAGTGGCGGTCGTCCCCCAGGACGACCGAGGATCGCAACCACCGGGGGAGCGCCGCCAAGGGCCGGGTAATCATGGGTGCTCGTTCGGCGGGACGGCCGAGGATCGCAACCCCGCGGGCTACGTCCTCCGAGACAGCACCCAAGATGGTGGCGGACCAGCCCCCAGGCTGGCCAAGGATCGCAATGCTGAGTACCCGACCGAGTTCCGGCAATTCGTCCTCACACGGAGGTGGTCCTTCGGGTCGACCGAGGATCGCAATGTGTAGAGCTCCAAGAACGATCGCCTATCTTCGGGTGGTTGTCGTCCTCCGGGAAACCCAGGATCGCAACAGTGCGTGGACCGACTGGCGCAGGCCATCGGCGCTTCTCCAGGGCGGCTGAGCATCGAAACTAATAACGCAGACCACCATGGGCAAGCTGGATTTCCGGCTAGCGCTCGCCCGAGGTGTACGAAAACCGCAACCTTCTCATGATCGCTGGCAACTACCAGCCAGCGGAGCGGCGGTCGGCCCTTGGGACGGCTGATGATCGCAACGCCACCACCAACCTCGATAATCCGCGCCACTGGCTTTTGGTGATCGTCCTCCGCGGCGACCAAGGATCGCAACCATGCTCACGTCATGCCTGGGGAGAGAGCTTAATACGTCTAGCGGTCGCTTCCGGGGCGACCAAGCATCACAACGCCTACGCAGAGTTGATATGGGGAATGCCCGTCAGTGTTTCCGGACGCCGTACAGGGCGGCTGAGGATCGCAATATCGACGTCACGAAGTACGCAGCGCCAGGCAATTGGTGGACAATCTTGCCACCCCCAGGGTGGCCGGGAATCTCAATGCTGAGTGCGTCGAGTGGCCCACTGGCCGCACGTATCTAGCGGTTGCCCTCCGGGGCGGCTGAGGATCGCAACGGAACCCAAGCCGAAGACCTGGGTTCAGCTCTGTTCGCACTGGACAGATCCATCGCAGTGGCTGAGAATTAAACATCTCTGTCGTCGCCAGTACCGGGCTAGCGGCGGTCGCCCTCTGAGGCGGTCGAGGATGGCAACGACTGGATCCGCGTCCCGTTCGTCGGCGAGCGCCAGTGGCGGCCGTTTTCCGCAACGACCAAGGATCGCAACAGATTGCCGCACTCGCCGTATTGGTGGTCATATATGAGGTGGCGGCCGTCCTTCGGGACGGCCGAGTATCGCAACGAGGTCTCCGCCGTTCCGTCGCCGATAGACTCTAATGTGGTGGTCGCCTTCCAGGACTACCGAGAATCGCAACGTGCTGTCGTGCCAGTACTCGTACATGCGGCGAGCGGGTGTGATGGTCGTCCTCCGGGGCGCCCGAGGATCGCAACTTCGACACCTTGAACGAGTACGCGACTCAGTTCACGTAACGTCGCCTTCCAAGGCGATTGAGGACCACAACTGTACGGTGGCCGGGAAGCCGTCCGTGTCTCAAATCGGTTGGTGGGCGCCGCCGACGGCGAACTGAGGATCGCAACACCATCATCTGACACGCAAACGGCCTGTTCAGGATTACTGAGGTTGAACTCGTGGTGTCATTGGGGCTGACGGCTCGTCGTCTGTGCGATATCACCAGGACATGCGGTATCCACAAGGGGGCCGGTTGACTGACCCGCATCATGCGCCTGTCCGGCCACCCACGGCCTGTTCACCATCAACTCCGAACCGGCCGGAGGAGTGAGCCGACCGCGTGACCTTTCGGCTGCCGCCCACACCAGCCGTAGGTCCGCTCTACTGCCCACCGGTTCGGGATCGGGGGTGAAACCCCGGGTCCCGGGGGTGCGGGTGGTGATCTCCATGTCGACACCAAGGGCGGCCGCCTGCTCGACTTGGTGGGGGCGGTAGCCGCCGTCGACCCAGACGTAACGGATCCCGAGATGGGGGCGGCCAACTCGGCAACGAGGTCACCGATCACATCGGCCGACAGCCCCGTGATCCAGCGATCGCTGACGATCACTGCACGATTCACGGTCCCCATCACCTGGCCATGATCGACCAATCGGGACTCGACGTCTCACCGCATGCCGTGCACCGAGCTCGTTAGACGGGCTCGGTGCACATGACGTACAGGTCGATGTTGGAACTCTGCAGGTCGTCGCTGCCCTGGGCCCACCAGCCGTCGCGCGAGCCGGTCTCGGCCGCCTTGGCGGGGCGGCTGGAGATGAGGCTGGCCGCAGGACCGTTGGCCGACGCGCCTCCACCGGCGACGACAGTCCCGGCGGGGCACTTGAGCAGGCCGCCGTAGGGGCTTTCGGAAGCGGTGTTGAAACGGGTGACGGTCAGGGCGTGGACGGGGTCGGCGCAGACCGCGTGGACCACGGCGGTGGTCGTATCCCATCCGGCGGTACCCAGTGCCCACTGGGTGGGCTGGGCGGTGCCGCTGACCGGGGTGGGGTACGACTTGCTCAGCCAGGAGTCGGCCCCGATGGCCTCGCCGCCTCCGCCCAGGGCGACCTTCCCGGCCGGACACGACAGCGTGGTCAGCGTGTTCTTGGGGGACGGCGTGACGGGGCTCTGAGCGATCTGGTAGCCGCTGGGCTCGTAGGCGCAGATGGCATAGGTCGTCAGGGTCATGCCGGGGGAGACGAACTTCAGGGCGGACGCCCTCCAGCCGACGGGCTGGCCGCCCTCCAGCAGCGGGGCGCTGCTGACGAGTTGGATGTCGTGGCCCCAGGGGGTGTAACCGAAACTGGCTTCGGCGCCGCCGCCGATCGGGACCTTGCGCTGCGGGCAGCGGACACTCTGGGTCTGCAGATCACCGACCCCGCCAGCCTCCTTGACGATCTCGACGCCGTAGATGCGCGAGGCCGCAGTGGTGGCGCCGTCCGCGGGTGCCGCGGCCTGCGAGACCGACGTCCCCGGGCCGGCCGAAGCCACCAGCGTCCCGGCCACTACTCCCAGGGCGGCTGCAGCGACCCGGGCCCTCTTCACAATGCGCATGTGACCTCTCTCCACGAACCCGCATGAATAGCTTTCGGTGATTGTGTCATCACATGGCGTGGCCGGATGTCGCTGTGGCGGTGCTCCTGAGGCTTCGGAGTGAGGGTGGCCGGTGGCATCCCCCTGGAGGAGCCCCCGGGGGCGCAGTGCCCTCTTGGCGGCCTGCCGTCAGAGAAGCGAAGAGATCATCCGATCAGGCGGACGCGATCCCGCCACCGAGCAGGATTCGCCCGGACTGTGGGCCCGGATCGGCCACACGGCGTCCAGCCACAGCCGGAGTTGGGCTGCGTCGTGTCGGTTGCCACCGGTAAGCATGACGGCGGTCTTGCGGTGGTCGACCGTCACGGAGATCCACTGAGCCAGCCCCCCCCCGAAGCGGCCTCGCCTCCCGGCGGGCCGCTCCGGTATGTCCGGGCACGCCTTGGGCGAGCGCACGCGGTGTCCCGAGACCGGCCGCGCAGCAGGGTGGCACCGGACTCGAGGCGGTGACCGGGGAGCGGACCAGGCTGTTGGGGCCGCTCCGAGCTCGCCTGAGCTGGACTGACCTACTCCAGCGACGGCGGCTTCAGCTGGAACGGCTTCAGGGCGGAGCCGGAGCCGGCGCCATGGTCGTCGCCGACCGCGCCGCGGCCGGGACGTTCTACTCGCTGGCCGGCGGCACGTCTTCCGCTCCACCGGCAAGCGCACCACCTGGCTCCGCGTCAACGACACGGCCCACCAGTGGGGCAGTATCGGGGGGGTCGGCGTCATCACTGGCGACGACACCTTCGGGCGCGTCTGCATCGGCACCAACGGACGCCGCCCCCAGTACGGCGACCCGTCCTGACCCCGCCGCCGGAGCGGACGCACGTCGCACGTATGAGCTGACGTGCTACCAGTAACAGGAGCCCGCCCTCCTGACCGATGAGAGGTTTCGGTTGGAGGGCGGCTTCCCGAAGGAGCGGCCCCCCTTTCGACCGTGGCTTTCCTCTCCGCTGACAGTTCTCGTTCGGGAGGGTGGCAGACGAGCACGGCCGGCGGCGCCACAGCTCCGCCCAGAGGGTCAGCCCCCAGGCGGACGCAGACGTGGATTGCGGTTGGGAACTTGGCCGAGTCGGCGCCGACGGCGGGTTCGGTCAATGAGCAGGCACCCTCGCTACTCGGGGAGTTGCGTCCGGTGACGGCGGCCGGCACGTGATCTACGCGACTGGGAGTGCGAGATGCTCAAGAGCAAATGATCACCCCTGGGCCCCTTGGGTCGACGCGCCGCCACCACGAGTGCGGAAGATCCGGTCGAGGTGATGCTCCAGGACCGCGGTGGCGGACTCCGCGCTGCGCTGACCGACGAGGACGCTGGTGCCGAGTCCTGACGACATCGCAAGCAGGCTGACTGCCTCCAACCGCGCGTCCAGACCGGGCTCGAGCAGATCTGCCTCTTGGGCCCGCCGGAGTAGTTCGGTCACGACGTCTTCGGCGGCATCTGGGCTCTTCATGAAGGGCTGGGCGGCGAGCGCCCGGTCGGTCACGGCCAGAACAGCGTATGAGGTGTAGAGGTGGTGGAACGTGCGGCTCTCCTCGTCGGCCGGCAGGGCCGCCATCAGCAGCGCCTCCACCGTGGCGCGCGGGTCCGGGCTGTCCCTGACGGCCCGGACCCGGGCGGAGACCCGTTCTCCGAACTGCTCCGCCAGGTGCTCCAGTCCGAAGAACAGCAGCTTCTCCTTCGTCTCGAAGTAGTACTGCACCAGCCGCAGTGACACCCCCGCCTCCGCTGCCACATCCCGCATCCCCACGGCATGCAGCCCGCGTCGCCTGGCGACACGCACGAGCGCTTGGGCGATCTCGGTGCGCCGTACTGCGTGATCCACGCGCTTGGGCATCGACCGGTCCTCCACTTCTCGTTCCCGCTCGCACGATCCCTCGGATCCTTTGATGATACAGCCGTACCACCATCGTGGTACGTTCGTATCACAAAACCGTGACACCCCGGAGGTGGCTGTGCCCGAGACCACTGCCCGCACCCCGTCCGACGTCGGTCGCTACGTGAGCGACGCCTGGCGTGACCGCTACTTCGCGGCCTGCGACGCGGTCTACGCGCTGGGAGTACCCGCCCTGGCGGAGCAGGACGTGGAGACCGCTTTCGGCACCACCCACGTCTACCGCTACGGCCCCACAGAGCCGGCGGCCCAGTCCCGTACGCCCATCGTCCTGGTCCACGGAGCGGGCTCCTGCTCCGCCATGTGGTACCCGAACACCCCCGGCCTCAGCGCCGACCGCCCCGTCTACGCCCTCGACACCCCCGGCGACCCCGGACGCAGCGTCCAGCGTGCCCCCCTTCATCAGCCTGAACACGCCGCCCAGTGGCTCGAGGAGGCGCTCGCTGGACTCGGCCTCAACCGCGTTCATCTCGTGGGCACCTCCTACGGCGGCTGGCTCGCCCTGAACCAGGCCCACCGCAGGCCCGACCGCCTCGCTTCGGTCACGCTGCTCGACCCCGGCGGCCTGGAGAAGGTGGGGCTGCGCTTCTTCGTCTGGATCTTCGTCAGTCTCTTCGCGACCTTCGCGCCCAAGTCCCTGCGCCCGCGCCTGGCGGCCTGGCTGGAACAGCCGGTCCTCGTTGTGCCGGAGCTGCGCACGATGATCAGGACGGCGGTCCGCGCCTACCGCATCCGCCGCCCGGCTCCCCTGCCCCTGTCCGAGGACGAACTGTCCACCATTCGCACCCCGCTCTACCTGGTGCTCGGCAAGCGCAGCCTCCTCGTGCACCCCCAGAGGCAGGTGGAGCGCGTGCCGCGCCTGATACCGGGCGCCCGGGCCGAGATCATCTCCGGCACCGGCCACGGACCGCAGATCGACCACGCGGAGGAGGTCAACCGCAGGATGCTGGACTTCATGGCCTCCGTCGCCTGACAGACGACATGCGATTCTTCTTCCCATGAGCCACTGGAGCCCAGCAGCCGAGGAGCTGCGAACCGCCCGGCTGTCGCTGCTGCGTCCGACCGAAGGTGATATCGAAGCGATCTTCGAGATCCATCGCTATCCCCGGACCTGTGAGCACAATCCTTCCGACGCGCTGGCCCGTTTCGAGGAAGCGGAGGCGCTCTATCGACGCTGGAACGAGCAGTGGCAGCGGTACGGCTACGGGTACTGGGTGATCCGGCGCCATGACTCTGACCGGCAGTTGGGGTTCTGCGGGATCAAGCCCATGGAACTGCACGACATGAAGATCCTCAACCTTTTCTACCGCTTCGCCGCCTCGGCCTGGGGTCAGGGTTTCGCCGGCGAAGCCGCAAGGGAAGTCACGGCATGGGCCTCCCGCCACGTGCCCGATCTCCCCTTGATAGCGCGGGTTCGGCCGGCCAACACCGCCTCCCAGCGCGTGGCGACCCGTGCCGGCCTGATCCGGGCGGAACACCTCGACGCCACCGGACACGACGGCCTCGACTGGATCTACACCGCGAGGCCGCACTCGCCCTCGATCGGGCGAAGCCATCGGTGAACGGGGGTGTCGCCCCTCATGGACCTGCCGATGGTGCTTCGGAGACGCGTCGCCTGGCCGCCGACTGCCCCGGAGGGCTGGGCGCGTGTCGACGGCCTCGACCCGGACTGGACGCTGGACTTCGCCCGCGAAGGCGACAAGGTCACCCCAACCCTGAGGGCGAAGCATCCTCCGGTCCATGAGGTAAGCCCCATCACCACTCCGAAGACTGGTTGGCAGGTTGTTCCCGCGAGAAGGGGTTCATCACAGGAGGTGTCGGAGCGGCTGGTGCGGGCGCGGTGTGGTTCAGCGACATCTCAAGTGTGATCGTGCGGTGGGCGGGGCGCGCGGGCTGTGATCAGACGGCTACACCGGGGAGGGGAGGCTCGTGTCTGTTCGACCACTTGATCGTTAGGCCGTTCGGGCACGGTCGTGTCAAGTCGACAGCGGGAGGCGGGCGTGGAGGTCGAAGGCGTCTATCACGCCTACCGTCGGCGTGCGGTCTTGCGGGGCGTGGACCTGCGCCTTCGGGCCGGAACTCTGTGCGGGATCGTCGGGGAGAACGGCGCCGGCAAGTCCACACTGCTGAGAATTCTGTCCGGTGAACTGCGGCCCACGCGTGGATCGGTCCGTCACAGCGGCCGGTTCGGCTACTGCCCGCAGCACGTGGTCCTCAATGACGCGCTGACTGTCCGGCAGCACCTGACGTTCTTCCAGACGGCCTACCGCCTCTCCGATGTGCGCTACGCCGATGAGATCATGGACGTGCTGGGCTTCACCGGGTACATCGACGAGCGGGCCGGGGTACTCAGCGGAGGCACGCGGCAGAAGCTGAACGTGACGCTGGCGCTCATGCACGATCCGCAGGTCCTATTACTGGACGAGCCGTATCAGGGCTTCGACTGGGACACCTACCAGCGGTTCTGGGACCTGGCCGCGCGGCTGCGGAATGCGGGACGCTCGGTCCTGGTCGTCTCTCACCTGGCGTACGACACCGAGCGCCTGGACGAGCTGTGGCGCCTGGACAGCGGGACGCTGCGCGCGGACAAGGCGGGGGCCGCCGCATGAGGTCTCACCTGACCTGCTTCGCCGTCGCCGCCAGGTTCACGCTCATCGAACACGGCCGCAACCGGTTCGCCATGATTCTGGTGATCCTGTTCGTCCCGGTCTGGACCTCCCTGGCGTACCTGGCGATGCCCGACACCCCGGCCCGGATGCGGCTTCGCGCCACCGGGGAAGCACTGGCCCCGCACGGCAACGAACTGACCGCGATCAGCGGAGCGCTCAACGCCGTCACCCTGATCACCGGTTTCATGATGTTCGCCGCCACCTTCTCCGGCAGTGGCTTCGACCGCCGCTTGGCGATGGCCGGCTACCCCCGCGCCCACCTCGTCCTGGCGAAAGTCACCGCTCTGGCTCTGGTCTCGGCGGCGGTGGCCGCTTATGCCACCGCGGTCATCTGCCTGGCCTGGACCCCCCGCCAGCCGCTCCTGCTCGCCGCCTCTCTGTTCTGCGCCGGACTCACTTACGGCGCTCTGGGAGTCGTCTTCGGGTCCCTGCTGCGCCGGGAAGTCGAGGGGATGTTCGCCATCGTGATGACCAGCATCATCGACCTCGCGCTGCAGAACCCCATCACGAGTTCCGGGGCGGACAACCCGGTCATGCGCTACCTGCCCTCGTATGGGGCCATGCAGGCCAGTACGGCGGCCGGATTCTCCCCCAGCCCGGTCCCCGGGCATCTGGCCCTCCAGCTCACCTGGTTCGGGCTGGCCGCCCTTGTCGCTCTGCTGGGCTTCCGCCACAGCACCCGCAACTGCCTACCGACCGCCTCCACTCCTCTGCCCGGGTCGGAAAACAGCAAGGCCGGTATTCCCGCACCGCGCCAAACTGCCAGTCCATCGGTCAAGGCGTCCGACACAGAAGCACCCTGAGGTTCCGGCTCCCGACATGCGCATCACCACGTACTCCACTACGGCAGACCTCGGCGCCGCTTTGCCGGCACAACGTGGGCGACCCGCCGACCGCTCACCCACCGGCGAAGACCCGTCTCTGCGGGCGGCGTACCGGCTGTGCCGGCGCACGACACGCGTGCACGATCCCGGGATCTATGCCCTCATCCAGCTGATGCCGACCGTGCTGCGCCCGGCGGGGTGGGCCTTATGGGCCGCAGCGACTGTCCTGGACGACTTGGCCGACCAGCGGGATGCGGAGCCGGCCGAACGTGCGGCCCGCGTCGAAGCGTGGACCCAGGCCCTGCACTGCGACCTGGCGGCCGGCACGAGCAGGGATCCGGTCCGGTACGCCCTGGTGGACAGCGCCCTGCGATGGCGCCTGGACCTGTCCAGCCTACGAGGCGCCATGATCAGCACGCGCGATGACACCTGCGGTCGACACTTCGCCGACTGGGCCGCGTGGCGGGCCTGGTGCAACGGGGCAATCACACCCTGGGTCGACCAGGTACGGCACCTGTTCGAACGGGCCGGAGCGCCGATGACGCTCCGGCTGGACCGGCAGCAGGACTACCAGCGGTTCATCGACGGCGCCCGGCTCACCGACACCCTCACCGACCTGAGCGCCGACCTCGCCCAGGGTGACCTGTTCCTGCCGCAAGAGGCCCTGGGCACGTTTCCCGGCGCCGAGGACGATCTGCGGCAAGGGAGCTGGAGCCCGGCCACAGCGGCTTTGATCCGGGAGCTGACGGCTCTGGCCCGTCAATGGGTCACGAGGCCCGCAATGACCACAGGTATGCACCCGGGCGCTGCCACCGTGCTCAACACGGCCGCCAGCCTGATGCGCGCCCAGCTCGATGCCGTCGACGCGGCCGGCCACGCCCTGCTCAAGCGCGCCCCGCGCCCGTCTCTCACGGCCCGCACCCGCATCCTCGCCCCGGCCCGCATCCGCTCGAAACTGGCCTGGAGCCTGACGCCCCTGACCGTGCCCCGACCCCGACGCCCCGCCGTGGCCGCGAGCGAGCCGAGCCCGGAGGCCGACGAGACCGCACTGCGGCCTCCGCCACCGCACCGTGACGGCGTGCGGCCCCCGCAGATCGCGGCCGACCGGATGCCCGCCCACGTGGCAGTCATCATGGACGGCAACGGCCGCTGGGCCGAGCAGCGTGGCCTGCCCCGCCCGGAAGGCCACCGCGCCGGCACCGCCGCCGCCCACGAAATGGTCTATGGCGCCCTGGAGATCGGCCTGCGCCACCTCACCCTCTACGCGTTCTCCACCGAGAACTGGAAACGCGACACCGAGGAGATCACCACGATCCTGGAAGCGATCCGACGCGACCTCGACGAGGGACCCGTCCGTGACCTCGACGTACGCCAGCGCTGGTTGGGCCACCCCGACAAACTGCCCCGGGAACTCGTTCAGGCTCTCCTGCGCGAGGAGCGCCGCACCAGCACCCGCACAGGCCTGACCCTCACCGTGTGCATCAACTACGGCGGCCGCGACGAGATCACCCGCACAGCCGCAGCCCTCGCCCAGGCAGCCCACACAGACGACATCGACCCCCACCTCATCGGTCAGGACGACTTCGCCCGCCACCTGCCCCAACCCGACATGCCGGACGTCGACCTGCTCTGGCGCACCGGCAACGAACAGCGCATCTCCAACTTCCTCCCCTGGCACACCATCTACGCTGAGCTGTACTTCACCCCCGACTACTGGCCCGATGTCGACCGGCGTGATCTATGGCAGGCCATCACCGAATACAGCCGACGCCAACGCCGCCACGGCGGCGCCACGCAGTAACGGCGCGCGTGTCCACGATCGGTGCCCGGGTCGGCCTCGGCAGCCCGCTCCCGCGGAGCAGTAGGGCTGATGCAAGCGCGGCGGCCGTGATGCTTGGGGCTCGGTGGGGAATGGAGTGCCTGTGACCGAGGGAGGCTGTGGTGGAGCGTGATCGGATTGGGTTGGCCGGGGTGCTGGCGGAGGCGGAGGCCGCAGCGCCGGTGCGTTCCCTGGATGTCGTGGCGCACAATCTGCGTGAGCGGTTCGGTGCGCGTTCTGTGTCGTTCCTGTTCGTCGATGTCGTCGGCCGACGACTGTTGCGCGTCTACGAGGAGAAAGCGCCGCGCCGTGAGCACGGCACCGATCAAGTGCCCTTGATCGGCAGTGTCTACGACGAGGTGCTGCGCGGTCAGAAACTGGTGCAGGTGCCGGAGGGTGAGCGCGGGCAGCGGGTGCTCGCCCCGGTCACCAACCGCGGCGACGCCATCGGGATCCTGGAGCTCCACCTCACCTACGTCACCCAGGACGTGCTGGAGCAGGTCGAAGAGGCCGCGCACGCGCTGGCGTACATCATCGTCACCGATCGCCGCTTCACCGACCGCTACTACTGGGGCAACCGCACGGCCACGGTGAGCCTGGCCGCGGAGATCCAACGCCAGCTCCTGCCCTCGGCGCCGTCCTGCGATGCCGACGAGTTCGCTCTCGCCGGTGCCCTGGTCCCGGCCTCCGACATCGCCGGCGACACCTACGACTACAGCCTCGACCCTGACACCCTGCACCTGTCCATCACCGACGCCATGGGCCACGACGTCGAAGCCTCACTCATCGCAACCCTCCTGGTCAACGCCTCTCGCGGCGCCCGCCGCGCCGGCACCGACCTGGCCGAGCAGGCCCGCCGGACCCACCAGGCCCTCCTCGACCACGGGCGCCGCACCTTTGCCACCGGACAGCTCCTGCGCATCGCCCTGGACGGGTCCGGCGCGCAGCTTGTCAACGCCGGCCACCTCTGGCCCCTGCGACTGCGCGACGGCACCGTCAGCGAGATCCCGCTGCACATCAACCTCCCCTTCGGCGTCCCCGCACAGGGCCCCTACCAGGTACAGGCCATCGACCTGCGCCCCGGCGACCGCATCGTGCTCTACACCGACGGCATGCAAGAACGCCAAGCCGGCAACGTGGACCTGCCCGGCATCATCCACGACACCGCCGCCGAGCACCCCCGTGAAGCCGTACGCGCCATGGTCACCGCCGTCACCGACGCCTGCAAAGGCCACGTCAGAGACGACGCCACCGTCCTGTGCCTGGACTGGCACGGCCCCCGCCCCGCACACCACAGCGCGAACGTCGAAGCCCGACCACGCCGTGAGCCGCCGCCCTGAGTGGCTCTTCGAAGGAGTCCGCGTTCCCCGGCCGGGCGGCGTGTGCTCGGGAGCGGCGGCGGGAGCGATCAGTACCCCACCGGCCGCCACCCCCGGCCCTCTCTGTCCCTGCCGCTCCAGTACGGGCACGGGCGAGCCGTGGCCACTCGCCGGCACCGCGCAGGGGCCCGCACCAGGGGCGGGGGTGGCGCACGCAGCAGGCAGGGGGTGCGCGTTCTTCATGGCCAGGGGGCGGACCACCGCCGCGCCGCCGGGAGAGGCGTGTCCCGGGGCCGCCCAGGAGGTGACGGCCGGGCTGTACGGCGCGTACCGGCGGCACCGGCCGCCCCGCCCGCACGGCCCACCCCGGTGGGCCGCCCGGATCGACAACGCCTCCTGGGTCACGGCAGCCGGTCTGGCGTGGCTGCTGCAACCCTGGGGACTGGGTGCCGCCGGTGCTGCGACGGCCTTTGAAGCGAACCTCTCCACCGCCGGTGACTGGCTCGCGCTGACCGGCTACTGTCTGCTCGCCACCCTCAGCCTTATCGTCATGGAGATGTACGCGGTTTGGGCACCTGCGGCCGCGAACGCCCGGCTGACCGGCCTGCGGAGCTGCCTGGGCCGGCACCAGGGGCAGCTGATTGTCACGCTCTCCCTGTTCGCCGGCCTGCGGATGACGGCCTCGAGCATCTACGAGCTGGTCGCCTGATGCGGGCGGCCCCGGCGGCGATTACCACCCTCGTCCGGCTCGACAGTGATCGACAAGAAACTCCTGGGGGGGGTACCAGGGCCTGCAGGATTCAGCTGGTGCGGCGCAGGGCCGGCGGGGTCCAGTCACCGGTGAGGGCGGGCTGCTGGGGCCAGTACAGGCGCAGGAAGACGTTGAAGCTGCCCGTGGGGGCGGGGAGCCAGTTGCTCTCGAGGTCGGGTCCGGGGTTGTCGTGCTGGACGTAGATGTCCAGGGAGCCGTCGGGGTTGGTCCGCATACCGCTGCGGTCGCCGATCGCGTACCGGTCCAGCGGGTTGTCGGCGAAGAGCTGACGCTCGTTCATCATCGTGAGGGACCAGAAGCCGTCGACGGGCGGGGTCTTCCCGGCGTCGAAGTGCAGCACGTAGGTGTGGGCACCGTCGAGGGGCCGGCCGTCGGCGTCGGCGGTGGCGTGCGGGTACAGCGCGTCGGCGTCGAGGTTGGCTCCGTACCCGAACCGGGTGATGACCGCGCGCTGGGCGTAATCGGTGCCGTAGTCCCCCAGCCCCCGGTGCACGGCCCATCCGCTGGTCTTCGTGGCCTCGGCCCGGGCGAGCAGTTCGCCCAAGGTCTCCGGGCCGCGCCGTGCGGCCGCGTCCAGGGCGGCGAGCTCCTCGGCGGACAGGTCGTCCAGGCTCGCGCCGGGCGCGATGCCGAGTTTGGCGAGGCGGCCCAGGATCGGTGCGTCGGCGGGGTCCGGCGGGTTGTCGACCATCATCCGGTTGAGGAGGGTGAAGTAGTCGCGGCCGCTGAGCGCGTGGACCTGGTCGACGGGCGCCGTCGTGGTGTCGGCGCCGGCGGGGACGGGGACGTCGGTGGGAGGGTAGTAGTCGTCGGGGTCGCCCGTCCACTGCGACAGCGGGATCAGCCGCGTGGCGTCCTGGAGCCGGTTGACGGCCGGGAAGTCCGACGGGCCGCTGGTCGCGTACCGGGCGATGATCCAGTTCACGGCGGTGGGGGACTTCAGCAGGGTCAGGCCGTCGGGAACCGTTCCGGACCAGGCCGGGCCGGCGATCAGGAACGGGCCCGCCGAGGGGCCGTTCCTGCGCCGGCCGACGACGGCGCAGACGTTCGACCAGGCGTCCAGGATCGGGACCATCCAGAACCGGTCACCGAACTCGGGCAAGGTCAGCACCAGGGGCTGGTCGGACAGGTCGAGCCAGGCGCTGGAGTACAGGGTGTCCGCGTTCGGCGAGACGACCTCGGTGAAGGAGGCGTCCGGCGTGGAGCGCATGTAGCAGAACTGGTTGACCGGGGCCTTCCGACGCGCGTCGTCCCGCGCCGGGACCGCCGTCATGTTGCCCTTCGTCACGGCCGCCGTGACCAGCGGATACCCGTACAGCCATGCCTCCGTGGCCAGCTTCTCCATCGACTCATCCGTCATCGGCTACTCCAGGTGCTACGGCGAATCTCATCCGGGCTCGACGCTACGAGCGCCGCCTGCCTCCCGCGCGGCGAGTCTGCCGAACGGGTGGCGCGGGCGGGTCCTCCGGGGGGGGGCAACGGTCCGTGCCGGGCGACGTGCCTTGCTGTTCCGGCTGCTCGGTTGCCGCTACGGGGACCACGGGGACTGAGCGGCGATCGACGCCTGGGCGGACGACATCGCCCGGCAGCTCGACGCGTGACGAGGTGGCGGCGCGTCGGGAAGCCGCTCTCGTGACGACGGCGCCTCACCACCGGGGTTGGTCGGACGAGTTGTCCTGGCCTGCCCGTCATTCGGTGACGCGGACCGCGAGGGCAGGACGGATAGCGGCTGCGCGCCGGGCCGGCCCGATCGTGGCCAGGAGTGATGCGACGAAGGTGGCTGCGGCCAGGCCGCAGATGCTGGTCCATTCGACCGGGAAGCCTCCTTCGAGGCCCTCGAACGCGGCGCTGTTGGCGTACATCAGCCAGGTGGTGAGCACGCCCAGGAGGGAGCCGAGCACGATTCCTTCCACGGCGATGAAGGAGCTCTCCCAGAGGAAGGAGCGTTGGACGGTCCGCGCGCGGAAGCCGAGGGCGCGCAGGATTCCGATGGTGCGTCGGCGTTCGCGTACGGATCGGACCATGACGACGCCGAGGCCGGTGATGCCCACGCCGAGGCCCAGGGCGAGGAAGCCCTGCATGAGGCGGAAGAAGGCGGTGCTGGAGTCGAACTGTTGGCGGATGTCCGACTCGATGGGGGTGGCGACCAGGCTGGACGAGAGCTGCTCGCCCTGCAGTCGGGTCGCCAGGGCGTCGGGGGAGATGCCGGGGGCGGTTCTGACCAGTGCGGAGGCGTTCTGGGCCTGGGCGCCGAAGAGCTCGCGCGTCGCCTGCTCGCTCGACACCACGGGGTAGGTGGTCGAACTGGCGCCGGTGCCCGGGTAGAAGACCAACCCGTTGCTGAGCACGCCGGCGATGACCTTCTGTTCGCTGCGGCCCGTCCGGGGATCGGTCAGGGTGAGGGTGTCCCCGGGGTCGTAGTAGTCGCCGGCCGGGCCGCCCGTGCTGCCGAAGAAGGCGTCGAGCACGACGTAGCGGGGGTCGGAGGCGAGGGCCTGCCACACGGCGGCGTCGTTGTTCAGGCCGGGCAGCCGCTCCCGGAACGTGATGCCGGTGATCGCTCCGTCGGGCACGCCGACGACGGCGGTGTCCAGGAGTTGAGCGCTGCGGTGTCCCGGATCAGTGGCTCGCCCTGTGGCGTTGAGCAGCGGTGTCACGGCGGCGATCCCGGCGGCCGACGGGCCGCCGCGGAGATCGGAGACGAGTCGGTCGCCGGCGACCTGGGGGTTGTAGTCCAGTCGCAGGGAGTATCCGGCGGTGGCATCGGCTACGACTCCGTCGACTCCGGCGCGGAGGATGCCCGAGATCTCCGTCAGGAGGACGAGGACGAACACGATCAGGGTGTACATGACCAGCGTCGCGCCGGTCCTGAACCGCTTGGCCAGGGGGTACGCGACGGCGAGCCGCGCCGCCAGGCCGCCCTCCGTCGGGCGCTGGAGGAGGCGCCGTACGGGACGTAGCAGGGTCTTCTGGTTGTCGCTGACGAGCACCACGGCGGAGAAGGCGGCCAGGGCGCCCTGGATGACGTAGACGGACATCGAGGGTGTGTCGAAGATCCGGGGGCGGATGACGGGTGCCAGGAGCGTCCAGGCGAGGACGGCTCCCGCGACCAGGGTGGTGACCGTGTGATGGGGGAGGACACGCAGCAGTGCAGGGGTGGCGAAGGCGAGGGCGAGCGCCGGCATGAGGTACGTCGCGTCGGGCTGGCTGCGTGCCACGGCCGGGACGGCCGCGAACGCGCACAGGACGGCCAGGGTGCTGGAGACCGCCAGCAGCCGGCGTCGCGGTCCCTGCCCGGGCGTCGTCGGGAGGTCGCGGATCGCGGCGATGATGTTGAACCTGCTGATGCGCACGCTGGTGGCCAGGATGGCGGCAAAAGCGATCAGCAGGCCCATGGCCAGTCCGTTGAGGACGCTGGTGGGCGTGATGGCGAACGCGATGCGGATGCTGCTTCCGCCGACCGACCAGCCCTGGAAGATCTGCGCCGCCACGACGGCGACGCCCCAGCCGACCGCGACCCCGATGGCCACACCCGGCAGCGCGGACAGCAACGCGTAGGTGGAACCTTCGAGCGTGAAGGACCCGACGAGCCGCGAGCGCTTCATCCCCACGGCCCGCACCATGCCCATCTGGGACTTCCGCTCCTCGCCGAGCATCACGAAGATGTTCACCAGGAGCAGTGCGCCCGCGATGATGCTGAAACTGCCGATCATGAGGAACAGGGCTCCGAGGGAGTCCCCGGCCTGCTTGGCGTCCCGCAGGACCGTGTGCTTCGGCGTCTCGATCGCCGTCTGGCCGACGAGCGGGCCCAGTGCCTGCCGGATGTCGGCCGTCACCTTGTCGGTCAGGGCTTCGCCGCTCTCGACGCCGCCTCGGTTGGAGACGAAGGTGACCGAGCGAGGCTCCGCTCCGACGGACCGGGCGGCGGAGTCCAGGGTCCCCGGTGCCAGGAACACGTCGCGGTTCAGCCTGCCACCTAGGCCCACACCGGCCAGACCCTCTTCCGGCACCACGCGCTCGACCCGGTACGTCCCCGGGACTCCGAACAGGTACAGCGTGACCGGATCTCCGGCCCCCACGCTCAGGGACCGGGCCAGCGGCTCGTTGACCACGACCTGCCCGGGCTTCGGATTCGGTCCGCCGAGGCCGGAATCCCCACCCGGTGCGCCGAAGCGCGCCGCCTTGTCGAAGTCCATCTGCCAGGCCAGGACACGTGGTTCTGCGGCCGTACGGCCGTCGGTACGGGTGACGGCGGATGCCTGGGTGGCCTGGGCGTTCAGCACTCCGTCGATGTCGGGATTCCCCGCCAGGGAGGCCATCCGTTCCGTCGCGGCGCGCCCGGTCGGGCCGGGGGGTGCGACGACGCGCTCGTCCACCGGCCCCAGGGTCCGGTACGCCTCCTGCCGTACAGAGAAGTTCAGGGTGTCGCCGACGACCAGGGCCCCGATGACGATGGCCGTCCCGAGCATCGATCCGCCGATCACCAGCGCCGCCTCGGTACGCCGGCGGGCGACCTGCCGGAAGGCCAGCCGCCGCGACACCGGCTGCCGGACGGCGACCAGCACCAGGGCCGCGAGGGCGAGCGCCAAGGCGGTGAGCAGCGGGACGAGGAGGTTCGGGTACATGGTCAGCCCAAGGGTGCGTCGGGGATCGGGGCTCGGGCCGTGACGGTCTGGCGGACGTCGTCGACCAGCTGCCCGTCGTGCATCCGGATCAGCCGGGGGACACGCGCTCCGATGGCGCTGTCGTGGGTGACCAGGACGATCGTCTGGCTCTCGTCCTGGTTGAGCTCGCACAGCAGGTCCATGACCTGGTCGGCCATCGCGCTGTCGAGGTTGCCCGTCGGCTCGTCCGCCCACACGATGGCCGGGCGTCCCGCCAGGGCGCGGGCGATGGTCACCCGCTGCTGCTCACCCCCGGACAGCTCGCTGGGCCGGTGCTCGACCCGGTGGCCGAGGTCCACCCGGTCGAGCATGTCCAGCGCCCGGCGACGGGCTTCGCGCGGCCGGGTGCCCACGAGCAGGAGGGGCAGTTCGACGTTCTCCACCGCGGAGAAGACAGGGATGAGGTTGAACGCCTGGAAGACGAATCCCATGGTGTGAGCGCGGTGCTCCGTGCGCGCAGCGTCCGACATCGCGAACAGATCGTGGCCGTCGACCTCCACCCGGCCGCCGTCGATGTCGTCGAGCCCGGACAGACAGTTCAGGAGCGTGGTCTTTCCGGAGCCGGACGGTCCCATGACCGCCACCATCTCCCCGTGACGTACGACGAGATCCAGGTCGAGGAGGGCTGTGACCTCCACGGAGCCCGTCCGGTAGATCTTGCGTACTCCGGAGGCGACGAGGAGTGCCTGGTCGGCGTTCATGTCTTCCATACCAACCTTCGGAAGGAACCGGCGGCTACGGCCACCCAGGCCCCGGAAACGGGCCGAACGGCCCAATCGCCGGGTCATCGGGAGGCCGGGACGAGCGGTTCCCGCCGCCGCGGTCAGGCGTCCGCGGTCGCCCGGGCGCTTCGCCGGACAGCGGTGGCGGCCAGGGTTCCCGCGCCGGTCGCGGTGACGGCGAGGAGGACGAACCCCCACGTGTAGTCGTGTGCGACGCTGTCGACCGCTCCCATCACGAGAGGCGGGAAGAAGCCGCCGAGACCGCCCGCCGCCCCGACCACTCCCGTCACCGAGCCGACCCGCTCGGCCGGGACCAGACGTGCCACGAGCGCGAAGACCGCCCCGGACCCGGCGCCCAGGCCGGCGGCCATGCCGAAGAAGGCCGCCGTTCCCACGGGGACCAGTTCCGCCTCGAACGCCGCGATCAGGGCGGACACCGCAACGAGCCCGTACGAGACCGTCAGTACGGGTACGGGGTGGATGCGGTCCGACAGCCAGCCCCCCACCGGCCGCATCGCCACGGCGAGGACGACGAATCCCGCGGTCCGCAGTGCCGCGTCGGAGCGCCCCAGCTCGTACGCCCTGGTGAGGTAGGTCGGAAGGTAGACGCTGAACGCGACGAACCCTCCGAAGGAGACGGCGTACAAGAACGCCAGCTGCCAGGTGGCCGGTGTACGCATGGCCAGTGCTGTGCGCGAGATCAGCGACCCCAACGCCGTCGCGCGCCCCGGGCGGTCGCGGAGCAGGAACCAGGCCACCCCGGCGTACACGGCGAGGAAGGCGGCCACGAGATCGAAGGGGAAGGCACGTCCGACGGCGTCGGCGAGCTGGACGGTGGTGAATGCTGACAAGGCCGTTCCACCGGTGCCGATGCCGAAGATCCCGAGGGCGACGCCTCGGCGTGCGGGTGGGTACCAGGCGTTGACGAACGGCACTCCGACGGCGAAGGCCGTTCCCCCGAGCCCGAGGAGGAAGCCGCCCGCGAGCACCTCGGCGAACGAGTCGGCCAGGTGACCCAGGTACAGCACGGGGAGGATCGTCAGGGCCGCGACGAGGGGAAAGACCCGGCGCGCACCCCAGCGGTCCGTCAGCGCCCCCGCCGGGATCCGGCCCAGCGCGCCGACCACCACGGGCACGGCGACCACCAGTGACTGCTCGAAGGAACTGAGGCCCAGGTCGTCCCGCAGCCGCGGGCCGAGCGGGCCCAGCAGCGCCCATGCCCAGAAACAGAGGGCGAACCCGACGGTGGCGAGGAACAGCATCTGCCACGGTCGCGGTGCGTCCACCACGGGCGGGATCCCCGAGTTCCGGACCATGGTGGCCTCCCGGCGGTGATCCGCGTCGGCGGGCGCGGGCTTGCTGTTCTCCACCCTCCGGCCTTCGGGATCCCGGCTCCAGGGGCCGCTTGTTCCCTTCCGTGCCCGACCGGCCCCCCGCCAGGGACCGGACGGCCCTGTGCCAGGCCTCCTGGGGCGGCGCACGGTGGTGGCGGACGGACCGGAGGCAGGGGCGTCCGGTTCCTACCGGCCCGGCCGTCGGGAGTGTGAGTGGCGATGATGTTCTGGTACGGCGACGGCATGAACGGATGGGGCTGGTTCGCCATGTCAGCCGGGATGGTGCTGTTCTGGGGCCTTCTCATCACCGTCGCGGTGATGCTCTTCCGTACCCTGGGCCGTCCTGCGGAACGGCCGTCTGGGTCTCGGCCTGCCACGTCGGCCGAGCAGATCCTGGGCGAGCGACTGGCGCGCGGTGAGATCGACGAGGACGAGTACCGACGGCGCCTGACCGCCCTGCGCAGCGCGGAACCGTGAACCCCGCGACCGGTCGGGATGCGAGTGGGGGCGTGGCCGGTCACGCTGGGATCATGGCGGGTCGGATACCCGGGGAGCCGGGCGGACGCATGGACGCGCTCCGTGAGCTGACCGCACGGCACGGAGGGCGCGGGGGGCTGCTGCCGGCCGCGCTTGAGCGCGCCAGGTCGGGTACCGCGGAAGGGCCCGAGGCATGGGCACCCCAAGCTGCGGAGGCAGCCCGACTTCCGGCCGCCGCAGGACTTGGCCCCGCCACCTTCTTCGCCGATCTCGCCGCCCCGCGCGGAGAGCGGCACGTGCGGGTGTGCACCGCCACGGCGTGCTTCGCCGCGCGGGGTGGACAGCACCTGGCGGAGGTCGAACAGGCACTCGGAGTGGTGGCGGGCACGGTCGACGAGGGCGGTTCCACCTCGCTGCAGACTGTGCACTGCGTCGGCTTCTGCTACGCAGGCCCCGCCGCCCTCGACGGCACCCTGCCCCGTACCGGCCCGGACCTGGCCGACCAACTCGCCGGGCGGACGGAACCGCGGGCGCCGGGCATCCCCGCGGCCGACACCACCGGGGCGCCCGTCCTGCTCGCCGGGATCGTGGGAGAGCTCTCCGCATGGGACGTGTGGCGCGAGGCGGTGGCCGGGCTGCGGCCCGAGGACGTACGGGAGGAGACCGCCCTCGCAGGACTGCGCGGGCGAGGCGGCGCCGGATTTCCGGTGGCCGACAAGTGGGCCGCAGTCGCGGGGAAGCCCGACACGGTCGTCGTCGCCAACGGGGACGAGGGTGACCCCGGCTCGTACGCCGACCGGCTGCTCATGGAGGAGGACCCCGAGCGCGTCCTCGCAGGACTCGCCCTGGCCTGCTTCGCCTGCGGCGCCCGGCGCGGGACGGTCCTGGTCCGCTCCGAGTATCCGAGAGCCATGGCACGGCTGCGCCGGGCGGTGGAACGCGCGACGGAGGCGGGGGACCTGGCACCCTCGGTCGAGACAGCCGGTCCGCGGCCGTTCGTCGAGATCGTCGAAGGAGCCGGTTCCTATGTCGCCGGCGAGGAGACCGCCCTCATCGCCCGCCTCGAAGGCGCTCGCGGCTGTGCCCGCCCCCGGCCCCCGTACCCCACGGACCACGGCCTGTGGGACGCGCCGACCGTGGTCAACAATGTGGAGACCCTGGCGGCCGTGCCCTGGATCGTCGCCCACGGCGGAGCGTCCTACGCCCGACGCGGCGTAACGGACGAAACCGGTACCAAGCTGGTGTGCCTGTCCGAACGCTTCGCCCGGCCCGGTGCCTACGAGGTCGAGCTCGGCACTTCCGTGGGCGAGATCGCCACCCGGTTCGGGGGCGGTCTCAAGGACGGCCGCGAGCTCGTCGCCCTCCAGATCGGCGGGCCCCTGGGCGGCTTCCTCGCCGGGACCGCTCTCGACGTCCCCCTCACCACGGCAGCGCTCGCCGAGCACGGCGCCGCCCTCGGTCACGCCGGCATGGTCGCCTTCGATGCCGACACCGATCCGCACGAACTCCTTCGGCACATCTGGGAGTTCGCCGCCGACGAGAGCTGCGGAGCCTGTTCGCCCTGCCGGGTCGGCACCCGGCGAGGACTCGGACTCGCGCAGGGCCAGGGCCGGCCGGGGGAGACCTACGAGCGACTGGAACGGCTCATGGAGGAGGCGAGCCTCTGCGCCTTCGGCCGCCGCGTCCCCGTCGCCGTCCGCAGCCTGGCCCGCGTCTACGAGCCGGCACTGGAAGGATGGGACCGATGACCCGGCTCCAGGTCGACGGCGTGCCGGTCGGACTGCCCGCGGGAGCCTCACTGCTCGACGCGGTACGTGCCACCGGAGCCGACCTGCCCACCCTCTGCCACGACGACCGTCTCCGGCCCGCAGGCTCCTGCCGGACCTGCCTGGTCCGCGCCGACGGGCGAACCGTCGCCGCATGCGTCACGCCCGCGACGTCGGGCCTCACCGTCGACACCGCCGACGAGGGCGTGCGGAACCTGCGCCGGGACGCGGTCGCCCTGATCGCCTCGGCGCTCCCACCGCACGCGCTCGACGACAGCGCGCACAGTGAACTGGCCGAGGCGTGCCGGACCTTGGGGATCCCGGCGGACATGGCGGCCGGTGACCCCACGCGCGGCCGGGACGAGAGCCACCCGTACGTCCATCTCGACCGGGACCTGTGCATCGCCTGCGGGCGCTGCGTACGGATGTGCTCCGACGTCCAGGGAACCTTCGCGCTCACTCTCACCGGACGTGGTGCCGACACGGTCGTCGCCCCGGGCACTGGCGGTCCCTGGGCCGGCTCCGACTGCGTGTCCTGCGGCGGCTGTGTCGACACCTGTCCGACGGGGGCGATCGCCCAGCCCGGACCCGGTGAGGGCCTCACCTCGCGACAGGCACCCGCCGACCGCGTACGCACCACCTGCGGCTACTGCGGAGTCGGCTGCACCCTCGACGTCGTCGTCCGTGAGGACCGTGTCGCCGCCGTGCTGCCCGCCCGGGACGGACCGGTCAACCGGGGCCACGCCTGCGTCAAAGGCCGCTTCGCGTACGGATACCTCGGCTCCGCCGAGCGTCTCACCGAGCCCCTGGTCCGGGAGAACGGCGAACTACGACCGGCGACCTGGAACGAGGCGGTGACCCGGATCGCCGACGGGCTGCGCGCGGCCGTCCTCGACGGCGGTCCCGACGCGGTCGCCGCGATCTCCTCCGCCCGTGCCACCAACGAGGAGAACTACCTCGTCCAGAAGTTCCTGCGGACCGTCATCGGCACCAACAACGTCGACAACTGCTCCCGCCTCTGCCACGCCCCGTCAGCCGCAGGACTCACCGCCTCCTTCGGACGCGCCGGCGGCACCGACCCCTTCGACGACGTCGAGACCGCCGACTGCCTCCTGGTCGTCGGCGCCAACCCCGTCGAAGCCCACCCCGTCGTCGGCGCCCGTCTCCTCCAACGGGCACTCGCAGGGGCCTCCCTGATCGTGGCCGACCCCCGTGCCGTGGGCCTCGCGCACCATGCCGACGTGCACCTGCGTCCGCGCCCCGGTACGAACGTCGCCCTCTTCCACGGCCTTGCCCACGTCCTCGTCGACGAAGGCATGACCGATTCGGGCTTCCTCCGCGATCGCGCCACCGGGCTGGACGAACTCTCCGACCTGATGGCCGGCTACCCGCCCGAGCGGGTAGCCGAGATCACCGGCGTCCCCGCCGACGACATCAGGAAGGCCGCCCGGCTCTACGGCCGCGCGGAGCGGCCGGCCGTCGTGTACGGGCTCGGGGTCACCGAGCACCTGCACGGCACCGACGGCGTCCGGACCCTGGCGAACCTCCCCATCCTGCGCGGAGCCGTCGGAGCCACCGGCCGCGGGTTCGGCATCAGCCCCCTGCGCGGTCAGAACAACGTCCAGGGCGCCTCCGACATGGGTGCCCTGCCCGACCTGCTCCCCGGCTACGGCCGTGTCACCGACCCCGAGGCCCGCGCCCGTGCCGAAGTGGTGTGGGGCCGACCAGTCCCAGATCGGCCGGGTATGCGCATCCCCGAGATGTTCGCGGCGGCTCGCGAGGGCCGGCTGCGGGCGCTGTGGATCATCGGCGAGGACGTGTGCGCGACCGATCCCGACAGCCGGCGGGTCGCCGAGGCCCTTGACGCCTGCCCGCTCGTCGTCGTCAACGAGCTCTTCCTCGGCAAGACCGCCCACCACGCCGATGTCGTCCTGCCCGTGGCCTCCTGGCTGGAGAAGGACGGGACGTTCGTCAACTTCGACCGCCGCTTCCAGCGCGTACGACCAGCGGTGACTCCGCCCGGAACGGCGCGCTCCGACTTCGACGTCGTGCACGCCGTCGCCGGTGCCCTCGGTGCCGACCTGGACTGCCCGACCCCCGCAGCGGCTCTCGCCGAGTGCGGACGTGTGACACCTCTCTTCGCCGGTCTCTCGCACGAGCGGCTCGACCGGGAGGGGGCGGTGCCCTGGCCCTGCCCCACGCCGGACCGGCCAGGCGAAGCCACTCTGTACGCGGAGGAGTTCGCCACCCCCGACGGGCGCGCACATCTATCTGCGGCCCCCTATCTACCGCCCGGAGAAGAACCGGACCAGGACTATCCGCTGGTCCTCGTCACCGGGCGCCGATGGGCCCACTACAACTCCGGGAGCATGACCCGGCGCGGCGGCAACCTACTTCTCGACGCGTCCGACTGCCTGGACCTGCACCCGGAGGACGCCGCCCGGTTCGGCGTGCGGGACGGCACCCCGGTCACCGTCGCGAGCCGGCACGGACAGGCGCGACTGGTCGCCCGCGTCGGGACGGAACTCGCTCCCGGGCAGGTCTTCTGCGCGTTCCACTTCCCGGCCAGCGGCGTCAACTCCCTCACCTCGAAGCACGCCGACACCGTGACCTCGTGTCCGGAGTACAAGGTCACGGCGGTACGGCTGAGTCCGACGGCGCCCGAGGACTGACCGGCAGCGATCAGTCGTGGGGAACGAGGGCCACGGGCACCGGGCTGTGGTGCAGGACGGCGTGGGCCACGCTGCCGATGTGTGCGCCGAGCGTCGAAGGGCGGGTACGCCGGCCCACCACCACGAGGGAGGCCTCCCGGGCGACCGCCACCAGTTCGGGTCCGGCCGATCCGACCGCCACGCGGGCGACCGCCTCGACGTCGGGATGCTTCGCCCGCCAGGGGTCCAGCATGACCTCCACCGAACGCTTGATCTCCGGCACCATGGAAAGCCTGAAGTCCGGGACCATCGCGGGCCCCATTCCCGCGTGCAGCGGGAGCTGCTGCACATACACGACGAGGACCTGGGTGTGCCGTCGCGCGGCTTCCTCGAAGGCGAAGCCCAGCACGGAGTCCACGGGCTGCCGCACGTCGGCCCCGACCACGATCGGGCCCCGTGGAGTGCTTCCCGCGCTGACGGCCCGTACCAGTACGACGGGTCGCTCGACGGCACCGGCGACCGTCAGGCCGACCGAGCCGAGCAGGTACCCGGCCACGCTGCCCAGCGCCCGCGAGCCGAGAACGAGCAGATCGCTCTCCTCAGCCGCGGCGACCAGACCCGGAACGGGCCCCGAGGGCAGCACCTGGGAGGTCACCGACAGGCCGGGATGGCGCTCGCGCAGCTCACCGGCGGTGCGCGCCATCATCTCCCTGGCCCACGGCTCCTCGGACTCCCACTCCACGAGCGACAGAGCGGCCTCCGGTACTGGTTCCTTCGCGTGTACCAGATGTACGTCAGTCCCGCGCAGCACCGCCTCCTCGGCCGCCCACTCCGCGGCTGCCTTGGCCTGCTCCGTACCGTCCAGGCCGACCACGATGCTCCGCGTCATGATCGTCCACCTCCTCGTTCGGTGTCATCGACGTCGTACGTGAGACGGGTGCAGGAGACCGAGACCACGCCGTCCACCGTCGCGCACATGCGCTCGATCGCCGGTGCCATGCCCCGGAAGGGCAGCCTCCCGCCAAGCTCCACCCGCCCGTCGTGCACTTCGACGGCGAGGGCAGTCGGTTCGAGACGCAGCGTGTCACCGAGCACGTCCTCGACGATCTCCCGGCGGATGTCGTCGTCCTCGCGGAGGAACACGTCCAAGAGGTCGCGACGGCTCACGATGCCCAGCAAGCGGTCCTCGCCATCGACGACCACGAGCCGCTTGACCCTCTGCACCTCCATGAGCCGCGCCGCCTCCGCCACGGTCCACTCCGGACGGGCACACACCGCGGGGGCGGACATGAGCTCCTCGGCCCGTGTTCCCTCGGCCTTCGCCCGTTCCCACGCCTCCAGGCCCGGAACGGCCGGCAATCCACTCGGTGCGGCGGCCTGGTCGGCGGTCTTGCGCAACAGATCGCCTTCCGACACCACCCCGACGACCCGGCCGTCGCCGTCCACCACGGGTACGGCGGTCACCTGGTGCTGCGAGAGCGTGCGGGCGATCTCCTTGAACGGAGTGTCGCCGCGGACGCTCACCACCTCACGGGTCATCAGCTGGTCGATCCTGCGGTGGCGCATCATCCGCTCCTTCCTTGTGCGGACGCACTGGCCTCGCCCACCAGGCGAGCGGCGCAGCCGTCCCAGGTGTCGAGGGCCGCATAGTCGTCCTCGCCGAGTTCCGCCCCGCTGAGTTCGGCGAGTGCCTCGACGAACTCGAGGAAGTCCAGCGAATCCATCTCGAACCTGTCCCGCAGGGACACGCCGGGATCGAGCCCGGTGAAGTCGGCGTCGGGGACGACACGCTGCACGGCTTGCCGGACGAACTCCTTCGCCTGGTCGTGGTTCACAGTTCCTCCGGTTGTTGCAGGAGCCGGTCCATGGTGGTCAGGAGGCGCGCGCCGGTGGCGCCGTCGGCGGCTCGGTGGTCGGCGGACAGCGTCGCCGTCACCACGGGACGCACTCCCAGCAGGCCGTTCACGGCCACCGGCCGCTCGACGATCCGGCCGAGGCCGACGAGCGCGACCTGCGGCGGGTAGACGACCCCGAACACGGCCTCGACGCCCTGGTCGCCGAGGTTCGTGACCGTGAGGCTGGGGTCGGCGGTCTCGGACGCGCGGAGCCGGCCGCCCCGTGCCCGCGCCACCAGGTCCTTGAGCGCGGCCATCACCTCGACCACGGAGAGCGTGTCGGCGTGGGCGAGGGACGGGGCGGCAAGGCCACCTCCTCGCAGGGAGACGGCGATGCCCAGCCGTACCTCCTCCGCCGGGACGAAGCCGTCGTCGACCCAGTGCCCGTTGAGCTCGGGCACCTTGCGCGCCGCCAGCGCGACGGCCTTGAACAGGAGTGCGGCGGGCACCAGACGGGCGGACAACGGCAGTTCGCGGTTGCGGGCGTGCATCCACTCCAGGGCCGCTGCCATGTCCACGGTCGTGGAGAGGTAGAAGTGCGGGATCTCCCGCTTGGATCGGCTCATGAGCCGGGCGGTCGCCGCCCGTGCCATATCCGGGACGGCCGGCCGCGGTGCGCCCTCGGCGGCCGGGGCGGAACGGACGTCCTCCGCACGGACGGTGCCGCCCCGACCCGTGCCGGTCACCTCGGCGAGGTCGACGCCGAGCTCCGTGGCCAGCCGCCGCGCGAGCGGTGAGGACTTCACGCGCGGAGGAGCGGGACGCTCCCCGGTCGAGTCGTCGCTGCGTACCGGCTTCGTCGACCGTGTCGTCGGCGCGGGCTTTGCCTCGGCCCCGGATCGGCTCCGCTTCCGTCGCGCCGGTTCCGTACCCGGCTGCCGCCTGATCCCGGTGTGAAGGGGCTGTGAGGAGCCGGCGCTCTTGGCGTGCTCCGGTGCTCGTTCAGGTTCCGGTTCCGCGTGCTCCACGTCCGCGCGTGTGATCCTGCCTCCCGGGCCCGAACCATGGACGGCGGCGAGGTCGACGTGCCGGTCCTGGGCGAGTCGGCGGACGAGGGGTGTCGACGGGGGTCGGTCCGTGGTGGGCCTGCTCTCGGCGGACGTGCCGATGCGAGCCAGCGGGGTGCCCACCGGCACGGTGGTGCCCTCGTCGACGAGGAGGGCGTCGACCGTACCGCTGTGGAAGCACTCCACCTCGATCGCGGACTTCGCGGTCTCGACCACCGCGACGACGTCGCCCCGCGCCACCTGGTCGCCGGGGTGCACCAGCCACTGGGAGAGCGTGCCCTCGTCCATGTCGGCGCCGAGTGACGGCATCGTGAACTCGGCCATCTCAGCTCACCACCCGGCGCGCCGCCGCCACGATTCCGGCCGGCTGGGGGAGTGCCGCCTCCTCCAGCCGACGGGCGTACGGGATGGGGACCTCCGCGCTGCACACCCGCTCGACGGGCGCGTCGAGTTCGAAGAACGCCTGCTCACAGATGCGCGACTCGATTTCGGCGGACAGACTGCCGCTGCGCCAGCCCTCGTCGACCACGACGGCCCGGTGGGTCCGCCGGACCGAGCCGACGAACGCGGTGTCGTCCAGGGGCCGTAGCGTGCGCAGGTCGACGACCTCCGCGCTGATCCCCTCGCCCGCCAGTTCCTCCGCGGCTTCGAGGGCCTTGGACACGCAACCGCCGTACGCGACGACCGTGACGTCGGTGCCCTCGCGCCGGACGGCCGCGCGGTCCAGGTCGACCTGATGGACCGCCGGGTCGAGCGTTCCGACCGCGTTGTACAGGCTGCCGTGCTCGAAGAGCAGTACCGGGTCGGGGTCGGCCAGCGCGGCGGACAGCACGTGGCGGGCGTCGTCGATCGTGGCCGGCGCCAGGACACGGAGGCCGGGGATGTGCGCGTACCAGCCTTCGAGACTGTGGGAGTGCTGGGCGGCCAGCTGCCGTCCCGCGCCCGTCGTCATGCGGATCACCAGCGGCACGCCGAGCTGTCCGCCGGACATGTGCCGCAGGGTGGCGGCGTTGTTGAGGATCTGGTCGAGGGCCAGCAGGCTGAAGTTGACCGTCATGATCTCCACGATCGGCCTCATCCCTGCCAGTGAGGCGCCGATCCCGGCTCCGACGAACGCGGACTCCGACAGGGGCGTGTCCCGGACACGATCGGGGCCGAACTCCTCCAGGAGGCCGAGGCTCACCCCGAAGCAACCGCCGTAGCGGCCCACGTCCTCACCCATCAGGAACACTCGGCCGTCCGAGGCCAGGGCCTCGCGCAGTCCCTCGCGCAGGGCCTCCCTGTATGTGGTGGTGTCGTCGTCGGGATGCGCCCGCGGTCGCGTGCTCATGCCTGAGCCTCCTCGTATCGGCCTGTGACATGGAGCAGCAGATCCTCGGCCGGCTCCTCGGGGGCCTGTTCGGCCGCCAGGACGGCTCGGTCGATCTCCTCCATGACGTCGTGGTCCAGAGCCTCCAGCGCGGCTGCGTCGAGGAGTCCAGCCGTACGCATGCCGTCGGCGAGGCGGGTGACGGGGTCGTGCCGCTTCCACTCCTCGACCTCGTCCTTCGGCCGGTACCGGTCCGGGTCGTACATCGAGTGCGCGCGGAATCGATACGTCCGCATCTCCAGGAAGTGCGGTCCGCTGCCGGCGCGGATGGACTCGACCGCCCCGCGCGCCGCTCTCTCCACGGCGTGTACGTCCATGCCGTCGACGGCCCAGGCCGCCATGCCGTACGACGCCGCCCGCATCGCCAGGTCCGTCTGGGCGTGTTCGCGGGCGAGGGCCGTCCCCATCGCGTACAGGTTGTTCTCGCAGACGAAGAGCACGGGCAGTCCCCAGAGCGCCGCCAGATTGGCGGTCTCGTGGAACTCGCCCTCCGCGAAGGCCCCGTCACCGAAGAAGCAGCAGGTCACTCGAGACTCGCCGCGCAACCGGTCGGCGAGCGCCAGGCCCGCCGCGAGCGGCAGTCCGCCGCCCACGATCGCGTTGCCGCCGTAGAAGCGGCGGTCGGCGTCGAAGAGGTGCATGGAACCGCCGCGGCCGTGGCTGCACCCGGTGCTCTTCCCGTACATCTCCGCCATCACGGCCTCGGGCGGTATCCCACGGGCCAGGGCGTGGCCGTGTTCGCGGTACGTGGAGACGACCGCGTCCCGCTCGTCGAGAGCCTGGTGGACGCCGACCGCCACCGCCTCCTCGCCGATGTAGAGGTGCACGAAGCCCCGGATCGCCGCTGCGCTGTACAGCTCGACGCACCGTTCCTCGAACCGCCGGATGAGCAGCATCTGCCGCAGCAGATCCAGGTCGTGGGACGCCGCAGGAGTGCGGGAGGGCGTCGTGGGTCCACGTGCGCGACGGGGGCGCTTCGTCTTCGGTGTTCCGGCGGGCGTACCGCCGTGTGCGGTGGCCATCACGGTTCCTTCTCGGAGAGCTCGGCCGTCCCGGCCGGTTCGGGTGTCTCCAGCGTCGACACATCGCCCTCGGGCAGGCCCAGTTCGCGGGCCCGCAGCAGGCGGCGCATCACCTTTCCGCTGCGGGTGTGGGGCAGATCCTCGACGAACTCGATCTCCCGGGGGGCCACAGCCGGGCCGAGGCGCCGGCGGCCGAACGCCAAGACGTCGCGCCGTAGTTCGGTGTCGGGCGGATACTCGGGGCGCGGCAGCACGAACGCCTTGACGATCGCGCCGGCCAGAGGGTCAGGGCGTCCGATGACACCGGCCTCGGCGACCGCCGGATGCTCCATGAGCGCGCTCTCCACCTCGAACGGCCCGATGAGGTGCCCCGCGGACTTGATGACGTCGTCGGCGCGGCCCACGAACCAGTACCAGCCGTCGGCGTCGCGGCTGACGAGGTCGCCGGTCAGGTACCAGCCGTCCGCGAAGCACGCCTCGTAACGGTGCGGCTCGTGGAGGTAGGCCCGGAACATCGAGGGCCAGCCCGCCCGTAGGGCGAGCTCGCCCTGGGCACCGGGTTCTTGGAGGATCTGGACGTGCCCGCCGGTGATGGCCGCCCGGCCGTCCTCGCCGCACGCCAGGACGGCGGCCTCGACACCGGGCAGTGGGCGGCCCATCGAACCGGGCCGCATCGGATCGGCCGCGAAGTTGGCGATCATGATGGCACCGGTCTCGGTCTGCCACCAGGTGTCGTGGACCGGAAGCCCGAGAGCCTCCCGGCCCCAGTGCACGGCCTCGGGATTGAGAGGCTCACCGACACTCGCGATGAACCGGAGCGACGAGAGGTCGTGACGCTCCGCGGGAGTCGGCTCGCCGCGGCGTGGTGCGGCCCGCATGAGCATGCGGAACGCGGTGGGCGCGGTGTACCAGACCGTGACGTGCTGGTCGGCGAGGATCCCGTACCAGCGAGCGGGGGCGAAGTCCCCTTCGTCGACGACGGTCGTCACGCCGTGGGTGAGCGGGGCGATGATCCCGTACGACATGCCAGTGACCCAGCCGGGGTCGGCCGTGCACCAGAAGACGTCGCCCTCGTGCAGGTCCAGAGCGTAGGCGGCGGTGACGTGATGGGCGAGGACCGCCTCGTGCACGTGTACCGCGCCCTTGGGGGTGCCCGTCGTGCCGCTGGTGAAGTGCAACAGCGCCGGCTCCGCCGGATCGGTCGGACCCACTGTGTACGCGTCCGGCGCGGCGGCCGTGAGAGCGGGGAAGGAGAGGGTGTCCGGGGGCGGGTCGGCTCCGGGGTCGAGAAGCAGAACGTGCCGCAGGTGCGGAAGTCGGGACCGTACCGGGGCCACCTTCCGCTCGTACAGCTCCCGGGTCGTGACCAGCGCGCGGGCGTTGCCCAACTCCATGCGCAGTGCGATGGGTTCGGGACCGAAGGCGCTGAAGAGCGGGCACAGGACCCGTCCGGCACGCAGCGTTCCGAGGACGGCGCTGTACAGCTCGAACCGGCGGCCGAGGAGGGTGAACACCCGCTCGCCGCGTTCCACGCCGAGCGTCTCCAGCACGTGCGCGAAGCGGGAGCTCTCGGCTGCGAGACGGGCGAAGGTGACCGTCTGGACGGTTCCGTCGCGGGCGATGCAGCGCAGCGCGACGCGTTCGCCGTGGCCCTCGCGCAGGTGCCGGTCGACGGCCTCGTACCCGATGTTGATGCCGCCGTCCGGCAGTCCGGCGAGCCGGGACCGCTCGCGTCGCCAGGAGAAGGTGGCCCGGGCGCTGTCGTAGTCGGGCATGACGGGTGCCACCCACAGGGCGTTCATCGCGGTGGCTCCACGTCGAGCGCGAGGTTGTCGTAGGCGTACTCGATCGATTCGTGCAGGGCGACGACTCCGTCGACCGAGCGGCAGAGCCGTGTGATCACGCGGATGTCGGCACGCTCGTCGACCCGGCCCGTCAGCCTGACGACTCCGTCGTCGACGGTCACACGGATCGTGTCCGGGGCGAGGCGCAGCGTGTCGGCCAGAACGTCGTGCTCGATCTCGTCACGGATCGCGGTGTCGCTGCGCAGGAAGGGCCGCAGCAGGTCGCTGCGGCTGATGATCCCGACGAGGCGACCGGTCTCGTCGGTCACGGGCAGTCTCTTCACCGCCTTGCGCTGCATGGTCCGGGCCGTCTCGACGAGATTCCAGTTCGCCTGTGCCGTGACGGCCGGCGAGGTCATCAGCTGGGTGGCCGTCTCCGCGTCGGGCAGCCCTCGCTCCTGGGACAGCAGCCGGACGCCCGCCCAGCGGCCCTCCAGGTCGGGGAGCTCGGCGGTGGACCGCAGCAGGTCGGCCTCCGAGACCACGCCGAGCAGGCGTCGGTCGGCGTCGACGACCGGGACCGCCGAGACGTCGTGGTCGGCGAAGAGCCGCGCAATCTGCTTGAACGGGGTCTCCGGGGCGGCGGTGATCACGTCGTGGGTCATCACCTCGAAAACCGTGCGGTGCTGCATGACGGTCCTCCTTCACGGGACGCGGCCGCCCCAGGTCTCACTCTGCTGCGCGAAGCGCACCCGGGGCAGTGCCGAATGGTCCCCTTCCGGGACTGTTGGCCCCTATGGCGGCGGGCCCGCCGGGACGCACGGTGGAGACGGCGAGAGAGCCCGTCTCGGGAGGACCGCGGCCGGGCGCTCGTGCCGGGAGGCGAGAAGCATGACCGGGACCGGAGCACGACAAGGCCAGGAGAAGCCCCGCGCCGGGTTGTGGGCTCGCGTCGGTGACCGGCTGATCGTGGGTGGTGCCACGGTCGGGGACGAGGGGCGAGACGGTGAGATCGTCGGGCTCCACCATCCGGACGGCACTCCGCCCTTCGATGTCCGATGGGCGGACACGGGACGGGTCACCGAGGTGTTCCCGGGCCCGGACGCACGCGTCCAGCACTTTCCGCCGCACGGCACGAGAGAGGCCGGACCCGGGAAGGCTGCTACGCGGTCGTGAATTCCGCCGTCGCGGCCACCACACCGGGCACCGCCCGGGTCAGGCGCAGGGCCAGATCCGCCGGAACGGACTGTGGCAGGCGTCCGGCGAGCGTCACCGCGCCGTTCTGGACCCGTACAGTCAGTGCCGCGTCACCTTCGGGAATCAGGTGCGTGAGGAGCTCGTGGCGCACGTCCTCGGCGAGTTCGGAGTCGGAGCGAAGGTAGACCTTGAGCAGATCGCCCCGGCTGACGACACCCACCGGGCGGCCGTCCTCGTCCACCACGGGAAGCCGCTTGAGGTGGCCCTGCGCCATCAGCCGCGCGGCCCCGGCGATCGTGGCATCGCGCGGAACGGTGACGGGCGGAGCCGACATCAGGCTGCCCGCCGTCACCGATCCCGCGTCGTCCCGGGCCTCTCCCGGAACCTTGCCGAGTACGTCCGCCTCGGACACCACGCCGACCACTCGTCCCTGGGCCGACAGCACGGGGACCGCGCTCACGCCCCAGCGCCGCATGGACCGGACGATCTCCTTGACCGGTGCGTCGAGCCTGGCGGAGACCACCGCATGGGTCATCACGTCGTCGACGGTACGAGGGTGCTTCATGACCGGCCTCCGGTACGTCTGCGCCCCGAGTCCTGTTGCTGCGAGGGTTTCGCCGCCTGGCGTCGGAGGACAAGGGCCGAAAGGGGCACGTCGGGACCCGGGCAGCACTGGCACGGACCGCCTGCCGATGCTTTCCTGAAAGCGAGGAGGGGGCCCGCCAGAGGGACGCGGGGAAGCGGCTTCGAGCCGCGCACCGCGCGATCAGGATCCGCGAGAAGCGGATGGGCCCCTCCTCCCGTCGTGTCGCCGCGCCGCCTCCGTACGCGGACCGGGCGGTCCGGGGCCCGGGACCGACCGGCCCTACCCCGCCACTCCAGCGTGGTGCGAGCGTGGCAGGTGGCCACCTCACGACCCGGAAAGGCGGTGGGCGCGATGGAATCGCCCCTGGTGGTAGGAGTCGACGGGTCCGACGCCAGTCTCACGGCTTTGGACTGGGCCGTCGACGAAGCGGTACGGCACGGGCTTCCCCTGCGCATCGTCCATGCCTCCCTGTGGGAACGGTACGAGGGTGTCGTGCCGGCCTGGACGACGGACCGGCCCTCGGGCCAGGTCCTCGCCGAGAACATCGTCGGCACCGCGGTCGAACGCGCCCGGCGCCGCGCACCGGGCCTCCCCGTCACCACGGACGTCCTCGCCCAGGACGCGTCCACCGCGCTGCTCGGGGAGGGCCGGGAGGGCACGATCCTCGTCGTCGGATCCCGAGGGCGCGGCGAACTCGCCGACCTTCTGCTCGGATCCGTCGGCCTCGTCGTGGCAGCCCGGGCCCACTGCCCGGTCGTCGTCGTCCGGGGGCACCGGCAAGCCCTCGAAGCACGCCACGGGCGTGTCCTGCTCGGCATCGGAGAGTACGACGTCGACTCGCCGGCCGTGCGGTTCGCCTTCCGCGAGGCAGCCGTCCGGGACGCGGAACTCGACGTCGTCCGCACCTGGCAACGGCCGGCCCATGAACCGGCCGACCACCTGCTGATGAGGCGCGCCGGGGCGGCCTACTTCACGGAAGGGTCCTCCGAACGGCTCGACAAGGCCCTTGAGACCGCGGCATCCGAGCATCCCCAGGTGCGCCTGCGTAGGAGCACGGTGGAGGGCCCCGCCCACAAGGTCCTGACCGAGCGCTCCGCCGCCGCCGACCTGCTGGTCGTCGGTGCGCGGCGCCGCGACGGCCTCGTCGGCCTGGAGCTCGGCAGGGTCGCCCACCGCGCCCTGCACCACGCTTCGTGTCCGGTCGCCGTCGTACCCCAGCGGCGTCCGGAGACCACGGAAGGAGACGTGTGATGAACACGAACGGTGACCCGCGTGCCTCGCACGCCACGAGCGACCTCGGCCGCCGCGTCGAGGCCAGGCGCACCCGACTCGGCCTGTCCTGGGAGGACGTGGCCGAACGGGCCGGCTCGACGCCCGGCTACATCGCCTACGTGGAGGAGCAGGTGCCCACCCCGGGGATCGAGTTCCTGGTCCGGCTCGCGAACGCACTGGAGACCACCGTCCAGGATCTCACCGGGTACACGGCGGACCTCGCACCCGGAGGAGCCCGCGCCGGGTACCGGGCACGGATGGAGGAGATCGGCGAGGCCGAGTGCTGGGAGCTGCTCGACGGGCACGGCGTCGGCCGGGTCGCCGTCGAAGGACGGGACGGGCTGATGGTGTTCCCCGTGAACTACCAGGTCGTCGACGGGAGTGTGGTCTTCATGACTGCTGCGGACTCGACCCTCGCGCGCGCCTCGGCGTCCGGGGTGGAGATCGCCTTCGAGGAGGACCACCTGGACGAAGCCTTCAGCCAGGGCTGGAGCGTCCTCCTTGTCGGTCAGGCACGCACGGTGTCGGAGGAGACCGAGGTGCGGAGGATCAAGGATGCCGTCCACTCGGCGCCGTGGGCTGGGGAAGGGCGGGACACCGTGGTGACGCTCTCGCCGCGCCGGGTGACCGGAAGGCGCATCCAGGTGCCGGGCGCGCCCGGCGCGCCGTCAGGGGCCGCTGAGTGAGCGGGCGTCGGCGATCGCGTTCGTCGGCTCGGAGGACCTGAACGCGCCCCGGGCTCACCGTGGAGTCTGGGAGGGCTCACCGTGGAGTCTGGGATTCTCTTCACGGAGGGGGAGGGGGGAGCCGGCCGAAGTGCAGAGGCTGAAGCGTGAGGTCGGCAGCTGGCGGACGACCTTGCGCAGACGGGGCGCCCGGGTTCGGGAGTCGCAGTCCGAGTAGTCGCCGCCGTCGTCCTCTCACATCAAGGGGACGACGGCGACCGGCGCGGGGCTGTGGTGGATGACCGCGTGGGCGACATGGCCCAGATGCGGGCCGAGGGGGACGTGCCGACTCCGGCGTCCCACGATGACGAGTTGCGCCGTCCGTGACGCCTCGACCAGCTGGTACGCGGGCGAGCCCACCACCGTTTCGGCCTCCACTTCCACGCCCGCGTACCGCTTCCGCCACGGCTCCAGCAGGTCGTCCAGCCCCCCGAGGAGGTGGCGGCCCAGCTCCTTGCCGATCCCCGGGTCCATGACGGCCGCGTAGCCGTACGAAGCGGGAAGCGTCCAGCTGTGGAGGAAGCGCAGCGGCGTGCCCTTTCGGGCGGCTTCGGCGAAGGAGAACGCGAGCAGGGCTTCGCACGGGTGGTGGATGTCGACGCCCACCACGATCCCGCCTCCGGGACCTGCCCGTTCGTCCTTCGCGCGTACGAGGACGACCGGCTGTCGCGCCGCGCCGGCGACGGCGAGGGAGACCGAGCCGATGATGAAGCCGCGGACGCCGCCGAGCCCGCGTGAACCGAGGACCGTCAGATCCGCCTCGTTCGCGGCGGCCGTCAGTTCCTCGGCTGCCCCGCCGCGCGCATGCTCCGTGACGACCTCGAGGTCGGGATGGTCCTTCCGCGCCCGGTTCGTCTCGTCCCGCATCAACCTCTCGGTCCGCTCGTCCAGGGTGCGGGTATACGCCAGGGGCACTTCCGGCGTGTTCGGCCACTCCTGCACATGCACCAACCTGAGGGGCACTTCGCGTAGCACCGCTTGCGTCGCGGCCCAACGGGCGGCGGTGAGGCTTTCATCAGAGCCGTCCAGACCGACGGTGACCTGGGCTGTCATGGCGTGCCTCCCTCATCGAGTCCTCTCCGCCCCGTCGCGGGTCCGGATCGGACAGGACATCTCACATTCAGGTTGGTGTCATGTCGCTCCCGGCAGCAGGGCCGGGCAGGGCTCGATCGGGGCCGAACGGCCCATCCCGAGGAGGCCCACCCCGATGCCAGTGTGGGAGATGTCGCCCCTCGGGACGCGCTCCCGAGCCTCGGGTGTACCCCGGAGGAGGAGCCATGACCAGTGAGACCCCGGCCCGACCGGAGTTCGGCAACGTCGTCGTGGGAGTCGACGGGTCCCCCTCCGCGCGCGCGGCCGTACTGTGGGCCGCTGACGAGGCGGACCGACGGGGGCGGTCCCTGCATCTCGTGCACGCCGCCGACACCGACCGTCGGGCCATCTTCTCCAATGCAGAGACGATCCAGTCGGTACGCGAAGCGGGTCGCGACCTGCTGACCGAGACCGCGAGCGTGGTCCGTGGCCTCTTTCCGGACCTCGCCGTCACGAAGGAGCTGAGCCGTCAGGAGCCGGTCGCCGGTCTCCGGGCGGCTGCGGGGAACCGAGGCACGATCGTGGTGGGCAACCGGGGGCTGGGAGGCTTCTCCGCGCTCATGCTCGGATCCGTCGGCCTGGGCGTGGCGGCCCGCGCCGAAGTGCCTGTGATCGTGGTCCGTGGCGACCGTGACCGGCCGGCGTCGGGCTCGGTGACAGCAGCCGTGCACGGTGCTTCGGATCTGGGCTGGCTGCTCGTCGCGGCCGCCGAGGCGGAGGCCCGCAAGGCGGCGTTGCGGCTGGTGAGCGTCTGGAACGTGCTCACCCATGTCGGCAGCGTCGCGACCATGCTGGACGACCTCGACGAGATCGCGGGGCAACGCGTGCACGAGATCAAGTCGCTCGCCGACCTCGTGCAGGAGTTCTACCCCACCCTGACCGTCGGCCATCACGTCGAGACGGGCACGAGCACGCCCGGGATCCTGGTGGAGGCGAGTGCCCACACCGATCTGCTCGTGATGGGCAGACAACTCCGCGCCCTGGGCGCAGGCCCGTCCCTGGGCCGCGTCGCCCACGTCCTGCTCCACCACGCCCACTGCCCGGTGGAGATCGTCCCCCCTGCCTTCGCCACCCGGGTCGAGGAGACATGAACGAGATACTCCTCGGAGTCGACCCCCGGGAGCAGTCGGTCCCCGCTCTCGTCTGGGCAGCCGAGGAGGCCGTACGAAGGGGACTGGTACTCCGGTTGGTCGTAGCCGTGCCGCCTGCCCACGACGCCGTCCGGTACGACGCGATCGCCCACCAGAGCGCCCTGCGAACCGGTGCGGAGTCGGCGATCGCCAACGCGGAGGACCTCGTCCGGGAACTGCACCACGGTCTGCGGACCGCGACGGAACGTGTGAACGGTGTGCCGGCGACCGTGCTGTGCGACATGGCAGAGCACGTCGCACTCGTCGTCGTGGGCTCGCGTCGTCTCGGCAGGGTGGCCGAGGTGTTCAGTGAGAGCTCCGTGGTCGCCCCGCTCACGGCGCGGGCAGACTGTCCCGTCGTCGTGGTCCGCGCACCTGAGCACACCACCACGCACCCACCGACCGTCGTCGTCGGCGTGGACGGAAGCGAGTCCTCACAGGCCGCGGTCGCCTTCGCCCTCGCGGAGGCGAGCCTCCGCGAGGCACGGCTGCGGGCCGTCTGGGTCTGGCCCCGGTCCGTGCTCGCCCACGACGACGGTGAAGAAGGTCTGGCCGAGCGGCGTCGGCTGCTCGCCGAATCGCTGGCGGGCTGGGCGGAGAGGTATCCGGATGTCGCCATCTCCCAAGAGGTCCTGCGGGGGCACCCGGTCGAGCAACTCGCCCTGACGTCCCAGGAATCCCTCTCACTCGTGGTCGGTCGCAGAGGCCGTGGCGGCTACTCCGGCATGCGGTTGGGTTCGACGGTCCACGGCCTGCTGCACCGTGCCCTGTGTCCCGTGATCACCGTCCCCCTCCCGCAGGGCGAGCGGCAGACCGGCGACGCCTCATGGGCCGACCGGTCCCGTTCCGGTACGACCGGCCGGCCCGGGCCCACTGCCCCGCTCGGCACTGGGGCGCGCCGACCTCCACGCGGGACGGTGGGGCGAGAGGACGCCCCCGGTCCGTCGGCCGGTTCCGCGGAGAGGTGAGCGTCATGCAGCGCATCCTGATCAGCCCCCGGCCCCAGCATCCCCGCAGGCTCGCCCCCTCGACCTGCGCACGCCGTCCGGCCGGCCCCCTGCCGTACTGAGGTGGCCCGAGAGCTGTGGAGGAGACCATGGGACCGATACGACACGTCGTACCGTTCACGGAACTGGGGCGGCACGATGTCAGCCGAGCGGGTGGCAAGAACGCCTCGCTCGGCGAGATGACCACCCGGCTCGCGGGCGCCGGCATCCGTGTCCCTCCGGGATTCGCCACCACCGCCGAAGCGTACGAGGAACTGCTCGGCTCCCGAGACCTCCGCCGTCGCGTGGAGGCACAGATCGACAGACTGCACGCGGGTGCCCCACTCGATGAGGTCGGGGCGGCCATCCGGTCCCTCTTCCTCGTGGAGCCGTTGCCCGTGCCTCTGCGGGATGCCGTGCTCGCGGCGTACGAGCAGCTGGCCGAGGAGATCGGCCGGGAGTCGCCCGAGGTGGCGGTGCGCAGCAGTGCGACGGCGGAGGACCTGCCCGAAGCGAGTTTCGCCGGGCAGCAGGAGACGTACCTGAATGTCAGCGGCGCCGACGCGCTTCTTGAGGCGTGCACGCGCTGCTACGCCTCCCTGTTCACCGACCGGGCGATCGACTACCGCGAACGGATGGGCTTCGACCACCTCGCCGTCGCCTTGTCCATCGGCGTCCAGGTCATGGTCCGCTCCGATCTCGCAGGCGCCGGGGTCGTCTTCACCCTCGACCCGGAGAGCGGCTTCCCGGACGTGATCGTGGTGAGTGCCGCCTGGGGGCTGGGGGAGACCGTCGTCAGCGGCCAGGTCGACCCGGACGAGTACACGGTGTTCAAGCCGAGCATGAAGGACCCGGTGCTCGACCCCGTCATCGACGTGCGGATCGGAGCCAAGCGGCTGAAGGCCGTGTACGCGGACACCGGGATGACCCGCACGGTCGACACACCCGACGGTGAGAGGAACCAGCGGGTCCTCGACGACGCGGAGATCCGTACGCTCGCCGGCTGGGCGGCGGCCGTCGAGGCGCACTACGGCTGCCCCATGGACATCGAATGGGCCAAGGACGGCCTCACCGGACAGCTCTGGATCGTCCAGGCCCGCCCCGAGACGGTCCAGTCGCGTCGGCGCACCACTACCCTCACCCGCCGCCGGCTCACCGTCACTCCTGGCGAACCGCTCGTCGAAGGCATCGCCGTCGGCGAGGCCATCGGCCAGGGCCGTGTCGTGGCGCTCGACGCGCCCGTCGACCTCGACCGCTTCCCACAGGGCGGCGTCCTCGTCACCGGCGTCACCGACCCGGACTGGGAACCCGTCATGAAGAGGGCCTCCGCCATCGTCACCGACCACGGGGGGCGCACCTCACACGCTGCGATCGTCAGCCGCGAACTCGGCGTCCCCGCCGTCGTCGGAACCGGAAACGGGACACGGGTCCTGCGTGACGGACGTTCCGTCACGGTCTCCTGCGCCGAGGGAGGGAGCGGACGTGTCTACCAAGGGCTGCTCCCGTACGAGGAGACCCAGACCGACCTCGCGGAACTGCCAGCCACCCGAACTCGGGTGATGCTGAACCTGGCCGATCCATCGGCCGCGTTCCGCTGGTGGCGGCTCCCCGCGGACGGAGTGGGACTGGCGCGCCTGGAGTTCATAGTCGCCCACCAGGTGAAGGTCCACCCCATGGCCCTGTTGCATCCGGAGCGGCTCGACGCCCACGACCGGCATATCATCGAGCGGCTCACCGAGGGCTACCTCGACCGAGGTGACTACTTCGTCGACCGGCTGGCCCACGGCATCGCCCGGATCGCGGCCTCGCGCTGGCCGGCGCCCGTCGTCGTGCGCACCAGCGACTTCAAGACCAACGAGTACGCCAAGCTCCTCGGCGGCCGACCCTTCGAACCGGACGAGGCGAACCCCATGATCGGCTGGCGCGGTGCGAGCCGGTACTACAGCGACGGCTACCGCGAGGGCTTCGCCCTCGAATGCCGCGCACTGCGCCGGGTCCGTGACGGGATGGGGCTGACGAACGTGATCGTCATGATCCCCTTCTGCCGCACCCTCGGCGAGGCCGACCGCGTACTGGCGGTGATGGCGGACGAGGGACTGGTACGCGGCGGGAACGGGCTGCAGGTGTACGTCATGGCGGAGATACCGGCCAACATCATCCTTGTCAGGGAGTTCGCGGAACGCTTCGACGGATTCTCGATCGGCAGCAACGACCTCACCCAGCTCACCCTCGGCGTCGACCGCGACTCCGAGGCCCTCGCCCATGTCTTCGACGAGCGGGACGCCGCCGTCGTCCGCAGCATTCAGACCCTTGCCGCCCGCGCCCACGCGGCAGGCCGCCCTGTCGGACTGTGCGGGCAGCGGCCCAGCGACGATCCGGGTTTCACCGCGATCCTGGTCGACGCGGGCCTCGACTCCATATCCGTGGCGCCGGACAGCTTCGCGGCGGTCAAACAGCACGTGGCCCACGCGGAGACGACGCTCAAGAACGGCACCGGGCGAAGGGAGGAGTGACCATGCCAAGGAAGGCACGACATCGAGTCGCTGCGGACACCGGGCTGCCGGCCCGGCGCGGTCGACGGGCGGCCACGGGAGACGCGCTGCCCGGTCGGCCCAGGAACCACCAGCTGCCCACGGAGGGAGCGATGGGACGTCCCTGGCGCCCGATTCACACGATCAAGGTGTCGACGTTCTTCCTCTGAACCGAGGGTTGATCGGCCGGACCGTGAGCAGGGGGCCAGAAAGGAGGACGCGGCCATGACGACCGCAAGGGAAATCATGCACGCCGGTGCAAGCTGCGTGCAGGAGAACGAGAACCTCATGGATGCCGCACGCCGCATGAGCGAACTGGATGTCGGCGCGCTGCCCATCTGCGGGCCGGACGACCGGCTGCACGGCATCATCACCGACCGGGACATCGTGGTGAAGTGCCTCGCCAAAGGCAAGGACCCCCACCGGATGACGGCCGGAGACCTCGCCCAAGGCAAGCCGGTCACCGTGGACGCGGGCGCCGACAGCGAAGTGGTGCTTCGCACGATGCAGCACCACCGTGTCCGCCGCGTGCCAGTGATCGACGACCATCGCCTGGTCGGCATGATCAGTGAGGCGGACCTGGCGCGGCACCTGCCGGAGGAACGGGTGGGCCATTTCGTCGAGGAGATCTGCCGCTGACAGCACCAGCGCTGTGGCGCCATGGGCCGGTCGGTCCCCTCCTGGTGCGGCCCGTTCGGCCCCGTCGGACAGCCCCCTTGGACACTGCGCCACGCGACCTCGTGGGTGGAAGAGTGGGTTACGGAGTCGGACCGGGCTCCGCAACCCGATCCGCCGCCTGTCCGCACCTACTCGGGTCCACGGCGACCGTCCTGGGCCCCGTACATGAGGAGCAGAGCAATGGCCGGAGGCAAGGTGGAACGCAGGCACAGCCTCTTCCCCGACTTCAACGACTGGTTCAACCGGGAGTTCCCAGGGCTGCCCGGGTGGCGCCCCGCGACGGCTGCTCACTCCATTCCCGTGGAGGTGACCAGCGGTGACGGCGTGTACGTGCTGCGGGCCGAGCTGCCGGGGATGGACCCGGACGACGACATCGGCATCACCGTCGACGACAACCTCATCACGGTGAGTGCGGAGCACAGCGAGAGCACGGAGGACAAGGAGCATTCAGAGTTCCGCTACGGATCGTTCCGCAGGACCGTGCGCCTCCCGGCCACGATCCCCGCCGACGACGTCGAGGCGTCGTACGCGGACGGCATCCTCACCATTCGCGTCCCGATGCCCGACGAGGAGACCACGTCCGTGCGGACCGTTCCGGTGAAGCGGACCGACAAGCCGACCGGGGGAGCGGCGTCATGAACGCCAAACGCGTCCTGGTCGCCTACGGCAGCAAGTCCGGCGCGACCGCCGGGATCGCCGAAGAGATCGGCAAGACGCTCCGGGACGACGGCTTCGACGCCGTCGTCCTGCCGGCCGACACCATCACCGACGTCAGCGGATACGACGGCGTCGTCCTCGGCGGAGCCCTCTACGCCGGGCACTGGACCGGCAAGGCCCGACGGTGCGCCCGGCGCAACGCCGAACAGCTCAGGCACCGGCCTCTCTGGTTGTTCAGCAGCGGTCCCGTCGACAGTTCCGCGGAACAGCACGACATCCCGCCCGTACGAGGAGTCGCCCGGCGCATGAAGAAGCTCGGTGCGCGTGAGCACATGACCTTCGGTGGCGCCGTGACCGCCGAGACGTCGGACCCGGTCGCCCGGCACATGGTGGCCCGGGGCAAGGGCGGCGACTTCCGCAATCCGGAACGCATCCGGGCATGGGCCCACCACATCGGAACGGAACTCGACGCCACCCCCTGAACCGGGCCGCCGACAGGTTGGCGAGGCCACCACAACGGGAGGTGCGGCATGCTCGACCACGAGCCGGGGAGCGGGGCCACCCCGTCCAGGAGACCCGCACGGCGCGCCGCCCTGGTCTTCGTGCTGTTGATCGCTGTGATCTGCGGTGCTGTGGCGGCCGGGAGTCTGTGGTCGGCGGGAGCCAAGGCCGACCGTGAACTTGCTGCGCACCGGCATCAGGTGACCGCGACCACCACCGGGCCGGCGAAGGACCCGAACGTCGCCACCCGGTACGGCACGAAGCCGCAGGCCGTCGCACCGGCGGTGTGGGAACAGCCCGAGAACGTCCCTCGGTCCGGCACCATCCACGTCCCGCCGCGGACACCTCAGGGGCGCGCCGTGACGATCTGGGTGGACGACGCAGGGACCCCTGCCCGGCCCCCGGGCATTGCTGCGGACCGCGCCCTCACCTCGCTCTCTGGCGGTACGGCGGCGGCGGGTGTGGTCGGTGTGACAGGCGCCGCAGTGGTCCTCCTCGTACGGCGGCGGACCGAAGGTCACCGGCTCGCGGCCTGGGAACGCGAGTGGGAGCAGGTGGAACCCGTATGGTCCGGCCGACTCCACCGGGGCAGCGGTGCCGGGGACGACGATGACTGACCGTGCCGGCAGCCGTCCCACCCGGGAGCGGACCGCTTCCTCCACCGAGGAGCTGCCCTTCGACCCCAGTGAACCGCTGCCCCGGCTGCGTCGTGAACTCGCCACGGGGCCGGACGGTCTCTCGGCCCGCGAGGCCGCCCGGCGCCTCGCCGTCCACGGACCGAACGAGGTACGGCGAAGGGTGCGCTCCTCCTTCGTGCGCGAGCTGGTCGGACAGCTGGTCCATCCCCTGGCCCTGTTGTTGTGGGCTGCCGCCGTCCTCGCCTTCGTCGCGGCCCTGGCGGTCCTCGGGTGGGCGATCCTCGCGGTCATCGCCGTCAACGCGGCTTTCGCCCTGCTCCAGGAACGTCAGGCGGAGCGGGCCGTGGAGACGCTCGCCCGCTATCTGCCCGAGCACGCCCTCGCCGTACGCGACGGGCAGCCTCACGTGGTGGAGGCCCGTGACCTCGTGCCGGGCGATCTGATCCTCCTGGAGGAGGGCGACAAGGTCCCCGCCGACGCGCATGTCACCGAGGGTGGGGTCGAGGTCGATCTGTCGATGCTCACGGGCGAGTCCGTGCCGGTGGAACGGATCGCCTCGGCCGGGATCCTCGGTGCCCCGCTGCTGGAGGAGCCGAACCTCGTCTTCAGCGGGACGACCTGTGCCGGGGGCCAGGCGCGTGCCATCGTGTTCGCCACCGGAAACCACACCGAACTCGGTCGGATCGCCGCGCTCAGCCAGCGGACGCGGCGTGAGGCGAGCCCTCTGGAACGGCAGGTCAAGCGGGTCGCGTGGCTCATCGCCGGCGTCGCGACCGGCATGGGCGTGGTGTTTCTCGTCCTCGGGGTGGCGGTCGGGCTTCCGGTCACCGACTCCCTGACGTTCGCCATCGGGCTCCTCGTCGCCAATGTCCCCGAGGGACTCCTTCCGACCATCACGCTGGCCCTGGCCGTCGGCGTCCGAGCCCTTGCCCGCCGGGGTGCCCTGGTCAAACGGCTCAGCGCCGTGGAGACCCTCGGTTCCACGAGCGTCATCTGCACGGACAAGACCGGCACGCTCACCCGCAACAGCATGCGTCTCAGGGCGCTGTGGACGGTCGACCACGGGTCGGAGCCGGGCCCCTGGGCAGAGGACCTGGCGAGGGCGGGCGCCCTGTGCACCACCGTCACGCGAGAAGCCGACGGCGAACTGCACGGCGACCCCACCGAGGCCGCCCTTGTCGCAGGGGCCGCCGACCACGGGGCTCCGGTGGACCTGCATCGGCGCGACGCGGGACGGCGGGCGCTGTTCCGCTTCGATCCGCGGCTGCGCCTGATGTCGGTCGTGCAGGACGGGGAGGCGAAGGGCTCCATGCGGATCGTGGTCAAGGGTGCGCCCGAGGCGGTGCTGGACCGCCTCCTGCCCGGAACCGCGGCGGACTCGGCCCGCGCCGCGGCCGAGGACCTGGCCCGGGGCGGCATGCGGGTCCTGGCCGTCGCCGTACGCGACGTGCCGAGTGGCGCGGAGGTGCCGTCACACCGCCAGGACGCCGAGTCGGGGTTGACCCTGCTCGGGCTCGTCGGGCTGTACGACCCGCCGCGCCCCGAGGTGGCGGAGGCCGTCCGCCGCTGCCACGAGGCCGGGATCCGGGTACACGTCGTCACGGGCGACAACGGCGCCACCGCCGCGGCCGTCGCCCGGGAGGTCGGCATCGGAGTTCCCCGTCTGCACGTGGTCGCGGCTTCGGAGTCGCTGGGCGACGACGAGCTGGACCGGCTCCTCGTGGAAGGCAACGACGAGATCGTCTTCGCCCGCTCCTCGCCCGAGACGAAGCTCAAGGTGGCCGACACCCTGCGGGAGCACGGCCGGATCGTCGCCATGACCGGCGACGGTGTCAACGACGCCCCTGCTCTGCACCGCGCGCACATCGGGGTGGCCATGGGGCGCTCGGGCACCGACGTGGCACGCGAGGCCGCCACCATGGTGCTCACCGACGACGACTTCGCGACCATCGTGACAGCGGTCGAAGCCGGGCGCCGCGTCTACGACAACGTACGCAAGTTCATCGTCTACATCTTCGCTCACGCGACCCCGGAGATCGTTCCCTTCCTCGTCTTCGCGCTCTCCGCCGGCGCGATACCGCTCCCCCTGACCGTGCTGCAGATCCTCGCCATCGACCTCGGCACCGAGACCCTGCCCGCCCTCGCCCTCGGTCGGGAACGCTCCGAGCCCGGCATCATGCAGCGGCCTCCGCGGCCGCGGCACCAAAGCGTGATCTCCCGCGACATGCTCATACGGAGCTGGGGATACCTGGGCCTCACGTCGGCGGTCCTCGTCATGGCGGGCTACTTCTACGTGCTGTGGCGTGCGGGCTGGCAGCCGGGCGACCCCACGGGTTCCGGCAGCCCCTTGCACCACGCCTACGTGACGGCCACAACGGCCACCTTCGCCGGCATCGTCACCTGCCAGGTCGGCACGGCGTTCGCGGCCCGCACCGACCACGCGGCGCTGCGCGACATCGGGGTGTTCTCGAATCGGCTGCTGCTCGCCGGTATCGCCTTCGAGCTCGTGTTCACGGCCGCTCTCGTCTACGCGCCCCCGCTCCAGCATCTCTTCGGCACGGCGGCCCTTCCTCTGGACGTCGTCCTGCTCGTCGCGACGTTCCCGGTGCTGGTGTGGGGCACTGACGAGCTGCGGCGTGCCAGGCGGCGCCGTCAGCGGACGTCGGCCTTCCCCGGTTCGTGACCGCCCTGGTCGAGTCGGAAGGGCGGGTAGGCGTCCGTCATGAGGCTCGCGTAGGCGACGACGCGCAGGACCCAGCGGTTCAGTCCGACGGTCAGGGCGAACAGGTCACGCGGATACCGGTCGGTGAAGGCCACGGCGAAGCCCGCGATGAGCGCCAGCAGGGTGATCAGGCCGCTGCTCCACCATCCCGCGTGCACGCCGCTGGTGAAGAAGGCGATCACGAGGTACTGGGGGATGGCGAGCAGCCACCACTTGACCAGGACCATCGAGCGCGAGAGCCGCTCCGGGTAGGTGATGTCCAGTCGGGCCGGATAGTCAGGCTCGGGGCCCAGGCTGAAGGGCGGGTAGCGGTCGGTGCCGAGAACCCCGTACGAGTAGTACGAGACGCGCCAGGACCAGCGGAGCACGCCGAGATTGAAGTCGAACAGGCCCCGGGGGAAGCGCTCGGTGAAGAGGATGGCGAAGAACGCGATCACTGTCACCACGAAGAAGGCGATCCAGAGGAAGCACAGCACGATCCAGTGCGGGATCACCAGGATCCACTTGACCAGCCACAGCCAGCGGGACAGCCGGCTGTCGAGTTCGGCGGATACCGCCACGGGACCATACGGGGCGCCAGGGGTGTCCATGATCGTCACTTCCTCGACAGGTCGTCGTCTTCGTAGGTGAGACGGTCGACGACCCCCACGACGCCGTCGACGCTGTTGCAGAGCCTGAGGAGCACCGGCACGAGGCTGCGGCGGCGGACCGTGCCACTGAGGGTGACCTTGCCGTCCTCGACCTCCACCGAGAGGGCCGACGGGCTCAGCCCCAGGGTGTGGGTGACCACGTCTTCGACGATCTCCTCCTGGATCGCCCGGTCGCGGCGCAGGAAGAGCTGGACGAGGTCGCTGCGGCTGAGTACGCCTACGAGGCGCCCGCCGTCGTCGACCACGGGCAGGCGCTTGACCCTGGCCCGGTCCATCACACGGGCGGCCCGCACCACGCTCCACTCGGGTCGGGCGACGACGGCGGGGCTCGACATGAGCGCGCCCGCGGAGTCGAGCCCGGCCCCGGCGGCACGGCGGCGTATCAGGTCCGCCTCCGAGACCACGCCCAGTGGCCGGTTCGCCTCGTCCACCACGCACACCGCGGTGATGTCGAACTCGTTCAGGAGCCGTGCGATCTCCTTGAACGTCGTGCCCGGAACCACGCTGACGGCCGTGGGGGTCATCAGATCCGCGACGCTGCGGTGCCTCATCGCTCGTCACCTTCTCGCGCGTTCGACCGGTGGCCCCCTCCCATCTCTCAGGATCGCCCGCTTCAGCCGTCCTGGGGAGGGCCGTCCGGTCCCTGGGGTTGCCCGTGGGCGTCGTCGTAGGCCGCGAAGACCCGCTCGGGTCCCTCGCCTGTGCGGAGGAAGCGCTCGTCGAGCACGACGGCCAGGTCTTCCAGCGCCCTGCGCAGTACCGACGCGGAGAGCCGGACGTCCGGGTGATGCGCCCCGGTGGCTCGGTCCGCGAGGCCGACGGCGTAGCGGAGCTGCCGGGGCAGGGACGTGTTCTCGTCCCCGTCGTGGAAGTAGTACGACTCGGCGTACTGCAGGAAGTCGACCGTGATGATGCAGAGGGCGGAGGCGAGTCCGTCGAGGAGCGCCGCGCCTCCGTCGGAGTCGAGCGCCTGGGCGGTGGCGCGGCTGCGGCGCACGTGCGACAGCCGCAGGGCCAGCGCTCTGCGGCGGGCCAGCGCCGGGTAGATACCGAGGATCCAGGCGACGGTCGCCGACAGCAGGACGAAGCCCACGAGGGCCTCCATGGGGGCCAGTACGCGCAGCCATCCCGAGGTCGGCGCGATGTCGCCGAGGCCGAGCGTAGCCAGGGTGACCAGGGAGATGTAGAGGGCGTCGAGCGGGCCCGCATGTTCGGAGGGGACGAGCCCTGCCGCGTAGGAGAACTCTTCCGGCATGTGGGGCCAGTAGATGAGCCCCCATCCCACGGCCACGGTCAGTGCCCACGTGGCGACGACCGTCACCATGCCGAGCGGGCCCGAGAGCCCCGCCGACCGCCGACGCTTGCCGAGGCGCGGGGACAGCCACCACAGCGACACCATCACGAGCCTGCTCAGACCTCCGTGGCGGGTCGGGTGCCAAAGGGTGTGGAACACGTCCCGGAGGATGAACAGCACCAGGAAAGCGCCCGCGGGCGTCGCAAGCCAGGTCATCCCGGCAGCCTTCCCACGAGCGGCGATGGAGTCCCGCCCTCCGCCTTCGATCTCAGCCCCCTGGCTGCGCCCGCTCGCCCCATCGGGCGCAGCCTCCGCCGGGTGCCCCGGTGCTACCGCCCGGCTCGCGTCCGCTCCTCGATCCGGTGTCGTACGACGGTCTGTAGAGCCGACAGCCGGGTCGACACGACCGGTACCGGTGGCACAGGGCCCTCGATGCGGCCCGCGGCCTCCGGTAGTGCGGCGACGTCGGCCTCGAAGCGGGCGCGGGCGGCGGCCAGAGTGTCGGGCCGTTCTGTGCGGAGCCCGCCGCTCATCACGGTCCGCAGCAGCGGCTGCGTGCCCTCGGGAGGCTCCTCGTTCGCCAGGCCGATGACGTCGCGGAGGCCGGGTCCGCGGAACACCTGCTTCGGGGCCGGAGCCGTCACCTTCGCCGACGAGAGCTTCATGACGGGCCGGCCGTCGTACTCGACCAGTTTGTACGCCGCGTCCAGATACGGGGCGTCGGCGGCCGTGCCGACCTTCGTCCCCACGGCGAAGACGTCGACGGGTGCCCCGTCCTGTACCAGCGTGGCGACGGCGTACTCGTCGAGGCCGCCGCTCGCGATGATCTGCACGTCTCTCAGCCCCGCCGCGTCGAGTGCGGTGCGGGCGCGTCGGGCGAGCGCTCCGAGGTCGCCGCTGTCGAGGCGGATGCCGCAGCCCGGGCCGAGTCCCAAGTCGCCGAGGACGCGCGCGGCCGTCGCGACCCCGCGGTCGGTGTCGTACGTGTCGACCAGGAAGGTCACAGGTCCCGGATGGGTGCGGGCGAAGGCGCGGAAGGCGTCCTCCTCCGAGGCGAAGGCCTCGATGTAGGAGTGGGCCATGGTGCCGGAGGCGGGAATGCCGTACCGGGTCGCGGCGGCGACGTTGCTGGTGCCCGCGAACCCGACCAGGGCGCAGAGCCGCGCCGCCTGGATGCCGGCCTCGGGTCCGTGGTTCCGGCGCAGGGAGAAGTCCACCAGGGGCCGCCCGGCGGCGGCGAGCACACACCGCGCCGCCTTGGAGGCGACCGCCGTCTGGTGGCAGAGGAGGGACAGCAGGTACGTCTCCACGAGCTGTGCCTGCGGCAGGGGCGCGGTGACTTCCAGGAGCGGCTCACCTGCGAGGACGAGCCGCCCTTCGGGCACGGCGCGAACCTGGCCGTCGAACGACAGGCCGTGCAGCGGTTCCAGGTCCGCGATCGGCCGGCGCAGCGCCTCGGCGAATTCCAGGACGTCGGAGCGGCCCACCCGGAACCGGGAAAGGTAGTCGAGGGCCGGCTCAAGTCCCGCCGCGACGAGGAATCCGCGGCCCGGGGGGAGGTCGCGGACGAAGAGGCTGAAGGTGGCAGGGGCCCGCATGTCCTCCCGCAGGTACGAGAGCACCATCGTGACCTCGTACAGGTCGGTGCTGGTCACCTGGGACATGCTTCGAGCATGTCGGGTGGCCTCGTGACCCGCACCGGAACGGCCGGACATGGCTACGTCCGGCCCTGGGCGGTGAGCTCGCACTGTACGTCCACCACGCCTTCGACAGCGCGGGTCAGGCGGGCTGCGAGCGGGATGAGCGCGCTGTCGCGGACCTCGCCCGACAGCGTCACCACGCCGGCGTCGACACGCACGTCGACCCGGCTCTGAGAGAGCGGGAAAAGGTGCTCGACCACGTCGCGGCGCACTTCGGCGGCGAGATCCTCGTCCGGGCGGAGGAAGACCTTGAGGAGGTCGGACCGGCTCACGATTCCCTGGATCGTTCCGTTCGTGCCGACGACCGGGAGCCGTTTGACGTGATGGGAGGCCATGAGGCGGGCGGCCTGGGGCAGGGACGCCTCGGGAGCAACGGAGACCACCGGCGAGGTCATCAGGTCCTCGGCCCGGCGAGAACCGGCCTTGGCCGTGGCGTCCAGTCGTCGCATCTGTTCGACGAGACCGAGGCGGTGGTCGTGGAACTCCTCCTTGAGGAGCAGATCGGCCTCGGAGACCACCCCGACGACGCGGCCCTCGCCCTCGACGACCGGTACGGCCGTCACCTTCCACCGCTCCATGGCGGCGACGATCTCCTTGAACTCCGCGCCGGGCTGGACGGCGACGACCTTCTTGGTCATCACGTCGGCGACGGTGAACGGCTGAGGTGTCATCGCTCTTTCCTTACCTGAGGGATCGGCGCACCAGTGTTGCCGCAGGGCATAGCCGGGGACCGGTGGGACCGGGTCAGCGGACCAGGACGGCCTCCCCGGAGCGGGGTACGACGGCCGTCCAGCCCAGTTCACGGTCGATGCGATCGCGCAGCGCCTCGGACGCCGCCGGCTCGCCGTGGACGAGATAGGTGGTGTGCGGGGGAGGAGCGCCGCGGAGCCAGTCGATGATCTGTCCGGCGTCGGCATGGGCCGAGAAGTGGGGCACGTCGGCGATCTCGGCCCGTACGGGCACGTACTCGCCGAACATCTTGAGCGTCCGGGCTCCGTCCACCAGGCCCCGCGCCCGGGTGCCGGCCGCCGCGAAGCCGACCACGACCACGGCGTTGCGCGGGTCCGGGAGAAGGCGGTGGAGGTGGTGCAGGACCCGGCCGCCGGTGGCCATGCCGGCCGAGGAGACGATCACGGCGGGCCCGTGCGTGCTGTTGATGTCGATGGACTCCTGCACCGTGCGCGCCGCGAGGAACGGTTCCGGGCTCAGCGCGCCCTCGCCACGTGCGAGGATCTCGGGCCGCAGCTCGGCGGAGTGCTCGCGTACGGCGTCCTGGTAGACGTCGAGCGCGGCGAGGGCCATGGGGCTGTCCACGTACACGGAGACCGAGCGGGGCAGGACGCCCGTGTCGCGCAGGCGGCCCAGTTCGTGCAGGACGACCTCGGTCCGGTCGATCGCGAACGCCGGGATGACGACGGTGCCGTTCCGTGCGAGTGCGCGTGCGATGACGGAGGCGAACTCCGACCGGGCGGACTCCTGGTCGTGGTGGCGATCGCCGTAGGTGGATTCCATGAGGAGTACGTCAGCGCCCGAGAACGGCTCCGGCGGCAGCAGTAGCGGGTGCCCTGGGCGACCCAGGTCCCCGGAGGTGGCCACGGTGTGGCCGTCCTCCAGCGTGAGGTGAGCCCATGCCGAGCCGAGGATGTGTCCGCCGTGGTGGAGCGTCAGCCGAGTGCCGGCCATGATCTCCACGTCCTCGCCGACGGTCACGGGGTCGAAGAACGCCAGGGTCTTCTCGACGTCCGAGTCGTCGTAGAGCGGCTTGGCCGGGCGGTGCTTGGACCAGCCGTGTTCGTTGGCGTGCCGGGCGGCCTCCATCTGGAGCCGGGCGCTGTCGCGCAGCACGATCCCGGCGAGCCGGGCGGTGTGGGCGCTGGTCAGGATCGGTCCCCGGAATCCCTGCCGCACCAGGCGGGGCAGGTAGCCGCAGTGGTCCAGGTGGGCATGGGTGACGACCACGGCGTCCACATCCGCGGCGTCGCGGGCGAACCGCTCCCAGTTGCGGTGCCGCAGCTTCGCGAAACCCTGGAAGAGACCGCAGTCGAGGAGGATCCGCGCATGGTCGCTCTCGACCAGGAACTTGCTGCCGGTGACCGTCCCCACTCCACCGAGGAAACTGAGCAGGGACGGCCGCAGGGGCGTGGGAGCGGGATTCGGGTCTGCCTCGGACATGGCCGTCCCTCCTTCGGAACGTGTACCGGCCTCCACCCTCGCATCCGGACCTGGACGCCCCGAGAGTCCGTACGGGCACATCGAGGGCCCGACCGGCCCATGCGCAGCCCGAGTCCCGGACGGACCCTGATGGACCAGGACCGCGGCGAAGCACGACAGGAAGTGGGTGGGCGCCATGAAGGCACTCGTTTTCCAGGGCCCGGGACGAATCGCCTGGCAGGACGTACCCGACCCGGTCATCGAGGATCCCGCCGACGCGATCGTGCGGGTCGATGCCGTCACCATCTGCGGTACAGACCTGCACATCCTGAAGGGGGACGTTCCGGAGGTGACGCCCGGCCGCGTCCTCGGACACGAGGCGGTCGGCACGGTGGTGGAGACCGGGGGCGACGTCCGCACGGTTCGGCCGGGGGACCGCGTCCTGGTCTCCTGCATCACGGCCTGCGGAAGGTGTCGCTTCTGCCGTGAGAGCCGCTACGGACAGTGCCGGGGCGGAGGCGGCTGGATTCTCGGCCACACCATCGACGGCACACAGGCCGAATACGTCCGCGTGCCCTTCGCTGATCTGTCCGTCCACCCGCTGCCGGACTCGATCGACAGCGCCGACGCCGTCCTGCTCGCCGACATCTTCCCCACCTCCTACGAGGTGGGTGTCCTGAACGGCGCGGTGCGTCCCGCCGACACGGTGGTCGTGGTCGGCGCGGGCCCCATCGGCCTCGCCGCCGTCATCACGGCGGGCCTGTACAGTCCCGGCCGCATCGTCGCCGTCGACCTCGCCGAGTCCCGGCTGAGCGCCGCCCGCGCCCTCGGCGCGGACGCCACCGTGAACGCCGGGGAAGGCCCCGATCAACTCGTCGCGGATCTCACCGACGGCCTCGGCGCCGACGTCGTCATGGAGGCCGTCGGTGTCCCGGAGGCGTTCGAGATGTGCACGCGCATGGTCCGACCAGGCGGCAGGGTCGCCAACATCGGAGTCCACGGCAAGCCCGCGACGCTTCACCTCGAAGACCTGTGGATCAAGGACGTCACGATCACCACCGGCCTCGTGGACACGTCGTCCACACCCATGCTGCTGCGCATGATGGCCGCGGGGCGGCTGCCGTCGGCAGCACTGCTCACCCACCGGTTCGAACTGGGGGAGATGGAGGAGGCGTACGACGTCTTCGGCCGCGGGTCCGAGACCGGCGCCATCAAAGTCGCGCTGGGCGGCCCGCAGCACACGGTCGTCAGCCTCCCCGACGCGTCGGCGGCCTGATGAACGGCCGAGGCCCGGACTCTCGGCCGCCGGAGAGCGTCGTCCTCGACACCGACGGTGTACTGCTCGACTCAGCCGTCGTGCACGCGGCGGCGTGGAAGATCGCCTTCGACGCCTGCCTCGACCGACTGGCGCCCGACAACGGGAGACAACCCCCCTTCGATGCGGACGCCGAGTACCGCCGACTCGTCGACGGAAGGTCCCGGTACGACGGCGCCGTGGCCTTCCTCACCGCCCGCGGCCTTCACCTCCCACCGGGAGATCCCCACGACGCCCCCGGCCACGGCACGGTCTGGGCCGTCGCGGCACACAAGGAACGGGCGTTCGTCGATCTGCTGCGTACGAAAGGCATCACGGCCTTCGCCGACGTAGGGCCCGCCCTCATGGCTCTGCGCACGGCGGGCGTGCCGTGCGCAGCCGTCTCCGCCTCCCGGCACGCCCGGACACTGATCCGTGCCGCCGGGCTCGCCGGTCTCCTCACGGTGATCGTGGACGGCGAGGACGCCGCCAGGCTCGGCCTCGCCGGCAAGCCGGACCCCGCGCTCTTCCTGCGGGCGGCCGCCCTCCTGGGCAGCCGCCCCCAGGAGGCCGCGGTCGTCGAGGACGCCCTCGCCGGAGTCGAGGCCGCGCGAAGCGGCGGCTTCGGTCTTGTCGTCGGTGTTGACCGCACACCGCTGGGGCGCGCAGCAGCCCTCCTGCGGGAGCAGGGTGCCGACCTGGTGGTTCCCGATCTGACCACGCTGGTCCGGAGCGTGTGGGGTGAGCGCGGATGACCACCGGCTGGACGTGGCACTACGACCGGTACGACCCGGAACGCGAGCCGCTGGTCGAAGCGCTCTGCACCCTGGGCAACGGCCGGTTCGCCACTCGGGGCTCTGCTCCCGAGTGCACTGCCGGGGGTGCGCACTACCCGGGCACTTATATGGCCGGCTGTTACGACCGGCTCACCTCGACTGTCGCAGGGCAGCAGGTCGAGAACGAGGATCTCGTCAACCTTCCGAACTGGACGCTGCTGCGCTACCGCTGCCTGCCGGACGACGGTCCGCCGGGCGACTGGCTCACCCCCGACGCCGGCGAACTGCGCCACTACGACGTGCAGCTCGACCTACGCGCGGGGGTCCTTACGCGACGTCTGTTCTTCGAGGACGCCCACAGGCGCGGCCTGCGCGTCAGCCACATCCGCCTCGTTCACATGGGGGAACCCGGACTGGCGGCCCAGTGCACCCTCTTCCGCGCCTACGGCTGGAGCGGTTCCGTCGAGGTGCAATCGGTTCTCGACGGCGCCGTTACCAACGCCGGAATCGAGCGCTATCGACACCTGGACGGGTGCCATCTCACCGATCACCGGACCGGATTCGCGCCCGACGGCGTCGCCTGGATCTCTTGTCGTACCGTCGACCCAGGCATCCGGATCGCCATGGCCGTGCGTACGGTGACCCGCCCCGCGCGGTCCGCGCGGGAAGCGGCCACCTCCGCCGACACCGTGCAGACATACCGCCTGCCAGTCGTTCCCCGCCGCTCGGCGATGGTTCTGAAGACTCTGGCGCTGCACACATCGATGGACTGGCCCGCCGCCGACCCGCTCACGGCAGCCACCGCTGTGATCGCTCGTGCTCCGGCCTTCCCCCAGCTGCTCGCCACACACAAGGCGGCTTGGCAGCGCGTCTGGGAGCAGGGAGAGCTTCATGTGCCCGGGGAGGCGGGCCGCATCCTGCGGCTGCACGTGTTCCATCTGCTGCAGACGCTGTCCTCGCACACGGCGGAACTCGACGTGGGCGTGCCCGCGCGCGGACTGCACGGTGAGGCGTACCGGGGGCACGTCTTCTGGGACGAGCTCTTCGTCCTGCCCTATCTCGACCTTCATTTCCCCGAGGTGGCCCGGGCGCTGCTCATGTACCGGCACCGTCGGCTGCCGACCGCTCGCGAGGCCGCCCGCCTCGCCGGTCAGCAAGGAGCCATGTATCCCTGGCAGAGCGCGAGTTCGGGCCGTGAGGAGACACAGTCCCTGCACCTCAACCCGCGCTCAGGACGGTGGTTGGCGGACCACTCCCGTCTCCAGCGTCATGTGGGGTCAGCCGTCGCGTACAACGTCTGGAAGTACGCCCAGGCCACCGGCGACCGAGGATTCCTCCACTCGGCCGGGGCGGAGATCCTGCTTGAGGTCGCCCGCTATTGGGCCGGGGCCGCCACGTTCGACCCGGCGATCGGCCGCTACCGCATCCGCGGAGTCGTGGGACCGGACGAGTACCACGACGCCTATCCCGATGCCACGGCGCCCGGGATCGACGACAACGCCTACACCAACGCAACCGCCGCCTGGGTGCTCGCCCGTGGCCTCGATCTGCTCGGCGAACTTCCCGAGGCCCGCCGTTCGGAACTCGGGGAGCAACTGTCGCTGGACGACGGCGAACTCGCTCGCTGGGAGGACGTCTCCCGCCGCCTGTACGTGCCGTTCCACCAGGGCGTGGTGAGCCAGTTCGAGGGATATGGCGGGCTGGCGGAGCTCGACTGGGAGGCGTACCACGGCCGCTACGGCGACATCCGTCGGCTCGACCGGATCCTCGAGTCCGAGGGCGACACGGTCAACCGCTACCAGGCGTCGAAGCAGGCCGACACCCTCATGCTCGGCTACCTCTTCCGGCCCGAGGAGCTGCACGGCCTGTTCGGCCGGCTCGGCTACGCGCTGGACGACGAGACGTGGCGTGCGACCGTCTCGTACTACCTGCGGCGCACCAGCCACGGCTCGACGCTCAGCAGTCTCGTCCACGGCTGGGTGCTGGCCCGGCAGAAGGGCGCCGACGCCTGGCGCTACTGCGAGGAGGCGCTGCTTGCCGACGTGGCCGACGTCCAGGGCGGAACCACGGGGGAGGGCATCCACCTCGGTGCGATGGCGGGCACGATCGACCTCGTCGAACGCGGGATCACCGGCCTGGAAACGGGACCGGAAGGGCTTCGAGTGGCTCCGGTGCCGTTCGCGGAGATCCCACGGTTCACCTTCACCCTGTGCTGCGGCCCTCATCGGGGTGTGCGCCTGCGGATGCTTCCCGGGCGGCTGGCCATTCGGGTTCCCGCCTCGCCCGAGGGCCCGCTCGCCGTCGTGCTCCCTGGCGGACGGCGGGTGACCGTCGCACCCGGCCAGGAGCGTTGGTTCCGTCTGTGAGGGGCGGTTCAGTCGAAGGTAAGCACCTCGGGGACGGGCCGGCGCGGGGTGGCCCGCCCCTGAGGGCCGTAGCCCAGGCGGATGATCATGTGGACGAAGCCCGTCGTGGAAGCCGGATCCCGCACGACGGACCGGAGTTCGGACCACTCCAGGGGCTGAGACATGAGGGAGGTGGACAGACCGTCGAGGGTGGCCCGGAGCAGGACCCGGTGCAGCGCCTGGCCTGCCATCAGCCACTGCTGCGGATTGTCCTCGACCGTGCCGAGGAGGGCGATCTGCGGCCGCTTCTCGAAGCGTGCCGAGGCGCGGTCCCGGACTTCACGGGGTGAGTCGAAGTCCCGGACCGGAGAGGTGACGTCGTACTGCCGAGGGCCGAAGGCGTACGAAGGGATGCCCTCGGTCTCGGAGTCCTCGCCGGACGCACCCGTGCGCGTCCAGGCGGCGATCTCCGCGCGAACCGCCGCGTCAGCGGCCTCGAACCTTTCGGAGTCGTGGACGATCTCGAGGACTGCGTCGGTGTGCCAGTCGCCCGGCACGACCAGCCGGCAGCCCTCCAGGAGGGCCGAGGCCCGCAGACCGTCGATCACCTCGGAGGGGATTCGCTCCTCGGTGAAGGGGAAGCGGCTGGTGTGGCGCCGCGACAGGGCGGCGTGGAGCGCGACGAGACCGCGGTCGACGTCGTCCGCACCATGGAGTTCCACGTCGGCGAAGTGCCAGCGGTCGTCGGGGCGGGGCAGCAGCCGGACCGCGGCATGCGGGCCTCTGTGCGCGGCGGCGACCCGCAGACCGAACAGGGCGGCGCCGCAGCCGAGGTGGAGGGCACGGTGGTCCGGGTCCTCCACCGGCATGCCGCGCAACGGATCGCCGTGCAGCTCGATGACGCCGGTACCCGTCTTGCAGACGAACTTCCACGGCTGTGCGTTGTGCATCGAGGGAGCCGTGACGGCGTCTTCGATCAGCGACGTCACGAGAGATCGGGTCAAAGCGGTGGTAGCCACGGTTCGTCCTGTCTGCGCTGAGTCACCAAGAGATGTCGTGCGGAGTCCGGGCCGAGTGCGCGAGACGCGTGTCGTCCTCGTGGAAGGACAGTCGGTCCACGACGGCGACGACGCCGTCGACGCTCTCGGCGAGTCCGGCGAGCATCAGGGCCTGGCTCCGCCGCCGGACGCGGCCGCCAAGCGTCACCACGCCGTCGAGGACGTGCACGTCCACCGCGTCCCCGGGCAGGTCCATGGCGTCCGCGAGGACGTCCTCACGGATACGGCGCCGTATCTCCGCGTCGGGGCGGAGGTAGACACGGAGCAGATCACGCCGGGTCACGATGCCTACCAGTCGTTCCTCCTCGTCGACCACGGGAAGGCGCTCGACTCCGCGGCGCACCATCAGCCGTGCCGCGTCCGCCACCGTCTCCTCGGCGTGAACCGTGACGGCCGGCGTGGTCATCAGGTCCCGCGCAGTCAGCTCGTCGCGGGCCAGGAGGTCGCTCTCGGAGACGACTCCGACAACACGGTCGTCCTCGTCCACGACGGGGACGCCGCTGATGTCGCGCTCGGCGAGCAGCTTCGCCACCTCCCGGAACGACGCCGGAGGGACGACGGAGACCACGTCGTCGGTCATCAGACCGCCGACCTTTATGTGCTTCATCACCACGCCTCCTGTTCGAGGGTTCGGCCGGTGTGATGTCCCGTGTCACCACCCTCCACCGCACGCTCGAGGGCGGCGAGGGCCGAATGGTCCACCCTCGGGCCCGAACGGGCTCGTCGCCGCCGGTCCGCGCTATGCCCCGCGCGTGTAGGACCTTTGGTCCCGTTGTTGGCCCCAGCGGCCCTCCGGCCGCTCGGGACCAGCTGCCAGGGTGGAAGGAGTCCCCTGGAACGCGTGAGGAGGAGCCATGGACGGAACCCCAGCCCGTCCCGGTCCCAGGAGGGTCGTCGTCGGCGTCGACGGATCACCGTCCGCACGCACGGCGGTGATGTGGGCGGCAGCGGAGGCGGCCCTGCGGGGCAGCACTCTCTTCCTCGTCCATGCGGCCGACACGGACACACAGGCTCCGTTCCTGTCCCAGGCGGAGATCGTCAGGAGTCGGCGGGCGGGAAGGGACCTGCTCGACCGGACCGCCGAGGCGGTCATGGAACGCCACCCCGAGCTGACGGTCGTTACGGAACTCACCGATGGTGGGGCCGCCGACGGGCTGCGCGGCGCCGCCGCCCTGACCGGCACGATCGTCGTCGGGCACCGGGGCCGTGGCGGGTTCCCCTCGCTGTTGCTCGGATCGGTTGGTCTTGAGGTGGCGGCCGGCGCCACCACGCCGGTGGTCGTGGTGCGCGGTACCGCGGAGCCCGCCGAGGCCGGCGTGGTTCTTGCGGCGGTTCGGGACGAGGCCGACGTGGGCTGCGCCCGTGCGGCGGCCCGCGAGGCCCTGCTGCGCGAGGTACCTCTGCGGCTCCTGCACATCTGGAGTGTCGGGCTGTCCGTCGGCTCACGGGCTGCGTTGCACAACGGTGGCGACGAGATCGCCCGCGATCACGTACGCGTCATGGCCTCGGTCTCGGAGCGGCTCCGGGAAGAGTTTCCGAAGCTCACCGTGCACGCCGACGGCCAGAAGGGCCGCAGCGTGCCCGGAGCTCTCGTCGAGGCGACGCACCACGCAGACCTGCTGGTCACCGGGGGTCGACGTTCGCCCGGATACCTCGGACCCACGATCGGCCGGACCACGCTGAGCCTGCTGCAGCACGCCCACTGCCCCGTGGAGCTCATCCCCCGGCAAGGGCCCGGACACGGGAGCACGTCATGACCAGCACCACGGAGCGCCGTGACATCGTCGTCGGCATCGACCCGGTCAAGAACTGGCACCTGGCCCTTGCCTGGGCCGTGGACGAGGCCCGCCTGCGAGGCGTGGGACTGCGCCTGGTGGTCGCCGTACCTCCGCCGCACGACACCCAACATGTCGACGACACTCCTCGTCACCTGGCACGGCGGCAGGCAGGCACGGAAACTCTGCGTGCGGCACTCGCCTGGGCGCACACCCGGCAGCCGGGCATCAAGGCAACCTTCTCCCTTCTCGACGGGTTCCCGGCGGCAGCCCTGGCCGCTCTGTCGAACGAGGCCGACATCATCGTGCTGGGCTCCCGGCACCTCAGCCGTACCGAGGAGTTCCTCAGCGCCGGCTCCCTGGTCGTCCCGGTCACCGCGAAGGCACACTGCCCGGTGGTCGTCGTCGGCGACGCGGAGCACGTCACGCAGGAGACGCCCTACCTCGTGGTCGGCGTCGACGGCAGCGCGTCCTCACGGGCCGCCCTGGCCTGGTCCTTCGAAGAGGCGGACCTCCGGCGCTGCGCCCTGCGGGCCGTCGCCGTCTGGCAGCCCCCCGTCTTCACCCTGCACAGCGGTGACACGCTGTTCTCCGCCGAACGCCGCCTGCTCTCGGAGACCACCGCCGGCTGGACGGACACGTACCCCGACGTCCGGCTCACCCACGAGGTGCTCATCGGTTCCCCCGTCGAGACGCTCGCGGGCGCCGCCGAACACGCCCTTGCCGTCGTCGTCGGCCGCCGGGGCCGGGGCGGGTACACCGGGATGCGCGTCGGCTCCGTCGTCCACGGGCTGCTCCACCGCGCCCACTGCCCGGTGATCACCGTCCCTGCGAGGTGAGCGGGCCATGACCGCGTCGGCAGCGGGCCAGGCACTCGCGTCGGTGCGGGTCACGACCGGACTCACCGAGGCGGAGGCCGCCCGCCGGCTGGCCGACACCGGCCCCAACGAGGTCACCGCGAGAAGTCCCGTACGGCTCCACAGCAGGGTCCTGGCCCAGCTGACCGACCCGCTGATCATGGTGCTCCTCGGGGCAGTCGTACTGACCCTCGCGATCGGCGACTATCCCGACGCCGTCGTCATCGGGCTGGTCGTCCTCGTGAACACGACCGTCGGCGTGGTGCAGGAGATCCGGGCCGACAACGCCGTCGCCGCTCTCTCGGCCCTCACCGCCCCGCACGCGCGAGTGAGGCGCGACGGCGCCGTACGCGACCTCCCGGCGGCGTCGATCGTCCCGGGTGACGTACTCCTGGTCGGTGAGGGCGACATCGTCGCCGCCGACGCCGACCTCGCCGGGGCGTCCGCGGTGCTGGTGGACGAGTCCATGCTCACCGGAGAGTCCGTGCCCGTCGACAAGGACGCCGGTGCGACCCTGAGCGCGGGCACGGTCGTCGTCCGGGGCCGGGGCGTGGCCATGGTCACGGCGACCGGGGCGTCCAGCGCGCTCGGCCGCATCGCGGCTCTTCTCGACGAACGTCGCGAGCCGACCCCGCTGCAGCGCCGCCTCGCCGCGCTCGGACGCATCCTCGCGGCCGTGACGCTCGCCCTGTGCGTCCTCGTCTTCGCCCTCGGCCTGGTGCGGGGACTCCCGCTCGGCACGATGGCGGTCACCGCCATCAGCCTGGCCGTGGCGGCGGTCCCCGAGTCCCTTCCCGCCGTCGTCACCCTGGCCCTCGCACTCGGAGCCAGACGCATGGCCGCCCAGCACGCCCTGGTGCGGCGGCTGCCCGCGGTGGAGACGCTCGGCTCGGTGTCCGTCCTCGCCACCGACAAGACCGGCACCCTGACCGAGGGACGCATGGTCGTCCAGCACGTCTGGACACCGCGAGTGACCGCCGAACTCACGGGGGTGGGCTACGAACCCGAGGGCGAGGCCCTTATCGCCGGGAGACCGGCGGAAGCAGACGAGCTCGAACCGCTGACGGAGCTGCTGACCGTGACCGCCCTGTGCAACGACGCCACGCTGCGCCCGGCGGACGACCGGGGGCCCGACGGCCGCTGGACGGCTCTGGGCGACCCCATGGAAGCCGCCCTGCTGGCGGCCGCGGCCAAGACGCGATGCCCGGGTCCGGCGGAACTGTCGGCGACCCGCCCCCGGATCGGTGAAGCGCCCTTCGACAGCCTCCGCAGACGCATGACCACGCTCCACAAGACCGACGGAGACGGGGTGCTCGTCTGCCTGAAGGGCGCACCCGAAGCCGTACTCGACCCGGCCGTCCTGCACGATCCTCCGGACGCGCTCGCGGCGGCCCGCCAGGAGGCCGCACGCCTGGCCGCCCGGGGCTACCGCGTGCTCGCCGTGGCGTCGGGCGAGCGGAACGACATCCCGAGCCCGGTCACCGCGGCGGAGTCGGGGCTCGCGCTCCTCGGCCTCGTCGCGCTCAGCGACCCGCCCAAGCCGCATGCCGCAGCGACTCTCGCCTCCTGCCGTGCGGCCGGTATCACTCCCGTCCTCATCACCGGCGACCACCCGGCGACGGCACGGGCGGTCGCGTCCCACATCGGCCTCCTGGGCGACGGCGGCGAGACGGAGGGAAGGGTCGTCACCGGCGCCGACGTCGCCGCAGGACGCGTCGCCGACCTCACCTCGGTCCGGGTCTTCGCCCGCACGGACCCCCAGCAGAAACTGGACATCGTGGAGGCATGGCGCGCCAGGGGAGCGGTGACCGCCATGACCGGCGACGGGGTCAACGACGGCCCCGCCCTGCACCGGGCCGACATCGGCGTCGCCATGGGCGCACGCGGTACGGAGGTCGCCCGGCAGGCCGCCGACCTCGTCCTCACCGACGACGAGCTCTCGACGGTCGTGGCCGCCGTCGAGGAGGGAAGGCGCGTCTACGACAACATCCGCCGTTTCCTCGTCTACGGGATGGCCGGCGGCGCGGCAGAGATCCTCGTGATGCTCATCGGCCCGCTGCTCGGGCTGCCGCTGCCACTTCGCGCCGGCCAGATCCTGTGGATCAACCTGCTCACACATGGCCTCACGGGCGTCGCCATGGGCGCCGAACCCGCGTCCCCGGGAGCGATGCACCGCCCGCCGCGCCCACCCGACCAGCACATTCTCGGCGGCGGCGCCTGGCAGAGGCTGCTCCTTCTCGCTGCCGTCGTCACGGCGGCCTCCCTGGGCGCGGGACTCGCCGCTCAGGCACTGGACCTTGCCTGGCAGAGCGTCCTCTTCCTCGCCCTGCTCTCCGCGCAGCTGGGCGTCGCCCTGGGGCTGCGTACCCGCCTTCTGACCAAGGAGAACCCGTTCCTCCCCCTGTCCGTCCTCGCCTCTGCCCTGCTGGCGGCGGCAGCCCTGTACGTGCCCTTCCTGAACTCGATCCTGGAGACCGAGCCACTCGGCTGGGCGGGAGCCGGGATCGCTCTCGCGTGCGCGCCGGCCGGATTCGTCGCGGCCCGTGTCGTACGGACCGCCTTTCATACAGCGAGCCCGACAGGAAGGGGTGGTTCCTCCGGACTACGGTGAGAGTGCGCGCTTCGGGTGCGGCCCGTGCGCTCGATGCAGCCGGAGGTTTCGATGGGTCGTGAGGGCCCGGAGCCCGCGGAGAGCAGAATTCCGCGGCTGAGACTCGACGAGCTGCTCGACGAGCTCCGGGTGCGCATCGACGAGGCGCGGGGCACCAGGGACCGGCTCAGCGGGCTGCTGGAAGCAGTCATGGTCGTGGGCAGGGAACTCGACCTGCCACAGGTGCTCAGGGACATCGTGGAAGCGGCGGTCACCGTCGTGGATGCCGAGTACGGAGCCTTGGGGGTCATCGGCGACGACAGCAGGCTCTCCGAATTCGTCCCCATCGGTATCGGAGACGACCTGAGGGCGCAGATCGGAGACCTGCCCTCGGGGCACGGCCTGCTCGGCGAGCTGATCCGCAACCCTCAGCCGCTGCGACTTTCCGAGCTGTCCGAGCACCCCGCCTCGTACGGGTTCCCGCCGCACCACCCTCCGATGCATTCCTTCCTCGGCGTCCCCATCCGGGTCCGTGACGAGGTCTTCGGCAATCTCTATCTCACCGAGAAGCGGGGAGGGGTCGACTTCGACGCCGAGGACGAGGCCGTCGTGACAACCCTGGCCGTCGCCGCCGGCATCGCCATCGAGAACGCCCGCCTCTACGAGGAGGGCCGCGTGCGTCAGCGCTGGCTGGCCGCCAGCTCCGACTTCACCAGCGCCCTCCTGTCGGGTGCGGAGGAGACCGAGGTCCTGGGTGGGATGCTGGACCGGGCGGTGGACATCGCAGGCGCCGACATGGGGGTCTTCTACCTGGTCGGACCGGGCGGCGAGCTGCGGGGTTCGCTGGCCCGCGGCGAGGGATCCGAAGCGCACCGTGGAGTCGTCCTCCCGAGCAGTGAGGGAACCCTGGTCGAGGCCGCCCTCGCGCAGGACGGCCTGGTCACGGTCGCCGACGTCGAGAACGAGCCGCGCATCACGGTGCAGTCCGAACGGTGGAAGGGGTTCGGACCAGCCGTCGCCGTCACGGTCGGTATCAAGGAACGCCTCAGCGGGGTGCTGATCCTCGCGCGGCGCCAGGGGCGGCCCCCCTTCACGGCCGCGGAGGTCACGCCCCTTCCCGGATTCGCGGGGCAGGCGGCTCTGGCGCTGGAACTGGCCGACCGTCGTCGTGACGCCGAACAGGTGAGTCTTCTGGAGGACCGCGACCGGATCGCTCGTGACCTCCACGACCTCGCGATCCAGCGCTTGTTCGCCACCGGGATGACGTTGCAGAGCGCCCGGCGCTTCGTCGAGCACCCGGAGGCCGTCGACCGACTGACCCGAGCCATCGACGACCTCGACGCCACGATCAAGATCATCCGATCGACCATCTTCGGCCTCCGGGAACACGACGCCCTCGGAGGTGCACCGAAGCTGCGGAATCGTGTCGTCAAAGCAGTCGACTCGGCTGCGTCGATGCTCGGATTCGCCCCCGCGCTGCGGATGGAGGGCCTGATCGACACCGACGTACCACCGCAAGCGGCTGAGGAGGTGCTCGCCGTCCTCGGTGAAGCCCTCACCAACGTGGCACGGCACGCCCAGGCCCGCAGGGCGGAGGTGTCTGTCGTCGCAGACGACGGCGTGCTGGTGGTGACGGTGGACGACGACGGTGTCGGCATGCCGCACGGCGGCAGCCGCAGTGGACTGCGGAACCTGGCGGAACGGGCCGAGCGGCTGGGTGGCACCCTGTCGGTCCACGCGCGAGCGGAGCCGGGCAGCGGCACGGTCCTCGAGTGGCGGATCCCGCTGCCGGACGAGGAGGAGTAGGAGCCTCTACGTCTCCTCGGCGTCGTGCTCGTGGACCTGCGCGGCGATGACGGCGGCCTGCACACGCCGTTCGACGCCGAGCTTGCCGAGCAGACGTGAGATGTGGTTCTTGACGGTCTTCTCCGACAGATAGAGCCGCTTGGCGATCTGCCGGTTGGTGAGTCCCTCGCCGATGAGGTCGAGCACCGACCGCTCCCTGGCGGACAGCACCGCAAGGCGCTCGTCCTCCGGCGGCTTCGCCGCCTCGGCGTCGCGCAGCGAGTGCATCAGGCGGGCGGTGGTGGCCGGGTCGAGCATCGACTGCCCGGTGGCCACGGTCCGTACCGCCGCCACCAGATCCGACCCCTTGATCTGCTTCAAGACGTACCCGGCCGCCCCGGCCATGATCGCATCGAGAAGAGCGTCCTCGTCGTCGAACGACGTCAGCATCAGGCACGCCAGATCCGGCATCCGGGACCGCAGCTCCCGGCACACCGAGATGCCGTCCCCGTCGGGCAGCCGCACGTCGAGAACCGCCACGGCCGGCCGCAGTGCCGGTCCCCTGGCCAGGGCCTGCTCCGCCGTCGCCGCCTCGCCGACCACTTCCATGTCGGGCTCGTCGTCGATCAGGTCGCGAAGGCCCCGGCGGACGACCTCGTGGTCATCGACGAGGAAGACCCGTGTGGGTGCGGTGGCTACCTGCAGATCGGACATGGAGACCCCTGCGGTCGGTGGGTTCGTATCCGCCCCCACAAGGATTGTCCGTCATACAGCGTCTTCGTGGGCACCGAGATCCATCCGTACGTCGACGACACCCTCCACCGCCCGCGCGGCGCGGGCGAGCAGCGGAACCAGCGACCGGTCGGCGAGCGCACCGTGAAGGGTGGCAACACCCTCCAGAACGGACACGTCAAGCCCTGCCGGGGCAGCCGACTCGCCAAGGACGGAGCGGCGGATCTCCCCCTCGATCTCGCCGTCCGTACGGAGGAACACCTTGAGCAGGTCGCTCCGGCTGACGACCCCCTCCAGCATCCCGATCTCGTCCACCACCGGCAGCCGCTTCACCTTGCGCGTGGCCATGATCCGTGCCGCTTCGGCGAGTGTGGCGTTCGGGTGGACGGTCACGGCCGGGCTCGACATGAGTTCCCCCGCTCGCAGGGCTCCGGCCTTGGCCGCCTCGGCGAATTCGTTCGGGCGCGGCTCGTCGAGCCGGAACTCCTCCTTCGGTAGAAGATCCGCCTCCGACACGACTCCGACGACACGGCCCTCTCCCTCCAGGACGGGGACGGCGCTCACCTTCCACTGGTCCATGAGGGCGACGATCTCCTTGTAGGGCGCGTCACGGCCGATCGCGACGGCGGTGTGGGTCATGACGTCGCTGACGATGTAGTGCGAGGCAGGCATGACGTTCTCCGGGAGGTGGACGAGGCCTACAGGCCGCTGCCGTGCGGGGCATACAGATCGAGCAGCCGCACTCGGGCGGAGACGAGGCGACGAGCGAGGGTCTGCCCGACGAGGTGCCCGAGGGCGGAGCCAAGGCCCGGATCGGCGTCCATCATCATGCGCACGGCCACCGCGTCGAACTCGTACGCCCGCACTCGTGTCATGGCCTCCGCCCCGGAGTGCCAGCGATAAGGGGCGAACAGCCATGACCATCCGAGCAGCTCACCCGCGTTCACGGTGTCGATCACCGCCGGCTGTGCGCCAGGCACCGAGACGTCCAAGGTGACCGTGCCCGTCCGCAGGATCCAGAAGCGCTGGGCGGGATCGCCCTCCTCGAACAGCCGGGTGCTTTCAGGGAGGTCCACCGGGCGGGCGCATGCCATCAGCCGGTCATGTTGGTCGGCGGACAGAGCCGTCGTGAGCCGAGGGGAAGGAACAGAGTTCATCGGGGACCTCCTCGTCGGTGTCCGCATCCAGTCTCTGCTCCACTTCACGGGGAGAGGGAGGGCCGGATGGCCCCCTCTTCGTACCTCGTGGCGTGGGAGCCTCTGCGGCTGTCGATCTGATGCCGTACACCGAAGCCGACGCACTCGGGTGGCGCGGTCGTCGAGGCCGGCGCCGATGCCCGGGCGCTTGTCGATCAGTCGGGTGGTGGCGTGGCCGACAACGTTGACGTGTGGGGGAGTGCTCCAAGGTCACGCAGCGGTCGAAGGCGTCGATGAACATGCTGGGTCAGTCTCAGATCGCGGCCTGCTCAATTCGGTGCCGCGCAGCAGCCGCATCGGGTGGTGTCTGCCGTCCTGCACGGGCCGGCCGGTGCATGGTCGACGGCCGCTTGGTCCGGCCGCTGGGCGCCCGCTGTCATGCCCCGCGTGAACGGCTGCCCGCGGAGGGCGGCCCGGGGGGTTCCTCGAGGATGCTCCAGGCGACCGGGCCCAACAGGTCGGCCAGCCGCTGGAACACGTCGATGAGCATGTCGTCGACGGTCAGCATGCCCACGACCCGCTGACCGTCGAGTACGGGCAGACGCCGGAACCCGGATCCTCGGAAGGTCCGGTAGGCCGCGTGGATGTCGTCCGTGACGCTTACGGTGACGACGGGCGAGGTCATCAGCGAATCCACCGCGTCGTTCGCGTCCAGGCCCCCGGCGAGGGCACCCAGCGCGAGGTCGCGGTCGGTGACGATGCCGCGGAGGGTCCCGCCCTCGGTCACCAGTACGGAGCCGACTCCGTACTCGGCCATCTCACGGGCCACATGGCGCAGCTGTGTTCCTGTCGGTACGGACACCGCCGGATGGCTCATCGCCTCGGATACCGTCATCGGCCGGCTCCTACAATCCGTGGGACAGCAGGAGTTCGTGCGCCAGCCGGGCTCCGCGAGCCGCCTGCTTCTCCCTGTCGGTGTCCTCCGAGGGGATCTCCTCCAGCCCTGCGGCCAGAGCTCTGACGGCCTGCGCCAGGACCTGCACTTGGGCCTCCACGGTACGCAGCTTCTCATGATCGTTCGGGGCGATGTTCTCGGTCATCAGGGTTCGCCTTCCTTCGGGGGTGGGGGACGGGGGATGTTCCCGGGCGATGGGTGAGTCGTGGCGTGGGCCTGGTCGTGGACGGCCGCATCCGCGTCGTCCTAGTCCGCCGTCATGTAAGGCCGCCGGAAGACCAAGGGGCTGGAGCCGAAAGGGCGTACCGCCGACAGCGCTTGGGCGACAGCGGACTCCAAGGGGCCGCTGGTGTCGACCGCGACAGCGTCTGCCCAGGGCGGCTCCTGCTCGGCCATGGCGGTGGCTACGCCGAGATCGGCGTCGGACGGTCCGGCGGCCCGGGTGCCGAGGCGGGCCGCCGTCATGTCGTACGGGACCTGGCAGTGCAGGGCCACGAGGTCGGCGCTCGTTCGCTCGGCCACGAGCCGGGCGGCTTCGCGCTGCCTCCCGTCCGACCAGCTGGCGTCGAGGACGACGGATTCGCCACGGGCGAGCAGGGCGGACGCGCGCTCGAGCAGGGTCGTGTACGTGTTCTCGCTCCATTCGGGTGTGTAGAGGCCCTCGCCGTACGGAGCGGGAGCGGGCCGGTCGACAGGGATGCCCGCGAGTTCCTTGCGGAGACGGTCGCTGCTGAGCAGGGTGACGCCCAAGCGGTCGGCCAGCGCGCCGGAGAGCGTGGATTTGCCGCTGCCGGGGAGCCCTCCCACGAGCGTGAGGCTGATGACGGAGGCCCGCAGGTGACGCAGAGTCGTCGTGATGAGGTGCTGTGCGGCTGGGGCGGCACCGGGCGCGCCTTGGACTGCTTGGATCAAGGCCACCTTGGCGCGGACGAAGGCGCGGTAGGCGACGTAGTGGTGGTGCAGTGAGGGGGGTGAGGGGTCCCCGGAGTACTCGCTGTAGCGGGCGAGGAAGAATGCCGCGGCTTCTGGTGCGTCGAGCTGTTCGAGGTCCATGGCGAGGAAGGCGGCGTCGTCGAGGGCGTCGACGTAGCGGAGGTGGTCGTCGAACTCCAGGCAGTCCAGCACCCGGGGGCCGTCGTCGAGGCAGAAGATGTCGTCGGCGAGTAGGTCGCCGTGTCCGTCGACGATCCGGCCCTCTTCGATGCGCATGTCGAACAACGATTCGCGGCCGGCGAGGTAGCGGCGGACCAGTTCCTCGATCTCCTCCACGCCCTCGGGCGCGTGGCCATCCGCATCGAGCGCACGGACCTGTGCGAAGCTCGCCTCCCAGCGGGAGGACAATGCGTCCCGCGTGCCCTGCGCGTCCACGTCCGGAGTGCGGACCGCCTTCGCGTGGTGCGTGGCGAGCAGCCGGGCGACGGCCCGCAGCGCATCCTCGACAACAGCACCCTCCCGTACGAGCCGGGCCAGGCGGCGCTCCGCCGGCATGCGGCGCATCACCACGAGAGGTTCGGGTGATGCCGAGTGCGGGACACTCAACTCGCCCACGCCCAGGTAGACGTCGGGGGCGAAGCGACGGTTGAGAGCGACCTCCCGCTCGCACGCCACCCGCCGCGCCTCAACGGTGGTGTAGTCCAGGAACGTCAGGTCCACCGGCTTCTTGAGCTTGTAAGCTCGCTCGCCGACGAAGAACACCACCGCGGTGTGGGTCTCGTACACCTCCGCCCGCGGAAGCGAGCCGGCGCCGGTGCCGGAGGCGGCGGTCCGTAGCACGGACGCGTCGTCCTGACGCGCTGACGTGATCGCCTCCCCGAGGCGGTTCGACTCAGCCATGGGGACGGCTGAATGAACCGAGCACTGTCGGCGCGAACTCCGAGGCCACCTTGAGCAGGGCGTGCCGGGCGTCGTCGGCAACCGGGTTACCGACGATCACGAGGCCCGGGTGGAGCTCCTGGTCGGCGGCCCAGCGAGCGGCGGCCCTTTCGGGTGAGCCGTCGAGGCCGACCGTGACGAATGGCTCCATGGCGACTATCTCCGTCTCGTACGACTCCGGGATGGACGGACGGGTGGACATCGGCAGCCCACGGCCGACGCTCACGTCCCTCACCCCCGAGGAGTACCGCACATCGTCGTGCCGCGCATGCGGGCGGCGTGGAGACCCGGCTCGGAAGCGGGGTGGGCCTGGTCCCGGGCGCTGCCGTGCGGGCCCTTGTCCGGGCAGGCGAGGCCGGGCACTCCACGGTCGGCATCGTCCTCGCAGCCGTCGCCCTGGCCCTGATGCCGTTGCCGATGATCTGAGCACCGTTCCTGGCCAGACGGGCCAAGTTCGGCGCCCAGTCACAGCCGCCCGGCACAGCACCCGGACGGCGCATCACATCACAACAGGGCTAACGATGCCTGATTCGGCACTAGAGCAGGTGCAGGTTGGGTGCCTGTGCGGCATTCCCGTATTCCGGCAGTACGACGACCGTGACGCCGGCGTCTTCGAGGATCCCGGTGCCGTTGGCGTCGGCGACGAAGGTGTCGGGTTCGGTCCAGGCGGTGACGACGCGGCGGAGGCCGGCGTCCTGGATGAGCCGGGTGCAGGGGCGGGGGCGGGAGGCTCGTTTGGCGCAGGGCTCCAGGGAGCTGTAGATCGTGGCGGTGGCGAGCCGGGGGTCCCCGATGGGGAGCTTGGCGAGGGCGCCTTCCTCGGCGTGGTCGTGGGGGTCGTTCTCGCGGGAGTATCCGCGGGCGAGTTCGCTGCCGTCGGCCGCGACGATGACGGCTCCCACGCTGAAGGCGGTCGTCGAGGGTGGGCAGAGGGCGGCCAGCCTGCAGGCGAGGGTGATCCAGTTCCGGTCCGCGGTGTTGGGCTCGTGGCCGGTGCCTGGGGCAGTGGGGGAGGGGGTGGTGCTCATCGGGGCTCCGTCGAGGTGTCCTTGGGGGCGTACTTCAGGAGTACCACGTCGCCGATCTGGCGGGTCTCGAGGAGGCGGAGACGGGCTGCGGGGCCGCCGGGGTAGTGCGCCGGGCTGAGCATCCGTACCGCATCGGGCTGGCCGACCAGAAGCGGGGCGATGACGAGCTGCAGCTCGTCGGCGAGCTCTGCCTCCAGGAGCTGCGTGTGGATGGTGCCGCCGCCTTCGACCATGAGCCGTTCGACCGCGTACTCGTCGCCGAGGAGGTCGAGCGCGGTCGGCCACACGGCCTCGACGGGGACGCTCTGTACGGTTGCCAGGTCGCTGAGGTTGGCGCGGGCCTTCGCGGCGGCTGCGTCGCCGACGGCCAGGACGAGCTTGTCCCCGCCGTGGTGCCAGAACTTCCAGTCGGGGTCGAGATCACCGGTGCCGGTGATGGTGACCTTGAGCGGGTACTCCGGCTTGCCTGCTGCGATCCGTGCCGTCCTGTGCTCTGCCGAGTTGACGAGGAGGCGGGGGTTGTCGGCACGGAGTGTCCCGGCGCCGACGAGGATCGCGTCGGCGCTTGCCCGTACGGAGTCGACGCGGTCGAAGTCCTCCTTGTTGGACAGCAGGAGCCGGTCCTCGCCCGGACGGGTGTCGAGGTGGCCGTCGAGCGACACGGCTGCGGACAGCAGTACGTACGGGCGGGGCACGCGATCTCCAGAGGGTGTGTGCGGTTGGGTCAGGCGGGATGCAGGACGATGCGATCGAGCGCGGCGCGGAACTCCGCGACGCCGTCCTCCGCAGCTGCGGGGATGAGCATCCGGTCGAGCCGGTCGAGCTGGCCGATGATCCGTGCGGATCCGGTCTCGGCGGCGATCCCCACGGCCTGCGCGCCGATACGGGCAGCCAGGGGCATATTGCCTGTGCCCGCATGGGCACGTGCTGCGCGGGCGAGGTAGACACCGCGATCCCGGCGATAGGAGGGGGGAAGCGCCGCGATGGCGCTGTCGAAGCCGGCTGCGGCCTGCTCGTATTCGCCGAGTGCGGCGAGGGAGCGTGCGCGGGCGGTGTTGACATAGGCGGTGTCGAGCCAGGAGCCCCAAACGCCGTCGGTGTCCGCGCTACCGAGGAGGGTGAGTGCGGAGTCGTAGGCCCTGCGGGCTTCGTCGCCTTCACCCAGCACGGCGTGGGCATGGGCCTCGTGCAGGATGGCGATCACTTCGAGACGACTTCCGGCCCGGGCGGTGCGCCGGGCAGCGGTGGCGAGGCCGAGGGCGTCGGAGGGATGTCCGGTGTCGACCGCGAGCTGTGCCTTGCGCCCGAGGATGTACGCGGTGAGGTCGGAGTCTCCGGCGATGTGGGAGGCGTCGAGTGCCTTCGCGGTATGGCCGCGGGCGGCGCGCTCATCGCCTATGTCCTGGGCGAACCAGCCCGCCAGTTCCTCGTATCGCGTCTCCAGGGCGAGGAATGCGACGGCGTCGGCGCCACGGGCGGCTCGGCGCCTTACAGCGAGGGAGACGAGGTGCTGCTGGAGCGCGGGCAGCACGTGCCGGGGGCCGATCAGGTTGTCTGCCTGGATCATCACCCGGCGGAGCTGCGCGAAGTGCTCGAAGGGGGAGCCCAGGTCGGCGAGTTCGGTGGCAGCCGTTGCCGTCGTGGCCGGGACGGCCGTCGCAGCCAGGCCGGCGAGCCCGGAGGCGAGAACAACACGGCGGGGCACGGGCACGAAGAGGATCCTTCCGTGGATGCGGGCGGGGACGACGACCGTGTCTTCGTCGTCTCCGGCAGAGCCTGCCTGCCCGAACTCGCTCACGGCCAGTGTTCCCGGGGCGCTGGCCCCATAGTCCCGTGTTTTGGCCCCATGATCAGTCGTCCTGGCCCTGGACACGACACCGGAGTCGTCATGGGGAGCCATGCGCTCCGCCTCGTCCCAGCACCGAACCAGGGCGCCGGCGGCGTCGAGCACCTCGTCGAGCACCACGGCTACGTGCCGGGGGACGGGACGCTCAGCACGCTCGAAGCGCCCTAGATGCGAGCGGTCGATCAATGCCCGGTGTGCGAGCGCCTGTTGTGACAGCCCACGAGCCTCGCGGAACTGGCGGAGTTCGTAACCCCAGCGATGCCACGGGCCGGCATCCGGAGTCAGCTGGTTCGGCTGCTGCCCCATGCGTTCCCCCTCACCGTCGACGTCGGCTCGCCCCATGGTCGCAACCGGCTGCACCGGCTCTCGTCGAAAGGGGCCTGCGGAGCCAACGAGCGAGGCTCCATCCAGGGGCTCCCGCCCGCGGCCCCGCTCGGATTCCATCGTTGCCACGAGCTGGTCACACGGTATCCGAACGACCCGTGGGACAGCCCTGATTCACGTCAGTGCTCACGGAGCGGCCGTCGATTCGAACGCTTCACCGCAGTCGTCGGAGTGAGTTCGGCGAGGACTGAGCGCGATCCCAGGAAGGCGACCATGAGAAGAACCAGAAGTGTCGATGACGTGATCGCTTCGCCGATCCCGCCGGAGCCGTCGTCGTACAGCGCCCGGCTCGCCCGGCTCCGTCTGCAGTTCCGGCGCGAGGCGGCTGAGAGACGCAACCGTCAGTCCGCCGGTCGTCCACTTCGGGTTCTGGCCTACAGCTTGGTACTGGGCAGGGGCGCCGACCCGGGCGACGACTGGAGCACCCTCCAGGCCGAGGCTGAGCAGCGCGGGTACGAGCTGGGAGCAAGGCTCCACGACGTGGCTGTTCCCGTGGTCACGATGCGCCTGCCCGGCGCGCATGCCGGCCGTGGCGTCTACACGCCGCCCCAGGACCGCCCTGGTTGGAGGGAAGCCGAACGACTGATCCGAGGCGGGTTCGCGGACGGCGTGATCGTCATGGACCGGCACGACATCAGCTCCGACGACGACGAGTACCACGCCGTGATTAAAGGGCTGGGCGAGCGATACCAGGCGTTCGTGCACCTCGTGATCCCTGAGGAGCCGGTTGCACCGACCTGAAGGCGTCCGGGGCGCTGGATGGACGCCAAGGGATGGGGCTGGAGACAGGTCAGCGCCCAAGTCCTTGTCGTCGTCACCGTGTTCGCCGCCTTCATCGCCGTCTATTACTCCACCTGATCAGAGGGCCAGCATGACGTTCGAGGGACACACCGACCGGGCCCCATGCCTCCTGCCGCACCGCTTGTGGGACAAGACGCTCGTGATCCCGGAAGCGGCACCGAGGCCGCCCGACCCGGCTGGAACCAACCTCTTCGCCACCTCCGCCGACGAGGCGCGGCGCGCCGGCTCCGAACCCTTCCACCTGCCCGCTCCCGGGACCACGACATCCGACGGTGCCTGCGACGGTCCGCAGGGTTCGGAATGAAGACGATCACGCGCCGCCTCAGCCCCGCCCAGTGGGATAGCTGGTATCGCGAGGGCCGAGCCGTGGACCGCAAGGTGACCGACGCCGAGGCCGACCGCTTCCTCACGCACGTCAGTCTCTATGCGGGGTCGTCCGTACTCGACGTCGGGTGCGACATCGGCGGCTTCAGCAGACAGCTCCTCCGCTGGGGCCACGACGTACTGGGGCTGGACGTCTCCCCGGCCGCGGTCGAGATCGCACAACGGCGAGGTACCCAAGAGCGGTTGCGGTACGGCGTTCACGACTTCGACGCGAGTACCCGTGCACCACACCCGAAAGGCAACGTCCCCATGTACGCGTTCGGCCTCTGCATCGATCAGCAATACCTCCTCCCCGGCCTCGCCACCCTTGCCGGCCTGGCGGACAGCCTCACACCGGCTGCCCGTCGCAACGCGGCCGTGCGGGTGCTCACCCTCGACCTCACCCCGGCACAAGCCCTCCTTCTCTCCAACCTCGCCAAGCGGGTCGGATTCGGTTCCTTCGACGTCCGCCGCTGCGCCCCGATGCGCACCTCCCGCATGGCGGACGCTTCGTACATCACCGTGACTACCTACTTGCGGTTCGAGTTCACGCCGGGCTTCGTCCGCAGGCCCTACCTGATCTACGTGGACGCGGACGTGCTCGTGCGCGGAGATCTCACCGAGCCGCTCGACCTCCTGGCGCCGGACGAGACCGGCGCGGTCAGGGACGAGTTCACCCCGGCAGTCGGGGCGTGTGCGGCCCTGCCGGGTGCCGCCGAGCGCTGGCCCCATCTGCGCGGCCACCCCTACTTCAACGCGGGCGTCCTCTGGACACACACCAGCCACATGCCCGCAGTCCGCAAGGGCGTCCAGCACGCGCTGACCCACGCCCGTCGCCACATCCTCCACAACGACCAGGACGCACTGAACCTGTGGCTCCTGCACTCCGGCCGAGTGCGACCGGTCGCCGCCGGATTCAACCGGTTCGAGGCTTCCCGTTTCCTTGAGCGGGGGAACTGGGTGCGCAGGGTCGTCAAACGACCTCTCAGGCCGGACCCGAGCGCGGCCCTCGTGCACTTCGTCGGTCCTGAGAAGCCGTGGCAGGCCGACTGCCCTGCCACCGAGGACGTGGCCGAGTACCGGCGGCACCTGTCGCGCACCCTGCGTCACGTCCGCCGGCTGGGCGCGATCGGTGCGGAACCGGCGGGTGCATGGTGAACAGGGACGTACCTGCGGCCGTCGCGCGGGCCGCCTTCGGTCTCGTGGGAGTTCCGGTCCGTGCCGCACACCGCCTGTCCGCACGATCGAGGACGGTCGTGCACCGGGCGCTGCTGACCGACGGCCGGAGCGTGGTGATCAAGCTGTACGAAGCCACCGCCCGCCGCAACGCGATCACCGAGGCCGCGGCGATCCGGGCCGCAGCCACTCATGTCCCCGTACCAGCCGTCCTCGCCTACGGACATGTTCCCGGTCACGAGGTGACCGCTCTCGTCACCGCCGACCTCGGCCCGCTCACCCTCGGCGGCGCTGTGCACTCCGGCCGGGTGAGCGACGAGCGAGCTCTGAGAGATCTAGGCGGCCTGCTCGGCCGCCTGCACCGGGCGCCCGTCCAGATGTGGGCCCCGCGCCGGCCGCTCCACGAGCAGGTCACCTCGCTCGGCCGTCGCTGCCCGCCCAGCACCCTGGACCGCATCGCGCCCGCCCTGGCCGCCATCGCCGACGCCCCTGCAGCGGCCCCGGTGTGGTGCCACGGCGACCTGCACGGCGACAACGTCGTGATCGCCGGCCCCCGAGCTGTCCGTCACCTCGTCGACTTCACCGATGCCGCAGCCGGACCCCGTGAATCCGACGTGGCCCAGACCCTGGTCATGATCGGCGACCTCGCCTCCGTCCGGGCCCGCCAGCTCACCGACGCCTACCCGCTCGCCCTGGACCATCACCAGCTGGCGGCCTGGTTCGTCTTCCACACGGTGCGCTGCTGGGCGCACTCGGCACCTGGGGACGATCGCACACGGTGGGCCGGCCGCCTGGACGAGCTGAACCGGCGGACCCCTCATCTCTTCCGCTCACCCCGCCCGGAAAGGACGTACCGATGAGCGCCCCTGCCCTGTCGGTGGTGATCCCGGCCTTCAACGAGGCCGCCTACCTGCCCCGCTATCTGCCCTCCGTCCTCGCCTCCCTCGCCCGCTGGGAGGAGATCACCGGCCGCACCGGGGAGGTGATCGTCGTCGACAACGCCAGCACCGACGCCACCGCCGACATGGCCGCCTCATTCGGCGTCCGCGTCGTCACCGAGTCCGTCCGCAACATCGGCCGGGTCCGCAACACCGGCGCGAGCGCCGCCCGCAGCGGCCGGCTCTTCTTCACCGACGCGGACGTGGCCCTGCCCCTGGAAGCCGTCAGCGCCGCCGCGGCCGCCATGGACGCCGGTGCCATCGGTGGCGCCATCCCGCCGCTCTACACGCCCGAACGGCTCGGTGCCCGCCTGCTGTGTGCGTACTGGGATCACTACCGCACCCGGCGCGGCGGAGCCCAGGGCGTCAACCAGTTCTGCACCACCGACGCGTTCCACCACGTCGGCGGGTACCGGGACGACCTGTTCATGAGCGAGGACGTGGAGTTCTTCACCCGCCTCACCACCCACGGCCAGGCCACCGGCCGGCCCGTGGCGATCCTCGACGAGCTGCGCGTACGCCCATCCACCCGCCGGTACGACCAGTGGTCGAGCCTGCGGATGCTCTGGTGGCAGAACCCCGTGACCGCCCGCCTGCGCCTCCGGTCGCCCCGCATGTGGCGCCACTGGTACGAGAGCACCGTGCGATGACGAAGGAGACCCCTGTGCAGCCCCAGCCTCTGGCCGACCTGCCGGTTCCCGACGGGCACGGCATCTACACCTTCCCCGACGACCTTCACCGCGCCCACCAGGCGCACACCAAGCAACTCGCCGCCCGCCACCGGACCCACGACCACCGCGTGCTGGAGGTGACCGCGCCCCACACCCGCGTCCCGTACTGCATCGAGGCCCGCACCCCCGCCGGCCGCCCAGTCCTTGTCATCGAACCCCACCACGACGACTTCGCCCTCTCCGCCTCCGGCACCTTCCTCGCGCGCCCCCGACCGCTGACCGTGGCCACCGTCTTCACCCGGTCCCGGAGCGTGCACCCCGCTCTGGAGGCCATCTACGCCGACGTCGACACCGTGTCCGAGCTGCGCGACCGAGAGGGCGCCGCCGCGCTCGCACCATTCGCCGCCAGGCGGCTCCTCCTCGGTCACAAGGATGCCGAGCCCCCGTACCGTCCCTACGACCCCGAACTGCTCGACAAGGTCACCGAGGAGCTCCGTCGGATCGCCGCGGCCCACCCCGGCGCCGAACTCCTCGCACCCGCCGCCGTCACCCGCCACCCCGACCACCTCCTCGTCCACGAGGCGGCCGTCCGCGTCGGCTGCACCTGGTTCTGGGAGGACCTCGCCTTCTGGTCCACGTACGCCCTCGCCGGCTGCGACCAGCACCTCTTCCGAACGCGTACGGGGGCGACGATGCGGCCCGAGCTGGTCGACATCACCGACGTCGTCCTGGACAAGGTCACCGTCCTGCGGATGCACGGCTCGCAGATGTACCCGGCCCGAAAGATGAACCGGCCGATCCGGCACGCCTTCACCACCGCGGCCGACTTCGTCGACGGGACCGGCCTCTACGCCGAACGCTTCTACCGGACGGAGGAGTCGACGTGCTGACCATCGCCCTGGAGGGACCTTCCTACGCCGGCAAGTCCACGGCGATACGCCACCTCCGCCACACCGCCCTTGGCTCGCGGGCGTTCGTCTCCGACTGCTACGTCAAGCACATCGCCCACCGCGATGACATCCCTCCGGCCCGCACCGACTCTGCGGCTGCGCAACTCGCTGCCTTCGAACGGTTCATGGAGATCGAGGCCGCCCGAGTCGCCGAAGTCGCCGCGAGCGGCAGGCGATTCGTCATCCTCGACCGCTCCGTGGACACGCTCCTCGCCCACGCGTACGCCCTGGACGCCCTGTTCGGATACGGCGTCCACCACCAGCTCCGTGACCGGCTCAAGGCACTCCCGTTTCTGTGCCCCGACCACACCCTCTACCTCGACGTACCGGCCGACACGCTTCACCTCCGCCGGAAGACCGCCGGCCACACCGCCGCCGAGTCCGAGTATTTCCTCCACGAGCCCGGTTTCCTCCACCATGCACGTGACTACTTCGTCCACACGCCCAGACGGCCCGTGACGCGAGAACTGGCCGTCCTGGCCGCCGACGCGGGCCCGGACGATGTCGCCCGGGCCGTGGAAGCCCTCGTCGCCTTCTGGGCGAGGTGACCGCCGGTGCCCACCGCCCTCTTCGCCTGGCGCCGCACCCCGCCCCCGTTCCTCATCGGCGGCGCCGAGGTCACCCAGCAGCTCCTCGCCGAAGAGCTCGCCGCCGCCGGCTGGCACGTCACCTACCTCGGCTCGCACGAGGCACCTTGGAACGGAGAGGACCAGCTCTCCGCGATGCGCACCCACCTGACCGCCCAGCGCGTTCCGCACGAGGGGAGCGGTGAATCCCTGCGCTACCGCTGGCAGGGGCTGGACTGCCTCTCCCTTCCGCAGGAGCGGCTGGAGCCGGAACTGAGCTGGCTGCTGGGGTGGCTACGCCCCGACGTCGTCTTCACGTCTCAGGAGGGCTCGGCCGAGCTGGCCGCACTGGCCCGGCCGTACACGCTGGTGGCCGGCCTGCTGCACTCCGTCTCCGCCAATGGCCTGGGCGTGCTCGCCGGTCGCCCCCACTACGGGCTGGCAGTGTCGGAGTTCGTCCGGACCTGCGCGCGTCACACGGCCGACACCCGTGTCGCCGTGATGTACCCGCCGTTCCTACGGCCCCGACTGGCCGTGGACGTCGCCCGCACAGCGGCCGTCCTCATGGTCAATCCCATTCCGGCCAAGGGCTCCGGTCTCCTGCATCAGCTCATTCGCCTCATGCCGGAACAGCGCTTCACCCTCGTCGAGGGCTGGTGGGACACCGCCGCCGACTTCGCCGCGTACCCGAACGTCACCTACGTGCCCCGCGTGTACGACATGACGCCCCTGTACGGCAGCCATCGCCTGCTGCTGGTGCCCTCCACCGTGGAAGACGCCTTCCCGCGCGTGATCATCGAGGCAGCCCTCCACGGCGTACCGAGCATCGGCACCGACCGGGGCGGCATCGCTGAAGCCATCGGCGACGCCGGGATCGTCCTGCCCGGCACCGCCGGCCCCGAGGCTTGGGCTTCGGCGATCCGTGCCGTCGACCACGAGTCCCTGGGGCTGCGGGCGAGGCGTCGGGCGACACACTTCACCCGGCCGTGCCTGCCCGAGCTCCGCGTACTGGGGATCTAGGAAGCTCCGGTGAACGCCTGCTCTACCTCGTCGAGCCGCTCCGTCCACCAGTGAAGGAGCGCCTCGTCGGCGATGAACAACTTGTCGCAGGAGTGGTCCTGCCGGTCGTAGTGGAATTCGAGCTGCCAGAAGTCTGTCATCCGCTTCCACCACAGCCGGCGGGCGGCATCGAGCAGCTCGGCCGGCTCCAGCGGGACCACCGACCGATAGCCGCTTACGAAGGCCACCACCCGCTCCAGGTCGAAGACGCCCTCCACCCCGAACTGCACCTGCGCCGTACGGACGACTTCCTCCGCGTACGGGCGGACGCCCAGCCGGTCCCAGTCGAGCACCGCGGCCAGCTCGCCACCGGACCACAGGAGGTTCCGGTACTGGAAATCGCCATGCGTCCAGCCGTGCGGCCCCGCAGGGACGTTACCCTCGGGGCGCAGAGGCGCGTACTTGGTGAGCAGCACCCGACGCGTCGCGAGGGCATCGAGCGCGACCACGTCGAAGGATTCGCCCGCACCGCGGTTCCGCGCAGCGGAAGCGAGTCGGTCGGCCTTCTCTGCAGCCCCTTCGAGCGTGACGACCTCGGCGGTCACGGTGTCTGGGACAGCGGGCAGGACTTCCGTGCCGGCGGCGGACCCGAGCGCCAGGTGGAGCTTGGCCAGCTCTGCGCCAAGCCGCCTCACCTGAGCACGGGGGAGGCCCACGCCACGGACGTGCGCTCCCGGAGCCCAGGGGAACAAGCAGTACACGCTTCCGCCCACCTCGACGACGACGCTGCCCGAGGGTGTCTCCAAAGGGGCAACCACGGGAACGCCGGCCTCAGCAAGGGTGGGCAGTACAGCAAGGTTGCGTCGCAACCGGTCGAGCGGCACGTCCGTGACCCGCTTGAGCGCGAAGGTTCCCGCGAGGGTGTCCAGCCGCCAGTTCACGTTCATGAGGCCCTCGGCCAGATGGCGCCACTCCGTGACCTCGCCGAGGCCGAAGTCCTTGATCAGTTCGGCAAGATCGTCGGTGGAGACCCGGAGCCTGCTCTCCACATGTGCGTCGGTCACCCGGGCGACGATACGTGAGCCGAGCGCTCGGGCGCACAAGGATCACCGGCATGGAGCCAGGGCGCAGCCTTGCCGAACTTAGCCCGCGGTACGTGCCCCAGCCGGGGTTTGGGGCAGCTTGGCCTGTCCCATGGCCCGATCGATTCTGATCTCGATCACGACACGTTCGGGATCGAAGGTCGGAGTGCGTCCATATCGGTCCGCGTAGCGCTTAACGGCATCGCCCACGACGTCCGGGTGGGTGCGGATCTCGGCAACCCCCTCCAGCGTCGCCCAGCGACCCCCATCGACTTGACACACGGCCACCCGAGCTTCGCCGGTGGGTGAGGAGAGCACGTTCGCGACCTTCTTGCTTGATTTGCGGGTGATAACCCGCGCCACCCCAAGCTCGGCATCCAAGGTCACTCCGACGGGAACCACGTGCGGTCGCCCGTCGGTGCGGAGAGTGGTCAGTGTGCAGAGGTGGCGCTCGGCCCAGAACGCCAGGGAATCGGCGTCTATCGCCACGGTCTCGGTACGCATGGGAGGAAGCATAACGGGCTGAGCGGTCTGTTCTTGGTCGAGCGAGAGCGGTCGCAAGGGTGTCGAGCGGACTCCCAGTCCAGCGTTATTTGTTCGATCTGGGGCATTTGCCCGATGCTTTGCCGGGGTCAAGGTATCGAATTCATAACGGGGGCAACCGCCTGGTAGGTATGAATTTCGAGATGTTCCGCGAGGGCGAAAGGCCCGGGGATTACCGGCCGAAAGAAATATTCGATCTTGCCCCGAGCGAAGATCGTCTGCTCCGATCGATGGCTCTCGGCCGCGACGCCCACCAGGGGTGGCTGCACTCTTCACGTAATGTCCGTGTGGCGTTTTCGATGCCCGCATCCAGACTGCGAATTTGCTCACGCGATCTTCGTAGGTGGTGCTGTGCTCGGGGGTCGGAGTGTGCCGGCGGCATCAACGCCAGGGCGTGGCTGTCGCCCAGCTCGGGGGTCACCAACCAGCCCGTCAGAAGGGGAAGACATGTTCTCGGGCAAGGGTGCGCGCACGGCGCCCGTACCTCACATCTCGCAGCGGGACGGCGGGGAACGCCGCCAATGGCGCCGTACCGCGTCTCGAACGGTGGAGTCGGACCTGCAGCGTCGGCTTCGGCGCGAACTGCAGGCGTTGGGGGTCCGTCCGCCGTTGGATGTCGAGGCCCTGTGCCTGGCGCTGGCCGAGAAGCGAGGGCGCCCCATCGTGCTCAAGCCCGCACGGCTGGAGAAGCCCGGCCCGTCCGGTCTTTGGGTGGACACGCCCGGCATGGACGTCATCCTCTACCAGCAGGAAACGACCAGATTCCACCAGGACCTGATCATCCTGCACGAGGTGGGGCACATCATCGTTGCTGATGATGAAGCCGCCGGCGTTGATGGCGCGCTTGAGGACCCGGATGACTATGTGGAGGGCTGGGCAACGCTGATTCCGGTGCTCGACCGGAAGTTGATCCAGCGGGTGTCCCGCCGTTGCTCGTACGACTCCGAGGAGGAGTGCTCCGTAGAGCTCGCCGCCACCATCATCATGGAATGGGCCTCGAAGCTGAGAGACGTTCCCCTCTCTGAGGACCCTGCGGTCAGCCGCATCGAGAAGGCTCTCGGTGACCGGACGGGTTGGTTGTAGGCATGACCGAGATCATTCTGTTCGGCCTTGTTGCCGCGGTGGCCTGGAAGCTCTACCAACTTTCCAAGGCCCCTGACGACTTGCCACTGCGGTCGGTGACGCTGTGCCTGGTGTGCGCAGCGCTCTCATACCCCGTCGCCATGCCCGGCGGCGCCTCTGGTGTGGACACGGTCGCGGGCCACGGAGCGGCGAAGCTCATTCAGAACTTGCTGCTGCTGGCGACCGTGTACCACCTGCTCTGCTTCTACCTTTACTCCGCCGAGGGCGGCGCTGGACGGCGGCGCGCGCGTCTTGAGGCGGTCCTCGCGTTTACGGTCGGCGTGGCCATCTCGGTCGCTGCCCTCACCGTGCCGTCCTCCGTCTTCGAGGGTTCCTTCAGCACTGCGGATATGACCGTGCCGCAGATCGCCTTCTTCTATGGCGGCGCAGGCATCTACCTGATGTATGCCCTGACCGTCACAGCTCGCTGGACGTATCGGTTCGCGCGGTTGTCTCGGAGGCCACACGCCACAGGTCTGTGGATGGCCGCTCTCGGTCTGGCGATCATGGCCGGCGCCTGCGGTGTCCGGGCCGTCTTGGTCGCCGTCCGATGGAGCGGAGGGACGGTGACACACGCGTTGATGTCGACGGTGGCTCTGCTGCTCGTGGTGTCGATCCTGCTTTTCGTCGCGGGCATCACCTACCCGGGCGTCCGGACTCGTATCGCGTCGATCCGGCTCTGGGCCCGGCACCGCCGTGACTACCGACGGCTGGAGCCGCTGTGGCAGCTACTGACCGAGGCGTACCCGTCGAACGTGCTCGGTGCCGCCTCGCCGGCCATGGGGGACCGGTGGCGGGCGCGCAGAGTTCATCGTCGCTATCACCGGCGAATCGTGGAGTGTCGGGATGGTCTCCTCGACATCAGCCCCTACCTTTCTGTCGGGGGCGATGAGAACGATGGGGCCGCTCTGAGCCGGGACCCTGCTGAGCTGGCGGCTCGGCTCCGCCAGGCGGCGGCGCGGATCGGAGACGGTGCGACCGTTCCACGCCAGGCCGTGCCGCTGGCCATGGCCCTCGGAACCGACCGGGAGGCGGATGTTCAGCAGCTGGTCGCCGTATCCGACGCCCTGCGCCGTGCCGCGTGACCGAAGGAGACGAGACGAGATGCTGATCGTTGCGAAGCGGGTCCTCGTGGGATCCGGGCGTTACTTGGAAGACGGAGCCGTTCTCATCGAGGGCGACATCATCCGTGCGGTCGGGCCCGAGGAAACGGTCATCGCAGAGGCGAGGCCCGACATCGAACGCGTCGCCTTCGGCGGGACCCTGATGCCAGGGCTGATCGATGCCCACGTGCACCTTGCCTTCGACGGTGGGGCCGACCCCGTTGCCACGCTCGCCCAGTCGAGCGACGAGACCCTCCTGGCCGACATGCGGAGCCGGGCGGAGATGCTCCTCCGAAGCGGGGTGACAACAGCTCGTGACCTCGGAGATCGGAATGGCCTCGCGCTCCGGCTGGCCTCCGAGATCGAGGAGGGAACGACTGTCGGGCCTCGCATCGTCTCCGCCGGCACGCCGCTGACACCACCTGGCGGCCACTGTCATTTCCTGGGTGGAGAGGTCGCCGGAGAGGACGACATCCGCGCGCTGGTTCGGAAGAACGCATCCGCAGGAGCGGGCGTGATCAAGGCCATGGTTACGGGCGGGGGTCTGACCAAGGACGGCCCCAAGAGTTGGGAGTCGCAGTTCTCGCCCGCCGAACTCGCCGTTCTGGTGGAGGAAGCCCATGCGGCCGGCTTGCCCGTGGCGGCGCATGCCCACGGGACACCGGGTATCACGGCCGCTGTCGCGGCAGGTGTGGACACGATCGAGCACTGCACATGGATGACGGGCGACGGGCTCGACTTCCGGGACGACGTCGTCGCCCGGATCGTGGAGCAGGAGATTGCGGTCTGTCCCGCGGTCAGCCCGCATTGGCAGATGCTGCCCCGGTTCTTCGGTGAGGAGAAGGCTCGCGCGATGTTCGACCTCGTCCGCAGGATGGCGGACGCCGGGGTGACGCTTGTGGCCGGAACGGACGCAGGAGTGCAACGAGCATCGTTCGACGGCCTCGCGCAGGCGCTGTCGTTCTACGCCCACTTGGGACTGTCCAACGGCAGGATCCTCGACATGGCCACGTCGGTTGCTGCTGACGCGCTCGGCCTCGGCAGCACGACCGGAAGGATCGCGGTCGGCTACAAGGCCGACCTCGTGTTGGTCGACGGGGATCCGCTCGCGAACCTGAACGATCTCTCGACCATCAGGGCAGTGATGTCGGCCGGGCACTCGCTGGAAATTCGGTCGTAGTCGAACGGCGGTGGCGGGGGCCTGGCAAATGACGCCGGTCCCCGCTACTCCCGCTCGCTGGCCTTTTGCTGCATCTCGTCGACGAGTTCACTGACGAGCGCCAACAGGTTCGGCGGGAGGCCCTGTGCGCCGGCGCCACGGGCACGCACTCGCCCCACCTTGCCTTCCCGGTGAGCGGCGAGGAGCTGGAGGCCCTCGTACACCTGCGCAGCCACCTCGTCGTCGGGCTGGAAGTACAGGGGGGTGACTCCCAGGAGGCCGGCGAGCCCCTCCAGGACGAGCGGCGTGGTCGTCTCCGATACCCCAGTCCGGAGATCACGGACTTCCTCGGCGCTGATGACGCTTCCGCCCGCGTGCGCATTGATCGACGCCGCGATCTCTGCGTCCCCAGGGGCCCCATCGGGGCCAGGGAAGGACTTCTCCAGAAGAAGGGTGATCTTCTCCGCTAGCGTCCGCGGCAGCCTCTCACCCTCCGTGGCATCGGCGGTCTTGCCCTCCACCTGTTCGCCGCTGGCTTTCGCCATCGACCGATCCTGCGCTCGCTTCACCTCGTCCACGGTGACGTGATACGCCTCCGCCAAGTAGGGGAGGTACCTGTCCTTGAGGCGCCGCACCCCCTGCTCTGCACCTGCCACAGGGCCGTCGCTCTTGGTTCCGATGATCGCTGCCGTCTCGTACCGGTAGAGGCCGGCGTCGCACCTCAGGTCAGTGAGGTCGGGCAACCCGTCGCGAGGAAACAGGACATCAAGCGGCCGGTCGAGAACCTGGGCGAGGGCGGGCAGTTTCTCCAGATCCGGCACGGATGATCCGAGCTCCCACCCGGCCACTGTCGAATCTGCAGTCCCAAGGGCGTTTGCCACATCAGACTGCGAGATCTCGGCGGCTCTGCGCACCGAGCGCACGAGAGCCCTATCGAAGTGGCGAGCTGGCATCAGACCTCGTTTTTCGGGTGAACCGAAGAAGTTTCGGTCCGTTGACCTTTCATGTGAATCAAGATAGCTTCAGGCTACCGAAAAACGCCGGGATCCGCACCCCTGCCCCTCGATGCATAGGTGCGTGCCTGTGCAGAAGTAGAGGTGGGGGGTGGCGATGCAACCGAACGGTCCGTGAAGCGACGCGGAGACGAAAAAACCGGCGCCCGGGAGCTACCAACTCCCAAGCGCCGGGCTGGCACCCCGAGAGGTGCCCATACACATCACGCGGGCGGCGGGGCTTTTGCACGAGAACCACCGCACCGCGCTCCTACGAAAAACGGAGTATCGCATGCTCGCCATGCCGAGCGGAACCTTGGCCTGCCCGGACGCCGACCGTCAGCACCGCCTCGCGGCCCAGCTCTCCGACATGATCCCGGGCGCGGCCACCATTCGGGTCGGCCTCGACGACCCGAAGCAGGTGTGGCCCCACCCGCACGCCATCGTCAAGGACGAGGCCGGGAAGGCCGTGGCGTCGAGCCGCACGACTGTCCGGGTCGCGGCCCGCTGGATCCTGCGGGTCTGGCCGGAGGCGGACTGGAAGCAACCGCACACCTTTCACCTTGCCGACGCCACTCTCACCTGCGGCGACCCGATCCCCGCCCGTCTGGACCGCTGACATGGCCCGGATACGAACCATCAAGCCGGAAGCATTCGTCTCCGAGTCGCTCGCCGAGGTGAGCGTCGAGGCCGAGCGGACCTTCTTCGGGCTCCTCACGCAATCCGACGACCACGGCCGCCACCGCGACAATGCCGCGATCATCGCCGGGCTCCTCTGGCCGCTCCGCGCCGAGCACACGTCGGTCCACGTCGAGGACGATGTCCACCAGCTCGCGACCGCCGGCCTGGTCTGCCGGTACACCGGCTGTGACGGCCGCCGTTACCTCCACATCGTGACCTGGTCCGAGCACCAGAAGATCGACAAGCCGAGCCAGTCGCGCCTGCCCTCCTGCCCGCAGCACCAGGCTGCCGCCCGGTGCGCTCCCTGCAAGGGCACCTGCACCAGGCGGGCCGAGGAGTCGGCCTCTGCTCTCCGCGGGCTCGCGGAGACTTCGCCGAACGCTCCCCGATCCCTCGATCCGGCCGCGCTATCCACCGCGACGCTTCGCGAGCACACGGACGAGACCCCCGCTACCCGACAGGACACCTTCGACCACATCGCTGGCGCCCATCACCACGCGGGGGTGAAAAGCGCAGGTCAGTGCGCATCCGCCGACGATTCTCCGAGTCTTCCCCGAAACCTCGGAGAGGGCTCGGCGCCTGGATCTAGGATCTTGGATCCTGGATCTCTTGTCCCTACGGGGCGCACGGCGCCCGCAGACGGCGTCTCGGCCAACCAGCTCGTCGGCGAGTACGTCGCCGCCTGCGACGAGCGCCCGCCCAATGACGTGATTGGGCACCTCGGCCGGATCGCCAAGAAGCTCCTGGGCGAGGGCATCGCCCCGGAGCACATCCGGGCCGGGCTGCAGAACTTCGCGGCCAACCCCAAGCACCCGAGCGTGCTGACCAGCATGGTCAACGAGGCCATGAACGCACGCCCCGGCGGTTTGGCGCGGCCGGGATCGCGGCCTAACGTGCCCGCCCATCAGGCCTGGACGACCCCGGCCAACGCCGCTGTCGCCTACTCCGAGGAGCTGTGATGCGCACCCGTCACCGCGAACCACAGACCCTCGGCGAGGGCACCCTGGACCGGATGGCCCAGATCCTGGCTGCCCGCAACATCGACCCCACGACCGTCTCCGCACCGGGCGAGGAGCCCGAGCCCTTCTCCCCGCTGGACGCCCTGTCGGCCGGGATGCCCCCGCGCTACCGGGCCGCCGTCGCCGACCACCCCCAGGTCCTGACCTGGGTCCGGACCGTCACCGAGGCCGCCGTCGCCCCCAATCAGGGAGCCAGGCGACAGGTCACCACCGGCCCCAGCCTGCTGATGGCCGGCGTCGTCGGCGCGGGCAAGACGCACCAGGCGTTCGGCGCGGTCCGGCGGCTGGTGCAGACCGGAGTCGGCGTGCGCTGGCGAGCGACGACCGCCGCCGACCTGTACGCCGATCTGCGGCCTCGGCCCGGAGTCGACAGTGAGCGGGAGCTGGCAGCTGTCAGCCGCTGCCCGCTGCTGATCATCGACGACCTCGGGGCGGCCAAGGCATCCGAGTGGGTCGAGGAAGTGACGTACCGGCTGATCAACCGCCGGTACAACTACGAGCTTCCGACCCTGATCACCACCAACATGGCGATCAGAGACCTCCGGGCCCACCTCGGCGACCGCGTCGCCTCTCGGCTCGCACAGATGACCACCCGGGTCGAGTTCGAGCAGGTCGACCGCAGACGCCGCGGTTTCGCGGCCTGACCCGCCCCAGGCCAACACGCCGGGCTGCGTCCTCTCCGCGCCGCCCCGAGCACTTCCCGACCCAGCGCACCTCTCCGCCGACGCCCCTGCGCGCGGAGAGCGATCGGAGCAACCCGCATGACCAGCACGACAATCCGCCCTGCCCGTCACCGGTCGCTCGGCGACCACACATGGCAGGACCAAGCCGTCTGCCAGACCACCGAATACAACCCGGTGGACCCCGAGATCTTCTTCCCGGCCCCAGACGAGATCGACAAGATCACCGTCGCGAAGGCGCTGTGCGGCCAGTGCCCGGTCCGCCGCGCCTGCCTGGACGCCGCCCTGGAAGCCGGCGACACCGACGGCATCCGAGGTGGACTGACCGAGGAGGAGCGCGAACCACTGCACGGGAGGATCGCCCACCGCCTCGACTACAGCCGCGTCAACGACACCATCGCCGGACGCGACGTCCACCTCACCAAGGCCGAACGCCGCGCGGTCATCTGCGCCGCCTACCGCCACGGAGTGACCGAGCAGCGCCTGGCCTGGCTCCTGAAGATCACCGAGGAGCACGCCCAGAAGCTCTACCGCGAGACCCGCCGCGCCCTGCGCAACCGAGATCTGAACCAGTCCGCGAAGACCACCGCGCCACCTGAGGCCGGCGTCGAGCACCTGGGCCGCGACGACTTCGGTACGGCGGCGTGACCGCCACGATCGCGCCGAAGACGGCGCACATATCCGGCTGGGACCGAGCGGCCGTCATCGCCCTTGGCGGCGCGGGATGCGCCCTGTCGTACGACGCCCTCCAGCAGATGGCCGTGGCCATCCACATCCGAGGCTTCCTCACCTACCTCTTCCCCCTGGTGATCGACGGGTTCATCGCCTACGGCATCCGAGCCCTCCTCGTCCTCCGCGAATCACCCCTGCGCGCCCGGCTGTATGTCTGGACACTCTTCGGCACGGCCACCGCCGCCAGCATCTGGGCCAACGCCCTCCACGCGGTACGGCTCAACGAAGAAGCGGTCGCCGGCACCGGGCTCCGGCTCGGCGACACGGTGGTCGCAGTGCTGTCCACCATCGCCCCGCTCGCCCTGGCCGGCGCCGTCCACCTCTACATCCTCATCGCCCGCAAGCCGGTCGAGGACGGTAACCACGAGGACCTCGGCCAGACCGGTGAACTCGGTCAAGGTGACCTGCCCGACGGCATCGAGGTCACCCGGGCCGACCGGGTTGGTCAGCGACCGCAGTCCGGTCAGGTCGAGGCCGGGCAGCCGGTCACTGACCTGACCGGCCGGCCGCCGCTGTCCCTGGAGAAGCGGACGCCCGCGCCTCGGTCCCTGACCGGGGCCAGTGACCCGGCGGACAGCCGTAACCCGGTCACTGGCCGTCCGGGCAACACCGCCTCGGCCGCTGGCCACCTCGGTCAGCCGGACGAGGTTGCTGACCTGCCCAGCACGCCGGATACGGTGCCGCCGGTCACCGGTCTCCAGGTCATTCCGCCGCCGGTCACTGACCGGGAGGCCCGGACACCTGGTGCCCGGCGGTCCGACCCGGACACCGCGGAGCTGCTGAAGATCGCCCGGTCAGCGGTCAGGGCCGAGGACAAGCTGACCCGCAAGGTGGTCGCCCAGGCGATCCGCGGTCAGCAGATCCCCCTGTCCAGCGACACCCTGACCGCCCTGATGGCCCAGCTTCGCCAGCAGCACGGGCAGCCGGTCACCTCCATCCGGAACTGACCGGACACCACGGAGCGGGTGACCGAGCCGGTCACCCCAGCCGGTCACCCGCTCCGGACACCCGCCTCACACCCCTCCAGAGCAAGAGCGGAGAACACCCGTTGCGCACCCACCCGGCCACTCCCACCGAAGTCGACTCCTGGCTGACCGTCCTTCACCAGCGCGGCCACCTCCACCGCGCCCAGTCCGGCCCCGACAACACCTGGATCGTGCAACGAGAGCAGCACGATCGCTCCTGGACCCTGCACCACCCGGTCCTGGCCATGGACTGGATCGAGGAACTCGTCCGCGAAATCCAGCAGCAGGACCCGGAGACGAGTCGGTGACCACCGACGACCCGGCGGTGACCACGGCCGGAGAGCAGCGGAACCCCACGACGGCTCCTGGCGGAGCAAGCTATCGCGTGCGACGGTCCTACGGCCCGTCGCACGCACTTGCCCCCGCCCGGGGGAGCGGGGGAAGCCCGGCTGGTTCCCGAGCGAGGGCGCTCGGGAACCAGCCGGGCAACCGGCACCAGGGGGCGCCGGTCACGGGGGGAGAAGCTGACCACGACGACGACCGCGAGCAGCCAAGCCCGAGCACGCCCGCCTTCCCCGACCGAAAACCGCGCCGCCGCAGCCGCAACCCGAGTGAGCGCACCCGCAAGACGACGACCCGCCTCTCCGACACCGAGAAAGCCGAGATCGTCGCCGCTGCCACACAGCGCGGCGTCACCGTCGCCCGATTCCTTGCCGCCGCCGGCCTCGCCGCCGCCCGCGGTTCGACCGCCCTGCACACCAACCAACAACTCGACGCGGCCATCGATGAACTCGCCGCCCTGCGTACCGCCCTGGCCCGGATCGGCAACAACATCAACCAGATCGCCTACATCCACAACGCCGGCGGACAGCCCCGCCCCGGCGAACTCGACCACGCGCTGAACGTTCTGACCCGGTCCCTCAGCCGCCTCGACGACGCGGCCAACGACCTGGTGACCAGGCGGCTGTGATGGTGCCCGACATCGGACGCGGCTCCCGCACCCACGGACTCCTCGTCTACCTCTATGGCCCCGGCAAGCGCGAGGAACACACCGACGCGCACCTTGTCGGCTCCTGGGACGGCTTCGCCCCCGACCCCGGCCGCGACCCCGACCCGCACGTCACCCTCGCCCGCCTCACCGCCGCCCTCGACCTCCGGGTCAATCAGGTCGGCGACCGAGCGCCCGCCAAGCACGTGTGGCACTGCTCGGTCCGGACCGCCCCCGGCGACCGGCGGCTCTCCGACGAGGAGTGGAACGCCGTCGCCCAGCGCATCGTCCACGCCACCGGCATCGCCCCGGAGGGTGATCCCGACGGCTGCCGGTGGATCGCCGTCCGCCACGCGGAAGACCACATCCACATCGTCGCCACCCTGGTCCGCGGTGACCTGCGCAATCCCCGACTCAACTACGACTTCAACAAGGCCCAGGCCGTCTGCCGGCGCATGGAGGAGGAGATGGGCCTGCGCCGCCTCAACGCCGGCGACGGCACCGCAGCGAAGAACCCCACCAGCGCCGAGAAGTTCAAGGCCGAACGCACCGGCCGCCCCGAGACCTCCCGCGAGACGCTCCGCGAAGCCGTCCGCCAGGCCGTCGCGGGAGCGGACGACGAGAAGGAGTTCTTCACCCGGCTCCGCGAGGCGGGCCTACGCGTGAAAGTGCGCCACGCCCCGTCCGGCGACGCGCTCGGCTACAACGTGGCCCTGCCCGGCGACCGCAACCGCCACGGTGAACCCGTCTGGTACCCCGGCTCCAAGCTGGCTCCCGACCTGTCCCTTCCGAAGATCCGCCTCCGGCTTGCCGACGGTACCGCCGAGCGGGCAACGTCTTCGGCCGCCGACGGCCGGGCGGACTGGTCCCCGCCCGCCCGAGAGCGACGGAGCGCCACCGGCATCGCCGAGCGTGCCGCCGTCCTCCTCGACGGCGACGACGACGAAGCCGCCGCCCAGCTCGTCGGCGTCGGAGAACTCCTGGACGCGCTCGCCCAGACCTCCCCGGCCGCCACCCGCGCCGAACTGGCTGCAGCCGCCCGAGCCTTCGAGCGGGCGACCCGCAGCCACATCCGAGCAGAGGGCGCCGACATCCGGGCTCTCCGCTCGGCCGCCCGGGGCATCGTCCAGGCTGGCGGCGCGCTCGGCCGGGGCGAGGACGGTGGCACCACTGCCATGCTCGTCTCCACCCTGGTACTGGTCACCCTCGCTGCCGCCCGCTGGCACTCCGCTCGCGGTCACGCCCAGCAGGCCCATGCCTCCCGACGGGCCGCCGAGCATCTGCGAACCGCCTACTGCCAGGCCGCAGCCACGCCGATGCGGGGGCTGTACGACCAAGGCCGTGCCCTCCCCGAGGCCCAGCGCCGGACGCACGAGGCCACCCTCCGCGCGGCTCTGCCGGAGCAGGGCGTACGAGCAGATGGCATGCCGACGAAGACCGACGCCCTGGTCGCCACCCTCGCCCAGGCCGAGCAGGCAGGCCACAACCCCGAGGCTCTCCTGCAGCAGGCCATCGACATGCGCGAACTCGACACCGCCGCGGACGTGAACGACGTCCTGGTCTGGCGCCTGCGCCGCCTCGCCCAGCTCCCCGCCCACCCGGGCGAAGCGCCCCGTCGCCCACAAGCCGGCACCCGCCCGACCAAGACCTCGGCCAACTGCACCAGTGAACGGAACGCAGCCACAGCGCTGCCGCGACCTGCCGTCCCCGACCCGCGCAGCCGCCCACCACGCCGCTAATCAGCGCGTCCGGAGGGCCGGCCACCGACCGGCCGGACCCCACGAAATGCCTGGACAGCCGGTTCCATCGGCTGTTACGGATGAAAACAGGAAGCCCTCGACCGGGAGATCACGCTCGTGCTCAGAACGACCGACCGCACCACGGAGCCGGCACCCGCGCTGCCCGTCCTTCCCACCGGCACCGACCCCCTGCTGCAACTCCAGTACGAGACGCAGCTGGCCGACGGCCCGGCCGCAACCCGCTGCGTCAGCCACCCACCCGAACTCGCCCTCGGCGGCATCCCCGTGACGTGCTCGGCCTGCCAGGCCCGACGCGACTGGCTGCTCATCAACCACGGCCGCAACGTCTGGATCCGCTGCCGGTGCAGCAACCAGTGGATCGAACCCGAGATCACCCGCGCCGACTTCGACGCCCTGACCGCCAGCCCGTACGGCACGACCTACCCCACCGTCGAGGAGGGCCTCGCTGCGCTCGGCTTCGACGGTGTTTTCTCCGGCACCTACCTGGAGTAGGTGAGCGCGGTACGAAAAACCGCATCCTCGGCGGAACCCTGCAGCGGTCGAACAGAGCGCTGACCATCGTCGTCCTCGCGATGGAGGCCGACGTCCCCCACAATGCCCTCACCCAGCGGCACCTGGACCTCAAGAACGAGTTCTACGAGAAGGACCGAGCCCGCGGCGAGATGCCCGACAGCGAGAAGCGACTCCGGCGTCAGCTGGTCAAGGCCAAGGAACTCCGGGCCGAAGCGCTGAAGGAGATCGACCGGCTCAAGGCCGACAACGAGGCACTCGTCGGCGCACTGCACCAGGTCGTGATGGAGAACCGCCAGCTCCGCCTCCAGCTGGCCGAGAGGCCTGACAATCTGCGAGTCGTACCGACCCAACCGGGGCCTACAGCACGGTGAGGCCACTGGGAGACAAACCGAGCGGAGTTGTCAGAGGTGGGCGCTAACCTCAGATCTAGCTCAAAGAGGACCCCGGCGGCGTCGAGGTCGACGGGCACCGGGGTCTCTCCTGATTGGCATCTGGAACATACCTCGAACGCAACGCCGAAGGCACTTGGTGTCATGTCGTTGTGATCAGTGCCTCTCGATCTGGCACGCCGGGCCACCTCGCAGGATACGAGGAAGGATCCACAGCACAGTGCAGCTGATCAAGGCCCGTATCACCGACTACCGCTCCGTCGAGGACTCCGCCATATTCGACGTCGAGGAAGACGTCACCTGCTTCGTTGGGAAGAACGAGTCGGGCAAGACGACGCTCCTCCAGGCGCTCTTCCGACTCAACCCCGTGGAGCCCGCCGCCTTCGACGAAGTGGTTGACTTCCCCGCCCGCAAGACCCGCGACCGCAAGAAGCTCCCCGCCGACCAGAAGATCCCCGTTGTCCGGGCGACCTTCCGCTTCGACGACACCGAGATGAAGACCATCGGGGAGGACCTCGGCCTGAAAGCCATGAGGAGCCCCGAATTCGAGGTGGTCATCGGCTACCGGGACGACGAGGAGACCTTCGAGCTCCACTACAGCGAGGCTGCGGTCGTCGACCACCTGCGTTCCGCCCTGGACCTGCCGGCCGCAGCCGCCCAGGCCATCGGCGACGCGAAGACGATCGAGGGCCTCCTCGACGCCCTCGACGCGCTGGAAGAGCCGCCGTCCGCCGCGTCCGCGCTGGCCGACCGCATCCGGAGCTGGCGCGACTGCGATCTCGGCTTGTACTTGATCGACAACTACGCCGCCCCGTTCATGCCGAAGTTCGTCTACTTCGCGGACTACGACACGATGCCCGGCAAGGTCTCATTGCCCGATCTGGTGAGGCGGCGGGAATCGGAAGCACTCAAGCGTGGTGAGAGGGCCCTGCTGAGCCTGCTGGACATGGCGGGAGTCTCACCGGAGGACTTCCAGGACTCTGGCCAGCACGAACGGCTCATCCGCGAGCTGGAGAACGCGGGCAACGTCATCTCGGACGAGGTCTTCGACTACTGGTCCCAGAACAAGGAGCTGGAAGTCCGGCTGGAGGTCTTGGCCCCCGAAGCCGGGGCCCAGGCGCCCTTCCAGGAGGGGCCGATCCTTCAGGTCCGCGTCTTCAACAGCCGCCACCGGGCATCGGTCCCGTTCGACGACCGGTCCCGCGGCTTCGTCTGGTTCTTCAGCTTCCTCGCCTACTTCAACGAGCTGGAGGACGCAGGCACCACGGACCTGATCCTGTTGCTGGACGAGCCGGGCCTGTCCCTGCACGGCCGGGCCCAGGCGGACCTCCTCCGTCTGATCGACGAGCGGCTGGCCCCCAAGCACCAGGTCCTCTACACCACGCACTCCCCGTTTATGGTCGATCCCGACCACCTCCAGAGGGTCCGGACGGTCATCGACATGGACCGCGGCGGCGCGAAGGTCTCCTCGGAGATCTTCAAGGCCGACGCGGACACCGTGTTCCCGCTGCTGACCGCGATGGGGATCGAGATGACCCAGACGCTGTTCGTGGGCGAGCACGTCTTGCTCCTCGAAGGTCCGAGCGACCTGATCTACCTGGACGTCCTCACGGAGATCGCCGAGGCGAACGGCTCCACTGGGCTTGACCCCCGCTGGGTGAAGACCCCCATCGGCGGATCGGGGAAGCTGTCCACCTTCGTGGCCCTCCTGGGTGCGAACAAACTGAACGTCGCGGTCCTTGTCGACTCCAGCACCAAGGACGTCGGGGCCATCCAGCGTCTCCGGGACAACGACCAGCTCGCCAGGAACGGACTCGTCGAGATCAGCGAGTTCACCAGCGCGGCTGATGCTGATGTCGAGGACCTCTTCGACCGCGACTTCTACCTGGAACTGGTCAACCGCGCCTACGCCAACGAGCTCACCACCCCGATCACGGCAGCGGACATCAATGCCAAGGACCCCCGCGTCGTCCGGCAGATCGAGGCCGAGTTCAAGAAGCGCAAGATCGCCACTCGGTTCAACCACTACAAGCCGGCGGCCGTCCTCCTTCGCGAACAGGCAGTGCTCGCCCCGGAAATCGACGCGGCAACGATCGAGCGCGCTGGCCAGCTATTTGATCGCCTGAATTCTCTGCTGCCGCGCCGCTGACCAAGAGCCTGCTCTCTGACTCGTTTGCCCGGCGAACAGGTCAGGGAGCAGGCGCCTCTCACGCCTCCCTCGACTACAACTTGCTGCACGCGTAGTCGTAGCCGCGGTCGACGAACAGCCTCGATGGTTATCTCGGGCTGTCAAATGAACACGCTGGCAGTCGGCCTGCAAGTCCGTTAGGCACATGAGGCATGTTTGAGCATGTCCTGTCATTGGGCCGCCCAGTCCGGCAACGGTCCCCGCCCGCCGTCCGCGGCCGAGTCACCACTGTCGATCAGCTGGGACGGACGGGCATAGGAGCCACCGAACTTCAGCGCAACAGTCCCGCTACCGTGGTCACCAAGACCGCGATCAACGAGAGGGTAGCTCCGAACGCGATACCCGCCCGGATGAGAGCAGCGGCTGTCGTCGCGCCCTCCGCACGCGCGAGAAGGGCGGCCGCCGCGCCGGTTAGGGCGGAGACGATCAAGGACACAGTCACGGCCAGGATTGTCATGGTGGCCAGCAACGCAGGGGACATCGAAAACTCCTTCGTCAGTGCGACTCTGCTTTGCACCAGACCTTGCCGATGTCCGTGTTCACCGTGGTTCGGGTGGACGAGAATGAACAGCACCGAACAATGTGGGAGCGCTACCGGGCGGGGAGTAGACGTGCAGAGAGACGAGGCATCCTCTCGGAACCTGGCGAATCTGCGGGAGCAACTGCAGGATCTACGTGGGCGATCCGGACTGTCGATGCAGCAACTTCGCTTGCGTACCGGGCTCGGGCGCACCACGCTCAGCCAAGCCCTGAACCACGGACCCACGCACCCGTCGTGGGGCACAGTCGCGGCGATCGCGAAGGCCTTCGGTGTCGGTCCCAAAGTCCTCGATGAGCTACACGATCTTTGGAAAGGCTCCCAGCCTCCACAGCCTCCCTCTGTGGTTTCCGTGGACCGGACCGGGGCGGACGTCCACCAACAGTTCATTGCCGATGTCGGCCCCCAGGCTCTCGAAGTGCACCGTGCCGTGCTGGCGGCCCCTGACCCCGGTGGGTATCCATTCCTCACGCCCTACATGCCCAGACTGCACGACGACGAGATTCGCACGCATCTGGCACCGGCCCTGTCGGGGGGAGAATCGGTACTCGTGATGCTCACGGGGGACTCGGCCACCGGGAAGACCCGCGCGCTGTTCGAAGCTCTGGCCGATCTCGCGCCTCACCGGCGGCTTCTGCGCCCGTCGGGCTCCAGTGACCTTCTGCAACTTCTGCTACGGGCGCTGTTCGATCCCGGCACAGTCCTCTGGCTCAACGAGGCTCAGCGCTTCTTTTACGGTCGCGATGCGGAGCAGGCAGCAGCCGAGCTGCGGCAGCGGCTCGTCACGACGCCCGGCCTAGTGGCGGTGGGAACCCTCTGGACCGATCCCTACTGGGAGGAGCTGACACGACCCGGTCGCACAGGGGATCCGCATGGGCAGGTCCGCGGGTTGCTGGACTGTTCCGCAGCGCGGAGGGTCATGGTGCCCGACCACTTCTCCGATGCCGAACTGATTCGGTGGCGCACTATGGCGCAGGCGGCAGAAGCGGACGGTGATCGTCGACTGGCTGACGCGCTAAGGGCGGGAGCCGCTGATGGCCTCGTCGTGCAGCACCTCAGCGGAGGGCCCGCACTCCTCGCCGCCTACCAAAGCGGTCCAGGCAGCCACTTCAGCCATGTGGAACACGCAGTAGTGACTGCGGCTCTTGACGCGAGATACCTTGGCCACCGCAGTCCGCTGCCCGCCGGGTTACTCGCAGATGCTGCCGCCGGCGCGTTGCACCCGCGTCGGCGCCCGACCGATGAGGCCTGGGTTGAGAGCGTTTTGAAAGCCCTGAGCACCGGGGAACGCGACGACGGACGGCGCACCGACATACGGCATACGCTGACCGCGATGCACAGCCCGCTCACCCGGTCCGGCGACGAGGCCCAGTATGAACCGGCCGACTACCTCGTTCAGCATGTCCGCCCTCAGCACAAGGACCGTCCCGGAACGCTCTCTCTGTGGCAAGCCCTGCTCGCTCACACGAGAGATGCGGACGACCTTGTAGAGCTTGCCACGACAGCGCGCGACCACGGATACCTGACGCAGGCGGTACGCCTGTGGCACAAGGCCGTGCTCGTCGGTCACCCGACCTGCGCCCACGCCCTAGTCGAGCTTCTCGACGACGACAAGGACCCTCAGGCGCATGGCAGCGTGTGGGCCGCCCACCATACTCCTGTGCACGACCCGGACGGTGTACGGCTTCTCGTAGAGGTACTGGCCGAAACAGGCCGACACACGGCGATGACCGCGCTGATGCGGCGCATGCCGGAAAACCATGTCGACTGCGATGACGCGGAGTCGGTCGCGCATCTCCTCGTACGGCTACGCGCAGCTGGACAGAACGATGCCGCGGCCCGGCTGGCAGCCCGTGCGGCGAAGGTCGGGGACGCGACCGACGCCGGTAGCAGTGTCGATCTGCTGGAAGCCTTGCGGACTTTGGGTCTCGACGAGGCGTACCACGTGCTGGCTGGCCGCACCGCTCACGAGGCCGACACCTCGGACATGGCGTTCACGCCGGCCCTGCTTGCGGAACTGAACGCCTACAGCTCAATTAACGCCAGCACTCTCGCAGTCCGGGCGGCAACGTCGATTGACCTCGGCGACACGACCGACGTGTGGCTGCTCCTCTACGCGTTGCGGGAGGAGGGTCTGCTTGAGGCGATCACCGTCCTGCTGCGTCGCCAGCCGGAGCAGCACGTCGATCTTCATGACCCAGAAGCCGTGGCTTGGCTTGTCGATGTCCTTGACCAGCTTGATCAGTCGGAAGCGGTGCACACCCTCTTCGACCGAGGCGTCAGTACCTTGGCGGACATCTCGGATCCGGATGCCGTGTCGTTCTTGCTGCGCACGTTGCTGGCCCACCAACGGGACGCGGAGTTCACCGCCCTGGCCACGCGCGCTGCGGAGGAGACTGACATCTCCGATCCCGCTCGTCTCGCTGAGCTAATCGAGTTCCTCCATCAACTCGATATGGAAGCCGAGATCACTACCTTGCTTGACCGGGATGTGGCATCCCGTACAGACGTGCGTGACCCTGAAAGCGTGGGGCAGCTGCTCACCCTCCTCGACGAGATGGGAATGGATGAGGCGGTGGCGCTGCTTGCGCACCGTGTCGCCTCAGACACTGATCTCACCGATCCGGACGGCGCCGCCTGGCTGTTGGAAAGTCTCGAAGAGGTGGGGCAGGTCGAGGCCGCTCGACAGGTGCTCAGCCGGATACCAGCCCGGGACATCGATGAAGCGCCTGTCACCGCACCTGTCGGCCGGTGGGGCTTCGATCTCGACGGCGCACCCGCCGGCCGCTGGACCTGGGACACCCTAGTACTCCAGCCGTAGATCGTGATCTTCATGGCTGGGCGGCTGCTTGCCGTCGGTAGTGGCAGTCGCGGGCGCGGGCCTGGTGTCGGCGTCGCCAGTGTGACCAGCGGAGTCGGTGCGCGAGGTCGTGGGCCCGGATGGTCAGGGTGGTGAACAGGCGTTGGATCTCGTTGCAGGTCAAGGGGATCAGGTCGTCGGGGGCGGGGTGGTCGCGGCGTTCGGCGGCTGCGGTGACGGCGAGGAAGGCGTGGGCGAGCATCGCGAGGGTGACCCAGCGGTGCCAGGAGGTCCAGCGGCGGACCTGGTGCTCGTCCAGCCCCGCCAGGCCCTTGCCGGCCTGGAAGGTCTCCTCCACCGTCCAGCGCCGTCCGGCCACCCGCACCAGGTCGGACAGCGGGACGGAGTGGGGTGAGAAGCAGCGGTAGAAGGCGAGTTCGCCGCTTCTCCGGTTGCGGCGGACCAGCAGCCACCAGTGCCCGGGCCGGTAGGCGGGGCCGTGGATGTCGACCTGGGCCCAGTCGTAGTACCGCTCGCCCTTGGCGCCCGCTCCGGCCGAGCGCCGCTGCCAGGCCCGTTTCGGGATCTTCGCCACGATGGCCTTGGCCGGGAACTTCCCTGCCACCGTGGTGACTTGGTGGGTGCTGGAGACTGCCAGGACGTAGCCGGTCCGGCGGTCTTCCAGCGCGGCCCGCAGGTGCGGGTTGTCGCCGTAGACCTCGTCGCCGGCGACCCAGCGGGCGGGCGTTCCCGCATCCAGGGCCCGGGTGATCATCCGAGCCGCCAGTACCGGCTTGGTCGTGAAGGTGAGGTCTTCGGGGATGCCGGCGGTCCGGCAGCGGTCGAGGTCGTCGGTCCACGAGCGCGGGACGTACAGGGCCCGGTCGATCGCGGCATGCCCGCAGGCGGCGGAGTAGACGAGGTAGACGGCGACCTGGGAGTTCTCGATCCGGCCCGCCGTGCCGGTGTACTGGCGCTGGACGCCGACCGTGGCGGTGCCCTTCTTCAGGTCGCCGGTCTCGTCGACCACCAGCACGGCTTCGTCATCGGCCAGGTGCTCGACCACGTAGGCGCGTACGTCGTCGCGGACCGCGTCGGCGTCCCACTTCGCGCGGTGCAGCAGGTGCTGCATGCCGTCCGGGGTGGAGTCGCCCGCGTGCTCGGCCAGCGTCCAGCAGTTCTTCCTTGGCAGGTCCGCCAGCAGGCCCAGCACCAACGCCGTTGCGTGGCGGCGTGGTTCGACCCGCGCGAACCGGCCCGCGATACGGCCCGTCAGCTGGTCGAACATCGACCGCCACCGGGCAGGCACTACGCTGCGACCTGCGGCCACCGCCTGATCTTCGTTGGTCGACACAACTCACGATGATCAACGGTGGCCGCAGCCGTCTCCGCACCGGCCCCGACCAGCAAGATCACGACCTACGGCTGGAGTACTAGGCCGTGTCCGGTGAATCGTCATTCGATCTTGGAACTGGATCGTCTTCCTTGATCGTTTGGGTGGCGTGGGACGTGACGATCTGACGAATGAGGAGTGGGCGAGGCTCTCGCCGCACCTGCCTGCCAACGGTGGGCGGGGCCGGCAGTGGAGTGACCACCGTCGTGTGCTGAACGGCATCTACTTCCGCGAGCGCACGGGCGTCCCCTGGCGGGATCTGCCCGCGCGTTACGGGAAGTGGAAGACCGTCTATGAACGCCATCGTCGCTGGTCGGCGGACGGGACCTGGGACCGGATCCTGAAAGCCGTCCAGGCTCATGCCGATGCGGAGGGTCGTCTCGACTGGAGCCAGGTCAGCGTCGACTCAACCACCTGCCGGGCGCATCAGCACGCCGCAGGCGCAAGGAAGACCGCCCCGACCAACGGCTCAAAAAAGGGGCAGTCCCGGCCCGCCACCGCGCAGACGAGGGACTCGGACGATCCCGCGGTGGCCTGACGAGCAAGATTCACCTGGCCGGCGAAGGCGGTCGCCGCCCACTCGGCCTGCTCATCACCCCAGGCCAAGCCCACGACGGGAGCATGTTCGAGCAGGTCATGGCCGAGGTCCGAGTTGCCCACGGCGGCGGCGGCCACCCCCGCACCCGTCCGGATGCACTGAGCGCCGATAAGGCCTACAGCTGCCGTCGTATACGGATCTATCTGCGCAGACGCCAAATTCCGTACAGCATCCCGGAGAAGAAAGACCAGGTGGGCCACCGGCTAGCCCGAGGCTCAGCGGGCGGCCGTCCGCCCGCCTTCGATCGCGCCACGTACAAGCGCCGCAACGAGGTCGAGCGCATGATCAACAGGCTGAAGGGCTTCCGCGCCGTGGCGACGCGCTACGACAAGCGCGCCTACGTCTTCCACGGCACCGTGGCCGTCGCCGCGATCCGTCTCTGGCTCTGCGACTGATGCGTCACCGCAGCTCAGAGCTGCGGCAGTCGGTCCGCAACTGTGGGAGAACATCGCTCCTCAAGCCAGAAGAGATAGACGCGGAGGTGCGATGCCAGCTCGCCGTCGAGGTATGCGGCGTACTTCAGGGCAGCAGCGGCAACACCTTGCCCTGCCTTCGCGTCGTCGGCTTCCCAGTCGGCTCGCCGGTTCGCCAGATACTCCCTGATCCGCCCTCGGTCGCGCCACCATTCCCGGACCGCTGTCGGCGTCCAGTGAGTGTCACCATCGCAGCCGTAGCCGGAGAATGCCTCGGCCTCTGCCGCGTCGACCAGCTGCTGAACCTCCTCGGGCGTCCGGGGCTGCCGGTATACGTACTCGGTGAAGTAGTCCGCCTCGTAGAGCACGGACTCGGGGGCGTGGATACGGCCCGTGCCGCAGTTGTCGGTCTCGGCCCCATAGAACGGTCCGGGCACATTCAGCCACTTCCGATCCGGCCACTGCCCGAGGAATGCCCCTCGCGCGTCGTCGAGCAGAGGCACCGGATCGAAGTAGACGTCCACGGCAGAAGGTTAGCCATGTCCTGAACGATTCACCGGACACGGCCTAGTCGGCCTGCAGGACGAAGAACAGGAAGCACAGGAAGCGCGGCTTGGCCGCGATGGCCTCGGGGAACATCTCGCGGGCGGCGGGATCAGGCTCCGGCTCGCTGATGACCGTAATCCGGAAACCGGCCCCGATGAAAGCCTCGATCATCGCGTGCAGCGGCCTGTTCCAGCGACTCACCAGGGCGGTATGGCCGCCAATGGTCCACTCCACGGTCCAGTTGGTGGTGTCGAAGTAGTTGTGCTCGGCCTCGCGACCGGCCTCGCGGTGTATGAGGTTGATGGCAAAGGGATGGTCGACAGATGCGATCAGTCGACCGCCGGGCCTGAGTACGCGTCGCAGCTCGGCCAGCGCCGGCCCCCAGTCCTCCAGATAGTGCAGCACCAGGGACGCCGTTACATCGTCGAATGTGTCATCAGCGTAAGGAAGCGGGCTGCCCAGGTCCGCCACCTGCAGGTCCGCACCGTCGCCGAGCCGCCGCCGAGCCAGCTCCAGCATCCCGGCACTCGTGTCGAAGCCACTCACAACGGCGCCACGGTCGCGCAGCGCGGCAAACAGGGCCCCCGAGCCGCAGCCGGCGTCGAGAATCCGTCGGCCGGCCACGTCTCCAGCGAGGGCCAGCATCGCGGGCCGCTCGTAGTAGGCATTGACCAGGTTGGTTTCGTTTGCGGCCGCGTACGCCTCGGCGAAGCTGTTGTAGTCGTTGGTCTTCGACGGTTCCGCACTCACTGCGGACGGCGAGACCAGCTTGGTGGAGATCGCGTGCTCTTGGCGCTCACTTGAGATCATGGTGCGGGAGACGTGTGCTGCACCAGTTCAGTTCCGGGCCGCTCCCGGCGGCCCTCACATCCTTCGAGATCCAACGAGCCGTTCGTTCCCGAGTTCGTCCAGCACCGCCCGGTGCAGCCGACGCCACAGGCCGGCCTCGGTCCATACCGACCTGCACCGATATCCAACGCCTGTTCACCACCCTGACCATCCGGGCCCACGACCTCGCGCACCGACTCCGCTGGTCACACTGGCGACGCCGACACCAGGCCCGCGCCCGCGACTGCCACTACCGACGGCAAGCAGCCGCCCAGCCATGAAGATCACGATCTACGGCTGGAGTACTAGCTCGGTAACCGAGTCCGCTGAGACATTCCGTACGGCGATGCTGAACGTGGAGCGAGCAGTCATGACATGGCTCAACAAGGCCTAGACGTCGGCAACGGCCAACTCCACGAGTACGAGCAGGATTTCAAGGCGGCCATGAGGGAAAAACGCCAGCCGGATGGAGACTTCCAAGCCGCCGCCAGGGCTGCTTTGCAGACCGAGGCGTAGCTCTCAGGAGGCTTCCGAATTTAAGGGGGGCCGATGGGAGAAGGAGAGCTGGCCCTCCGTGCTGGTCGGTACGGAACCCTCGGCCGACCGGCATTCGGCCTTCGAACGTGGCTGGCTTCCAGCGGGGGCGGTCCGGCAGGGTGGTGTCGTCGGGAGCGGGGCAGGATGCCCCGGCTCTTGTGGCTGCGGGCGGCTTGGACGCTGATTCCCAAGTGGGGGGGGGCGACCTCCGGGTATCCCCAGAGCGGCTGGTCGTCGGCCAAGGTGTCCTCCTCGTTCGTCGGGGATGAGCGTACGCACGTGCGGCCGGGTGTACGGCAAAGCCGCCCCTGCCTGATCGGCGAGGGGCGGCCTTTTGCGGTCCCGGTCAGACCTCGGCGAGACGGGTCGAGAGGTCGAGGGCGTCGGTCGCGAACGCGAGGGCGGCACAGAGGCCGGTCACCTCGTGGAGTGTCGGGCGGACCACGCGCGGCCAGTCGTCCGGGGCAGACGGCCAGGAAGCGAGGTGCACCTCGGTGGTGACCAGGCCCAGGTGGGCGCTCACGTCCCAGCCGGATCGAGAAGCGGGCTCCCAGCGGAGGCGGATGCGGCCGAGGGGAAGCCTCGGGGTTCTGGCGGCGAGCCACGTGACGTCGAGCGGGCCGTCGTGCCTGGCGGAGACGCGCTGGACCAGGGCGCCGCGTACACCGTCCGGCATGGGGCGTACTGCGAGGCCGTGCAGCGGGAGGGGGTGTGACGAGATGGGAGCCTCCGGTGAGCGGAGAAGGGGTCAGGACCAGGTGAGGGCGTCGCGTACCGGCACCGAGAGATAGCCCTCTTGGCCGTCGTCGGGGATGAACGCCTTGCCGTCCCGGACGACAACCTCGGTCCCCACGTAGTGGGTGAAGGGGAAGTCGGGATTGACGGCGAGGCGGATCGGCAGGTTGGGGTCGAGGTCCTGGAGCTGGCGGAGCAGGTGGCCGACGGTCAGGCACTTGGGCATGGGAGTCTCCGGGAGCAGTGAGGGCGTACGGGGCAGGAGCGTCAGGAGGCGTTGAGACGGAGCAGGTCCCGGAGCACCTTCGGCCCTTGGGCGTGACTGGCGAGGTGACGCTTGCGGCACTCGGCGACGTAGCCCTTGCCGCGTTGCTTCATCTCCCAGCCGCCGCACGAGCAGACGGCCTGGGTGTACGAGCGCCCCGGGCAGTTAGGGTGGAGCGGCTTGCCGGAGCTGGTGTGCTTATGGTCCGCCGGGCAGAGGGTGCCGTCGGCGTGGTGATTGGTGAGTAGGGCGTGGAACGGCACGGCGGATTCCTCGTGTTGGGAAAGGGGCCCTGGTATCCGGGCGGCGTAGGCCAGGGCGTTCGGTCATTCGAAGAGGCCGCGCTGCCATTGGCGCTGTTCTGCTCGGCGGGCGGCCCGGCGGCGAAGTGGCCGGGGAGACGGGAGGGGCCGGTCGGGTTTGAGGGGCGGCGTCAGAGGACCAGTCGGTAGGAGCGGGCGGCAGGGGGCGGGCTCGCCTCGGAAGCGACCAGGCCGTCGGCGACCAGGCGCTGAAGGGAGCTGGCGACGCGTTCCTCGCTGAGGCCGGTGGCGGCGCTGATCTCGGGGAGAGGCGTACCGGGGTTGTTCGAGAGGTAGGCGACGACCCGGGTGTCGCGGCGGCGGAGGTGGTCCTGGAAGCTACCGGCGGTGTAGACCAGCGCCATCCCGCAGCAGGCCAGGGGAAGACGGAACGAAGCCGAGCCGGAACCGGCGACAACGTCGTAGGCCGCGAGACCGCTGGCACCCAGGCCGACGATGTGGCCGGAGGCGCGGACGAGATCGTCTGAATAGATGGTCACTTTCAGGGCCTTGCGTGAAGGAGGAAGGGCGCGCGGATCGTTGGGCGCGAGCCCGGACGGGTATCGGTGGCCGTGGCGGGCCCCACCGGCCCGTCCCGGCCACCGGTTCAGTGGGAGGAGTGGGCGACGAGGGCGGCGATGAATCCGGCCACCGCCTCGGCGGGGGTGTGGGTGCCGAACTCCTGGACCCACGCGTCGCCTTCGGCGGGCTGTACCTGGACCCGCCAGACGATGTCGCGCGTCCAGGCTGCGGGGTCCTCGGGAAGCCAGCCGACGTAGACGCGGCCGTCCGGGCTCGTCGCGTGGACGTTGCACTCCGGGGTGTCGACGACCGTCCAGTCGAGGGCGTGGAGGAGTTCGAGGACCGGGGTGGCGCAGTGGTCCGAGGAGAGCCAGCGGCGGCCTTCCACGGAAGGGTGTGCGACAGCGGGCAGGAGGGTGGCGGAGGCGTTCACGGTTGGACGATCCATTCGTTGACCTGCGGTTTTTCCCGACACCCGTACGTTGACATGGGGCGTGTCGAAGTCCGTAGTCGTTTCCGGGGGTGACCCGTCTGCCGTGGGCGAACCGGTTACGACCAGGCGCCCAGGACGCTGGCGGCGCGGGAATGGAACGGCGGCCGGGGTTGTCGTAACCGAGTTACGGCGGCGAGCCGTACGGGACCGAAGGGGGAGCAGGGATGACGGAGCCGAGCAGACACGGGGACGGAGCCGGGCTGGAGCGCAAGATCCGAGCTGCCGGACGGCCGTGGACCGTCGGTGACATCGCGATGGTCGCCGACGGCCAGTGGGGCGTCGGCGCGCAGCCCGACAGGTGGCCGGACGAGGACACGGTGGTGGAGCACCGGGTCGCGGAAGGCCGGCGCGTCGAGCTGACGGTGGAGGAGCTGGCACGCGCGGTGGGCGCCCGCACCGAGGACGCCCACCGCAACGAGGACCTCGCCTGACCGGTCAGCGGTGCGGCCCCGGGGCGGGCCTCGGCCCGGCGACGGCGGCGGGAACGGGCTGGTCGGGCACCTGGCCCGGGGCACGCGGAGCGAGCCCCGAGCGGGTGACAGCGGCCCGGGACAGGCTCGCCGCCGGGCCCCGGTCCGCCGTCGAGGAGGCTTCACGCGCCTCGACCACGCGCCGGATCGCCTGCACGTGAGCACCGCTCTCCGCGAGTGCGACTCGAAGGTCGGCGGCCGAGCTGACGATCCGTTCCAGTTCGTAGTACGCCGGCACGTACCCGGGCCGAGTCAGGGCGTGCAGCCTTTCCTGGTGGACGGCCGCCGCGTTGTCGGTGATGGCCAGGGCCGTACGGATGTGCATGGCTGAGCGCAGGAGCGGGTCGTCGCAGGGGCGACGGACCGCGAGGACCTCCAGTACTTCGATGGGCCGGGCCCAGGCTTTCTCGATCATGGAGGTGGCCTGGTCGAGCGCGGTGGTGTCGGGCATGAGGGAATTCCTGGTGTCCGGAGGGGCGGAGAGGGCGTCCGGGTAGGTCCGGGCGGGAGTCAGCGGCTGTGCCGGCGCGCCGACGAAGCGACCGGCGCCCGGGCTGCGGCAGCGGGCGTGTGGGTGGACGACCGCATCCGGGCCGAGGACGTGGTGCGGCTCTGGGCCGCCATCACGCGGAGGTCGGCGGCTGTCCGCGGAGCGCGCGCGGCACGGCGGACGGCCTCGGTGACAGCGGTACGCCGTACGTCGAGCGGGGTAGGAGCGCGAGAGCCCTGAGGAGCGGCGACCAGGCCGACCGGGGTCAGCGTGACCAGGTGCTCCACCTCGCGGTGGATCCTGTGCCGCTCGCGGACGACCGGAGCCGAACTCGCCATGGCGGCGGCCGTCGCGGCGATCAGGTGGGTCGGGGTGCGCGCAGTGAACACAGCCTCCGCCCGCGTGCCCCAGCCCCGAGGGCCGGCCCACAGCGTGACGGCCTCGTCGTCCCAGCGGGGATGGTTGTTTCGGATCAGGGCGCCTGCTTGTCCGTCGGGAGCCCTGACGTTGACGGTTCCGTGCATGGCCGGCTCACGGCGCCAGCCGGCGTCGAGGAGCGGTTGGAGGGAATCGGTCCAGTAGACCGATGGGGCCCCCAGGAAGCGCCCGTTGTTCTCGTACGGGTCGGATGCGGCGTAGTCCTGGACCAGGGCGGTGGTGAGACCGGCGACGATCTCGGCCGGGGTGACGTGGTTGAAGGTCGCCGTCCAGCGGGGCGGGGCGACGGCCTCCTCGGAAGCGGTGATCTTCCACAGCTCGAAGTCGTCGCCGAACCACCCGATGCGGATTCGCTGGTCGGGCGAGGTGACAAGGAGCTGGCAGGGGCCGTCGTCGAGGTAGTGGTGCGGCCAGTGGGCCACGGGGGCGAAGCCGGCGTCACCGGCCCCGTTGGAGCCGGCGAGGTACATGGGGCTGACCAGTACCTCTTCGTAGCGGGACGGGTCGGGAAGGGCGGACATGGTCGAAGCTCCGGGCGTGGGTGGGAGGAGAGCGGGTCCGCGTGCGCGGAGGCCGCCGCGGTGACGGGGAATGGCTGGCTCTCGGTGCCATCCGAATCACCGGGACCGTCCCGGGGCCGACTGGGCGGTCACGGAGACCGACACCCGCGGTTGCGGCTGGGGAGCGTGGCTGAACAGGGAGGTCGGCACGGCGGCGCTCCGGCGCAGGGCCGCTGCGGTCCGGGCGCCGTCCGCCCCCAACGGGACGCCGGAGTGCGTCCGCTGGGCCGTCGCGACGGGGGTGGGCGGAGCCGGGGCCCTCCGCGTGGCCAAGGGGGCGCTCCAGTGCTCGATGGTCGCGTAGACGGGGCCCAGCGCCTGGCCGGCTTCGGTCAGCACGTAGGGGTCGCCGTGGCGCGGGCCCGTGCGGGTGACCAGGCCGTCGGCCTGGAGCCGGAGGAGGCGATGCTGGGTGAAGGCGTAGTCCAGACCGGCCTGTTCGGCGATGTGGACGAACCGCATCGGACCGCCCGCGCCGAGGACCTGGACCATGGCGGTGGTGTGCCGCAGCCGTAGGCGCTGCACGGCGTCCTCGACGCGCTCGGCTTCGGCTATCGCGCCGGACGACAGGTAGTTCCGAGACCAGTCGGCCAGGGTGCGGTGCACGTGCATCAGGGACTCGCCGAGGGCAATGAGCTGGTACGGAGCCCCGCGGCGAGTGTCGGCTCGGGTGACCAGTCCGTCTGCGTGCATGGCGGCCAGGCGCCTGCCGACCAGTTGCTCGCTGACGAAGGGAAGCCTGGCGGCGACATCCCGCACCCGCAGAGGACGGCCCTCCTGGGCCATGGTCATCACCGTCCAGGTGGTCCACTTCGGCCCCATCACGGCGAGGGCGTTCTCGATGCGCTCGGGATCGAACGATTCGATGGGGAAGACGGGCTGTCCGGGGATGTGGTGCTGGTTCATTCGGCCGTCTCCATCCGGGCGAGCAGCGAGCGGACCAGAGTCGGAAGGCCCCCTGGTTCGCCACCGGCCCAGATGCGGTCGGTCTCGTCGAGGATGTACGCGGTGTCTTCGAGCAGGCCGTTGGAGATCTCCATGCAGGCGTCGGTGATCTGGGACGCCGCGAGCAGCGACTGGGAGAGCACGCCGACGTAGTCGCCGGGCGGGAGGCCGGCGGCCTCGGCGGCGGTGCGGATCGCCGCCAGTTCCAGCACGCTGAAGGCGAAGTCGAACCCGTCTTCTTCCTCGGCGTCCTCGGACGTGGCGAAGGCCAGTTCCCCGGCGCCCGCGGGGATGCCCACGCGCGTGCAGATCTGGTCTACGGCGGTGGTCAGTTCGGCGAGGGACTCGGTGAGCCAGCCCAGTGCGGAGGTGTAGGAAGCCAGGGTGAACAGACCCGCCGCAGTGGCGGGACGCGGTTCGGCGGCCATGAACTCCTCGAGATGTTCGTTCAGTTCGCCCACCACTTGCGGGCCGGCGGACAGCGCGCCCAGGACGGGGTGCAGGTATGAACGGCTGGCGGGCGTCGGGTACTCGGCGGTGAGGATCCCGGAGATGCTCTGCGCGGCCTCGGTGAGGAGGCCGGCCAGGTCGGTTCGGGACATGGGGGCTCGGTTGGCGGTCATCGCTGGGGGACCTTTCGAGAGGCGGCGGCCGTGGAGGGGGCCACTGTGGAAGGAACTGCTGGTGAGGCCGGCGGGCGGCCGACGGTGAGCGAGGAGCGGGACCGGGCGGCCTGGACGCGGGCCTCGGCAGCGGAGGCCGCCGCGGTGTCCTGCGGCGGGGCGGTACGCAGGTGGGCCGTGCGGTAGACCGCGTAGTCCTTCCGGCTTCCGGCGGCGACGAGGTAGATCTCGCGCTGGTGGTTCGAGGTCGGAGGGGCCGCGCGGAACTGGATGACCAGCCGGTAGGACACGGACGGGTCGACGTAGACCTTGTGGTATCCGGCGAGACGGCCCTTCAACGGCAGGCAGTCGTCGCTTCCGTGGACCAGGTTCTGCAGCTCCAGCAGCTCCAGCAGCGCCAGGTCGCGGATGCTGTCCGGGAGTTCCCGCAGGTCCGCGATGGCATCGGGGTGCGCTGCGAAGGCGAAGCGGGCGCGGCTCACATCAGCCGCCCTTGGATCAGGCGTCGGCCTGGTTCGGCCGGCGGTGTACGGGGGGCGTCGAGGCCGGCCTTCGGCATCGCGGGAGCGCCGACCGACCGGGAGAGGGCGGCGCGGGCCCGGAGGACGGCGCCGTCGGCATAGCGGTATCCCGGTGGTTCGGGCAGCGGGCCGTCGCGGTCGTCCAGCCAGGAGCGGGCGGAGTCCACGTCGGCGAACGCGCCCTCGCACATCGTGTACCTGTCGGCGCCCGACTCCCACTCCTCGTGGAAGATCCGGATCGGCGCCTCGACGGACCGGGAGTCGCGGGTCAGCGTCCACGTCTCGCTCGGGTCGAAGTCCGAAGTGTAGGTGTCGAGGACCTCATATCGGGTGCCCGATTCCCGGATCTTCCGCTCGACCTGGACCGTGAGGTCGTCGGCGGGCTTCACGAGGTCGTCGTAGAGCTTGGCGATCTTCTCGGGCGGGCAGCCGCGCTCGACCAGCCACGCCTGAGCGAAGGGCACCGTGGCGTGGTAGCTCGTCTCCAGGGTGAACGTGAACCGGCTGAGATCCCGCGCGACCGCGATCGCCATGATCTCCGGCTCGCCGAGCGCTCCCCACGTAACGGATTGGTCGTGGGCGACGACGAAGCCGTGGGAGCCGTCGGGCGTGATGTGGTGCCGGGACAGCGCCCTCAGGTCACCGGACCAGAACCGTTCCACCGCTTCCGCGGACGCGTCATCGGCGGGGGCGAGTTCGTCGAGATCGAAATCGAAGTCGAAACCGTCGTTCACGCCGCTACCTCCGCCTGCTCGGGAGCGGGAGTGGACAGGACCCGGTGGTTGGGGCGGGTTGGGCTCGTCGTGCACGCGGCGAAGGGACCGTCCGGGGCGCGCAGGTGCACGAGGGCCTGGTCCAGGTGGTCGCGGTGCCAGGTCGACGGACCGGCCAGGCCGGCCTCGGTGTCGGTGAGCTGCTGCCACGCGAGCCAGAGGGCGTGCAGCCGGGCGACGGCCTCCGGATGCTCGTACCACTGCGCGCACCATGGACGCGTCGTGCTGATCTCCCGGCCGTACACCGGCAGCAGGAGGTGGTTCACCCAGTCGCCGAGCGCGGCGAGTTCGACGGCATACTCCTTACCGCCCAAGGCGACGATGAACACCGAGGCGGGACCCTCCGCCTTCTGGCCGACCGCCCCGGCTTCCGCAGCGCCGTCCGTCTGCCCGTCGGCAGCGGGTACGGGATCGGGCTCGGAGCCGAGGCGGTCGAGAATGACGCCGTGGCGCCTGACCTCCGCGATGGTCTTGGCGAGGGTGCTGGCGAGGTCGTCGAGGTTTTCGTCGGAGACCCGGAACGGCTCAGGAACAGAGCTGGTGGGTGCGGGGGTGGTCGGGCTGGTGTCGGACATGAGAGCGTGCTCCATCTGTGAGGCGACATGCCCGAGAGGATGCGGAGAAACAGCGGTTTGGCCCGGCCGGGAAAACCCGGTAGGCGGCCGCTACCCGTCCACGCAGCGTGGACAGCGCGGGAACGGCGGCGCCAGCAACTGCAGAGCCCGCGCAGCCTGTTGGGGGACGACTCCATTGCCGAGCGCGGTGAGCTGCGCTGGACGCCCGAGCCCAGGGGTGGCGGTGACCCAGCCGGCGTCGAGGCCCTGCATCCACTCGACGAAGTCGGCGCGCAGCCGACCGGCCGCGTCGGTGGGCGTCGGCGCGGGGCGGGTGAGCCTCTCCCATCGGGTGATGGCGGCGGCGTACGGTCCCCACCGTCCGCCGTCTCCCCGGCTTCCGGCGACGGCCCCGTCCACAACGGCAGGACCACTACCGACAAGGGAGGGCGCCACCCCTTGCCGGGGCGGCGGCCCGGGGTGCCCGTGTCGCTGGCCCGGGGTGTGGGCAACAGCGAGGCCGCCGCACTGGGCAGGGTCATGTCCCCGTTGCCGTGCCGCTGATTGGGCGAGCCCTTGATGCCGTCCGACGCCTTCGGGGTCGGCAGGAGCCACTCGACCTCGTCGGCCAGGTTCGGACCATGGCCCCCGCTCTTCCTCTTGGCCGGGTGCTGCGAGCCGCCGTTCTTCCCGATGTTGCTGGTCGGCGTCTTGAGCAGGGTGTCCGGCGGGCCAGGCCGCCAGAAAGGTCCGCTCGCGCCGGTGCGGGGCTCCGACGTCGGAGGCGCGAAGCACGAGCCACTTCGCGTCGTACCGGAGGTCGGCCAGGGATCCGAGTACGGCACCGAGTGCCCGCAGAGGAGGCTGACCTGCGGTGTCTCCCAGACACCACGGGCATGGTTCCACGTCGCCAGGGGAACTGGCGGGGGAGGTGAGGAGGCCGCGGACATTCTCGATCACTACCAAGCAGGGTCGGAGGGCCTCGACCGCACGGGCGACGTGCAGCCACAGCCCAGAACGGGTGTGGGAGTTGAGTCCGGCCCGGCGGCCGGCGACCGAGACGTCTTTGACAGGGGAAGCCGGCCGTCAGGACGCACACCCGGGGAACGGCAGACCAGTCGACGGTCGTGATGTCGCCCAGGTTGGGGACGCCGGGCCAGTGGCGGGACAGGATGCGCGAGGCGCTCGGATCGACCTCCGCGTGCCAGGCCAGGGTGCCGCCGAGAGCGGCCTGCACCCCCAAGTCGAGGCCGCCGTACCCGGAGCAGAGCGACCCGATCAGCGGAGGGCGGGAGAAGGCGGAGGACATGTCACCGACCCCGTACGGTCCGGGCCGCGGGAACCGACGCCGACGCCGACGGAGCGGGGGCAGCCGGTGCGGCCCCGTACACAGGGGCCGTGGTCCGGGTGAGAGCGGCCCGGAGCCGGGAGGACGGTGGCGAGACCGTGGTCGAGGCGGCGTGCAGGGAGTCGGCCGCCTCCCGCAGGGCCGTGTCCGCCGTTTCGAGCCGGTCGTCGATCACCAGCCCCGCAGCCTCCCGGGCGTCCCGGGCGTCGGGCTGCTCGTGCAGGTGCTCGGTCTGCTCCAGGAAGGCGAGCTGCTGGGCCAGTTCTCCGAGAGCGGTTGCAGCCTCACCGGCGTACCGAACGGCGGCGGAGAAACCGGAGACGGCCGGGGTGGTGCGAGAGCCGGCCTCCTTGTTGATTGCGCGGAAGAGGACTTCATCGCCCAGCTCGGTGATCAGCTTGCCGAGTTCGGAGATCTGCTGGGCGACAACGATGCTTCCGGGGAGGCGGTGGGGGTCGCCGGGGACCGGGAGCTTGCCGCGCTGGGCGTCGAAGGCAGAGGCCATGGCACGTATGGCCAGGGAGTCGGAAAGGGAGTTCGTGGTCACGGTGGATCCCGTCTTTGAGGAGCGGAGGGGTGGAAAGGGGGTGTCAGCTGTGGATGCGCGAGGACGGGCGCGCGGCGGTTGGGGCGGGCCCGAGGGAGAGTCGGTCTGGTGGAGACGGAGCGGCACGCGGGGCGCTGCGGGTGAGGGCCGCGTGCACCCGCGCCGCCGGCGGCCCGCTCGGGGAAGGCGCGGAGGACGGTGCCAGGGAGGCCGGCCGACCGTGCGCGGTCTCCCAGCGTGTGCGGACGTCGGCGAGCGGGCCGAGCGAGTGCAGGGCGTGGTTGATCAGCCGCCCCGGGGCCAGGGTCTCGTCCTCGGCCAGGGCGCGGACGGCGCGAGCGGAGGCGGCGGCGGTCCGCGTGATCGAGGAGCGCATCACCTGTTTGCCGAGCCACTCGGCGTCTCCGGCGCCCACGCCGTCGCAGATGACGGCGAACCGGTCCCTCGGCAGCGTGCCGTCGGCCAGCAGGCCGCGCCGCTGGGCCTCCCACAGCAGGGTGATCCGGTCGATGGGCTCGCCCCGGTGATGCAGCGCACCGAGGCACCGGTAGAGCTGCCCGTGGACCGGGTCGGCGAAGTCCCCCGGCCGCAGCCAGTCGACCACCTCGCCCATGGCCCCCGGCCGCTCGACGAGGACGGCCAGAAGGAACGCCTCGTCCTCGGCTCCCTGATCGGCCTGCGTCGGCGGAACGACGGACGGGATGGTGGCCGGCGGTGTCGCGGGTGCGACTGGTCGCGGCTCGGTGCCCCACCGCCGCGCGAGATCGGTGAGCACCCCTGTCAGGACGTCCGCGTAGTGCAGCGTCCCCTCGACCTCGCCTCGCAGCGCGCCCGTGCGAGCCTCCTGGTGAAGCCGGATCGCGTGCTGGGTGACAGTGCGGTGGATCGCGCCCTCCAGCACCATCCGGCCGTACACCGGGGCGTGCGCCGGACGCGGACACGCCGAGACCAGGGTGTGGGCGTACGACGCGGTCAGCCCCCGGACGTGGCGGCCGGCCTCGTTGACCGCGTCGGTCACCCACGACAGCGGCACCGGCCCCTCGCCCGCCGCCGCGGGATGGCCGTCGCTCCGGAGCTGACGCAGCGCGCCGAACAGCGCCTGGTGGACCGGCCGGTAGAAGTGATCCGGCGCGAGCCACTCCAGCTGCGCGAGCTGGCCCGGGTCGAGCAGCACCGCGCCGAGGACCGCCTGCTCGGCGTCCAGCAGAGGGTTCAACGCCAGCCTCCCGCGCTGGGAACGGACGCGTACGGCTCACCCGGCTGGGCCCGCAGATCGGCGACCGCCCGGTCGGCGGCGGACAACGCCTCGGCGAAGCCGTCCAGCACGGTGGTGAACGCGGGATCGGACAGCGGAACCGCCCCGGCCTCGCCGACCAGCCACCACCGGCCGTCGCGCAGGACGGCCGGCGACTGCCCGAGCCGCGCGGAGGGCGGCGTGGGCGCGCTCATGCCGACAGCCCGAAGTCGTCGTGGCCGACGCTCTTCGCCAGGGCCCGCTCGGTGATCGCCTTCGTGGCGTGGGCCGAGGCAGGCCCGACGACCTTGGCGGAGGGCTCCTTGTACCAGGGCCGGATGTTGAGCATGGCGATCCGCAGACCGGTGGCCAGCAGCAGCACCTTGCCCTTGGGCAGGGCGCGGATCGCGTCTGGGGGCAGGATCCGCTCGGTGCGCATGCTCACCGAGGTGGACTTGCCGCCCTCGCTCGTCGAGACCGAGACGGTCTGGACGTCGTGGTCACCGACCTGTCGGCTGAGGCGGTCGGCGAAGTCGGCGTCGTCGATGCCCGATCCGACGATCTTGACGGTGGCGGCGGACCAGAGGGCGTCCATCCCGGCCTCGCCCCAGCACCGCTGACCCTGCCGGTAGCTCTGCAGGATCGTCATCGGGATGACGCCCCGGCTGCCCAGGTGCGAGTAGAGGTCCGGGAGGTCAGAGATCCGGCAGACGTTGGCGGCCTCGTCGAGGACGCACAGGGCGGGCGGGTCGAGCCGTCCGCCGGAGCGCTCGGCGACGATCACAGCCGCGCGCATCACCGCGTCGGCCGCCGCCGCGATGATCGCCGACGCACTGCCACCACCGTCCTTGCTCAGCAGATACAGCGTGTCGCGGGAGGTGGCGAAGGTGAGGGGCTTGAACTCGGGGAGGTCCTCGCTCGGGGTGACCCAGGCGGCGACCTCCGGGTCGAGCAGGCAACTCGCGTACTGCCTCGCCGTCTCGTAGATGCCGTCGCGGGTCTCGGTCGCACCGGAGACGGTCCCCTGGAGCTGGGCGGCGACCGCATCGTGGCCGGCGTCGGTGAGCAGGTCGACCGGAGTCCGGTCAGCCGGGGAGGCGAGCCAGGCCAGCACGTCGGTGATCGGCCGCCGGTGACTGGCGGCGGCCAGGAACAGGGAGCCGAGCGTATTGGACGCGGCGGTGGACCAGAAATCGGAACCGCTCGACTCGTCCACGCTCGCCGCGACGAAGTGCCCGGCCAGCCGCTTCGCCCCGGCCAGGTCGCGGGCGTCGGCCAGGATGTCCCACCACATCTCGCGCGGATGGTGGGCGATCTGCTGCGGGTCCAGGGTCCAGACGGTGCCGACCTCGGCTCGGGCGTCCACCGTGGCGGTGAACGCGTCATTCGCGGCCTTGTTGCTGGTGAGCAGGACCGGGCCGGGAGCCGCGAGGATCGCGGGGATCGCCAGGCCGGAGGTCTTCCCGCTGCGCGGGGCCATGATCGCGACGATCACGTCCTCCCAGGAAGCGCGGACATCGGCCCGACCCGGGTCGAGGGTGCCGAGCAGGATGCCGCGGTCGGCGGGGGCGACCTCTTTACGCTCCCGGCCGTCGAGGGACGGCCGCAGGCTCTTGGCCTTGGCGGTGATCTTCTTGTCCAGCAGCGGCGCCAGGTCGCTCTTGCGGGCGAGACCGGTCTTGGCCCCGGCGCGCCGGCGCAGCCACAGCACCAGGCCCGTGGTGAGCAGGGTCAGGGTGAGCAGGCCGGGGACGATGCGGACGCCAACCAGCAGCGCGGTGGTACTCAGGGCCGGCCACAGCACCTCGGGATGCAGCAGGGCGGCGGTGGCACGGAACGGGACCCACGGGCCGCTTCCGACGAGGGAGTTGGTGAGGTTACCGGTCAGCCAGGCGAGGGAGCCGAAGGCCATGGCGGCGCCGAGGAAGCCGAACAGGAGATAGAAGAGCGCGTCGGAGCCGGTGGTGGTCGACGGCGCGCTGGTGCGCGGGGAGGGCACGGGCGGATCCTTGGGGTGCGAGCGGGCGGGGGCGGGGCGCGCTCGGCTCTCGTGCAGCTCATGGGCCTACTCCTTCGGGATCGAACGGAATCGTTTCAGCGGGAACGCGGGGCGGGACGTCCTGCGGACGGAACTGGCGAGGGGGTGGGAGGGGCGTTGGTGCCGGTGCCGGCCTTGGCCGCGATGGGTGAGGTCTGGCGGGCAGCGGCCTGACGCCGGGCGTTGGTGTCGGAGGTCTCGCCGACGTAGCCGACGGCCAGGGATGGGTCGATCGCGACCCGGTACCCCAGGTCGGCCAGCTGGCCCGCAGCAGCGGAGGCGGCTAGTTGCCGGTCCGGGCCGGCGACGTGCGACTCGAGGCTGAAAGAGGCGGGATCGCCCGGGTCGGCTGGGGCGGTGAACCCACAGGAGCTCAGGATCCGCTGGGCTGATTCGGGCAGGCCGGTCCGGCAGTCGACCCAGACCAGGCCGTCGGCCCAGGGGTAGATCTCGACGTCGGTGCCGTAGGTATTGGCCAGGTTGCCCATCGGGGATCCTTCCGTGGAACGGGGCGAGGCAGGAGAAGCCGTGGGAGAGGACGTCGGCGACGAGGACGTGCTCGCGGAACGCTGGCGGTCCGCCTCCTTCGGGCCTTGGATGCCGGGAGACGAGGGGTCCGCGCCAGCGCTGAGGACGTCGTCGAGCAGCTCGCGCGTCCGGACATTGATCATGTTGTGGTGCCGGGGGTCGGTGCGTTCGGCCGGGCAGGCGGCGATTCCGTCCTCGGCGGCCTCCAGTTGCTCCCGGACGTCTTCGAGCAGGCCGTGGGCGGCGGCCAGCCTTGTCCAGGTCTCCATGGCGGGGTTGTGGTGCGGGTCGTCGAACGTGAGGCGGACGCGGACCCAGTCGGCTGCAGCGGCGACGAGTCCTGTCAGCTGAGGCAGAGCACCGACGAGCGCGCCGTTGACCTCCTCGATGATCCCGGCCACCTCGTCGGGAGCGGCGTCCTCGGTGAGCCGGGCGATCATCCCCGGGACGGAGTACGGATCGTCGGCTGCCGACGGGAGGCGACGGACCTGGAGGGGCGGATCGTCGATGGGCCTCCTGCCGCGGTGAGCGAGCCGGATGTTGTGCTGCATCGCGGCGCCGATGGCCTCGCCGATGCTGGAGTAATACTCGGGCACGGATCCTCCTGGTTGGTGGTGCTGACGGGTCAGGACGGGTGGGAGCACGTGCTCCCACCCGAGGAAGCGAGACCGGTCTGGTGGCCGAGGGCAGCGGCGGCGGGGTCACGGCGCGACCGACAGGGTCAGGCCGTCGGCGAGGACCGCGAGCCGTTCGCGGGCGGGGCGGGACTGCCGGCGGTGACGACCCCCGATCACCGCCGAGGACCGGAGGCGTGCGGCGGACGGGCAGACGGGCGGGATTCCACGACATCGATGCCGAAGGCCGAGGTGACGACCTCGGCCTTGGCCGCCGCAGGCGAGACGGCCAGCGCCGCGCTCCGGGAGGCGAACGGGTTCGAGGAGCACGTCGGCGCTTCGGCCTCGGACCGGGAAGGGGCGCCGACACGACGCAGCTCGTCCTCCGAGTCGACGAGCTCCGACTGCGCCGAGACGACGAAATCCGCCGCGAAGCCGAACCGGTCGGCCAGCCTGTACGCCTCGTCGTCGAGGTCGTTGATGTGCTCGCCGGTGGCCTCCAGCGCTTCCCGGACGCGCTCCAGGGCTCCGTGCTCGGGGTGGAGGAGCTGGTCGACCGCCCGCCGGAGGCCCTCTCCGTTCGCGGCCGACCTGATCTCGTCGGTGATCTGGAGGAGCGCGGCGCCGGCGGCGTAGGACTCAAGAGGATTCGCCGGGGTACTCATCCGGGCCGCGTCCAGGGAGGGCGCGAGAGCGACGTCGTAGCGGGCGGCGCGGAGCATCTCGGCGGCGTGGCTGGCGATGGCGACCCGGTCGGCGACCGGTGTGGTGGTGGGAAGCCGGTGGCGCCGGCCGTGCCAGTCCTGGATCTGCTGGAAGCCAGCGTGCTTGAGGATCATGGCGGAGAGGTCGTCGTTGGCTCCCTTGGCCACGACGCTGCCGCTGAACTCGGAGGAGATGGTGATCGGAGGAACGGGCACAGAGGTCTCCTGGGCGCGGGAAGTTGGAGGGGAGGCGGTGGCCATGTGCCCCAGCTCGGCCGCGATCCGGCGGCATTCGGTCTGGAGGCGGAAGGCGTCGCGGTAGCCGTGGTGCAGGCCGCCGTCCTCGCGGGCGAGGGTGGCCACGACGTGCACTTGCCGGGGCTGGTTGCGCAGGGCGATCCACCGGCAGGCGTCCGGATCACCGTTCGGGGCGATCCCGGTGGCCGACACCAGCCGTCGGGCGACGCCGGCCCACTGCGCATCGGTGAGGTCCGGCAGACGGGGATCGGACCGAACCGAGCAGACCCACGTCGGCCGGGCGGGAGCACGGGCCCCGAGACGCTCGACGGGAGCGTCGATCGCCTGCGCCAGGTAGGACAGCGAGCCCGGCTCGGCGAGCAGCTCGATCGGCGCCCCGTGACCATCGCCCGCGATCAGCCGGGGGCTGACGTGGTTACCGCGTTCACCCGGCCCGTACAGATACGAGAGCAGGCCGGCGGTGTCGCTGGCGCGCTGAAGGTGGGCGATCACGGCGGCGACCTCGGAAGGGAATGACGGAGCGACGGCCCGGGAGGTCGGACCGACAGGGAGAGGATCCGCAGGATTCGAGATTTGGCCCCGCCGGAGATGGCTGGTAGAGGCCGAGGCTCGCCGGCCCTGACCTGTGGGGAGAGCAGAAGCCGGTGCCCCGCCGCAGCGGGGCACCGGGCGGCTAGAAGTAGGGGTTCTCGTTGGGCCGGTCGGCGTCGGTGGCGGCCAGGATCTGGTGGCGGCAGCGCGCACCCCAGGGGACGCGGAGGCATCCGGTACTGCTGGGACCAGGCTTCGGACTCGGCCTGTTCCTCGGCTCGCTTGGCCTTCAACCAGGCTGCCTTGTCCTGCTCGTTGACCTCCCTGGAGGCGCGCCAGCAGTCGGTGCATTCCTGAGTGGCGAGCCACTCGGCGAAGCCCGCGCGACGGTCGGCCGGTCGGTCGGACAGGTCGCGGTCGGTGTGGTGGCCGCAGGAGTGGTTGATCGGCCAGATGTTCTTCAACCTGCGGCCTGGTTCTCCTGCCCGAACACGGTCCGGACGGCGAGAACGGCTGCCGTTGCGACCTCGGCCGCTCGGCGCTGGGGCAGAAGCGGACATATGTCACCGGTAGCGCTACTGAGTGCCACCGAAATTCCGACAATGTGTCCGCTCCGGCCGCCTAGTGTCCTGGCCATGGACTCTGAACAGCTCAAGCTCTCTTCGCGCAAATGGATGATCGCGGCCTTCGCCGCGCTCGCCGAAGGCCCGTCGTCTCATGACCTGGCGGTCCACCACGCCGGGATCGCTGCCGAGCATCTCCTCAAGTCATACCTGGCCAGCCTCCACCCGGCTCTCGTAGTGGAGGGCAAGGATTTCAACTCCTTGCTGCACGCGACGGGTCACGGGTCACATGCTTCGGTTCCCGCGGAGCAGGTCAAGACCATCGGCTTGGCCGAAGCCCATGCCCGAGCACAGAAGATCTTGCGGAAGAAGATGCCGGTCGATCAGCGGGCGCTTGGACCGCTAGCCAATGCTCGTAACGGCGTCGCGCACAGTGGCATGTACGACCGGTCAGAGGTCAATGCCGTCTTCACCACGTGTCTCCGGCTGATCGACCCCTTGCTCGTCGAGCTCAAGATCAACACTTCCTACTGGGGCCGTTACGAGTCCCTGCACGATCGGCTTCTCGAAGAGAACGTGGAAGCTGTCCGTGTCCGGCTGGAGAGCAAACTTGCTCGGGCCAAAGATGTCTTCTCGGAACGGTACGGCCACTTGCCCCAGAAGGAACGCGAGCTCGTCCTCAGCACGATTGCGCGCGTCTACCCTCCCGGCTACATCGAACACGACGAGCCCGCCACCTGCCCGGCATGCGACTCGCAGGGCTGGCTTAGTGGTGACACTCACGTGGACGAGGATGAGTGGGCGGTCATGTTCACCCCGTTCGTCTTCACCTGCCCGGCCTGCGACCTGCGTGTCGAACACGAGGAACTTGAAGAGTTGGAAGGGCTCGCGGAGGAGGTCAAGCTGGATGAGTCACCAAACGACTTCTACGCGGACTGGGAGCCAGCTGAAGTCCGTGGATCTTCATGGGATGGAGGACCATTCCACAACTTCTGATAGCCGGACTTACCAACAACTGCCATGGGGGGAGCTTCCTTACGGGGGTGGGTCAGCGGTCGCGGGAGAAGGCGATGCGCGGGTCGACCGGCCGCGCCGCCGCGACGGAGGTGGCGGGAGCGGCCACCGGTCGCTTGCCCGGCAGGCCGGCGAGGGCCGGGCTGGTGGCGAGCGCGGCGGCGCTGAGCGGCGAGCGACGGACGCCGGCGTTCTGGGCGCGGTCGCGGGACGGGGCCTGCCCGGTCGCGGGATGGTGGCGGGTCGCTACGTCCTGCGCGAGGTGAGGGTGTACGGCGACCTGGACACCGGAACGGTGCAGGGCCAGCGTGGCGTCGGCGACCTTCCCCAGGGCCTCGTTGCGGCCGGTGGTGGCGGGCAGCGTGTAGATGTCCAGGCGGGGGTCGTGTCGCCAGCCCTGGTCGAGCAGGGCGAGTCCGGTGATTCCGGAGGCTCGGTCGTCGATGGCCGCGATGATGCCGAGCCGTGGATGCTCGGCGAACGCGACATCGGGCTCGCCGAGCGGGGTTCGGCCCGGGACGGGTCGAGGCCCGGGTGTGAGGGAGGGGTTGAACACGGCGTCCGTGTCGACTCGGAAGTCGGCGTTGCGCAGCAGCTCGACGGCCCGGGTGGCGCGGCCCTGCCCGTCACGTTGCTGGTCGGTCAGGGCGTACAAGGTCGGCTCGCCCGGGATGGGGCGGAAGTCGAGCCGCTCCAGCATCCAGGTGCTGGCGGCGAGGTTCTTGGGGTTCGCGGCGACGATGCCGTGGTCGGGGTGGCGGCCGATGGCGACGTCGGGAAGCAGTTCTTCGGCGGAGTTGGGCAACACGGCTGATCCATCCGGTGCGGGCTCGATGACGGGGGAGGTCGAGGGTCGGAAAGGGTCTGCTGGTGCGAGGCATACGGCGAACTCCGAGGTGGGAAGAGGTCAGCGACCAGGTGCGGTGGAGGGATGCGCGGGCGGCGACGCGGCACGTTGGGGGGCTTCCGCAGCCAGGCGGGTGCGGACCGTGCGCGATCCGGCCGACGGGGAGGGTGTGAGAGCAGCGCTCACCCGAGGTGGAACGGAGGTCGGCAGCGCGGTTGGGGCTACCGGGCTGTGGACCGGGTCGGGCTGGGTGGTGAGGACGTCGCCGAGCCGTGCCTGGTGCGGCTGGGCAGGGGGAGTGCCGGGCCTGAGCAGGGCCGAATCGCACGTGACGTTGAAGCCATCGGCCTGTAGTGCGGTGAAGGCCCGGGTCACCATCTGCCGCTGTTCGGCCAGGTCGGTCATGGCCGTGGGCAGCCGGTGATAGCGCTCCTCGTCGAACGAGATCGCGGAGATGAAGCGCCCGACCGGCGGAGTACCTCGTCGGCGGCGCGCTCCTGGGAGGAGCGGTGCTGCCCGGGACGGGGTGGCACGCCGAGCTGGTCCAGGCGCGCGTCGATGGCGGCGAGCAGGCTTGAGACGTTGCCGCCGTGCCGGGCATCCGGACCGTCGGGCTCGGAGTCGTAGATCACCTCGTACATCGCGGGCCCGGCCTCCCGGTGGCGGATCGCCGTCCAGCTCTCGGGGAACTCGGGGTTCTCGGAAGGCGGTTCCTGCGGTGGCGAGATGATCACTGAGCTGCCGTCGGGGAGGGTGACGTCGACGATGTAGTCGCTGAGGCCGTACTCGACGGTGAGCTCCAGGCCCCGCTGGCGGAGGGGACCGGTGAGGTAGCCGTACCCGTGATCTCGTTTCGGGCCCTCGGAGACAGCAGGCGAGGAGGAGCTGGTCCACGCGGTGATCTGTGGTCCCTCCTGCTGGATGGTGATCAGGGGATTGTCCTGGTGCATGGGTCTTCTCCGTGGTGAGGGGCTCCCCAGCGGCCGGCGGCGCACCGCTGTGGGTACGGGCCGGACCGCGTCGGGCGGGCGGTGGTCCACGAGGATCTGGTGATCGGGCGGTTTGGCACGGCCGGGACCGGGTGCTACGAGCGTCAGCGGGAGCGGCCCGGGACCGGTGCGTTGGGTGCAGGCGGCGCCGGGGGAGAAGCGGGCAGGGCTCCGCGAAGACCGGAGGCGGAGCGGGCGAGAGCCACGCGCGCCCGCTCGGTGTGCGCGGACTGCTGGGTGTCCGGCCGCCCGGCCAGAAAGTCGGCGGCCCGGACGAGGGCCGGGCCGCGGATGGCCAGCTCGTCGGCGTAGTGCCAGCCGTCGGCGTTCCGATCCTCCTTCGCCTTGCCCTCGTAGAGCTTTCGCGAGCCGGGCATGGAGGCGTCCATGAGCACCAGGATCTGGTCCCACTCGCGCTGGAGCTGCCCCGCGTGTTCCAGGGTGCGGTCGATGCCGCGCAGCGAGCGGAGGTCTTCGCTGATGGGCCCTTCGACGTAGTCGGCGCCTTGGGCGGTCGCGCGGACGCCGGCTAGGACCTCGGGGCCGTGGTCGAGGAAGACCTCGACGTGCCGCCATGCCTCGGCGTCGCGCTTCACCTTGCCGTCCTCGTACCCGTGCTCGTCGACGGGCCAGCCGTCGGTGTCGCAGAAGGAGTCCGAGACCGCGTCCCAGGCGTCGGACGCCTGCCGGATCCCGGCGACGGCGGAGGCCAGCGCTGGGATGTGCCTTCGCCACGCCAGGTCCTCGGTGGCTCCGGCTGGTTCTCGGCCGGGGCCGGAGAACTGGCGGAAACGGATGTGGTCGTTCCTCCGGACATGGTCTAGGCCGCCATCCGGGCGTCGGTGTCGAACAGTTCGCGTTCGGCCGGGTGGAGGATGTGCTGCGTGATGAAGGACCGGCCCGCGACCTTCCACAGGCCCCGGCCCTTGGTCAGGGCGGACACCGCCTGGGTCTCGATGCCGGTCAGGCCGAGCAGGGACGCGGCGGCGTCGAGCTGGTCGGGCTCCTGCCGGTAGATGATGCGCGTGGAGCAGTCGGCCAGGAGGCCCTCGGCCAGGACCCGGCCCCGCGAGCCGGCATCGCCCGCCGAGAGCAAGTCGCTGAGCCGGTGGATGACCATCAGGTTCGCGATGCCGAGGCCACGGGAGAGCTTCCACTGGGACTGCATCCGCTCCAGCAGGCCGACGTGTCGCATCACCCGCCACGCCTCGTCGTAGATCACCCAGCGTCGGCCGCCGGCGGGGTCGGCGAGGGCGGACTCCATCCACGCGCTCGCGCACGTCATGGCGAGGACCAGCGCAGTGTCGTCACCGGCACCGCCGAGGCGGGAGAGATCGATGGACAGCATCGGCGCGGTCGGGTCGAACGCGACCGTCGAAGGAGCGTCGAACATGCCGTTCAAGTCGCCGTGGACGAGACGGCGCAGGGCGTGCGCGACGTCCTGGGCGGCCGTCCCCAGGTGCCCGGAGGAGTTACCGAGGGCCTGGTCGAGGAGCTGGGGGGAGCCGAGGACGTAGGCGATCTCGCCGAGCAGCGGCACCGTGCCCCGGGCGGCAGCGTCGGCGACGACCAGGTCGAGGGCGAGGTCCAGGGCGGTGTGCTCCATCGGCTGCAGGTCGCGCTTGAGGACGGTGCGCGCCAGGCCGGCCAGGAGCAGCAGGCGCCGCTTTCGGACCTCGGTCGCCCAGTCGTCCTCGCTGACGGAGGCGGGCCGGGCCGGTGCGTCCAGCGGGTTCAGCCGTCCCGGGAGGCCGGGGCCGAGCGCGATGCTGTAGCCGCCGAGGGCCTGCGCGACGCCGGTCCATTCGCCCTTCGGGTCGCAGGGGATGTAGATCCGGTAGCCGTGGGCGATGGACCGGGTGGCGATGGACTTCGCGAGCGCGGACTTGCCCATGCCGATGATTCCGGCGAGGACGGCGTTGGGGTTGGTGAAGCCCTCGATCCGGCCGCTGCTGTACAGCGAGAACGGGTCGAAGCAGAAAGCGGCCTCGGCGTGGACGTCGCGGCCGATGAAGACGCCCTCCGCCCCCAGGCCGCCCTCGGCGACGAACGGATAGGCGCCGCTGGCGGTGGCGGTGGTCATCCGGTGGGCGGGCAGGCTGAGCTTGCCGCTGCGGGCCGAGGCCGGTCCGGGCCGCCCGGCCGGCGGGTAGGTCGGCCGCAGTTCCGGATCGGCGGTCTCCTGGGCACGGTGCCTCGGGGGCGCTTCGGCGCGGCGGGCCTGCCGGTGGGCGTCGGCGAAACCAGCTCGGGCCGCCCTCCGCTGGGTGCGCGATGCCTTGTGGGGCACGAACAGGTGGGAGGCGCTGGCGCGGGTACGAGGCATGAGCGTTTCTCCAAGAAGGGGTGGGTCAGTGACGGATGAGGCCGGTGAACGGGGCGTGCAGGTCGGCCGGGGTCGTACGGCGGCGGACCAGGTGCGCGGTGCGCTGATGGCGCTGGCAGATGGTCAGCTCCGGCGCGCCTTCGGGCAGGCCCGCCCGGCACGCCTCGCTCTCGGGCACCTCTCCGGAGTCCGGACGGGGAGCTGCGTGGTAGGCGGCGTGGAGGTGGTCGGCCACCTGCCAGACCCGAGTGCGTGCGGCACGCAGGTGGTCACCCTCCGCCGGCAGGAGCTGTCCGACCCGTACGGCGTGCGCGTCGAGCAGCCCGTACAGCGAGACGAGATGGGAGTGCAGGGCGTCCAGCTCGGCCCGGGAGGTGACGAGCGGGCCGCCGGGGACGTTGAGCGCGCGGTGGAAGTCGAGCGCGGCGGTGGCGAAGGGCACGAAGTCCTGCGCGGTCGGGCTGGGAGTGCGGGACACGGAAGTGCTCTTTCGACAGGGGGCGTCGGGGGTTACGCGGCGAGGGCGAGCGGCAGGGCGGCGGCGGTGAACGCCTCGGCCTGCTGCCAGGTCAGCGGCCGGAGGTCGAGCTGGGCGCCGACGGCGGCGGTCTCCACAACCGCGGACGCGGTGCGCAGCTCCTCCTCGGAGTCGGCCGAGACGGTCAGCAGTCCGGTCAGGGCGACATCCGCGTGGCCAGCGATGAGCTGACGCTCGCGCGCCTTGATGTCCTGGTACTCGATCGAGTCCGCCTCGGAGTCGACCTGCCCGCGCCGGGCCCGCTCGGCGGCATCGGCGATAACCGACGCCTTCTTGCGCTGGACGTCTCGCAGGGCGGCGTCCAGCCCCTTCGGCTCGTAGGAGAGCGACAGCGTGCGCCGGACCCCACCGGTGAACAGGAGCTGGTGCAGGAAACCGGCGCTGGTTTCGGTCCGGGGCCAGTTCTCCACCCAGTACGTGGCGTGGACGGCGGAGTCGGTCGCGATGTGGTCCGCCTTCTCCACGACCACCACCGGACCGGCAGCGGCAGCGTCGGCCTCGGGACGTCCGGTGGCCGACCACCGGTCCAGCGCCGCGAGCGCCTTGGGGTCGTACGCTGTACGGACGACGGCCGCGATCTCGCGGGCGGTGAGCCAGCCGGTCGGGTTGAGCCCGGCGGTCCGCGCGGCCTGGTCGAAGGTCGAGGTCAGCTGCGCCAGGACGCTGAAGGCCCCGGTCAGTCCGCCGCCGGCCTGGTTGATCAGCCGGCGTGCTGCCTTGGTGTCCAGCGACAGCGCGACGTATGCCTCGTGCGGGGCGGCGGCCGGGCCCGCGCTGTGGATCAGCTCGTTGTAGATCGCGCCGGCCACCGGTGTGTCGGGGCGGCCGTGCTCCTCCCAGTAGCGGCGGAGGCTGTCGCCGGAGTCCGGGACGGTGCGCTCGATCACCTGGACGCGGGCGATCTGCCCGGTCCGGGCGAGCGCGGCCAGAGCTCGTCCCCAGCCGCTGACGTTGGCGTGCTGGGTGCTCGGGTCGAGCAGGGCGTAGGCGCGGGAGGAGACCTTGACCACGGCGGTCAGCGTGCCGTTGTGCGGGTCGTAGATCGCGCCGTACCGGCCGTCGGGAGCGGTGGTCACGCGCAGGCTGGCCGCGGTGCCGGGCAGGTGGAGCAGTCCCTCGCGGGTCGGACGGTGCGAGGGGCGGGTGAGCCAGAGGAGCTGGCCGCGCATCCGGCGCAGGGCGTAGCGGACGACGATCGGCGTCCAGTCGGCCAGGGCACGGCCCCGGTGGCGGACGAAGACGAACAGGGCGATGGCGGCCCACAGGGGGATGAGCGCGAGAGCGCCGACCACGCCGCGGGCGAGGATCACGGCGAGAAGGAGAAGGCCGGTGAGGCCGGCGACGAGGAGCTGCGGGGCGGTCAGGCCGAGCAGGACGCCGCGCCTGCTGCGGTGGGGGAATTTCACGGTGGCCGAGGGGACTTCGGCCTGGTGCTTGCCGGACATGGGGGTTCCAGACGGTGGGAGCGATCGAGGGACGGGGCGTGCGGCGCTCTTCTGGAGGACATGACGGAACTCCTTTGACGGTCGGGCTGGGAGGGGGCGGGCTGCGAAGGACAGCCCGCCCCGGGTGGTGACGGGTCAGGAACCCGAGGGCGGCTGAGTGGGGTACACCCAGGTCGTCGGCGTCGGGGAACCGACGGCCGGCGGGGTCGAGGCCGGCGGGGGTGTGGCCGGCGGCGCGGCCCGGGCGGCGAACCACGGGGATCCGGCGGCGGCGGACGGCACGGAGACCATGCTGCCGCCTGGAGCCGACGCGCCGGTGAGAACACCGGAAGGGGCCGCCGGGGCCGGGATCTCGTCGGCGGAAGGGGCTGCTTCGCTTCCGCCGGGACGGGTGATGAGCGGCGGGATGCCGGGGCGCTGGATCAGGGCGCGGCCCTTGTCGCCGGGGGCATGCGGGTCCTCGCCGTACCGGAAGCGGGTCTGCGGCTTGGGCGGGCCGGTGTCGATGCCTTCCTTGCTGAGGTTGCCGCCGGCGGGGTTGATGCCGGAGGCGACGCCGTCGGCACCCGCGCCGGGAACCTGGCTCGGCCCCTCGGGAGCGGGGGTTCCGGTGCCGACCCGCATCGCCAGGCTGGCGGCGGTCTTCGCTGCCCCGGCGGCGATGGCCATGCCCGCGACGCCGGTCCGGTGCAGGTCGTCGTGGCCGCCGCCGTCGCTCGCCCAGTGGACGAACTTGTACGTGGCGTAGGGGCACAGGAGGACCAGGACCATGACGACGATGCCGGCCATCGCGTCGGACAGGGCCGACAGCCCGTCGCTGGTCTCGGTCTTGCCCATGGCGGAGACGCCGATCAGGAAGACGATGGTCATCAGGAGTTTCGAGACGACCAGGGTGGCGGTGGCCTCGATCCAGCCGCGCCGCCAGCGCTTGGCGACCTCCCAGCCGCCGCCGGCGCCGGCGAACACGGCGAGGGAGACCATGATCAGGACGCCGACCTTGCGGGCGACCATGACGCCCCAGTACAGGAACGAGCCGATCGCGCAGCCCAGGGCGACGAGGGCGGGAACGCCCCAGCCCAGGCCGTACATCGCCCCCAGTTGGTTGATCTTCACGATGCGGCGGATGGCATCGTCGACCGATGTGTTGGCGGCTTGGAACAGGCCGTCGGACAGGGCGTCGACCACGGTGATGGCGACGGTGGTGAAGGCGATGGCGCAGAAGCTGAACAGGACGCCGGTCATGGTGCCGATCGCGGCCTGGGCCAGGGCCCGCTCGTCGCGCCGCCAGGCTGCGAGCATGAGCTGGATGCAGAACGTGCCGACGGTCAGGGCGAGCCCGATGGGTAGCAGCAGCTGGTAGTTGTCCCGGAACCATCCGGCGTTGAGGTCGATGGCGGTGGTCTGGTTGACGGCCTTGGTGGCGAGGTCCGCCGCGCTGGCCGCCAGTTCTCCTGCCGACTTCGCGATCCACGCGCCGATGCCGTCGGTGACGGCCCCGGCTGGGTTGGTGGCGAAGTCGATGGCGGTGCACACCTTGTCCATCATGGGAATCCCGCAGACGTCCATGGTGGTACCTCCTTTCGTGAGCGGGGGTCAGGGCGCGACGGACGGCATGACGCCGGCCAGGGCGCAGGGCTTGTTGGGGCGGCACTGGACCGCGAGGGTGGTGGAGCGGCTCTCCGCACCGCCCGGCGAGCCCTTCCAGGCGATCGTCTGCTTGCCCGAGACCGTGACGGCGTAGATGTACGCCGTGGTGATCGCGCCCGGGTCCTCCTGAAGGGCCCGGGTGAAGGCGTTCGGGAAGTGCCCCTCGTTCACCGTGGCGGTGGCGAACTGGCCGTTGGCGGCCATCTCCTTCCACAGCACCGGCGAGGGGATCCCCCGGTCGACCGAGGCCGCGTCGGCGTACTTGGCCTCCGGGGTCAGCCACGCGTGCAGAGCGCGTCGCAGTTCGGCCTGCGGGTACGCCCGGGTGTCGTACGACCACAACGCCGTTGCGGCTGCCTTCCCGAAGGCGACCGGGTCGCTGGTCTTCGGCGGAACCGGCAGAGAGCGGGGACGGGGCGTCGCTGTGGGAGGCCCGGACGGCGAGACGACCGAGGAGGAAGACGTCGGCGAACTCGGACGCGCCGCCGCGGTCTTGGCTGGGGGCCTGCCGTCGCGGGTGAGGTAGGCGGCCAGGCTGGCGAGGGCGACGAGCAGCGCCAGGACGACGGTGCCGAGCAACGCCCGGCGGCGCACGCGAGATGCGCCGCCGGGGTTGGAGGAGTGGGAAGGCATCAGCGGACCTGCGTCCCCAGCGTGCTGAAGAACGCCACCACTCCATTTGCCGCGCCGAGCAGAAGGGCCGCGCCGGCGCTCACCAGGACGCCCTTCTTGCCGTTGGCCTCGGCCTGGTGGCCGCCGGAGTGGTGGCCCCAGGCCCACACGCCCGCGCTGACGGCGAGGGCGTCGACCACGGCGACGAGCCCGAAGAGGTTGATGGAGCCCATCACCTGCTTGAGGACGTTCAGGCCCGGCAGCCCGCCCTCGTTCGGCTTGATCCCGGGGTCGTAGGCGAGCTGTATGACCTGGTCGGCGAGATACATAAGGGAACTCCAGTTCGAATGAAGGCGCGCCGAAGCCCGTGGGGGTGGAGCGGCGGTGCGGGAAAGGGGGGAGGGGAGAGGCGCCGGTCAGACGACTCGGCGGACCGCGAGAATCCCGGGTTTCCAGGCGGCGACGGTCGTGATGCGGACGACGTCGCCGGTGCGCGGGGCGTGCACGATCAGGCCCTGGCCGATGGCCATGCCGACGTGCTCGGGTACGGCGGCCGTGCCCTCGGTGAAGATGAGGTCACCCGGTCGAAGGGCGTCGGCCGAGACCGGTTTGCCCTCCTTGACCTGCGTGTACGTCGTCCGTGTCAGGGTGACCCCGGCGGCCTTGTACGCCTGCTGCATTAGGGAGGAGCAGTCGCACCGGGCCATCGCCGTGTCGCCATGGGAATCGGTGCAGGTCCCGCCCCACTGGTACGGAGTGCCGAGCTGGCCGAGCGCCCACCGGATCGCCGTCTGGACTTCTCGCGGAGCGGTGGCGGGGATGCTGTACTCCTTGGGCAGCGCGCCGGCCGGAATGGTGCCGAAGTCGGTCCCGTCCCCTTCGGCGCTACAGCCGCCCGCAGTGCCGGGCGAAGGACCGCCGGCACCGTCTGGCACCGGATCCGGTGACACGCCACCGCCACCGGCCTTCGCCAGCAGGGGCTCGATGGCCTTCTGCAAGGCCGTGGCCAGCGGCTCCCACTTGGCGTACGCCTCCGGGAAGCCCGACCGCTGCACCGCCTGGGCGGCCTGGGTGATCGACAGGGACTCCCAGCCCGAGACCTTCTTGAGCCCCTCGTAGAACTTGGTGCTGGCGTGCACCGGGTCGAGGATCTGGTTCGCCGTACCCCAGCCCATCGAAGGCCGCTGCTGGAACAGGCCCAGCGAGTCACGGTCGCCCCAGGTCAGGTTCCGCAGCCCGCTCTCCTGCAGGGCGGTCGCCAGGGCCACGATCTGCCCCCGGGCCGGGATGTTCATCGAGACGCCGGTGGCCTGGATCGTCTTGGCGAAAGGGATCTGCTCGGCCGGATTGTCCAGACCGGGCACGGAGACCGACGCCCTGCCGCCGCCTTCCAGGATGGCCTTCACCTGGCCGGCGACCGCCGCGGTGTCCACGGACTGCGCGCCGCCGGTCGGGCAGGAGGCCGAAGCGGTCCCGGCGCCGAAGGCGAGGACCGGCACGACCAGCAGCATCGAGCCGGCAGTGAACAGTCCGACGACGCCCTTGGTGGTCTTCTTCATCGCCGCCGCCGTTCACCGGGGCGGCGGGGCCGGCCGGGTGACGGCGTCGGGTCGGGGCGCGGAGGTATCAGGACATGCTGCATCGCAGCGGCTCCTCGATGTTCGTAGGAGGCGCGGTGCCGGCTTCTCGTGCAAAGCCGCCGGCACCGCGCCGGTGTGCATCCGCCGCTCGGGCGGGCCCGGGGTCAGGGGAGTTGGCGGCTCCCGGACGCCGGTCTCAGGTCACGCGCGGCAGCCAGCCGCGCTCGTAATCTCAGGCAGAACACCAGGGGCTCCTGACGGCAGGGGACACGAGGGGAACACGCTTATCCGTGCGCTGCGGAACGGATAAGCACAGGTCAGCGGGGGTGGAGCGAGGCTTCTTCCCGGTGACACGGCGAGACAGTAGACCGCGATTCCGGCCGCACCAAACGACCCCCGGCCCCGGCCCCGAGCCACCGCCGCTTCGTTAGGTCCGGCCGGAATCCACGGCTAACCTCCGGCACAACCCCGCCAGGAACGAGCGCTGTTGAGCGCTGTCCGGCACGGGTCCACGGCCCTCCACACCCCGAAGAAAGGCCCTCCCATGAGCTACACGCTGCACCGAGGCGACGCCCTGACCGTCCTGAAGTCCCTCCCCGACGAGAGCGTCAACGCCGTGATCACCGACCCCCCGTACAACTCCGGCGGACGTACGAGCTCTGAGCGCACCGGACGCACCGCCCGTGCCAAGTACGTCACCAGCAACTCGGCGCACGGTCTCGCCGACTTCCCCGGCGAGAACCGCGACCAGCGCTCCTACCGCTCCTGGCTGACCGAACTGCTCACCGAGGCGTACCGGGCCTCCACCGAGCACGCGGTGGCCATGGTCTTCTCCGACTGGCGCCAGGAACCGACCACGACCGACGCCCTGCAGATGGCCGGCTGGACCTGGAGCGGCACCCTCCCGTGGATCAAGCCCGCGAGCCGGCCCCGCAAGGGCGGGCCGAAGCAGGACTCCGAGTTCATCGTCTGGGGCGTCAAGGGATCCCTCGACAACACCCGCGACCTCTACCTGCCCGGCCACTACATCGCCTCCCAGCCACGCAAGGGCCGGGTCCACATCACCCAGAAGCCCGTCGGGATCATGCGGCAGCTCGTCCAGGTCTGCCCCGAAGGCGGCACCGTCCTCGACCTCTTCACTGGCAGCGGCTCCACGGGCGTCGCCGCCCTCCGCGAAGGCCGGAAGTTCGTCGGCGTCGAACTCTCCCCGCACTACGCCGACATCGCCGAACGGCGCCTGCGCGCCGAGCTGGAACAGGACGACTTCACCCTGGCGGGACCGGAGGACTGATCATGAGAACGGAAACCCCGGGGCTGGCGGGCCGCAGACGCCGAAGGGCGGCTGGAACATCGAGTAACCGATGCTCCAGCCGCCCTTCCGCTTGTCTCAGGCCGCCTCGAACGCCCGCCGGATCAACGGCGCCGCCTTCTCCAGGTCCGCCGCCGAAGCGATACGCATCTCCAGGTCCCCCGTCCCGAGATGCCCGACACCACGCATGTCCCGGGTGAAGCCCTCCTCCAGCACGACCGTGTCCGGGTCGAGTCTGAGATGGACCAGGATCACCTGGTGCTTCGGACGGAAGAGGACCGACGCCACGTTCACCAGCCGCCGGTAGGCGATGTAGTGCCGCAGCACCGCCACCTCGACATCGCCCCACGCCGTAAGCGCCTCGTCCACCTCTGCGAACAGATCCCGCATGGACTCCGGGACAAGACCAGCACCCGCCGGCGCAGGCACCGCCGGTGCCGCCGGCGCGTCGCCGGCCACGGCGCTCCGTTCGCGGCTCCGCCGGGACACCGCGCTCGGCACGCCGGGCGAGGAGTCCACCAGCAGCAGGCTCAGCAGACCACCCTCGAAGACCCGGTAACGCACCAGGTCGATCCGCTCCGGCACCCGCTGCACCGCCACCCGGTCATGATGAGAGAAGCCAGCCGCGATACAGACCACCCGCGGACGCCGCCAGTCGACCGACTCGGCCGCCTCCGCGCCCAGTACCGTCCGGACGAGCGCCTCGAACTCATGCTGCGCCGACTCCAGCCACGCCATGTAGGAGACCGCCTGCGACAGCACTCCGCTGTCGGAACCCTTCTTGAATTCGATCACCACCGGGCTGCCGTTCTCGTCCAGGCCCAGCGTGTCGATCCGCCCCCGGTGCCACGGCCCGGTCGCGTACTCCGACGCCAGGAACCGGATCCCGAGCATCTGCTCCAGCCCGGCCTCGACCCGCCGCTGCAGCTCCACCTCCAGCGCCACCGTCGAACCGGACAGCTCCACGTCCCGCCCGTCCGCGTCCTGCCGGAACAACATCAACTCGGCCACCAGCGCCCCCTCTCATGATCGCTGCGAGGAGAACAATCAACCGAGGGCGTGGGGTATTCCTTGATGTCCTAGAGGTTGGAGTGGCTCGGTCAGGTGAAGGTGCCTGGTGAACCGGGCCGCCGTCTAGGACTCGCAGGATGGGTAACGGCCGGCTGGTGGCCGTCAGAGTCCAGGTCGCCCTGCCACGTACCAGAGTGAGAAAAGGTGCCTCATCCGGGAGCGATACAAAACTCCACCCCTTCTCACCGCTGCGGCTGGCTCACGGCGTCCACAGCGCGGAACTCCGGTGCGACGATGACGAAGCAGCCAGTAGCGATGTGACACCCCCAGAGACCCCGAGCTCCCCCAAGGCCCAGTCGAGCACGGCACCTTCGTCATCACACATTCGGGCGATCATGCTCGTCTGATCTGGCAGGAGGATCCTCCGAGGAATCACGATCGTCTCACGAACCCGATCGAGGGGCAGTCCTCGCCGAAAGCCCTGTCCGGAAGGGCGGATTGCGGTCTCGTCGCGCGGGAGCGGCAGACGTCGGTGGGCCGCGTTCGAGACGATAATCCCGGCGACGTGTGCATGCTCCCCCAGGAGCGGCCCGAACAGGTCCGCGAGCGCATCCGTCTTGGTGCTGAGCGACAGCTCGGCGAAGGGCGTCGGGAAGTGGAAGAGGCCACTGTGGTCCTCCACCCAGATCCACGCGGTGCCCGCACCCTTCGTCTTGCCGCACTTACCCCGCACCTTGCCCAGGAGCCGCTTGCCCTGGTCGCTCTCCACGGTCGCGCCGGTCAGGACGGTGCCTGGGGGAGCTGCCCCGGGGTGGACAGTGAGCCGCCTCCCAGTGCTGCTGAGGACGTCGACCGCAGCTCCCGAGATCCCGCACTGCTGGGCGGCCTCCTCGGTCCGCCTCTTCCACGCCTTGAAGTCGTCGCTGTTAAGGGGTTCGGGATAGTCGCCTTCCCAGTAGATGTCGCGACCCCTACCCAGGGCAAAGAGGTGATCCCGACACTTCTCGCGGAACTTCTCATCGTCCAGGAGCTTCTGGTCCACGCCGAAGGTGACGACCTCAACGAAGACCGGACCGATACGGACGTCACCGGGCCCACCACTGGCCTTCACCGGCTCCAGCTCGACCTCGAGTCCGCGGGCCGCCCCCATGAGTGCGAGACGGGCCTGCGTCTGGGTGTGCAGGAACCGGGACAAGGTGACGTCGCAACGAGCGTCGCGCTTCATCGAAGCAAGCCCGGGCACCCTAGCTTTCTCCAGATAGGTGTACGCGGCCCACCACCGCACCGCCTCCACCCACGCTCCCGGTGCTGCTCCGTTCATGAATTGGAGCACGGGGGAGTGCCGGCCCAGGCCGACAAAGGTGTCATTGGCCGCGCCGGAGGCAGGGGAAGGCGTCACGGCCTTGGGCAGCCAGCGGCTGTGGAAGAACTCGGTGAGGCCGGACACCGCGCGGGCGGTGACCTCGTGCCCCGCGGGGGAGAGGTAGTTGGCACCCTCCGGGCAACCAAACCATGCCTCCCAGTCGATCGGCCGGGAGCCCTGGTCGATCGCGCGCCATGTCTCATTGTCCCGAGGGTGCATGGTCGTCAGCATGAAGTACTCGCATACGACGGCGCTGGGATTCTCCCGAAGAGCGGCAACTCCTCCAGCACCGGTCAGGCAGGCGTCGGATCGAGATCCTCGACGGGATGTTGCTGCTGATCGACAGGATCGCCACCGGCGCCCCGTACTACTCGGGCAATCGCAAACGGCGCGGCATGAACATCCAGGCTCTGACTGATCCGTTCGGGCGGTTGTTGTGGGCTTTGCCCGCGCTGTCCGGCTCAGCGCGTGACCTGACGGCGGCGCGTGCGCACGGGGTAGTCGGCACACTTGCCGCGGCCGACCTGAAGTGCTGGGCGGACCGGGCCCACCAGGGCGCCAGCCGCCCGGCTCGAGTGCCGTCCCGGGGGCGTCGGCTCAAGCGGTGGCAGCGATGGCACAACAGCGCCCACGCCAAGGTCCGCTGCATCGGTGAGCAAGCCATGATCACGCTCAAGGGCTGGCTACTGCTGAGCAAGCTCCGCTGCAGCGCCGCCCGCATCATCGACATCGTCAAGGCCGTCGTCACCCTTCACCACACCTCGTCGTGAGGTTGGAAAAGGCTCGGTCTCCAAAGTCATATGCCCCATGAAGGTTCAGGTGCTCAGGAACGGGCGATAACGGTGCGAGAAGGAGGAACTAATGGTGTACCAGAAGGTTTTGGGGCAACTTCTTGAAGACGCCCGTCACGCCATCGAAGTGACTGACGAGGAGCTCGACGAAGCCAGACGACGAAGACGGCTCCTGGCCGGCGCCATGCGTGGCGCCTTCCCGGGCAGCACGATCTACTTCAACGGCAGCGTCGCACACGGGGACGCGAACACCCCTCTGACCGACGTCGACCTCGGAGCGAAGCTCTCCGTGGAGGACGCCAAGGGCTATGGGCCAGGGCGAAGGAACGCACTGCCGCTGATGGAGCGTGCGAGACAGGCGATCAGAAGCGAATTGGGGGAGGAGTTCCCCGACCTCACCGTGAAGATCGAAGGTCAGCGCCGTGCCGTACTCGTCAGGTTTGGCGACCCCGTGACGCCCGGTCAACCGGACTTCACGGCGGACGTAATGACCGCGATCCCACATCCCTCGGGGATGGGGTTGTACATCCCCAACATGGAGATCTCTGATCGATGGGACCGCGCGGACCCCCTCACGCATACGAAGCTGGTGCTGAAGGCGTTGGAGGACACCGACCGCGTGTTCGCCCGTACCGTCCGACTGCTCAAGCACTGGAACAAGAAGCACAGCAAGCCGCTCTGCTCCTGGAACATCAAAGCGCTCGCCCTTGAGTGCATCAAGGAACCGATGCCGCTGATCGACGCCCTCGAAGGCTTCTTCACGCATGCGGACGAGGCACTCAAGGACGGTCCCACGAAGGATCCGGCCCATGTCGCAGGACCGATCCCGCTCAACATGCTGCGAGGAGACGTGCGTCGGCGCCTGCGCACGGCACGGGACTACCTGAAACTCGCGCAGGAGCATGAGGCCGAGGGCAGGCCGCTCAGTGCGCAACGAGCGCTCAGCCGTGTTCTGCCGGAGATCGTTCCCGACGTGGATGTCACTGACGAGGAGCAGGGAAGGATCCGCTCGCTGTTCAGTATGGCAGCGGCAGTTGGTCCGGGACTTGCCTACGGAGCGACGCCCACCCGAGCATGGGCTCCTTGAGATGGGCCGCTGGTACGGGGTCGAGCCGATGTGGTGGGCCCCGCTCGAACGGGATGCCAAGCTCCGCTTCGGCGCCGACCTGACGCACCGCTACGGAGACGGGCGGTTGACCTACCGCCTCTCCACCCTCGACGTCGTCGGCGAAACGGATCCTGTCCTGGTGACGGTCAGCTTCTACGCCAATCCCCGGTACGACACGTACGGGCAGCGGCCCCAGGACTTCCCCCGGGTCCACGCCAATCCGGGTGCCGCGTCCAAACATCGCTACGCCACGGACGATGCGCTGTGCCTGTGGTACCCGTACGATCCCGAAGAGCGTCGGTGGACCAGCGAGAAGGGCCTTCTCGACCTTCTTGGGATCGTCGAGAGACACCTCTTCCTTGAACACTACTGGCGTTGCACGGGCGGGCGTGACGGCGGTGAGTGGATCGTCGAGGACGCACCACACGGCCTTCCGGAGGATCGCAATTGGTCCAGGAGCAGTTCCTCTCGACCGCGTCGCAGGCGAGCGGCTGGTCATGGGTTCAGACGACCGCCCTGATCGTGCCCGTCATCGCGCTGCTGGGCGTCTATGTCACCTACGTCCTCAACCAGCGTGCAGCTCGGCGGGAGCGCCGAGCGAAGACCTTCGCCGAAGCGTTGACTGCGGTAGAGGAGTACTTGGAGATGCCGTACCGGATACGGCGGCGCCCCGACTCACCCGATGCCCGCAGGGAACTCACCGATCAGGTCAGTTCCCTCCTCGCCCGCATGGCCTTTCACCATGCCTGGCTCCAGATCGAGGCATCCGCGGTCGCTGAGCCCTACACGGTTCTGGTGTCGGCGGCTCGTTCCGAAGCGGGCGTGCACATGAGCGAGGCATGGATGCAGCCACCGATACAGAGCGACGACGGCATGAACCTGGGGCAGGCCTATCCCCGCGATCAATCCGCCGCCGCGCGTGCCGCGTGCATCGAAGCCATGAAGTCCAGCCTCTGACGGTGCCTTTCTGCCGCTTACGCGTCCGTTCAAGGAATCCATTTCCCGTAGTTGCAGGGGTGGCGCCTTAATGGATCTTCTGTTGCTCCAGCCATTTGAAGACCTCAGTCCTCTTGTACAGGACCTTGGCGTTCTTGCCTCGGCCGAGTTTGTAGCCTTTCAAGCCCAGTTTCGACGCTTCCCTGTAGACCCAGCTCGTGGACATGCTGAGCATCGTGGCGACCTCGGAAGTCTCCATGAGGACGGGCTCGACGGGCTGGCGCCTGCGCGGTCGGCCGTTCTTGGCGAGGTACTGCTGTGGTTCCATGGGTGAGACGGCTCCTCGGGGCTGCTCTGAGGCTGATCGCAGGGCCGGGTCGCGCTCTGCTCTGGCCGGATTCCGGAGATTCTTGATGGCCGCCCCTGCGTCACTGCCAAGAGCCACCGGGCGGGCTGCGGCCATGGTCATGAGGATCGTCGGCTTTGCCGGGCCGGGATTCACTGCTAGGTCGCCGCGTCGTTTCGAGGGTTCCTGCAGTGGCGGGGCCCTGGCGGATGCAGGGATCGGGAGTCGTCGCCGATCCGTCGGGGTGACGGTGATCACGGAGGCTCGTGGGCGATAGCTGCGTAGGCTTGTGAAGTCGTCGTGGTGGGTCCAGAGGGGCGGACGAAGCTCTCCGGCATTGCCTGATGACGCGTCAGGAAAGTCAGCAAGTGGTCAGCATCAGTCCTGAAAAACCCGGGGAATGCTGCTCGAACTTGCGACTCGTTGTAAGGTGTGGAAACAGCCCTTGACCTGCAAAAACGCAGGCAGGGAGCCTATGTCCAGGAGTACCTCGATGATACGAACGATATTCAAGTCCAAGATCCACCGGGCCACCGTGACCCAGGCCGACCTGCACTACGTCGGTTCGGTCACCGTCGACGCCGATCTGATGGAGGCGGCCGACCTCCTGCCCGGTGAGCTCGTGCACATCGTCGACATCGACAACGGCGCCCGGCTCGAGACCTATGTCATCGAGGGCGAGCGGGGTTCCGGTGTCATCGGGATCAACGGCGCCGCCGCCCACCTCGTCCACCCCGGCGACCTCGTGATCCTCATCAGCTACGCGCAGGTCGAGGACGCCGAGGCCCGGACGTTCGTGCCGCGCGTCGTGCACGTCGACGGAGACAACCGCATCGTGGAGCTGGGGACCGACGCCTCCGCGCCCGTCCCCGGGAGCGACACGGTGCGCGGCCCGCACGCCGTGCCCGCCGCCGCGCGCGTCTGACCGATCCACGCCGAGGGAGGCGTCGCCGCATGGCCGAGCCGGAGATCCGTGACGACCGGGCGAACGGACGCCTGGAGGCCTTCGAGGACGGCACCTCCGTCGGTGTCGTCGTCTACTTCGTGCTCACCGCCGAGCCGCACGCCCTCGTCGCCGTGCACACCGTCGTCGAGGACGGCCACGAGGGCAAGGGCGTCGCCGGGGCACTCGTGCGCGAGTTCTACGCGATCGCCGCGCGTGAGGGCGTCCCCGTCGTGCCGCTCTGCCCGTACGCCGCCGCCTGGGCCGAGCGTCACCCGGACGAGGCGCCGGCCGCCCCGTCCGAGGTGGTCCGTGCGGCGAAGCTCCAGCTGAAGGCCACCCCGAGCCTGTGGTGACCTCGACCGGGACCCTGGCCCTGCTGCACACCTCACCGGTCCATGTCCCCGTCTTCGACGGGCTCCGCGACCGGCACCACCCCGGGCTCGTCCTGCGCCACCTCGTCGACGAGGAGCTGCTGGTACGCGCCCGGGAGGCGGGGCCCGAGGCGGTCGCCGGGGCGGTGGCGGCCGCGCTCGCGGCGGCCGTCGCGGACGGCGCCGACGCCGTGCTCTGCACCTGCTCCACGATCGGCGGGATCGCCGAGCGGCAGGCGGACGTCCTCGGCGTGCCCGTGCTCCGGGTGGACCGGCCGATGGCGGCCGAGGCCGCCCGGTACCGCCGCATCGTCGTCGTGGCCGCGCTGCGCTCCACCCTCGAACCCACCGTCGCCCTCATCGCCGAGGAGTCGGGACCGGAGACCTCGCTCATCAGCACCGTCGTGGTGGAGGGAGCCTGGGAACGGTTCGAGGCGGGGGACCGGGACGGCTACCTCGACGCCGTCGCGGCGGCCGTGGACGGCGCGCCCCCGGCGGAGGGCGCCGTCGTCGTCCTCGCCCAGGCGTCCATGGCCGACGCCGTCGACCGGATGACCGGATCCCGCCCGGTCCTGGCGAGTCCACGCCTCGGGCTCGCGGCCGCGGCCGCGACGGTGTCCGGTCCGCGCGGCGCGGCAGGCGACTGACCCGAAGGACGGGATCCGGCGGGCGCCGCGGCGCCCGCCGGGCCACCCTGGGGAGGGAGGAACCCGTCGACCGAGAGGTCCGTGATGACCCACCCGTACCCCGATCCGCTGCCCCCCTCGCCCATTCCGCCGCCGGTCCCCACACCGCCGCCGGTCCCCCCGCCGAACCCGGTCCCGGCCCCTCCGGACCCCGACCCGAGCCCGGCGCCGCAGCCCGGCGGACCCGTACCGGAACCCGAGCCTCAACCCCAGCCGGGCCCCGCCGGCCGCCGTCCGTCGTCAACGGGAAGGTGACATACGGGCCTTGGGCTTCGGCGTATCCCTTGTCACGGAGCGTGCGCCACCCCTAACTTGGACGGCTGCTGCTGTGTTCAAGGGGGGCCCATGGCCGTACGCGGACGTCACCGCCGCCACCAGCCGAGCCGGATCAACCGTGCCTCGCTCACCGTCACCGCGGGAGGCGCCGGAATGGCGCTGCCCTTCATCGGCGCGGGCACCGTACAGGCCGCCTCGCTCGACGTCTGGGAGAAGGTCGCGTCCTGCGAGTCGACCTCCCACTGGCACATCAACACCGGCAACGGCTACTTCGGCGGTCTGCAGTTCAGCCAGTCCACCTGGGAGGCCTACGGCGGCACGCACTACGCGCCGCGCGCCGACCTCGCCTCCAAGGACCAGCAGATCGCGATCGCCGAGCGGGTCCTGAAGGGCCAGGGGCCCGGCGCCTGGCCGTCCTGCGGCCCCGGCGCGGGCCTCGCCCGGGGCGGAGACGGCCCGGACATCAACCCCGGTACGGCGACCACGAAGGCGTCCCGGGGCGGGAACGCGCCCAGCACCGCCTCCCTGCCCGGTCAGCGCGCCTTATCCGAGCGGCCGGCCAGGAACGTCGGTCCGACCGCCGTTCCCACCGTCCGTGAGATGTACACGGTGACGCCCGGCGACTCCCTGTCGAAGATCGCCCGCGACGAGCGGGTCCAGGGCGGCTGGAAGCGCCTGTACGACGCGAACCGGCCCGTCGTCGGCGACGACCCCGACCTCATCCACCCCGGCCAGCGCCTGACCCTGCGCATCGCCGCCCCGAAGAAGCCTCCGACGAAGGCGCCGGCCAAGGCCCCGACGAAGGCCCCCTCGGTCGCGACGCCCCCGCCGAAGCTCTCGGGGCCGGGCACCGTGCCCCGGGCCCGGCCCGCCACACCGCCGACCACGAAGCCGGTCGCCCAGCAGCCCGTGGCGAGGCCGGTGACCAAGCCCGTCACGAAGCCCGCCACCAAGCCGGCCGTGAAGCAGGTGTCCAAGCCCGCCACCAAACCCGCGGCGAAGCAGACGTCCAAGCCCGCCGCGAAGCCCGCGCCCAGGCCCAGGACGAAGCCCGTTCCCCGGCCCGCGTCCAAGCCGCGTCCGCCCGCCGCCGCGGAGGAGCGCTACTCCGCGCCCGTCTCCGCCGACATCGGCACCCGCTACGGCAAGCCCGGTTCCTCCTGGTCCAGCGGCTACCACACCGGCGTCGACTTCCCCGTGCCCACCGGCACCTCCGTCAAGGCCGTGGCGGGCGGACGGATCGTCTCCGCCGGATGGGGAGGCGCGTACGGCTACCAGATCGTGCTCCGCCACGACGACGGCCGCTACAGCCAGTACGCCCATCTCTCGGCGCTCGCCGTCCGCGAGGGCCAGCGGGTCACCGCCGGCCAGCGCATCGGCCGCTCAGGATCGACCGGCAACAGCTCGGGACCGCACCTGCACTTCGAGGTACGGACGGGTCCCGGGTACGGCTCCGACATCGACCCCCTGGCCTATCTCAGGGCGCGCGGGGTCTCCCTCTGACCCCGCCGCTGGTCCGGAGTCCGGCGCACGCCCCTGACCCGACGCCGGCAGTGACTCGGCCGGCACCGTCATCCGGTCCAGCGTGAGCTGGATCAGGCCGCCCGCGGCCACCGCGCCGCTGATCAGCGCGGCGACGGTGCCCGCCGTGCCGTAGCGGAAGCTCTCGCCGAACAGGGTCAGGCCCACGGCCGCGGCCACCACCGGGTTGACCACCGTGACGGTGGCCAGCGGGGCCGCGAGCCCCGCGCCCCGGTACGAGGCCTGGGACAGGAGCAGCCCGGTCACGGCGAGCGCCGAGAGCACGAGGAGCGCGGTCCACTGGGCGAGCGGCGCGCCGGGCGTCCACTCCTCCGCCACCGACTTCGTGAAGACCGAGGCGATGCCGAAGGAGACACCCGCGGCGGCGGCCAGGACGACGCTGCGCAGCACCGACCTGCCCACCAGGTGCGCGGCCGCGAACAGCGCGGCCACCACCCCGAAGGTGCAGCACGCGAGCAGCCACCGGTCGCCGTCGGTCAGCGACCGCGCCTCGGCACCGCTCGTCAGGCTGAGCAGGCCGGCCAGACCCGCCGTGGCCATCACGGCGCCGCGCCAGGCCCGCGATCCGGCCCTGCGGCCGACGAACAGCGCCGCCATGGGCAGCGCGAACACGATCGTCAGCGCACCCAGCGGCTGGACCAGGCTGAGCGGTCCGTACGCGAGGGCCGCGACGTGCAGGGCCGCGCCGACGCCGTTGAGCAGGACGGAGCCCCACCAGGCCGGGCTGCGCAGCGGCGCGTAGCGCGGACCTGCGGCGGAGGCCGCGACCCGCTCCTGCACGATCGCCGCGGCCGCGTAGGCGACCGCCGAGACCAGGGCCAGGAGGACGGACAGCAGGAGGGGACTCATACCTTCCACGATCTCTCTTCCCGGCCGATCGCGTCGTCGTACCAGGGGACGTCTTCGTGGGTACACCTGTCGCAGTACACGGGCCCCACGTACGCCTGGAGATGTACACCCGTGCAGGTCAGAACGGGTGCAAAGCGGCTTTTTCGAGCCGCCCGGGGTGCTCGCGGGGAGGCGCTACGGTGGTCGGAAATCTCCGGATCCGGACCCGCGGGACGGACCGGCCGACAGAACCAGGGGGAGCTCGGAGTGGATCTCGTCGAGAGCGGGTCGGTGGGCGGTTTCTTCGCCCTGCGCACCAGTGCGCCGGAGACCGGCGGAGCGCACCGCCCGCTCGCGCGCCTGTACGCGGGCGACGACGGGCCCCTCCACGCGCGCGTGGACCGGGTCGCCGGCCGGCTCGGCGCCCCCGAGCGGCGCGTCGGGGCGTCCGTCGCCCACCTGGGGCTCGCCGCCCGGCTCTGGTCGACCGCCCTCGGGCCCGCCGCCCTGCACGGCCGCTTCCCCGCCCTCGACCCCGCCGAGCTCTACTGGGACGGGGCCCTCACCTCCCCCGACGACCTGTGGTGGGCCGGCTCCGACACCCGCCCCGCGACCGTCGACGAGATCCGCGCGGCCGTCCAGGAGGCCCACCTCGTGCCGCTCCACGCGGCACTCCGCCGCGACGGGCGCGTCTCCCCGCGCCTGCTCTGGGGCAACGCGGGCTCCGCCCTGGCCGGCGCCCTGCGCGAGCTGACCCGCTGGGCGCACGCCCACGGCCGCCCGGAGGCCGCCGCACGGGCCGCCGGCCTGGTCTCCGGACTCCTCGACCACCCCGACCTCGCCGGTACGGTCCGCGGCCCCCGGCTGCGCCGCGCCAGCTGCTGTCTCTACTACCGCTGTCCCGGCGCGGGACTGTGCGGCGACTGTGTCTTCGACCACGCCCCCCGAACGGGTTTGGAGGGGCGGCCCCCCGCTCCGTAAAGTTGCCGGGGTTGCCGTCCTTCGAGCCCACGGACGGTGACAGTCCACGAACGGTGACGTACGAGCGAACGAGGAACCCGAAGGCCATGACGGTGACCGAAGAAAACCAGGACTACGGGCCGGGTATCGACCCCGATCGCCTGGCCGTCTGCCTCGGCGTCCTCGACGAGCTCGACAAGCTGGACGTCGACCACCCGGACGCCATCCGCGTCCGGCGCGCGACCGCCGGGATCTACCGGACCGTGAAGCAGCGCCGCCGCCAGGAGCGCCGGGCGTTCAAGACCGCCAACGACAAGGCGGTCACCGAGGCCACGGCCACCGGCTCCGCGCAGCGCATCGACGACGAGACCGAGGGCATCCTGCCGTCCTCCGTCACCGAGGAAGGCCGGATCGCGGGGATACTCCAGCGTCCGCGCTCCTGCTACGTCTGCAAGACGCGGTTCGTCGAGGTCGACTACTTCTACCACCAGCTCTGCCAGAAGTGCGCCGCCGAGAACCGGGCCAAGCGTGAGGCCCGCGCCGACCTCACCGGCAAGCGCGCCCTGCTCACCGGCGGCCGGGCGAAGATCGGCATGTACATCGCGCTGCGGCTGCTGCGCGACGGCGCCCACACCACCATCACCACCCGCTTCCCCAAGGACGCCATCCGCCGCTTCAAGGCGATGGAGGACTCGGCGGACTGGATGCACCGTCTCGAGGTCGTCGGCATCGACCTGCGCGACCCGGCCCAGGCCGTGGCGCTCGCCGACCAGATGACCGAGGCCGGGCCGCTGGACATCCTCATCAACAACGCGACGCAGACCGTGCGCCGGCTGCCGTCCGCGTACGCCGCCCTGGTGGAGGGCGAGAGCGCCGCGCTGCCGGCCGGCGAGCTGCCCGCCCACCACGTCATCGGCGCCTTCAACTCCGGCGCGGTCGGCGAGCTCGTCGGATCGTCCGAGCTTCCCGCCGGGGTGCGCGACCTGGAGGCCCAGCAGGTCGCCGACCTCGCGCTCGTCGCGGGCAACGCCACCATCGCCAAGCACCTCGACGGCACCGCCATCGACGCGGGCGGCCTGGTGCCGGACGTCGTCGACTCCAACACCTGGGTGCAGAGCATCGAGCAGATCTCCCCGGTGGAGCTCCTCGAGACCCAGCTGTGCAACTACACGGCGCCGTTCATCCTCATCAGCAAGCTGCGCCCGGTGATGGCCGAGGCGGCGAGGAAGGCCGCCAGCGGCCGTTCGTACGTCGTGAACGTCTCCGCCATGGAGGGCGTCTTCAGCCGCGGCTACAAGGGCGCGGGCCACCCGAACACCAACGCCGCCAAGGCCGCGATGAACATGGTGACGCGGACCAGCGGCGAGGAGATGTTCAAGACCGACGGCATCCTCATGACCTCGGTCGACACGGGCTGGATCACCGACGAGCGTCCGCACTTCGACAAGCTGCGCCTCGCCGAGGCCGGCTTCCACGCCCCGCTCGACCTGGTCGACGGTGCGGCCCGGGTCTACGACCCGATCGTGCGCGGCGAGGACGGCGTGGACCTCTACGGCTGCTTCCTGAAGGACTACGCCCCCGCGAACTGGTAGAAACCGTCCGCGACCGGCCGCCACGCGGTTCCCGCTGTTTCGGCAAGAGCGCCTCACCGGCCAGGTGGGGCGCTCTTTCGGCTTGGTTCACCCGATTGCGTCACACTTCGGAGCCCGGTAGAGCGCAGGCGTGCTCATTTGGTTACTGTGATGTCCACGGTCGGCCACCGAGGAGACACACCGTCCTCACGGCCTTCCAGGGACAGGCCTGCCACCAAGGCCGCGGTCCCGCCCGACAACGGCGCCACCGCGACCGACCGGCACTTGTCCCACAGGTACGCGACACAGAGGAGTGCGCGGTGACACCAGAACTGACGAAGCAGGACCCGCTCCCGGCCGAATCCAAGGACCGGACGCGCCGGAACGGCGAGCTGGGGAGCCTCGACGTCTGGGCCCATGCGGCCCCGATCCGGCTCGCAGGCTACGAGGACGACCTCGCCGAGCCCCACATCCTGCCCAGCATCGACTGATCCCCCGCTTCACCCCGGTGCCCCCCGGCCGTTCGCGGCCCGGGGGCACCGGTGCGTTCAGCGGGGCCCGCGCGCCGGTTCGCGGAGCCTGGTCGGCGGCAGGTACTCGCGTACGAGCGTCCGGTGCCACCAGGCGCCGGTCGCCCGGAGTTCGCGCCAGGTCGTGTACCGGTACCGGTAGAGCCGGGCCCGGACGAAGGTCGGTGGCGCGTCGGGGAACGGGTTGTGGGCGAGCAGCCGCAGGGTGTCCCGGTCGTCGTCGAGCAGCCGCTCGACGAACGGGCCGAACCAGTCGCGCGCGTACCCCGGGCTGAGCGCGGCGAACCACATCAGCCAGTCGAGCCGCAGATGGTACGGGGCGAACTGCCGGGGCAGCCGGCGCGGATCACCGGGCTTGCCCTTGAAGCCGTACTCCCGCCACACCGTGCCCGGGCGCGGCACCGGGTCATCGGTGCCCTCGACGACGATCTCGTCCCTGATCCGCCCGACCGTGCCGAACGCCCCGTACGTGTTGACCAGGTGGTACGGGTCGTACGAGCGGTTCATCGCCTGGTTCCGGGAGAGCAGGTTGCGCACCGGGCGGTAGCTCCGTACGAGGACGAACGCGGTGACCGCGACGACCAGGACCACGTACCAGAGCGGCGGATCGGGCCGGGGGTGCTCGCCGGTGACGGGGGAGGCGTCCACGACGGAGAGGGCGAGCACGATGGTGATCCAGTTCAGCCAGGCGAAGTTGCCGGAGAGCACCAGCCACAGCTGGGTCGCGATCATCAGACCGGCCGCGACCCTGGCCACCGGCTGCGGGGTGAACAGCAGGAACGGCACGAAGAGCTGGACGACGTGGTTGGCCGCCACCTCCACCCGGTGCAGCGGGCGCGGGAGGTGGTGGAAGAACCAGCTCAGCGGGCCGGGCATGGGCTGGGTCTCGTGGTGGTGGTAGAGGCAGGTCAGGTTGCGCCAGCACGGGTCGCCGCGGATCTTGATCAGCCCGGCGCCGAACTCGACGCGGAAGAGCAGCCAGCGCAGCAGGAAGAGCACGAGGACGGGCGGCCCCGTGTCGTCGTTGCCGAGGAAGACCGCCAGGAACCCGGTCTCCAGGAGCAGCGACTCCCAGCCGAAGGCGTACCAGGTCTGGCCCACGTTCACGATCGACAGGTACAGCGCCCAGAGGACCAGCCACAGCAGCATCGACACCGGCAGCGGCACCGCGTCCCCGGCGCCCGCGAGCAGTGCGAGGGCGAGCGCGGCGCCGGACCACGCGACGGCGGCGAAGAGGCGGTCGGAGTAGCGCCAGTGGAAGAGCGACGGGGTGGAGCGGGGCCGGGTCCCGCGCACGTACGCCGGTACGGGGAGCATGCCGCGCTCCCCGATCAGCGCCCGGAACTGCAGGGCAGCCGACAGGAACGCCACGCAGTACAGCCCGGCGAGGCCCCGCTGGAAGGCGATCCGGCTCAGCCAGTGGTCGGGTGCGGTGAACCACTCCATCGCTTCCAGTATCGGCCCGGGATCACGTCCTGACGAGGCGTCGCAGCGTCCGGCCCAGCTGACGCGCGTACGCCCGCTGGAGGAGGGGGATCAGGGGGCCGCCGAGCCGGGTGTACCAGGCGGCGGGGCGGCTGAACGCGGTGACCGCGAACCGGACCGTGCCGTCCGGCTCCAGGTGGACCACGAAGGACTCCTCGCCGCACTCCGGATGCCCGGTGAGGGTTCCGTAGGCGAAGCCGACGCGCCGCTCCTCGTACGCCGTCCAGACCACCGAGCAGGGGGCGCCGAGCCGGAGCGGGCCGAGGCCCGCCGATATTCCGACGGTCACGCCGGGCGCGGCCCGGTCGGAGTCGGCGAGGAGGCGCGCCCCGGTGGCGCGGTGCATCCGCCAGGTGGTCACGGCGGCTCCGGCGGCCTCGAAGGCGGCCCGGCCGTGGCCGACGACCGCGCTGTGCCGCAGGTGGTGGTAGCCCTCGGGGAGGGCGTCCGGGGTGCGGGTGGCGGCGACCTCGCGATAGCTGAGGGTCGGGCGGGGACGGTCGGGCCGGGACAGGCTGCTCATGAGGCGGGTCATGCCGGAAGCTCCGTTCTCGGGTGGGCCGGGGGAGAGGTGGGGACGGTGGGGCCGGCGAGGGGAGCCGGCGTCGGGTCGTCCGGGCGGAGGCGGCGGTGGGCGAGCAGCGCGCAGACCGCGAAGCCCAGGGCGTTGCCCAGGCCGTGGGTCGCGGCCGTCCAGGTCAGACCGAGGTGCGGAAGTCCGGTCGCCTCGCCCAGTGCCCAGCTCAGCGCGAGCAGCATGGTGACGAAGAGGACCAGGGCCGAGACGGCGAGCAGACCCCGGGTGAGGCGGTCGGCCGCCAGGGTGCGGCGCTCGCGCAGGGTCAGGACCGCGACCGCCGTCATGCCGGCCGTCAGGACGACGGCGCCGAGCAGCTCGGCCCAGTCGTCGACGAAGTAGCCGAGCAGGACGAGCAGGGTGCCCGCGGGGACGCTGAGCGCGGCGAAACGCGCGGTGAGGCCGTCGGAGACGCGGCAGAGGAGGCCGGCGACGAGGGCGGCGGCGAAGCCCGCGAAGTGGAAGTGGGGGACGGTCAGCGCCAGGATGTCCAGGTCGAAGCCGAAGAGCGGGTACGAGGCCCGTTCCGCGACCAGTGCGAGGCCGGCGACGGAGGGCGCGACCAGGGCGGTGAGGACCGCGACCTCGCCCGGCCCGAGGGAACGGGTCAGGATCAGCCGGGCCGGTGCCTGGAGCGCGAGGGCCAGGGTGGCGAGGGCGTAGACGGCGGCGAGCGCGGTCGAGAGCCCGGAGCGGGGCAGCCACAGGGCGAGCGCGCCGGGGGCGGCGAACAGCGGCCAGGCGCGCCGGATCGGGTCCCATCCCGGTGGCCGGGGGCCGTCGAGGAGCGCGAGCCCCGTCGGGACCACCCAGAACATGCCGATCGTGACGACCGTGCCCACCAGGACCGACAGTGCGGTCATCGCGCATCCCCCACTTGAACGTGTTCAACTGGCAGGTCCGAGCGTAGAGCCTTTCTTGAACGCGTTCAAGTGAGTCCGCCGACACGGTCGGCGGCCCTCCGCTTGCGGGGCCCCGCGCCCTGCGACAGACATGAAGGACTGGCCGGAACCGGGCGCCGTGGCCCGGGGAGAGAAAGCGGGAGAACCAGGTGCGCTCACCCCTCTGCCGGACGCGGCGAACCCCCACCGCTCCCGGCGCGACCCACCCGACCCCTCTCGACCGGCCCGCCCGCCGCGCGACCCCCCGCGCAGCCGCCGCCCGTTCCGCGCTCGCGGCGCTCGCGGCGTCGCTCCTCCTCGCGGGGTGCGCCTCCGTCTGGGAGGGGGCCCGGGGCGGCGCCCAGCCCGCCGCGGCCGGTTCGACGCAGGACGTCCTCCTCCAGTCGCTCGCCGACCAGGGCCCCGACCCCTTCACCGAGTCGTCGGCGCGGGCCACCGCGCGGGCGTCCTCCCCGGCCCCGGGCCCGGAGGCCGAGGGCGCGCGGGTCCGCGAGGTCACCGGCTCCACCCCCGGCCTCTACGGCGGCACGCGCGCGGAGGGCAGCTGCGACGTCGAGCAGCAGGTCACGTTCCTCTCCGCCGACCAGGACAGGACCCGCGCCTTCGCCGAGGCCGCCGGAATCCCCGAGACCAACCTCGCCGACTGGCTGCGCGGGCTGACCCCGGTCGTCCTGCGCTCGGACACCCGGGTCACCAACCACGGCTACCGCGAGGGCCGGGCCAACGCCTTCCAGGCCGTCCTCCAGACCGGTACGGCGGTCCTCGTCGACCAGTACGGCTCCCCGCGCGTCCGCTGCGCCTGCGGCAACCCGCTCCGCACCCCGGCCGCGGTCCGGGACGGCATCCACCAGGGCGAACCCTGGGACGGCTTCGACCCCGACCGTGTGATCGTCGTCCGGCCGACCACCACCGTGGTCACCAGCCTGGTCATCGTCAACAACGCCGACCGCAGCTGGATCGAGCGGGCCACCGGCAGCGACGGGGCCGAGGACCGCAAGCCCGCCGTGGAACCCGACTGCGACCCGGACGCGTGCGCCCTGGTCGACGCGACGCCCGACGGCGCCACACCCGATCCGAGCGCCCCGGGCCGCCGTCCGCCGTCCGACCCCGCCTCCCCGGACAGCCCCTCCCGGCCCGTCCCGTCCGCCCCGGTCCCCCCGGCCCCGGAGAGCCCGCTGCCCGACGGGACCGGCGGCACCGGCACCGACCCGGGCCCGGTCGACCCCGGTCCGTACCCCGTGCCCGACGCGGATCCGTACCAGCACCCCGACACGGACCCCGCCGACCCCTTCGCGGTGCCCCCGGGCGAGCAGACCGTCCCGGACGGCGAGTTGCCGCCGGAGGAGTTCTTCCCCGCCGAACCGGTCCCGGATCAGCCCGAGACCTTCGAGGGATGAAACGGATCTTCATGGTGCGCACGGGCGGGGCTGCGCCTAGCGTGGCCCCATGAACGCGGGCAACGGGGGCGGGGATGCGGTCGAGCGGCTCAGCCGCGTCCTGGAGGGCAGGGGCGCCGGGACGGCGCGGATCCTCGCCGAGTTCGGTACGGCCTTCCGGATGGGCGGTTTCGACTGGGATCTCGTCAACGGCACCATGATCATGGACGATGCCGCCCTCGACGTCTTCGACCTGGACCGCGCGGACTACGACGACCGCCCCGAGTCGCTCGGCTCGCGGGTCCTGCCGGACGAGGCCCGCCGCCTCGACACCCTGGTCGCGCAGGCGCTCAAGGACGGCAGCGCCGAGTACGGCGCGTACTTCCGCATCCGCCGCCGGGACGGCGTGCAGCAGTGGACCCACACCCAGGGGATCGTCCACCGCGACGACACCGGCCGCCCGGTCCGTATCGTCGGCGTCATCCGGGACGCCACCCATGAACTCACCGAGTCCGCCGCGCGGCTCGGCCTCGACGAGGGGCGGCGCCGGCGTGCCGGGGTCGTCGAGGGCACCACGGCCGCCCTCGCCTACGCGCGGACCGTGCAGGACGTCATCGACCTGCTCAACGACTCCCACGCCCTGGAACACTTCGGCGCCGCGAGCCTCGTCATGGGCCTCCTCGACGCCGGCCGCATCCATCTGGTCGCCGAGGGCCCCGACGGCGCGTTCGTGCCGGGCACCCGGTTCACCCGGGTGGACGAGCCGTACCCGATGAGCGAGGTGATCCGCACCCTGCGGCCCCGGTTCATCGAGTCGCCCCGGGACTTCGCCGAATCCTTCCCGGTGCTCTGGCCGCACATCAGCGGACTCGGCATCACCGCCGCCGTCTATCTGCCGCTCATCGCCCAGGCCCGGCCCATCGGCGCCCTCGGGCTCCTCTACAGCGACAAGACCGGCTTCAGCGAGGACGAGCGGACCCTGCTCGTCGCCCTCGGCAGCAGCATCGCCCAGAGCCTCCAGCGGGCCATGCTGTACGAGCAGGAGCACGACCTCGCCGAGGGGCTCCAGCAGGCGATGCTGCCCCGCCGGATCCCCGACGTGCCGGGCGCCCAGACCGCCGTCCGTTACCGTTCGGCCCGTCTCGGCCGGGACATCGGCGGCGACTGGTACGACATCATCGCGCTCCCCGGTGGGCGGGTCGGCGCCGTCATCGGGGACGTACAGGGCCATGACACCCACGCGGCGGCCGTCATGGGCCAGCTGCGGATCGTGCTGCGCGCGTACGCGGCCGAGGGGCACACCCCGGCCACGGTGATGGCCCGCGCCTCCGTCTTCCTGCACGAGCTCGACACCGAACGCTTCGCCACCTGCACGTACGCGGAGGTCGACCTCGGCACCGGAGTCGTCCAGGTGGTGCGCGCCGGCCATGTCGACCCGCTGATCCGGGAGCTGGACGGGCGCTGCCGCAGGATCCCCGTGGAGGGCGGACTGCCGCTCGGGCTCTCCGCCGAGTTCGGCCGGCTCGACTACCCGGTGACGACGCTGGAACTGGACCCCGGGCAGACGCTGATGCTCTACACCGACGGTCTGGTCGAGAAGCCCGGTTCCGACCTCGACGAAGGCCTCCAGTGGCTCTCCGCCCTCGTCCGGCGCGGGCCCGCCGACCTCCAGGAACTCGCCGACCACCTGTGCGACGTGGTCGCCGACCGGGGCGGCGAGGACGATGTCGCGATCCTGCTCCTGCGCCGCGAGGCCGCGACCGCCGGCCACGGAGCCGGCCGGTTCCAGCAGCACGTGGCCCAGAACGACCCCGAGGCGCTGAGCTCGGCCCGGCACATGATCAGGGCCGCCGTCCGGGCCTGGGGCGCCGAGGAACGGGCCGACGAGATCGAACTGGTCGCCGACGAGCTGATGACCAACGCGCTGATGCACACCGACGGCGGGGCCATCGTGACCCTGCGGATCCTCGGCGGGCCCGAACGGCGACTCCGGGTGGAGGTCGAGGACCGCTCCAGCGCGCTGCCCCGGCGCCGCGAGGCGGGGGAGGCGGGCGTCTCCGGGCGCGGACTGCTGCTCGTCGACCAGATCTCCGACGTCTGGGGAGTGGAGTCGCGGGGGAGCGGCAAGTGCGTGTGGTGCGAGTTCACCGTGCAGGACTGACTCCGTCACGGAGAGGTGCGACTGTTAACAGAAGAGCGCGACTGTTAACAGAGCGTACATTGATCGTCCTTGACCGTAACTGTCGGTGCGCGATTGACTTCGTGCTCCCGGCTCTCCGCGCAGGACGTACGTGAGGACACCCGTGAGCAGCGAGCTACTGGCACCGCTAGACCTGGCCTTCTGGCACCTGGAATCCACCGCGCACCCCTTGCACCTCGGCGCGCTCGCCCACTTCGGCCCCACCCCCACGGCCGGCGCCCAGGAGCCGCCCGACGTGCTCGGGCTCCTCGCCCACCGCGCCGCCGCCGTCCCCCGGCTCCGGATGCGCGTCCGCGACGTCCTGATCCCCGTCGGCGGCGCCGCCTGGAGCGCCGACCCCGACTTCGACGTCCGCCGGCACGTCCACGAGATCTCCCTCCCCGGCACCGACTTCCCCGCCGAGGCCGCCCGCCTCGCCGCCGAACTCATGGAACGGCCCGTCGCCCGCGGCCTGCCGCCCTGGGAGATGTACCTGCTCAGCGGCGCGCCCGACGGTTCCTTCGCCGTCCTCGTGAAGCTCCACCACGCCCTCGCCGACGGCATGCGCGCGGTCGCCATCGGCGCCGGGATCTTCGACGAGATCGCCGCGGGCCGCCGCACCGCCGGCCGCGCCCGCCCGGTACCCCCACGCTCCTGGCTCCCCGGGCCCGGACGGCTCCTCGGCATGGCCCGCGAGCGGCTCGGCGACCTCGGCCGGGCCGTCGAGGTCGGTGCCTCCGTCGTCCGCGCCAGCCGCCTCGACGGACGGCCCACCGCCGCACTCGCCGCCGAGTCCAGCGGCACCCGCCGGATCGCCACCGCCTCGCTGCCCCTGGAGCGGGTCCACCGGATCCGCCGCACCACCGGCGGCACCGCCAACGACGTCCTCCTCGCCCTCGTCGCCGGGGCGCTCCGCCGCTGGTTCGACGGGCGCGGGCCGGCCCTCCCCGGAGCCGACCTCCGGGCCCTCGTCCCCGTCTCCCGGCGCCGGCCCGGCACCCCGCCCGGCCCCGGCAACAGCCTCTCCGGCTACCTCCTCGACCTGCCCGTCACCGAGGCCGACCCGGCGGCCCGGCTGGCCTCGGTCCGGAGCGCCATGGACCGCAACAAGGCCGCGGGCCCCCTCAGGGGCGCCGGGGCCGTCGCCCTCCTCGCCGACCAACTGCCGCCGCTCGCCCACCGCTTCGGCGCTCCGTTCGCCTCCGGCGCCGCCCGGCTCCTCTTCGACCTCCTGGTCACCCAGGTGCCGCTGCCCCGCTCGGCGCTCTCCCTCGGCGGGGCGCCGCTGCGCGCGCTCTTCCCCATGGCCCCGCTGGCCCGCGGCCAGTCCCTCGCCGTCGCCATGTCCCCGTACGGCGGCCAGGTCCACATCGGCCTCGTCGCCGACGGCGAGGCCGTCCCCGACCTCGACGCGCTGGCCGACGCCCTCACGGCCGAACTCGACCTCCTGGACCCGCCGGACACGCCGTAGGGGCCTGTCCGCCGCGCGGCCCCGCCGGCCGTGCGGCAGGGTGGAACCATGCCCGAACTCCCCGAGGTGGAAGCGCTCCGCGCGTTCCTCGACACGCACCTGGTGGGCAAGGAGATCGCCCGCGTGCTGCCCGTCGCGATCAGCGTCCTCAAGACGTACGACCCGCCCCTGAGCGCCGTCGAGGGCGCCGAGGTCACCGCGGTCGGACGGCACGGGAAGTTCCTCGACCTCACCGCCACGGGCCCCGCCGGCGAACTGCACCTGCTGTTCCACCTCGCCCGCGCGGGCTGGCTCCGCTGGCAGGACCCGCTGCCCTCGGGACCGCCCAAGCCGGGCAAGGGCCCGCTGGCGCTGCGGACCGCGCTCACCGGCGGCGACGGATTCGACCTCACCGAGGCGGGCACCACCAAACGCCTCGCCGTGTACGTGGTGCGCGACCCGCAGGAGGTGCCGGGCGTCGCGCGGCTCGGACCCGACCCGCTCGCCGAGGACTTCGGCCCCGAGGAGTTCGCCGCGCTGCTCTCCGGCGAACGGCGCCAGATCAAGGGCGCCCTGCGCGACCAGAGCCTCATCGCCGGCATCGGCAACGCGTACAGCGACGAGATCCTCCACGCCGCGAAGATGTCCCCCTTCAAGCCCACCCAGAACCTGACCCCGGACGAGACCGCGGCCCTCTACACGGCGATGCGGACCACCCTCCACGAGGCCGTCGAACGCTCCCACGGCCTCGCCGCCGGCAAGCTCAAGGCCGAGAAGAAGACAGGCCTGCGCGTCCACGGCCGCACCGGCGAACCCTGCCCCGTGTGCGGGGACACCATCCGCGAGGTCTCCTTCAGCGACTCCTCCCTCCAGTACTGCCCCACCTGCCAGACCGGCGGCAAGCCGCTCGCCGACCGGCGCCTGTCCAGGCTCCTCAAGTAGCCCGACGCCGCGGAGACGCCCGCGACCGCCCGTTACACTCCGCCGCATGCTGCGCGTACTGGCCGTCGACGACGAGGAACCCGCCCTCGGGGAGCTGCTCTACCTGTTGCGCGCCGACCACCGTGTGCGCTCCGCCGAGGGCGCGGGCGACGCCACCGCCGCCCTCCGCAGGATCGGGCGTGCCCTGGAGACCGGGCCGGACGGCGACGACGCCGTCGACGTCGTCTTCCTCGACATCCACATGCCCGGCCTCACCGGACTCGACGTGGCCCGCCTGCTCGCCGGCTTCGCCCGCCCGCCGCTCGTCGTCTTCGTCACCGCCCACGAGGGCTTCGCGCTCCAGGCCTTCGACCTGAAGGCGGTCGACTACGTCCTGAAGCCCGTGCGCCGCGAGCGCCTCGCCGAGGCCGTCCGCCGCGTCCACGACCTCGTGCACGCCACCGCCGCCCCGGCCCCGGCGGGGCCCACCACACCCGCCGTGCCCGAGCAGATCCCCGTCGAGCTCGGCGGGATCACCCGGTTCGTCTCCGTCGACGACATCGTGTACGTCGAGGCCCACGGCGACTACGCCCGCCTCCACACCGACCACGGCAGCCACCTCGTCCGCATCCCGCTCTCCACCCTCGAGGAGCGGTGGGCGGCCCGGGGCTTCGTCCGCATCCACCGCAGCCATCTCGTGGCGCTCGCCCGGATCGACGAGCTCCGCCTCGACGGCGGCGCCACCTCCGTACGGGTCGGCGACACCGACCTGGCGGTCAGCCGGCGGCACGCCCGCCCCCTGCGAGACCTGCTGATGCGCCGCGCCGGCGGCTGAGCCCGACCTGCGCCCGCCCCTACCGCGGGTGCTCCCACCTGCGTAGACTCCACGCGACCCGGGCCCCGAGGGCCGCTCCTTCCGACGGAGGCGGACGACGATGTCCGAGCAGCAGCCTCCCCCGGCCTTCGGGCGGGGGGACCCCCAGCGCCGACCGCGCCGCGAGACCGTCACGTATGCCTCCGCCCACGGCGCAGGGACGACCGTGCCGGGCCCCGCCCGGCGCCACCCCGCCCACCCGCCGGCGCGCTCCGAGATCGACGAGCAGACCACCCTCGGCCACACCTACGTCCGCTCGCTGATGCGCAGCCAGCTGCGCGCCGCCCTCACCGCCCTGGGCGCCCTCGCGCTGCTCGTCGGCTCGCTGCCGCTGCTCCTCGCGCTGCCCGCCCCCGAGGCCTTCGTCTGGCTCGTCCTCGGTGCCGGGGTGTACCCCGTCGTCTGGGGGACAGCCCACTGGTACGTACGGCGCGCCGAACGCAACGAGCGCGACTTCACCGGCCTCGTCGAACGCTGACGCGCCGCGTGAACCAGACCTACGCCGTCGCGGCCGTCACCGCCGTCGTCCTCGCCACCGTCCTCATCGGCGCCCTCGGCCTGCGGATCTCCCGGACGACCTCCGACTTCTACGTGGCCTCGCGCACCGTCCGGCCCGGCCTCAACGCCGCCGCCATCAGCGGCGAGTACCTCTCCGCGGCCTCCTTCCTCGGCATCGCCGGGCTCGTCCTCGTCCAGGGCCCCGCGATGCTCTGGTACCCGGTCGGCTACACCGCCGGCTACCTCGTGCTGCTGGTCCTCGTCGCCGCCCCGCTGCGCCGCTCCGGGGCGTACACCCTCTCCGACTTCGCCGAGGCCCGTCTCGAATCCCCGCAGGTGCGCCGGCTGGCCAGCCTCTTCGTCGTCGGCATCGGCTGGCTCTATCTGCTGCCCCAGCTCCAGGGCGCCGGGCTCACCCTGGAGATCCTCACCGGCGCCCCCGACTGGGTCGGCGGGCTGCTCGTCGCCCTCGTCGTCACCGGCACGGTCGCCGCGGGCGGCATGCGCAGCATCACCTTCGTACAGGCCTTCCAGTACTGGCTGAAGCTGACCGCCCTGCTCGTCCCCGTCCTCTTCCTGCTCGCCGCCTGGTACGGCGACGGGGCACCCCGGGCCCGCTTCGACGCCCCCGCCGTGCTGCGCGGACACACCGTCGTCAAGGTGGCCGAAACGGTACGGATCGGGCTCGACGACGCGCTCACCGTCACGGTCACCGGCCGCGTCGACTCGGTCCCGTACGAGAAGCGGACCGTGACTCTCGCCCCCGGCACCCATCAGGTCCTCGGCGGCACGACCCTCGCGTTCGCGCCGGGAGCGGCACTGCCCGAGAGGGTCGCCAGCGGCTCGGATCCCCTCGGCTGGTCGCAGCCGCTGGCGGGCGGGCGCGACGGACACCAGCTGTACGCCACGTACGGGCTGATCCTCGCGACCTTCCTCGGCACCATGGGCCTGCCGCACGTCGCCGTCCGCTTCTACACCAGCCCGCACGGCCGGGCGGCCCGCCGCACCACCCTCGTCGTGCTCGGACTCGTCGGCGCCTTCTACCTGTTGCCGCCGCTCTACGGCGCCCTCGGCCGGATCTACGCCCCCGAGCTCGCCCTCACCGGCTCCGCCGACGCCGCCGTGCTCGTGCTGCCCGACCGCGTCCTGGGCGGGCTGCTCGGCGACCTCCTGGGCGCGCTCCTCGCGGGCGGCGCCTTCGCCGCCTTCCTCTCCACCGCGTCGGGGCTCACCATGTCCGTCGCCGGAGTCCTCACCCAGGACGTCCTGCCGTCCCGGGGCGTACGGCACTTCCGGCTCGCGACCCTGCTCGCCACCGCCGTACCGCTGACCGTCGGGGTGTTCGCGTCGAAGGTGCCGGTCGCCGACGCCGTCGGCCTCGCGTTCGCCGTCTCCGCCTCCTCCTTCTGCCCGCTGCTCGTCCTCGGCATCTGGTGGCGGCGCCTCACCCCGCCCGGCGCGACGGCCGGGCTGCTGCTGGGCGGCGGCTCCGCGCTCGCGGCCGTGATGGCGACCCGGGCGGGGCTCGCCCCCGAGGGCTGGCCGCACACCCTGATGGCCTGGCCGGCGGTCTGGTCGGTGCCGCTCGGCTTCCTCACCATGGTCCTCGTCTCGCTGGCCACACCCAGCCGCGTCCCGCCCGGCACCCCGGCGCTCCTCGCCCGCCTCCATCTGCCGGAGGAGATCACCGGCATCGTCCCCGCCCCCGCCCAGGAGGTCCGCCGATGAGCGGCATCGTCCTCGCCGCCGGTGCAGCCGCGGGCGCCGTGCTGCTCGCCGCGGGCTTCGTCCTCGGCCGGTTCGCCGCCCGGCGCGGCGGCCGCACCGCCGATCCCGACCTCGGCACACCCGTGGAACGCGCCACCTTCCACACCCTGCACACCGCCTCCCTCGCCGCGCCGCCGCTCCGCGCCGGGCTCACCGAGGAGACCGCGCGCCGGGCGGCCGGCACCCTCCGCTCGCTGCTCGGCACCGAGGCGCTCTGTCTCACCGACCGGGGCGCGGTCCTCGCCTGGGACGGACCGGGCGAGGACCATCACCGGGCGCACGTCCCGGACCAGGCCGCCGAGACCCTGGAGACCGGTCGCAGCCGGTCCGCGCACACGGACTGCGCCGACCCCGCCTGCCCGCTGCGCTGGGCGGTGATCGCGCCGCTCACCGGGGAGGACGGTGTCCTCGGCGCGCTCGTCGCCTACGGCTCGCGGGAGTCCGCCGTCCTGGTGCGGGCCGCGACCGAGGTGGCCCGCTGGGCCTCCGTACAGCTGGAGCTCGCCGAACTCGACCGCTCGCGCACCCGCGTCGTGGAGGCCGAGATCCGTGCGCTTCGCGCGCAGATCTCCCCGCACTTCATCTTCAACTCCCTCGCCGCCATCGCCTCGTTCGTCCGCACCGACCCGGAGCAGGCCCGTGAACTCCTCCTCGAATTCGCCGACTTCACCCGCTACTCCTTCCGCAGGCACGGCGAGTTCGCCCAGCTCGCCGACGAACTGCGGTCCATCGAGCAGTACTTGGCGCTCGCCGGGGCGCGCTTCGGGGACCGGCTGAAGGTGACGCTGCAGATCGCCCCCGAGGTGCTGCCGGTCACGCTGCCCTTCCTGTGCCTCCAGCCCCTCGTGGAGAACGCCGTGAAACACGGCCTGGAGGACCGGGAGCGGGGCTGCCGGGTCACGATCGCCGCCCGCGACGCGGGCGCGGAGGCCGTGGTGACCGTCGAGGACGACGGCATCGGCATGGACCCGGAGCTGCTGCGCGCGGTCCTGCGCGGAGAGCACCCCGCCGGCTCCGGCATCGGCCTCTCCAACGTGGACGAGCGGCTGCGCCAGGTGTACGGGGCGGAGAACGGCCTCGTCATCGAGACGGGGGTCGGCGCGGGGATGAAGGTGACGGTACGCATCCCCAAGTACCGCCCGGGCGTGCACCGTTCGCCGCCCTGACCGGGTACGGCCCGGGCGGGCCGGGTCAGCGCAGGTGCAGCGACAGATGGGCGAGCGGCAGGCCCAGCTTCCAGGCGGGCAGCCAGATCTGCTCCTCCTCGTCGACCGTGCAGCCGGACGCGTCGTCCGTCCGGCCGTCGAGGTCGGCGGCGCGGACCCAGGTGTCGCGCAGGCGCCGCCACGCGGTCTCCGCGAGCGCCAGGTCGGGGCCGTCGCCGCCGGCCGTGCGGCGCGCCGCGAGCCGCTCCTCGACCCAGGGCGGCCAGGGCCGGTCGTACGCCGTGTGCCGCAGCCATTCGTCGACGCGGCCCGCGGGACGGCCGCCCACCGGTCCGTCCGGCTCCTCCGAGAGGTGGACGGTCAGGGCGAGCGCCTGGAGGCCCGCCCGGTACTCCAGTGAGCCGGGCGCCACGAGGGCGGCGGCCCGCAGCACTTCGTCGGCCAGGTACTCGGCGCACAGCCAGGCCATCGGGACGGCGAGTTCGCCGCCACTCGTGCCGCCGGCGCCGTTCGTGCTCTCGGGGCGCAACGCTCCCACCTTCTCCCGGACATCGGGGACCCGGACGTGTGGGACCCGGGGAGAGCTTCCTCCGTGGAGGGCGCCCGCGTGTCCCGCTTTGCTCAACTCGCCCGTGTGGTTTCGGATACGTTTCCCGACCGGATCGGTGCCGGTGGGATTACTGATGTCCCGGGAGGTGTACGGGGCGGGGGAGGCGTCTCCGGCGGCAGCGGCAGCGGCGGGCTCCGCCGGCCGCCGGGGTGGCGGCCGGGCGTGGCGGCTCAGCCGAGGAGCGCGTACACCGCGGTCGCGTGGGCCGCGGTCTCCTCCGTGCCCTCGGCCGTCATGGTGATGTCGGCGAAGGCCATCCGCTTTCCCGCCTTGGTGAGCCGGGCCCGCACCAGGACGTCGGCGCCGACGACCGCCCGCTGGAAGCTGATCGACTGCTGGACGGTGGTCATGGGCACGAAACCGCCCCGGGCAGCGGCGACCGCGATCACGGTCGCCGTGTCGGCGGCGGCCATCAGGGCCTGCCCGGACAGGCCCCCGCCCTCCCGGGCGAGTCGCTCCGACCACGGGAGCCGGAGCACGGCCTCCTGGCCGTCGACCGATGCGACGGTGAGCCCGAGATCGAGCACCCAGGGCGCGAAGTTGTCGGCGAGGATCTTTTCGGCGGCGGCGAGTGTCAGCGTCACGGCGTCATTGTGGGGCCGTGACGCGGGGCCGGGCAACGGCCGCGCGGTGCGGTCGGTAGCCGGGCAGGGACCGGCCCAGCTGCCGCAGGGCGTAGTGGGAGCGGGACTTGACGGTGCCGGCCGGGATGCCGAGGTCGACGGCCGCCTCGTTGACGGTCAGGCCGTGGAAGTAGATCCGGACGAGGACCGCGCGGTGCTCGGGGCTCAGCTCGCGGACGGCCGCCCGTACGTCGAGCGCGGCCTCGGCGGAGGCGGTGGCGTCGTCGGGGTCGGGGGTGACCGCGAGGACGCCGTCCCCGATCTCGGCGGGCCGGGCGAGGCGTGAGCGCCGGGCGTCGATGGCGAGGCGGCGGGCCACGGTGAAGAGCCAGGGGCGCATCGACTCGTAGGGGCCGTCGAAGGCCTCGGGGTGGAGCCAGGCCCGTACCAGGGTCTCCTGCACGAGGTCCTCGGCCCGCTGGCGGTCCCCGTAGGTGAGGCCGAGCAGGAAGGAGAGGAGCGCGGGGCCGTGGTCCCGCTGCAGCTCCTCGAGGGTCCGTTCGTCGGTGGTCGCCGTTGTCATGCTCCCCGCCTCTCCCGCGGCTCGTCGTCCGGGGCGTATCGCAACCCATTCGGACGGCGAGGGACAGGGAACGGACATCGGTCTGCGACGAACGGTCGCACCGAGCGGCGAATGGTACGGCGAGCGGTCACGAGGAGGCCGAACGGAGTCGCTGCGTCCGTTTCAGCGGGGTTCCTGACGCCCCGCGGCCTCGACCCTTGACTGCGGCTTTCACTCGGGATGAATTCGTCTGAACAGATGTTCATCCTATGAATCGGGCGGAGTGCCGACATGACCTCACGCACCAGACCCGCGGACGTGGTGGCGCTGGCCGCCGTCCTCCTCGTGGCGGCGACCGGCTGCACCGACGGGAGCGGTCCGGCCGGCGGAACCCCCAGCCCCGAGGCCACGAGCGGGCGACCCGGATCCGCGCGGCCCGCCGCGCCCGGCGGGGCCTCCGCACCCGCCGGATTCACCCTCGTCGCCTCCGGGGACATCCTTCCGCACGACTCGATCATCCGCCGCGCGGCCCAGGACGCGGGCGGGGACGGCTACGACTTCACGCCGATGCTCTCCGGGGTGAAGTCCGTCGTCTCCCGGGCCGACCTGGCCATCTGCCACATGGAGACCGTGTACGGACGGGACGGCGGGCCCTACACCGGCTACCCCGCCTTCACGTCACCGCCCGAGGTCGCGGCCGCGCTCAAGGCCACCGGCTACGACTCCTGCTCCACCGCCTCCAACCACACCCTCGACGACGGAGCCGCGGGTCTCGGCCGCACCCTCGACGCCCTGGACCGGGCCGGTGTCCGCCACGCCGGCTCGGCCCGTACGGCCGAGGAGGCGGCGAAGCCCACGCTGCTCACGGCGGGCGGCGCCACCGTGGCCCACCTCGCCTACACGTACGGCACCAACGGCTATCCGTTGCCCGAGGGCCAGCCGTGGGCGGTGCGGATGCTCGACGAGCGGAAGGTGATCGCCGACGCCCGTGCCGCCCGCGCGGCCGGCGCCGACGTGGTCGTGGTCAGCGTCCACTGGGGCAGCGAGTGGCAGACCGAACCCGACGAGCGGCAGCTCACGCTCGGCCGGGCCCTCACCGCGTCGCGGAGCGGCGGCCGCCCCGACATCGACCTGATCATCGGAACGCACGCGCACGTCCCGCAGGCGTACGAGAAGGTCAACGGCACCTGGATCATCTACGGGATGGGCGACCAGATCGCCGGGGACATGATCAACCACGAGGGCGCCCACGACCCCCGCGGCAACGAGGGCAGCATCGGCCGCTTCACCTTCGGCCCGCCCAGGACACCCGGCGGGCGCTGGGAGGTCACCAAGGCCGAGTTCGTCCCCCAGTGGTTCGACACCGGGCGCGGCCGGGTGGTCGATCTCGGCGCCGCCGACGGCTCCGACCCGCGCCACAGCGAGATCCGGGACGCCATCCGGCAGGTGGTGCTCAGCCGCGGCGCGGCCGCGGACGGCCTGGTGATGGGCCGGTAGCCCGCCACCTGGTCGCACCGGCAGGGCCGGTCACGGTACGACGGTGACCGGCCAGCGGCCCGCCTTCACGAGCCGGACGGCCACCGAGCCCACGAACCGGTGGCCGGCCGACTCGGAGGCGCCCACCACCACGGCGTCCGCCGTCAGCTCCTCCGCCGCCTGGACCAGGCCCGCGTAGGCGTCGCCCCGGAAGGTGTGGAACTCCCACCGCATCCGCCAGAGGTCCTTCACCCGCTCCGCCGAGGTACGGATCTCCGCGACCAGGTCCTGGGCGATCTCCTCGGTGGTCCCCGCCGTCGGCGCGCCCATCGCGGCCCCCGCGGCGATCACCGGCTGCACGTAGACGAGCGCGAGCAGGGCGTTCTGCCGCCGAGCGAGCCCGGCCGCGTACGCCGCCGCGCGCAGCGAGGAGTCGGAGCCGTCGATCCCCGCCATGATCACTTTCGGGCCGTCGGTACCGCGTTCGAACCGACCGGGCTGTTGTTCGCTCACTCTTCGAGGTTATCGGCTCATCGGGTGCTTTCGACGGGGCGGTCGGTGTCGATGAGCCGCGCACACCCTCATCCGTATGAACCATTGGTCATGAAAAAGGATCAGATGCCCAGCGGGCGCCGTGCGGTGCTGCGGCTCGCCGCCGCCCTCGGGGCCACCGCCACCGTCGGAGTCATCGCGGCGGACCGGCTCGCGGCGCCCGAACGGGCCGGCGGGACCGCCGCGCCTCCGGCTCCACCGGGCGGGGGAGCGGGCCCCGCCGCCGGACCCCAGGCGCAGGCCGCCCGGCTGCGCCCCTCCTCGTACCGCCTCCAGCCGATGACCGCGTACGCGCCCCCGGCGTTCCGGCGGGCGGTGCCGCCGGTCCGGCAGCGGCCCTTCCTCAGCATGTCCGGGGTCGGCCGCTCGATGGTGCTCAGCTTCGACGACGGCCCGGACCCCCGCTACACCCCGGGCATCCTGGAGACCCTGCGCCGCTACGACTGCCGGGCCATGTTCTTCGTCTGCGGCGAGATGGCGGTCGAGAACCCCGACCTGCTGCGGGAGATGGCCGCAGACGGGCACGTCGTCGGCAACCACTCCTGGTCGCATCCCCTCATCCCCAAGCTGCGGCCCTCCCGCATCCGCGACGAGCTCGGCTCCACCAGTGAGGTCGTCGAACGGACCCTGGGGACGGCCCCGCTCTGGTACCGCGCGCCCTACGGCGCCTGGAACCGGCACTCCTTCGAGATCGGGGCCGAGCTCGGCATGGAGCCGCTCGCCTGGACGGTCGACACCCTGGACTGGAAGGAGCCCGGAGCGGACACCATCGTCCGCCGGGTCCTCGACGGCGCCGCGCCCGGCGCCGTCGTCCTCTCCCACGACGCCGGCGGCGACCGCACGCAGAGCGTGAGCGCGCTCCGCCGCTATCTGCCCGAACTCCTCGACGCGGGCTACCACATCACCGTCCCCCGGCGCTGACCGCTCCGGTACGGGCGGCACGAGCGCGGTCCGGGCTCGGGTCCGGGCTCAGGAAAGAGCTCCGGTACGGGAGAAGGCCCCGGCACCACCAGGTGCCGGGGCCCTTCGCCGTGTCCCGCTAGCGGGAGCCGACCATCCGCGCGTACACGACGACGTTCCCGTCGTAGCCACGCGCGCGCGTGTACCCGCCGCCGCAGGTGATGACCCGCAGCTCGGGCTCGCCCGTGTCCGCGTACACCTGCACACCCGGGAAGTTGTCCTTCGCGTACACCTCGAGCCCGTAGATCTCGAAGACCGCGATCCGGCCGTCGTACCGCTCGACCTCGATGTGCTGGCCCTTCTCCAGGGAGCCCAGGCCGTAGAAGACCGCGGGTCCCTGAGCGTTGTCGACATGGCCGACGACCACCGCGGTGCCGCGCTGGCCGGGGGAGATGCCGTTCTGGTACCAGCCGGCGAGGTTGGCGTCCTGGGGCGGCGGGGCCGCCACCCAGCCGTCCGGGTCCAGGCCCACGTCCATGATCGGGGCCGCGACCTGGATCGCGGGGATCTTGATCCGGGAGGCGGGAGCGAAGGGCAGCGGTTCCAGACCCTCGGTCGCCCCGTCCGGCGGGGTGACCGGGCGCGCCACCGGGCGGGCCGCCGCGGCGGGCTGCGGAGGCCCGCCCGCGATGTCCACTCCGTTGCGCATCATCGCGATCCCGGACAGCATGGCGAGGGTCAGGACGCCCCAGGGGCGGCGTCTCCTGCGCTGGAAGACGCGGAAGTCCTTCGGGGGCATGGTTCTCCCTTCGTGGCGTCGTCAGAACGGTAAAGGCGACCTGACGGACCGTCGCGCCGGACGGAGCGAACGGGTGGGGGCCGCCGCCGGACGAGTGCCGGAGCGCGGGTACGGGGTGTGGGCCGACGTCCCTCCTGTCCCGCGCGCCCGGGGGTGGTGTGGAGCGCACCCCGGGCGACGGGCGGCCGACAGGTGGGTGACACGGTGCTGACCCATCCGAGTAATCGTCAGATAAGCAGCCCGATCCGCTCTGACCTGTGGTTCTTCCTCCTCCGAGGGCCCGATTCCGGGCGTGTCGCCTCACCGGGGTGGACCAGTGCCGAAATGCGCGGCTCGCTCCGGCTTGTGATGGTTCGTCATGGAAGGCGTACTCGTCGACACTCCCGGAGCACCGCTTTGGGGCGTCTTCCACTGGAGGTTCAACCATGCGTGCTGCACGCACTCTGGCGGTGACCGCCACCGCGATCGCGGCGGTCGGCCTCGCGGCCCCCCTCGCCGCCGCCACCTACGGTCCGGGCAACGTCCTCAGCGGTGGCTCGAACAACAGCCCGACCAACGTCACCGTCAGCCCCTTCGAGGTCCACCCCGGTTCGACGCTCACGATCACCGCCAGGGGCTGCAACCGCGGCGGCACGGTCACGTCCAACGCCTTCCCGGACGCCACCCTCTCGGGCGGCAACGGCGTCTCCACCGCCGTCGCCCGCGTCTACAACAACGCCACTCCCGGCAACTACAACCTGGCTGTCCGGTGCAACGGCGGCTCCAACGTGGTCACGGAGCCGTTCCGCGTCCTCCCGGGCCGCGGCGCCCAGGGCGGCCTCGGCGGCTCGCTGGCTCCCAGCTCCACGGAGATGGCCGTCGGCGGCAGCCTGGTCGCCGCCGCCGCGCTCGGCGGCGGGCTCTTCATCGTCCGTCGTCGCCGTATGACCGGTGCGGGGGTCTGACCGGTCGAACCTCCCGGTCCGCCCGCCCCGCCCGTCGCCCCCGAGTCCCGGCAGGGACCCGGGGGCGACGGGCGTCCGCGGACGCCGCGCGCCGGGTCGCCGGCACCGGACCGACCACCGCGGTCGCTCAGTGACGACGGGCCGAGCCGGAGCGGCGACGCACCACGTACACGCCACCGACGGTCGCGGCGAGCACGAGCGCGCCTCCGGCGGCCAGTTCGAGCGGCTCGAAGCCGCCCACCGAACCGCCCAGACCGCCCTGCACGCCACGCGGGGGAGTGAGGATGGTGGAGCTGATGGTCGGGGTGGCGGTGGGCGTGCCGCTGATGGTCAGGGTCACCGTGTCCGCGATCCCGCCGGTGCAGTTGAACGACACCGTGTACACGGCGCCTCGCCGGGCGTCCGCGTCCACGGTGGCGATGGCCGCCGAGCCCGGTGCGATGGTGACGGTGTCGAAGATGCCGGCCGAGGCCGTCGCCGTACTGGCGCAGCCGGGGGCGCTCAGCGTCACCCGGCCGCCCGGGGCGACGACCGAGGGCGACACGACGAAATCGCCCGGTGCCTTGGCCCGTGCCGCTCGCGGGTTCGGTGCGGGAGCACCGTCCGCCGCGACGGCGGTGGGGGCGGCCAGGGCGAGGGCGGCCGCCCCCAGCAGGGCAGTGGACGCGGCACGTATCGCGCGCATGGTGAATCCTCCGGGTCCCGAGGGGCAGCCGCGGAAAGGGGGTTTCCGCGAAAGACCGTGCGTACACCTCGATGTCCGCCAGGCTAGGAGCGCACTATCACAGCCGCGATCCCAGACGTGCGAATGGGGCACGCAAGTCCCCCGAGTGGCTCACCCGGCGTGTCGCGTCACGGTGTGAGCTGCGGGAACAGATCGGTGAACGGCGCGGCGGTGGCCGAGATGCCCCGGCCGAACGGCGCGTCGAAGTCCCAGATGAGGAACAGCAGGAAGGCGATCAGCACGCTGAAGAGTCCGGCGAGCAGCAGTTCGCGCCCGGTTCTGCGGATCTGCAGGGTGAAGATCAGGCCGACCGTCACCAGGGCGCCGATGATCAGGCCGAACCACACCACCCCCGGCATGGTCGCCCCCGCGTTCTGCCCCCGGGCGCCGCGGGCGTCGTCGGCCACCGCCACCTGGTCGACCAGCGGCTGGTACGCCTGCCCCTCGAAGTCGTTGGCGGGCTGGTAGTCGGTGACGCTGCGCCGCACCTTCTCCAGGAGGGCGGTGCCTTCCTCGCTCAGCTCGCCGTGCTCCGCCATGTACGTCCACTCGTCGTCGACGACGTAGCCGACGTACGCCTCGACATCGGCGCGGACGCGCTCACGGACGGCCTGCGGGTAGACCTCGACGCGGGCCGAGATCTCGTGCATCGCCTGCGCCTCCTGCCGCACGGTCTCCTGGGCGGCGCCGCGGGCCTCCCAGACGCCGGCGATGGCGAGGCCGAGGACGATCGCGTAGATCACGCCGATCATCATCGTCATGTACTCGATGACGTCCGGGGTCTCGCTCGGGTCGTCGTCCTCGGGGATCCGGCGGTTGTTGATGACCACGATCGTGAGGACGACGGCGCACGCCGCCGCCATCGCAAGGGTGAGAACAAGCCATTCAGACATGGATTCCTCTTGTGGGATTCAGAGGGGCAGAGGGGGCGTCGGGGCGGCGGGTCACTTGGACCGGGGGCGAAGGATCGCCGTCGCGAGCACCGCGGGCGCGGTGATCATGAGGGTCGCGGTGACGACGGAGGTGCCGCCCTTCGGCTGGGGACGCGAGACACGCTGGTAACGGGGCAGCGCGACAGGGCCGGGCGCCGGAGACCGGGGGCGCACGGTGGGCGGGGGCGTCGGGCTCGGGCTCGGCGGAGGCGGGGGCGCGGGCGCGGGCTCCGGCGGCCTCGTGGTCGGAGGTGCGGGCGGCGGCGGCTCCGGGCGGGGTGCGGGCCTGGTGGCCGGTGGTTTCGGCGCGGGCCGGGGCGCAGGAGGGGTGGGAGGCGGTGGCGGCTTCGGTGACGGCGTGGGCGTCGGGGAGGGGGACGGCGGTTCGGGCGTCGGCGTAGGCGTGGGAGTCGGCGTCGGTGTGGGTGTCGGCGTGGGTGTGGGTGTGGGTGTGGGTGTGGGCGTGGGGGACGGGCACGGCGGGGGCGGCTGGGTGGGGCAGGGCTTCGGGTGGTGGTGGTGATGGCCGTGCCCCTTTCCCTTGCCCTTCCCTGAGCTGCCGTCGCCGTGGCTGTCGCCGGCGACGGCCACCGCGACGTGGGAACCGCCCGGGCCGGTCGAGGCGTAGGCGCAGGCGTCCGCGGCGGCGGGCACGGGGGCGGTGAGAAGCCACACCAGTGCGAGGGCCGCCAGTGGCCGCGCGAGGATCGATCCGTACAGAGACACGCCGTCGAGCTTGATCACAGGCGGGGTGCGCCGGGGCGGATTCGAGCGGGATTCGCCGGATGGAGCGGATCTCCGGCCGTACCGGTTTGACGTTTCGCCTCTCCCGAAGCCGGCCGGGGCGACTCGGCGGGGGCTCAATGCCCGTGTATCGCCGGGCGGATGGATTCCGGAAGACGGCGGACCGGGTCCGTTCCGGCCTCGGATCGATAACTGTCCGGTTGTCGCCCTGTCGGACGGGAAGGAGAAGGGGGCATCCTGCACCGGCGACCAGACCCCTCCGACGGCAACAACCGAGGTACGGGCGGGACCTGGGCGTCCGGCGCGGGGAGCCGCACGCGGCCGAGGAGCCGACGCACACTCATATGCACGTGAATTTGCACAGCCTGAAGGCGTGAACTCTTCGTTCCCGGGAGCACGTGCCAATGGCGTGTGACCAAGAACGGACCGCGAATTTCCGTTTCTACTCGCTCTCTCGGCGGGCGATCAGTAGCCTCACCTCGAACACCGGCCGCGAACACATGGCCGCATCCCCCATGGCGACTTGTTGGAGACATTGATGGAGCGTCCCGCCTGGGCTCCGCCTGGTATCGACATTTCGGTGCCGAGCGTGTCCCGTATGTACGACTTCTATCTGGGCGGCTCGCACAATTTCGAAGTGGACCGGGAAGCGGCGCGCAAGGCCATGGAGTTCATGCCTGGCCTGCCCAAGATCATGCAGGCGAACCGTGCCTTCATGCGGCGCGCCGTCCGCCACGCCGTTGACAACGACGTCACCCAGTTCCTGGACATCGGCTCCGGCATACCCACCTTCGGCAACGTGCACGAGGTCGCCCGGGCCGCCGACCCCGCGGCCCGCGTCGTCTACGTCGACCACGACCCGGTCGCCGTGGCCCACAGCCGCGCCGTCCTGGAGGGCGACGAGGGCGCCGCGGTCGTCGCCGCGGACCTGCGCAAGCCGGCCGACATCCTCTACAGCCCCGAGGTGTCCCGACTCATCGACCTGGAGCGGCCGGTGGCGCTGCTCCTCGTCGCCGTCCTGCACTTCCTGGAGGACGAGGACCGGCCGCACGAGGCCGTCACCGAACTGCTCGACGCCCTCGCGCCCGGCAGCCTCCTGGTGCTCACCCACGCCTCGTACGAGGGCATCCCGCTCTCCGAGGAGCAGGCCGGCGGCACCGTCGGGGTCTACCGGAACATCCGCAACCCGCTGGTGATGCGTACCGGCGCCGAGATCACCCGCTTCTTCGAGGGCACCGAACTGATCGAGCCCGGCCTCGTCCCGATGCCCCACTGGCGTCCCGACAGTCCGGCCGAGGAGGAGGATCCCTACGCCTTCGCCGGGTTCGCAGGGGTGGGGCGCAAGGCGTGAAGGTCCCGTCTCAGCCGTCGGGCAGTGTTGCCGAAGCCGACGGCCCGGAGGACAGACTCAGGCGGTTCGTCACCATCTGGAGCCGTGCCATCTTCCCGGTGACCGCCACCTCGCTGACCCGTGCCGAGTTCGAGGGCCATCTGCTGCCGCTGGCCCGCACCCTGTACGACGCGCTGCACGCCCGGCCGTTCGACACGGCCCCGGCCCAGCGCACCGGCGCGGCGCTCGTCGCCGCCCACTGCACCGACCCGGACGCGCTCGGCCGCAGTCTCGGGGTCGTGGACTCGTACCTGGTGCTCTACTGCGGTACGGAGTCGGACCTGCCGGCCGAGGAGCTCCGGGCCCGCTGCGCCCGGCTCCAGCACGCGATGGCCACCGGCTACGCCCAGGCCCTGCGCGAGCGGACCCGGGCCGAGCAGGAGGCCATCGCGCGCTCCGCGCTCTCCGCCCGCAGCGCCGCCGAGATCGCCCTGCACGCCACCGAGAGCCGCTTCCGGGCGGTCTTCGACGGGGCCGCGATCGGCATCGGCATCGCCGACCTCGACGGCAACGTCCTGGAGGTCAACGAGACCCTCACCCGCATGTTCGGCGGCATGGAGGGGCCGCTGCGCAGCCGGAACGTCAGCGAGTGGGTCCACCCGGAGGACGGCCCGCACGTCTGGAAGCTGTACGACGAGCTGGTCCGCGGCGACCGGGAGCACTACCGGGTCGAGAAGCCGTACTACCGCGGTGACGGAACGGTTCTCTGGACCAACCTCACCGTCTCGCTCCTCCGCGACGCCGAGGGCAACCCCCAGTACCAGCTGGCCCTCATGGAGGACACCACCGAGCGGCGCCTGCTCCATCTGCGCCTGCGGTACGAGGCCACCCACGACGCGCTGACCGGGCTTCCCAACCGGACCCTGTTCTTCGAGCGCCTGGAGAAGGCCCTCGCACCCGGCGACAACGCCCGCTTCGGCCTCTGCTACCTGGACCTCGACGGCTTCAAGGTCATCAACGACAGCCTCGGCCACTCCACCGGCGACCGGCTCCTCGTCGAGGTCGCCGACCGGCTGCAGAGCTGCGTCACCGGGTCCGGCGAGATGGTGGCCCGGCTCGGCGGCGACGAGTTCGTCGCCCTCACCACCGGCGCCGTCGGCGAACAGGACGTCACCGAACTCGCCGACCGCATCCTCGCGGCCCTCGCCACCCCCCTTCGCATCGACGGCCGCGAACTGACCGTCCGCGGCAGCCTCGGCGTCGTCGAGGGCCCGGCCGGCGAACGCACCCCGGCCGAGGTGCTGCGCAGCGCCGACATCACCATGTACCGGGCCAAATCCGCCGGCGGCAACCGCTTCGAGCTCGCCGACCCCGAGGCCGACGCCCGCGCCATCACCCGGCACGGCCTCACCACGGCCCTGCCGACCGCGCTGGAGCGCGGCGAGTTCTTCATCGAGTACCAGCCGCTCGTCCACCTCGACGACGGCAGCGTGCACGGCGCGGAGGCGCTCGTACGCTGGTGCCACCCGCAGCACGGAGTGCTCGGCCCCGACCGGTTCATCCCGCTCGCCGAGGACACCGGGCTCATCGTGCCGCTCGGCCGCTGGGTGCTCCAGGAGGCCGTGCGCCAGGCCCGCTTCTGGCAGGCCCGGCACGCCGACGGCGGGCCGCTGCGGATCAACGTCAACCTCTCCCCGACGCAGCTCCACCACCCGCGCCTGGTCGCCGACACCGTCGACGTCCTGGAACGGTCCGGGCTCGAACCGGGCGCGCTCTGCCTGGAGGTGACCGAATCGGCGCTCATCGGCGCCGACGAGGACCTGCTCAAGCCGCTGCGGCAGCTCGCCGAGATGGGCGTGGACATCGCGCTCGACGACTTCGGCACCGGCTACTCGAACCTGGCCAATCTGCGCCGCCTGCCGGTGAGCGTCCTCAAGCTCGACCGCTCCTTCACCCGGGGCATGCAGCAGCACCCGGTGGACCCGGTCGACCTCAAGATCGTCGAGGGGATCGTCTCCCTGGCGCACAGCCTGGAACTCGCCGTCACCGTCGAGGGCGTGGAGACCGGGGCCCAGGCCCGCCAGCTCCGCGACCTCGGCTGCGACACGGCCCAGGGCTGGTACTACGCCCGCCCCGGCGCCCCGGACCGCATCCACTCGCTGCTCCTGGCGGACGCGGTCTGAGACCCGGACCCACGAAACCGGCCTCCCCGCGCGCAGCGGGGAGGCCGGGAAGAGAGACGGGGGAGGAAAGCGGAGAGGCTATTTCATTGGAGTATGAGAAGGAAGCCTCTCCATGGCCTCGCCCCGGAACGACCGTAGCACTCAGGCGGGCAGCAGGTCGCGCAGATTTTCCGGGGTGAACACGCGGGAGCCGGGGGCGAGGCCGTCCGGCCGCTCCAGACCGATGTACGTGACCGGGGCGTCCGGCACCGTCCGGCCGTCCCACAGGGTCGTCCGCGCCCCCGACTCCTCCATCAGCGCCACGAGATGACTGACCGTCAGGGACCTCCGCCCCATCAGGCCGCGCAGCAGGACCGCGATCGACACCCGGTGTCCCTCGACCTGGTTCGCCGACGCGAAGCCCCGCAGATAGAGGTGGAGCCAATGGGCGTGCCACCGTCCGTCGTCGTCCCGCCGGAAGGCGAGCGGCAGGGCCACCCGGCCGGGGCCGCGCAGATCCGACTTCATACGCACCGTACGGGGCTCGAACGGCCGGCCGCGCTGTTCGGACTCGCGCAGCATGAAGCCGAAGAAGCCCTCCGCCACCTGGTCGAAGCCCTCACCCGAGAAGACGTGCACCTGCGGCACGATGAACGTGCCCCGTACCGCGCCGAGCCGCAGATCGATGAACTCCGAAGCCCCGTCCGGGGCTTCGGTGATGTCACCCGAGTGCCGGCCCTCGACGTCGGTCAGGGCCGTGTACGACAGCCAGGTCACGGTCGCGTAGTCCGCGTCCAGGACGAGCGCCGACAGATCCAGGTCGGTCGTGTGTCGCGACTCCCGCCAGTACGTGAAGAAGCGCAGCAGCTCTCCCTCGACCGGCGAGACCGAGCCGCGCGGCAGCACACCGAGCCCGGCCGAGGCCGCCCGGCCGCTCAGCGGCAGGGCCACGTCCAGGACGTCCGGATCGATCAGCAGGCGCCCGGAAGAAGGGAGTCGACGCCGGGTCTCGGCGTCGAGCACCGCGACGAGCCGTTCGCGGTCGGTGTCCTCCAGCGGCGGACGCGTGTCGTCGGTGACCCAGGCCTTGCCTTCCCGGTTCACGAACACCCGGCGCTCCCCGCCGCTCCCGCCGCCACGGTTCTGCAGGTGCTCGCGCACCGAGAGGACCACCCGGCCCGCCACCTCCGGCGCGGCCCGCTCGACGGCCGCGAGGACCGCCTCCCGCTCCTTGCCCTCCGCCGCGTCGCGCAGCAGCCGGTCCAGGGCGCGGAACAGGCGCCCCGGGGCCGCGGTGGCCAGCAGCTCCGCCGCGCCCGCGACCTCCCCCCTTACCAGCAGCTCCTCCACATGGCTGTCGAGCGAAGGCACCTTCCGCTCGCCCCGGGCGACGGCGAACACCTCGGCGGCGCCCGGCCAGTGCGGGTACTCGTGGGGATGCAGGCGCTCCCCGAGGCGCTTCCACGCCTCCCCGTGCGCGGACACGTCCGACAGCTTCGCCGGGGACGCGGCCACCACCGCGTCGAGCCCCGCGAGCAGGGCACGGCGGTGCGGACGCGACAGCGCGCGGAAACGGGTGGCCTCGCGCAGGGTGACATCGCCGTCCGCGAGGGCGCAGGCGAGACGCAGGACGTCGGTCACGGTGTCGAGCAGCGGCGTGGCGCCCACCCGCAGCCGGGCGTGGTTGACGACGGCGCGGTTCTCCCGGACCGTGATCGTCTCGGGCTGGGGGCCGTCCGCGCAGTGCTCGGCGAGCACCGCCAGATCGCGCAGATGCTCCTCGCCGAGCGGGGTGGTGCCGCCTGCCAGAGCCAGATAGAGCGCGGTGACCTCGGTGTCCGCGTCCGCGCCGAGGTGCAGCACCGTCAGCCGGTCGCCGGCCGCCGCGATCAGCTCGTCGTGGACGGCGAGCATCTCCTCGTAGGTGTGCGGGTAGCGGCCGTACGAGGGGAGGGTCAGGAGGTCGAGGACGCCGGCGCTCAGCTGCTCGACGGTACGGGCGCGGGTGGCGCCGTCGGCGAGCGCGTCGGCCACGCACGCCCGCCAGAAGTCGAGCGTGTCCGGCACGTTGTCCGGGAAGTCGACGAAGTAGACGTTGTGCCGGACGTGGTCGCCGACGAGTTCGCGGACGGTCGCGAGGGTGCGGACGGCGGTCTCGACGACCGTCGGACCGGCCAGTCCCGACAGGCGCTCGACCAGTTCGCCCGACAGTTTGAACCCGGCGGTCATCAGGGCCGCGTCGAACCTGCGCGTGGCGGCGGCCCCGTCCCCGGCCGGACCGGTGGGCGAGGGGAGACGGTGGGTGTGCCGGACGACCAGGTGTTCGAGAGCGTGGACCATGGGGGCATGCTCGCAGCCGCAGCCGGTCCGTCGCACGCGGATTTGCGGGGCGTGGGAGCGGCGACGGGGCGAGCGGGCCGTGGGCGTCGGCCGGAGGAGTCGGGGGGCGGGACGGGCGACGGGGTCGGCCGACGGCCCCCTCAGGCGGGGCTCGCCGCCCGGTCCGGTCCGCCCCGCCGCGAGGCCAGCAGCATGCGCTGGAGCTCCCGTGCCGCCCTCGGCGGTGCGACGTCACTCCGGTGCGCCAGGGCGATGGTCCGGCGCAGGCCCGGCCGGGCCAGGGCGGTCACGCGGAGGTCCCGGCCCGCCCGCGCCGCCACCATCGCGGGGACGACCGCGAGCCCGAGTCCCGCCCGTACGAACCCGAGGACCGCGTCCAGCTCGCCGCCCTCGACCGTGAACGTCGGCTCGAAGCCCTCCGCCCGGCAGGCCGCCACGGTCAGTTCCCGCAGGTCGTAGCCGTGCCGGAACATCACGAGCGGCTGCTCCCGCAGGTCGGTGATCCGCACCGGGCGGCGTGGTGCCGGAGCCGAGGCCGAGGAGACGACCACCAGGTCCTCCCGGAGCAGCTCCACCGTCGTCAGGGCCGGTGACGGGCTCGGCAGCGGCAGCACCACCAGCGCCAGGTCGAGGGCCCCGCGGGCCAGCTCCCGTACGAGATCGTGCGAGCCGCCCTCCTCGATGAGGAGCTCGATCCCCGGGTGCAGGTCGTGGAAGGCGCGCAGCACGTCCGGCAGCAGCCCCGTGCACAGGCTCGGGGTCGCGCCGAGCCGCACCCGGCCCCGCTTCAGCTGGGCCAGCTCCTGCACCTCGATCCGGGCCGTCTCCGTGTCGGCGAGGATCCGGCGCGCGAGGGGCAGCAGGGCCTCGCCCGCGTCGGTGAGGGTGATGTTCCCCCGGGCCCGGCTGAACAGCTCGGCGCCCAACTCCTGTTCCAGGGCCTTGATCTGCTGGGAGAGCGAGGGCTGCGAGACATGGACGCGCTCGGCGGCCCGGGTGAAGTGACGGGTCTCGGCCACGGCGACGAAGTAGAGGAGCTGCTGGAACTGCATGGTCACCAGGGTAGGCGACATTCATAGGGTGGGCCTATCGAGATCAGCCGGACCATGTCTTGGACCTCTCGGGCCCTTCGGCCCTAGCGTCATGAGCATGGCTCTGGCACCCACGAGGGACCGGACGACGGGCCGCCCGCCGTCCCCCACACCGTCACGCGGATTCCTGTCATCGACCCTCGGCAAGAAGACGGTCATGGCAGTCAGCGGGCTGCTCATGCTCGGCTATCTCGTCGCCCATGTCGCCGGCAATCTGAAGGTCTTCTTCGGCCCCGAGGAGTTCAACGCCTACGGCCACTGGCTGCGGGTCATGGGCGCCCCCGTCCTGCACCACGAGTGGTCCCTCTGGCTCGTCCGGATCGTGCTCCTCGCCGCCGTCGTGGCCCACGCCGTCTCCGCGTACCAGCTCAGCCGCCGCGACGTGCGGGCCCGCCCCACCACGTACGTCCACCGCCGCAAGCGCTCCTCGTACGCCACCCGCACCATGCGCTGGGGCGGGATCATCCTCGCCCTCTTCATCGTCTGGCACGTCCTCGACCTGACCACCGGCACTGTCCACCCCGGCGGCTTCGAGGAGGGCAAGCCCTACCAGAACGTCGTCGACACCTTCTCCACCTGGTACGGCAACGTCATCTACATCGTCGCCATGCTCGCCGTCGGCCTCCACGTCCGGCACGGCTTCTGGAGCGCCGCGCAGACCCTCGGCGTCGGCAGTGCCCGCCGCGAGCGCCTCCTGCGAGGCCTCGCCAACGCCCTCGCGCTCGTCCTGACCGCGGGCTTCATCTCCGTCCCCGTCGCCGTCATGACCGGAGTGGTGAGCTGACATGAGCTTCCTCGACTTCACGACCGGAGCCCCGGTCGCCGACGACAAGGCCCCCAGCGGACCCGTCGCCGAACGCTGGGACACCCGCCGCTTCCAGGCCAAGCTGGTCAACCCCGCCAACCGCCGCAAGCACCGCGTCATCGTGGTCGGCACCGGCCTGGCCGGCGGCTCGGCCGGCGCCACCCTCGCCGAACAGGGCTACCAGGTCGTCCAGTTCTGCTTCCAGGACTCCCCGCGCCGGGCCCACTCCATCGCCGCCCAGGGCGGTATCAACGCCGCCAAGAACTACCGCAACGACGGCGACTCGATCCACCGCCTCTTCTACGACACCGTCAAGGGCGGCGACTTCCGCGCCCGCGAGTCCAACGTCCACCGGCTCGCCCAGATCTCCGTCGAGATCATCGACCAGTGCGTCGCCCAGGGCGTGCCCTTCGCCCGCGAGTACGGCGGACTCCTCGACACCCGCTCCTTCGGCGGCGTCCAGGTCTCCCGCACCTTCTACGCCCGAGGCCAGACCGGCCAGCAGCTCCTGCTCGGCGCCTACCAGGCGCTGTCCCGGCAGATCGCCGCCGGAAACGTCGAGATGCACGCCCGTACGGAGATGCTCGACCTGGTCGTCGTCGACGGGCGGGCCCGCGGCATCGTCGCCCGCGACCTGATCACCGGTGAGATCTCCACCCACTACGCGGACGCGGTGGTCCTCGCCAGCGGCGGCTACGGCAACGTCTTCTACCTGTCGACGAACGCCATGAACTCCAACGCCACCGCCGTCTGGCGGGCCCACCGGCGCGGCGCGTACTTCGCCAACCCCTGCTTCACCCAGATCCACCCCACCTGCGTCCCGCGCACCGGCGACCACCAGTCCAAGCTGACCCTGATGAGCGAGTCGCTCCGCAACGACGGCCGCATCTGGGTCCCCAAGGCCAAGGGTGACACCCGCGCCGCGGCCGACATCCCCGAGGACGAGCGCGACTACTACCTGGAGCGGATCTACCCCTCCTTCGGCAACCTCGTCCCGCGTGACATCGCCTCCCGCGCCGCGAAGAACGTCTGCGACGAGGGCCGAGGCGTCGGCCCCGGCGGGCAAGGCCGGAAGGACGGAGCCGAAGGCTCCGCGGCCGAGGGCGGTGGCGGGCGACGGGAGGGCGTGTACCTCGACTTCGCCGACGCGATCCGCCGCATGGGCCGGGCCGCCGTCGAGGAGAAGTACGGGAACCTCTTCGACATGTACGCGCGGATCACCGCCGAGAACCCGTACGAGGTCCCCATGCGGATCTACCCCGCTGTCCACTACACGATGGGCGGACTCTGGGTCGACTACGACCTCCAGACCACCGTCCCCGGGCTCTTCGCCATCGGCGAGGCCAACTTCTCCGACCACGGAGCCAACCGGCTCGGGGCCTCCGCCCTCATGCAGGGCCTCGCCGACGGCTACTTCGTCCTCCCCGCCACCATCAACGACTACCTGGCCCGCCACCCCCACGCCGAACCCGTCACCGACGACCACCCTGCCGTGAAGGAGGTGCTCGCCGAGACCGAGGACCGGCTGAACCTGCTCCTCGCCGTCGACGGCGACCGAACCCCCGACTCCTTCCACCGCGAACTCGGCGAACTCATGTGGGAGTACTGCGGGATGGCCCGCACGGAAGCCGGCCTGCGGACCGCGCTGGCCCGCATCCCGGAGATCCGCGAGGAGTTCTGGAGGCGGATCAAGGTCCCCGGAACGGGACAGGAGTTCAACCAGTCGCTGGAGAAGGCCAACCGCATCGTCGACTACCTCGAACTCGCCGAGCTCATGTGCCTCGACGCGCTCCACCGCGCCGAGTCCTGCGGCGGCCACTTCCGCGAGGAGTTCCAGACGCCGGACGGCGAAGCCGCCCGCCGCGACGAGGAGTTCGCGTACGCGGCGGCCTGGGAGTTCGGCGGCACCGGCACGGCCCCCGTCCTCCACAAGGAGGACCTCACCTTCGAGTACGTCCACCCCACCCAGCGGAGCTACGCATGAGGCTCACCCTGCGCGTCTGGCGCCAGCGGAACGCCGACACCCCCGGCGCGATGTCCACCTACGACGTGGACGGAATCTCCGCCGACATGTCGTTCCTGGAGATGCTCGACACCCTCAACGAGGACCTCATCCTGCGCGGCGAGGACCCCGTTGCCTTCGACCACGACTGCCGCGAGGGGATCTGCGGCGCGTGCAGCCTCGTCATCAACGGCGACGCGCACGGCCCGGAGCGGACCACGACCTGCCAGCTCCACATGCGGTCGTTCCGCGACGGCGACACGATCGACGTCGAGCCCTGGCGGGCCTCCGCCTTCCCCGTCGTCAAGGACCTGGTCGTCGACCGCTCCGCCTTCGACCGCGTCATCCAGGCAGGCGGCTACATCTCCGCCCCCACGGGCTCGGCCCCCGAGGCCCACGCGACCCCCGTCCCCAAGGCGGACGCGGACTCCGCCTTCGAGCACGCCGAGTGCATCGGCTGCGGCGCGTGCGTGGCGGCCTGCCCCAACGGCTCGGCGATGCTCTTCACCTCCGCCAAGGTCAACCACCTGAACGTGCTGCCCCAGGGCTCCCCGGAACGCGAGACCCGGGTCCTCGACATGGTGGCCCAGATGGACGCGGAGGGCTTCGGCGGCTGCACCCTGACGGGCGAGTGCGCGACGGCCTGCCCGAAGGGGATCCCGCTGCCGTCGATCTCCGCCATGAACAAGGAATGGCTGCGGGCGCGGCGGAAGGTGAAGGGGTAGGGCCGGGATCACAGGGGCGTGGCGTAGGGGTCGAGGGACGCCCAGCCGTTCTCGGTCTGGACGTAGAGGATCCCGCCGGCCACGAGGACCCCCGCGTCTCCGGTGCCCGCCGTACGGACCCCCGCCGGCAGTACGAAACGGGCGGCCAAGGTGTGCCGGGTGAGGTCGACGACGACGCCTGCGGCACCGCAGATGACGTAGGCCCGCTGGCCGGTCACGACCGGCGGCGGGTCCGTGGGTCCACAGGCCAGTCCCAGCGGCAGCTGCCAGAGCGGGCCGCCCGGGGCGGTGTCGCTCAGCTGGGCGAACGAGTGGTCCGGGCGACCCGCCGTGACCACGCCGTACATGCCCCGGTCGGCGACGGTGACCGTGGCGATCCCCCGGTTCGCCAGGTCAAGATCGGCGCGCTTCGCGCCGGACCTCTGGAGAAGACGGCCGTCGTCCCGGGACCCCCGGCAGAAGACGAAGAAGTCGCTGTTCGTTCCGCGTGCCGGAAGGACCGTCAGGTCCCACGGCGAGCAGGGCCGTTCGAGGGTCGTCGTCACGGCGGTCGACCCGTCCGCAGCCCGCAGGCTCACGACGCGCCGCGCCTCCGTGTCCCCCGCCAGGGCCGTGAGCACGTGGACGCGGCCCCCCGAGACCCGGACCCGGGGGTACGCGATCCCCTGGACCAGGTGCGGCCTTTCCCACCGCGGCTTCCCCGTGGAGGCGACCACCGAGACCACGGTGCCGTCGAACGTCGTCCCGTAGACGTTCCCCCCGGCCGCGGTCACGCGGCCGATCGTGTCCCCCTCCGAACGGGTCCACGACGCACGGCCGTCGGCGAGCGCGAAGGCGCGAAGTCCGCCCGTGGACGACATGACCACCGTCTCGCCGACGACCACCGGCGCCTCGCCGTCCTCAACGGCGGTGGGGACCGACCAGATCGTGCGCCCCGTGGCCGCGTCGACCCGGACGAGCCGCTCCTTGGCATCCGCGTCGTCCGGTGCGACGCACACCAGGGACGCGTCGACGAACACGCAGGCCCCCGTGCCGGCGCCCCCGGCCCATGCCCGCCAGCCCGCGGCCCGACGCCCGGGGGAGTCGGCGTAGGCGTGCGTGGTGCCGGGATCACCCCCGTACACCGGGGTGTACGCCGTCTCCGCCGCCAGTACGGAGGCGTCCGGCACCCTCCCCGCCTGGGGCGAGCGGGACGTCGAAGCCGTGGCCGACGGACCGCCGGCGTCCGGAGTCCCCGAGGGGGACCCGTCCTGCCACCACACGTACGCGCCCGTCCCCGACAGGAGGGCGAGCGCCGTCGCCAAGGCCACCAGGGCGGGCCGGCGGCGCCGCCGCGACCGGGCGACGGGCGTGGTGCCGGCGACGCCACGCGGCGAGGGGATCACCGGTGCGGCCGGCCGCGCGCCCCACTCCTCGTCCGGCGCCTCCCGGAACGCCGTCAGCAGGTCCTCCGGCCCCGGGCGTTCGCCCGGCTCCTTTGCCAGGCACCACTGGACGATCTCCCGGACGGTCCCGGAGAGTTCCGCCACCGACGGCGGCTCGTGGACCACGTTGTACGCCGTCATGTACGGGCTACCCGCGTCGAACGGGCCCCGGCCGGTCGTCGCGTAGACGAGGACGGCGCCCAACGAGAAGACGTCCGACGCAGGGGTCACCCGGTGCGGGGTCGACAGTTGTTCCGGGGACATGAAGGGAGGCGTACCGAGAATGCGACCGGTGACCGTGAGCGTCTGGTGGTCGGCTGCGCGAGAGATGCCGAAGTCGATGACGCGGGGGCCGTCCTCCGTGAGCAGGACGTTGTCGGGCTTGAGGTCTCGGTGGATCACCCTCACCCGGTGCATGTCCCGGAGCGCCTCGACCAGGCCCACCGCGAGGAGGCGCAACTCAGGCCCGGACAGTGGGCCTTCGGCCTCGATCAGGGAGCGGAGCGTCCGCCCGGGGACGTATGTCGTCGCCATCCACGGCCGTGCGGCGTCGGGGTCCGCGTCAACGACCGGCGCGGTGAACGCGCCACTGACGCGGCGTGCCGCCCGAATCTCCTGGCGGAACCGGGTGCGGAACTCCGGGTCGGCGGCGAACTGTTCGTGCACGATCTTCAGCGCGACGGGCCGCCCCGAGTCGGCCCGCGCCAGGAAGACGGTTCCCATCCCGCCCGCTCCCAGCCGGTCGTGGAGGTCGTACCCACCGATCCGGCGCGGGTCGTTGTCCCGTAATGCCACGTCGTCCCCGTCCCCCAGCCTCGTGTGCGAGAGAGCGTACCGGGCGGCGGCGTCCGGATCAGGACAGTCTCTGGGCGTGGGCTCCGCCACACGGCGCACCCCGTATCGAAAGATCATTCACGAAACGATCACTTTCTCCGTAAGATCTTCGCGTCGGGCCGCTGTCGACCGCTGGGACAGCAAGATCAACTCCGTTCAACTCTGTACATTTTGTGGCATGTTGTCCACTTCGCAGCCAACCGGCCTCCGGCGATTTCCGCCCCGCCCGCACCCCCGGGTACTGATGAGCACTGCCGGGGGCATATGACCAAACCCCCGGTCGCACAGACCATTTGGGGGTTTCATGTCCAGCATCACCCGCCGCCGGGCTCTCGGCGTCGCGGCAGGGGCCGCAGGGGCCGCCGCGGGCCTCGCCCTGGCCGGTTCCGCCCTCGCCGACGCTCCCCGAGCCGCCGCTCCCGCGGCAGGCCCGGCCCCGGCGTCCTTCGACGAGGTCTACCAGGGCCGCCGCATCCAGGGCGGTCCCTCGCACGGCGGAGGTCACCATGGGGGGCACCACGGAGGCGGCTACTCCGTGACGATCGACGGCGAGGAACTGCACGTCATGCAGAACGCCGACGGCACCTGGATCAGCGTGATCAACCACTACGAGCCCGTCGCCACGCCCAAGTCGCTGGCCCGCGCGGCCGTCCGCGAACTCCAGGGCGCCCCGCTCGTACCCCTCACCCTCGGCTGATCGATCCAGGAACGGCACCCACCATGACCGTACGCAAGAACCAGGCCTCCCTCACCGCCGACGAGAAGCGGCGCTTCGTCGACGCCCTCCTGGAGCTCAAGCGCTCCGGGCGGTACGACACCTTCGTCACCACGCACAACGCCTTCATCATGAGCGACACCGACAACGGCGACCGCGTCGGCCACCGATCGCCGTCGTTCCTGCCCTGGCACCGGCGCTTCCTCATCGAGTTCGAGCGGGCGCTGCAGTCCGTCGACCCGACCGTCAACCTCCCCTACTGGGACTGGACGGCCGACCGCACCTCCCGCTCCTCGCTCTGGGCGCCCGACTTCCTCGGCGGCACCGGGCGCGCCCGCGACGGCCAGGTGCTCGACGGCCCGTTCGCCCGCAGCGGCAACCGCTGGACGATCACCGTCCGCGTCGACGGCCGCGACTACCTGCGGCGCGATCTCGGCGCGGGCGGCCGCCAGCTCCCCACCCGCGCCGAGGTGGACTCCGTCCTCGCCATGGAGACCTATGACATGGCTCCCTGGAACAGCTCGTCGGACGGCTTCCGCAACCACCTCGAAGGGTGGCGCGGTGTGAACCTCCACAACCGCGTCCACGTCTGGGTGGGCGGCCAGATGGGCACCGGGGTCTCCCCGAACGACCCCGTGTTCTGGCTGCACCACGCCTTCATCGACAAGCTGTGGGCCGACTGGCAGGCCCGCCACCCCCGCTCCCCGTACCTGCCGGCCAAGGGCACCGCGAACGTCGTCGACCTCGGCGACACCATGCGCCCGTGGAACGACGTGACTCCGGCGGACATGCTGGACCACACCCGCCACTACACCTTCGACACGGCGGCCTGATCCGGCCGGGCGGACCTCGGCTCCGTCGTCCTGATCCCGCCGGATCGGACCTCGGCTCCGTGGGTCCGCCCCCGCAGGACCGGCCCTCGGCTCCGTCGTCCTGATCCCGCCGGGCGGACCTCAGTTCCGGCCGGCGGGGCCCAGGGCACGGAGGAGATACGGCGCGGTGCGGCTCTCCGCCGTCCGCGCCACCCGGTCCGGGGGCCCCGCGGCCACGATCCGGCCGCCCTCGTCGCCACCGCCCGGGCCGAGGTCGACCACCCAGTCCGCGGTGGCGACGACGTCCATGTCGTGCTCGACGACGATCACCGAGTGACCGGCGTCCACGAGACCGTGGAGCTGCCGCATCAGGACCTCGACGTCGGCCGGGTGCAGGCCCGTGGTCGGCTCGTCCAGGACGTACAGCGTGGGGGAGCGGTGCGGCCGCTGGAGCTCGGACGCGAGCTTGATGCGCTGCGCCTCGCCCCCGGACAGCTCCGTCGCGGGCTGCCCGAGCCGCAGATAGCCGAGGCCCACGTCGAGCAGGGCGCGCAGGCTCCGGGCGGCGGCGGGCGTGTCCTCGAAGAACGCGGCGGCGGACTCGACGGTGAGATCGAGGACCTCGGCGATGGTGAGGCCCCGCAGCCGCACCTGAAGGGTCTCGGGGTTGTAGCGGGCACCGTGGCAGTCGGGGCAGGGCGCGTACGTACTGGGCAGGAAGAGCAGCTCGACGGAGACGAACCCCTCGCCCTGGCAGGTCTCGCACCGGCCGCCGGGAACGTTGAAGGAGAAGCGGCCCGCCTTGTAGCCGCGTGCCCGCGCCTCCTCGGTCTCCGTGAACAGCTTGCGCACCACGTCGAACAGGCCCGTGTACGTGGCCAGGTTGGAGCGCGGGGTGCGCCCGATCGGCCGCTGGTCCACCGTCACCAGACGGCCCACCCCGGAGAGTTCCTCGGTGAGTGCGCCCACGAGCGTGGACTTCCCCGAGCCCGAGACGCCGGTGACCGCCGTCAGCACCCCGACGGGGAAGGCCGCGTCGACCGACCGCAGGTTGTGCCGGGTCACCGGCCCCGTCCGCAGCCACCCGGCCGGTACGCGCACCTCCCGCGCGGGCCCGGGCTCCCGGTCGAAGAGGAAGCGGCGGGTCGCGGACGCCTCGACGTCCGCGAGTCCGCCCGGCGGCCCGCTGTGCAGGACCCGCCCGCCGTGCACCCCGGCGAGCGGCCCGACGTCCACGAGCCAGTCGGCGTGCCGGATCACGTCGAGGTGGTGCTCGACGACGAAGACGGAGTTCCCGGCGGCCTTGAGCCGGTCGAGCACCACGAGCAGCGCCTCCGTGTCGGCCGGGTGCAGACCGGCGGAGGGCTCGTCCAGGACGTACACCACGCCGAAGAGCCCCGAGCGCAGCTGGGTGGCGAGCCGCAGCCGCTGCAGCTCGCCGTTGGAGAGGGTGGGGGTGGCCCGGTCCAGACTGAGATAGCCGAGGCCGAGCTCGGTCACGGTCGCGATCCGGCCGACGAGGTCCTCGGTCAGGACACGCGCGGTCTCCCCGTCCTCCGCCGCCGTGGTGGAGAGGAGTCCGGCCAGGGCCGTCAGCGGCAGCGACGCGAGGTCGGCGATGCTCCGGCCGGCGAACGTCACCGCGAGCGCCTCCGGCCGCAGCCGCCCGCCGCCGCAGACCGGGCAGGGCGCGCTGCTGAGGAAGCGCTCGGCCTTCGCCCGCAGCGTCGGGCTCTTCGAGTCGGAGAAGGTCCGCAGGACATAGCGCCGGGCACTCATGTACGTGCCCTGGTAGGGGCGTTGGATGCGGTCGGCGTCCCGTACCGGATGGACCGTGACGACCGGCTGCTCGTCCGTGAACAGGATCCACTCCCGGTCCTTCGGGTCGAGCTCGCGCCACGGCCGGTCGACGTCGTACCCGAGCGTGTCGAGGACGTCCCGCAGGTTCTTCCCCTGCCAGGCGCCGGGCCAGGCGGCGATGGCGCCCTGACGGATCGACAGATCAGGGTCAGGTACGAGGAGTTCCTCGCTCGTGTCGTGGACACGGCCGAGACCGTGACACGAAGGGCAGGCGCCCGCCGCCGTGTTGGGGGAGAAGGCGTCGGAGTCGAGCCGCTCCGCGCCCTCCGGATAGCGACCCGCCCGGGAGAACAGCATGCGGAGGGAGTTGGAGAGGGTGGTGACCGTACCGACCGAGGAGCGGGCGTTCGGGGAGGACCGGCGCTGCTCCAGGGAGACCGCCGGCGGAAGCCCGGTGATCTCACCGACCGCGGGCGCCCCCACCTGATGGATCAGCCGCCGCGCGTACGGCGCCACCGACTCGAAGTAGCGCCGTTGGGCTTCCGCGTAGATCGTGCCGAAGGCCAGGGAGGACTTGCCGGATCCGGAGACCCCGGTGAAGACGACGAGCGCGTCGCGGGGGATGTCGACGTCCACCCCGGCGAGGTTGTGCTCACGGGCGCCGCGGACACGGACGTACGGATCATGGTGGCTTTCGGGCATAACGTGATTTTATCCCTGACGCCGCTTCCGGCCTGGTCAGGGCGGCCGTGGCGTCAGGCGGGCAGCGACCGCCGCGTCCCCGGCGCGAGGCCGACCGCCTTCGCGAGCCTCCGGTACGACTCGCTCAGCGCCGCCCTGTCGTACGTGCTCGTGGTGACCAGGACCTCCTGCGCCCCGGTCTCCTTCACCGCCCGCTCCAGCGCCTCGGCCACCTGCTCCTCCGTGCCGTACACATGGCCGCTCAGCCCCGACTCGTAGAAGCCGCGCTGCTTCTCCGTCATGGTGAGCCCCTCGATCGCCTCGGGCGCGACGAGCGGAGGGAAGACACCCCGCGTCCGGGAGTGGGCGAGCGACCAGGCCTCCGGCATCAGCAGCCGCCCGGCCTCCGCCTCGGTCCCGGCCACCGCGACCGTCCCGGCGATCACCACGTACGGCTCGGCGGACCACGAGGAGGGGCGGAACGCGGAGCGGTACGTCTCGACGGCGGTGAGCAGCCGGTCCCGGCCGCGGAGGTCGCCGATGACCAGCGGCAGCCCGGCCGCCGCGGCGATCGACGCGCCCTCGCCGGTCGCCAGGACGAAGGGCGGGACCCGCAGCCCCTCGGCGGGCCGGGCGTGCACCTGCGGGTGGGCGGTCTGCTCGCCGGTGAACCAGCCGAGCAGCTCGTCGAGCTGTTCCCCGAAGCGGTCGGCGTCGTCCTTGTCCCGCCCGAGCGCTCGGCGGATGCCGTCGGTGAAGCCGACCGAGCGGCCGACGCCCATGTCGATCCGGCCGGGGAAGAGGGACTCCAGGACGCCGAACTGCTCGGCCACGACCAGGGGCTGGTGGTTGGGGAGCATCACCCCGCCGGTACCGACCCTGATGTCCGTCGTGGCGGCGGCCACGGCGGCCGCGAGGACCGTCGGCGCGGAACCGGCGACCCCGGGCACGCTGTGGTGCTCCGACACCCAGAAGCGGTGGTAGCCGAGGGCCTCCACCTCCTGGGCGAGGCGCACGGTGTCGCGCAGCGCCTGGGGGGCCTCCTCGCCCTCCCGGGTGCGGGAGCGATCGAGGACGGAGAAACGGATGTCGCCGGGAAAGATGCTCACAAGGGGTTCAACGTTCGGGACGGGGAGGGATTCCCGTAGCACGCTCTTGATCCACACCGTCGGGGTGCCGCCTGCGTCCACCCCCCTAGGCTGGGCCGGGTGACAGCCGACAAGCACCGGCCCCTGGCCGTCTTCGACCTCGACAACACGCTCGCCGCGACCGCCCACCGCCAGCACTTCCTGGAGCGGCGCCCCAAGGACTGGGACGCCTTCTTCGCGGCGGCGCCCGACGATCCCCCGCTGGACGAGGGGATCGCGCTGTGCCGGGAGGCGGCCGAGGCGTGTGATGTCGTCTATCTGACCGGACGCCCGGAGCGCTGCCGCAAGGACACCCTGGCCTGGCTGGCCGCGCAGGGGCTCCCGGAGGGGCCGGTCCACATGCGACGCGACCGGGACTTCCGCCCGGCCCGGGTGACCAAGGTGGAGATCCTGCGGCGGCTGGGCGCCGACCGCGCGATCAGGATGCTCGTCGACGACGACATGCTGGTCTGCGACGCGGCCGAGGAGGCCGGCTTCCCCGTCGTACGCGCCCGGTGGGCGGCCCCCTCCGAGGAGCTGAGGGACGCCCAGGAGAAGGAGGGCCGGACCTGATGGGCGCGGAGCGGTCCGCCGGGGCACCGGCGGTGGTGCGGCTGGCGGCCTACGACCGTTCGGAGATCTTCGGGGATGCCGCCGACCCGTTCGGGGTGGACGCGTGGGGTCTGGTCTGGCTGCCCAAGGAGCACCACTTCGGGATCAGGGCGGACGGGCGGCTCCTCGCCCACGCGGGGCTCCTCGTGCTCCCCCTGTCGGTCGGTGGGATCCGGATGGACGTGGTGGGTCTCGGAGGGGTCGCCGTCGCCTCGGACCAGCGGGGCCGCGGGCTTGCCGCGCGGGTGGTGCGCGGTGCCCTCGCGCATGCGCGAACGCTGGGGCCCGAGTTCGCGCTGCTGTTCTGCCGCCCGGAGGTTTCCGGCCTCTACGCGCGGCTCGGCTGGAACGGTGTGGAGGGCGAGGTGGAGGTGGAGCAGCCCGACGGCCCGGCGACGATGCCCCTGCGCACGATGTGGTTCCCGCTCCGGACGGGAAGCCGGTGGCCCGAGGGGCCGGTCCGACTGCATTCCCGGCCGATGTGACGCCATGCGACCCCGTTGCGACGCGGGAGCGCGGTCCAGCTCGACTCGCGGCGGTCTCCGGTTCCGTGCAGTGTGGATGGAGTCGGAACGCGAAGGAGAGGCCGCCATGGGAGATCACGTCTACCGCGTCTCGGAGATCGTCGGGTCGTCCTCGGAAGGCGTCGACACCGCCATCCGGAACGGGATCACCCGCGCCTGCGAAACGCTGCGCTCGGTCGACTGGTTCGAGGTCACCGAGATCCGCGGTCACGTCGAGGACGGGCAGGTCGCCCATTTCCAGGTGGGCATGAAGGTCGGCTTCCGCCTGGAGGAGCCCACCTAGGGCCCGCCCTTCGTCCGAAGCTCCCGACGATGCCTCAGGCGTCGTTCGGGGGCTTTGTCGTGCTTCCTCTCGGACGCACACAGCGGATCAAAGGTCACCGATGGGGAGTTACCTGAGGTAACGGAACGCATGGTGCGCTCGCGGTGCGGAACGGGATGGTCAAGGACTTGACCATCCCGTTGGTCCAGACCAGAATCCAGGCCACATACCCGCGCGAACACCCCGTTCGGTCCCCCCATGTCGGGTCAGCCCCCCCATGCACGCACGACCCTGTGCTGAACCCGCAGAAGGTGACCTACGTGAAGAACCGCCATCTGGCCTGCCCCCTGGCAGCCGCCACAGCGCTCGCCCTCGCCGGCTGCGGGATGCTCCCGGGCGGCGGTGGGACGAAGACCGTCAACATCTGGCTCATGCGGGACAGCGTCAGCGAGGACTTCCTCAACCGCTTCACCGAGGCGTACGAGGAGGAGCACGACGGCGTCGAACTCCAGGTCACCATCCAGGAGTGGACCGGCATCGGAAAGAAGGTCACCGAGGCCATCCAGGGCACCGGCGGACCCGACGTCATCGAGGTCGGCAACACCCAGGTCGCCCAGTACGCCGACACCGAGAAGCTCTTCGACCTCACCCTGGAGTCGGTCCGCGACCTCGGCAGCGAGGACTGGCTGCCCGGCCTCGCCGAGCCCGGCAGCATCGGCGGATCCCAGTACGGCATCCCCTGGTACGCGGCGAACCGCATCGTCATCTACAACAAGGACCTGTTCGCCGACGCCGGCATCGACAAGCCACCGGCCACCCGCGCCCAGTGGCTCGCCGACACCGAGAAGCTCAACAGCAAGGGCTCTCAGGGCATCTACCTCGCCGGCCAGGACTGGTACACCCTCGCCGGCTTCATCTGGGACGAGGGCGGCGAACTCGCCACCGACAAGGGCGGCGAATGGACCGGTGCGCTGGAGAGCCCGGCGGCCCGGCGCGGCATGGCCTACTACAAGGAACTCCAGTCCCTCGGCTCCGGCCCCAAGGACGCCGACGAGCAGAACCCGCCGCAGGCCGACGTCTTCGCCAAGGGCGACGTGGCCCAGCTCATCGCCGCGCCCAGCGCCGTCGCCGCGATCATCAAGGCCAACCCGGCCCTCAAGGACAAGCTCGGCTACTTCCCGATACCCGGCGCCAAGGCGGGCCAGCCCTGCGCCGTCTTCACCGGCGGCTCCGACCTCATCATCCCGGAGAACGCACCCCAGCGCGGCGCCGCCCTCGACGTCGTCAAGGCGCTCGCCGGCGAGAAGTGGCAGACCGACCTCGCCCGCACCATGGGATACGTGCCCAACAAGAAGGGCCTCGCCTCCGTCGTCGCCGGCCAGGAGGCCACCGCCGCCATGGCCAGGGGCGCCGCGCGCGGCCGCGCCACCCCCAACTCCCCGCAGTGGGCCGACGTCGAGGCCGACAACCCCATCAAGCCCTACATGACGGCCGTCCTCCAGGGCGAGGACCCGCTGAAGGCCGCCAGGCTGGCCTCGGCCGAGATCACGGACACCCTCGCCGAATAGCATTCAGCGCCTCCACACCCGCGGGTCCCCGGACGGTCATGTCGAATCCAGCCGGTCACGGAAGAAGTAAGGAGCCGGGCCACCGCTCACACGGTCCGGCGCCGCCCCTTCCCCTTCCGTACGCCGGAGGAACCCGACATGGCCGCACCGACCCCCACGCTCGCCGTCCCCGCTCAGCCGCTCGCCGTACCCGCCCAGCCCCAGCTTCTCGTCGAGCAGCCCGCGCCCAGGGCCCTCGCCGAGCAGGCGGGGCCGCAGACCCCGGCCGAGGAGCCCACCCCCCGCTACCTCGTCGGGCTCGCCCGCGACCAGGAGGACGTCCGCGCCGCCCAGCGGCTGCGCCACCAGGTCTTCGCCGGCGAACTCGGCGCCCAGCTCGACGGCCCGGAGCCCGGCCTCGACATCGACGCCTTCGACGCGTACTGCGACCACCTCCTCGTACGGGAGGAGACCACCGGCGAGATCGTCGGCACCTACCGCATCCTGCCGCCCGACCGGGCCGCCGTCGCCGGGCGCCTCTACTCCGAGAGCGAGTTCGACCTCACCCGGCTCGCCCCGATCCGGCACGACCTGGTCGAGGTTGGGCGCTCCTGCGTCCACCCCGCCCACCGCAACGGCGCCGTCATCGCCCTCATCTGGGCCGGACTCGCCCGCTACATGACGAACACCGGCCACAACTGGCTCGCCGGCTGCTGCTCGCTCCCGCTCGCCGACGGCGGCACCCTCGCCGCGGCCACCTGGGACACCGTCAAGGCCAAGCACCTCGCCCCCGAGGAGTACTGGGTCACCCCGCACAAGCTCTGGAGCCCCGAAGGCATCACCCGCCCCGAGGGCCGCACCGAGCTGCCGCCGCTGCTCCGCGGCTACCTCCGGCTCGGCGCCTGGGTCTGTGGCGCCCCCGCGCACGACCCCGACTTCGGCGTCGCCGACCTCTACGTCCTGCTCTCGCTGCGCCGGACCAACCCGCGCTACCTCAACCACTTCCTCTCGCTCGCCCCGGCACGGTGAACGGGACCACGGCCCTCTCGCCGTGGCTCCCCACGGCGCCCTGCACGCCGGGCCACTGCGCCGCCCATCCCGGGTCCGCCCACCGCCGGCGCGGCGCCGAGGCGGACCGGGCCGGGGCCGTCCGGGCCGTGGTCCGGCTGATCGCCGGACTCGGCACCGTCCTCCTCGGCCTCCTCCTCGCACTGCCGGCCGGCCTCCTCCCGGCCGCCACCCGGCTCACCCTCGTCCGGTACTGGACGCGGGCGGTGGTCCGCGCCTTCGGCGTCCACGTCCGGTACGAGGGAGCGGCCGCCCCGGCCGACGGCCCGCTCCTCGTCGTCGCCAACCACGTCTCCTGGCTCGACGTACCGCTGATCGCCGCCGTCCTGCCCGGCCGCACGGTCGCCAAGTCGGAGGTGCGCCGCTGGCCCGTCCTCGGCACGCTCGCCGCGCTCGGCGGCACCCTCTTCATCGACCGGGAAGGGATCATGGCCCTGCCCGGCACCGTACGGACCATGGCCGGGGTGCTCGCGGGCGGCGGCCGTGTGGTCGTCTTCCCCGAGGGCTCGACCTGGTGCGGACGGGAACGCGGCCGGTTCCGCCCGGCCGCGTTCCAGGCCGCCCTCGACGCCGGCTGCGCCGTGCAGCCGGTACGGATCGACTACCGGCCCACGGACGCCGCCGCGTACGTCGGGGCCGACCCGCTCGGCTCCTCACTGTGGCGGGTCGTCACCACCCGCCGGCTCACCGCCGTCGTCCGGCTCCGGGAGCCCCTCCCCGGAGCCCTGTACCCGGACCGCCGCGCCCTGGCGGCCGCCGCTCAGCGCGCGGTGGCCAGTGACAGCGCGAACCTGCCCTCGCTGTCGGTCCACCAGCGTTCGAGGTCGAGGTCCGCCTCCGCGAGCTCGGTCCGGACGCCCGCCTGACGGAACTTCGCGGACACCTCCGTCCGCATCTCCTCGCCCGCCGCGAACGGCACCACGAGATCCAGCTCCGGGATCTTCACGGTCAGCGCGCGGCGGGCCCGCAGCCGCATCTCGATCCACTCCCGCTCGCGGTCCCACACCGCCACGTGGTCGAAGGCGTCGGGGTCGAAGTCCGCGCCCAGCTCCCGGTCGATCACCGCGAGCACGTTCTTGTTGAAGGCGGCCGTCACGCCGGCCGAGTCGTCGTACGCGGCGACCAGCGTCGACTCGTCCTTCACCAGGTCCGTACCGAGCAGCAGCGCGTCGCCCGGCGTGAGCATCGCCCGTACGGAGCGGAGGAAGGTCCGCCGCTCGCCGGGCAGCAGATTGCCGATGGTGCCGCCGAGGAAGGCCACCAGCCGCGGCCCCGGCGTCCCGGGCAGCGCGAGCCCCCGGGTGAAGTCGGCGACGAGCGCGTGCACGTGCAGCCCCGGGCGCTCGGCGAGCAGGGATTCCGCGGCCCCGGTCAGCGCGGACTCGCTCACGTCCACCGGTACATAGCTGTCCAGGCCGGGCAGCAGCGCGTCGATCAGGAACCGGGTCTTCTCCGAGGATCCGGAGCCCAGCTCCACCAGGGTCCTTGCCCCGGTGGCGGCGGCGATCTCCGGCGCCCGCGCCTTCAGGATCTCCCGCTCGGCCCGGGTCGGGTAGTACTCGGGCAGCCGGGTGATCTCCTCGAAGAGCTCGCTGCCCCGGGCGTCGTAGAACCACTTCGGCGGCAGCTCCTTCGGGGAGCGGTTGAGCCCGTGGAGGACGTCGGCGCGCAGATCGGCGCCGGCGGCGTCCGGGGCGAGGGTACGGGTCAGCTGGAACGGGCTCACGCGGACGGCTCCTTGAGCGGGGTGAGGGTGACGTCGGCACGGGTGGCGGTCACGAGCGTGTGCCCGGGGACCTCCCGCCAGCGCGGATCGTCGTCGTAGGGTTCGGAGGCCACGACCACCCGGTCGGGACCTGTCAGGTACCAGAGGCTGTTCTCCCAGGCGGTCGCGGCGATCAGCGAGCCGTCGGTGAGCAGCAGGGTGAGACCGGAGCCGGGGGCCGCCTCGGCGACCTCCCGCACCGTGTCGGCCAGGGCGGGGCCCGGCGCGTCGCCGGACCGCAGCCGGTGCAGGACGAGTGCCCAGAGCAGCGCCGAGTCGGTCCGGGCCTCCAGCCCGAGCAGTTCGCCGGCCGGGAGGGTCGCGGCGAGCGGCGCGAGCGAGCCCGGCCAGCCCCTGACGGCGCCGTTGTGGCTGAACAACCAGGGCCCGGCGGCGAACGGCGCCGCGGCGGCCTCCCCGTCGGCGCCCGGCAGGGTCGCCCCACGCACCGCGGCGAGCAGCGCCCGGGAGCGCACCACCCGGGCCAGGTCCGCGAAGGAGAGGTCGCCCCAGATGGGGCCGGAGCGCCGGTACCGGGCCGGCACCGGATCACCCTCGGCGTACCAGCCCACCCCGAACCCGTCGGCGTTCACCACGCCGCTGGTCTGCGCACGGGGCTCCCAGGACTGGCGCAGCAGGGCGTGCCCGGGCCGGACGAGCAGCTCGCCCAGCGCCACCGGTTCGCCCACGAAGGCGATATGACGGCACATCAGTCGAGCTCCGCGCTGCGGGCCGTACGGAAGCCGGAGAAGATCTGGCGGCGCACCGGCAGGTCCCAGTTGCGGAAGGTGCCCCGGCAGGCGACCGGGTCGACGGCGAAGGAACCGCCGCGCAGCACCTTGTGGTCGGGGCCGAAGAACACCTCCGAGTACTCCTTGTACGGGAACACGGTGAAGCCCGGGTACGGCAGGAAGTCGCTCGCCGTCCACTCCCACACGTCACCGATCAACTGCCGTACGCCGAGCGGCGACGCGCCCTCCGGGTAGCTGCCCGCGGCCGCCGGACGCAGATGCCGCTGGCCGAGGTTGGCGTGCTCGGGGCCCGGGTCGGCGTCACCCCACGGATAGCGGCGCGAGCGCCCGGTCTCCGGGTCGTACCGGGCGGCCTTCTCCCACTCGGCCTCGGTCGGCAGCCGCCGGCCCGCCCAGCGCGCGTACGCGTCCGCCTCGTACCAGCTCACGTGCAGGACCGGCTCGTCCTCCGGCACCGGCTCGGTCACCCCGAACCGGCGGCGCAGCCACTGGGCTCCGTCCCGGCGCCAGAACAGCGGGGCCGCGATGCCGTGCTCCCTGATCTGCGCCCAGCCCTCGGGCCGCCACCAGCGCTGGTCCGAGTAGCCGCCGTCGGCCATGAAGGCCAGATAGGCGCCGTTGGTGACCGGCACGGTGTCGATGTGGAAGGCGGGTACGACCCGCACGTGCGACGGCCGCTCGTTGTCCAGCGCCCACGGCTCCTCCGAGGTGCCCATGGTGAACGGGCCACCGGGGACGAGGACTTCGGCGGGAAGCGGGCCGCTCCGCAGGGGTGGCGGCGGGGGAGCGGTCAGCGCCGCGGGCCCCTTCCGCAGCTGATGGGTGATCAGCATCGTCTCGTCGTGCTGCTGTTCGTGCTGGGCGACGAGACCGAAGGCGAACGCGGCGCGGAGCAGCGGCCGCTCGTTGAACTCGGCGCGCTCCAGTACGTCCAGTACTCGCAGCCGTACGTCCGCCGCGTAGGTCCGGGCCTCGCCCGGCGCGAGCAGCGGAAGCGAGGGGCGGGCGGACCGCGGGTGCTCGAAGGCGTCGTAGAGCGAGTCGATCTCGGGCCGCAGCGCCTCCTGCCCGCCGACGGCCCGCCACAGCCACAGCTCCTCCTGGTTGCCGATGTGCGCCAGGTCCCAGACCAGCGGAGACATCAAGGGGGAGTGCTGGGCGGTGAGTTCCCCGTCCTCGACGCAGGAGGTGAGCAGCGCGGTACGGGCCCGCGCCGCGGTCAGGGCGTCCAGGGCGTGCCGGCGCAGGGCCTCGGGGCCCAGCTCGGTCCGGGTCTCCGTCATGACGTCAGCACCTCCAGGTCGTCGGCCGGGCAGCTCCCGGGGATCACGTACCGCTCGTGGAAGGCGGCGACGGCCCGCCGCACCTCCTCGCTCGCCCCGATCCGGGGCAGCGCCTCAAGGGCGGCGGCGAACACGGTGAGGGCGGTGGCGTGCAGCTCGGGGTCGGCCAGGCCGTCACGGGCCGCCGCCAGCCAGAGCGGGTTGCGCGGGGCGGGGGCGGAGCCGGCCCGTTCCGCGAGGGGCTTCACCGCGCGGTAGACGGTCTCCGCCGCCTCCGGGTCCTCGAACACCGCCGTCGTCACGGCCACCGGCACCATCCACCCGTCCGGGCCCGGCTGCGCGTCGACCATCCGCAGTTCCAGATGGCCGCGCGGCCTCACCGGCGGGAAGAGCGTCGTCATGTGGTACCGCAGGTCGTCGGCGTCGGCCGGCCGGGGCTGTCCCGAGCGCAGCCAGTCGCGGAAGGTCATCCCCTCCGGCACGGTCCAGGGCCCCTCGTCGGCCCGTACGCACAGCACCGGGGTGTCCAGGACGTGGGCCGCGTACTCGGCGCGCGGCTCCCCGTCCGGCAGGGGGGCGAGGGTCCGGCGGGGGTCGAGGTCCGTCCACAGGGCCTGCCGCGTCGAGCGCCAGCCGGTGCGACGGCCCTCGTGCACCGGGGAGTTGGCGAAGGCCGCCACGAGCACCGCACCGAGGAGATGGGCGAGCTGCCAGCGCCGGTGGTAGCCGAGCGGCCCCGGCTCCTCAAGGCCCGCGTCCAGGCAGATCTGCACCGACGCCGAGTCGCACATCATCGCCCGGCCGGCGGGTCCTGTCCGGTCGAGCGCGGCCTCCATGGCGTCGTACCGCGGCTCGTGGAGCACCCGGCCGCGCGGGGAGTGCCAGGGGTCCACCCCGTATCCGCTGAGGGTGAGGCCGAGCGGTCCGAGCGCCGACCGAACCGCCCGGAGGTCGGCGGCGAGTGAGTCGAGACATTCCATGAGCGAACCGGCCGGGCGCGAGCTGAGCTCCAGCTGCCCGCCGGGTTCGAAGGTCAGGGACGACACCAGCGGCAGGGACCGTACGGTGTCGAGGGCCGTAGCGAGCCTCGGCGGGCGGACGGGGAGCCGGGGGTCACGCAGTTCGTGCACGAGCCATTCCAGCTCCACCCCCACGGTGCGGGGCGGGCCGGTCTTGAAGCAGATACATCGCAGCAGTTCCTCCGCCTCCGCCTCGGCGAGAGGGGGTTCGCCGCTCCGTATGCCGCTGGACGACATCCGTACACCTCCTGGTCGTCAGGCCGGTCGTCAGGACCGGCCCCGGGAAGTTCTGCTTCCACCTAAAGCCACCGCCGAGCGGCGTGCAAGAGCGCCCCGAACCCGCCGAACGCGCCCCCCGCGCCCCCGTCCGGCCGGAAACCGCCGGGGGCAGCTCCTGCCGGGACCCGGCCGGATCCCGGGAAATTCCGTTGCCCGGGCCGGGACGAAACGATCATCCTGAGGCCATGAGTGCACGACTGCGCGCGATCGCGCGGCAGACCGAGGAGATCGTTGCCGCAGGCCACTACCAGGCCCCCGACGGCCGTACCGTCTCCCTCGCCGAAGACCTGGCCGCCGCCCTGGCCGGAACTCGACTCCACGGCCCCGAGCCCGTCACGGTCACCCCCGACACCGACAGGACGCCCATCCTCGACGTCACCGGCGAGAGCAGCCTCGCCGCCGCCCGGCGGATGACCGCCGCCGACGCGACCCGCCCCGTGGCCGTCCTGAACTTCGCCTCCGCCCGCAACCCCGGCGGCGGCTACCTCAACGGCGCCCAGGCCCAGGAGGAGGCGCTCTGCCGCTCCTCCGCCCTCCACGCCACCCTGCTCCGCGCCCCCGGCTACTACGCGCACCACCGCGAGGACCGCGACGTCCTCTACACCGACCGGGTCATCCACTCGCCGCGCGTACCGGTCTTCCGCGACGACCGCGGCGCCCTCCTCGCCCAGCCCTTCACCGTCGGCTTCCTCACTTCGCCCGCGCCCAACGCCGGCGTCCTCCGCCGCCGCACCCCCGCCCTCGTCGACCGCCTGCCGGGCGCCCTCGCCTCCCGTGCCGAGCGGGTCCTGGAGACGGCCGCCGCGGCCGGCTACCGCCGGCTCGTGCTCGGCGCCTGGGGCTGCGGCGTCTTCCAGAACGACCCCGAACAGGTCGCCGGCGCCTTCACGGCGCTGCTCACCGGGGACGGCCGCTTCGCCGGCCACTTCGAGGAGATCGTCTTCGCCGTACTGGACCGCGCCCCCGGCACACCGACCCTGGCCGCCTTCGCCCGGGTCGTCGGGGCGGCCGCCGTCTGACATGCGGTGCCCGGACGCCCGTGCCAGGCTGAGGGGATACGGACCACCGTCCGACACCCGTCACGGGAGGCACGATCGTGGGCAAGAAACAGACCCGGACGAACCGGGGAGCCCGTACCGGCGGCCATGAGCACCGCACCGAGGCGACCACGAAGGAACAGACCTCGGCGGCTCCCAAGAGCGAGACGTCGATGCCCCTGGTGGAGCACGCGTCGCACCGCAAGGAGCGGAAGTTCGGCCACAACTGAGCGCGGTCACGGCTGAGTTCGGCCCCACCTGAGTGTGGTCACGGCCGCGTTCGGCCCCACCGGGCGGGCGCGGAGCGAGGCGGGGAGCCGACAGGGGTACGAGGCCGGGGCCCGGCGCCGTCACGGCACCGGGCCCCGCCCCGTGTCCCTCCTGCCGAACGCCGGCTACTCCCCGTCGCCGACCGTGATCTCGACGCTCGCCTCCGCCGCCCGCGGCGCCGGAGGCACCCCCGTGCCCAGCCGCTCCTGAGCGGCCGGGTTCATCGTGGAGAGCAGCTGCCGGGCCAGACCCAGACCGGTCCCGCCCATGGTCAGCGCCTTGGCGAACACGTCCGCCATGCCGTCGGCGCCGTTGAGCAGCACCATCTGGTCCACGTTCCCGAACGCCGAGGCGCCCGCGGAGACGATCTCCGGCCACTTCTCAGCCAGCTGCTGCGCGACGACGGCCTCCTGGTTCTCCGCGAGCGCCGCCGCACGGGCCTTGATCGACTCGGCCTCCGCCAGACCCTTCGCCCGCGTCGCCTCCGCGATCGCGAGCCCCTTGGCGTGCTGCGCCGCCGCCTCCGCCTCACCGGTGAGCCGGGTCGCCGTCGCCTTGGCCGCGCTCGCCAGCTCGGTCTCCTTCGCGTCGGCCTCGGCCGCCGAGATCCGGGCGTCACGCTCGGCCGCGGCCAGCGTCCGGGTCTCGTACGCCATCGCGTCGGCCGGCTTGCGGACCTCCGCCTGGAGCTGCTGCTCCTTGCGGTGGCCCTCCAGCTCCGCCACCCGGGTCTCCTGGACGACGACCTCCTGGCGCGAGGCCGCCTCCGCCAGCGGACCGGCCTGCCGGGCCTTCGCGGACGCCTGGTCCCGCTCGGCCTGGTAGCCCGCCTGGAGGATCTCGCTGTCCCGGGTCGCCTCCGACATGCGTGCCGCTGCCTGCTGCTCGGCCTCGGTCGCCCGTCGGTTGGCCTCGGCCTGCGCGATCCGCGCGTCCCGCTGGACGGCGGCCGCGTGCGGGGCGGCCAGGTTCTTGATGTACCCGGTCGGGTCCTCGATCTCGTGGATCTGCAGCGAGTCGACGATCAGACCGAGCTTCTCCATCTCCGTGCCACAGGCCGAACGCGCCTGCCCGGTCAGCTTCTCCCGGTCACGGATCATGTCCTCCACGGTCAACCCGCCGACGATGGCGCGGAGGTGACCGGCGAAGACGATGTGCACCCGCTCGCTCATCAGCTTCTGCTGGTCGAGGAAGCGGCGTGCGGCGTTGGCGATCGACACGAAGTCGTCACCGACCTTGAAGATCACCACACCCCGGACCTTCAGCGGAATGCCCTGGTGGGTGACGCACTCGACGGACAGCTGGGTCTCGTTGAGGTCGAGCGAGAGCTTGCGCACCGCCTGCACGCCCGGCAGGACGAGCGTGCCGCGCCCGGTGACGATGCGGAACCCCATGCCCGCGCCGAGACCTTCGTTCTTGTGGTTGGAGCCGGAGATGATCAGCGCCTCGTTGGGTTCCGCGACGCGCCACATCATCTTGAAGACGATGATGAGAACGGCGAAGGCGCCGACGACGGCGCCCGCGAGAATACCGATGCCCATGGACATGGTCCCCCTTCACCGGAGCCGGTGCGGATCCGGTGAAGGGAGTGTGCGCCCGCGACCGGCGCCGCTCAACGGTTGCGTCAACTGTCGTACGCGGCTGTGACATAGACGGTGCGTGGAGGGAGATGTTCCATGACCATCACCACCGTTCCGACGCCGATCCGCTCCTTCGGGGAGGCCGGATGGGCGAGGAAGTGCTCGGCACCGCCCCGGATCCGGACGATCACCTCACCGACGAGACCGGGCCCGACGGTGCCGGTCACCCGGCCGAGCAGTCCCACCATCGAGGAGTCCATCGACGCGTCGTCCATGGCTGAACGGTACGTCAGATCCAGTCGTCCAGCGCGGACATGAACCCGTCGAAGTCGTCCCGGTGGATCGTGTGACCCGCCTTCTCCACCGTGCGGAGCGCGAATCCGCGGTCCGCCAGCATCCGGGCGTGCTCCGGCCGCACCAGCGTGCTCGGATCGGCGAGGGTGACGAGCGAGGGCACCACGGGCCGGACCGGCCACATGTCGACGCCCACGAACGCCGTGAGGCCGTGCGCCGTCCGCTCGTCCCAGTCCCGGACCGACGCCATCTCCACGTCGACGTCCTCGTCCGGCCAGTGCGGGTTGAACCCCTTGATCTGTTCCCGGGTCATCGCCTTGCCCCGGACGAACAGCTCGGCCCGGTAGCCGCAGGGGCCGGCCGCCAGGTGCCAGGCCGGGTCGGAGTACACCGCCCGGGCCGGCGTCAGGCGCTCCACCGCCCGGGCGAGCACGAGCCCGCCGAGCGAGTGCCCGACCGCCAACTCCGCACCGGCCGGAAGGGTTTCCACGAGATCGGCGGCGTGGTCCTCCGGCCGGTACTCCGCCGGCCCGGAGGCCCGCCCGCTCCGCCCATGCCCCCGCAGGTCCACCGCGATCACCCGGTAGCCGCGCTCCGCGAGCGCCGGGCCGACCCGCCGCCAGGTGCGGTGGTCGGCCATGAGGCCGTGGACGAGCAGGGCGATCCGGTCGCCCGAACCCCAAGTGGTCGTGTGCAGACGCACGGTGCGGCCTTTCTGACGGTGCGGGGCGGGCGCCGGCCGGGGTCAGCGCACGCTGCGGATGGGGCGCACGGCGAGCGCGCCGAGTACCGACAGTACGGCGGCGATCAAGAAGAGTGCCGTGTACCCGCCACTGAGCGAGACGACGAGCGAGGCCACGAAGGGGGCGATGATCTGCGGCCCGGCGTTGGCGACGTTGAGGACGCCCATGTCACGGGCGGCGTCCTCGGCCTTCGGCAGCACCATGGTCACCAGTGCGGTGTCGACGGCCATGTAGCAGCCGAAGCCGAGGCCGTTGACCGCGGAGAAGGCCAGCATCGCCGTCCAGCTCGTCGAGACGGCCGGGATCAGCAGGGCGACGGCGGCCAGCGCGGCGGAGGCGCCCACGAAGAGCTTGCGCCGGTCGAAGCGGTCCGACAGCCAGCCGCCCAGCACGGTGGAGACCACCATGGCGACCGCGTCGAGCGGCATGAGGATCGCCACCGCCTCCTCGGGGCTCAGCCCGGCGGGCAGCTCGGTGTGGTCCTTGAGGATGTACAGCTGGAACCCGGCCACCGCGAAATAGCCCAGGACCAGCAGGGCGCGGCCGATGAAGGCCCAGCGGAAGTCGTGGTCCTCGAGCGCGCTGCCGAAGGCCGCGAGCTGCTCCTTCACGGGCAGCGGGGCCTTCGCGGGCATGCGCCGCTCCCGGGCGCAGGCCGTGAAGAGCACGGCGGTGGCCGCGACGATCGCGCCGAAGACGAGATAGCCGGTGCGGTAGTCCTCGGAGAAGGCGGCGCCGACCAGGGCGCCGATCGTCGAGCCGACGGGGAGTCCGAGGCCGACGGCCGCCGAGGCCTTGCCGCGGGCGGCCATGGGGACCCGGTCGGGCACCACGGAGGTCAGGGCCGCCTGGTAGATGTTCATGACGGCCTGGCCGAGGCACCAGGCGATGGTCACCAGCAGGATCGTGTGGACGCTGCCGAGGAGCAGCATCACGGGCAGCGCGAGCAGACCGCCGGCGAGGATCCACGGGTTGCGGCGGCCCGAGCGGTCCGAGAGGGCGCCCGCCACCGGGTTGAAGACGGTGGCGAAGATCGCGGATATGCCGGAGACGAGGCCGAAGTTCGCCACCTTGCCGGCCGGGTCGATCTCCTCGATCTGGAGCGCGAGGAGCAGTCCGGGGACGCCGATGTACAGGGCGTACATCGCGGTGTTGCCGACGAGGAGCAGGGGCAGCAGGCCTCGGGTCGGCCGGCCGGCCGCGGCGGAGCCGGTACCCGGATCGCCGGTGCCCGAGGTGGTGGAGCCGGGGGAGGAAAGGGCCACGGTGCCCTCCTGGGGAGATCGCCCGAAGAGGGGCGAGAAGCGGATCGAACGAGTTAGTTACACGTGTCAGTGACACGTGTGAGCATTGTGTAGCACCCGTTTCCGGCCATCCGCCAGACCCCGGGCCGGATTGTTCTGGAAAGATGCCGAAGCGATGAGTCAGCCAACCGAACACACCCCCGAACGCCCCGTCGGGCGCGCGGTCCCGACCAGCGCCGATGTCGCCCGTCTCGCGGGCGTCTCCCGGGCCACCGTCTCGTACGTCCTGAACAACACCTCGGCCGTCCGCATCAGCGAGCCCACCCGCCGCCGGGTGCGCGAGGCGGCCGAGGAGCTGGGGTACGTGCCGCACGCGGCCGCCCGCAGCCTGCGGGCCGGCCACAGCCGGATGGTGCTGCTGCCGACCTCTCACGTGCCGGTCGGACCGCTGTACAGCCAGTTCTTCAACGAGTTCCAGTGGGCCCTGCGGCGCCTCGACTACACGGTGGTCCAGTACGGCAGCGTCGGCCTGGAGGCCGAGGAGGCCGCCCGTGCCTGGGCCGAGCTCCGGCCGGTGGCCGTGGTCTCGCTCGGCGAGGTCCAGCTGACCGGGCAGGGCGTCGAGATCCTCAAGAGGTCCGGGGCGCGGGCCGTGATCACCCTCGGCACCCAGGGCGTCGAAGGCACCCACGCCCTCGTCATGGACCAGGGACGGGTGGGCGAGGTGGCCACCGCCCACCTCGTGGAGAGCGGCCGCCGCCGGATCGGCGTCGTCATCCCCGAGGAGCCGGGCCTCGCGATGTTCTCCGGCCCCCGCCTCGACGGCGCGCGGCGCGCGGTCCACGGCACCGACGCCACCGTCGTACCCCTGCCGCTTCGTTACGACGAGGAGTCGGCGGACGAACTCGCGGCGCGCTGGCGGGAGCTCGGCCTCGACGCCGTCTTCGCCTACAACGACGAGTACGCGATGCTCCTGATGCGGGCGCTCCAGGACGCAGGCCTGGCCGTGCCGGAGGAGGTCGCCGTCGTCGGCGCGGACGATCTGCTGCTCGGCCGGCTCCTGCGGCCCCGGCTCAGCACCGTACGGATCGACATGGTGCTCGGACGTGAACTCGCGGAGCTGGTCGACCGGGCCGTCCGGGAGCCGGAGGTCCCGCCCCGCACCCGCGCGCTCCTCGCCTCGCAGGTCGTCCGGCGCGAGTCCAGCTGACCGGCCGCCCGGCGAGCGGGCGGCCGAGCGCTTAGCGTCGATCCATGAGCACAGTTCCGCAGCGTTTCGAGATCCTGCTGGTGCCCGCGCACGTCGAGGACCGGGGCGGCGCCGCCGTGACGGACAGCGCCGTGCGCACCGCCGTCGTGGAGGCCACCGGGCGGTACGGCGAGTCGGGATATCCGATCTACGAGGGCCACGGCATCAGGGCCGACATCGACCCCGAGACGCGCACCGTGGAGGCGCTGCTCGTCGACGGGCGGGAGCTCGACTACGGCCTCACGGCCCTCGCCCGCCCGGCGGGACGCGACTGACCTGGGGCGTCCTGCCTTGAAGGGGGCCCGTTGACAGGGCGGTCCGACGGGCAGAGACTCTGCGCGCGCGCCAAGACGTGAGTGTGCGGGGCGAAAGTCCTGTCACCAGGCGAACAGAGTCGTTCCGAAGGTCACGTGGGAGAGAACCGATGAGCATCCGCGACGTCTACATCGTCGACGCCGTCCGCACCCCGATAGGGAAGTTCGGGGGTGCCCTCGCCCCGGTACGTCCCGACGACCTCGCCGGACACGTCGTCCGGGCCCTCGTGGACCGCACTCCCGCACTCGACCCGGCGCGCGTCGACGACGTCTACTTCGGCGACGCGAACGGCGCCGGCGAGGACAACCGCGACGTCGCGCGGATGGCCGTGCTGCTCGCCGGGCTGCCCGTCTCCGTGCCCGGCGTCACCGTCAACCGCCTCTGCGGCTCCGGTCTCGAGGCCGTCATCCAGGCGGCCCGCGCCATCGCCCTCGGCGACGCCTCCGTGGCGATCGCCGGCGGTGTCGAGTCGATGTCCCGCGCCCCCTGGGTCCTGCAGAAGCCCGAGCGGGCCTTCCCGGCGGGCCACCAGCAGCTGCACTCCACGACCCTCGGCTGGCGCATGACGAACCCGCGCATGCCCGCCGAGTGGACGGTCCCGCTCGGCGAGGGCGCGGAGCTGATCGCCGACAGGCACGGCATCACCCGCGAGCAGCAGGACGCCTTCGCGCTCGCCAGCCACCGCAAGGCCGCCGAGGCACGGGCGAAGGGTCTGTACGACGACGAGATCGTCCCCTACCCGGGGGTGGAGCTCGCCCGCGACGAATGCATCCGCGACTCCACGTCCCTGGAGGCCCTCGCCAAGCTGAAGCCCTCCTTCCGCCCCGAGGGCGGCACGGTCACGGCGGGCAACTCCTCCCCGCTCAACGACGGCGCCGCCGCCCTGCTGCTCGTCGACGAGGACGGGCTGCGGGAGACCGGCCGGGAGCCGCTCGCCCGGATCCGCACCTCCGCGGTCACCGGCATCGAGCCCCAGCTCTTCGGCCTCGGCCCGGTCGAGGCGGTCCGGCGGGCCCTGGAGAAGTCGGGTCGTTCCTTCGCCGACCTGCGGACCTTCGAGCTGAACGAGGCCTTCGCGGCCCAGTCCCTCGGCTGCCTCGCGGAATGGCCGGAACTGGACCCCGACATCGTGAATCCTCGCGGTGGAGCCATCGCCATCGGCCACCCGCTGGGTGCCTCGGGCGCGCGCCTCGCAGGATCGGTCGCCCACCAGCTGGCGGCGGCCGGCTCGGGCACCGGCCTCGCCGCCCTCTGCATCGGCGTCGGCCAGGGCCTCGCCCTGGTCCTGGAGCGCTGAGCACCCGGACAGCACGCGAGGGGGGTACGGGAGCGGATCCCGTACCCCCCTCGCGGTGGATCACTTCTGCTTGGCGTCCTCGACGGACTTGCGGACCTCGTCCATGTCCAGCTTCCGTGCCTGGCCGATGACGTCCTCCAGCGCGGCCTCCGGCAGGGCGCCGGGCTGCGCGAAGATCGCCACGTTGTCGCGGACGATCATCAGCGTCGGGATCGAGCGGATCTCGAACGCCGCCGCGAGCTCCGGCTGCGCCTCGGTGTCCACCTTGGCGAAGACCAGGTCCTCGTGGCGCTCGGACGCCGCGTCGTAGACCGGGGCGAACTGACGGCAGGGACCGCACCAGGAAGCCCAGAAGTCGATCAGGACGAAATCGTTCCCACTCACGACCTCGTCGAAGTTGTCCTTGGTGAGCTCTACGGTGCTCATTGTTCCTACCTTTCGGGGATCTCCTGGCGGTGTCCTCACGGTCCCCTGGGGACTCGCCCGGCACAACGGCGTATCGAGCCGCGCTATTCCGCACCGCTGAGCCAGACTGTCACCCATGACGCGAACGGTGGAGAGCGAGCACGAGCACGAGTACGACGTGGTGGTCCTGGGGGCCGGACCCGTGGGGGAGAACGTCGTCGACCGGGTGCGGGCCGCCGGCCTCAGCGCCGCGATCGTCGAGAGCGAGCTGATCGGAGGCGAGTGCTCGTACTGGGCCTGCATGCCCAGCAAGGCCCTCCTGCGCCCCGTGATCGCCCGCTCCGACGCCCGGAAGGTGGCGGGCCTGCGCGCGTCGGTCCAAGGCCCGCTCGACGCCCCGGAGGTCTTCGCCCACCGGAACGAGGTCGTCGGCGACTGGACGGACGACGGCCAGGTGGACTGGCTCGACTCGATCGGCGTACGGATCTTCCGGGGCCACGGCCGTCTCCTCGGGCCGCGCCGGGTCGAGGTCGCGGGCCCCGAGGGCGAGCGGCACGTCCTCACCGCCCGCCACGCGGTCGCCGTCTGCACCGGCAGCCGCGCCGTCCTCCCCGACCTGCCGGGACTCTCCGGGGCGCGCCCCTGGACCAGCCGCGAGGCGACCAGCTCCGACCGGGTGCCAGGGCGGCTGATCGTGGTCGGCGGGGGAGTCGTGGGCGTCGAGATGGCGACCGCCTGGCACGCCTTCGGGTCGAAGGTGACGATGCTCGTACGGGGTGGGGGACTGCTGCCCCGGATGGAACCCTTCGTCGGCGAGCACGTGGCCGCGGCCCTCACCGCGCGCGGCGCGGACATCCTGACCGGCGTCTCGGTCAGCGCGGTCGTACGCGACGGCGGTACGGGACCGGTCACCGTGGTCCTGGAGGGCGGCGACCACGTCGAGGGCGACCAGGTGCTGTTCGCGACCGGCCGGGCCCCGCGCACCGAGGACATCGGCCTGGAGACCGTCGGCCTGAAGCCGGGCTCCTGGCTCGATGTCGACGACAGCCTCAAGGTCACCGGCACCGACTGGCTGTACGCCGTCGGGGACGTCAACCACCGCGCGCTCCTGACCCACCAGGGCAAGTATCAGGCCCGGATCGCCGGCGCCGCGATCGCGGCCCGCGCGCAGGGTGCGGAAGCCCTGGACGAGTCGAGCTGGGGCGCGCACGCGGCCACCGCCGACCACGCCGCCGTACCGCAGGTGGTGTTCAGCGACCCCGAGGCGGCCGCCGTCGGGCTCTCGCTCGCCGAGGCGGAGCGGGCCGGCCACCGGGTCCGTGCCGTGGACCTCGACATGAGCCACGTCGCCGGGGCCGGGCTCTACGCCCAGGGCTACCAGGGGCACGCCCGGATGGTCGTCGACCTCGACCGCGAGGTGATCCTCGGCGCCACCTTCGTCGGCCCGGGCATCGGCGAGCTCGTCCACTCGGCGACGGTCGCGGTCGTCGGCGAGGTCCCGATCGCCCGCCTGTGGCACGCCGTACCGTCGTACCCGACGCTGAGCGAGGCGTGGCTGCGGCTCCTTGAGGCCTACCGGGGCTGACGAGCCGTCATGAGGCAGCGCTGTCCGGGGCGTTGTCGGTGACGCTCGGGCCCCCGGCGGCACCGTCCGAGGAGTCGCCGCTGACGCTCGGTTCGCCGTCGGCAGCGTCCGGGGCGTCGGCGCCGACGCTCGGTTCGCCGTCGGCACCGGAGGCGTACGGGGCGATCAGCGCCCGTACCGCCGAGCGGGCCACCTCAAGAGCGGGTCGCGGATCGCGACCTGACTCCTGGCCCAGGACGACCCGGGTGCTCAACCCGTCGAGCAGGGCCAGGAGTTCGGAGGCGCGCGCCCCGGCGTCGAGCGGGGCGAAGCGCCGCCGCGCGACGCCCGCCGTCAGGAGCGTCTCCAGGTCCTCGTGCCACCCCCGGTCCAGCTCCTCCTGGGCCTCGCCGAGCGCGCTGTTGCCGGGGGTGCGGGCCCACAGCTCGATCCACAGGGTCCAGCGCGGATCGCGCGGCCCGCGCGGCAGATAAAGCCGCAGGAACCGGTCGAGCTTGCGCTCGGCCGTGATCCGTCGGGACAGCAGTGCGCGGCGCTCCTCGGCCAGCGCGGACTCGCTCCACCGGAGGGCGGCGAGCAGCAGCAGGTCCTTGCTGCCGAAGTAGTACAGGATGTGGCCGCCGCTCGTGCCGAGCCGCTCCGCGAGCGCCGACATCGTGAGCGAGGAGAGGCCGTCCTCGGCGATCGCCGTCATGGCCTCCTCCAGCATCCGTTCCTGGGTGACGTGCCCGTCCCGCCGTCGTGCCGCCCCTGCCACCGCCACTGTCCCCGTTCCGCCGATCCACCGGTGTCTCTGCTGGATCGACCTTAATCGCAACCCCCAAGGTCTTGACGTGGCCGGAACCCATCGCACATCTTGAATGCCATTCAAGAACTTAGAACGTCATTCAAGACAGCGTTCGAGACGGCGTTCACGAAAAGGTTCACGGCAGCGTCCGCGACGACGCTCAGGATCAGGAGGTGCGATGTGCTCGGACACGAGACGGCGCCCGGGAGTACGGGGGCCACGGCGGCCACGGCCCGGGACGAGGTGTTCCAGGTCGAGGAGCACGGGATCGACCCCATCCCCGACGCCGAACGGCACGGCAGCGCCAAGGACGTCTTCTGGCTCTGGTTCGGCTCGAACCTCACCTTCACCTACGTCATCAACGGCGCCCTCGCCGTCGCCTTCGGGCTCTCCTTCTGGCAGGCCACCGCGGTCGTCGTGATCGGCGGCCTCTCCTTCCTCGCCATCGGCGCGGCAGGCCTGAGCGGCGTCCGCACCGGCACCGCCACCCTCGTCATCTCCCGCGCCGCCTTCGGTCTGCGCGGCAACTGGCCGGCCGGTCTGCTCAACTGGATCGTCAGCATCGGCTACACCATCGTGAACACCGTGGTGGGCACCCTCGCCCTCGAAGCCTTCTTCGCCGACCTCGGCTGGAGCGGCGGCCCCACCACCCGCGCCCTCGCGCTCGGGGTCACCCTCGCGCTGACCTTCGCCGTCGCCCTCTGGGGCCACGCCACCGTCCAGTTCGCCGAACGCTGGATGGCGTACGTCCTCGCCGTCGGCTTCGCCGCCCTGCTCGTTCTCGTCCTGCCCGGCGCCGACACCGCCGCACCCTCCGCCGCACCCGGCGCCGCCGGCTGGAGCCTCGCCTTCGTCGTGATGCTCGCCGGCCCCTTCTCGTACCTCCCCATGCCCGCCGACTACACCCGCTACCTGCCCCGCACGACCTCCCTCAAGGCCGTGACCTGGAGCGGAGCCCTCGGCGGCTTCGTCTCCTCCGTCGCCCTCGGCGTGGCCGGGGTGGCCGCCGCGACCCAGGCCGACATGACCGACGCCGTCGCCGGCACCGAGAGCCTGCTCCCCGGCTGGTTCCAGCCGCTCTTCCTCGCCCTGGTCCTCGGCGGGTCCGTCACCAACTCGATCATCACGCTCTACTCGTCGAGCCTGAACCTCCAGGTCCTCGGCATCCCCTGGAGCCGGGCCCGCGCCATCGTCATCAGCGCCGCCGTGACGGCCGCCGGCTCCCTCGGCGCCCTCTTCCTCACCGACTTCACCACCTCGCTCCTCTCCTTCCTCTCCCTCCTGATCATCGTCTTCGCCCCCTGGGGCGGGGTCTTCCTCGCCGACATGGTGCTCCGCCGCTGCACGTACGACTCCGCGGGCCTGCACGCGCGCACCGGCGGCGCCTACTGGTACCGCGCCGGCTGGCACCCGCCCGGCCTGACCGCGCTCCTCGCGGGCCTGCTCTTCTCGGCGCTGACCTGCGACTCCGAGCTGTGGACCGGCCCGCTCGTCGCCCCGCTCGGCGGCGCGGACCTCACGCTGCTCGGCGCGGGAGTCTCGGCTCTCGTCTACGTGCTCCTCGCGCGTGGGACGGTCGCGCCGGACCCGGACCCGGAGCCGGCGCCGGTTCATCCCTGACCCCTCGGTCCCACCGGAACGGCGTCGGTACACCCCTGAGCCCCCGGAAACCGCATGAACACCCCTCGTACGCACGTCACGGAGTCACCCCGCATGAACAGCACCACCACCCCTTCCCCCGCCGACCTCCTCCTCACCGGCGCCCGGATCCACACCGTCGACCCCGCGCTCCCGGAGGCCGAGGCCCTCGCCGTCCGTGACGGCCGGATCGTCTGGATCGGCCCCGACGCGGAGGCGCGCGCCTGGGCCGGGCCCGGCACCCGGGTCCTCGACGCCGGCGGACGGCTCGTCCTGCCCGGTTTCGTCGACGCCCACAACCACGTCCGCCTCGGCTCCGACGACGCCTGCGTCCAGCTCGCCGGAGCCCGCACCCTCGACGCGATCCACGACCGCATCCGCGCCTGGCGCACCAAGCACCCCGACGCCGCGTGGATCGAGGCCGAGGCCTTCGACTACTCCGCCGTCCCCGACGGGCGCATGCCCACCGCCGCCGACCTCGACCCGGCCACCGGCGACACCCCCGCCCTCGTCCTCAGCTACGACGTCCACACCGCCTGGCTCAACACCGCCGCCCTCCGCAGGCTCGGCGTCGACCGCGACCACACCGACCTCCCCTTCGGGCGGGCCGTCACCGACCCGACGACCGGCGAACCCACCGGATTCGTCAAGGACTTCGCCGTCAAGGGGCTCTCCCGCGACGGCCACCGCGCCCTGCGCGACCTCGGCGTCCCCTGGGCCGCCCCGGACCGGCAGTACGGCCGGCTCGCCAAGAGCCTCGACGACGCCATCGGCTTCGGCATCACCACCGTCGTCGAACCCCAGAACTCCCTCGACGACCTCGCCCTCTTCCAGCGCGCCCGCGCCGAGGGCCGCCTGCGCTCCCGGATCGTCGCCGCGCTCTTCCACCCGCGCGGCACGACCGACAGCGACCTGGACGAATTCCGGGCCGTGTCGCAGGAGTTCGCGGACGACCGGCTGCGGGTCGGGCCGCTCAAGCTGTACATCGACGACGTCGTGGAACCCCGTACGGCCGCCCTCCTGGAACCGTACGCGGGCTGCGCCCACCACCGCGGCGACACCTTCTACCCGCCCGAGGAGTTCGCCGAGCTGCTCACCCGGCTCGACGCGCGCGGCTTCCAGTGCTTCGTCCACGCCACCGGCGACCGGGGCATCCGTACCGTGCTCGACTCCGTCGAGCGGGCCCGCGCCGCCAACGGGCCGCGCGACGCCCGCCACCAGATCGTCCACGTCGAGTGCCTCGACCCGGCCGACACCCCGCGCTTCGCCGAACTCGGCGTCGTCGCCTGCATGCAGCCCCGGCACGCCGCCCCGGACATCGCGGGACCGGGCCAGGACTGGGCCGAGAACGTCGGCCCCGACCGCTGGCACAAGGCCTGGCCGCTGCGCAGCCTGAGCGAGGCGGGCGCCGTCCTCGCCCTCTCCAGCGACTGGAACGTCGCCGAGATGGACCCCATGGTCGGCATCCACGCCGCCGTGACCCGCCGGCCGCCCGGTGGCGGGGAGGCGTGGACGGCGGGGGAGACGATCGACGTCGAGACCGCTGTCGAGGGCTACACGATGGGCTCCGCGTACGCCAACTTCCTCGAACACGAACGGGGTTCGCTGACCGTCGGCAAGCTCGCCGACTTCGTCGTCCTCTCCCGCGACATCCTGCGCATCGCCCCGGAGGAGATCCCGGGCACGGTGGCGGAGACCGTGGTGGTGGGCGGCGAGGTGGTCGTGGAGCGCTGAGCGGGGAGCGCGCGGGGGTACGGCGGCGGGGGCGGCCCGCCCCGAAGAGGGGCGGGCCGCCCGTGGCGCGCGGACGTACCCGTATGCCGTGTCTACGACCAGGGGGAGCCGGGTGGCTCAGAGCCGGTCGAGGATCTTCCTCAGGGCGGCGACCTCGTCGGACTGGGTGCGTACGACGTCGTCGGCGAGTGCCTTGGCGGTGGGGTTCTCGCCGTTCTTCCGCTCGTCCTTCGCCATGTCGACGGCGCCGTTGTGGTGGGCGATCATCAGCTCGGCGAACTTGCGGTCGAAGGCCTTGCCCTTGACCGCGGCGAGGTCCTTCATGTCCTGCTCGGACATCATCCCGGCCATGCCGTGGCCGCCCCCGCCGCCGGTGCCGTGACCGGCGGACTCGGGCTTGCCCCAGCCCTTGAGCCAGGCCCTCATCTTCTGGATCTCGGGGTCCTGGGCCTGCTCGATCGCGGTGACCAGCTTCTTGACCTCGGGGTCCTGGGCGCGGCCCTCGGCGAGTTCCGCCATCTCCAGGGCCTGCTCGTGGTGGGGGATCATCATCTGCGCGAACATGACGTCCGCGTCGTTGAAGGCGCCGGGTGCGGCGGCCACGCCGCCGGAGCCGGACGCGGAGGCGGAGGCGGACGCCGTGGCGGACGTACCGCCGTGGTCCATTCCGCTCTTGCCGTCGTCCGTGCCGCAGGCGGTGAGCAGCAGCCCGGTCGCGGTGGCGGCGCCGACGAGGGCGAACTTCCTGGCGGTGCGATGGGTGAAGGAACGCATGGGTGATACCTCGTGTGCTGGTCGTACAGACGGAAAGGGGCAGGCCGAAGACGTTCACGGGCAGCGCGAGGCGCCCGCGGCGGCGGTACGGCCTAGATCCGCAGGACGGACAGCTGGGCGAGGTCGGGAGGCAGGGGCGGGGGCGCGTGCGGTCCCGGCGCGGGCGCCAGCCGCGCGAGCAACAGGGTGAGCCAGTCGGGGCGGCGTCCGAGCGCGGCCCTGACGAGCCCCGCGAGCAGCCAGCCGGCGAGGACGGCCACGCACAGAGTGGTCATGTCCATCCCCGAGCCCGGCTCGTGCCCCGCGTCGCCGTCGGAGCGCGCGTCGGCTTCGGAGCCCTCGTCACCGTGGGAGGTGACGGAGTGATGGGCCGACGCCGAGCCGGTCTCCATGCCCCCGGCGGACCCGTCGGGGTGGCCGACGGCGTGCATCAGGAACACCCCGAGCGCGAGCAGGACGACGAGCAGAAGGTGCGCCAGGGCACCTTCCGCTCGTCTGCGGCGTTCCGCTCGGTGTGTACACACGGCCATACCTCCTGGCCGCCGAATATACCGGACGGGGGTATCAGGGGCGCGTCAGGCCGGCGGTGTCTCGCCCGCCATCGCGGCGGCCATCCGCAGGTGCGGCGCGGCCTCGTCGGCGCGTCCCAGGCGCTCCAGGGTGCGGCCGAGCATCAGCCGGGCGTAGTGCTCGACCGGGTCGCGCTCCAGGATCGCCCGGAGCTCGGTCTCGGCCCGGGAGAGCTGGGCGGAGTGGTAGTAGGCGCGGGCGAGAAGGAGCCGCTGGGCAGTCTGCTCCGGGTGCTCCGCCACCAGCCCGGTGAGGATGCGGACGGCCGTTCCGTACTCCTTCGCGTCGAAGAAGAACCGGGCGCGCTCCCAGCGCTCGCCGGCCGTTCCGAACTCGTAGTACGTGTCGCTCACTTGCGCGCCCTTTCCCGAGGCCCGGATCTGCCACCCTGTGGGGTGGTCGACCACGTCAACACACCGAGATGGTTTAACATTCCACAATGATTGCCGTCTCCGGACAGGAACAGGTTGAGCATGAGCAATCTTGATCGTCAGGCCGCGCTGACCGTGTGCGGCGGCCGCGGATTCGTCGTCGCCGAGCCGGTACGGGAACTCCTCAGCCCCCGCCGTGTCCAGCTCGGTGAGTCGACCGAGGTCCGCCGACTGCTCCCGAACCTGGGCAGGCGGATGGTCGGGGCCTGGGCGTTCGTCGACCATTACGGCCCCGACGACATCGCCGACGAACCGGGCATGCAGGTCCCGCCGCACCCGCACATGGGACTCCAGACCGTCAGCTGGCTCCACGAGGGCGAGGTCCTGCACCGCGACTCCACCGGCAGCCTCCAGGCCATCCGCCCCCGCGAGCTCGGCCTCATGACCTCGGGCCGGGCGATCTCCCACTCGGAGGAGAGCCCGCGGCCGCACGCCCGCTACCTCCACGGCGCGCAGCTCTGGGTGGCCCTCCCCGACGCCCACCGCCATGTGGAGCCGCACTTCCAGCACCACGCCGACCTGCCCCGGGTCACGAGGCCGGGCCTGACGGCCACGGTGATCCTCGGCGAGCTCGACGGCGCCGTCTCGCCCGGCACGACGTACAGCCCGATCGTCGGCGCCGACCTCGCGCTCACCTCCGGCACGGAGGCGCGCCTCCCCCTGGACCCCGACTTCGAGTACGCGGTCCTCGCCATGTCCGGCGAGGTCCACGTCGACGGCGTCCCGGTGCTGCCCGGCTCCATGCTCTACCTCGGCTGCGGCCGCACCGAGCTTCCCCTCCGCGCGGCCTCGGACGCCGGTCTGATGCTCCTCGGCGGCGAGCCGTTCGAGGAGGAGATCGTCATGTGGTGGAACTTCGTGGGCCGCACGGACGAGGAGATCAGGAAGGCCCGAGAGGAGTGGATGACGAGCGACCGCTTCGGCGAGGTGAAGGGCTACGACGGCGCCCGCCTGGACGCCCCGGAGGTCCCGGCGACCCAGCTGAAGGCCCGGGGTCGGGTGCGCTGACCCGGGGTGGCCGGTCTCGGCGCTGTGGTCTGCGCAGCTCATGGGCCGGCGGGACCGTCGTGATCGACCCGAACGCCACGATGGGCAGCCACCTCATGGAGCGGGACCCGGCGGAACCGCAGTCCTGACGGCGGAATCCGGCCGAAGACGCCGGGCTTCGCCTCGCGAGGACGGCGGCCCTCCGCCGACGCATCCTCAGCTCAGCTGTTCGGCCAGTCCGACGATGATGCCTTCCGGGCCCCGGACGTAGCAGAGCAGATAGCTGTCCTCGAACCGCGCGATCTCGCCGACGAGGGTGGCGCCGTGAGGGCGCAGGCGGGCGACGGTGTCCTCGATGTCGTCGACGGCGAACATGACGCGGTGCGTGCCCAGGACGTTGTGCGGCCGGTCGCGCGGCTCGCCGCCGGTCGCCGCGGGGCTGCGGTACCTCGCCAGTTCGAGCCGGCTGTGGCCGTCGGGGGTCCGGACCATCGCGATGTCGCAGTGGACGCCTTCGAGTCCGGTGCACTGGTCGGCGAAGCGGCCCTTGACCTCCCCCCTGCCCTCCAGCTCCATACCGAGTTCCACGAAGAACGCGACGGCGGCATCCATGTCGTCGACCACGATGCCGACGTTGTCCATCCGCTGAATCGCCATGCTGGTCTCTCCTTCGTCCTCGTGCGACCGGTGGTGGCCGCCGATGCCCCGGGGACGGAGCCGGTGTCGCGTTCTCGACATCCGTCCCGCCCGCAGCCGCAGCCGCGGCCGCCGGCCAGTGGTCATGCGTCGAGGGGGGAGAGGTCGGTGCGCCACACACTCACCATGGGCCAAGGGGTGCGGCCCGGCCACCGGATGCCCTGCCGAGACCGAGACCGCTCGGGCGGTTCCTCACCGCGCCTTGACCGCGCGGTTGCGCAACCGCCGCTTCAGGGCCCGGCGTTCGTTCTCGTCGAGACCGCCCCACACTCCTGTGACCTGGCGGGAGTCGTCCATGGCCCAATCGAGACAGGCCTCCCGAACGGGGCAGCCTCGGCAGATCTCCTTGGCCTCCTCGGCCTGGACCAGAGCGGGGGCGCCGGTTCCCACCGGGAAGAAGAGGTCGGGGTCGACGTCCTGGCAGGCAGCGGATGCGCGCCAGCTGTCCATGTCATTCCTCCTGTCCGTGGGTGTCTTCTCTTCGGCTGACCGATCGGCGGCACTTGAAACGCTGTCAGCCCCGCGAGTCCGCCCCCGTTCCCGCCCGACGACGTGGCGCGGGCCGACCTGGTTCGGATCGCTCGGACGGGGCACCCGAAGGTTCCAACCCGAGGGGAGTGACCGGTCATGGCCACAGGAGAGTCGTCCATGAGAGCGGCGAGAAGAGCGGGCCGCGGAGAGCTCGTACGGGCAGGCGCGAGGGCGGGCTTCGTGGCGCGAGGGGTGCTCTACCTTCTCGTCGGAGCCCTCGCCGTACGCATCGGACTGACGGGCACGGGCGAGCAGGCCGACCGGGGCGGAGCCCTCGCGCAGGTCGTCACGACGCCGTTCGGGGTCGTCCTGCTCTGGGCCCTCGGCGTCGGCCTTGCCGGCATGGCGTTGTGGCGGCTCTCGGAAGCGGTCTTCGGGGCCGCCGGGCCCAAGGGCGACCGCCCCGGCAAGCGCGCTCTGTCCGGTGGCCGGTTCGTCTTCTACGCGGTCACCTCCTTCCTCGTCCTGTCCTTCGCGACGGGGGACCGGGGCAGTGGCGCGGGGTCGACCGACCGGCAGAGCCATGACGTCACGAGCCGTCTCCTGGCACTGCCCGGCGGCCCGTGGTGGGTGGGGGCGGCGGCCGCGGGCATCCTGGGCGCGGGGCTGTGGATCGCCGGCCGGGCCGTGCTGCGCAAGTACCGGGACCATCTGGAACGGCAGCGGATGTCGACGCTGCAGCGCCGCTTCATGGATGTGACGGGCGTAGCGGGCGGCGTCGCGCGCGGGCTCGTGTTCGCCGCCGTCGGCTTCTTCGGTCTGAAGGCGTCGAGCCAGTCCGATCCGGGTGAGGCCAAGGGCATGGACGACGCGATCCGCTCGTTCGCGGAGACCCCGGCGGGCCCGTGGCTTCTGGTCGCCGTCGCCGTCGGTCTCGCGCTCTTCGGGGCGTTCTCTTTCGGCCAGTCCAAGTGGCGCGAGGTCTGATCCGTCGCCCCCGCACAGGCAGGCGGCGTCGACCCCGTGCCCATGCCCGACGTCACTCCTCGTGTCCGTCGCCTCCCCGCGCGTCGAAAGATCGCCGCGCCGTGGATGAGCGGCCCCGCACGGGGCAGTCGCAGCAGGGAGCAGCCGGTCGGCGCCGTCACGCCCACGATCGGTCCCGTCGATGATGGAGGTATCCCGTGTCCGGTACGGCTCTGACCCTGGGCGCACGGCCAGGCGGGCTCATCGCCCTGCCGGGCGTCTACCGGCCGCAGGCGGACACACGTCTGCTCGCCCACGCCCTGGCCCAGGAGGACCTCGGGCCGGGGACCGAGGTGCTGGAGATCGGTACGGGCACCGGCGCACTCGCCCTCGACGCGGCTCGGCGACGGGCCCGGGTCACGGCTGTCGACGTCTCGTGGCCCGCCGTCGTCACAGCCCGTCTCAACGCCCTGCGTCAGAGACTGCCCCTGCGCGTCGTTCACGGCGACTTCGCGGCGCGCAGCGCGGGCCGCCGCTTCGACCTCGTCGTCTCGAATCCGCCCTATGTGCCGGCACCGGACGTCCTGCCGCCCTCGCGAGGGCCGGAACGGGCCTGGGACGCCGGACCGGACGGGCGAGCCATCATCGATCGCATCTGCGCGAACGCTCCGGCGCTGCTCCGGCCCGGTGGGGTCCTGCTCCTGGTGCATTCACAGATGTGCGGGGCCCAGGAGACCGTGGACCGACTGACCGCGGCGGGCATGATCGCGGAAGTCACGGCCCGGGCCTCGGTGCCCTGGGGGCCGGTCCTGCGCTCGCGCCGGACCTGGCTGGCCCGGGTGGGCCTGGCGGCCGAGACCGAGGAACAGGAAGAGCTGGTGGTCATCCGTGCACGCTGACTCCGACTCCCCGGACACCCCCGGCGACGCCCGGAACACCCCCCGCCCGGCCCGCGAGAGGGCGCCGGCCCGCGAGAAGGCGCCGGCCCGCGAGAAGGCGCCGGCCCGCGAGAAGGCGCCGGCCCACCGGGCGGCCAAGGACCCCAAGGGCCCCGCCCTCGTCGAGGGGCCGGTCGAGATGGTCCTCGACGACGGAACGGTCGCCCGCTCCGAGCGCTTCATGGTCGCCCTCTGCACCTGCCGCCGCAGCCGCATCTACCCGTGGTGCGACACCAGCCACCGCCCCCGCGAGCGCGCCGTCCCGCCCTCCGAGGACAGGAATCCCTCATGACGCCCTCGATCACGAGCACCTTGCGCACCCCAGCCACCACGGCGATCGCGAGCACCGCGGCCCCCGTCGGCCCCCGCCTGGTCGCACCGCGCGGCCCCTTGTCGGCCGCCGTCACCGAGGCACTCCGGTCGAACAGCAGTCCGACGTACCGCCCGGGCGCCGTCCTGACAGCCGACCCCTGGGGCGAGGACCTCCAGCTCGGTCTCTACCTCCTGTACGAGCTCCACTACCGCGGCTTCGACGGGGTGGACGACGACCGCGAATGGGACCCGGAGCTCCTCCGGCTGCGCCAGGCCATGGAAGCCCGCTTCCTGCACGCCCTGAGCACCGAACTGTCCGCCGCCCCCCGATCGGTCGAGGAGGCCTTCGCCCCGCTGCTCGTCGAGCCGCTGGACTCCGCCGGCAGTCTCAGCCGCCACCTGGAACGGAAGGGCGAGCTGTGGCAGTTGCGGGAGTACGCGGCTCTGCGCTCGCTCTACCACCTCAAGGAGGCCGACCCGCACGTCTGGGTGATCCCCCGGCTGCGGGGCCGGGCCAAGGCCGCGATGGCCGCCATCGAATTCGACGAGTTCGGTGCCGGCCACCCCGACCGGATCCACGCCCGGCTCTTCGCCGACCTCATGGTGGACCTCGGCCTCGACCCCGCGTACGGCCGCTACCTGGACCAGGCCCCCGCGCCGCTGCTCGCCACCGTCAACCTGATGTCCCTCTTCGGGCTCCACCGGTCCCACCGAGGTTTTCTCGTCGGTCACTTCGCCTGTGTCGAGGTGACCTCCTCACCCGGCTCCAGGCGACTCGCCAAGGCGATGCGGCGCTGCGGGGCAGGAGCGGCGGCCGAGCACTTCTACGCCGAGCACGTCGAGGCGGACGCCGTGCACGAGCAGGTCGTGCGCCACGAGGTCATCGGCGGACTCCTCGCGGACGAGCCGGACCTGGAGGCCGACATCGCCTTCGGCTGCGCGGCCACCGTCCACCTGGAGGACCGCCTCGCGGAGCACATCGGCGCGGCCTGGGGCGAGGGACGCAGCGCCTTGCGCACGCCCTTGAGCGCACGGACCCGGGAGCGTGCCGAATGAGGGCTCCGCGGTGGTGAACCCGATGAACGATTCCGACGGAGGCCGGTGCGTCAGCGCATCGGCCCCGGAACGAGCCTCGTACGCTGGCCGGATGCGTCACCACGATCTTGTCGTCATCGGTGCGGGGTCCGGCAACGCGGTGGTCGATGACTCGTTCGCCGATCTGGACGTGGCGATCGTCGAGGAACGCTGGTTCGGCGGCACCTGTCTCAACTCCGGGTGCATCCCGAGCAAGATGCTCGCGTACACCGCCCAGATCGCCCGGACCGTACGGGAGGCCGGGGCGTACGACGTGGACGCCGAGCTGCGGGCGGTGCGCTGGCGCCAGGCGCGCGACCGGGTCTTCGGGCGGTTGGACGCCGAGCGGGACAGCGGCCGTCAGGGGCGCGTGGAGCAGGACTCGGTCACCGTGTACGAGGGCAGCGCCCGGTTCATCGGGCCCAGGACCCTTCGGATCGAGAGCGAGCACGGGACCGTCGACGTCAGCGCCGGGCAGATCGTCGTCGCTGCGGGCAGCAGGCCCGTGATCCCCGGACCCGTCGCGGAGGTGGGCCTGCCGTACGAGACGTCCGACACCATCATGCGGATCGACGCTCCGCCACGGCGCCTGGCCGTCCTCGGCGGCGGATACATCGCCGCGGAGCTGGCCGAGGTGTTCGCACAGACGGGTTGCTCCGTCACCGTCGTGGAGAAGGAGAAGCGCCTGCTCGGCCCGCAGGACGAGACCGTCGCGGAGCGCTTCACGGAACTGGTCCGCTCCCGCTACGACCTCCGGCTCGGCCGGGAGCTCACCGCGGTCGGCGGCCGGCCGGGCGCGCTGCGGCTCAGCCTGGACGACGGGTCGACGGTCGACGCGGACATGCTGCTCGTCGCCGTGGGCCGGGCCCCGAACAGCGACCGGCTGAACGTGGCAGCGGCCGGCATCGCCACCCACGACGACGGCCGGGTGCGCGTCGACCGGCATCAGCGCACCACCGCCGAAGGCGTCTTCGCCCTGGGGGACATCTGCTCACCGGTGCCGCTCAAACACGTCGCCAACCGTGAGGCCAAGGTCGTCGCACACAACCTCCGCCACCCCGACGACCTCATCGCCGCCGACCACGACCTGGTACCGGCAGCGGTCTTCACCCAGCCCCAGATCGCCTCGCTCGGCGCCACCGAGCAGGACTGCCGCGACAGGGGCGTGGACCACGTCGTGGGGCTGGCCGGCTACGGCGACGTCGCCTACGGCTGGGCGATGGAGGACACCAGCGGATTCTGCAAGGTGCTCGCCGAGCCGGGCACGGGCCGTATCCTCGGCGCCCATCTGATGGGTGCCGAGGCCTCGACACTCATCCAGCCCCTCGTCCTGGCGGCGACGCTCGGGATCGACGCCACCACCCTCGCCGAGTCCCCGTACTGGATCCATCCCGCGCTCACCGAGGTCGTGGAGAACGCCCTGCTCGACCTCGGTCTGTGAGGCCCGCGGCGCCGGAAGAGGCCCCGCCGCCCACAGGACCAGGACCACGTGGAAACACAGGAGGCGCCATGACGGACGCGGACCCCTTCACCGACGCACTCGACGGCCCGATGTACGTCGTCACGGCCGCGTCCGGCGGTGAGCGGGCGGGCTGCCTGGTGGGTTTCGCCTCGCAGTGCTCCATCGACCCGCCGAGGTTCGCCGTGTGGCTGTCGGTCGCCAACCACACGTACCGCGTCGCGTGCGAGGCCGAGTACCTCACCGTGCATCTGCTCCACCGGGACGAGCGGGAGCTGGCGGCCCTCTTCGGTGAGGAGACGGGCGACCGGGTCGACAAGTTCGCCGCGATCGGGTGGCGGCCCGGAGAGGGGGGCAGCCCGATCCTGGAGGAGCCGGCCACCTGGTTCACCGGCCGGATCGAGGGGCGTATCGAGGGCGGCGACCACGTGGGATTCCTCCTGGCGCCCGTGGCGGTGTGCCCGCCGGCCGAGGGCCCACCGCCCGTGCTGCTCCGCTTCCGGGAGGTACGGGACCTGGACGCGGGCCACCCGGCCTGAGCCCACGGACGGCGCGGGGGACCGGTACGGCGTGATCCGCCCGGCCGACGCGGGCCGCGGCCCACCCCTGCCCCACACCGCCGCCCCGCAGGGGAGGGCCGACACGTTTCAGGGGGACCGAAGCGGAAAGCCGCCCGGTATGGTGCGAATCGGATACACGATGATGACCGAGCAGGCCGGACCCCGGGAGCTGGTCGACCATGTGGTGGGAGCGGAGCGGGCGGGATTCGACTTCTCCGTCATCTCCGACCACTCCTTCCCCTGGCTGGAGGCCCAAGGACACGCGCCCTACGCGTGGAGCGTGCTGGGCGCCGCCGCGCAGGCGACCTCCCGGATCCCGCTCATGACGTACGTGACCTGCCCTACGTTCCGCTACCACCCCGCGGTGGTCGCCCAGAAGGCGGCCACGATGCAGCTCCTGTCCCAGGGGCGCTTCCGGCTGGGCCTCGGGTCGGGCGAGAACCTCAACGAACACATCGTCGGCGAGGGCTGGCCCGCCGCCCCCGTCCGCCTGGAGATGCTCGAAGAAGCCGTGGAGATCATCCGTTCCCTGTTCGCCGGCGGGTACGTCAGCCACCACGGCCCCCACTACGACGTCGAGAACGCCAGAATCTGGGACCTCCCCGACGAGCCGCCCCCGATCGGGATCGCCGTCTCCGGAGACCGCTCCTGCGAGATCGCCGGCCTCCACGGCGACCTGCTCATCGCCACCGAGCCGAAGAAGGAGCTCCTGACCGCGTTCGGCGCGTACGGAGGCGCCGGCAAACCGTGCGTGGGCCAGCTCCCGGTCTCGTACGACCCCGACCGGGAAGCGGCGGTGGCCCGGGCCCACGACCAGTTCCGCTGGGCACTCGGGGGCTGGAAGGTCAACGCCGAACTCCCCGGCCCCGCAAGCTTCGACCAGGCCTCGCAGCACACCAGGCCCGAGGACGTCGCGGATGCCGTACCCTGCGGCGACGACGTGGAGGTCTTCGTCGACGCGGTACGCCCCTACGTCGACGCCGGATTCACCGAGATCGCCCTGGTCCAGATCGGCGGCGACCGACAGGCACCCTTCCTGGACTGGGCGGAGACGAAGCTCCTGCCGGCCCTGCGGGAGCTGTGAGCGCATGTCCGGCACAGCCGTCAGGCCAGGCCCCGCGGGGCCTGGCCTGACGGCTGTGGTTCGGCGCACGTTCGGTGAACGGCTTCTCATCCCTCCATAGGACGGCCGGCATTCCCCGAGGGGTTCGTCGCCGGACCGGCCTGCCCGGGAGTGATGCGGCCGCGCCATCCGCCGGTTTCCCGCCCTCGTTCTTCGATGAAGCCCTTGAACCTCCGCAGATCGCCCTTGACCTTGCGGTCGAGGACGCCCATCATGTCGCCGGCCTTTTCGGCCATGCCCTCCGGCTGGAAGTCCATCGCGAGGATCACGCGCGTGTGCCCCTCGTCGAGGCTCTGGAACGTGACGACTCCCTTTTGCTTCGAATCGCCGCTCACCGTGCGCCAGGAGATTCGTTCGTCCGGCAGCTGATCGACGATCTCGGTGTCGAATTCACGCTCGACGCCCCCGACCTTCGTCCTCCAGTGACAATGCTTGTCGTCCAGCTGGCGAACGTCTTCGACTCCCTCCATGAAGCTGGGGAACTCCTCGAACTGCGTCCACTGGTTGTACACGTGGTGCAGCGGAATGTCGACGTCGATTGATTCCTTCACCATGCTCACGAGAACTCTCCTCACGTGATCGATGTAAATTCCGCGGACAACCCGGCGCCTACCCGTCATCCCTACCGATACGCGTGAAACTCGTCGGCGGTGAGGGGCGGAACGACCTGAGGCCCGTGACAGCGGTGACCGGCGTAGGCTCGGAACAGACCTCGAAGGAGATGTGGTCCGTATGTGCCGCTGGCTGGCGTACTCCGGTTCGCCCCTCCTGCTCGACGCCGTGCTCTACCGCCCGGAACATTCCCTGATCAACCAGAGCCTCCACGCCCGGATGGGCGTCGAGTCGACCAACGGCGACGGGTTCGGAGTCGGTTGGTACGGCTCGGACGGCGACGGGACGCCCGCGGTATTCCGCGATGTCGGACCGGCCTGGAACAACCGCAATCTGCAGGAACTCGCGTCGCATGTCCGATCTTCCCTGTTCTTCGCCCACGTCCGCGCTTCCACGGGCTCCGCGGTCCAGCAGACGAACTGCCATCCTTTCCGGCACGGTCGCTGGCTGTGGATGCACAACGGGGCCATCGCGGACTTTCCCCGGCTGCAGAGGGACCTGTGCATGGCCGTCGATCCGGTGCTCTTCCCCTTCATGGAAGGTTCGACGGACTCCGAGGTGATGTTCTACCTGGCCGTCACCTTCGGCCTCGATCAGGACGCCCCGGGAGCGGTCGCCCGCATGGCCGGCCTGGTCGAGAGCCTCGGCGAGAGACACGGCGTGCCGGAACCCCTGCAGATGACGGTCGCGGTGAGTGACGGAGAGCGCGTATGGGCTTTTCGCTATTCCAGTCAGGGAAAGGCCCGCTCGCTCTTCTACAGCAGCAGGGCCGAGACCGTGCGGCGTCTTCATCCTGAGCTGGACTACCTGAGGGAGATCTCCGACGAGACCCGCATCGTCGTCTCCGAGCCTCTGGGGGATCTGCCGGGTGTGTGGAACGAACTGCCGCAGGCCAGCTACACGGTCGTTCCGTCTGGCTCGGCGGCGGACTATGTTCCGTTCTCGCCGAGACCGTTGTGACACCGGTCCGCCGGGCTGTGACACCGGTCCGCCGGGCGGGGACCCGGCGCGTCTCCGGGGTGGCGTGCGGCGGACCGGCCGGGCTCGTGTTGCCGCCGGCTGCGGGGCAGGGCGCTCGCGGGCGTGTCCCGCGCTTCTCGCCAGGTGTACATCCCGCCGGACAGGGCAGCCGCCCGATGGGGCGCGCGCTCCCAAAAGCCGCCGCCCGGTCCTTCCCCCTTCCGGGCGGCGGCGCGGTGCCATGAAAGGCGTCAGCCCGCTTCTCCTCCGGCGGAGCGGCCGAACGCCGCCTTTCCCCACCCCTGACCCCGGCGGGCGCCGCACGCGGCGACGCCCCGCGCCGTAGCAGCGCGGGGCGTCGCCGTTCCACCGGCCTGCCGTGCCGGGTGAGTGGCCGTCAGCGGCGGCCGCGAAGCTTGGTGAGAAGGCGCTGCACCTGGGCGCGCTTGCGGGGGTCGGCGGCGGCCCGGCGGACGGACGCCGCCGCGCCGCGGCCCTGCGGGCTGTGGGCGAATCGCTTGATGCGGGTCAGTATTGCGCTCATGGGAGTCTCCTTGGATCGCAAGGGCGGGACGTGCCAGCGGGGGATCGCCTATCGGAAGAACGCCAGGTAGTAGTCGATCAGCCCCATCCGGTGGGGCTCGTCGTCGTCCCGGTCGCGGTCGGGCCCCGGTTCGAATCGCGGGGCGTCCTCGATCTGCTGCTTGGAGCAGGCGATGGCGAGCCTCTCCCCATCGGGGTCGACCGCCGTCACGACCCCCGCGGGAACGATGACGCGTCTGCCGGGGATCCAGGGGGCCGTGTCCACCACGACATGGGCGCGGCCGGCCGTGGGCTCGTACGTGTCGACCGTGCCCGCGAACCCGTCCGTGGCCTCGACCCTGTACCCGGTCAGGTTGAGACGCGCCGCAGGGGCCGCGGTCGCCCCGTAGGTCCAGATGTCGTGCGCCATGGCTGTCTTCCTTCCGACGAGGGCGAGTGCCGCCAGGCTTCGTGTTCTGTCACTCCGTGTTGCCCGTCGTCGCCGTCCCACACCATCCGGATCCGCCGGACCGCGAAACCGTCGGGCGTGGCACGGGCGGCATGATCCCGGGAGGGCCGGGTACGCGGACGCCGTCCAACCCTTTCGGGAGGGAGCAATCATGGGTCTGGGACTGTTCATCATCATGATCGCCGTCGGCGCCATCCTCACCTTCGCGTCCGACTGGGAGCTCGAAGCCGTCGACCTCGACCTGGTCGGCCTGATCCTCATGGCGGTCGGCTTCCTCGGAACCGCCGTGTACACGAGCGTGCTGCGCCGCCGCCGGATGGTGGTTCCGCCCGTGGCGCCCACGGCCGCCGACGACCGGCGTGACCTGCTCTGAGGCGGCCCGCGCGTTCGATGCCGTGACAGACACGACGTACAACGACAAGGAGTGACAGTGATGACCGATCGCATCTGGTCCTACGGCACGGAGTCCGGCCACCTGGCGGGCATCGACCTCATCGGGTGGCGGGTCGAGGCGTCCGACGGACACATCGGCAAGGTCGACAAGCACTCCGACGAGGTGGACGACGCCTATCTGGTCGTCGACACGGGCGTCTGGATCTTCGGCAAGGAGGCCCTGATCCCGGCGAGCGCGGTGACCCGCGTGGACCTGGAGGACTACACGATCCATCTCGCGCTGTCCAAGGAACAGGTGAAGGACGCACCCGAGTTCGTCTCCGACAAGCACCTCGCGGACCGGCAGTACCGCGAGGAGATCACCCAGTACTACCGAACCGGCGGACCTTTTTCGGGCGGCACCGGTGCCATCTGACAAACCGTGGCCCGGGTTCGTGCCGGTTCACACGGCGACGGCACGAGGAGCCCGCCCGCTACGACGCGTCAGGTTTGCCCCGGGCATATCCGGTGAGACGGGTCTCATGAGTGCTTCGGAGAAGAGCGGACAGGACCCGATCCCCTGGACCAGGCTGTACGCCGTGCCGGACCTCCCCGACGTCACGGAGACGTACGACCCCGACACGGCGGAGTCGTACGTGCCCGGCACGGCGGAGTCGTACGACCCCGACACGGCGCACATCGACGTGACCCCGGGGGAGCTGTCTGCCCTTCCCGACCCGTTCCCCGAGAGGGCCCGCACGGCCGCGCAGGCCGCCCGCGGCACCGGGAACACCCTGTGGACCACCGTCCGCGCGCACAAGGCGCTGACGGCGAGCGCCGCCGCGGGCACGGTGGCCGCGCTCACCCTCGCGTACACGCTGGGACGGCGAGCGCGGCGACGTGACCTCGGGCCGGTGGCCCTGTTCCTCGAGCGCCGCTCCTGAGGGGCGAGACTCCCCCTTCCCGGCGGCGCGTACACCTCGTACCCCGTCCGTCCGGACCCTTCACCACCGCCCTTCGGAGGTAGACCTTCATGGTTCCCCTGATTCTCGTTCTCCTGCTCGCCCTGCTGCTCTTCGGCCTCGGCTTCGCGGTCAAGATGCTCTGGTGGATAGCCGTCCTCGTCCTCGTCCTGTGGCTGCTGGGCTTCGTGGCCCGGCCCAAGGGCGGCACGGGCCGCTGGTACCGCTGGTAGGCGGCCCCGGTCGTCCACCGGAGGTGTGGACCCGACCCCCGGCACGAATGAGCCCGGCACGCTCCGAACGGAGCGTGCCGGGCTCGCCCGCGTGCTCGGGCGGCCGACGCCGACGCGTCCTCGCGGAACCCTCCCGCAGCCCCGGGGAACCCGGGCGGACGACGTGTTCCAGCCGCATGACGTGGCACCGCCCTCCTTTCGTCGATCACGGAGAGGTAGTGTCGTCATCATTGCCGTACGGCAACGATCACGGCCGGAGTCGTCCTGGGGGAGCGGGCGTCCGGTTCTGTGACCGGGACCGAACGGTCCGTAAGCGCAGGCTTGTTGCGGAACGAGGATGGGGCATGTCTGAGACGACGACCGAAGGCTCCTCGACCTGGGTGGAGCCCGGGCCGGCCGCGGTGGGCGAGCCCGAGCTGCGACAGCTCCTCGCCGGACTCACGGCGGTGCGGGACGGTGATTTCGGCACCCGTCTGCCCGACGAGGCGGACGGCCTGATGGGCGAGATCTCCATGGTCTTCAACGGGATGGTCGACCAGCTCTCCCTGTTCACCTCCGAGGTGACGAGGGTCGCCCGCGAGGTCGGCACGGAGGGGACGCTGGGCGGCCAGGCAGCGGTGCCCGGAGTCTCCGGGACCTGGGCCGACCTCACCGACTCGGTGAACGCGATGGCCGGCAACCTCACCACCCAGGTCCGGGACATCGCCCAGGTGGCCACCGCGGTCGCCAGGGGAGACCTCTCCCAGAAGATCGACGTGGACGCGCGCGGCGAGATCCTGGAGCTCAAGAACACCATCAACACGATGGTCGACCAGCTGTCCTCGTTCGCCGACGAGGTCACGCGGATGGCCCGTGACGTGGGCACGGAGGGCATTCTCGGCGGACAGGCGGACGTGAAGGGTGCGTCCGGCACCTGGCGCGACCTGACCGACTCCGTCAACTCCATGGCGGGCAACCTCACCGCTCAGGTGAGGGCGATCGCCCACGTCGCCACCGCGGTCGCCACCGGCGACCTGTCGAAGAAGGTCGACGTCGACGCCCGCGGCGAGATCCTGGAGCTGAAGACGACCATCAACACGATGGTCGACCAGCTCTCGGCCTTCGCCGCCGAGGTGACCCGCGTCGCCCGCGAGGTGGGCACCGAGGGCAACCTCGGTGGGCAGGCCACCGTCCGGGGCGCCTCGGGCACCTGGAAGGACCTGACGGACAACGTCAACGTGATGGCGTCCAACCTCACCGGGCAGGTGCGTTCGATCGCCCAGGTCGCCACCTCCGTGGCCCGCGGTGACCTCTCCCGCCGGATCACCGTGGAGGCCAAGGGCGAGGTCGCCGCGCTCGCCGACACCATCAACACCATGGTGGACACGCTGTCGGCGTTCGCCGACGAGGTGACTCGCGTCGCCCGCGAGGTGGGCACCGAGGGCCGGCTCGGCGGCCAGGCCCGGGTGCCGAACGTGGCCGGCACCTGGAAGGACCTCACCGACAACGTCAACTCCATGGCGAACAACCTGACCGGGCAGGTCCGGAACATCGCCCAGGTCACCACCGCCGTCGCCAACGGCGACCTCTCCAAGAAGATCGACGTCGACGCCCGCGGCGAGATCCTCGAACTCAAGACGACCATCAACACCATGGTCGACCAGCTGTCCGCCTTCGCCGCCGAGGTCACCCGCGTCGCCCGTGAGGTCGGCAGCGAGGGCCGGCTCGGGGGACAGGCCGAGGTCGAGGGCGTCTCCGGGACCTGGAAGCGGCTGACCGAGAACGTCAACGAGCTGGCCGGCAACCTCACCCGGCAGGTTCGAGCCATCGCCGAGGTCGCGAGTGCCGTCGCCGAGGGCGACCTGACCCGCTCGATCACCGTCGAGGCCTCGGGCGAGGTGGCCGAGCTCAAGGACAACATCAACGCGATGGTCGGATCGCTGCGCGAGACGACGCGGGCCAACCAGGAACAGGACTGGCTGAAGTCCAGCCTGGCCCGGATCTCCGCCCTGATGCAGGGCCACCGAGACCTGGCCGTCGTCGCCGACCTCGTCATGGACGAGCTGACGCCGCTCGTCGCCGCCCAGTACGGCGCCTTCTACCTGGCGGAGGAGGGATCGGACGGCGTCGAACTCGGCCTCGTCGGCTCCTACGGCCGGCCCGCCGGGGACCAGGACCGGGACCGCTTCCGGCTGGGCGAGTCGCTCGTGGGACAGGCCGCCCGCAGCCGCCGCACCATCGCCGCCGAGAAGGTCCCCGCCGACTACGTCCCCGCCGACCACGTCACGATCTCCTCGGGACTCGGCAGCACGGCCCGGGGCAGCCTCGTGGTGCTGCCGGTCGTCGTCGAGGACCAGGTGCTCGGCGTCATCGAACTCATGTCCTTCAGCCCCTTCACCTCCGTGCACCGGGACTTCCTCGAGCAGCTCATGGAGACGGTGGGAGTCAATCTCAGCACCATCGTCGCCAACGCCCGCACCGACGAACTGCTCGACGAGTCCCAGCGGCTTGCGGGCGAACTGCGCTCGCGCACCGAGGAACTCCAGGTCCGGCAGGAGGAGCTCCAGCGCTCCAACGCCGAACTGGAGGAGAAGGCGGCCCTGCTCGTCACCCAGAACCGCGACATCGAGGCCAAGAACCTGCAGATCGAGCAGGCCCGGCAGGAGCTCGAGGACCGCGCACAGCAGCTCGCGCTGGCCTCGACGTACAAGTCCGAGTTCCTGGCGAACATGAGCCACGAGCTGCGCACCCCGCTCAACAGCCTCCTGATCCTGGCCCAGTTGCTGGCCCAGAACCCGACCCGCAACCTGACGGCCAAGCAGGTCGAGTACGCCGGCATCATCCACTCCGCCGGGTCCGACCTGCTGCAGCTGATCAACGACATCCTCGACCTGTCCAAGGTGGAGGCCGGGAAGATGGACCTCAACCCGGAGCGCGTGCCCCTGCGCAGGCTCCTCGACTACGTCGAGGCCACCTTCCGTCCCCTCACCTCGCAGAAGAGCCTCGCCTTCTCGGTCGCCACGGCCGCCGGCGTCCCCGTCGACCTGGTCACCGACGACTCCCGGCTCCGGCAGGTGCTGCGGAACCTGCTCTCGAACGCCGTCAAGTTCACCGAGCACGGCAGCGTCGAGCTCCGCATCGAACCGGCGGCGGACGACGAGCTTCCCGTGTCGGTCCACCGGGGCGGGCCCGTCGTCGCCTTCCGCGTGACGGACACCGGCATCGGCATCGCCGCCGAGAACCTGGAGGCCATCTTCGGCGCCTTCCAGCAGGCCGACGGGACGACCAACCGGAAGTACGGGGGCACCGGTCTGGGCCTCTCCATCAGCCGCGAGATCGCGTACCTGCTCGGCGGTGCGATCACCGTCACCAGCGTGGCCGGAGAGGGCAGCACCTTCACCTTCTACCTGCCCGTCACCCGTACCGACTTCAAGGAGAAGCCCGAACCGGCCGTCCGTCCGGCGGAGGCCGCCGAGGTCCCGGCACCGGCCCCGGGTGCCTCTCTCGCGCTGCCCGCCGCACCCGGTGCGGCGACGGCCCGGCCGACGCGCCGCCTCCTCGTGATCGAGGAGCGCCCGCGCGGGCTCCTCGCCGTCGTCGCCGAGAACGCGGTCACCCAACTCTCCGACGACGGGGGGCACGCCGAGCGGACGGACATCGAACTGATCGCGGTCGTCGGCCCTCAGGAGGCCGCCACCGCGCTCGCCACCCAGCCGTTCCACTGCGTCGTGCTCGACGTCGACATGGCGGACGGCGACGCCCTGCGCTTCCTGGACGCCATGGACGGCGACGAGGCCTTGCGCACCGTTCCCGTCCTCGCCCACAACAACCGCCGGCTCCCCGCCGACGAGGAGGGCGCCCTGCAGGAACTGGCCCGCCGCCGCCCGCTGGAACTCCTCTCCAGCCTCGACGAACTGCGCGAGCGGATCGCCCTGCACCTGTCGGCCGAACAGCCCGGTGACGTCGTGCCCCTGGTCCGCGGGGACCACTGGGCTCCGGCACCCCAGGCCATCGACACCACGCTGCACGGCAGGACCGTGCTCGTGGTCGACGACGACGCCCGCAACCTCTACGCCCTCACCGGCATCCTGGAGCTGCACGGCGTCACGGTGCTGCACGCCGAGAACGGCCGGAAGGGCATCGAGACGCTCCTGGCGAACCCGGCCGTGTCCCTCGTCCTGATGGACGTGATGATGCCGGAGATGGACGGCTACACGGCGACGGCTCAGATCAGGCAGCTGTCGCAGTACGCGGAACTGCCCGTTATCGCGGTCACCGCCAAGGCCATGCCGGGCGACCGCGAGAAGAGCCTCGCGTCGGGTGCCAGCGACTACGTGACCAAGCCCGTCGACGCCGACGAGCTCATCGCCTGCGTCGGCCGCTGGCTGAACGATGGGTAGGTCCGCGACCGTCCCCGTCGGGCCGTCCCGCACGCCGGGGCGCGCCCCGCGCCGCCCCGGCGCACCATGTCCCCGTCCGCGCGACGGCCGCGAGGCCGTCCTGACCGAGGAGTCGCCGACGTGAGTGGCCCCCGCTTCCGCGACGGAGACCCGTCTGCCGGGCTCCATGGGGAGGGTGTTCCGGTCCCTGGGGCACGTGAGGCACGTGAGGCACGTGAGGCACGTGAGGTGCCTGAGGTGTCCGACGTGCCTGTGGCCCCTCAGGTGTCCGCAGTGCCTGCGGTCCCAGAGGCGCCCGGGCTCCGCATGCCCGCGACGGCCGACGCGCCCGCCACCCCGGATGCCCCGGTGACCTCGGAGACCTCGGAGACCCCCGAGGCCTTCGGGCGCCCCGCCGACGTCCCGGGCTCCCCTCCCGCCGACGGTTTCCCTCCCTTCCAGGGTGGGCACCCGCCCACACGGGACGACCTCACCGACGGCCGGCTGGCCGCCACGGTGGAGCGCCTGCGTGGCGAGGTACGCGCAGCGCACGCGGCGACCGAGGGACGCGCCCTGATCGAACTCGCCAAGGGAGTCCTCGTCGAGCGCCTGGGCTGCGGCCCGGCCCAAGCGGCTCGGCAGCTCACCGAGCTCGCCGACCGGGCCGGGCTCTCGCGACTGGAGCTGGCCGCGGACATCATCAACGAGGCGGCCCGGGACCGGGTCGCCGAGGTCGCCGGCGACTTCGTGAGGACGACCATCGGCGAGCCCGGCACCGCCGGGGCCGCCGCCTCGGTCGCCGTGCGTCTGCGCACGGCGGAGAGCGCGGCGCTCAGCGCCGGCGACACCCAGGCCGTCGCCGATTCCCTGCTCGCGCACGCCCTCGAACCCCTGGGCGCCGTCGCCGTGGCGATCTGGACCACCGGCCCGGACGCGTCGCTGAGCCTGCGCGGCCACGCCGGGTTCGGCGCCGACGAGGCGGCCCGCTGGCACTACGTCCCTCCCGGCGTGACCACAGCGGCCAGGCAGGCGCTGACCGGACGCCGCACCGTCTGGTACCCCTCCCTGGCCGCCGCGGGCATCCCCTCGATCGGCCACGCGCGCCACCCCGACGGAGGCCGGGTCGTCGTCCCCGCCGGGACCGGCGGCCGTATCCACGGCGTCCTGGAGATCTGCTGGGCCCGCCCGCTGGAACCCCAGCCGCAGGCCGTGGAACGTCAGATCGAGGCACTCGCGGAACTCTGTGCCCACACTCTGGAGTCGCTGCCGGAACAGGCGGCCCCGGCGCGCCCCCTCCTCCCCGCCGGGGACGGCTCACGGGAGCTGGCCGAACTCTCCGACGGGCTCTACGACCCCGCCCTCGTCCTGACCCCGCACCTGGACGAGGCGGGGAGGCTCGCCGACTTCCGCATCCGGCACGCCAACGCGCACTTCCAGGACCCGGCGGGCCGCCCACGCAGCGCCGTCGACGGGGCGCTGCTCCTGGAGGCGTACCCCGCGACGGCCGACGAGAGCGAACTCTTCGAACGGATCGAGCGGGTCTACGCCACCGGCGAGCCCTTCCGCGCCCGCCGCACCCGGCTCACCGCCCTGGTGGACCAGGTGCCGCTCACCTCGCTCGCCGACATCAGCATCAGCCGGCACGGCGGGAGCGTCCTCCTCATCTGGCGCGTCGAGGACGAGTCGGCGCGCCTGGCCAGCCTGTTGCAGCACGCCCAGCGTCTCGGCCGGGTCGGTGCCTTCGAGGAGGACACCCTCACCGGAGACATCACCTGGCACGGCCAGCTCTTCGAGCTCTTCGGCCGTCGGCCGACGGAGGCGCCGGTCGCCCTGCGCGACCTGGCCGACCACGCCCACCCCGACGACTCCGGCACCATCCGGCAGTTCCTCCAGACGGTGCTGCAGCAGCGGCAGGTGGGCTCCGCGGCCTTCCGCATGCTGCGACGCGACGGGGTCACGCGTCACATCCGGGTGACCGCCGAGCCCGCCCAGGGAGTCGACGGCGGCCTCGACACCGTCCGCGGCGCCTACCAGGACATCTCGGCGCAGCACTGGACCGAGGTCGCCCTCACGGCCACCCACGACCGGCTGGTCGCCACGGAGGAGGCCGCCGAGGAACGCAACCGGCTCACTCTCCAGCTCCAGCACGCCATCATGCCGCCGGTCAAACCGCCGCTCGACGCTCCGGCCCTGGACGTCGCCGTGCGCTACCGCCCGGCCGAGTCCGAGTCCCTGGTCGGCGGCGACTGGTACGACGCCGTCGTGCTGCCCTCCAAGAAGGTGCTCCTGTGCGTCGGGGACGTCGCGGGCCACGGGGTGGAGGCCGCCACCGGGATGGTGGTCCTCCGCAACGCCCTCCGCGGCCTCGCCGTCACGGGCGCGGGGCCCGGACAGCTCCTGTCCTGGCTCAACAACGTCGCCCACCACCTCACCGCCCATGTCACGGCCACCGCCGTCTGCGGGATCTTCGACCCCGGCACCCGCACCCTGCGGTGGGCCAGGGCCGGGCACCTGCCACCGGTGCTCGTCCGGGGGAACGAGGCGGTCGACCTGCCGCTCCTGCAGGGACTGCTGCTGGGGGCGCTCGCCGAAGCCGAGTTCGAGGAGTCGGAGCTCCGGCTCGAACCCGACGACGTCGTGCTGATGTACACGGACGGTCTCGTCGAACGGCGGGACACCCCCGTCCAGGACTCCGTCGCCCAGCTGCTCGCCGTCGCCCAGCTGCCGTCCGACAGCCTCGAACAGCGGCTGGACCAGCTGCTGGCACGCAGCAAGTCGGACACGGACGACGACACGTGTGTGGTGGGTGTCCAGGTGTACTGATCGTCCAGGTGTCCCGATCCCGGCCGTCCGCCGACGACCGTCCGCTGACGCCCCACCCCGGGCCGTCCCCCGGACTGTCCGCCCATGACCGTCCCCCAGACCGTGTGCCCGACGACCTTCCTCCCCCACCCCGGAAAGCAGGGAACATGCCCGAGCGAGAACCGAACCTGGATGTCGACGTCGAGATCCGCAACGCCCGTACCGCAGTGCTGTCCGTCGGGGGTGAACTGGACATGGAGACCGCCGGCCGGCTCGACGACCGCCTGGCGGAACAGTTCGGCCAAGGACGGCATCATCTCGTCCTCGACCTGTCCGGACTCGACTTCATGGACTCGTCCGGCCTGAACGTTCTCATCAGATCGGTTCACAGGGCACGGGAGGCCGGCGGAGACCTGTACCTCGCCGCGCCGAACCCCGCGGTGCGCCGCATCCTGGAGATCACCGGGCTGACGACGACGCTCCCGCCGCACGACCGCGTGGCGGAGGCGCTGGCCGCGGCCGGCGCCGGGAGATAGCGAAAGGGGCCGGAGTCCCCGGGCACCGGACCGGATCCGGCCAGGAAGGAAGAGGAAAGACAGTGCACGAGATCGCCGACGTCGAGCGGGCGCTCCGCAGGGCAGCTCCGCACCAGCTGGTGAGCGTCGTCGAGGACGCCCTGCGGAAGCACTGCGACGCGCTGCGGGTGGAACTCCGCCTCGCCGACTACGGCGTGCGGACGCTCCAGCTCGTCGGGCGTGCCCCCGGGGCGGATACGTCGGTCCCGATCCACGACAGTCCCCAAGGACGCGCGTTCGGCGCCCAGGAGCCGTACGCCGTCGAGGGGCCCTCGTCGGTCCTGCTCCACCTGCCGGTCACCGTCCGCGGGGACCGGCTGGGCGTCCTCACCGCCGAACTGTCCCCGGAGACCGACCTCCGGCCCCTGCTCCCCGGACTCGCCCAGGTCTGCGATGCGCTCGGCCACGAGATCCTGGTCGCCGAACGCGACACGGACCTGTACGTCCTGGCCCGGAGGGCGAAGCGGCTCACGCTCGCGGCGGAGATGCAGTGGCAGCTCCTGCCGGGCCGTTCGTGCGCCCGCCCCGAGTTCGCCCTCGCCGCCCATCTCGAACCCGCCTACGCCATCTTCGGGGACAACTACGACTGGTCGGTCTCCGACGGCCGGCTGAGCCTCACCGTCACCAACGGCATGGGCGAGGGCATCGAGGCGGCCCTGCTGACGAACCTCGCGATCAACGCGCTCCGCAACGCCCGCCGGGCCGGTCTCTCCCTCACGGACCAGGCCGCGCTGGCCGACCAGGCCGTGTACGCGCAGTACCGGGGCGACGCCTTCGTGTCGGTGCTCCTCCTGTGTTTCGACCTGGCCACGGGCGAGGTGGAGGCCGTGGACGCCGGTTCGCCCCGCCTCTGGCGGCTGCGGGGCCAGTCCGTCGAGTCCATCGGTTTCGAGGCGCAGTTGCCCCTCGGCATGTTCGAGGACACCGTCTACGTCCCCGAGCGGTTCACCGTGCGGCCGGGGGACCGCCTGCTCCTCGGCAGCGACGGCGTGTACGCCGCCGTCTCGCCGGCCGGGGAGAGCTACGGCGACCGGGCGCTGGCCCGCGCGTTCAGGGGGACGCGCCTGCTGCCGCCCACGCAGGTCCCGCAGGCGATGCTCCGGGAGCTGACCACCCACCACGGCGGCAGCCCGTTGGAGGACGATGCCCTCGTCGTCTGTCTCGACTGGCACGGCGCCGCGTCATCGGCCGCCACGTGACGGCTGTATCCGCCGACGTCGGCTCTCGCTCCGGCCCCTGCTCTCGCCCCTGTTTCCAGCCTGGCGTACATTTCGGCGTCGTGCGGAGATCAGGCCGAGCTGACGTCCTTCAGCGGCGTGCGCGGGCGGGACGCGGCGGACGGCCCGCTCTGCTCCAGGGCCTCGTGGAACCCCGTGAGCCCGCGCAGCAGGGCCTTGCGGCTCGACGGCGGCATGTCGGCGATGACCGCGAGCAGGGCCTTCTCCCGCTGGACCCGGAGCTCCCGCAGGTACGCCTTGCCCTGCACGGTCAGATGCAGCTCCAGCTGCCTCCGGCTGACGGGGCTGGGCAGCCGCTGGACGAAGCCCAGCGCCTCCAGCCGGTCGCACATGCGGCTCACCGAGGGCGGCGCGGAACCGAGCAGGTCGCCGAGGGTGCGCAGGCTGATGCCCTCCTCACGGTCCAGGCTGTACAGCACGCGCAGCTGGCTTGCCGAGACCGGTGTCGCCGATACCATGTCCCGGCCGCGCTCCCACAGCACCTCCAGCAGCTCGATGAGCTCCCGGGCGGCCTCGGCCGCCTGCTGCGGTTCGCGTGCGGACGGGGTGGCGTTGGTGTTCATGCCTGCCGACACTCCTCGGGCGTCCGGGACCGAGGACAGCGGCCTTGCGACGGACCGGTCATCTCCACATCTCTCCAGAAGGCGGTACGGATCCGGTGGATCGACACGTGACAGCGGAAGGCGCACTGCGCGGGGCGACACCACACCTCCTTCCCGACCCCCTCCGTACCAGTCTCACGCAGTTGTACGCCGACGCCTCCGTCGGCCTGCGGTTCCCTCGGCGACGGATTCACGTCGCTGCGGCCCGTGGCGCCGGTCCTGGCACCCGCCGGGTGCCGTACGTATCCGTGGACGCGAGCCCCGCCGGTCGCGTCCCGTGCACGCAGCAACCATATCTTTCCGTGATGTCGGGCCCACGGCGGCGTTCCTCCGCCCGTCGGGGTCCACGGCCCGCGCCGGGCCGGCGTTCGACCTCCACGCCTCCGGGGCCCGGACGCGTTACCAAGGCGTGATCCGTGTGGAGACCGGTGTGGAAACCACGAAGAGGGGAAAGGCGGGGTACGAGGTGCCAGCGCACCCACCGAACGAGGGGAGTACCAGCGTCATGACGGACGCGATGACCGCGGAGCCTGCGGCACGGGACCCCTTGCTGTCCGCGAGTGTCGTCTACGACGACGCCTCCGGCGGCGGAGCGATCGCCTCCGCGCGCGCCTTCACGGCCGACTTCCTCGGGGCCGCCCCGTCCGTGCGGCGTGCACCGGTGGCCGGCGAGCGCGTCGAGCTGGCGCAGTTGGTGGTCAGCGAGCTCGTGACCAACGCGCTCCGGCACACGGCCGGCCCCTGCCGTCTGCTCCTGGAGCTGCGTGAGGACACCCTGGAGATCTCGGTGTTCGACCGTGAGGCCGCCGCTCCCGTACCCCGCGGACACGATCCCCGGCGGATCGGACAGCACGGTGTCGAGATCGTCGTCGCCGTCTGCGAGAGCCTGAGCGTGGAGCCGCACCCGGAGGGGAAGCGGGTCCGGGCCTGCCTCTCCCTCCTGCCGCAGTACGCCGACTCGGCGGCCCCGGGGGACCGGCACCCGCACTGAGACGCCCGGAACGGATCAGCGGACGGACCCCGGCTCGCCGACCTCTGGCGGGCGTCCGCTCCGCCGACCCCTGGCGGGCGTCCGCTCTCCCGGCTCCTGACGGGCCCTGCTCCCGCGACCTTCACAAAACCGCGACGCCATCGGCGCATCCGTCTCGTACGCATGAGGTGTAGCAGGGACGGGACGGGTCAAGCGGACACCGCACCCCCTCGCCACGTCCCTCAGCCGGAGGACCTCATGCCCCAGCCCCCCGTCGCGCCCCTTCCCTCGCCGCGCGTCCTCACGCAGCCCATGGCCATGGAGCTGCTGACCCCGGACGCGGCGGTCCCGATCGACACCACCGTCGGTTACACCTCCCGCGACCCCCACGCACTGAGCATCGTCTTCCATCTCCTGGGCGAGGAGCCCGTCGTGTGGCGCGTCGACCGTGAGATGGTCCTCGCCGGATCGCTGACCGCCACCGGCGCGGGAGAAGTCCATCTTCGGCCCGCGCCCGACGGCCGGCTCCTCCTGCGGCTCGGCCCGGCCGGGCACTGCGCCATGGTCAGGTGCGACCAGGAAGGCCTCGCCCGCCTCGTACGCGACACCTTCGCCCTCGTGCCGCAGGGCACGGAGGAGAACCACATCGACTGGCAGCCCCTGCTCGCCTCGCTCAGGCGCTGAGGCGAGGCGCGCCGACCCCCGCCGTACGCGGACGCGTGAAGCGCGTGTTCCTCATTCGGGCCGGGCGGGCGAGGGCGGGCCGAAGCAGGCGGTGACGTCCTTGCCCCGCGGGCAGGAGCGGATCCGCACATCGTCGGCGAGCGCGCCGATCAGGAGCATGCCGCGGCCGCCCAGGGCGTCGTCGTCGGGGCGGCGCTGCTCGGGGACACGGGACGACGCGTCGTGTGCGGTCACGTGCAGGCACTCCTCGTCCCACGTGAGGATGAGCTGCGCGTCGCTGTGGGCGTGGACGTGGGCGTTGGTGACCAGTTCGGAGACGGCGAGCACCACGGAGTCCAGCAAGTCAGGTGCGGTACGGTCCCAGCCGAGGGTCGCCAGGTGCTCACGTGTCCAGTCGCGTGCCGTCTTCACGCTGCTGCCGAGGGGGAGCGATCGGGCCCAGCCGACGGCTCTCATCGAGGGATCGCGTTCCATGTCTCTCCTTGGGACGTCCGGGTACAGGACCTCTTCCTGTTGCCTTCCTTCTGCCCAGCGACCTGCGGAAGAAGCGAGCCCCGGCGCTCGACGGCCCCGACGGACACCCTGGGGCGGGCCGCTGAGTTCCCCTCACATGCGGTACGGACGACCCGGCGAGCGCACCCGGGTTACGCTCCTCGGGAAATCTCTCGAAAATTCGTCGGTGTGGACTTAGCCGCTCCGGGTAGGCGAGCTGACACAGGGCCAAGACTCCCGGCTCGGGACACACGTGAAAGGGGAACGGCGTGACGCTCACCATGATGTCGGCCAAGGGATTTGAGGCCGGAACGGGAACGCTGCCGGTGATCCCGGATGCGTTGGCAGTCGCGCCGAAGGACGCACGCGTCCTGTCGAAGGTCTTCTTCCAGGAGCTCGCGGTGCTGGAGGAGGGGACGCACGAGTACCAGTACGCGCGCAACACCCTCATCGAGATGAACATGAGTCTGGTCCGCTACGCGGCCGGGCGGTTCCGTCATCGCGGCGACGAGATGGAGGACATCGTCCAGGTCGGCATGATCGGACTGATCAAGGCGATCGACCGCTTCGAGCTCTCGAGGGAGGTCGAGTTCACCACGTTCGCCGTCCCCTACATCGTCGGGGAGATCAAGAGGTTCTTCCGGGACACGTCCTGGTCGGTGCACGTGCCCCGCCGCCTCCAGGAGGCCCGGGTGGAACTGGCCAAGGCGACCGAGGAGCTGAGCACGCGCCTGGGCCGGACGCCGACGGTCAAGGAGCTCGCCGAGCTGATGAGCCTCACCGAGGAGGAGGTCACCGAGGCCCGCCTCGCCTCCAACGGCTACAACTCCTCGTCGCTCGACGCCGCGCTGAGCGGCGAGAACGAGGACGGCGAGGCCTCCCTGGCCGACTTCATCGGCAGCGAGGACCCCGCCATGGAGCTGGTGGAGGACTTCCATGCCCTCGCCCCGCTGATCGCGGAACTCGACGAGCGCGACCGGCAGATCCTCCACATGAGGTTCGTCGAAGAGCTCACCCAGTCCCAGATCGGGGAACACCTGGGCTGCTCCCAGATGCATGTCTCCCGCCTGCTCTCGCGCACCGTGCAGCGCCTGCGTCGGGGCCTGCTCGAAACCGACTGATCCGGCCGGCGCGCCGCGCCGCAGGGCGTCTGCTAGGCGAAAGCCTTGGGGCAGGCGCCCTGTTCCATGCCCGCGCGAGGAGGGACCGCGCACCTGTGTCGCGGAGTTTTCAGCGCATCTGTTCGCCCTCTGCCGCCTCACCACGGGCCACGGCCGTCGTCACGTCTGACGGCACATGAGGGAGGGCCCGAACACGAGGTGTTCGGGCCCTCCCTCATGCAGGGAAGCGCCGCTCAGCCACTGCCCGACGGCAGGTTCTCCTTGATCTTGGCGATGGCGAAGCCCCAGCCCTGGGACACGGTCGGCTTGCCGGGTACGGCCACCTCGGCGGGGTTCGTCAGGACGTCGAGGAGCACCGGACCGGGAACGGCGAGGGCGCGGCGTACGGCCTCGTCCAGTTCTCCGGGCTCGGTGACGCGGATACCGGTCAGCCCGAGCGCTTCCGCCACGGCGGCGAAGTCGGGGTTGTCGAGAACCGTCCCGAACTCGGGAAGACCGGCCTGCTCCTGTTCGAGTTTGACCATGCCGAGCCGGCGGTTGTCGAAGACCACGAGCTTGACCGGAAGCCGCTCGGACCGGATGGTCAGGAGGTCCCCCAGCAGCATGCTCAGGCCGCCGTCGCCGCAGAAGGCCACGACCTGGCGGTCGGGTGCCCACAGCTGGGCGCCGATGGCCTGGGGCATGGCGTTGGCCATGGAGCCGAGGTTGTACGAGCCGATCAGCCGGCGGCTGCCGCGCATCCTGACGTGACGCGACAGCCAGACCGTGGCCATGCCGGTGTCGGAGGTGAAGATCGCGTCGTCGGCGGCGTGACGGTCCACCGCCGCCGCCAGTGCCTCCGGGCGGATCTCCTCGTCCCGGTTGTCGAACAGCGCCCGCATCCGCCCGAGGAGACGCTTGTCGTGGGCGGGGTCGGCGAGGTCCGCCTGGCCCTCCTGCCAGCGCAGGAAGCGCTCGCGTGCCTCGTCGAGGTGGGTCCGGGAGCCGATCGGGGTGAGCAGCGGCAGCAGGGCCCGCAGCGTCGCACCGACGTCCCCGGCCAGCCCCACGTCCACGGGGACCCGGCGGCCCAGGTGCTCCTCCCGGACGTCGATCTGCACGACCCGGCAGTCCGTCGGATACCAGTCGCGGTACGGGAAGTCGGTGCCCAGCAGGATGAGCGTGTCGCAGGTGTCCAGGGCGTGGGCCGCGGCCGGGTTGCCGATGAGGCCGGTCTGACCGACCTCGTACGGGTTGTCCTCCTCGTACCCCTCCTTGGCCTTGAGCGTGAGCACCATCGGCGCCGCGAGGAGCTCGGCGGCGCGCAGCACCTCCGCACGGGAGTCCCGGGCACCGCGCCCCACGAGGAGGGTGACCCGGGAGCCGGCGGCGATCGCCTCCGCCGCCTCTGCCAGCGCCGGGTCGTCGGGACGGGTCACGGCCGGGCGCGGCAGCGCGAACCTCGGCGGCCGGTCGTCCTCGACCTTCTGGTCGCCGAGGTCCCCGGGGACGGTCAGCACCGCCACGCCCCGGCGGGTCACGGCCGCTCGGACGGCGGACTCCAGCAGCCTCGGCATCTGGGCGGGGGAGGTCACGGTGGCCCGGTACACGGCCACGTCCCGGAACAGCAGGTCGTTGTCGACCTCCTGGAAGTAGTCGCCCCCCACCTCCGACAACGGCACCTGGCCGCAGATCGCCAGGACCGGGGCGCCGCTCTTGGCGGCGTCGTACAACCCGTTCAGGAGGTGGACCGAGCCGGGCCCCACGGTGCCCATGCAGACCCCGAGCTCGCCCGACAGCTGGGCGCGGGCGCCGGCGGCGAACGCCGCGGCCTCCTCGTGGCGGAAGCCGGTCCACTCGATGCCGTCCGTGGTCCGGATGGCATCGGTGAGGGGATTGAGAGCGTCGCCGACCACGCCGAAGACATGGCCGACGCCAAGGTCCGCGAGCCCGTCGACGATCACTTGGGCAACGGTACGAGTCATGGGGTCTCCTTTCAGAAGGACGACGACCGGGTCACCGGGGGGCGAACCGGTCGGGATGAGCCGCGTTCCAGTCGCCTGCCCACGAAGGCGGAACCGATGCCGAAGCGAGGAGCTGCCCCGCTTCGAGCGGTACGTACAGGTCGGCGTGGGACCGTACGGTGTCCGGTCCGACCCGGCGCAGCAGCATCCCCGGCGTCAGGCCGCCCGGCTCGTCGACGCCCATGGCGGCCATGATCTGCAGGGCGCTCTTGACCGTCGCCTCCTGGAAGCGCTGGACGCGGCGCGCCTTGTCGGCGACGTCGAGGGCCCGGGCGCGCCGGGGGTCCTGGGTGGCGACTCCGACCGGGCAGGTGTTGGTGTGGCAGCGCTGGGCCTGGACGCAGCCGAGGGCGAACATCATGGCCCGGGCCGAGTTGGTGTAGTCGGCCCCCTGGATCAGCCGCTTGACGATGTCGCCGCCGGTGGCGATCTTGCCGGAGGCGCCGATCCGGATCCGGTCGCGCAGTCCCGCGCCGACGAGGGACCGGTGGACCGTCGTCAGTCCCTGGGTGAGGGGGAGCCCCACGGTGTCCGCGAACTCCAACGGAGCGGCCCCGGTGCCGCCCTCGGCCCCGTCGACGACGATGAAGTCGGGTGTCACGTCCTCCTCCAGCATCGCCTTGCAGACGGCGAGGAACTCGCGGCGCGATCCGACGCACAGCTTGAACCCGACCGGCTTGCCTCCGGCCAGCTCCCGCATCCGGCCCACGAAGCGCACGAGCTCCCTCGGGGTCCGGTAGACACGGTGGTACGGCGGGGAGATCACGGTGCGGCCCACGGGGACGCCGCGGGTCGTGGCGATCTCCCGGCTGACCTTGGACCCGGGCAGCACGCCCCCGATGCCGGGCTTGGCGCCCTGGCTGATCTTCAGCAGGACGCAGGCGACCTGGTCGAAGGCGGCCTTCTCGGCGAACCTCCGTGGATCGAAGTCACCGTCCTCCGTGCGGCAGCCGAAGTATCCCGTGCCGATCTCCCAGACGAGGTCCCCACCGCCGGCCAGGTGGTGATCCGATATCCCGCCCTCGCCGGTGTCGTGGGCGAAGCCACCGCGTCGGGCGCCCTCGTTCAGGGCGCGGACCGCCCGGCCGGACAAGGAGCCGAAACTCATCGCGGACACGTTGAGCAGGGCCATGCCGTAGGGCCTGGTGCAGTCGGGGCCGCCGATCCGCACCCGGGGCGGTTCCTGGGACACGGGGCGCGGGGCCATGGAGGGGACCAGGTAGTCGGTGCCTGGCCGGTACAGCTCCAGCTCCGTGCCGAAGGGGTCCTCCGCGTCGGTTCCCTTGGCCCGTTCGTAGACGATGGAACGCGTGTCCCGGTCGAAGGGCGAGCCGTCGACGTTCCGTTCGACGAAGTACTGCTGCACCTCGGGACGGATCTTCTCCATCGCGAACCTCAGGTGCCCCAGGAGCGGGTAGTTGCGCAGGATCGAGTGGCGTCGCTGGACGATGTCGTACGACGCGACGGCGGCGAGCAGGAGCGCGGGGCCGGCCGCGCACCACCACCAGGGGGACGACAGGACGGCGAGGAGGCCGGTGGCGAGGGCGGCGACGGCCGGCAGGACCACGAGAAGAAGCGTCAGCATGCGGGCCGTCTGTCCAGGATCGACCGCGCCAAGCGCGCTGAGACAGCGGCACCCCACGCAGGAGCCCGGCAGACCCGGCGGTCCGCCCCGCGCGAGTCCTCCACCGGCGCGGCGCGGCCGGTCACGCCTGCCTCAGGCGGTGGGATCCCAGAGTCCGCCGGCCTCGTCACGGGCGAGGTGCTCGGCGTAGACGCCGACCTTCCAGGCGATCACGGTCCGGCACTCCTCCAGCGCCTGGATCTGTGCGTCGACGCGCTGGTGATGGGTGTCGAGCAGTCGCAGGCGTTCCGCCTCGTTGCCCGGACCGTTCCGCACCAGTTCGGCGAAGCGCTTGAGGTCGGCGAGCGGCATCCCGGACTCGCGGAGCCTGACGCAGATCAGCAGCCATTCGACGTCGGACGACGTGTAGCGGCGCCTGCCGCCCGACGTGCGCCGGACCGGTCCGACGAGCAGGCCCTCGCGCTCGTAGAAGCGCAGGGCGTGCACGCTCAGTCCGGTCCGTCCGGCCACCTCGCCGATGCTCAGCGACCGCACGGCAGCCTCGCTCGTCATCCTGCTCACTCCCGGACTTGATCTAGACCTCGCTCTAGATCGTAACGTCGGCGGCATGACTCTCACTGATCAGCAGCCGCTGGGCTCGCCCTTCTCCGCCGCCACCACCGCCGACGACATCGTGGCCGGCCGGGACCTCTCCGGCATGACCGCCGTGGTGACCGGGGGCTACTCCGGACTCGGTCTGGAGACCACCCTGGCGCTGACGTCGGCCGGAGTCCGGGTCATCGTTCCGGCCCGCCGCCCCCACGTCGCTCGTGCCGCCCTCCAGGGAGTGACGGGCTGCGAGGTCGTCTCCATGGATCTGACCGACCTCGCCGGCGTCCGCGCGGCCGCCGCGCACATCAGCGACATCGCCGGCCGGCTCGACCTCCTGATGGCCGTCGCCGGGGTCATGGCCACCCCGGAGCGGCGCGTCGGGCCCGGCTGGGAAGGCCAGTTCACCGCCAACCACTTCGGGCACTTCGTACTCGTCTGTGAGCTCTACCCGCTCCTGCGGGCCGCCGGCGGCGCGCGTGTCGTCGTGAACAGCTCCGCCGGGCACACCCTGACCGGGATCCGCTGGCACGACCCCTGCTTCCGTACCGGCTATGACAAGTGGCTGGCCTACGGCCAGTCGAAGACCGCCAACGCCCTGTTCGCCGTGCACCTGGACGCCCTCGGTCGCGACGAAGGGGTTCGCGCCTTCGCCCTTCACCCAGGCAAGATCATCACCGGACTCCAGCGCGAGATGGACCTCCAGGAACAGATCGACCGCGGCTGGGTGGACGGGCACGGCAACGTGATCGGCGAGGACTTCAAGACCCCTTCCCAGGGAGCCGCCACCGGCCTGTGGGCCGCCACGTCCCCGCTCCTCGACGGCCGCGGCGGCCTCTACCTGGAGGACTGCGACATCGCCCGCGTCTCCGCCCCCGACCAGCCCATGGACGACGGCGGCGTCCGCGCGTACGCCATCGACCCCGACGAGGCGGCACGCCTCTGGGACCTCTCCATCGCCGCGACGGGGGCCACGCCGGTCCTCCGGTGAGCCAGCGCCGCGGTTCCCAGGTGCCAGAGGAGGGCCACGCCGGTGATGCCCGCGGCGAGTGGACCACGACGACGCCGACGGTCGCGCCCAGATCGCTGCCCAGACCAGGGTGGTGGCGAGCGTGCGGGTCGCGAAGGGTGCCCGGGCCAGGGTGAGGGGGGTGAGGACGAGGGTGCAGGTGAGGACGCGTGCGGGGTCGTGGCGGAGGGGATCGGTGCCGAGGAAGGCGAGGGAGGTCACCGCCAGCAGTGCCGGCACGCGGCCCTGCGTGAGCGGACGCGGGCGGTCCGACAGCGCGGCTGCGGGAAGCGTCACCTCGGGGAGGCCGACGGCGATCCCGACGGCCGCGAGCAGGCCGGTCCCGGCGTTCCGGCGGTGCGACGGCGGCCGCGGTGCTGGAGGCGGCGGCGGTGATGACGCCCGCTCCCACGGCGGTCACGACGCGGGAGGCCATCGCCACCCCGTAACTCGTCCCCGACGCGGTGACGATGGTGCCGATCACGAACACGCCGAGGGCGATCAGAAGCGCGCCGACCGCATGTCCAGGGCACTGGTGAGGGCTCCCATGAGCGGCGCGGGCAGCGCCGGCGTCAGGGCGAAGACGGTCACCGACTGACCGGCCGCCGGGGTGGACACCTCCAGGTCGGCGGCGATGGAGGGGAGCAGGCCGGCGATGACGTAACCGTCGGTACCCACGGCGACGCTCGGGTCGGCGCAGGGGCAGGGAGCGCTGGGATGATCAGTCGAGCGGAAGCCCCTGCATCTGCGCGAAGGTACGGGCCCCCGAGCCGTGGAGCAGGGTGCCGTCACAGGCGGGCAGTTGGGCCCGTACCTTCTCCAGAAGCCTGGCATCCACATAGCCCACGGGGATGTCGCCCTTGTCGGTGAAGTCGTGGGTGTAGCGGCGGTCGTGATCCGTCCCCATGGCCAGCAGGCGCTTGCTGTCGAGGAGCACGCCGTAGTACAGCCTGTCGGAGTTCAGCTTGTCCACGGCGGAACAGAGCACGGGCACCTCCTCGCCGCGCTGCGGGTGGCAATCGGGCTTGGCCTGATTGCACAGTTCGGTGTCACCCACCTTGATCACCTTGCAGCTGCCCTCGGTCTCGTCCGCGCAGGTGACCGGCATGATGTTGAGCGGCGGGCTCACGGTGGGCCTGCTGTAGACACTGGCCCAGGCCGCGCTGACGGCTGTCCGGTGCACTTCGGGACGGGCGCACAGGTCGATGTCCGCCGTCCCTCCGAACTTGTCGTCCTGCACGGTCGCCGCGTGCTTGTCGGGGCAGTCCTGTGAGGCGCCCTCGCCGGTCGCGCGCCCGTCAGCCGTGCGCCCATCGGCCTTACTGCCCGCGGCCGTTGTTCCCGGGAGGGCCGGTTCCTTGTCCGCCGCGGATCCGCAGGCGGCGAGGGAGAGTGCCAGGAGCACTCCGAGGACGGGGGAGACGAAAAGACGGTGTGACACGAAAGCACCTCTTGTTCGGCGGGGGAATCATCCGCGTGCGGGCAGCGACGGGCACGCGGCCGTGCCGCAGCTCGTGGCTGTGGTGCCTCACGTGGCCGCGCTGTGGCACGGGGGCCGATGCTCGCAGGATCGGCTGCCCGAGGGCGTCGGTGGAACCACGTACTTGTCCACGTATTGGCTGCGCGGCCGGCCGCACGCACCCTGAACTACGGAGGGCATGTCAGGGAAACCACGGACTCGCGGCAACGAGACGGGTGGGAGAGTCACGAGTCGTGAGTCACGAGTCGGGGAGTCACGAGTCGTGGTCGGCTCGGTGAGCCGTACACATCACAGGCGGTCCGCATGCCGGCTGCCTTCAGGAGGGTGGACGCTGTGGCGCGAGCGGCGGGGGCATGGGCACGGAGGGTGGGTCTGACCGGAGCGGTGGTCAGCCTCGCGGTCGCGGGGTGGCTGATCTGGCTGCTCCCGGGACCCCACCTGGCGGCTGTCCTGGGGTTCGGCCCCGTGGACGGCGACCTGAGGATCGCCTCGTGCTACGAGGCCACCGACGCGCAGGGTTACTCGGACGGCACCAACTGCACAGGCACGTACACCCCGCGTGCGGCGGGCGAGCCCTCACGGCAGGTCACGCTGGACAAGGCCGCCACGACGCACAAGCCCGGCAGCACCGTGGAGGTGCGGATGGCGAGGGGCAGAGCCCATGAGCTGTCGGGCTACGCGCTGGGAACGTGGATCACCGTCACCGGGCTCATCCTCGGACCGTTCCTGGCCCTGTCGCTGTCGTTCCGCGCCAGCGCGCGGGAGCGCACATGGAGCCACAACGGCGACTACGCCCTGGTCTTCATCGCCGCCGAGGTCGTCGCGCTGGTCCTCGGAATCCTGGTGGGCATCGTCGTCTCGATCGCCATCGCCCTGTTCAGCCTGTTCGACTGAGGAGACGGGGGCCGCACGCCCCCCGCCCTCGGCGAGGGTCTCGTACGCGGAGTGTGTACGGCTCTCGAACGGCACTCCGTTCAACGTGGTAGACAATGCCGTGGAGTTCGGTAGAGGAGACACGCCCATCGGCACATCGGAAGATGCGGCCGCACCTCGGGACGGTGGGAGCCCCCTCGTCGGCCGCACGGCCGAACTGGGGCTGCTCGACACGGTGATCGACCGGCTGGGCCACGGTGCCCCGTCCTTCGTCGACATCACCGGCGCGGCAGGGATCGGCAAGAGCCGGCTGATGACGGAGTTCTGCCTCCACGCGCGGCGGCGAGGGCTGACAGTGCTGCGCGGCCGCGCGGCGGAGTACGAGCGGCACCTCCCGTTCCACCCGTTCGCCGACGCGTTCGCCGAGCTGGACCACCGTCCGCCGCCGGCCCACGACCTGCTGGACGCGATCTCCCGCGTCATCGGCGGCGGCCGTGGCGCCGGGCCGTCGGCCGAGCCGGTGCCCCTCACCGCCGACCGTTTCGGTCTCCATCGGTCCGTGGCCCGGCTGATGACGCAACTCGGCGGCGCCGGAGGCCTGATGGTGGCGCTGGACGACGTGCACTGGGCGGACCCGGCCTCCCTCGAGCTGCTGGATCACCTCGTCCGGCACCCCGTGCCCGGCCCGGTCGTCCTCGTCGTCGCCCGCCGCGACCGGCAGACGCCCACCGCGCTCACCGCGGCGCTCAGCCGCGAGACCGCCACCGGGACGGTCCTCCGGATCGGTCTGGCGCCGCTCACGGAAGAGGAGTGTGTCGAAGGGCTCGCCCCCGACCTGCCACGCGACCGGGCCGCACGGCTGTACGCGGCGGGGGAGGGCAACCCGCTCTACTTTCTCTCCCTCCTGCACGCGTACCGCGAGGGCGCCGCATGTCGCCGAACGACCTCCTCCACCTCCGCCGAGATCGACCTCGGCGAACTGCCCACCGGGCTGGGGGCGTTGCTGCTCAGCGAGTTGGCCCCGCTGACCCCGTCGCAGCGCCGGACCCTGGAGGTGATCGCCGTGCTCGGCGATCACGCCGCGCCCCCGATGATCGGGAGGGTGGCCGGCCGCACCGATGCCGAACTCGACGACGATCTGGACACGCTGGCGCGACGTGACCTCGTTCGGCCGGGCCCGGGCGGCCGCGTGGTGCTGCGCCACCCGGTGATCCGGAGCCTGGTCCACGAGTCCACCGCGGATCGGCGGCGTGCCGAGATCCATCACGCCGCGGCGGCCGAGCTGGCCCGCACCGGCGCTCCCGCCGTCGAGCAGGCCCGGCACATCGAACAGTCGGTGACCACGTGGGACCCGCGGGCGCACGCCGTACTCAAGCAGGCGGCCGAGCAGACGGCCGCGACGGCGCCCACGAGCTGCGCACACTGGCTCCGGACCGCCCTCCGACTGCTGCCCCACACGCCCGAACACGCCGCCGAGCGACGCGATCTGACGCTGCGGCGCGCCCGAGCACTCGGCGCCTCCGGCGGACTGAGCGAGAGCCGCGACCTGTTGCACGAGGTGATCAGCACGGTCGGTCCCGACGAGACCGAGGTCAGGACGTCGGCCGTCGTGCTGTGCGCCTTGACGGAACGGCACCTCGGAAGCTATCCCGAGGCGACCGCGCTGCTGCGCCGCGAGTTGCGCAGGCAGCCGGAGCCGTCACCGTCCGACCGCGTGGCGATCGGGATCGAACTGAGCTCGTCCGCACCGCACAACGCCTCCTATCCGCAGATGCGGAGCGAAGTCGCGCGAACCCTCGCGGACGCCCGATCCCTCGGCAACGAACGCGGCGAAGCGGGGGCACTGGCGGTCGCCGCGTTCGGCGAGGCATACGAGGGCGATGTGATCGCGGCGAGCGCGTACGCGGCACAGGCGGCCGGGGTGCTGGACGGCCTGCCGGACGGAGACCTCACGGCCCTGTGCGAACCGCTGGGCAGGCTGGGCTGGGCGGAGGCGTTCCTGGGCCGCTTCACCGACGCGGAACGTCACGCCGACCGCGGCCTCGGGATCGCCCGGCGCAGCGGACAGATCTACCTCCTTCCCCTCCTCCTGCTGTGCAAGGCACATGTACGGATCCAGACCTGCCGACTGCGGTCGGCCCGGGAACTGGCGGACGAAGCCGAGGACATCGCCCGCGGGATCGGCAGCGGCGAGCTGCTTGCCTTCGTCCTGGCCAACAAGGCCCAGGTACGTGTCGCGTCGTCCGCCCCCGGCGATCCGGAGGCACTGGCGGCTGCGGAGGAGGCCGTCGCGGCCATGGGACCGAGCGACAACTGGCGCGCCTCCATGGCCTGGTGCATGCTCGGCTACGCGGCGCTCACCGGCGGCGATCCGCACCGCGCCCGGGACGCCCTCCTCCGGGCCGGGGGAGACGACCTCCGTGGCCTGCAGCCCTCGATGCGCCCCCTCCTGATGGAACTCCTCGTCACGGCGGCCCTCTTCACCGGGGACGTCCCGACCGCGTCCGCGTGGTCCGAGCGAGCAGGAAGGGAAGCGGAGCGGCTCGGCCTGCGCGTGCAACGGGCCTCCGCGATGCGGAGCGCGGCACAGCTCGCCCTGCACCACGGCGACGCCGGCAGGGCGGCAACGCTGCTCTCGGAGGCGGCGACGGAGTGCGCCCGGTCCGGTGCGGTGTTCTGGGAGGCGCGGTCGCTGCTGCTCGCGGCCCCGGCGATGACGGCTGCCGGGTACGGAGCGCGCGGTGAGGCCATGTGGAAGCAGGGGCACCGGCTGGCCACCGCCGGAGGCGCGGGTCTGCTGGTCGGTCTGGCCGAGATGACGAGGCCGCCTGCCCCCCGTACGTCCTCCACCGTCCCGCCCTGGCTGGCCTCCTTGACGGCACGCGAACGGGAGATCGCCGACCTGGCGGCGGAAGGCCTCACGAACCAGGCGATCGCCACCAGGCTCTACCTCAGTCCGCGTACCGTCGAGACCCACCTCTCGCGGGTGTTCCGCAAGACGGACGTCGCCACACGGGCGGGTCTCGCCGCCTTGATGGCCCGTTCCTGACAGCGGGGAGCCGAGGCACGCATGACCTGAAGAATGGTTGAGGTCTTGCAGCCGCCGTGCTCTCGACGCACGCGCCCGTCGAATCGGGAGTCGGCGTGGGCGCGGACCCCCACTCCAGGCCGAGGGCTCCGTCCAGCGGCGCAGGTGCGGCCGCGGTGGTTCCGAGTGGGGGCGGCGGCGGTGCGGGGCCGCGGGGCGGATGGCAGGGTGGACGTACGGGACGTGGACCCTGAGGACGGGTAGGCGCCGATGTCGTCGGAGTACGAGCCGCTGCTGACCCTGGACGGGCGCGGGCGGGTGGTGGGCTGGAGCGAGGCCGCCGAGCGGCTGCTCGACCGTCGGGCGGCGGACGCGCTGGGACGGACCGTCGCCGCGTTCCTCGCAGCCGTGCCGGAGGACGGCCGCTGGCTTCTCGCACGTGTCCCCGACCGTCCGGAGGGACCCGCCTGGGGAGTGTGGCGGGCGGACCGCGACCTCGCGGCGCTCGACGAGGCCGTCCTGGACGCCGTCTTCACGCAGTCCTCCGTCGGGCTGCACGTCCTCGACCCGGAGTTCCGCCTGGTCCGGGCCAACTCGTACGCGCTCGGCGTGCGCGGCCCCTTCGAGGAGGACGTCGTCGGGCGGCCGGCGGCCGAGACCTACGACCGGGTGGGCATCCCCATCGACGAGGACATCCTCGGGGACGTGCTGCGCACCGGCAGACCGGCGCTGGACGTGCTGAAACGCTCCCACCCACCGGCCGACCCCCTGCGGGAACACATCTTCTCGGCCTCCGCCTACCGCCTCCACGACCGGACCGGGGAGCCCCTGGGGCTGGTGGTGACCGCGACGGACGTCACCGAGCGGGAGCGGGCACGGAAGAGACTCGACCTGCTCCACACCGTGCGTGAACGGATCGGCACCAGCCTGGACGTGGGCCGGACGGCCGCGGAGCTGGTCGACGCGACCGTTCCGGCGTTCGCCGACTCCGCCCTGGTCGCACTCACCGACGCCGTCATGCGGGGAAGGAGCCTCGACCTGCCGCCTCGTGCCTCCGCCCCGCTGCTGCGCTGCGCCGCCACCGGAGGCGAGGACACCGAACTGCCGCACCAGGGAGCCCTGCTGCTCCCCGGGCTGTTCGGCGAGGAGCTCCCGACGGCGCCGGCCTTGGCGCCGCCCCCGCCCGGGGGCCCCGACGGGCCGCGGATCGTGGCACCCCTCACCGTACGGGGGCAGTTCCTGGGGGTGGTGGACTTCCGGCGCGAGCCGGGGGCGGAGCCTTACACGTACGACGACCTCGTCCTCGCCGGCGGCGTCGCCGCACGAACCGCGACCTGCTTGGAGAACGCCCTCCGCTTCACCCGCGAGCACATCGTCATGACGGCGCTCCAGAACAGGCCGCTGCGGCAGGAGGACTCGACCCGACGGGCGGTCGAGGTGGCCCAGCGCCACCGGCCGGGCGGCAGCGGAGCGGGGTCCTGGCTCGACGTGATCTCGTTGCCCGGCGCCCGGGTGGGCCTGGTCGTCGGACAGGTCGAGCGGACCGGCCTCAGCGCGGTCGCGACGATGAGCCGACTGCGGACCGCCGTGTACAGCCTGGCCATGCTCGATCCCGACCCGCACGAACTCCTCGCGCGGCTCCACGCCACCACGCTGCGGCTCACCCAGGAGGCGAGCCCGATGGCCGGGGCCGAGGAGACCACGGCGAGCTGTACGTATGTGGTGCACGATCCGGTCAGCGGACGGATCGACGCGGCGGCCGCCGGCGGATCCCTGTTCGCCGTCGTCCGGCCCGACGGTTCGGTGGACATGGACCCGCTGGGCCGTACTCCTCTGCTGGGGGCCGAAGGGCCCCCGTTCGCCTGCACCACGCAGGTGCTGCCGGAAGGGAGCATCCTGTGTCTCGCGTCGGCGCCCACGGCGGACGGGCAGGGGCCGACGACGGAGCGGCTGGTGGCCGCGCTGGGCCACCCGGGGCAGGGACCGGAGGAGACGGCTGACGCCGTGGAGCCGCTGCTCGCGCGGGACCGCGTGCTGCTCGTCGCGAGGACGCTCCGCCTGCCCGAGAGCGAGCTGGACGAGTGGCCCGTCCTTCCCGACCCCTCGTCCGTCGGCCCCGCCCGTCGGCACGTCGACGAGTACCTCAGCCGGTGGGGCGTGGCCGTCGACACCTTCGCGGTGTCGATCGTCGTCAGTGAGCTCGTGACGAACGCCATCCGCTACGGAGCGGCACCGATCACCCTGCGGCTGATCAGGGGCGAGCGCACGCTGATCTGCGAGGTGAACGACAGCGCCCCGACCGCTCCTCATCTACGCCATGCCAAGGCCGTGGACGAAGGCGGGCGGGGCCTCCAGATCTGTGGCTCCCTGGCCGACAGCTGGGGTGTCAGGTACATCGGCGAGGGCAAGACCCTCTGGGCCGAATTCGCCACCGAGGGGCGGGGCCCCGGCCATGATCCGCCGGACAGGCCCTAGGTGTATTGACCCGCAGCGTTGTTGACGCGGCTGATGGGCGGGTGTCCGTCGAGTGCGGTGTGGCAGCGGTGGTGGTTGTAGGTGTGGAGGAAGTCT